>CAWAOO010000010.1:0-36860 GCA_963783735.1 uncultured Actinomycetota bacterium | reverse complement strand
CCCCCGAAGCCGCCGAGATCCTCGACGATCTCAAGGACCCGCCCGGCAACCGACTCGACGACCCCAGCGGAGACTGCGCCGGGCGACCAGATCCAGTCACGGCAGAGCACCTGACCGGCGCCGCCACGCAGGGCGGCACATGAGTCCGTTCCGTGGTGAGTAACTGGACGAGCCTGGCTCGGCGCTCTGGACCTGATGCGATCTTCGATGCCCTGCGGCGGCGAGGCGGCACCGGAGTGCGTCACACTCGGACCGTCCCCGCAGCAGCACCGGGCGGACGCCCGTCGGGGGAATCGAGGACGCGATGAACGAGGCACGAGACGACGTCGACCCGACGGACCGCGGCCCCGAGGCCGACCCGCACCCCGGCGAGGACCTCCCGGACCCGCCGGTCACCCACGTCGAGGTCGACGCGGACGAGGCTGACGTCGTCGAGCAGTCCGTCGTCGTCGGCGACGAGTCGGAGGAGTACCCGAGGGAGTGAGACCCGCGGACTCACCGACGGCCCGCTCGTCGAGTCGAAGGAGCGCCGCTGGCCGCCGCCCGCCCTTGGCGCGGCGCCGGGAGCAGACGATCATGGGGGGATGGTGTACGACACCGCCCTCGCCGACCGGGTCCGTGACGAGCTCGCCCCGCGAGCGCCGTTCGAGGAGCGCGCGATGTTCGGGGGGCTCGTGTTCATGGTCAACACCCACATGGCCTGCGGCATCATCCACGACGACCTCATGGTCCGGCTGGGCCGGGAGGCCCACGACGACGCGCTCGCCCGCGGCGCCCGGGAGATGGACTTCACCGGGCGGCCGATGCGCGGGATCGTCGTCGTCGACGCGAGCCTCCTCGACGCGGACGGCCTCGCCGACTGGCTCGAGGAGTCCGTGCTCCACGCCGAGTCCCAGCCGCCGAAGGCGCCGAAGCCACCGAGGGCGCGCACCCGCCCGCGGTAGCCCGACCCGGGCAGCGCAGCCGCCCGGACCCGTTGCCTCGGGCCCCTGCCGGACATACCGTGGCGGGGGGAGGGTCGATGGGAGCACAGCCGACGTTCATCAAGTCGGTCCGCCGCGCCCTCCGGCTGCTCGACGTCGTCGGTGACGCCGATCGTCCCCTCTCCGCGAAGAGCCTCGCCCGAGCCGCTGCCCTTCCCCTCCCGACCGTCTACCACCTCGTCCGCACCCTCGTCCACGAGGGCTACCTCCGCAGGATCGAGGGCGGGTACGTCCTCGGCGACCGGATCGCAGCGCTCTCCAGCGGGCCCGGAGGCAGCGGCCTTCGGCCCGCCCGCTCCCACGAGGTCCTCGCCGAGCTCCGCGACGGGCTCCACGCCGCCGCCTACCTCTCGGTCCTCGGCGACGGCGAGGTGCGGCTCGTCGACGTCGTCGACTCCCCCGACGCCCCGCGCGCTGACCTCTGGGTGGGCTTCCACGACGCCGCCCACGCGACCGCACTCGGCAAGGCCGTCCTCGCGACCCTCCCGGCAGCCCAGCGCCGGGACTACCTCTCCGACCACCCGCTCGCGGACCTCACCCACCACACCGTCACCGACGCCCGGGCCCTCATGCGCGAGCTCGAGGCTGCTCCCGGGTACAGCCTCGACCGGGAGGAGTACGCCCTCGGCACGGCCTGCGTCGCCGTCGCCGTCCCCTCGGCATCGTTCTCGGCCGCGGTCGCGGTGTCCGTCCCCTCCCACCGGCTCGGTCGCGTCCTCGAGCGGCGCGAGAAGCTCGTCCGGGCCGCCCGGCTCATCGCCTTCGCCGGCCCCGAGGAGACCGCCGGGGCCTCTATCACCATGTGAACAACGGGCCGTTGTGACGGCCTCGCCGGGGTCATAGCGTGCGAGGTGACGAGCGTGCACGGGAGGCCCTCATGACGACACAGTCCGCTCCATCGGCGTCCGCCGCGTCCGAGGCGCAGGCCCCCGAGACCGACCGACTCGGCGGGAGGCCGACCCCGTCCCCGGGCGTGCGCCACCGCCTCTACGAGACGATGGTGCTCTGCAGGACGTACGAGGAGGCGATCCTGCGCGAGTACCACGCCGACAAGGGACCCGGCTTCGACATCGCCAAGGGGCTCATCCCGGGAGAGATGCACCTCTCGGCCGGCCAGGAGCCCGTCGCCGCCGGCGTCTGCGCCCACCTCACGGCCGGCGACGCGGTGACCGCGACCCACCGCCCCCACCACTTCGCCGTCGCCCACGGGGTCGACCTGCGGCGGATGACGGCCGAGATCTTCGGCCGGGAGACCGGCCTCGGGCGGGGCCGGGGCGGCCACATGCACCTGTTCGACCCGGCCACCCACTTCTCGTGCTCGGGCATCATCGCCGAGGGCTACCCACCGGCGCTCGGCCAGGCCTTCGCCTTCCAGCGTCACGGAACCGGCGGGATCGCCGTCGCCGTGACCGGCGAGGGCGCGGCCAACCAGGGGGGGTTCCACGAGTCTCTCAACCTCGCGGCGCTGTGGTCGCTCCCCGTCGTCTTCGTCGTCGAGGACAACGACTGGGGAATCTCGGTGCCGCGGTCGGCCTCGACGGCGGTCGGCTCGAACGCCGAGCGGGCGACCTCCTACGGCATCCCCGGGGAGCGGGTCGAGGACAACGACGTCGAGGCGGTCTTCGACGCCGCCCGGCACGCCATCGAACGGGCCCGAGGGGGCGGCGGCCCCACCCTCATCGAGGTGCACACCGTGCGGCTCTTGGGCCACTTCGAGGGCGACGCCCAAGGCTACCGGCCCGACCTCGCCGAGGTCGCGGCGCACGACCCGATCCCCAGGTACGAGCGCATCCTCCGTGACGCCGGCATCCTCGACGACGCCGCCGTCACGAGCGTCCGCGAGGCCGCGAGCGCCCGGGTCGAGGACGCGGTCACCTTCGCCAAGGACAGCCCGGTGCCCGACCCGGCGTCGGCGACGTCCGACGTATTCGCCTGAGGAGACCCGAGGATGACGATCACCGACGCACCGAGCACCCCCACCGCCCACGCGAGCCGACGGCTGACGACGTCCAAGGCGATGGTCGAGGCCGTCGCGCAGGAGATGGAACGCGACCTGTCGGTGTTCTACCTCGGCGAGGACGTCGGCGCCTACGGAGGGATCTTCAGCTCGACGACCGGCCTGCTCGACCGGTTCGGCCCCGAACGCATCATCGACACGCCCATCTCGGAGACCGCGTTCATCGGTCTCGGCATCGGGGCCGCCGTCGAGGGGATGCGTCCGGTCGTCGAGCTGATGTTCGCCGACTTCCTCGGGGTCTGCCTCGACCAGATCTACAACCACATGGCGAAGATCCACTACGAGTCGGGCGGCCACGTCGCCGTCCCCATGGTCCTGACGACCGCGGTCGGCGGCGGCTACGGCGACGGCGCGCAGCACTCGCAGTGCCTGTGGGGGACGTTCGCCCACCTGCCGGGGATGAAGGTCGTCGTCCCGAGCACCCCCGCCGATGCGAAGGGCCTGATGACGTCGGCGATCCGGGACGACAACCCCGTCGTCTACATGTTCCACAAGGGGATCATGGGGATCCCGTGGATGACGAAGAACCCCAGGGCCACCGACGAGGTCCCCGAGGGGGAGCACGTCGTCCCGATCGGCCGGGCGCGCGTCGCCCGGGAGGGCGCCGACGTCACGGTCGTGACCCTGTCGCTGTCGGTCCACCACGCCCTCGACGTCGCGGACACGCTCGCGGCCGAGGACGTCGACGTCGAGGTCCTCGACCTGCGCAGCCTCGTCCCCCTCGACCGCGACGCGATCCTCACCTCGGTCGCGAAGACGGGCCGGCTCGTCGTCGTCGACGAGGACTACCTCTCGTTCCCCCTCTCCGGGAGGTGGTCGCCACGGTGACCGACCACGACCCCACCCTCCTCACGGTCCCCGTGGAGCGGGTCGCCGTCCCCGACGTCCCCATCCCGTACGCCCGCTCGCTCGAGTTCGCCGTGCTCCCCGCGGCCCGACCGGATCGAGGCGGCGATCCGCCGCTCCGTCGCGCGATGACCGACGTCCTCTTCCCCGCCCTGTCGAAGGAGACGCCCGACGCCGAGGGAGTGCTCTCGACGTGGTTCGTCCGGGACGGGGAGACCGTGCGCGTCGACCAGCTCCTCGCGGAGGTCCAGGTCGACAAGGTCGCCGCCGACGTCCCCTCCCCTGCCGCAGGTGTCGTCCACATCCTCGTCGAGGAGGAGGCCACCGTCCTGCAGTCGACGCCGATCGCCCGGATCGACTGAACGTGCCGTGCCGTGCCGGCCGTCCGGACACCACAGCCGAGCCCGTCCCGGCCGGCGTCGGTCAGCGGAGGTCGCGGACGCCGGAGCCCGCCATCGGGATGCAGCCCGCGGACCGCCCGAGCCTCCGGAGCCCGGCGGTCTCCCCGGGGGCGGAGTACAGCCTCGGCGTCCTCGGGCCGAGGACGGGGTTCATCAGGGCCGTCCTCAGCCCGACGTGCTGGAGGCCGACGGCGTGCCCGAGCTCGTGCGCGAGGAGGTTTGTCCGGCGTGGCCCCGGCCCGAAGCCGGGCCGGGCGCGCCGGAGCATGTCCGGGGCGTCGATGACGACGTACCCGCGGGTCGCCGCCGCCCGGTACACGGTCCGCCCGTGGGAGGCCCTCCCCCACGACCGGTAGCTCACGCCGCCCTGGCCCATGATGTTGCCGGAGAGGTCGATGTTCGTCGCCCCCGGCTTGGCGTAGGCGATGAGGAGCTCGGCGCTCTGCCGGTCGATGTTCCCGCGGCGCGGGACCTCCGCGGTCTGCCCGCGGTAGGTGAAGGTGAACCGGGTCCTCGCACCGAGCGCGTGGACCGTCGTCCGCGTCTCCCGAAGGACCGCCGCCCGGCGCGGCCGGGGCACGGCGGCGAGGTTGACCTTGTACGTGATCCGCTGGCAGCCGTTCCACCGGACGACGGGTCGTGCGCCGGTGGGGAGGGTCGTGTGCAGGACGGCGTACCCCGCGGAGCGTGACGCCACTGCGGGCGCGGCCGCGAGGACGGGCGCGGCCGCGAGGACGGCGGCGGCGAGCAGCACGGCGGGTTTTCTCTTCATCATGACCTCCACACCGGCGAGAGCCTACCCGCCGGCGGGGCGTGACGTCACAGCGGATCGGTTGCAGGATGGACCCATGAGTGCACCCACACCGGCGGCCCAGCTCATCATCGACGCCCTCGGGCGCGTCCGGAGCCTCGTCGCGTCGATCGCCGACGACCTCGACGTCGAGGCGCTGCTCTGGCAGCCGAGCCCCGGGACGAACTCGATCGGGTGGCTCCTCTGGCACCTCACCCGGGTCGAGGACGACCACGTCGCCGGGCTCGCGGGCAGCGAGCAGGTGTGGACCGCGCAGGGGTGGGCGCGGCGCTTCGACCTGCCCTACCGCGACGGGGACTTCGGCTTCGGCCACTCCCCCGAGGACGTCCGCGCCTTCCGGGTCGACGACCCCGCCCTGCTCACCGGATACCAGGACGCCGTCCACGCCCGCGCGGTCGAGGTCGTCGGGGGGATGTCCGACGCCGACCTCGAGCGGGTCATCGACGACAGGTGGGATCCCCCGGTGACTGCGGGCGTCCGGCTCGTCAGCGTCATCGGGGACACGACCCAGCACGCCGGTCAGGCGGGGTACGTCAAGGGCCTCCTCGAGCGGAGGTGACCGATCCCGTGGCAGGTCACGAGCCGGGGCGGGAGGAGGCCGCGAGGGCGAGCTCCACGGCACGGGCCGGGCTGCCCCGGTAGGCGGGCCCGTGTCCGGGGACGACGACCTCCCCGGCCAGGCCGCGTAGAGCCTCGAGCGACCGAAGGGCCCTGCTCGTGTCGGTGTTGAAGAAGTCCGGGAGCAGCCGGGGCCCCGCGCCGGGGTCGAGGGCATGCTCGGTCATGAGCGCGTCCCCGGCGAGAACGACGCCCCGGCCGGGCAGGTGGAGCGCGCAGCGCCCGCTCGTGTGCCCCGGGGTGGGGACGAGCACCGGGGAGCCGGGGACGTCGAGCGGTCCGGCCCGGTCGAGCTCGAGGTCCATGGTGCGGTCGGGTCGGGCGATGCCGTCGCGGAGGACGTCGAGCATCCACCGGGCCACCCGCGGCCGCCAGACCATCCGCAGCAGCCGGGCCTCGCCCACCTGCTCCGTCCGCTCTCCCCGGACGTTCGCGGCCTCGTCGGGGTGGGCGTGCACCGGAACGCCGTGCGCGGTGTGCAGCCAGGCGGCGGCGCCGACGTGGTCGGGGTGGCCGTGGGTGAGGACCACCGCGTCGACGTCGGCGGGGCCGCGGCCGATGCGTGCCAGCGAGGCGACGACCCGGTCCCGGTCCCCCGGCAGGCCCGCGTCGACGACCGTGACCTCGCCGCCCTCGACGACGAGGGTCCACCCGACGTGCCTGGCCCGGGCGTGGTGGACGCCGGGAGCCACCTCGGTGACGTCGACGTCCATCCCGGCACCTCGATCCCGGCCCCGTGTCGCCGGTGAGTGGCCACCACGCCCACCCCCGGGCGGGAACCACGGTACTGCGTGGCCGGTGCCGGGGCGGAGCGAGCCTGCAGGGAGGCCGAGCCGGCGGCGGGGCCGCGCGCCGTCCTGGCACGCGGCCCCGCCGGGACCCGGTCTCCCGGCTCAGCCGGTGAGCTGGCTGACGAAGTCCGGGTTGTCCTTGAGCCACTCGTTGACGCCCTTGGCCGGGTCGTCGCTGTTCTCCTGGAGGACGAGGTTCTCCAGGGAGCCGAGCTGCTCGTCGTTCATCGTGAACTTCCCCAGCATCTTCGCGACGTCCGGGAAGTCGTTCGCGAAGCCCTGGCGGGCCAGGGTGTGGATCTTCTCCGCGTCACCCATGGCGTTCTTCGGGTCCTTGAGGTCCCGGATCGGGAACGCCGCGTACGCCCAGTGCGGCCGCCACAGCGTGACGACGACCGGCTTCTTCGCGTCCGTGGCCTTCTTGAGCTCGGACAGCATGGCCGCCGTCGAGGACGTGAGGAGCTTGTAGCTGTCGCCGAGCTGGTAGTCCGGGATCGCCTGGTCCTGGGTGATCCGGGTCAGCCCCGCGCCGGGCTCGATCCCGATGATCTTCCCGTTGAACTCGTCGGCCTTGCCCTTGAGGTCGGCGATCGACTGGACGTCGACGTAGTCGGGGACCGCCATGGTGAGCTTGGCGTTGTCGTACCAGACCCCCATGTCGTCGATCTTGTCGCCGTACTTCTTCCAGTAGTCCTCGTGGGTCTTGGGCAGCCACGCGTCGAAGAAGAGGTCGATGTCGCCCTTCGAGAGGCCGACGAACGTCGGCGCCACGTCGAGCTGCTTCGTCTCGACGGTGTAGCCCTGGTCCTCGAGGACCTGCTTCCAGGTGTTCGTGACCGTGATGTCCTCGTCCCACGGGATGTACCCGATGGTGATGGTGCCGCCCCCTCCGCCGGAGGCGGACGAGGAGCCGGAGGCGGTGTCGGACCCGGCCGAGCCGCTGTCGCTGCTCCCGCAGGCGGCGAGCCCGAGGATGGCGATGCCGGCCGTGGTGGCGGTGGCGATGGAGCGCAGTGTGCGCTTCATGACGATGGTTCCCTTCTGTTGCGAACAGGTCGGTGGTGTCGGGACTCCGAGTGGCGGGGCCCCGCCTCCGCGCTCATCCCCGCGCGGAGGTCATCCGTTCGGCCTTGGCGACGGCCGAACGCTCCCCGAGGGCGCCGGTCATCCGGTCGAGGTAGATCGCGAGGATGACCACGGCGAGGCCTGCCTCGAACCCGAGCCCGATGTTGAGCCGGGTGATCGCTTCGAAGACCTTTCCGCCCAGCCCGCCGGCGCCGACCATCCCGGCGATGACGACCATCGACAGGGCCAGCATGATGACCTGGTTGACCCCGGCCATGATCGTCGGCGTCGCGAGCGGCACCTGGATGTTGCGGAGGATCTCGGACGGGGTCGCGCCGAAGGCGTGCCCCGCCTCGACGACCTCCTTGTCGACCTGGCGGATGCCGAGCTCGGTGAGGCGGACTCCGGGAGGCATCGCGAACACGACGGTGGCGATGACGCCGGGCACCTTGCCGATGCTGAAGAACGTCACCGCGGGGATGAGGTAGACGAAGGCGGGCATGGTCTGCATGAAGTCGAGCACGGGCTTGACGACCCTCGACGTCGCCTCGTTCCGGGCGGCGAGCACACCGACGGGGATGGCGATGACGACGGCGACGATGCTCGCGACGAGGATGAGCGCGAGCGTGCTCATCGAGTCCCCCCAGAGCGCCATCCCGTCGACGAGGAGGAGTCCGAGCGCGCTGAAGAGGGCGAACTTCCAGCCGCGCAGGAGCAGGGCGATGCCGGCGAGGACGACGATGAGCACGAGGGTCGGCACGGCGAGCAGTCCCGACTCGATCCCGTCGACGAGGGCAGAGATGACGCTGTCGATGAGGTCGAACAGGCCGCCGAGGTGGGTGGTCAGCCAGTCGACGATGTCCTCGAACGCGGTACCGATGGGGATCCGCGGCACGACCGGGTCGGCGCTGCGCACGATGTCAGCGAACACCGGCCACCTCCTGGGTCTCGGTGGGCTCCTCGTCGTCGGGCTCGTTCCCGCCGCCGAGCACGGACAGCAGGGTCACCCGCGGCAGCACGCCGACGAGCTTGCCCGATCTCGAGACGACGGGCAGGACGGCCTGGGCCGCTGCGCGGGAGAGCACCTCGATGAGCGGGGTGTCCTCCGCGATGGCGAAGTCGACGTCCTCGATGACGCCGTCGAGCTGGTCGGGGCCGCCCTCGAGGGCCCGGGCGACGGCCCCCTCGTGGACGACCCCACGCAGCAGCCGGTCCCGGCCGACGACGAAGATGGAGGTCTGCTGGTTTTCGCGCATGAGCCGGAGCGCCGCCCGGGGGCCCTGCTCGGCACCGAGCACCGCGACGGGACGCTCCATGACGGCGCCGGCGGTGAGGACACGCGCCCGGTCGACGTCGGCGACGAACTGGGCGACGTAGTCGTTGGCCGGACTGGTGAGGATCTCCTCGGCTGTGCCGACCTGGATGATCTCGCCGGCCCGCATCATCGCGATCCGGTCCCCGATCCGCATCGCCTCGTTGAGGTCGTGGGTGATGAACAGAACGGTCTTGCCGAGCCGGTGCTGGAGCTCGAGGAGCTGGTCCTGCATCTCGCGCCGGATGAGCGGGTCGAGCGCGCTGAATGCCTCGTCCATGAGGAGGATGTCGGTCTCGGCGGCGAGCGCACGGGCAAGGCCGACGCGCTGGCGCATCCCGCCGGACAGCTGGGCGGGCAGCTGGTCGGCCCACCCCTCGAGCCCGGTCATCGACAGCGCCTCGCGGGCCTTGTCCTCGCGTTCCTTCCGGCCGACCCCCTTGGCCTCGAGACCGAAGGCGGCGTTCTCCACGACGGTCCGGTGCGGGAACAACGCGAAGTGCTGGAAGACCATGCTCACCCGGTCACGCCGCACCTGGCGTAGCTGCTTGGGGGACATCGCCGTGATGTCGTCCCCGTAGACCCGGACGTGCCCGGCGGTCGGCTCGAGCAGCCCGTTGACCATCCGGATGAGCGTCGACTTGCCCGAGCCGGACAGGCCCATGACGACGAAGATCTCGCCCTCCTCGACGGTGAACGACGCATCGACGACACCGGCGGTCAGCCCGTCCTCGAGCAGCTCGGCGCGGGTCTCCCCGGCCTCGAGCCGGGAGACGCCCTCGCGTCCCCTGCGCCCGAAGACCTTGTAGACGTGCTCGGCCTCGATGACGGCCACCGCTCACCATCCTCACCTCGACGTGCATGCTGTGTTCATCCAGAGGGTAGTGCGACGCTGCCCACTGGACCCGTCCGTCCTTCTTCACGCAAGCACATGCCACGGCGCTTGGCCACAGTCCCGAATGGATCCGTCCCCTTTGGGCCCCAAGCGCAACCGGTCCGTGATGCATCCGTTGCCGAGATGTGAGAGTCGGGGGCAATAGCCTCCGGTCTGTGACCGGTCGATGCGCCTACCGTGGACTGACGTGAGTGGAGGAAGCCGGTCGGCGAGCGCCGTCGCGCAGTTCGTCGACAACCCCGCCCGGGCGGTCATGCTCGGCTTCGCCGGCGTCATCGCCGTCGGCACGCTCGTCCTCATGACGCCCCTGGCGACCGCGACGGGCGTCGGGACGAGCTTCCTCACGGCCCTCTTCACGGCGACGTCGGCGACCTGCGTCACCGGCCTCGTCACCGTCGACACCGCGACCCACTGGTCCGCGTTCGGCGAGACCGCGATCCTCGTCATGATCCAGGTCGGCGGCCTCGGAGTGATGACCCTCGCCTCCCTCCTCGTCCTCCTCATCGGGCGACGCCTCGGGATGCGGGCGTCGCTCCTCGCCGCCGCCGAGTCGCGGACGATCGCCGTCGCCGACGTCCGCCGCGTCCTCCTCGGCATCGTCGCGATCGCCGCCGTGGTCGAGGTCGCGGTCGCCGCCGTCCTCACGGCCCGCCTCTGGCTCCACTACGACGAGCCCGTCGGCACCGCGCTGTACTCCGGCGTCTTCCACGCCATCTCGGCGTTCAACAACGCGGGCTTCGGGCTCGAGAGCGACAGCCTCGTCCGGTACGCCGCGGACGCGTGGGTGTGCGTCCCGGTCATGCTCGCCGTCGTCGTCGGGGGGCTGGGGTTCCCCGTCCTGTGGGAGCTGCGGCGGCAGTGGCGGCGTCCGGGGCGCTGGTCCCTGCACACCGCCATCACCGTCTGGGTCTCGGCCGCCCTCCTCGTCCTCGGGTCGGTCCTCCTCACCGTCATCGAGTGGAGCAACCCCCGCACCCTCGGGGCACTCGACCCGGGCGGCCGGGTCCTCGCCGGGGTCTTCCACTCGGTCGTCGCGCGGACCGCGGGGTTCAACAGCGTCGACATCGGGAGCCTGCGCCCCGAGGGCCTGCTCACCCTCGACGGACTGATGTTCGTCGGCGGCGGGTCGGCGGGGACTGCCGGGGGGATCAAGGTGACGACGTTCGCCCTCCTCGGGTTCGTCATCTGGGCCGAGCTGCGCGGCGAGCCGACCGTCCACGTCCTCCGCCGGCGGCTGCCCACGGACGTCCAGCGGCAGGCCCTCACCGTCGCCCTGCTCGGGGTCGGCGCGATCGCCGGGGGGACGATGGCCCTGCTCGCCGTCACCGACCACACCCTCGACGAGGCCCTGTTCGAGGCGATCTCCGCGTTCGCCACCGTCGGACTGAGCACGGGGATGACCCCGGACGTCCCCCCGATCGGCCAGGTCGTCCTCATCCTCCTCATGTACTTCGGCCGTCTCGGGCCGATCACGCTCGGAGCCGCGCTCGCCCTACGGACGCGCGCACGGCGATACGACTTCCCGGAAGAGAGGGCTCTCGTTGGCTAGCCGGACCCCGCGTCGCGTCGTCGTCATCGGTCTCGGACGGTTCGGCAGCTCGCTCGCGCTCGCGCTCGAGAAGCGCGACGTCCCCGTCCTCGGGATCGACGTCGACCCGGACATCGTCCAGGCGCACGCGGAGCGGCTCCGGGACGTCGTCGTCGCCGACGCGACCACCCACGAGGCCCTCGAGCAGCTCGAGGTGGGTCCCGACACCCGGGTCGTCATCGCGATGTCGGGGCTCCAGGCGTCCCTGCTCACGATGACGATCGTCAGCGAGCTCGACGTGCCCGAGGTCTGGGCGAAGGCGTCCAGCCCGACGCACGCCCGGATCCTCCGGCGGCTCGGCGCCCAGCACGTCGTCCAGCCCGAGCACGAGATGGGCTCGCGGGTCTCGCACCTCCTCACCGGGCAGATGGAGGACTACCTCGAGTTCGACGACGACTTCGCCTTCGCCAAGACCTCGGTCCCGCGGTTCGCCGCGGGCCGGCCGCTGGGCTCGACGTCGATCCGCTCCGACTACGGGATCACCGTCGTCGCCGTCAAGCGTCCGGGCCAGGAGATCGAGTACGCGACGACCGAGACCGTCCTCGAGGCGGGGGACGTCCTCATCGTCTCCGGCAGGACGACGCAGGTCGACCGGTTCGCCCAGTCGACGTGACCTGGGCGGATCAGCCGGCCTCGGCGCGCTCGGCCCGCTCGATGAGCCACCGGCGCTCGCCCTCGGTGGCGGTGAGGGCCGCGGCCCGCCGGAGCTCGGCCGCCGCCTCGGCATCCCGGCCGGCCCGACGGAGCAGGTCCCCGCGGACCGCGGGAAGCACCGGGTCGCCGGCCAGTGACGGGTCGCCGGCGACCGCCTCGATGACGGGGAGCGCGGCCTCGGGCCCCACCGCGTGCGAGAGGGCCACCGCGCGGCTGACCTCGACGCGCGGCGACGGCTGCTGCTCGGTGAGCTCCGCGTAGAGGATGACGATGCGGACCCAGTCGGTGTCCTCGGGGCGCACCGCACGTGCGTGGCAGGCGGCGATCTCGGCACGGAGGACGTAGGGGCCGGGGTCGGCGCGGAGCGCCTTGGCGCGGGCGATCGACGCGAGCCCGTTGCGGACGAGCAGCCAGTCCCACCGGGTGCGGTCCTGCTCGTACACCGGGACGGGCTCCCCGCGGGCTGCGGTCCGGGCCCCCGTCCGGGAGGCGTGGAGCTTCATGAGGGCGAGCAGCCCGTGGACCTCGGGCTCGCCCGGGACGAGGCCGGCGAGGACGCGCCCGAGCCGCAGGCCGGTCCCCATGAGCTCGCCGCGCGCCCGGTCGCCGCGGGCGGTCGCGACCTCCCCGAGGGCGAAGATCTCGTCGAGCACCTCGAGGACGCTCCGCAGCCGCGGGACCAGCTCGTCGCCCGAGGGGACCTCGAGCCGCACGCCGGCGTCCCGGATCGCCGCGGTGGCCCGGACGACCTGCTCGGCGGCGGCGCTCTCGCCCGTTCCCAGCGCCTCGGCGACGTCCGCGGGAGTCAGGCCGGCGACCATGCGCAGGGTCAGGGCGACCCGGTGGGCCAGCGGGTTCACCGGGTGGCAGACCGTGAAGATGAGCCGGAGCACCTCGTCGGTGACGTCGTGGGCGACGTCGTCGAACGACGCCTCGACCTCGCCCGCGGCCCGGGCCTCCTCACCGCGGGTGCGACGGTCGACCGCCCGCGAGCGCGCCGGCCCGCGCCGGAGCCGCTCGACGGCGTGCCGGCGCGCGGTGGCGGTCAGCCAGGCGCCCGGCGCGTCCGGCACCCCGGTCCGGCTCCACCGGCCGTACGCGTCCCGCAGGGCTGCCTGGGCCGCCTCGTCGGCGACGCCGACGTCACCGACCGTCCGCGCCACGACGGCGCCGACCTGCGCCGCCTCCATCCGCCAGACGGCCTCGACCGTTCGGTTCACGTCGTCCCACACGAGAGGATCCCACCACACCGGCTGCCGTCGTGGAAACCACACGGGCCGGATGCGGACGGACGTCGCGTCGGGCTCATCCGGTCGCCCCCTCCCCGTCGAGCTGGGCGCGCATCGCCCGCTCGCGGGCCTGGAGCGCCGGGGTGAAGGCCTCGCCGAAGTCCTCCGGCGAGAGGACCTGTCGCAGCTCGAGGTCGACGGGGCCGTCCTCGGGCGCGTGCGGCCAGCGCTTGAGCCATTCGAGCGCCTCCTCGCGCGAGGAGACGTCGATGAGCGTGAACCCGGCGACGAGGGTGCCCGGCTCCGGGAACGGCCCTTCGGTGAACTCCTGCCGGCCGTCCTCGACGTGGACCCGGGCCCCCCTGCTCGAGGGGTGCAGACCCTCCCCGGTGAGGAAGACGCCGCTGGCGAGGAGCTCCTCGTTGTACGACGTCATGTGCGCGAGCTGGGCCTCGGTGGGCATGACCCCGGCTTCGGTCTCGGCCGTCGCCTTGACGATGATCATGAACCGCATGCAGGAACCCTCCGGGTGCGTTCGTCCGGGGGCGCCCGATGCGCCTCCGTGACCACGGACGACGGCAGGCGAGGCCGCTGCCGTCGTCGGGTCGCGGCCCGTCCTCGGCTACGCCCGGTTGCCGACGGACGGCACCCGGGCGTAGGACGGTCGCATGACCCGGATCGAGTGTATCCGTGGGGACATCACCCGCGTGGACGTCGACGCCGTCGTCAACGCCGCGAACTCCTCGCTCCTCGGTGGGGGCGGCGTCGACGGGGCCATCCACGCGGCCGCGGGCCCCCGGCTCCTCGAGGAGTGCCGCCGCCTGCGCGCGACCTCGCACCCGGACGGGCTGCCGGTCGGCGAGGCGGTCGCGACCGGGTCGGGCGACCTGCGGGCCCGGTTTGTCATCCACACCGTCGGTCCGAACTGGCACCGCGGCGAGCGGGACCCGGGCCTGCTCGCCGCGTGCTTCCGCTCGTCGCTCGTCGTGGCCGGCGAGGTCGGGGCGCGGACGGTCGCGTTCCCCGCCGTGAGCGCCGGGGCGTACGGGTGGGCCGCCGACCGGGTCGCCGAGATCGCACTCGCGACGGTGGAGGACGCGGCGGGCTCCGGCACGATCGACGTCGTCGAGTTCGTCCTGTTCAGCGAGGCTCTGCTGGCGAGCTTCCGGCGCGCGCGAGGAGGTTGCTGAAGACCTCGACGGGCTGGGCGCCGTGGACGGCGAGCGAGCCGCCGGCGAGGACGTACGGGACACCGGTGACGCCGACGTCCCGCGCGGCCTCCTCGTCCGCACGGACCTCCTCGGCGAGGTCGTCACCCGCGAGCACCGCCCCGAGCCGGCGCTCGTCGAGCCCGGCCTCGGCACCGAGCCGCTGGAGCTCCTCGTGGTCGTCGATCGCCCGGCCCTCGGTGAAGTGGGCGCTGAACAGTCGCTCGAGGACGGCGGCCTGAAGTGGCGGCCCCCCCTGGGCGAGCCCGAGGGCGACGAGCCGGTGGGCGTCGAAGCTGTTCGAGTGGCGCAGCCGCTCCGGGTCGACGGCGAGGGCGTCCTCCCGCGCGGCGGCCGCCGCGCGGCCCACGAGGTCGCGGGCCTCGTCCGGGCTCCGCCCCCCGGAGGTCGTCAGGTGGTCGACCGCCAGGACCCCGCTGCCACGGGAGGCGTCCGGGTCGAGCTCGTAGGCCCGGTAGCGGACGGTCACCTCGGCAGGACGGTCGCTCATCGCGATGGCCCGTTCGAGGCGGTGCTTGACGATGTAGCACCAGGGGGAGACGACATCTGCCCATACCTGGAGGTCGATCGGGGTCATCCCCCCATCCTCACACGACGGAGCGCCCATGACACGACCCCGCCGTTGCGGCCGGCCGCAACGGCCGGGATCGAGACCCCCGGTGGTGAGGCGGGGCCTCAGGGGCGGCCGTAGCCGGAGACGCCCCCGAACACGGGCCGGAGGGAGACCGCCTCACCGGCGCGCGGAGAGTCCCACATCTTGCCGTTCCCGGCGTAGATGCCGACGTGGTACGCCGGAGCCCCGAAGAAGACGAGGTCGCCGGGTTGCGGGTCCGAGACCGGGGTCGTCGCCCGGCGCTGCTGTTCGGCCGTCCGGGGCAGCGAGACGCCGACCTTGTTGAAGACGTACGCCGTGTACCCGGAGCAGTCGAACCCGGCCGGGGTCGTCCCGCCGTAGACGTAGCCGATGCCGACGAGGCTCGCCGCTGCCCCGAGGACCCCGCCGGAGGACGAGGCGGCAGCCTTCGGCTTCGGGGCGGGCGCAGGGGCAGGGGCAGGGGCCGAGCGCGTCGACGAGCGGCTCGACATGGCGGCCTGCGCCGACCGGGCCTGGGCGGCCTGCTCGCCGGCGGGCCGACGCGCGGGCGGCTCGGGGGCCGGCGTCGGCTTCGGCTTCGGCTTGGCGACCGCCGAGACGGCGAGGCGCCCGACGTCGGACGCCACGGGCGCGGGGGTCGCTGGCGCGGTGACGGCCGGGGCGGAGACCTCGGGGAGGGCGGGGGCCCCGGCGGTCGCGGTCGCGACGAGGCGGTCGAAGGACTGCGCGCCGGCGGCGGCTGCAGAGGCCCCGGAGGCGTGGTCGACGGCCGGGTCAGCGTGCGCCGGGAGCGCGAAGGCGGCGACGAGACCACCGGAGGCGGCGACGAGGCCGGTGGTCCTGACGGCCGGCACGACGGCGCCGGAGACGACCGCGGAGAGCTCGGCGAGCGGGCTGAATCGCCTCGGGGCGCGGTGGCGCCCCACGGTGGTGTGAGTCACGGATGAACCTCTCGGCGCCTGCGAGGTCAGCTGTCGGGTTCGGGTGGAGGTTCTCCCCGGTCCCGTGGCGAGGCCCGAGCAGTCGGACCGCCCCGGGACTTCACCCCAGGGGCATCTCTCGACGCCCCGGAAACGTGGGTCCCCCGCTCCTGCCGGGCGGTCGTACGCGGTGGACCGGGGCGGTGGCAGGACTCGGCGGGTCCACCCCGGCGGCTCCCCCCGGGAGGAGAGGAGTCGCGGACACGGTACACATGCGGCTCCGGGATGTCACGCCGAGGTCACGACGGCGCCAGCGGCGGTCAGCGCGCCCCCGCGAGACGGTCAGGGGGCCGACTCCGCGGCGAAGACGTGGAGGGCGACCTCGTCAGGCAGCGACACCCCGTCGACCTCGACGGCGCCCTCGCGGACGGCGATGACCCGGCCCCCGTCCCGGCGGACGGTGACCCGCTGGCCGGGGAGGAGGCCGGCGACGGTGAGGAGACTGAGCGCCTCGTGGTCGACCTGGACCGGCTCCCCGATCCGGCGGAGGGTCACCGTGCGCGGCTCGTCGCCGGCGAGCTCGGTGAGGCGCGTCATCCCGGCGAGGAAGGCCTCGGCGGGGGCGTCGTCGCCGAGCTCGTCGAGACCCGGGATGGGGTTGCCGTACGGGGAGTCCTGGTGGTCCTGGAGCAGCGTGAGGATCTTGCGCTCGACCCGCTCGGACATGACGTGCTCCCAGCGGCAGGCCTCGTCGTGGACGTACTCCCACTCGAGGCCGATGACGTCGATGAGGAGGCGCTCGGCGAGCCGGTGCTTGCGCATGACCCGGGTGGCGAGCAGCCGCCCCTCCTCGGTGAGCTCGAGATGACGGTCGCCGGCGAGCGTGAGGAGCCCGTCGCGCTCCATCCTGGCCACGGTCTGGGAGACGGTCGGCCCGGAGTGACCGAGCCGCTCGGCGATGCGGGCACGCAGCGGCGGGATGCCCTCCTCGACGAGCTCGAAGATCGTCTTGAGGTACATCTCGGTGGTGTCGATCAGGTCGCTCACCCGCCTAGCCTCTCATTCCCGTCCGACAGGAACTGGCGCACTTCGCCGGGGCAGGCCCCGTGGACGACCGGTGGACGGCCCCCGGTCATCCCCCGGCGCGGCCTCGGACGGGTATGGGGGCGCTCGGCGCGGCCGTCGCGGCCCCGGGTAGGTTCGCCGGGTGAGCTTCGTCGTCCCGTCCCGATACTGCGGCCCGCCCGAGTCCGGCAACGGCGGCTGGGTGAGCGGCCACCTCGCCGTGCTCACGCCGACGACCGCCGCGGAGCCCGCGGTGACCGTCCGGTTGGCGACCCCTCCCCCGCTCGACACCGAGCTCGTCGTCCGGGACCGCGACGACGGCGAGCGCGGCCTCGACCTCCTCGACGGGGACGTCCCCGTGGCACGCTCGGGCCCTGCCGCCGAGCCGGACCGGGACGACGTCCCCGCGCCCGTCGACCTCGGGACCGCCAGGGCCGCGAGCGCCCGCTTCACCGGGACCGGCCACCCGTTCCCGACGTGCTTCGTCTGCGGTCCCGAGCGCGCCGAGGGTGACGGGATGCGGATCTTCCCCGGCCCCGTCGAGGGGGCCGACCGGTACCTGCGGGCCGCGGTCTGGCACGCGGAGGACCCGTCGACCGAGCTCGTGTGGGCCGCCCTCGACTGCCCCGGGTGCTGGGCCCTCGGGATCGACGAGACCCCGATGGTCCTCGGGACGATGACGGCGACCGTGCTCGCCCTCCCCGCCCCCGGCACCGACGTCGTCACCCTCGGGTGGGAGCGCGGCCGGGACGGTCGCAAGCACTACTGCGGGACCGCGCTGTACGACGGGGACCGCCTGCTCGGCCACGCCGAGGCGACGTGGATCGCCGTCGACCCCGGCACCGTCCGCGCGCGGAGCGCCCGGTGAGCGCCCGCCCGGTGGCCGTCGTCACCGGCGCGAGCAGCGGCATCGGCGAGGCGACCGCCCGGCGCCTCGCCGCGGAGGGATTCCGGGTCGTCTGCGCGGCTCGGCGGGCGGAGCGCGTCGCCGACCTCGCCGAGGAGATCGGCGGCGAGTCCGTCGCATGTGACGTCACCTCCCCCGAGGACGTCTCCCGGCTCGTCGAGGCCGTCCGCGACCGCCTCGACGTCCTCGTCAACAACGCGGGCGGCGCCCTCGGCCTCGACCCGATCGCGTCCGCCGACGTCGAGCAGTGGCGGACGATGTACGACGTCAACGTCCTCGGGACCCTTAGGGTCACCCAGGCCCTCCTCCCCGCCCTGCGGGCCGCGGGGGAGGCGAGCGGGGGGTCGGTCGTCGTCAACGTCGGGTCGATCGCCGGACGGACGGCCTACGAGGGTGGCGGCGGCTACACCGCGGCCAAGCACGGGGTCGCCGTCATGACCGAGACCCTTCGCCTCGAGCTCGTCGCCGAGCCGGTACGGGTCACCGAGGTGGCTCCCGGCATGGTCCGCACCGAAGAGTTCGCCCTTACCCGCTTCGGGGGCGACCGGGAGCGGGCCGAGCGGGTGTACGACGGCGTCGCCGACCCGCTCGTCGCCGAGGACATCGCCGACGCCATCACGTGGATGGCGACGCGGCCCCCGCACGTCAACGTCGACCTCCTCGTCATCAAGCCGCGCGCGCAGGCGGCCTCCCACCGGGTCGACCGGCGACCACGGGGAATAGCGTCATCTAGTTGACAGTTCAAGGACACATGATGAACGACGCGACGACAGCCGCCCCGACCCGTTCCGAGCCGGACACCGCGACCGCCTCCTCGACCGACCGCGTCGGCCCCTGCGGCCTCGTCCTCGGCAAGGAGGCCCAGGACCTGCTGTTCCGGGGGGCCCGGACGGCGAACGCGTTCACGGACGAGCCGGTCACCGAGGAGCAGGTCCGGGCGGTCTACGACCTCGTCAAGTGGGCGCCGACCTCGATGAACGCCCAGCCGCTGCGGATCGTCCTCGTCCGCAGCGCGGAGGCCCGCGACCGAGTCGTCCGCCACATGAGCGGCAACAACTCGGCCAAGACCGCCGCGGCACCGCTCGTCGCCGTGCTCGCCGCCGACACCGGCTTCCACCAGGAGCTGCCCCGGACCTTCCCCGTCTACCCGGGCGCCCGCGAGGCCTTCGCCGCGGACGACGCGTTCCGCGAGGAGACCGCACGCCTCAACGCGACCCTCCAGGTCGCCTACGTCATCCTCGGGGTCCGCGCCGCCGGGCTCGCCGCCGGGCCGATGACGGGGTTCGACCACGACGGCCTCGACGGCGAGCTCTTCCCCGACGGCGACCGTCGCTCCCTCGTCGTCGTCACCATCGGGCGTCCCGCCCCCGAGGGTGCGTGGATGGAGCGGCTCCCGAGGCTCGACTACGAGGACGTCGTCACGACCGTCTGAGGTTCCCCGGGGACCGTGCCCCGGGGGGCCGGTGCGCGCCGCCCGCAGGCCTTCGAGCGACCGCACCCCAGCGAGCGGCGCTTCAGCCCCGGTGGCCTGCCCCGCCCGGGCGGCTCGGCGTATCGTCGGGACCGAGGTGGTGCGATGACGGTCCGTCCGCAGCCTCGCCCCCGCGAGCTCTTCGGCTCGGGGGCGTGGGGAGCCTGCCGCGACGCCCTCGTCGAGGCCGAGGCCGCGGGCCCCCTCACCCCCGACGACCTCGAGCTCCTCGCGACGAGCGCGTACCTCGTCGGCCGGGAGGACGACTGCATCGAGGCGCTCTCCCGGGGGCACCTCGCGCACCTCACCGCCGGAGACGCCCGCGGCGCGGTCCGGACGGCCTTCTGGGCCGCGTTCATCCTGTACAACGCCGGTGAGCCGGCTCGCGGGACGGCCTGGGCCGCCCGGGCCCGAAGCCTCGTCGCCGAGCACGGCCTCGACGGCCTCGAGCCGGCCCTGCTCACCGCGCTCGACGCGCACCTCCTCCTCGAGGAGGGCCGGACCGTCGAGGCCGTCGCCCTCGCCCGGCAGGCCGTCGCCGTCTCCGAGGAGCTCGGCGACGGCGACCTGCGAGCTCTCGCCCGGCTCACCGTCGGGTGGGGCCTGGTCCTCCTCGGGGACTGTGCCGGCGCGGCCGCCGAGATGGACGACGTCATGGTCTCGGTCTCCGCAGCCGAGACCGGGCCCGTCGTCGCCGGGGTCGCCTACTGCGCCGTCATCGCGTGCTGCCTCGCGCTCCTCGACGTCGACCGGGCGCGGGCCTGGACGGCGGAGCTGAGCCGGTGGTGCTCCGCCCGGTCCGACCTCGTCCCCTACCGGGACCAGTGCCGCGTCCACCGCTCCCAGATCCTCACCCTCGCCGGAGCGTGGGACGACGCCGCGCACGAGGCCGAGGACGCGGGCGACCGTCCGCCCGCGGGCGGCGGGGCGGCCTACCAGCTCGGGGAGCTCCACCGGCTCCGGGGAGAGGAGGAGGCCGCCGAGGCGGCCTACCGCCGGGCGAACACCCTCGGCCGGGAGCCGGAGCCGGGGCTGCTCCGGCTCCGGCTCGCCCAGGGGCGGCACGCGGCCGCCGTACGGACCGTCCACCGGCTCCTCCGCGAGCCCCGCGCCCCCGCAGACCGGGCCGACGTCCTCGCCGCCGCCGTCGACGTCGACGTCGCGGTGGGCGACCTCGACGCGGCGGGCGTCGCGGCGGACGAGCTCACCGGGCTCGCGGCACGACTCGGCTCGGCGATGCTCACCGCCGAGGCGGCCCGGTGCCGCGGCGCCGTCGCCCTCGCCGCCGGCCACCCGGACGACGCCCTCGGCCTCCTCCGGCAGAGCTGGCGCGGGTGGCACGACCTCGCCGTGCCCCACCCCGCAGCCCAGGCCCGGGTTCTCCTCGCGTGCGCGTACCGCGCGCTCGGCGACGAGGACGCCAGCGCGATGGAGCTCGACGCGGCCCGCGAGGTCTTCGAGGGCCTCGGCGCCCGCCCCGACGTCGAGCAGGTCGAGAGGCTCTCCCTGCGACCGGCGGGGGCCCGCGGCCTCACCCCCCGGGAGGTCGAGGTCGTGCGGCTCGTCGCCGCCGGGAAGTCGAACCGCGAGGTCGCCCGTGACCTCGTCCTCAGCGAGAAGACCGTCGCGCGCCACCTGAGCAACGTCTACACCAAGCTCGGGATCTCCTCCAGGGCCGCGGCCACGGCGTACGCCTACGACCACCGTCTCGTCTGACTGCACACAACGGCCCATCCCCCGGCGACCCGGACTGCATGATCCGGCCGATGCGGTGGCCGCCGCTCCCCTCCTACCGTCGAAGGCGTCCGGCCACTCCGGCCGGGAGCGGCAACGCCGCGGGCCGAACGGAGCAGACGATGTCGACGACCTCCTCCCCCACCGAACCCCACACCCCGAGCACCTCCTCCTCGCGGCGCCGGACCGGGCACCCGGACCCGCCGCCCGTCGTCGAGACCGTCGTCGTCGGGGCGGGCCAGGCCGGGCTCTCCACGGCGTACCACCTCCACCGGCGGGGCCGTCCGTGTCTCGTCCTCGACGCCCACGAGCGGGTCGGGGACCAGTGGCGCCGCCGCTACGACTCCCTCCGGCTCAACACCCCCGCCCGCTACGACGGGCTGCCCGGGACCCCGTTCCCCGCGCCGGGGTCGGCCTGGCCGACGGGACGCGAGATGGCGGACTACCTCGAGGCGTACGCCGCGGAGCACGGCCTCGACGTCCGCGGCGGGACGGCGGTCGAGCGGGTCGAGCGGTGCCCGGACGGGCGGTACGACGTGTCGACGAGCTCGGGCCGCGTCCGCGCGGACCACGTCGTCGTCGCCATCGGGGGCGAGCGCGCCCCCCGGGTCCCCGACGTCTCCCGGGAGGTCGACCCCGGGATCCGGCAGCTGCACTCCAGCGAGTACCGCAACCCCGCCCAGCTCCTCCCCGGGCCCGTCCTCGTCGTCGGCGCGGGCCAGTCCGGCGCGGACATCGCGCTCGAGCTCGTCCGGACGGGCCGCGAGACGTGGCTCTCGGGGACGCCCCGGGGCGAGATCCCCGTCGACCTCGAGAGCCGCCGGGCCCGGCTCGCCCAGCCGCTGCTCTGGTTCGCCGCGAACCACGTCCTCACCGTCCGCACCCCCGTCGGTCGCCGGCTCCGGCCCCGGGTCCGCGGGGGCGGCGCGCCCCTGCTCCGGGTCAAGCGGGCCGACCTCGTCGCAGCCGGGGTGCGCTGCACGGGCGAGCGGGTCGCCGGCGTCGACGAGGGACGTCCCCGGCTCGTCGACGGCACCGTCCTCGACGTCGCCAACGTCGTCTGGGCGACGGGGTACGTCCAGGACTTCGGCCTCGTCCACCCGCCCGTCACCGGGCCGGACGGCTGGCCGCTCGACGACGGGGGGGTCGTCCCCTCCTCGCCGGGACTGTACTTCGTCGGGCTGCTCTTCCAGCGCGGCTTCTTCTCGATGCTCGTCGGTGGCGTCGGCCGGGACGCGGACCGCGTCGCCGGGCACATCGCCGCCCGCGCCCGGGGCCTCGACCATCAGCGCGGGAGCGCCGCCGCCGCCCCGGCAAGCGTCTCGATGCGCGCCCAGTCACCGCTGGCGACCCCGTCCGGCGGCGTGAGCCAGGAGCCGCCGACACAGCCGACGTTGGGCAGCGACAGGTAGGCCGCGGCGTTCGACGTGCTCACCCCGCCGGTCGGGCAGAACCGCAGGCTCGGGCACGGCCCGGAGACCGCCTTGAGGTAGCCGACGCCGCCACTCGCCTCGGCCGGGAAGAACTTCATCGCCGTGAGGCCCCGCTCGGCGAGGGTGAGCATCTCGGTGAGCGTGCCCGCGCCGGCGAGGAGGGGCAGCCCGGTCTCGGTCACGGCGTCGAGGAGGCGGGGGGGCGAGCCGGGGGTCACGAGGAAGCGTGCCCCCGCGTCGGCGCTCTCCGCCGCCTGCTCGGGGGTGAGCACGGTCCCGGCCCCGACGGCGATGCCGTCGACCTCGTCGGCGACCGCGCGGATCGCCTCGAGGCCGGCGGCGGTCCGCAGCGTGATCTCGATGACGGGGATGCCCCCACGGACGAGCGCCCGCGCGAGCGGGACGGCGTCCGCGGGGTCGTCGACGACGACGACCGGGATGACGGGGGCGAGGTCGAGGACGTCGTGGCCGGAGGTGAGGGTCGTGGACGTCACGGTCATCGGGGCTGCTCCTCGGGGGTCGTGACGGGGGAGGGTGCGCCCGGTGCCATGAGGCCCGGGAATGCGTGGGCGCCCTCGTCGGCGCGTCCGACCGCGCCGCGCAGGGCGCCGAAGAGCTCGCGCCCGGTGCCGAAGGCGGCGGCCGGGTCGGCCGGGACGACCTCCCGGCCGGCGAGCTCGGCAGGGTCGACGAGGACGTCGAGCGTGCCGGCGACGGCGTCGACGCGGACGGCGTCGCCGTCGCGGACCCGGGCGAGCGGACCACCGTGGACCGACTCGGGGGTGACGTGGATCGCGGCCGGGATCGAGCCGGACGCGCCGCTCATCCGCCCGTCGGTGACGAGCGCGACGGCGTGCCCCCGCTTCTGGAGGACGCCGAGGGACGGGGTGAGGCCGTGGAGCTCCGGCATCCCGTTCGCGCTCGGCCCCTGCTCGCGGATGACGACGACGACATCCCGGTCGAGCTCGCGCCGGGAGAACGCCTGGAGGAACCCGACCTGGTCCTCGAACACCCGGGCGGGCGCCTCGACGACGCGGTGCTCCGGGGCGACGGCGGAGGTCTTGATGACGGCGTGGCCGAGGGAGCCGTGGAGCACCCGGAGGCCGCCGTCGGGCTGGAACGGGTCGTCCGCGGGACGGAGGACCTCCCGGTCGCCGGACTCGGGGGCGGCGTCCTGCCACGTCAGGGTGCCGTCGCCGGCGAGGACGGGACGCTGGCGGTAGCGGGTGAGGCCCCGCCCGGCGAGGGTGAGGACGTCCTCATGGACGAGGCCGGCGTCGAGGAGGGTCCCGACGAGGAACGGGGTGCCGCCGGCGGCGTGGAAGTGGTTGACGTCGGCGGGGCCGTTCGGGTAGATACGAGCGACGAGCGGGACGATCCGGGAGAGGTCGTCGAAGTCGTCCCAGCCGAGCTGGATGCCCGCGGCCGCGGCCATCGAGATGAGGTGCATCGTGTGGTTCGTCGAGCCGCCGGTGGCCAGCAGCGCGACGACCCCGTTGACGACGGCCTTCTCGTCGACGACCTGGCCGATGCCGTACGCCTCGGCCGACCGGGCGATCTCGGTGACCCGGCGGACGGTCGCGGCGGTGAGCGCCGCCCGGGTCGGGTCGTCGGGGTGGACGAACGCGGCCCCGGGCAGGTGGAGGCCCATGACGTCCATGAGCATCTGGTTCGAGTTCGCCGTTCCGTAGAACGTGCACGTGCCCGGGGAGTGGTACGAGGCGACCTCGCTCGCGAGCAGCTCGTCGCGGCCGACCTGGCCGTCGGCGTACGCCTTGCGCACGTCGGCCTTCTCGGCGTTCGAGCGACCGGACGCCATCGGCCCGGCGGGGACGAGGGCCGTCGGGAGGTGGCCGAAGGTCAACGCCCCGGCGACGAGCCCGGGGACGATCTTGTCGCAGACCCCGAGCAGCACGGCCGCGTCGAAGACGTCGTGGGAGAGCGCGATCGCCGTCGACATGGCGATGACGTCCCGACTGAAGAGGGAGAGCTCCATGCCGGTCCGCCCCTGGGTGATCCCGTCGCACATCGCGGGGACCCCGCCGGCGACCCGGGCGACGGCGCCGGCCTCGCGGGCGGTCGCCTTGATCTGCTGCGGGTAGTGCTCGAACGGGGCGTGCGCGCTGAGCATGTCGTTGTAGGACGTGACGATCCCGACGGACGTGGCCGCGTCCCCCTGCATCGCGGCGCGGTCGGACCCGCCGCAGGCCGCGACGGCGTGGGCGAGGTTCGAGCAGCCGAGGTCGGTGCGCGCGGGGCGGAGGCCGAGCTCCGCGGCGGCGGCGGAGACTCGGGTGAGGTAGGCCGTCCGGGTCGAGCGGCTGCGGTCGGCGAGCCGGGCGGTGACCTCGGCGACGACGGGATGGAGGGTCGAGACCATGGGAGCTCCTCGCGGTTCTCCCGGCGGAGGCCGGGCAGGGGGGCGGGAACGGCGTCGGTGGCGTCCGGCTTGGTCATGTGAAAGCAGTCACAACGGTAGGACCGCTGCGTGCCCCCGGGAGCACCCGGTCCACGATGCGGACCCCGGCGTCCCCCGGCACCCTCCGTCGCCGGGCCGCCCCTCCCCGCGACACGCCGACAGTGCGTCCGCGTGTCCGTGCGAGGGCGGGGCCGACCCGGCGCGACGGACGTCCGCGCGACGGGGAGGATGGCGGCCATGACACCGCAGTCACCCGGGCCGGAGACCGTGTTCACCTACGCCGCGCCTGAGCTGAAGTTCGGCCGCGGCGCGTCGGCGGAGATCGGGTGGGACCTCGCCCGGACCGGCGCCCGCCGGGTCCTCGTCGTCACCGACCCGGGGGTCGCGGCCACCGGCCATCCACGGCGGGTCGCCGACGCCATGGCGCCGTTCGGGGTCGAGGCCGAGGTCTGGGGCGGCAGCCACGTCGAGCCCACCGACGCGAGCCTCGAAGCTGCCGTCGCCGCGGCCCGCGCGTCCGGCCCGTGGGACGCGTTCGTCGCGGTCGGGGGCGGCTCGAGCATCGACACCGCCAAGGCCGTCAACCTCCTCACGACGAACCCGGGCGAGCTCCTCGAGTACGTCAACCCGCCGGTGGGCGGCGGCCGAGCGCCGACCGAGCCGCTGCGCCCCCTCGTAGCCGTCCCGACGACGACGGGCACGGGGTCGGAGAGCACGACGATCTGCGTCCTCGACGTCCTCGACCTCCACGTCAAGACGGGCATCAGCCACCCCCGGCTCCGCCCGACGCTCGCGGTCGTCGACCCCGAGCTCACGCTGACCCAGCCCGCCGGGGTCACCGCCGCCGCCGGCATGGACATCCTCTGCCACGCCCTCGAGAGCTGGACGGCCCGCCCGTACACGTCGTTCGACCGGAAGTCCCCGGGTGAGCGGGTGCCGTACTGCGGCGCGAACCCGGTCGCGGACATGTGGGCCGAGCGGGCGCTCCGGCTCATGGCGGGGGCGTTCCGCCCGGCGGTCCGGGACGGCGGCGACGTCGACGCCCGGGAGCAGATGGCGATGGCGGCGACCTTCGCGGGGCTCGGGTTCGGGAACGCCGGCGTCCACATCCCGCATGCGAACGCCTACCCGGTCGCCGGGCGGGTCCGGGACTTCCACCCCGACGGCTACCCCGAGGGCGAGCCGATCGTCCCGCACGGGATCGCCGTCGCGCTCACCGCGCCCGCGGCGTTCCGGTTCACCTTCGAGGCCGACCCCGACCGGCACCTCGCCGCCGCCCGGATGCTCGACCCGGACGCGCCGCTGCCGGACGACCCGGCCGACCTGCTGCCCGGCGTGCTCACGACCCTCATGCGCGACGTCGGCCTCCCGTCCGGGCTCGCCGAGGTGGGGTACGGCGAGGGCGACATCGACGACCTCGTCGAGGGGGCCCTGCGCCAGGAACGGCTGCTCGCGACCGCGCCGCGTCCGACCGGGCCGGACGACCTCGCGGCCATCCTCCGCGGGTCGCTCGCCAACTGGTGAGCGTGCGGCGGTCAGGGCTGGCGACGCAGGACCGTCCACGCCGCCGGGTCGTCGAGCGTCCCGTCCCCGATCCGGGTGAAGACGAGCCGGTCGTGGAGGCGGCTGCGCCGGCCGGCCCAGAACTCGACCTCGTCGCAGACGATCCGCCACCCGCCCCAGTAGTCGGGTACGGGGACGTCCTCGGGTGCGCCGCGGTCGGGGAACTCCGCGGCCCACCGCGCGTACTGCGCCTCGAGCGCCGTGCGGGACGCGATTGGCTCGGACTGGCGGGAGGCCCAGGCGCCGACCCGCGACCCCCACGGCCGCCCGTCGAAGTACGCCCGGACCTCCTCGAGGTCGAGCGGGACGGCGGTGCCCCGGAACCGGATCGAGCGGTACATCGACGGCCACGTCAGCGATGCGGCGACACCGCCGGTGGCCGCGATCTCCCGGCCCTTCGTCGACTCGAGGTTCGTGACGAACCCGGGACCGCGGACGTCGAAGAAGCGCATGAGGACGGTCCGCACGTTGGGCCGGCCGTCGGCGTCGACGGTGGCGACCGACATCGCGTACGGCTCGGGGACGTCGTCGTGGTCGGCGGCGCGGGCGACGGCGTCGTCGACCCAGCGGGAGGCCTGCTGCCAGGGGGTCGCGGCGAGCTGGTCCTCGCCCAGCCCGTCCCCCTCGTACTCGGTGCGCGACGTGGAGCTCATGGAGGACAACTATGGTGGATGGGTCCGGGCCCGTCGACGAGGAGGTGAGCAAGGTGCCGGTCGACCCTCGCAGCGTGAGCCGTCTCGTGCGGCTCGGCGCGAAGTACGCCCCGGCGGCGGTCGAGGCCGCCCGGAGCGCCCGCGAGCCCGCCACCCAGGCGGCCCAGCGGACGGTGACCCAGCTCCAGGCGAGGCGCCGTGCCCTCGCCCGGGCGACGACGGTCCGGGACGGCTCGGTCCTGAAGACCTTCGACGTCGACGAGCGGGTCGTCTGGGTCGTCTTCAGCGGCGAGGAGCCGGTCGCGACCCACCCCGTCACCTCGACCCCGACGGCGGACCTCCTCCGGCACGTCGACCTCGGCAAGCGGATCCGTCCCGAGCGCTGAGCCGTCCGCGGCCGGTGGGTCAGGGCGTCGGGTGCCGGGCGTCGTACCGGAGGAACCCCCGCTGGGAGCGGGCGAGGGCGACGATCGCGACGGCGCAGACGAGACCGCCCACGAGCGCCGTCCGACCCTCGCCGACGACGTCCGCGACCGCCCCGCCGAGCGCGTCCCCGACCCGAGGCCCGCCGGCGACGACGACGACGAACACGCCCTGCAGCCGTCCACGGAGGCGGTCGGGCGTGGCGGACTGGAGGATCGTCGAGCGGAACACGGCACTGACCGAGTCCGACGCCCCCGCCGCGGCCATGCAGGCGAGCGCGACGGCGAGCGCGTGCCCGGGCTCGAGCACGCCCCCGCTGAGGAGCATCGACGCCCCGAACCCGGCGACCGCGACGCCCCACCCGACGATGCTCGCGATGATCGCGGCCCCCTGCCGCCGGACGTGGCCGAGCGGTCCGGAGAACGCCATCGCGACGAACCCGCCCACCGCCGCCGCGGCACCGAGGTAGCCGACGGTCCGGGCGTCGCCGCCGAAGATCACGGCGCCCGCGGCCGGGAAGAGGACCCGGGGTGCCGCGGTGACCATCGCGCAGATGTCCGCGACGAAGGTCATCCGGACGTTCGGCCGGGTCGCGAGGAACCGGAACCCGTCGAGGACCGACGTCAGCCCCGGGCGCGAGGCTGCGGCCCCCTCCTCCGTGGGCTCCGGGGGCACGGGGTGGAGGGTCCACAGCGCCCAGACCGCCGCAGTCGTCACGAGGACGTCGACGCTGTACGCCGTCCGGTAGCCGCCCCAGTGGACGAGGAGGCCGGCGAGGAGCGGGCCGAGGGTGAGCGAGGTGTTCATCGCGGCGACCTGGAGGGCGTTGGCGGCCGGGAGCTGCTCGCGCGGCAGGATCCGCGGGTAGATCGCGGACCGGGCCGGCGACGACACGGCGAACCCCGCGTTCCACAGGGCGACGACGAGGTAGAGCACCCACACCGAGGTGTTCCCGAGCCAGGCCTGGGCCGCGCAGAGGAGGCTCGCGGCGAACGCGACCGTCTGGGCGACGAGCCCGACCGTCCGCCGGTCGCGGTGGTCGACGAGCGAGCCGCCGTAGAGGCCCATGACGACGAGCGGGACGAGCGCGAAGAGCCCCACGAGGCCGACGGCCCCGGTCGACCCGGTGAGCGCGTACGCCTGCAGGCCGATCGCGACGATGGCGAGCTGGGACCCGACGTTGCTCAGCGTGAAGCCGCCGTAGAGGCGCCGGTACGACGCGCTCGTCCGCAGCGGGGTGACGTCGAGGAGGAGGGGCACGGCTACCCCCGCGCCCGGCGTGCGGCCACGAGCCCGGCGGGGGTGGGCGCAGGAGGCTCGTCGGGCACCGGACGAGGATACGTAGTCCGGGCGGGCTCGCTCGCCCGGACCGTGGCCGTGCCGCTCGAGCGCGACGAGGAGAGCGGTTCCCGCTCCACGTCCACACCGGCCACGCCCGCGGCGACGTCCAGTCCGCTGCGGACTCGCAGGCCGCCGGCCATCGGCCCCGACGTCCGCCGAGCGTCCCGGGGAGTGGACCCCACGTCCCAGAGTGCGGACGGGGGTGGAAGGATCGGAAGGGACACCGCCCCCCGTCGCGAGAGGCCCGTCCGTGACCGAACACGCCCCCATCACCATCCCCGCCGACCTCCTCCCCGCCGACGGCCGCTTCGGCTCGGGGCCGAGCAAGGTCCGCCGTGAGCAGCTCGAGCACCTCGCCGCGATCGGGACGACGGTCATGGGGACCTCACACCGTCAGCCGCCGGTGCGCCGGCTCGTCGGCGCGGTCCGCGAGGGGATCGCCGACCTCTTCGCGCTCCCGGACGGCTACGAGGTCGTCCTCGGCAACGGGGGGACGACGGCGTTCTGGGACATCGCGGCGTTCGGCCTCGTCCGGGAGCGTGCCCAGCACCTCGCGTTCGGGGAGTTCTCGAGCAAGTTCGCCAAGGTCACGGACCGCGCCCCGTTCCTCGCCGCGTCGAGCGTCATCAGCAGCGAGCCGGGTACCCACCCCGAGCCGGTCGCCGAGCCCGGGGTCGACACGTACGCGTGGGCGCACAACGAGACCTCGACCGGGGTCATGGCCCCGGTGCGGCGGGTCGAGGGGGCCGACGACGACGCGCTCCTCCTCGTCGACGCGACGTCCGCGGCCGGGGGCCTGCCCGTCGACGTCGCCGAGTGCGACGCCTACTACTTCGCGCCCCAGAAGTCGTTCGCCTCCGACGGCGGTCTCTGGGTCGCCCTCCTCTCCCCCACCGCCCTCGACCGGGTCGAGGAGACCGCCGCGACCGAACGCTGGGTGCCCGACTTCTTCAGCCTCCCGACGGCGATCGAGAACTCGCGGAAGAACCAGACCTACAACACCCCGGCGATCGCGACCCTCGCCCTCCTCGCCGACCAGCTCGCCTGGCTCCAGGGCAACGGGGGGCTCGACTGGGCGACCCGGAGGACGGCGGAGTCCTCGGGGCGGGTCTACGCGTGGGCCGAGCGCACGGCGTACGCGTCGCCGTTCGTCGCCGAGCCGGTCGAGCGCTCCCCCGTCGTCGCGACGGTCGACTTCGGCGAGGACGTCGACGCGGCCGCCGTCGCCTCGACCCTCCGGGCGAACGGCGTCGTCGACGTCGAGCCGTACCGCAAGCTCGGCCGCAACCAGCTCCGCATCGCGACGTTCCCCGCCGTCGAGCCCGAGGACGTCACCCGGCTGCTCTCGTGCATCGAGTACGTCGTCGACGCGCTCTGAGCTCAGCCCCGGAGCGCGGCCACGGCAGCGGCGAGGACGAGGACGACGAGCACGGCCAGCGTCATGAACCGGCGGAACCTCGGCGTCACCGGGCCGCCTCGGGCACGGAGTGCGCGGCGGGGGTCGAGGTGACCCGGAACCGGGGACGGCGCTGCGACTCGTAGCTCACCTGGACATTCTCCTCCCTCGCGAGGTGGACGGAGACGGCGGCGAGGGACGCGGCCACGGCGACCGACCCGACCCCGATCGTCCACCGCGCTCCGAAGGTGTCCCCGAGCCAGCCGATCGCCGGTGCCCCCGCGGGGGTGCCCCCCATGAAGATCGCCATGTAGAGCGCCATCACCCGGCCCCGCATGCTCGGCGCGACCCGGAGCTGGACCATGGCGTTCGCCGTCGTCATCGCCGTGAGCGCGCTCAGGCCGACCGGGACGAGGCTCACCGCGAAGAACGCGTACGTCGGCGCGAGGGCGGCGGCCCCGGAGGCGGCGACGAACCCGGCGAGCGAGACGAGGAGGACCCGCAGCCGTGGCTCGGACCGACGGGCGGCGAGCAGGGCCGCGGACAGCGACCCGACCGCCATCACCGACCCGAGCAGGCCGTACTCCCCCGCGCCCTGGTGGAACACCGTCGTCGCCATGAGCGCCGTCGTCATCTGGAAGTTCATCCCGAACGTCCCGAGGACGAAGATGAGGACCATGATGACGATGATGTCCGGGCGCCCGCGGACGTAGCGGAGCCCCTCGCGGATCGCGCCGCGCCCCCGGGCCCGGGGCGCCGGGGTGAGCTGGTCGGTCCGCATGAGCCCGAGCGCCGCGAGGACGAAGACGAAGGTCAGCGTGTTGATGAAGAACGACGGGCCGGTGCCCCACGCGGCGATGACGAGCCCGGCGACGCCCGGCCCGACGAGCCTGGCGGCGTTGAAGGACGCGCTGTTGAGGGCGACGGCGTTGGCGAGCTGGGTGCGCGGGACCATCTCCGAGACGAAGGTCTGCCGGGCGGGGTTGTCGATCGCCGTCGCGAGCCCCTGGAGGAGGGCGAGGAGGTAGATGTGCCAGAGCTCGGCGGCTCCGGTGACGATGAGCAGGCCGGTGACGAGGCTCGTCAGGGCGAGCGTCGACTGGGTGGCGGCGAGGATGCGGCGCTTGGGGAAGCGGTCCGCGATGACCCCGCCCCACGGGGCAAGGAGGAGGAACGGGAGAAACTGGAGCCCGGTGACGATGCCGAGCGCGGACGAGCTGTGGTCGGTGAGCTCGGTGAGGACGACCCAGTCCTGGGAGACCCGCCCCATCCACGTCCCGATGTTGGAGATGAGGGCACCGACCGCCCAGATCCGGTAGTTGCGGACGCCGAGGGAGCCGAACGTCGGGCTCACGCGGCGGCGACCCTGGCGAGGACGAGGCTCGCGCGCCGGAGGACGTCCTGCTCCTCGGGGGTGAGCGCCGACACCCGGACGGCCATCCACTCGTCCCGCGTGCGGCGGACGTCCCGGAGGACGCTCCGGCCGTCGCCGGTGAGGGTGAGGATGACCTGGCGGCCGTCCTCGGGGTCGTCGGCCCGGTCGACGAGCCCGCGCTCGACGAGCCCGGTGACGGTGCGGGTCATGGACGGGGCACTGACGCACTCGATGGCCGCGAGCTCGCGCGGGGTGTGCGGGGCGCCCTCGAGCCGGGCGAGGACGCTGAACTGGTGGGGGGCGAGCGGGCCCGAGCTCTCGAAGCGGACCCTGCGCGAGATGCGCATGCAGGCCAGCCGGATGTCGTTGGCGACGGCACGCACCGCGGACGGGCTCAGCGCGCTCGTCGTGCTCCCTCGTTCGGGCATGGAGGACTCCTGGGATGGTCGATCCCCCTCGCCAACTCATTACCTCGGCTAACTATTCCGCGACGCCCCCGCTCCGCCGGTCCGGTCGGGCGGCAGCGGCCCGTCAGCCGGTCAACCGGGCCGCTCGGGACCGTCGACCGGCGGGTCAGCCGGTGAGCGCCGACTTGATCGGGTCGATGGCGAAGTAGACGACGAAGAGGAGCGCGACGAGCCACATGATCGGGTGGACCGCCCGGCTCCGGCCACGGACGACCTTGATGAGGGTGTACGCGACGAAGCCGGCACCGATCCCCGCCGTGATCGAGTACGTGAACGGCATGAGCACGATCGTGAGGAACGCGGGGATGGCGATCTCGAGGTCGTTCCAGTCGATCCCCTGGACCTGCTGCATCATGAGGAACCCGACGACGACGAGCGCCGGGGTCGCCGCCTCGTAGGGAACGATCGAGACGAGCGGGGCGAGGAAGGTCGCGAGGAGGAAGAGCACGCCGGTGACGACCGACGCGAACCCCGTCCGGGCCCCCTCCCCGACACCGGAGGCGGACTCGATGTACGACGTGTTGCTGCTCACGCTCCCCGCGCCCCCGGCGATCGCCGCGACGGAGTCGACGACGAGGATCTTCTGGGTCCGGGGCGGGTTGCCCGCCTCGTCGAGCAGCCCCGCCTCGGCGCCGACGGCGACCATCGTCCCGAGGGTGTCGAAGAAGTCGGCGAGCAGCAGGGTGAAGACGAGCAGAACGGCCGAGACGAGCCCGATCCTGCTGAACGACCCGAGCAGGCTGAACTGGCCGAGGAGCCCGAAGTCGGGGATGTCGACGACCGACGTCGGGATCGCGGGGATGTTGAGCCCCCACCCCGTCGGGTTGACGACCTCCCCGCTCGCGTTCGTCTGGCCACCGACCCCGGTGACCGCCTCGACGACGATCGCGAGGACGGTCGCGCCGACGATGCCGTAGAGGATCGCCCCGCGGACGCGGAGGACGAGCATCGTGATGATCCCGAGGAGGCCGACGACGAAGACGAGGAGGGGCCAGCCGGCGAGGAAGCCGCCGACGCCCAGCTCGACGGGGGTGGGGCCCCCGGAGGGCTTGCGGACGAAGCCGGCGTCGACGAGGCCGATGATCGTGATGAAGAGGCCGATGCCCACGCTGATCGCCGTCTTGAGCTGGGGCGGCACGGCGTTGAAGACCGCCTGCCGGAACCCGGTGAGGACGAGGACGAGGATGATGATGCCCTCGAGGACGACGAGCCCCATCGCGTCGGCCCACGTCATCCCCGGCAGCTGCGCGATGCCGAAGGTGACGAACGCGTTGAGGCCGAGCCCGGTCGCGAGGGCGAGCGGGTAGTTCGCGACGACGCCCATGAGGAGCGTCATCACCCCGGCGACGAGCGCCGTGGCCGCGGCGACCATGTGGAGGTTCGGTGCGTCCCCACCCCCGAGGAAGGCGCCGGTCGAGTCCGGCTGGGTCCCGATGATGAGCGGGTTGAGGACGACGATGTACGCCATCGTGAAGAACGTCACGACCCCTCCGCGGACCTCCCGGGCGAGGGTCGAGCCGCGCTCGCTGATCTGGAAGAACGCGTCGAGCCCTCCGCCGCGGCGGGTGGCGGTGGCGGTGGCGGCTGAGTTCGGCATGGGAGCAGAGTAGGGGGGAGCCGGTGCCACGACGGAACCGACTACCCTGACCCCGTGAGCACGCCCGAGGACGACACCGCCCGGCGGGTGCCGGTGACGATCCCCGTCCGCACCGACCGCGTCGTCCTCGTCGGGATCGGGCTGTGGGTGGTCGCCCTCGCCCTCACCCTCGCGGTCCCCGCCCTCCACGATGGGGACCGGAGCTGGTGGCCGTGGTGCGCCGCTGCGGGGATCGTCCTCGGCGTCATCGGGTGGGCGTACGTCCGGCCGGGTCGGGACCGGGCGGAGACCGCCACCGCGGCCACCGACCAGCACCGCTACTACTGACCGCGGACGAGCGCTACTGGCCGGCGGCGCAACGTCCCGGACGGGTCAGACGGCGTCGTAGGCGAGCTCGTCGACGATCGGCTCGCCGACGTCCTCACCGCGGGGCCGGTCGACGTCGGCCTCGGAGTGGGCGCCGCACCCGTGGTCAAGGCTGACGACCCGGCCGTCGCTCGGGGACCACGCGTTGGCGCACACGCCGAAAAAAGCGCGCAGCGCCCCCGTCATCGGAAGGAAGTAGCCGCACGTCCCGCACGGGGCCGGCGCCTTCTCGGCGACCGCGGCGTGCGGGCCGCTCTCCCCGTCGTACCAGCGCTGGGCCGCCCCCTCGCGCCCCTCTCCGGAGAGGACCCGGGGTCGGCCGAGGCCGAGCTCCCACCGCGCCATCGCATCGACGTCCTCGTCGCCGGTCGCCTCGAACCCGGGCTCGAGGTTCGGGTCCTCCTCGACGTAGGGCGTGACGTCGCCGGCGCCGACGTCGCCGGGGGCGAGCCGGTCGGCGTAGGGGACCCACTCGGGCGAGAGGACGGCGCCCTCGCCCGGCACGAGGTTGGTCTCGCAGACCGTGACGACCTTCGACCGGGGCGCTCGGGCGACGGTGATCGCCCAGCGCCAACCCCGGTAGGACGCGGAGGTGCACACGAAGTAGTGCGTCGCGAGCCGCTCGCCCTCCATCGTCATGCCGAGGTGGTCGCCCACCGTCCCGCCCTCGGCGATCTCGTCGGCGGCGCCGCGGGCGACCTCGACCCCACCGGCCAGGGTCGCGTCCGTCCTCGGGGTGGCCACCTCAGGCCTCCAGGTCGGTGGCGACGGCGCGGAGGACCTGGGCGACCTTGGCGCTCGTCGCCTTGTCGGGGTAGCGACCCCGGCGGAGGGAGGAGGAGACGTTGTCGAGGAGCTTGATGACGTCCTCGACGATGACGACCATGTCCTCGGCTGGCTTCCGGTCGCGCTCGCGGCGGTTCGCGGCGATGCTCGGGGACGGGTCGAGGACATGGACCGAGAGGGCCTGCGCGCCCCGGCGCCCCTCGACGACCCCGAACTCGACCCGGGTGCCGCCCTTGAGGGTCGTCATGCCCTCGGGGAGGGCGTTGGCGTGCAGGAACACGTCGCCCACCTCGTCGCCGGAGATGAAGCCGAAGCCCTTCTCCGCGTCGTACCACTTGACCTTGCCCGTCGGCACAGTCCACCTCTTGCTCGTGTGCTGGAGTCGTCGGCGCTGACCGCGCCACCACACAGGCTAACCCGTGCCCCACCCCGTGCGCGCCGGAGTTTGCCGCCCTGGCGTTTCCAAGTCGCACGTTTCGGACCGGTGGTCCATTCTGTCGTCATGACTGACCCGTCACATTCACGAGTCAGCCTGAGGTCCTTCTGGGGGGAGCTGCCCGCCGCAGGCCGGTGGCTGCTGTCGACCGTCGCGATCCAGACGCTCGGTCGGGGACTCACGCTGCCGTTCACGATCATCTACCTCAGCGAGGTGCGCGGGATCCCTCTCGGGCTCGCCGGCACCCTGATGTCCCTGATCTTCGTCGCCGCGCTGTTCGTCACCGGGCCGGGCGGGGCCCTCGTCGACCGGTACGGCGCCCGGGTCGTCGTCATCGCCGCGACGGTGTCGATGATCCTCGGCTGCGGCGTCATGGCGTTCGCCGCGACCCCCGCGGTCGTCGCGGTCGCGTGCGTCCTCATCGGCCTGTCGAACGGGATGTCGTGGCCGGCGTTCAACGCCCTCGTCTCGACCGTCGTCTCCGGCGAGACCCGGGTCCACTACTTCGGGGTGAACTTCGCGCTCCTCAACCTCGGGATCGGGTTCGGGGGCGTCATCGGGGGCTTCTACGTCGACGTCGGACAGCCGGAGACGTTCACCGTCATCTTCCTCGCCAACGCGGCGACGATGCTCGTCCCGCTCGCCCTCATGCTCGGCCCGCTCCGCCACGTCCACGGGCGGGCCGCACGTGCCGTCGGCGGGGGCGAGCCGGCGGCGTCCTACCTGCGGATCATCCGCCGGCCGGCGGTTCTGTGGATCACCGCCCTGACGTTCCTCGGGTGCTTCGTCGGCTACGGCCAGATGGAGGCCGGGGTTCACGGCCTTCGCGCTGCGGATCGGCGGGGTCTCGACCCGCCACGGTCGGCCTGGCGTTCGCGGTGAACACCGTCGTCATCGTCGCGTTCCAGTTCGCCGTCCTGCGGTGGATCGCCGGGCGACGGCGCACCCGGGTCCTCCTCGTCATGACACTCGCGTGGGGGCTCGCGTGGGTCACCCTCAGCGGCAGCGGGCTGGTCGCCGGCACCCACGGCGCCGAGGCCTTCGTCCTCGCGTTCGGCATCGTCTTCGCGCTCGGCGAGACGATGCTCCAGCCGACGATCCCGGCGATGACGAACAACCTCGCGCCCGACCACGCCCGCGGCCGCTACAACGCGCTGACCTTGGGGGCTTGCCAGGGCGGCGCGATGAGCGCGCCGATCGTCGCCGGGGTCCTCCTCGAGAGGGAGCTGCCCCTGCTCTACGTCGGGGTCCTCGTCGGCGGCTGCGCGGTCATGGCCGCCCTCTCCCTGGCCCTCGAACGGACGATCACCCCCGAGGTCAACGGCCTCCGCCCGCCGCCCCCCGGCGCGGAGGTCGCCCCAGCCCCGAGCACCGAGGGCCGCGCCGGCTCCGTACGGCGAGGGACCCCTCTCCGGGGGGGCCGATCCGCGGGGAGGCGGGCCGGCACCGGCTCCAAGTGGCCGCGCCGCCACGG
>CAWAOO010000009.1:0-76803 GCA_963783735.1 uncultured Actinomycetota bacterium | reverse complement strand
GGCTGCGTCCTACTCTCCCACACCGTCACCAGTGCAGTACCATCGGCGCTGAAGGCCTTAGCTTCCGGGTTCGGAATGGGACCGGGCGTTTCCCCTTCGCTATGACAGCCGTAACTCTATGGAGATATCCGTCAGCATCCCGACCGTATCTCGGGAACTGCACAGTGGACGCGAGCGCCACCACCGCAACGGTGGTGAAGATTGTGTAGTCAAGTTGTCGGCTTATTAGTACCAGTCAGCTCCATGCATTACTGCACTTCCACATCTGGCCTATCAACCCAGTCGTCTAGCTGGGAGCCTCTCGGGGCAAGCCCCATGGAAGCCTCATCTCGAAGCGTGCTTCCCGCTTAGATGCTTTCAGCGGTTATCACTCCCGAACGTAGCCAATCAGCGGTGCCCTTGGCAGGACAACTGACACACCAGAGGTTCGTCCATCCCGGTCCTCTCGTACTAGGGACAGCCCTTCTCAAGCTTCCTACGCGCACAGCGGATAGGGACCGAACTGTCTCACGACGTTCTAAACCCAGCTCGCGTACCGCTTTAATGGGCGAACAGCCCAACCCTTGGGAGCAACTCCACCCCCAGGATGCGACGAGCCGACATCGAGGTGCCAAACCATGCCGTCGATATGGACTCTTGGGCAAGATCAGCCTGTTATCCCCGGGGTACCTTTTATCCGTTGAGCGACGGCGCTTCCACAAGCCACCGTCGGGTCACTAGTTCCGACTTTCGTCCCTGCTCGACATGTCTGTCTCACAGTCAAGCTCCCTTGTGTACTTACACTCGACACCTGATTGCCAACCAGGCTGAGGGAACCTTTGAGCGCCTCCGTTACATTTTAGGAGGCAACCGCCCCAGTTAAACTACCCACCAGGCACTGTCCCTGATCCGGATCACGGACCGAGGTTAGATATCCAGAACGACCAGAGTGGTATTTCAACGATGACTCCACACGCACTGGCGTGCATGCTTCACAGTCTCCCACCTATCCTACACAAGCCGTACCGAACACCAATACCAAGCTGTAGTAAAGGTCCCGGGGTCTTTCCGTCCTGCTGCGCGTAACGAGCATCTTTACTCGTAGTGCAATTTCGCCGAGTTCGTAGTTGAGACAGTGGAGAAGTCGTTACGCCATTCGTGCAGGTCGGAACTTACCCGACAAGGAATTTCGCTACCTTAGGATGGTTATAGTTACCACCGCCGTTTACTGGGGCTTAAATTCTGAGCTTCGTCTTTCGACTAACCCGTCCTCTTAACCTTCCAGCACCGGGCAGGCGTCAGTCCGTATACATCGTCTTGCGACTTCGCACGGACCTGTGTTTTTAGTAAACAGTCGCTTCTCCCTGGTCTCTGCGGCCCATCTCCCTAGCACGCACGGTGCTTCAGGATCCGGGCCCCCCTTCTCCCGAAGTTACGGGGGCATTTTGCCGAATTCCTTAACTACGATTCACTCGATCGCCTTGGTATTCTCTACCTAACCACCTGAGTCGGTTTGGGGTACGGGCGGCTCGAACCTCGCTAGAGGATTTTCTCGGCAGCATAGGATCACCCTGCTTCCCGCATACGCGGTCACTATCAGGTCTCAGGATACGTGTGAGGCGGATTTGCCTACCTCACTCCCTACACCCTTGGACGTGGACGACCATCGCCACGCGGAGGCTACCTTCCTGCGTCTCCCCATCGCTTGACTACTACTGCATCGGGTCGCGCGTTCCACCCGGCCACGGTCCGAAGACCACGACCGAGCTTCAGGCGCTTAGCATCAGCAGGTTCGTCAGGGGCGGTTCTTCGCCGGTTCCGGAATATCAACCGGATGTCCATCGACTACGCCTGTCGGCCTCGCCTTAGGTCCCGACTTACCCAGGGCAGATTAGCTTGACCCTGGAACCCTTGGTTATTCGGCGGACGGGTTTCTCACCCGTCATTCGCTACTCATGCCTGCATTCTCACTCGTGTGGCGTCCACGGCTGGATCACTCCGCCGCTTCACTCGCCACACGACGCTCCCCTACCCATCAACACGCATGGACCACCACCACGAGGGTGACGGCCGAGCAGTGTGTCAATGCCACAGCTTCGGTGGTGTGCTTGAGCCCCGCTACATTGTCGGCGCGGAATCACTTGACCAGTGGGCTATTACGCACTCTTTAAAGGGTGGCTGCTTCTAAGCCAACCTCCTGGTTGTCTGGGCAACTCCACATCCTTTTCCACTTAGCACACGCTTAGGGACCTTAGCTGGTGGTCTGGGCTGTTTCCCTCTCGACTACGGAGCTTATCCCCCGCAGTCTCACTGCCACGCTCTCACTTACCGGCATTCGGAGTTTGGCTAACGTCAGTAACCTGGTGAGGCCCATCAGCTATCCAGTAGCTCTACCTCCGGTAAGAAACACGTGACGCTGCACCTAAATGCATTTCGGGGAGAACCAGCTATCACGGAGTTTGATTGGCCTTTCACCCCTACCCACAGCTCATCCCCTCAGTTTTCAACCTAAGTGGGTTCGGTCCTCCACGACGTCTTACCGACGCTTCAACCTGGCCATGGGTAGATCACTCCGCTTCGGGTCTAGACCCAGCGACTCAGACGCCCTGTTCGGACTCGCTTTCGCTACGGCTACCCCACACGGGTTAACCTTGCCACTGAGCACTAACTCGCAGGCTCATTCTTCAAAAGGCACGCCGTCACCCCACAAGGAGGCTCCGACGGATTGTAGGCACGCGGTTTCAGGATCTATTTCACTCCCCTCCCGGGGTACTTTTCACCTTTCCCTCACGGTACTTGTCCGCTATCGGTCACCAGGGAATATTTAGGCTTAGCGGGTGGTCCCGCCAGATTCGCACAGGATTTCTCGGGCCCCGTGCTACTTGGGATACTCCTGCGGAGTCCACGCCATTTCGTCTACGGGGGTGCCACCCTCTGTGCCGGACCATTCAATGTCCTTCGACTATGACGCAGATTTCTTACTCCGTGCCGGCCTGTCAGAGCCGACCCAAAAGTCCCACAACCCCGACCATGCAACGCCTGACAGCTGTTCCACATGATCGGTTTGGCCTGTTCCGATTTCGCTCGCCACTACTCACGGAATCGCTGTTGCTTTCTCTTCCTGTGGGTACTGAGATGTTTCACTTCCCCACGTTCCCTCCACTCGCCCTATGTGTTCAGGCGAGGGTGACTGGACTTGCCTCCAGCCGGGTTTCCCCATTCGGAAATCCTCGGATCACAGTCTGGTTATCGACTCCCCGAGGCTTATCGCAGATTCCTACGTCCTTCTTCGGTTCCTGGTGCCAAGGCATCCACCGTGTGCCCTTAAAAACTTGAGCCACAAAGATGCTCGCGTCCACTGTGTAGTTCTCAACATACGGGCGGTACCCCACCACCAACCAGACGCCTCCCACCACAACCGGATGAGGGTTCGTCCACAGGCGAGGTCCAAGCCTCACGGCCCAGAAGACCGACCATCCCAACGGGACGCCCGAGCCCTCAGGACCCAACAACGTGCCAGACGCCACCCCCACACACCGCTTTCCACTCCCCCGACCCCTCCACAGAGAAGACCAGAAGCTGTACTCACGACACACAGGACGCGACGCCAACTAATCGATGTTCCACCCATGAGCACCTGCCGCCGGACATCCGCCGACGAACCAGGCTGCCTCAACGGCCACCCCACCCCGACCAACAGCCAGGGCAGCGACGACCAGCTGCTCCTTAGAAAGGAGGTGATCCAGCCGCACCTTCCGGTACGGCTACCTTGTTACGACTTAGTCCCAATCGCCAGTCCCACCTTCGACGGCTCCCTCCACAAGGGTTGGGCCACCGGCTTCGGGTGTTACCGACTTTCGTGACTTGACGGGCGGTGTGTACAAGGCCCGGGAACGTATTCACCGCAGCGTTGCTGATCTGCGATTACTAGCGACTCCGACTTCATGGGGTCGAGTTGCAGACCCCAATCCGAACTGAGACCGGTTTTTTGGGATTCGCTCCACCTTACGGTATCGCAGCCCTTTGTACCGGCCATTGTAGCATGCGTGAAGCCCAAGACATAAGGGGCATGATGATTTGACGTCATCCCCACCTTCCTCCGAGTTGACCCCGGCAGTCTTCTATGAGTCCCCGCCATCACGCGCTGGCAACATAGAACGAGGGTTGCGCTCGTTGCGGGACTTAACCCAACATCTCACGACACGAGCTGACGACAACCATGCACCACCTGTGTACCAGCCAAAAGGGGCACCCATCTCTGGATGTTTCCGGTACATGTCAAGCCTTGGTAAGGTTCTTCGCGTTGCATCGAATTAATCCGCATGCTCCGCCGCTTGTGCGGGCCCCCGTCAATTCCTTTGAGTTTTAGCCTTGCGGCCGTACTCCCCAGGCGGGGCGCTTAATGCGTTAGCTGCGGCACGGAACTCGTGGAATGAGTCCCACACCTAGCGCCCAACGTTTACGGCATGGACTACCAGGGTATCTAATCCTGTTCGCTCCCCATGCTTTCGCTTCTCAGCGTCAGTAGTGGCCCAGAGACCTGCCTTCGCCATCGGTGTTCCTCCTGATATCTGCGCATTTCACCGCTACACCAGGAATTCCAGTCTCCCCTACCACACTCTAGTCAGCCCGTACCCACTGCAAGTCCGGGGTTGAGCCCCGGATTTTCACAGCAGACGCGACTGACCGCCTACAAGCTCTTTACGCCCAATAATTCCGGACAACGCTCGCACCCTACGTATTACCGCGGCTGCTGGCACGTAGTTAGCCGGTGCTTCTTCTGCAGGTACCGTCACTTTCGCTTCTTCCCTGCTGAAAGAGGTTTACAACCCGAAGGCCGTCATCCCTCACGCGGCGTCGCTGCATCAGGCTTTCGCCCATTGTGCAATATTCCCCACTGCTGCCTCCCGTAGGAGTCTGGGCCGTGTCTCAGTCCCAGTGTGGCCGGTCACCCTCTCAGGCCGGCTACCCGTCGTCGCCTTGGTGAGCCCTTACCTCACCAACAAGCTGATAGGCCGCGAGTCCATCCCAGACCGAAAAACTTTCCACACGGTAGAGATGCCTCTCCGCGTCGTATCCAGTATTAGCCCCGGTTTCCCGGGGTTATTCCAGAGTCTGGGGCAGGTTACTCACGTGTTACTCACCCGTTCGCCACTGATCACCAAGGAGCAAGCTCCCCAGGTCACCGTTCGACTTGCATGTGTTAAGCACGCCGCCAGCGTTCGTCCTGAGCCAGGATCAAACTCTCCGTTGATGTTCACAACCCACAACCCCCCAAAAGAAGGGCCACAGGCACAAACACACCCAACGAAGGGTGCAAAACCTGACTGAGCAAGAACAACTAGCAAAAAAACCTAGTCATCCAATGATCAACCAAAGGAAATTCATCACAGAGCACGCCCCGACCAGCCACAACGACCAACCAGAACACACCCCGAGACGAGGTATTGGCATCGATTTTTGACACGCTGTTGAGTTCTCAAGGTTCGGACGCGCACCGGATCCGCACCACCTGGTGGCGGGAGCCGGGGCCTTCCGTGCACGCACCGGATCGGGTCCGACTCGTGGTCGTTTGTCCGTCCGGGGCGGTGAACCACTTTAGCATCTGCCTCGTGGTCCGTGCCAACCCGCGGGACCGGCCTCCTTCGCGCGGGCCGCAAGCCCTCGCCGTGGTGTCCGTTCCTCCCTCTCGGGCTGACGAGATAGAACTCTAGACCGAGCCCCGCGCTCTCGCCAAATCGCCTTCGCGTCAGCCGCGAGAGCCGTTGTGGCGCAGGCGAATCGGGCGTCAGGGAGCGGTCCGGCGGGCGGCCGCGAGGGACTTCCGGCCGCGCCGGAGGAGGGCGACCTCCCCGTGGAGGTAGTCCGCCTCGGTGAGCACCCGGTCGACCTCGGTGACCTTGGCGTTGTTGAGCGAGATGCCGCCGTCGTCGATGGCACGGCGGGCGGCCTTCTTGCTCTCGACGAGGCCGACGGCGACGAGGGCGTCGAGCACCCCGGTCCCCGGCTCGACGCGCCCCCCGGGGAGCTCGGCCGTGCTGTCCCGGAGCGTGGCCGGGTCGAGGAGGGTCGCGTCACCCCGGCCGAAGAGCGCCTCCGAGGCGGCCTGGACGGATGCCGTGGCTCCCGGACCGTGGACGAGGGTGGTGACGTCAGCGGCGAGGGCCTTGTGCGCCTCCCGGAGGAAGGGCTTCTCGGCGTGCACCGCCTCGAGCTCGGCGACCTCGTCGGGGGTGCGGTCCGTGAACACCTTGAGGAGGTGGACGACCGACGCGTCCTCGACGTTGAGCCAGTACTGGTAGAAGGCGTACGGGCTCGTCATGTCCCGGCTCAGCCAGACGGCGTTGCCCTCGGACTTGCCGAACTTCTGCCCGTGGCTGTCGGTCACGAGCGGGGTCGTGAGCAGGTGGGCCGGCTCCCCCTCGACCTTGTGGATGAGGTCCGTCCCCGCCGTGAGGTTCCCCCACTGGTCCTGGCCGCCGGTCTGGAGCGTGCAGCCGTACTCGCGGTAGAGGTGGAGGAAGTCGAGGGCCTGGAGGAGCTGGTAGCTGAACTCCGTGTAGCTGATCCCGTCCCGGCTCTCCAGCCGGGCCGCGACGGCCTCCTTCCGGACCATCTGGTTGACCCGGAAGTGCTTCCCGACGTCACGGAGGAAGTCGAGCGCGCTCATCTCGCCGGTCCAGTCGAGGTTGTTCACCGTGATCGCCGGGTTCTCCCCGTCGAAGTCGAGGAACGGGCGGACCTGCTCGGTGATGCCGGCGACCCACTCGGCGGTCTGCTCCTTGGTCTTGAGGAGCCGCTCCGACGTCGGCCGCGGGTCCCCGATGAGGCCGGTCGACCCTCCGACGAGGCAGATGACCCGGTGGCCGGCCCGTTGGAGGTGGCGGAGGACGACGAGCTGGACGAGGTTGCCGAAGTGGAGCGAGGGCGCGGTCGGGTCGAAGCCGCAGTACACCGTCAGCGGCCCGTCCGCCAGGGCCGCCCGCAGGGCGGCCTCGTCGGTGGTCTGCGCCACCAGCCCGCGCCACTGCAGCTCGTCGAGGATGTCCACGTCGCCTTCGTCCTTCGCTCTCGTCGTCCTGGCTGTCCCGGTGCCCCTCCCCGGCTCCGGCCGGGGCCCAGCCTGCCTCATCCGGTGCGCGCGCGCCGACGGGACGTCCCGGGACGGTACGCCGAGACCGTCGGGTCTCCCTCGACCCAGTGCCGCCAGGGGAACAGGTCGCCGTCCCCGCCGGGCCCGCTCACACCCACCCGGGGACCGCGGCGGTGGGCGCGCTCGGGAACGCGGTCGGCCGCCGTCTCGAGCCAGACCGCCGCGTCCGGCGCGCAGAGGTCGGTCCCGCCCAGACCGCCGTCCACCCCGAGGGTCCTCGTCAGCCGGGCCGGCCCGCGGGCACGGTCCCGGGGGGCCACCCCGGGGCGCCGGGCTGCGACGACGTCCTCCCCCGCGACGACCGCCCCGGCCCGCAGGAGGACGGCCGAGGCGGCCCCCTCCTCGCCGCAGACGACGTTGGCGCACCAGTGCATCCCGTAGCTGAGGTAGACGTAGAGGTGCCCGGGCGGCCCGAACATCACCGCCGTCCGCGGCGTCGGGCCGCGGTGGGCGTGTGAGCCGGGGTCGGTCTCGCCGGCGTACGCCTCGACCTCGCTGAGGCGGACGGACACCTCGCCGTCGGTGACCCGGCAGCCGAGCAGGTCCCCGGCGACGACGTGGACGTCCCTGGCGAAGAAGGCACGGGGCAGACGCACGGCTCAGCGGACCTCGACGGGAGTGCCCGACCACGGGCGCGCCTGCGCGGACCGCTGCCGGGCGTCGGCGAGCTGTTCGCGGACCCGGGCGGGGGCGGTGCCGCCCTTGGCGTCGCGCGAGGCGAGCGACCCCTCGACGCTGAGGACGTCGCGGACCCCGGGGGTGAGGTGCTCGCTCAGCCGGGCGAGGTCGTCGTCGTCGAGGTCCCACAGCTCGAGCCCGCGCTGCTCGCACTCGCGCACGCACGCGCCGGCGACCTCGTGGGCGACCCGGAAGGGGACGCCCTGGCGGACGAGCCACTCGGCGACGTCGGTGGCGAGCGAGAACCCCTGGGGCGCGAGCGACACGAGCCGGTCGGTGTCGAAGGTCAGCGTCGCGACCATGCCGGCGAACGCGGGGAGGAGGAGCTCGAGGGTGTCGACGGCGTCGAAGACCGGCTCCTTGTCCTCCTGGAGGTCGCGGTTGTAGGCGAGTGGCAGCGCCTTGAGGGTCGTGAGGAGGCCGGCGAGGTCCCCGACGAGCCGGCCGGCCTTGCCCCGGGCGAGCTCGGCGACGTCGGGGTTCTTCTTCTGCGGCATGATGCTCGACCCGGTCGAGAACGCGTCGTCGAGGGTGACGAAGCCGAACTCCTTCGTCGCCCAGAGGACGACCTCCTCGGCGATCCGGGAGACGTCGACCGCGGTCATCGCGGCGACGAAGCAGAGCTCGGCGACGACGTCGCGGGAGGCCGTCCCGTCGATCGAGTTCTCGACCGCCCCCGCGAAGCCGAGGTCGGCGGCGACCGCCTCGGGGTCGAGCCCGAGCGAGCTCCCGGCGAGCGCGCCCGACCCGTACGGCGAGAGCGCCGCCCTGGCGTCCCAGTCGCGAAGCCGGTCGACGTCCCGCAGGAGCGCCCACGCGTGCGCGAGCAGGTGGTGGCTGAGGAGGACCGGCTGCGCGTGCTGGAGGTGGGTGCGCCCGGGCATGGCGACGCCGAGGTGCTCGTCGGCCTGGGCGACGAGGGCGTCGACGACGTCGAGGACGAGTCCGCCGACGAGCCGGGCGTGGTCGCGCAGGTACATCCGGAACAGGGTCGCCACCTGGTCGTTGCGCGACCGACCGGCCCGCAGCCGGCCACCGACGTCGGCGCCCGCCCGCTCGATGAGCCCCCGTTCGAGGGCGGTGTGGACGTCCTCGTCGTCGGGTGCGGGGGCGAACGCGCCGGCGGCGACGTCGTCCCGGAGCCTGTCGAGGGCCTCGAGCATGGCGTCGAGGGTGGCCTCGTCGAGCAGACCCGCGCCGTGCAGGACCCGGGCGTGGGCCCGCGAGCCCGCGATGTCGTACGGCGCGAGCCGCCAGTCGAAGTGGGTGCTCCGGGAGAGGTCGGCGAGGGCCTCGGCCGGGCCGCCCGCGAACCGCCCTCCCCAGAGGCTGACTCGGGCGGCCTCGGCTGCGGACTCGTCGGTCACGGTTGCTCCTGTCGTCGGTTTGCGGGGGGCGGGGACGCGGTCACTCCGCGCTCCCGGAGAGGGCGAGCAGCCGGGCCGCGACGACCCGGCCGGCCCGCGCCCCGGTCGTCACCACCATGATCGTGTCATCGCCGGCGATCGTCCCGAGCACCCCCTCGAGCTCGCTGTGGTCGAGGGCCGAGGCGAGGTAGCCCGCCGCCCCGGGCGGCGTCCGGAGGACGACGAGGTTGCCCGAGGCCCCCGCGGTGACGAGGAGCTCCTCGCAGAGCCGGCGCAGCCGGGTGCTCACCTCCCCGGCACCGGCGGCGGGTCTCGGGGTCCGGTCGCCGCCCTCCCCTGGGACCGCATAGACGAGGGCCCGGCCCACCCGGACCTTCTCGGCGCCGAGGTCGAGGAGGTCGCGCGAGAGGGTCGCCTGGGTGACCTCGATGCCGTCGGCGGCGAGGCGCTCGAGGAGCTCGCCCTGGCTCCGGACCCGGTCGCGACCGAGGATCTCGACGATCCGGCGCTGGCGCGCCGTGCGCGAGGTCGCGATCACGGGGGGTCCCCGACCGCGGCACCGGGTCCGGCGGTGCCGGTGCCGGAGTGCTCGAGCAGCCACGAGAGCAGCGCCTTCTGGACGTGGAGCCGGTTCTCGGCCTCGTCCCAGACGACGGCCCGGGGCCCCTCGAGGACGGCCGCCTCGATCTCGAGCCCCCGGTAGGCGGGCAGGCAGTGGAGGACGACGGCCTCGGGGTGGACGGTCCGCAGGGCCCGCTCCGTGACGGCGAACGGCGTGAACGGGCTCCCGCTCCCCGACCGGTCCCCCTTCTCGGACTCCTGGCCCATCGACACCCACGTGTCGGTCGCGACGACGTCCGCGCCGGCGAAGGCGTCCTCGGGCGTCGAGGTGACGAGGACGGATCCCCCGCGGGCGGCGGCGAGCTCCTCGGCCCTGCGGACGACGCCGGGGTCGGGCAGGTGGGTGGCCGGCGTGCCGACCCGGACGTGCATCCCGGCGAGGGCACAGCCGAGGAGGTAGGAGTGAGCCATGTTGTTGGCGCCGTCGCCGACGTACGCCAGCGTGCGGCCCGCCGGCCCCCCGCGGTGCTCGCGCACGGTGAGGAGGTCGGCGAGGACCTGGCAGGGGTGGAACGCGTCGGTGAGGGCGTTGACGACGGGGACCCGGCTCACCCGGGCCATCGTCTCGATCCGCTCGTGGGCGAACGTTCGCCAGACGATGACGGCGACCTGCCGGTCGAGGACCCGCGTCGTGTCCTCGACCGGCTCGCCCCGCCCGAGCTGGCTCGTCCCCGTGTCGATGACGAGGGGGTGGCCACCGAGGTGGGCGATGCCGGTTGAGAAGGACACCCGGGTCCGGGTGCTCGGCTTGTCGAAGACGACGGCGACGGCGCGGGGGCCGGCGAGGCAGCGGTCGGACCACGGGGCGGCCTTGAGCGCGGCGGCGCGCTCGAGCACGGTCTCCTGCTCGTCGGCGGTGAGGTCGTCGTCGCGGAGGAAGTGGCGGACGCTCATGCGGGCACCCCCGGGGCCGGGGCGGCGTCGAGCAGCGCGGGGAGCGCGTCGACGAAGGCGTCGAGGTCGGCCGTGGTCACGACGAGCGGCGGCGCGAGCCGGAGCGCGTCCGGGGCCACCGGGTTGACGAGGAACCCCGCGGCACGGGCGAGCTCGGCGACGCGGCCCGCGACCGGCTCGGTGAGGACGACCGCGCGGAGCAGGCCGATCCCCCGGACGCCGGCGACGAGCGGGTGCCCCAGGCCCTCGACCCGGCGGGCGAGGTGCGCGCCGACCTCCCGGGCGTGCCAGAGGAGCCCCTCGGAGGCGATCGCGTCGAGGACTGCGAGGCCGGCGGCGCTCGCGAGCGGGTTCCCCCCGAAGGTGCTCCCGTGCTGCCCGGCGGTGAGCAGCCGGGAGACGTCGTCCCCGACGGTGACGAGGGCGCCGACGGGGACTCCCCCGCCGAGCCCCTTGGCGACGGTGAAGGCGTCGGGGACGACCCCGGTGTGCTGGAACGCGAACCACGCGCCGGTCCGCCCGACGCCGGTCTGGATCTCGTCGAGGACGAGGAGCGCGCCGGCCTCCCGGGTGATCTCGTGGGCCGCCTCGAGGTAGCCCTCGGGCGGGGTGAGGACTCCGGCCTCCCCCTGGACCGGTTCGAGGAACACCGCCCCGGTGTCCTCGGTCACCGCGGCTCGCAGCGCCTCGACGTCGCCGTAGGGCACGTGGGTGACGCCGGGGATGAGCGGCTCGAACGGTTCCCGGTACGCCGGCTTGTGGGTGAGCGCGAGGGCACCGGTCGTCCGACCGTGGAAGGCGCCCTCGGCGGCGACGAGGCCCGGGCGGCCGGTCCGTCGGGCGAGCTTGACGGCCGCCTCGACCGCCTCCGCCCCCGAGTTGCAGAGGAAGACGCGCGAGCCGTCGGGCGCCCCGGCGACCTCGAGGAGACGCTCGGCGAGGACGATCTGGGCCTCGGTCGTCACGAGGTTCGAGACGTGGACGGCGGCGGCGACCTGGGCGGTGACCGCCGCGACGAGGGCGGGGTGGCCGTGCCCGAGGGCGTTGACGGCGATCCCCCCGACGAGGTCGAGGTAGCGGTTCCCGTCGACGTCCCAGACGTGGGCGCCGCGCCCGTGCGAGAGGACGAGCGCGGGCCGGCCGAAGACACCGGCGAGGGCGTGCTCGTAGCGGTCGAGGAGGGCATCGCCCCTCGGGGTGGGCGGGCTCGTCATGAGGAGGTCTCCACGGGGTCGGGGACGATCATCGTGCCGATCCCCTCCGAGGTGAAGACCTCGAGGAGGAGCGAGTGGGGCTGGCGGCCGTCGACGACGTGCGCCTGCGGGACCCCGCGCTCGACCGCGCGGACGCACGCCTCGAGCTTGGGGATCATCCCGGCGTCGACCCGGGAGAGGAGCTCGCGGGCGGCCGCGACGGGGACCTGGGAGAGGAGCGAGCCCGGGTCGGGCCAGTCCGCGTACACCCCCTCCACGTCGGTGAGGACGACGAGCTTGTGGGCCCCGAGCGCCGCCGCGAGCGCCCCGGCGGCGGTGTCGGCGTTGACGTTGAGGACCTGGCCGTCGGCGTCGAGGTCGGGGGCGACGGTGGAGACGACGGGGATCCGGCCGGCGGCGAGGATGTCCTCCACGGCGGACGGGTTGACCTCGACGACGTCACCGACGAGACCCACGTCGACGACCTCGCCGTCGACGTGGACCCCGCGGCGGCGGGCCCCGAAGAGCCCGGCGTCCTCGCCGGAGAGCCCGACGGCGAGCGGGCCGTGCTGGTTGATGAGGCCGACGAGCTCGCGTCCGACCTGGCCGGTGAGAACCATCCGGACGACGTCCATGACCTCGGGGGTGGTCACCCGCAGCCCGCCCTTGAACTCGCTGTGCAGGCCGAGCCGGTCGAGCATCCCGGCGATCTGCGGCCCGCCGCCGTGGACCACGACGGGCCGCAGCCCGGCGTACCGGAGGAAGACGACGTCCTCGGCGAACGCGGCCTTGAGGGTGTCGTCGACCATGGCGTTCCCGCCGTACTTGATGACGACGAGGGAGTCCCGGAACCGCTCGAGCCACGGCAGGGCCTCGACGAGGGTGCGCGCCTTGGACTGGGCGACGCGGAGGGCGGCGGCGTCGATCGCGCCGCGGAGGCTGCGGCTCGCGACGTCGCGGGTCGCGTCGGTGGTGGGCGCGCCCGGTGGGTGCGAGGGGGTGCGGTCGGTCACGGGTGGCTCATCTCGCTCACGAGGAGTAGGCGGAGTTCTCGTGGACGTAGTCGTGGGTGAGGTCGTTCGTCCACACGGTCGCGGCCTCGCTGCCGGCGTGGAGGTCGATCCGGATGCGGACCTCGCGGGCGGTGAGGTCGACGAGGGAGCGGTCCTCCCCCACCCCGCCGGCGCGGCACACCTGGACGCCGTTCATGCTCACGTCGAGGTCGGCCGGGTCGAAGGCCGCCGCCGTCGTCCCGACGGCGGCGAGGACGCGGCCCCAGTTCGGGTCGTTGCCGAACACCGCGCACTTGACGAGGTTGTTCCGGGCGACCGCGCGGGCCACCTCGAGGGCGTCGGCCTCCGAGGCGGCCGTCGCCACCTCGACCGCGACGTCGTGGTGGGCTCCCTCGGCGTCGGCGACGAGCTGGCGCGCGAGGTCGGCGCACACCTCGGTGAGCGCGGTACGGAGGTCCTCCGGGCCCACCCGGACGCCGGAGGCGCCCGAGGAGAGAAGGAGGACGGTGTCGTTGGTCGACTGGCACCCGTCGGAGTCGACCCGGTCGAATGTCGTCGAGGTCGCCGACCGGAGGGCCTCGGCGAGGACCTCCCCGGCGGTCGCGCCGTCGCCGCCGTCGACGACGGCGTCCGTCGTGAGGACGACGAGCATCGTCGCGAGCGCGGGGGCGAGCATCCCGGCGCCCTTGGCCATGCCCCCGACGCTCCAGCCGGCGCGGCGGGCGACCGCCTCCTTGTGGACGGTGTCGGTCGTGCGGATCGCGACGGCGGCAGCCTCGCCACCGTCCGGGGCGAGACCGGCGACGGCGGCGTCGACGCCCGCGAGGAGTCGGTCCATCGGGAGCAGCTCGCCGATGAGCCCGGTCGAGCAGACGGCGACGTCGCCCGGGGAGCGACCGAGGGCGGTTGCGGCGTGCTCGGCGGTCCGGTGGGTGTCGAGGAACCCCTGTGGGCCGGTGCACGCGTTCGCCCCACCGGAGTTGAGGACGACCGCGTCGACCCGGCCGTCGGCGACCACCTGCCGCGACCACGTCACCGGGGCGGCCTCGACCCGGTTCGAGGTGAACACGGCGGCGGCGTGGTGGTCGGGCCCGTCGGAGACGACGAGGGCGATGTCGGGGCCGCCGGACGCCTTGAGGCCGGCGGCGACCCCGGCCGCGCGGAAGCCGGCCGGGCCGGTGACGCTCACGGGGCGACCCCGGCGACGGGGAGGCCGGCGGTCTCCGGGAGCCCGAGTGCGAGGTTGAGGCACTGGACGGCCGCGCCGGCGGTGCCCTTCGTGAGGTTGTCGACGGCCGCGACGGCGACGACGCGGCCGGCCCGCTCGTCGTGGGCGACCTGGACGTGGACGCTGTTGCTGCCGAGGACGCTCCCGGTGTGCGGCCACCGCCCCTCGGGCAGGACGTGGACGAACGGCTCGTCGGCGTACGCCGCCGCCCACACCTCCCGGACGTCGTCGGCGTCCGCAGCGCGGGCGGCACGGGCCGTGCACGTCGCGAGGATGCCCCGCGGCATCGGGGCGAGCGTCGGGGTGAAGGAGACGCTGACGTCGTCCCCGCGCACGCCGCCGAGGTTCTGCTCGATCTCGGGGGTGTGCCGGTGGACTCCCCCGACCCCGTACGGCGACATCGCCCCCATCGCCTCGGCTCCGAGGAGGTGGGGCCGGAGGGACCGGCCCGCGCCCGAGGTCCCGGACGCGGCGACGACGACGACGTCGCGCGGCTCGACCACCCCGACGGCGAGGCCGGGGGCGAGCGCGAGGCTCACGGCGGTCGGGTAGCAGCCGGGGACGGCGACCCGGGTCGCGCCGCGGAGCCGCTCCCGCCAGCGAGACCCCGCGTACGGCAGCTCGGGCATCCCGTAGGGCCAGGCTCCCGCGTAGGGGCCGTCGTAGTAGCGGGTCCAGGCCGCCTCGTCCCGGAGCCGGAAGTCGGCGCCGCAGTCGATGACGACGGTCGCGTCGGGGAGGACGCTCGCGAGAGCGGCGCTGTGCCCGTGCGGGAGGGCGAGGACGACGACGTCGTGGCCGTCGAGCACCTCGGCGGTCGTGGGCTCGAGGACCCGGTCGGAGAGGGGGGTGAGGTGGGGGTGCACGGACCCGAGGAGCTCACCGGCGCTCGTCCCGGCCGTCACCGCGCCGACCTCGACGTCGGGGTGGGCGAGGAGCAGCCGGAGGACCTCGCCCCCGGCGTACCCGCTCGCTCCGGCCACGGCAACGCTGATCATGCTGCATGACTATACAGCAGAGTGCACCAGTATTCAGTGAGGGTGCCGCACGCGGGCCCCGGCGCCCGTGCGGCCGCGCCGTCGGTCCTCGCGGTCAGGCGAGCGGGTCGTCGCTCCCCCACGGGAGGAGCCCCAGCGTCCGGGCGCGGTCCCCGAGCCGGGGCTCGGCCGAGCGGAGCGACGCGACCGTGTCCGTCCCGGCCCGGACCATCCGGCCCGACCAGGCGTCGAGCTCGCCGGAGGCGAGGGCCAGCGCGAGCGCGGTGACCTCCTCGGGGTCGGTCCACTCGGTGCGGTCCTCGTGGGCCCGCATCGCCTCGGTCATGTCGGTGCGGACGACGCCCGGGGCGAGGTCGAAGGCGTGGACGCCGTGCGCCGCCCCGGCGAGGTGGGTCGCGCCGGTGATCCGGGCCACCGCGGTCTTGCTCACGGCGTACGCCGAGGCGACGTCGGCCGCGCGGGTCCCCGCGCCCGAGTTGAGGTTGATGACCCGGCCGCCGCCGACGCGGACCATGTGGGGGACGACGGCCCGGGTGAGGAGGAACGGGCCGAGGACGTTGACCTCGACGGTCGACCACCACGTGTCCGGGTCGGCCTCCCAGAGGGGGACCTCCTCGTCGATGACGCCGGCGCTGTTGACGAGGACGTCGACCCGGCCGTGCCGCTCGACGACGTCGGCGACCCAGGCGTCGACCCCGCCGCGGTCGGTGACCTCGGCGACGGCGCGGGACCCGCGCTCGACCGTGTCGCCCTCCGCCTCGAAGGCGTCGGCGAGGAACGCGCCGATCCCACGCGAGCCGCCGGTGACGAGGACGACCCGGCCCTCCGCCGCGTCCACCTCAGGCCCCCCGCTGGACGGCGCCGGTCGCGCGGGCGGCCGCGGCGATGGCCGCGTCGCGCAGTGCGCTCACCTCGTCCGTCGTCATCGTGCGGTCCGCCGGACGGAAGGAGAGCCGGTAGGCGAGGGACTTGCGCCCCTCCCCGACCTGCTCGCCCCGGTAGAGGTCGAAGAGGGCGAGGGCCTCGAGCCGGTCGCCGGCGCCGGCCCGGAGCGCGGTCTCGACGTCGGCGGCGGGGACCTCCTCGGGGACGACGAGGGCGACGTCGGTCCGGGCAACGGGGTAGGTCGACAGCGGCCGCGCCTGTCGGGGGGTGCCGCTCGCCGCGACGAGGACGTCGACGTCGAGCTCGCCGGCGACCGTCCGCGGCGGGAGGTCGAGGGCGGCGGCGACCTTGGGATGGAGCTCGCCGACGTACCCGACGTTCCCGCCGTCAGCGAGGCGCACCTCGGCGCAGCGTCCGGGGTGCCACGGCGGCCGCTCCGCGGCCCGGACGTCGAGCTCGACGCCGAGGGCGGTCCCGAGCGCGCGCGCCCAGCCGACGACGTCGGTCGCGTCGACGGCCCGGCCGGGGCCCCACGGGCCGGAGGGCTCGAGCTCGCCGCTGGCCGCGACGGCGAGGTGCCGGGGCTGGTCGGGAACCGCGGCGAGGAGCTCGGCGAGGAGCTCGGGGTCCGGCCGGCGGTCGACGCCGGGGACCGGTGCCCGGCGCGAGCGCTCCCCGGCCCGGGTGACGAGCCCGAGCTCGTAGACGGCGAGGTCCCGGGCTCCCCGGGAGACGTTGCGCCGGAGGGTGTCGAGGAGGGTGTCGAGCACCGAGGTCCGCATGAGCGGAGCGTCGTCCTGGAGGGGGTTGGCCAGCGTCACGGTCCGCCGGCGGGGGTCGTCGGCCGTGTACCCGAGGGCGTCGAGGAGGCCCGGGGCGACGAAGGGGTAGCTGATGACCTCGACGAGGCCCTGCTGGGCGAGCGTCGCGGCGATGAGGCGCCGGGCCCGCTGGCCGTGGGTGAGCCCGCGGCCGTGGGCCCTGGGGATGACCGACGGGATCTCGTCGTACCCGCGAACCCGCGCGACCTCCTCGACCAGGTCCGGGCCGCCCACGAGGTCGGGCCGCCACGAGGGCGCGAGGACCTCCACGACGTCGCCGTCCCCGGCGACGTCGCAGCCGATCGCGCGGAGGGTGGTGAGGACCTCCTCCCGCGGGTACTCGAGGCCGACGTACCGCGTCGGGAGCCGGGTGTCGAACGCGAACCGGGCCCGCGGGCGGCGGTCGTCGACGTCGGTGGCACCGGGGTCGGCGCTCCCGCCCCCGAGCCGGACGAGGAGGTCGACCGCGAGCTGCGCGGCCCGGTCGGCGACGGCGGGGTCGACCCCACGCTCGAATCGCCGGGAGGCCTCCGTCGAGAGCCGGTGCCGGCGCGCGGACCGGGCCACGGTCGTCGGGTCGAAGTGGGCGGACTCGATGAGGACGTTCGTCGTCCTCGCCGTGACCTCGGAGGTCTCTCCGCCCATGACCCCGGCGATGGCGAGCGGCGTCTCGCCGCCGTCGGTGATGAGCAGGTCCTCGGGGTCGAGGTCGCGCACGACGTCGTCGAGCGTGGTGAGCTTCTCCCCGGGACGGGCCCGCCGGACCTCGACCGCCCCGGAGAGGGTGTCGAGGTCGAAGGCGTGCAGCGGCTGCCCGAGGAGCATCATGACGTAGTTCGTCACGTCGACGGCGAGCGAGATCGGGCGCATCCCCACCTGGGTGAGCCGGGCGGCCATCCACGCCGGCGTCGCCGCGGCGGCGTCGACCCCGCGGACGACCCGGGCGACGTACCGGTCGCAGCCGGCGGCCCCGCCGACCCGCGTCTCGTCGACGACGCGCACCGGGTAGCCGGGGCCGGTCGGCGCCGCGACGTCGACGGCGGCGGGGTCGTGGAAGGCGCCCCCGGTCGAGAGGCCGTACTCGCGCGCGATGCCGCGCATGGAGAAGCAGTAGCCGCGGTCGGGGGTGACGTTGACCTCGACGACCTCCTCGTCGAGCCCGAGGAGCGGGATGGCGTCGGTTCCGGGCTCGAGGGCCGCGAGACGCCCCTCGTCGCCGGCGAACCAGTCGGTGAGGACGATGATCCCGTCGGTCGCGGCCGGTCCCTCGCCGAGGCCGAGCTCGGACGCCGAACAGATCATCCCGGCCGACACGTGGCCGTACGTCTTCCGGGCGGAGATCGCGAAGCCGCCCGGCAGGACCCCGCCGGGGAGGATGACCGTGACGAGGTCGCCATCGGCGAAGTTGTCGGCGCCGCAGACGATCCCCTGCGGCTCCCCGGTCCCGTTCGCCGTGCCGACGTCGACCCGGCACCAGCTGATCGTCCTGCCGTTCTTCTGTGGTTCGGGGGTCCGCTCGAGGACGCGGCCGACGACGAGGGGGCCGGTGACCTCCCCGCCGTGGAGGCGCTCCTCCTCGAGACCGACCCGGACGAGGCTCTCGGCGACGTCCGCGCCGGTCGCCGACGGGTCGACGTCGACGAGCTCCCGCAGCCAGGACACCGGTGCTCGCATCAGATCTCCATCCCGAACTGCGTGCTGAACCGCACGTCGCCCTCGACGATGTCGTGCATGTCGGCGACCCCGTGCCGGAGCATGAGGGAGCGCTCGATGCCGAGGCCGAAGGCGAAGCCGGTGAAGCGGTCGGGGTCGATCCCGCTCGCGACGAGGACGCGGCGGTTGACCATGCCGCACCCGCCGAGCTCGATCCATCCCGTGCCGCCGCACGTCCGGCAGGCCGGGTCGACGCCGGAGCACACCCAGCACCGGCAGTCGATCTCGGCGCTCGGCTCGGTGAAGGGGAAGTAGTTCGGACGGAGCCGGGTCACCGTCCCGCCGCCGAAGAGACGCTCGACGAAGGCGTCGAGGCTCCCCTTGAGGTGGGCGAGCGTGATGCCCTCGTCGACGACGAGGCCCTCGAACTGGTGGAAGACCGGGGTGTGGGTCGCGTCGAGGTCGTCGGTCCGGAACACCTTGCCCGGGCAGAGGACGTGGATCGGGGGGTCCTGCTCGAGCATCGTCCGGACCTGCACCGGGGAGGTGTGCGTCCGCAGGACGAGGCCGGAGTCCTCGGGCTCGACGAAGAACGTGTCCTGCTCCTGACGGGCGGGGTGGTCGGGGCCGATGTTGAGGGCGTCGAAGGTCAGCCACTCGCTCTCCACCTCCGGTCCCTCGGCGACCTCCCAGCCCAGGGCGACGAAGATGTCCTCGACCCGCTCGGTGACGAGCGAGACGGGGTGGCGGGCGCCGACCCGGCGGCGGGGCACCCGCACGGTGAGGTCCATCGTCTCCTCGACGAGGATGCGGGTGTCCCGCTCGTCCTCGAGCTCGGCCTGCCGGGCGGCGAACGCCGCGGCGACCCGGCCGCGAGCCCGGCCGACTCGCTTGCCGGCCTCGGCCTTGGCGCTCGGGGGCAGCGCCCCGATCTCGCGGTTGGCGAGGGCGAGCGGGCTCCGGTCCCCCTGGTGGGCGGAGCGGGCGGCCTTGAGGGCGTCGAGGTCGCCGGCCTCCCGCGCCGCGGCGAGGGCGTGCCCGAGCGCGGCCTCGACGGCTTCCGGGTCGAGCGCGGCGACCTCGACGGGGTCGTACTGCGTGTTCGGTCCAGACATCGCTTCCACTCTTGTCGTCGGCTCACCGTTCCTCGGCTCACCGCTCGTCGGCGCTTCGAGTCTATGGGCGGCAGCGAACCGGTCGGTCGACCGGGTGTCGCCGGGCCCGCGGGTGACGTCATCCGAATTCACCCCGCCATTCTTTTGACTCTTTCCAGATACCGTGAGACCTTGGGAGTGATGGACACCACAGGACTGAGGGACCAGCTGCGCGGCGCGTCGCTGCGGGTGACCGCCCCCCGTCTCGCCGTGCTCACCGAGGTCCACGCCCACCCGCACGCCGACGTCGAGACGCTCGCGGGCGCCGTCCGCGCCCGGCTCGGGAGCGTGTCGACCCAGGCGGTCTACGACGTCCTGCGGGTCCTCGGCGACCGGGGCCTCGTCCGGCGGATCGAGCCCGCCGGGTCCGCCTCGCGGTTCGAGGCCCGGGTCGGCGACAACCACCACCACGTCGTCTGCCGCGCCTGCGGCGTCCTCGCCGACGTCGATTGCGCCGTCGGCGAGGCTCCCTGCCTCACCGCCTCCGACGACCGGGGCTTCGCGATCGACGAGGCCGAGGTCGTCTACTGGGGGACGTGCGCCGCCTGCCGCTCCCTCGCCTCCGCGCCACCCTCCGACGCCGCGCCCACCTGACCGCCCGACATGGGCGCCGGTCCCGACGGCCGCCGCCCGAGCAGCTCCCGTCACGCAAGAACCGAAGGAGAGAGATGACTGACGTCACCCGCCCGCCGCACGCCTCCGCGTCCGGCGACGTCGCCCCGTCCGAGGAGGCCCGCCTGGGCTCGACGACGACGACCGGGGCGCCCGCCCCGAGCGACCGGAACAGCCTGACCATCGGGTCGAACGGCCCGATCCTCCTGCACGACACCCACTTCCTCGACCAGATGGCGCACTTCAACCGGGAGCGCATCCCGGAGCGCAACGTCCACGCCAAGGGCTCGGGCGCGTTCGGCGTCTTCGAGACGACGGAGGACGTCAGCCGGTACACCAAGGCCGCCCTGTTCCAGAAGGGCACGAAGACCGAGATGCTCGCCCGCTTCTCGACCGTCGCCGGCGAGCAGGGCTCACCGGACACGTGGCGCGACCCGCGCGGGTTCGCCCTGAAGTTCTACACGAGCGAGGGCAACTACGACCTCGTCGGGAACAACACCCCGATCTTCTTCGTCCGGGACACGATGAAGTTCCCGCACTTCATCCGCAGCCAGAAGCGGCGCGGCGGCAACGGCCTGCGGGACAACCACATGCAGTGGGACTTCTGGAGCCTCAACCCCGAGTCGGCCCACCAGGTGACCTACCTCATGGGCGACCGCGGCATCCCGAAGACGTTCCGCCACATGAACGGCTACGGCAGCCACACGTACATGTGGATCAACGAGGCCGGCGAGAAGTCCTGGGTGAAGTACCACTTCCACAGCAACCAGGGCGTCGAGGGCCTCACCGGCGCCGAGGCGACCCGGATCGCCGGTGAGGACGCCGACCACCACCGGCGCGACCTCTACGACGCCATCGACGGCGGCGACTTCCCGAGCTGGACCCTCTCCATCCAGGTCATGCCCTACGAGGACGCGAAGACGTACCGGATCAACCCGTTCGACCTGACGAAGACCTGGCCGCACAGCGACTACCCGCTCATCAGGGTCGGGACGATGACGCTCAACCGGAACCCGGACAACTTCTTCGCCCAGGTCGAGCAGGCCGCGTTCGAGCCGAGCGCGACCGTCCCCGGGATCGGGTTCTCCCCGGACAAGATGCTCCTCGGCCGGACGTTCGCCTACAGCGACACCCACCGGTACCGGATCGGGCCGAACTACCTCCAGCTCCCGGTCAACCGGCCACGTGTCGAGAACCAGAACACGTACACGTTCGACGGCCCGATGGCCTTCGAGCACTCGGGCGACGCCCCGGTGTACGCGCCGAACTCCGAGGGCCGGGGCTACGCCGACAGCGTCGGGCCGGCCGAGGACGGCTGGGAGGCCGACGGGGAGATGGTCCGCACGGCCTACGAGCTCCGCCCCGAGGACGACGACTTCAGCCAGCCCGGCAGGCTCGTCCGGGAGGTCTGGGACGACGCCCAGCGGGAGGAGTTCGTCCAGACGGTCGCCGGGCACCTCCTCGGCGGCGTGAAGTCGCCCGTCCTCGAGCGCGCGTTCGAGTACTGGAAGAACGTCGACGCCGACACCGGCAAGCGGATCGAGGAGCTCGTCCGAGCCGAGACCGGCGCCGCGAACCCCGGCGGCGAGGCAGACGACGCGAAGGTCGTCGCGGAGCCGATCGTCGAGAGCGCGACGCACGCCCGCTGACCTCGCTCCCCCACCCCCACCACCCCCGACTTCTTGCCCGGCGGGCCGCCGAACGGCCCGGAATGCCGTCCTCCACGCGGCCATCTGGGCAAGAAGTCGGGGTGGTCCGGCGTGGGGGTGGTCCGGCGTGGGGGTGGTCCGGCGTGGGGGTGGTCCGGCGCATCAGGGGTCGGGGCGCTCGAGCCGGGCGATGACGGCGTCGAGCATCGGCTCGGTGAGCCGCCCGGTGAAGGTGTTCTGCTGGCTGACGTGGTAGCTCCCGAGGAGGCGGACCGCCCGCGTCGGCGCCCCGAGCCGGGTCTGCGCACCGTGCCCGAACCGCGGCTTCGGTCGCGGGACGTCCCACCCGAGCCTCCGGGCGGCGGCGAGGGTCGCGTCCCACCCGAACCCGCCGAGCGCGAGGATGGCGGTGAGGGTCGGCTCGACGAGCTCGAGGTCGCGGTCGAGCCACGGTCCGCACGTGTCCCGCTCGGCCGGCGTCGGGCGGTTGCCGGGGGGCGCGCACCGAACCGCGGCGACGATCCGCAGACCGCTGAGCTCCTGCCCGTCGCCGCTCGCGACGCTCCTCGGCGAGGACGCGTACCCGGCGCGGTGGAGGGCGGCGTAGATCCAGTCGCCGCTCCGGTCCCCGGTGAACATTCGTCCGGTGCGGTTCGTCCCGTTGGCGGCGGGGGCCAGCCCGACGACGAGCACGCGCGCGTCGGGGTCGCCGAATCCGGGGCCGGGACGTCCCCAGTACGGCTCGGCCGCGAACGCCGCGCGTCGGCCGGTCCGGGCGACGTCCTCGCGGTGGCGGACGAGCCGGGGGCATGCCCGGCACACCGAGACCCGTGCGTCGAGCTCGCCGACGTCCCCCGAGGACCGGGCGAGCCGGCGCACCCCGGACGCCGACCGGGCCACGGGGGTGTCCGCCGCCGCCGGGTCACCTGGCCAGCCCGTCCCCGCGGGCACGGGTGAGGGGTACAGGTCGCCGGTGACGGGGTGCGGGTCCCCGCCGGGGGGCGCCGCCGGGGCGTCGCCCGCGGCGGTCACCGCTCCCCCGGGGGCTCCCCGGGGAGGCTCACGCGCATCCGGGCGCCGCCGCCGGGGGCGTCCTCGACCGCGACCCTGCCCCCGTGGGCCTCGGCGAGCCCCCGGACGATGTAGAGGCCGAGGCCGCTGCTCCCCCGGCTCCCGCCCTGCCAGAACCGGGAGAAGACGATCTCGCGCTGGTGCGGCGGTATCCCCGGGCCGTCGTCGCTGACGACGAGGTCGACGCCGTCCGGCTCGGGGCCGCCGTTCGACAGCCGGGGCCGCGCGCCGATGGTCACCCGGCCCTCCCCGTGCTTGAGGGCGTTGTCGATGAGGTTGACGAGGATCTGGTCGAGGCGGTCGGGGTCGGCCCACGCCTCGGCGGCCCCCGGGTGGACGTCGACGGCGAAGACGTCCCGGTCGGCGCCGGAGGCGACGAACCGGTCGACGTGCCGGTCGAGGACCTTTTCGACGGGCACCGGCTGGGGGTGGAGGCGGAGCTGTCCGGTGTCGAGTCGGGAGACGTCGAGGAGCTCGGTGATGAGCCGGGTGACCCGGTCCGCGTCGGCCTCGATGGTCTCGAGCATGAGCCGCTTCTGGTCGTCGGTGAACCGGTCCCACCGCTTGAGCAGGGTCGAGGAGAAACCCTTGACGCTCGTCAGCGGAGAGCGGAGCTCGTGCGCGACCGTCGAGAGGAGGGCGGCCTGGTCGACCTCGGCGCGTCGGCGCGCCTCCGCGTCGCGGAGGCAGACGAGGACGCGCATGACCGGTTGGTTGCGGCCCCGCCGGTGGTACTTCGCCGTGACGAGGACCTGGGGGCCGCCGGGGATGATGAGGAGCTTCTCGCGGTGACCCGTGCGGATGTTGATCCCGGTCCACGGGTCGGTGCACTCCCACCACGACGTCCCGTCGCTGTCCTGGAGGGGCAGCGCCGCGCGGACGTCCCGGCCCATGAGGTCGGCGACCCGGACCCCGGTGACGTCCTCGGCGCGGGCGTTCACGCCGACGACGGCGGCGTTCTCGTCGGCGACGACGAGGCCGTCGGGGAGGAGCTCGCCCGCGAGCCGAGCCATGTCCTCGGTCAGCCCGGACCCGAACGTGGCGCTGTCCATGCCCCCGACCCTACCCACGCTGGACGGCTGCGGACGCGTAGAGGGCGACCGTTGCGGCCATCGCGAGGTTGAGCGACTCGGCCCGACCGTGGATCGGGATGCGGACGGTCTCGTCGCACGCGTCGAGGACGGCCGGCTCGAGGCCCCACGCCTCGTTGCCGAGGACCCAGGCGTGCGGGACGCCGCGGTCGACCTCGGTCACCGTCCGGGCCCCGCTCCCGTCCGCGGCGTACCGGCGCACGCCGGCCTCGCCGAGCGCGGCCAGGGCGGCGTCCAGGGGGACACCGGTGACGACGGGCAGGTGGAACGTCGATCCGGCGGCCGAGCGGACGACCTTGGGCGCGAGGACGTCGACCGAGCCGTCGCTGACGACGACGGCGTCGGCGCCGGCGGCGTCCGCCGCCCGGATGACCGTCCCGGCGTTGCCGGGGTCCCGGACGTGGGCGAGGACGACCAGCAGGCGGGGGCCGGCGCGCAGGACGTCCTCGAGCGTCGCGCGCGGCTGCCGGCACACGGCGAGGATCCCCTGGGGGGCGTCGGTGTCCGCCATCGCGGCAAGGACCTCCTCGCTCCCCTCGTGGACGCGCAGGCCGCCGGCGGCGGCCTCGGCGAGGAGCTCGGCGTGCCGGTCAGCGGCGGGAGCGGTCGCGTAGACGTCGAGCACGAGCTCGGGCGCGTACCGGACCGCCTCCCGGACCCCCTGGGGCCCCTCGACGAGGAAGCGGCCGGTCCGGGAACGGACCGAGCGCCGGGAGAGCGACCGCACCGACCGCACGCGATCGGATCGCGGGTTGGCCAGCGGGGTCGTCTCCCGGCGCTCGTGCGGGGTGCTCCGGCTCAGGCGCCGGCTCCGGCGGGCGCGGGCTGTGCGGGGACGTTCGCCCGGGCGATCTCGACGAGGGCGGCGAACGCCGCCTCGTCGTTGACCGCGAGCTCGGCGAGCATGCGACGGTCCACGTCGACCTCGGCGGCGCGCAGGCCCTGGATGAACCGGTTGTACGTCATGCCGTTGGCGCGGGCCCCGGCGTTGATGCGCTGGATCCACAGCCGTCGGAAGTCGCCCTTCTTCGCCCGGCGGTCTCGGTAGCTGTAGCTGAGCGAGTGGGTGACCTGCTCCTTGGCCTTGCGGTAGAGCCGCGAACGCTGCCCGCGGTAGCCGCTGGCGCGCTCGAGGACGACCCGGCGCTTCTTCTGGGCGTTGACCGCCCGCTTCACGCGTGCCACGTGAGTACTCCTTGTGGTGTCTGTCGTGCTGGCCCGGCGCAGCCGCTGGTGCGGCCGGACCCGGAAGGGACGAGGGGTCGGTTACCTGCCGAGAAGCTTCTTGGCCTTCTTCGTGTCGGCAGCCGCGACGACGACGTCGTTCGCGAGCCGACGCGCGTGCTGCGGGGTCTTCTCGTGGAACTTGTGCACGTGGTTCGCGCGCTGGCGCATGATCTTGCCCGAGCCAGTGACCCGGAAGCGCTTCTTCGCACCACTGTGCGTCTTGTTCTTCGGCATGGTGAGCCGATCTCCTTCGGTCGTTCGTTGTGAGGGTGAGGTCTGCGAGGCCGGACTACTCGGCCGGGGCCGGGGCGGCCCGCTCAGCGGCCTGCTCGTCGCGGCGGCGCCGCTGCTCCGCCTTCGCCTCCGACTTCTTGCGGGTCGGACCGAGAACCATGACCATGTTGCGGCCGTCCTGCTTCGGCTGGGACTCGACGAATCCGAGCTCGGCGACGTCCTCGGCCAGCTTCTGCAGCAGGCGGAACCCGAGCTCGGGGCGAGACTGCTCGCGTCCCCGGAACATGATCGTCACCTTGACCTTGTCGCCCGCCTTGAGGAACCGCTCGACGTGGCCCTTCTTCGTGCCGTAGTCGTGCTGGTCGATCTTCGGGCGGAGCTTGATCTCCTTGATGACCGTGTTGACCTGGTTCTTGCGCGCTTCCCGCGCCTTCATGGCGGCTTCGTACTTGAACTTGCCGTAGTCCATGAGCTTGGCGACCGGCGGCTTGGCCATCGGGGCCACCTCGACGAGGTCGAGGTCAGCCTCCGCGGCCAGGCGCAGGGCGTCCTCGACGCGGACGATGCCGACCTGCTCGCCGTTGGGTCCAACCAACCGCACTTCCGGGACCCGGATGCGGTCGTTGATGCGAGGCTCGCTGATGTGGTGCTCCTTACCTCAAGGGACGTCTCTCCTGGCCGCGACGACAAGAGAAAGGCCCCTCGCCATCCGTGCGCGAGGAGCCTGTTCGCCATCCGTCCGGGAACGCCGACAACGAACACGTCGGTGCGGCGCACCCCAGACCCGGGACCCGGCGACTCGTCGTCGACGCGGGTGGAAGCGATGTCCTGCTCCTCTTGCACACCGTGCCGCCCGTGGGCGTCGCTCACGCGTCGTCCGGGACGGCACAGCCGGTCAGCGTCAAGGATAGCAGCGGGCCCCCCGAGAGCCCAACCAGTCACCCGAGCGCGAAGGTCAGCCCGTCGACCCGGGTCCGGACGAGCGGGTCGGCGGCGAGCCGCTCCCCCACCCTCGCGAGGACCGCGCGGGCGGTCTCCGAAGAGGCGTCCTGCGCCAGGACGATCGCGACGGCGAGTACGCCGCGGCCGCGTGGACGGCCCTCCCCGAGCTCGTGGGCTCGGACGTCGGCCTCGGGGGCGAGGGCGGCCGCGACCCTGTCCCGGACGACGGGGTCCTCGGCGGGGGGTCGCCACGGACGCTCCTCGGCGAGGGCGCAGACCATGCTCGTCCGCAGCTCGCGGGGGCGGGCGCCCCCGACGTCGACGACGAGGACGGCGCAGCCCTCGGAGAGCCCGGCCTGCGCCGCGCGTGCGGCGGTCACCGGGACCGGCCGGGCCGCCGGGTCCCACGTGGCGAGGGCAGCGGTCGAGGTGAACACGGGCAGCGCGCGCGTGCCGTCCGGGGCGAGGAGCGTCACCGCCGCCATGTCGGTGCGCTTCTCGACGGCGAGGCCGCCCTCCTCGGCGACGTCCCCCGCGTGGGCGAGGACGGGGACGAGGAGCCGGGCACCGCGGACGGCCTCGACGAGGTCGGCGTCGTCACGGCCGGGGTCGGCCGGGTCCTGCCGGGGTCGCGCGAGGGCGGCCTCGAGACCGGGGTCGGCCCCGCCGTCGTCTCCGGCGAAGCCGGTCGACGCGAGCTCGCGGGCCTGCCACGGGAGCCCGGAGGAGTCCGCACGTCCCGGGGTCACGGGCGCCCGGCGACGTCGAGCGCCTCGGGGAGGGTGAACGCCCGCCGGTACAGCGCCGAGCCGATGATCGCGCCCTCGACGCCGAGCGGGACGAGCTCGCGGACCGCGGCCACGTCGTCGAGCGTGGCGACGCCGCCGGAGGCGACGACGGGGCGGTCCGTGCGCGCGCACACCGACCGGAGGAGCGCGACGTTGGGACCGGCGAGCATCCCGTCCTTCGCGACGTCGGTGACGACGTAGCGAGCACAGCCCTCCCGGTCGAGCCGGTCGAGGGTCTCCCAGAGGTCGCCGCCCTCGGCGGTCCACCCCCGGGCGGCGAGGGTCGACCCCCGGACGTCGAGACCGACGGCGACCCGGTCACCGTGGTCGGCGATGGCACGGGCGGTCCACGCCGGGTCCTCGAGGGCCGCGGTCCCGACGTTGACCCGCCGGCAGCCGGTCGCGAGGGCCCGCTCGAGGCTCGCCGTGTCGCGGATCCCCCCGCTCAGCTCGACGCGGACGTCGAGGCGCCCGACGATGTCTGCGAGGAGCTCCGCGTTCGAGCCGCGGCCGAACGCGGCGTCGAGGTCGACGAGGTGGATCCACTCGGCGCCCGCCTCCTGCCAGGCGCGGGCGGCCTCCCACGGGTCGCCGTAGGCGCCGCCGGTGCCGGCCACCCCCTGGACGAGCTGGACGGCCTGTCCGTCGACGACGTCGACGGCGGGGAGCAGCTCGAGCCGGGCGGGGACGGGCTCGGCGCCGGTCGTCGTGTCGCGGGTCGTCCCGGTCGTGCGGTCGGCGTTGCTCACAGTGAGGTCACCCAGTTCTGGAGGAGATGGAGTCCCGCGTCCCCGGACTTCTCGGGGTGGAACTGCGTGGCGGACAGGGGGCCGTTCTCGACGGCGGCGACGAACGCCGCGCCGTGCTCCGAGGTCGTGACGAGCGGGGCCCGTCCGGCCATCGACCCGGTGGGCGGAGGCATCTCCCAGGCGGCGAGCGCGTAGGAGTGGACGAAGTAGAACCGCTCGGACTCGACCCCGGCGAACAGCCGGGTGCCGGCGGGGGGCTCCACCGTCGACCAGCCCATGTGCGGGACGACGGCCGCTCGCAGACGGGTCACCCGCCCGGGCCACTCGCCGAGGCCCTCGGCGGGCTCCGCGCTCGGCTCCTCGCTCCCGTCGAACATCACCTGCATGCCGACGCACACCCCGAGGACCGGGCGGCCCCCGGCGAGCCGGACGTCGACGATCCGGGCGCCGTCGGCGGCGCGCAGGGCGCGGGCGCACGCGTGGAAGTTGCCCACCCCCGGGACGACGAGACCCTCGGCGGCGCCGGCGCGCAACGGGTCCGCGGTGAGCTCGACGCGGGCGCCGACCCGCTCGAGCGCACGGACCGCGGAGCGGACGTTGCCGCTGCCGTAGTCGAAGACGACGACGTCCCTGCTCATGGCTGCTCCCCTCGGCTGTCGACGGGTCCCCGGACGTCCGTCCGGCCCGGCGGGGCGGAGTCCACCGCGCCGGCGTGCTCGCGGCGGAGGTGCTCGTCCTCGGCCATGAGCGCCTCGAACCTCGCGACCGAACGACGGTCGGGCTCGACGAGCCGGCCGCCGGGCGCTCCCGGCTCGGTGACGAGCCGTCTCCCGGGCAGGCGCAGGGCCGCCATGAGGTCGAGGACCCACGTCAGCGGGGTGCCCTCGTCGGAGCCGAGGACCCGGGCGAGCTCTCCCGAGGCCGACCCCGGCGCACCGCAGGCGCGCAGGAGGTCCTCCGGGCGGGCGGGGGTCAGCCGGGCGCTCCGGAGGACGCCCCGGCCCGGGGCCCAGACGAGCCATCGCTGGGGCTCCCGGCGGCCGCCCGGCTGGACGGTGACGACGGCCTTGTCGTCGATGACGAACACCCCGAACGCCGGCCGGAGCCGGGTGCCGAACGGGCGGGCGGCGAGGACGGAGAGGGCGTCGTCGTACGGCGCCGACACCCGTGAGCTCTGTTCGGCCGGGCACACCGCGGTCCAGCCGTCGGCGCGGAGGACGTGCGCGGCGACGAGCCCCCGGCGGACCCACGCCTCGACGTGGCCCCGGCTGCCGTGGACGAGGACGAGTCCCCGGCTCGGCGACGGCGTGCCTGCGGGCGCGGGCACGGCTTAGAGCGCGCCCTTCGCACTCGGGACACCGCTCACCCGCGGGTCACGGGCGACGGCGGCCCGCAGTGCCCGGGCGACGGCCTTGAACTGGGCCTCGACGATGTGGTGGGGGTCGCGGCCGCCGAGGACGCGGACGTGGAGGGCGATGCCGGCGTGGTGGGCGAGGGTCTCGAGGACGTGCCGCGTGAGCGACCCGGTGTAGCTGCCGCCGATGACGACGTACTGCTGCCCCTCCGGCTCCCCGGTGTGGACGACGTACGGCCGGCCGGCGACGTCGACGACGGCCTGGACGAGGGCCTCGTCGAGGGGGACGGTCGCGTCCCCGAACCGGGAGATCCCCCGCTTGTCCCCGAGCGCCTCGCGCAGGGCGTCCCCGAGGACGATGGCGACGTCCTCGACGGTGTGGTGGGCGTCGACGTCGACGTCCCCGCTCGCCCGGACGGTGAGGTCGATGAGCGAGTGCTTCGCGAGCGAAAGGAGCATGTGGTCGTAGAACCGCACACCGGTGCTCACCTCGGCGGTCCCGTCGCCGTCGAGGTTGAGGCTCAGCTCGACGGTGCTCTCGGACGTCGTCCGGGACAGCTTCGCCGTCCGGTCGCTGCTCGTCATGGGTCCTGCCTCCTTCGGTGGGTGGGGGCCAGCCCGCTCATGGCGTCGAGGAAGGCCGTCGTCTCCTCGGGGGTTCCGGCCGTGACACGAAGATAGTGGGGGATGCCGACGTCCCGGACGAGGACACCCGCGTCGAGGAGCGCCTGCCACGTCCCGGCGGCGTCCTCGAGCCCGCCGAAGAGGACGAAGTTCGCGTCGCTCGGCACGGGCTCGAGGCCCAGCCCGCGGAGGGTGTCGACGATCCGGTCGCGCTCGTGCTTGATGACGTCGACGGTCGCGAGCATCCGGTCGGCGTGCCGGAGGGCGGCCAGCGCGAGCGCCTGGGTCGGCGAGGAGAGGTGGTAGGGCATCCGGACGAGGCGGAGGGCGTCGGTGAGCGCGGGGTCCCCGGCGAGGTAGCCGAGCCGGCCGCCGGCGAAGGCGAACGCCTTGCTCATCGTCCGGGTGACGACGAGCCGGTCACGGCCGCCGAGGAGGGTGAGCGCGCTCACCGTCCCCGGCCGCGCGAACTCGGCGTAGGCCTCGTCGACGACGACGACGGCGCGGGGCGCGGCCTCGTGGACGGCGAGGACGACGTCGAGGTCGAGCGCGCTCCCCGTCGGGTTGTTCGGGGAGCAGAGGAAGACGACCGCCGGGTCGTGTGCGGCGGCCTGCTCCGCGGCCGAGTCGGGGGTGAGGTCGAACCGCCCGGGCGCGCCGTCGCCGCGCCGCCCGTCCGCCCACGTCGTCCCCGTCGTCGCGGAGATGACCGGGTGCATCGAGTACGCCGGGGTGAACCCGAGGGCCGTGCGCCCCGGCCCTCCGAACGCCTGGAGGAGGTGGAGGAGGACCTCGTTCGAGCCGTTTCCTGCCCACACCCGCTCCGGCGTCACCGTCGTCCCGGACCGGGAGAGGTACTCGGCGAGCGCCTCCCGGAGCCGGGTGAACTCCCGGTCCGGGTAGCGGTTGAGGTCGGCGACGACGGCCCCGAGCTCCCGGGTCACCTCGGCGACGACCTCGTCGGGGACCGGGTAGGAGTTCTCGTTGGTGTTGAGCCGGACGGGGACGTCGAGCTGCGGCGCGCCGTAGGCCGTGCGTCCCCGCAGGTCGGGACGCAGGAGGTCGGTGACCGGCGTCACGGGCGCTCCTCGAAGCGGGCCGTCACGGCCTCGCCGTGGGCGGGGAGGTCCTCGGCCTCGGCGAGTGCGACGACGTGGTCGGCGACCTCGGCGAGGGCCTCGCGGGTGTACTCGACGACGTGGATCCCGCGGAGGAAGGACTGGACCGACAGGCCACTGCTGTGGCATGCGCAGCCGCCGGTGGGGAGGACGTGGTTGGAGCCGGCGGCGTAGTCGCCGAGGCTCACCGGCGCGTGCGGGCCGACGAAGACGGCGCCGGCGTTGCGGACCCGGGCGGCGACCGCGGGGGCGTCCGCGGTGAGGATCTCGAGGTGCTCGGCCGCGTAGGCGTTGACGACGTCGAGACCGGTGTCGAGGTCGTCGACGAGGACGATCCCCGACTGTCGGCCGGCGAGGGCCGTCCCGACCCGCTCGGTGTGCTTCGTCGCGGCGACCCGGCGCTTGAGCGCGGCCCGGACGGCGCCGGCGAGCTCCTCGCTGTCGGTGACGAGGACGGCGGCCGCGAGCGGGTCGTGCTCGGCCTGGCTGACGAGGTCGGAGGCGACGACGTCGGGGTCGGCGCCGGCGTCGGCGAGGACGGCGATCTCGGTCGGACCGGCCTCGGCGTCGATGCCGATGAGGCCCTTGAGGAGGCGCTTGGCCGCCGCGACGTAGATGTTCCCGGGGCCGGTGACGATACTCACCGGTGCGCACTCGCTCCCGTCGACGTCGGTGAACCCGTGGGCGAGGGCGGCGACGGCCTGGGCGCCCCCGACGGAGTACACCTCGTCGACTCCGAGCAGGGCGCAGGCGGCGAGGACGGTCGGGTGGGGGTAGCCGGCGAAGACGCCGGCGTTGTCGCGCTGCGGCGGGCTGACGACGGCGACCGAGCCGACCTCGGCGGTCTGGGCGGGGACGACGTTCATGACGACCGAGGAGGGGTAGACGGCGATCCCACCGGGGACGTAGAGCCCGACCCGGTCGACGGGCACCCACCGCTCGGTGACGACGCCTCCCGGCGCGACCTGCGTGACGCTGTCGGTCCGCCGCTGGTCGGCGTGGACCCGCCGGGCCCGCTCGATGGCGACCTCGAGGGCGCTCCGCACCGCGGGGTCGAGCTCGTCGAGCGCGGCCGCGAGGACGTCAGCGGGCACCCGCAGGGTCGGGGGCCGCACCCCGTCGAAGCGCTCCGCGAGCTCGTAGAGGGCGGTGGCGCCGCGGTCGCGGACGTCGTCGCAGATCGGCCGCACGACGTGCAGTGCGGCCTCGACGTCGAACTCGGCGCGCGGCAGGGCCTCGCGCAGCTCCCGGAGGCTCAGGGCCCGCCCGCGCAGGTCGGTCGTGGAGATCATGGGGGCAAGTCTAGGCGGCGGGCCGGGCCGTTCTCAGGGCCGTCCGGAGCCCGGGCGGCCCGCACCCCGGGGCCGGCGCTCCGGGTCCGGGCGGCCGGGTCCCGCGATCAGTCCCAGTCCTCACCGTCGTCGGTCCGCCCGTAGAAGAGCCGGTCGACGACGAGCCGGGAGCGTCGGGCCACCCGTCGGTAGCGCTCCGCGAGCTCCTGTCCCGAGCCAGGGGGCAGGCCCATGATCCGGCCCATGCCGTCGGCGTCGCGGATGTCGGTGGGCACGGCGTCGACCGGCCGGCCCCGGAAGAGGACGGCGGCGTTGCGCATCCGGGAGGCGAGGCACCACGCCTCGCGCAGGGCCCGGGCGTCGGCGGCCTCGATGATCCCGGCGTCGGCCGCCGCGGCGAGCGCCCCGAGGGTGGAGGTGGTCCGGAGCGCGGCGGCCTCGTGGGCGTGCTCCATCTGGAGGAGCTGGACGGTCCACTCGACGTCGGTCAGCCCCCCGGTCCCGAGCTTGAAGTGGGTGCGCCGGTCCGCGCCCCGGGGCAGCCGTTCGGCCTCCATCCGAGCCTTGAGGGTGCGGATGTCGCGGACCTGGCCGTCGGTGAGGCCGTCGGCCGGCCAGCGCCACGGGTCGATGAGCTCGACGAACCGGCGCCCGAGGTCGGGGTCGCCGGCGAGCGGCGCGGCCCGGAGGAGGGCCTGGGACTCCCACGTCAGCGACCACCGCTCGTAGTACGCCCGGTAGGACCCGAGGGAGCGGACGAGCGGCCCGTTCTTGCCCTCGGGCCGGAGGTCGGCGTCGAGCCCGATCCGCGGGTCGGCGCCCGCGGTGCTCACGAGCCGGCGGAGCTCCTTGACGACGTCGGTGGCCTGCTCCTGCGCCCGGCCCTCGTCCGCCCCGGGGTGGGGGTCGTGGACGAAGAGGACGTCGGCGTCGGAGGCGTACCCGGCCTCGCGTCCCCCCATCCGGCCCATCCCGATGATGGCGAGGCTCGTCTCGAGGTCCTCCCCGCGCCGCTCGGCGACCGTCCGGGACGCGACCTCGAGCGCGATCTCGATCGTCGCGCCGGCGAGGTCGGTCAGTGCCTCGCCCACCTGCTCGAGGTCGAGCTCGCCGAGGAGGTCGGCGACGGCGACCCGGAACATCTCGGCGCGACGGATCCCCCGGGCGGCGCCGACGGCCGCGTCCGGTTGGTCCTTGCGGCCGGCAGCCGAGCGCATCCGACGGACGACGTCGTCGAGGCGGCGGGGCGCCAGGCCGGTGGCGTCCCCGAGGATCTGCACGGCCTCCGGGGCGGCGAGGAGGAGGTCGCCGGTGAAGCGGCTCCGTCCCAGGCTGTGCGCGAGCCGTTCGGCGGCCGAGCCCTCGTCCCGGAGGAGACGGAGGTACCAGTGGGTCGAGCCGAGCTGGTCACTGACCTTCCGGAAGGCGAGCAGCCCGGCGTCGGCGTCGGCCTCGTCGGCGAACCAGCCGAGCATGACCGGGAGGAGGTGGCGCTGGATGGACGCGCGCCGGGTCACCCCTGTGGTGAGGGCCTCGATGTGGCGGAGGGCGCCCGCGGGGTCCCGGAACCCGAGGGCGCCGAGCCGCTCGCGGGCGGCCTCGGGGGTGAGCCGGACCTCCGACGTCGACAGCTTCGCCGCGGCGCTGAGGAGAGGCCGGTAGAAGAGCCGCTCGTGGAGGCGGCGGACCTCCCGGGCGTGCTGCTGCCACCGCTCGACGACGGCGGTCTCGGGGTCGCTGCGGAGCCCGACGGCTCGTCCGAGCCGGCGGAGGTCGGCCGGCCCGGTCGGCATGAGATGGGTCCGCCGGAGCCGGAAGAGCTGGATCCGGTGCTCGAGGGTGCGGAGGAACCGGTAGGCCTCGTCGAGGACGGCGGCGTCCTCGCGGCCGACGTACCCGCCGGCGGCGAGGGCGGCGAGGCCCTCGAGCGTCGTCCCCGACCGCAGGGTCTCGTCCGCGCGGCCGTGGACGAGCTGGAGGAGCTGGACGCTGAACTCGACGTCGCGGAGTCCGCCGGGGCCGAGCTTGAGCTGCCGCTTGGCCTCCCCGGCCGGGACGTGGTCCTCGACCCGGCGGCGCATCGACTGGACGTCCTCGACGAACTTCTCCCGGGACGCCGCGGCCCACACCATCGGCCGGACGGCGTCGAGGTACTCCGCGGCGAGCTCGCGGTCCCCGGCGACGGCCCGGGCCTTGAGGAGCGCCTGGAACTCCCACGTCTTCGCCCAGCGCTCGTAGTACGTCACGTGGCTCTCGACCGTCCGGACGAGCGGCCCCTGCTTGCCCTCGGGACGGAGGGCGGCGTCGACCGGCCAGAGCGCGCCGTGCGCCGTCGAGGCCGAGCACGTCCGCATGAGGCGGGTGGCGACCTGGGTGGCGACCCCGAGGGCGCGGTCCTCGTCGACGCCGTCGACGGCGTCGGCGACGAAGATGACGTCGACGTCGCTGACGTAGTTGAGCTCGCGGCCGCCGGTCTTGCCCATCCCGATGACGGCGAACCGGCAGTCCTCGGCGCCCGCGACCTCCAGCCGGGCGATGTCGGTGGCCGCCTCGAGCGCGGCCTCGGCGAGGTCGGCGAGCGCGGCCGCGGTGGTCGGCAGCGCCGCGACGGTGTCCTCGCGGGTGAGGTCGAGGGCGGCGATGCCGAGCAGCTCGCGCCGGTAGGCGACCCGGAGGGCGTCCCGGGGCTCGAGCCCCCCGGGCTCGCGCACCGCCCGGCGGACGTGCTCGACCCGCTCCTCGACGGTCCGCGGGCTCGCGGTCGTCACCTCCCGCCAGTGCTCCGGGTGGGCGACGAGGTGGTCGCCGAGGGCCGTCGAGGACCCGAGCAGGGCGAGCAGCCGCGCCCGGGCGGGGCCGGACTGACGCAGCGTCGCGAAGAGCTCCGAGGCGTGGGTCTCGTCGTCGTCGGTGGCCCCCGGCCGGCGGAGTGCCTCGAGCAGCCGGACGAGCGAGAGCAGGGCGAGGTCGGGGTCGGGGACGTGGCCGAGGGCGTCGGCGAGCCCGTCGGAGAACTCATCGTCGAGGGGGTCGATGAGCCCGCCGAGCGCGGGGTCCCCGAGGTGCCGCTCGGCCGCCTCCGGGTCGGCGAACCCCAGCCGGGCGAGGACGGCGAGGGCGGACGGGGCGCGAGGGGTCACCGGGGCAATGTACCGACCGGGCCCGGGACCGCGTGAGGTCAGCGGCAGGTGGGGTCAGAGGCGGGGGAGGTAGCGCTCGAGCTCGAAGGCCGTGACCTGGTTGCGGTAGTCCTCCCACTCCTGGCGCTTGTTGCGGAGGAAGAAGTCGAAGACGTGCTCCCCGAGGGCCTCGGCGACGAGGTCGCTGCGTTCCATGACGCCGATCGCCTCGTGCAGCGACGCCGGGAGCGGCTCGATCCCCATGGCGCGGCGCTCGCGCGGGGTGAGGCTCCACACGTCGTCCTCGGTCTCGCGGGGGAGCTCGTAGCCCTGCTCGATCCCGGTGAGCCCGGCCCAGAGCATCACCGCGAAGGCGAGGTAGGGGTTGCAGGCGGCGTCGACGCTGCGGACCTCGACCCGGCTGCTCTGACCCTTGAGCGGCTTGTACATCGGGACGCGGACGAGGGCCGAGCGGTTGTTGTGTCCCCACGTGAGGTGGGCCGGGGCCTCGCCCCCGCCCCAGAGCCGCTTGTAGGAGTTGACCCACTGGTTCGTCACCGCGGTGAGCTCGGCGCCGTGGCGGAGCAGGCCGGCGATGAACTGCCGCCCGACCGTCGAGAGCTGGTAGGGCGCGCCGGGCTCGTGGAACGCGTTCGCGTCGCCCTCGAAGAGCGACATGTGGGTGTGCATGCCCGACCCCGGGTACTCGGCGAAGACCTTCGGCATGAAGGTCGCGTAGAGGCCCTGCTCCATCGCGACCTCCTTGATGACCGTGCGGAACGTCATGATGTTGTCCGCGGTCGAGAGGGCGTCGGCGTACCGGAGGTCGATCTCGTTCTGGCCGGGCGCGCCCTCGTGGTGGCTGAACTCGACCGAGATCCCGACCGACTCGAGCATCGTGATCGCCGCCCGCCGGAAGTCGTGCCCGGCGCCGTGGGGGACGTGGTCGAAGTACCCGGCGTGGTCGACCGGCTCCGGCCGCTCCCCCGGCCTCGTGCCGGGGTTGACGAGGTAGAACTCGATCTCCGGGTGGGTGTAGAACGTGAAGCCCATGTCGCCGGCCTTGCCCAGGGCCCGTTGGAGGACGTAGCGGGGGTCGGCCATGCTCGGCTCGCCGTCCGGGAGGGTGATGTCGCAGAACATCCGGGCCGTCCCCGGGTTCTCCCCCCGCCACGGGAGAACCTGGAACGTCGATGGGTCGGGCTTGGCGAGCATGTCCGCCTCGTACACCCGGGCGAACCCCTCGATCGCCGAGCCGTCGAAGCCGATCCCCTCGGCGAACGCCCCCTCGAGCTCGGCGGGCGCGATGGCCACGGACTTGAGGGTGCCGAGGACATCGGTGAACCACAGCCGCACGAAGCGGATGTCGCGTTCCTCGATGGTCCGTAGCACGAACTCCTGCTGACGATCCATGCCGGTCATCCTCGCCCACTCGTGTTTCGGTCCTGTTACGACTCGCCGCGTCCGGCGTCCCGCGTCCGGTCAGCGGCCCTCGAGGACGGCGCGGGCGGCGTTGTGCCCGGGGATCCCCGAGACGCCGCCGCCCCGCCGGGCCCCGGCCCCGCAGACGACGACGTTCGGGTACGGCGTCTCGACGCCCCACCGGCCGACGTCGTCGGGTGCCTCGGCCCACGGCCACTGGAGGGTGCGGTGGAAGATGTTCCCCCCGGGAAGTCCGAGGTCGGCCTCGAGGTCGGCCGGCGTGCGGACCTCGAGGCACGGCCGGCCCTCTCCGTCCCGGGCGAGCAACGGTGCGACCGGCTCGCCGAGGACGCTGTCGAGCGAGGCGACGGCCGCCGCGAGGGCGTCCTCCCGACCCCCGTCCGGGTCGTCGCGGAAGAGCCTGACGGGGGTGTGCAGCCCGAAGAGGGTGAGGGTCTGCGCCGGCGTGTCGGCGAGACCGGGGCCGAGGATGCTCCGGTCGCTCAGCGTGTGGCAGTACACCTCGCAGGGGAGGGGGTCGGGGAGCTCCCCGCGGGAGGCTGCGGCGTGGGCAGCGGCGAGCTGGCGGTACCCCTCGTTGACGTGGAGGGTCCCCGCGAACGCCGCCGCGGGGTCGACGTCCGGGTCGCGCAGTCGGGGCAGCCGGGTGAGGAGCATGTTGACCTTGAGCTGGGACCCCTCGACCCCGGTCTCGGTCGGGACCGGCTCGGCGCCCCCGGCGACGAGAAGGTCGCCGAGGACGGTGGGTGCGCACCCGGCGAGGAGCGTGCCGGCGCGCGCGGAGCCCCCCTCCCAGCGGACGTCGACCCCTCCCCCGGACGGGTCGACGGCGGTGACCGGGACCCCGGTGCGAATCTCCGCCCCGGCCGCGGAGGCCGCCCGGGCGAGCGCCCCGGAGACCGCGCCCATCCCTCCGACGGGGACGTCCCAGTCCCCGGTCCCCCCACCGACGACGTGGTACAGGAAGCAGATGTTCGCGGCGAGGCCGGGGCCGGTGAGCGGGTCGAAGGTGCCGATGAGCCCGTCGGTCGCGACCGCGCCTCGGACGGTGTCGTCGGCGAACGTCGACTCGACGATCTCCCCCAGCGGCCGGGTCGTCAGGGCGTCGAAGAGCTCGGTGTCCCCGACGAGGGCGCGGACGGCCTCCCGGTCGCGGAGGGGGTCGAGCATCGTCGGGAAGACGGCGCCGGCGAGGGCGGCGAGCCGGGTCCCGAAGCGCTCCCAGGCGAGGAGGTCGGGCGGGGACCCGTCGCCGGCGGGGTCTCCGCAGACCCGGCGGAACGACGCCGCGGTCGCCCGGGCGTCGCCGGCGTCGACGAGGAGGCCCCGGGAGGGGTCGGCCGGGACCGGCGTGTACGACGCGATCCGGCGGCGGACCAGACGGAGGTCGAGGTCGAGGTCCTCGGCGACCCGTCCCGGGAGGAGCGAGACGAGGTAGCTGTACCGGGAGAGGTCGGCGTCGACGCCGGGGAAGACCCGCGCGGAGACGGCGGCGCCGCCGACGTGGCCGGCCGCCTCGAGGACGAGAACGCGCCGCCCGGCGCGGGCGAGGTAGGCGGCGGCGGTGAGCCCGTTGTGACCCGCGCCGACCACGATGTCGTCGTAGACCATGGGAGCCAGCCTAGGGCGCGCCGCGCCGGACGAGGCCGCGGCCGGCTCCGGGGTCGGGCGTGGCCCCGGCGGCACGGCGCGGGCCCGGGGGCGGTTCAGGGGCCTCGGGGAGAGGTCGCCTCCCCGGGGCCCCTGCCCCTCCGCGTCCGGAGCGCGCTCCGGGTGCCCCACCCCGGGCCGCCCGGGACGGCGGTCTCGTCAGTCAGCCTCGGAAGCCGACCTTGAGGACCATCGAGTCCCGGTCCTTGCTCGTGTGCGTGACCGTGATCGACGTCCCGGTGCCCGCGACCTTGACCGAGTTGAGCTTGTTGCTCGGGTCGTAGTACCGGTCCGGGTCGGCGTCGGTGAACCTCGGCATCGCCGGTCGCGCCCCGACCCGCATCGGCACGCCGTTGTGGTGGAAGGTCACCGCGTCGGTGCGCTCCCGGCCGAAGGTCGCGTCGAAGACCTGGCGCCGGTTGGCGAGCCGGTACCCGTCGGAGAACACGAGGTTGCCCGGTCGGGCGTCCACCGGAAGGACCTGGCCGCCGCCCGGGTGGACGGAGGTGTTGTTGTCCTCGTACTCGTTGTCGACGTACCAGACGAGCAGGCCGTTCTGGTACGGGAACCGCTCGACGAAGTCCGGACGCGTCGTCCCCCAGCCGAAGTTGTACGGCCCCGTCCTCAGGGTGGCGTCGTACCCCGTGTAGACCCGGTTCTCGGCGAGGTAGTAGTGCGCCGCCGACCTCGTCGTCGTGCCGCTCGTCCGGGTGAACCCGTCCGCGGTCCAGCCGGCGTCCCCGGACTCGACGTCGTCGGAGAGGACGGTCCGGCCGTCCGCGGTGGCGGCGACGTCGTCGACGAAGGCGCCCTGGTAGTGCACGCCGCCGTCGCCGTAGTACCGGAACCGGACGTCGAGGGTGCTCCCGGCGTACGGGCTGAGGTCCCAGGTGTGCTGGGTCCAGCTCGTCTGCGTTCCGTCGAGGAGGTCACCCACCTGGGTCCACGACGTCGCCCCCTGCGGCCTGGCCTCGAGGGTGAGGAAGTCGTAGCCGGCCTCGATGTTGTACCAGAGCCACGCCGAGAGCGACGCCGAGCTGCTCGCCCCGGTGAGGTCGAGCGTCCGGCTCAAGCTGACGTTGAGGTTGTCGGCCGAGCCGCTCCACCACTGCGAGGAGCCGGAGTGAGGGGTGTTGTACTCGGTCGTGATCGTCTTGTCGGGCAGCTGGACGGCGAGCGCCTGGGGGGTCGTGCGCCCGTCACGGTCGGCCGGGCCGACGCGGTAGGAGGCGCTCCTCCCGTACGGCGCGACCGCGTAGTCGAGCCAGCCGAGCTGCATCTTCTCCCACGGGCCCATGTACCCCGGGGTCGTCCCGATGGCGTCCCCGCCGTGGTTGAGCCACGAGCCGCCGGACATCAGCGTCCACATCCCGGTGCTGTTCTCGCCGCCCTGGGTGTCGTAGAGGTCGGGGAGGCCGAGGTCGTGCCCGAACTCGTGCGAGAAGACGCCCAGGCCGCCGTTCTCCGGCTCGGTCGTGTAGTCGCCGACCCAGAGGCCGGTGTCACCGATCTGGACGCCACCGGCGGGGTTGCCGGCCGGGCCGGCCTTGCCCATCCGGTCGGCGAACGCGTACCAGCGGTGCGACCAGATCTTGTCCGGGCCGGCGCCGGCCTCCTCGCCCTCACCGGCGTGGATCGCCTGGAAGTGGTCGATGTAGCCGTCGGGCTCGTTGAAGTTGCCGTCGTTGTCGTAGTCGTACCGGTCGACCTGGTCGAACTGGGCGAGGTAGGAGGTGATGTCGGCGTCCGAGGTCCCCTTGGCCTTCTGTGCCTCGTACCACGCGGTGACGGTGTCCTGGATGTAGTTCCAGTACCCGTCCGACTCGGGGATGCTGTTCGACCCGTACCTGGCCTCGTTGTCGGGGACCTTGACCCAGTCCGAGACGTCGCCCTTGGCGAGGAAGCGCCCGTTGGACTGCTTGAGGTAGAAGTCGCGGAAGGACTCCCCGTCACCGAACATCATGTCCGTGTAGTGCGCCCGGTTGAAGTCCGGGAGCCAGTACGTCGAGTTGTCGTCGGTGGCGCTGCGGTCGTACGTCCGGTCCGGGCGCGGGATCTCGTTGTGGAGCGGTCCGGCGCTGCCGCCGGTGCGCGGGTCGGTCGTGTCACCGAACTCGGAGAGGACGGTGAAGACCGACTCCTCGCGGTTGGTGTCGTAGAGGACGTACTTGTCCTTGCCCGCGTGGTGGCCGTGGCTCCAGCCCTTGCCGCCCTTGCCGGTGGAGTGCTTGTCCGAGCCGTGCCCGTCCCCGCCCGTGGCGCCCGCCGACTTCGCGCCGGTGGCGTCGCTCTCGACCTTGATGACCTTCTGGCCACCCCGGGTGACGACCGTCGCCTCGCCGTCGAGGAGCTTCTGGACGGCCTCCTCACGCAGCCGGCTCTGGGCATCCGCGAGCGGGTTGGGGAGGTTGTCCTCCCGCGGGGACCCCTGGGCCGGGCTCGTCGACGTCGTCGGCCGCGCGGGCACTGCCTGCGCGGCGGACGACGTCATCGCCATGGTGAGCGCGGCAACGGCCGCACCCGACAACGCACCTACGTGTGCTCTCTTCACGTGTCCTCCATGTCACATTCCTCCCGCTTCGTGAGCGGGTACCCGAGGATGAGACCACGGATTGCCCGGACCTCTCCGGCGTTTGAGGTAAAGATTTCTTCAACGTTGGCCACCGCCGGAGATCGTTCACGTCCGCCTAGGATGGCGCACCATGACGAGCCCCGACGCGTCACCCGACCGCCCGACCGGCCCCGCGAGGGGTGAGGAGCCGGCTCCCTACGGCGCCCCGCCCACCACCGGGTCCGCCGCGCCAGCCGGGCCGCCCGCCCCTCGCCGCGTCCGGATCCCCCACCTGCAGGCGATGACCGACCGCGGGGAGCGCTGGGCGATGCTCACGGCGTACGACCAGTACGCCGCCGAGATCTTCGACGAGGCCGGCATCCCCGTCCTCCTCGTCGGTGACTCCGCCGGGAACAACGTCTACGGGTTCGAGACGACCGTCCCCGTCACCGTCGACCTCCTCATCCCCCTCGTCCGGGCGGTGAGCGGGTCCGCCCGGCGTGCGCTCGTCGTCGCCGACCTCCCCTTCGGCTCGTACCAGGGGTCGCCGCAGCAGGCGCTCGCGACCGCGACCCGGTTCATGAAGGAGGGGCTCGCCCACGCCGTCAAGCTCGAGGGCGGGCGTCAGATCACTCCGCACGTCGAGCTGCTCGCCTCCGCCGGCGTGCCGGTCATGGGCCACGTCGGCTTCACCCCGCAGAGCGAGCACACCCTCGGCGGCTACCGCGTCCAGGGCCGGGGCGACGCCGCCGACACGGTCGTCGACGACGCCCTCGCCCTCGAGCAGGCCGGGGCCTTCGCCGTCGTCCTCGAGATGGTCCCGGCACCCGTCGCCGCCCGGGTGACCGAGGTCCTCACCGTCCCGACGATCGGGATCGGGGCGGGTCCGGACTGTGCGGCCCAGGTCCTCGTGTGGCAGGACATGGCCGGGCTCCGGGGGGGGCGGGCGCCGCGGTTCGTCAAGCGGTACGCCGACCTGCGCACCGCCCTCGGGCGGGCCGCCCGGGCGTATGCCGACGAGGTCGCGGGCGGGACGTTCCCCGGGACCGAGCACTCGTTCGAGGACTGACCGGCGCCCCCGGCATACGGTGGTCCCATGAGCGAGCGACCCCGGACCGACGACGCCCCCGCCCCCGAGACGTCATCCCGGCACGCGATGACGCCCGACGGCACCCTCACCGTCGGGTACGCCGCGATGCTCGAGCAGTTCCCCCCGACCGAGGCCGTCGCCCTCACGGCGCTCGCCGAGGAGCACGGCTTCTCCGGGTGCATGGCCGCCGACCACTTCCAGCCGTGGGTCCCCCAGCAGGGGCAGGCGTCGTTCGTCTGGAACGTCCTGGCCGCCGTCGGCGAGCGGACGAGCGGCGACATGGGCCCGGGCGTCACCTGCCCGTCGTTCCGGTTCCACCCCGCCGTCGTCGCGCAGGCCGCGGCCACCCTCGAGGCGATGTACCCCGGCAGGTCGTGGCTCGGGCTCGGCACGGGCGAGGCCCTCAACGAGCACGTCGTCCCCGGCTACTGGCCCGAGGGCGGGGAGCGGTCCCGCCGGATGTGGGAGGCGGTCGACCTCATGACCCGGCTCTTCGACGCCTCCCTCGAGGGCAAAGACACGAAGTTCCGGGGCGAGTACTTCTCCATGGAGACGACCCGGCTCTGGACGATGCCGCCGGCGGCGCCGCCGGTCCTCGTCGCGACCGCCGGCCCGCTCAACGCGAGGAAGACCGGCCGCTTCGCCGACGGGATGATCACCGTCGGCGCCCCGCTCGAGAAGATCGAGGGGCTCTTCACGAGGTTCGAGGAGGGCGCCCGAGAGGCCGGCAAGGACGTCACCCGGATGCCCAAGGTCCTCCAGCTCCACCTCTCCTGGGCGGAGACCGACGAGGAGGCCCTCGCGAACGCGATGACGGAGTGGCCGAACGGGGGGATGAAGTTCCCCAAGGCCGACATCCGCTCGCCGCACGACTTCGCCGCGATGGCCGGGCTCGTCCGGCCCGAGGACTTCGAGGGGCGGATGGTCATCTCGTCCGACCTCGACGAGCACCGGGCCGCGATCCAGCGGTTCGTCGACCTCGGCTTCGACCGCGTCTACCTCCACAACGTCGGGCGGAACCAGCGTGAGTGGATCACGGCGTTCGGGTCCGAGGTCCTGCCCAAGCTCCGTCGCTGACGGCAGCCGGCCGGCGTCGGCGCCGCGGCGCCCACCGGGACGCTAGCGCTGCCCGGTGGCCCCGGCGGAGGCGGCCGACCCCTCGGAGGCGGCGAGGAGGGCGACGGCCCCGGCGGCGGGGGTGCCCTCTCCGCGGGCGGCGCACGACGCGGCCGCGACGACGACCTCGCGCCACGGCCGCTCCGCACGCAGGCCCCGGACGACGACGTGGACCCAGAGCGCCCCGGCGAGGACCTCGAAGACGCCCCGGGCCCGGGCCGGGTCGACCGGCTCACCGCGCTCGGCGGCCCGGCGGAGCACCTGCGCGACGACCTCCTCCCGGGCCCCCCAGAAGATCCGTCCCACCGGGCCCGACTCCCCCGCCGGGTCGGTGGCGAGCGCCCCGAGGACACCGAGGAGCAGGACCCGGTTGCGGGCCGCCTCGCGGGCGGCCCGGGCGAGGAGCTGGTCGAGGTCGGTCCGCAGCGCGCCGGTGTCCGGCGCTCCGACGGTGTCGGCGGCGGACGCTGAGAACGCGTCCCGGACGAGATCCCCGCGGCTCGGCCAGCGACGCTTCACGGTCGCGCGGTGGACCCCGGCCCGGGCGGCGACCCGGGTGTGGGTCACCGCCGACCACCCCTCGCTCCCGAGGATCGCGAGGACGGCGTCCCGGACGTCGGGGACCGTCCGCGGTCGTCGGCGGCTGGGCATCGTCACACCGTACCGGTCGTTCCTGTCCCCGACGGCCGGTTGCGCCGACGTACGCTGTCAGCGTGAGCACGGACGAGATCAGGACCCGCTGGTCGGAGGTCTCCGGTGGTCTCGGCGCGGCGTCGGCCTACCAGCGGCGCTTCGACGACCTCGCGGCGGACGGCCTCGACGTCCACGGGGAGGCGGCGTTCGTCGAGAGCGTCGTCCAGCCCCCGGCCCGCGTCCTCGACGCCGGCTGCGGGACGGGCCGGGTCGCGACCCAGCTCACCGAGCTCGGGTACATCTGCGTCGGCGTCGACGCGGACCGGGAGATGGTCGACGTGGCGCGGTCCCGGGACCGGACGACCCACTTCGTCCGTCAGGACATCAGCGAGCTCGAGCTGCACAGCCAGGCCTTCGACCTCGTCATCATGGCGGGCAACGTCGTCCCCCTGCTCGCGCCGGGAACGCTCTACCGGACCATCGAGCGGCTCCGGGACCACCTCCAGCCGGGCGGTCTCCTCGTCGCCGGCTTCGGCCTCGACGCGGCCCACCTGCCGCCGGGGTGCCCGGTGACGGCGGTCGAGGACTACGACCGCGCGGCGGGCGCGGCGGGGCTGTCGTTCCTCGGCCGGTACGCCACGTGGGACAAGGAGGCGTGGCGCCCCGGGGGCGGGTACGCCGTGACGACGCACCGCCGGTGGTGACCCGGGCGGGGACTCAGTCGCCCTCCTCCCACTCCCGGTCCTCCTCGTCCCACCTGTCCGTCTTCGCCCGGGCCGTCTCGAGCGCCCTCGAGGCCTCGTCCTCGGACTCGTACGGCCCGAGGACGTTGGCGTTCTGACCGCGCTCGGCGTCGGTCTGCACGCGTCCGGTGTCGACGTTGTACCAGTACTGCATTCCTGCCTCCTTGACGGCGGGCCTCCCCCGGCTGCCTAGACTCCACCGTATGCCGCTCACCCACGCAACCGTCACCCCCGGGACGGTCTTCCCGCGCCGTCCCGTCCCCGCCGACATCGAGCGACCGGAGTACGTCGACCGGCCGGCACCGGCGCCGTTCACCGGCTCCGAGGTCAAGGACGTGGAGACGGTCGAGCGGATGCGGGTCGCCGGACGGGTCGCCGCCCGGGCCATGGAGGCCGCCGCCGCCGTCATCGCGCCGGGGGTGACGACGGACGAGCTCGACCGGGTCGGGCACGAGTTCCTCCTCGACCACGGGGCGTACCCCTCGACGCTCGGCTACCGGGGTTTCCCGAAGTCGCTGTGCACGTCCGTCAACGAGGTCGTCTGCCACGGGATCCCCGACAGCCGCCCCCTCGAGGACGGCGACATCGTCAACATCGACATCACCGCCTACCTCGACGGCGTCCACGGCGACACCGACGCGACCTACCTCGTCGGCGACGTCGACGAGGAGTCCCGCCTTCTCGTCGCGCGCACCCGGGAGGCGATGATGCGCGGCATCAAGGCCGCCGTCCCCGGGCGCCGGGTCAACGTCATCGGGCGGGTCATCGAGAGCTACGCCCGCCGCTTCGGCTACGGCGTCGTCCGGGACTTCACCGGGCACGGCATCGGGTCGGCGTTCCACTCCGGCCTCGTCATCCCCCACTACGACGCCGCGCCCTCGTACGACACGCTCATCGAGCCCGGGATGACCTTCACGATCGAGCCGATGCTCAACCTCGGCACCCCGGACTGGGAGATGTGGGACGACGGGTGGACGGTCGTGACGAAGGACCGGGCCCGCTCGGCGCAGTTCGAGCACACGATCCACATCACCGAGTCCGGCAACGAGATCCTCACGCTCGCCTGAGCGGGCGGGAAGGGGCACAGACGATGGCACGCAAGGGCCTGCCGCTCGGCATCGACGTCGGGGGCAGCGGCATCAAGGGCGCACCGGTCGACCTCCGACAGGGGGAGTTCGCGGCCGACCGAGTCCGCATCCCCACCCCGGAGCCGGCGACGCCGGAGGCGGTCTGCGAGGTCATCGCCGAGGTCGTCGACGCCTTCGACGACGTCCGCGGCAGCTCCCCGATCGGGGTGACCGTCCCGGGGGTCGTCACCCACGGGGTCGTCCGCTCGGCGGCGAACATCGACGACGCCTGGATCGGCGCCGACGCGGCGGCGCTCCTCGAGGAGCGCCTCGACCACCCCGTCGTCCTCGTCAACGACGCCGACGCCGCCGGCCTCGCCGAGATGCACTACGGGGCCGCGAAGGGCGAGGAGGGCCTCGTCGTCCTGACGACCCTCGGCACCGGGATCGGGACGGCCCTCATCACGGAGGGCGTCCTCGTCCCGAACTCCGAGCTCGGCCACCTCGAGGTCGACGGGCACGACGCCGAGTCCCGAGCCGCGGAGTCGGCGCGGGACCGGGAGGGCCTCTCCTGGGAGGCTTGGGCCGAACGGCTCCAGCGCTACTACTCCCACCTCGAGGACCTCCTCTGGCCCGACCTCTTCGTCGTCGGCGGCGGGGTCTCGAAGAAGTCCCGGGAGTTCCTCCCGCTTCTCGACCTGCGGACGCCGATCGTCCCGGCCCAGCTGCGCAACAAGGCGGGGATCATCGGCGCCGCCCACCTCGCCGACCGCGGCGGCCGGTCCAAGCACACTGCTGCCGGGGGGCGAGCCGGAGGGAAGGACGCCTCCGGGGGGACACGGCGGCTCGGGCACCGCCGCTGACCGCCGGCGCCCCTCGCCGCCCGCGTCAGCGGGTGAACTCGGCCGGCTCGCCGTCGCCGAGGTCGCGGATCGTCGTGTGCTCCCCGCCGAGCCGGTCGGCCTGGCCGAGGTAGAGCGCCCGGCCGGTCGGGTTGAGCAGGCCGTCGTGGACGGGGACCGCCTCGGGGGCGTCGAGACGGCGGAGGAACGCCGTCATGTCCCGGCTGCGCGCCCACGGGGCGTTGAGCGGGAAGGCGAGGACGTCGACCCTGCCCGGGTCGGCGTCGAGGGCGTCGCCGGGGTGGAAGAACGTCGGCTCGCCCTCGGCCTCGAGGCGGACACCGACGTTGGGGATCCGCGGGACCTCGTCGTGGATGAGCGCGTGCACCTCGCCGACGGGCGTGACCCGGACGGCGCCGAGCTCGACGGCACTCCCGTCGTGCACGCGAGCCTCGATCCCGTGCCCGGCGAGGAGGTCCCGGGTCCCGGCGTCGGTGTGGACCCGGGCGTGCGGGTTGTCGCGGAGCAGGTCCGGCAGCCTGTCGACGTCGACGTGGTCCGGGTGCTGGTGGGTGATGAGCACGGCGTCGACCCCGGTGACACCGGTGAAGCCCGGGCTGAAGGCGCCGGGGTCGACGAGGATCGTCGTCCCGGCCATCTCGACGAGGAGGCACGCGTGTCCGAGGTGTGTCAGGCGCATGTCCCCACCGTATGACGGCGCGCGCGGCCGGTCCCGGTGAGCGGCGGACCGGGCCTCCGGTCCGGTGACCCCGGTCAGGACTCTCGTGACCCATTCGTTGTCGGGTCGTCACCGGACGGACCCGCGCCGACCCTAGGGTGGTGCCTGACCGCGGCAGTCGAGGAGGAGTCCCCCATGACTGAGCTGTCGAGGCGGCTCGGCGTCCGCGACGCCGTCGTCCTCGGCCTCGGCTCGATGCTCGGGGCCGGTGTGTTCGCCTCCTTCTCCCCCGCGGCGCAGGCCGCCGGACCGGCCCTGCTGTGGTCGCTCGCGGTCGCCGCGGCCCTCGCCTACCTCAACGCGACCTCCTCGGCCCGGCTCGCCGTCCGCTACCCGAGCTCCGGCGGGACCTACGTCTACGGTCGCGAACGGCTCGGCCCGTTCTGGGGCTACCTCGCCGGCTGGGCGTTCCTCGTCGGGAAGGTCGCGAGCTGCGCCGCGATGGCCCTGACGATCGGCGCGTACCTCTGGCCCTCCGCCGCGACGCCGGTGGCGTTCGCCGCCGTCGTCGCCGTCACCGCGCTCGGCTACCGCGGGGTCCACCGGAGCGCCCTCGCCACCGAGGTCGTCGTCGCCGTCGTCCTCGCGGGCCTGCTCGTGTTCGTCCTCGCGCTGTGGCTGGCTCCTCCCCCCGACGTCAGCGCGGCGACGCCGGCCGTGGGCCACGGCATCACCGGGGTGCTGTCCGGGGCCGGGTTCCTCTTCTTCGCCTTCGCCGGGTACGCCCGGGTCGCGACCCTCGGCGAGGAGGTCCACGACCCCGAGCGGACGATCCCCCGCGCCCTGCCGCTCGCCCTCGGGATCGTCCTCGTCGTCTACGGGCTCGTCGCGCTCGTCCTGCTCCAGACCCTCGGGGCGGCCTGGCTCGGGGGTCGCTCGGCACCGCTCGCCGAGGCCGCCGACATCTCCGGCTGGCCCTGGGTCGCCCCTCTCCTGCGCGTCGTCGCGGCGGTGGCCGCGTTCGCCGCCCTGCTCGGGCTCTCGCTCGGGGTGTCCCGGACGCTTCTCACCCTGGCCCGCGACCACCACCTGCCCCGGGGAATGGCGGCCGTACACCCGGTCCACCGCGTCCCCCACCGGGCCCAGGTCGCCGTCGGCGTCGTCGTCGTCGCGCTCGTCGCCGCGACCGACCTCCGCGGGGCGATCGGGTTCTCCTCCTTCTGCGTCCTCGCCTACTACGCCATCGCGAACGCGAGCGCCTGGACGCTCCGCGCCTCGGCGCGGGCACGGCTCGTCCCGGCGGCCGGACTCCTCGGCTGCGCCGGGGTCGCCGTCCTCCTGCCTCGCTCCGCCGTCGTCGCCGGCGGCGTCGCCCTCCTCCTCGGCGTCCTCGCGTACGTCGTCGGGGAGCCGACCCGCCGCCGGGTCCGGCCCACCCGGGTCGGGCCGATGCCCGGGCCCGAGCGGTCCCCCGGGCCGGGTGACGTCGGGGGGGGATGAGCCGGCCGATACGCCGGGTCCTGTTCCGCCGCGCCGTTGCCGGCGGGGCGGTGGCGACCATCCATCTCGGGCAGCCGTTGCCGACCGCCTCCAGCGCTCTACCCGTGTGCTCGGGCGGGCCGCCCTCGGTCGCACACTGTCTGAGCTTGCTCCGGGTGGGGTTTACCTAGCCGGTCCAGTCACCTGGACCGCTGGTGGTCTCTTACACCACCGTTTCACCCTTACCGACGTCGCCGCCGGCGGTCTGCTTTCTGTGGCACTGTCCCGCGGGTCGCCCCGGGTGGCTGTTGGCCACCACCCTGCCCTGTGGAGCCCGGACGTTCCTCGGCGGTGATCTCTCACCGACGCGGCCGCCTGGCCGGCTCATCCGCCACCAGCATAGGCCCTTAGGGTGAGCGCCGTGCTCATCCTCCTGCCGCCCTCGGAGGGCAAGACCGGCCGGGCCCGCGGGCGCATGCTCGACCTCGGCCGGCTCTCCTTCCCTGCGCTCACGCCGACCCGGGAGTCGGTCCTCGCGGCGCTGGCCCGGGTGGGCGGAGCGCCGGACGCCGCCGAGCGCCTCGGGGTGAGCCCGCGCCTGACCGAGGACCTCGCCCGCAACACGAGGCTCACCCGGGCGGCGACCCTGCCCGCCGGGGAGGTCTACTCCGGGGTGCTCTACGACGCGCTCGACCTCTCCTCGCTCGACGCCGCCGCGAGGCGGCGGGCGACCCGGTGGGTCGTCGTCGTCTCCGCCCTCTTCGGGGCGGTCCGGCTGACCGACCCGATCGTCCCGTACCGCCTGTCGATGGGGGTCAACCTCGACGGGGTCGGACCGCTCGCCGCGGCCTGGCGGCCCGCGCTCGAGGAGTCCCTGCCCGGGGCCGCGGGCACCGGGCTCGTCGTCGACTGCCGGTCGAGCGCGTACGCCGCGGCCTGGACCCCGGACGGCGACCTCGCCGATCGGTGGGTCCAGGTCCGGGTCCCCGGCACGACCCACGGCGCGAAGCACACCCGGGGGCTCGTCACCCGGTACCTCGCCGTCACCGGCACGCGCGCCCGGCGCCCCGAGGAGCTCGCGGCCGACCTCGAGCCCGGCTTCGCGACGACGCTCACCCCGCCGGCGCGCACCGGCAGGCCGTGGGTGCTCGACGTCGCCGCACGCGGCTGACCCGTCAGGGGCACCGACCTGCGCGGCCCCGCCGACCCGCGTGCTCGCGGGGACGGACCACCTGGCGGCGGGCTAGGCGGGGGGCACGGCGGCGAGGGCGCGGTCGAGGTCCTCGACGAGGTCCCGGGGGTCCTCGAGTCCGACGGAGACCCGCAGGGTCCCGTCGGTGATGCCGACGGCCGCGCGCGCCTCGGGGGAGAGCCGGCGGTGGGTCGTCGTCGCCGGGTGCGTGACGAGGGACTTCGCGTCGCCGAGGTTGTTGCTGATGTCGACGAGGGTGAGCGCGTTCATCACGGCGAACGCGTCCGCCTTGCCGCCGTCGAGCGCGAACGTCACGACCGTCCCCCCGCCGAGCATCTGCCGGGTGGCGAGCTCGTGCTGGGGGTGGGTCGGGAGGAAGGGGTGGACGACCGAGGTCACCCGCGGGTGGGCCTGGAGGTGGTGGGCGACCTCGAGCGCGTTCGCGGCCTGTCGCTCGACCCGGAGGGTGAGCGTCTCGAGCCCCTTGAGGAGCACCCAGGCCGTGAACGGGGACATCGCCGGCCCGGTGTGCCGCATGAGGTTCTTGACGGGGCCGCCGACGAACTCGGCGCTGCCGAGGACGGCGCCGCCGAGGGTCCTCCCCTGCCCGTCGATGTGCTTCGTCGCGGAGTAGACGACGACGTCCGCGCCGTGCTCGAAGGGCTTCGAGAACACCGGGGTGCCGAAGACGTTGTCGACGACGACCTGCGCGCCGGCGGCGTGCGCGAGGTCGGCGACCGCGCGGATGTCGACGAGCTCCTGCATGGGATTGCTCGGCGTCTCGAAGAACACCGCCTGCGCGGGGGTCGCGAGGGCCTCCCGCCACTGGTCGAGGTCGGCGCCGTCGACGAAGACGGTCTCGACGCCGAACCGCGGGAGGATCTCGTCGAGGATGACGAAGCAGGACCCGAAGAGCGCGCGGGAGGCGACGACGCGGTCCCCCTGGCCGAGCAGCGCGCTCAGCGCGACGAACACGGCCGACATCCCCGAGGCGGTCGCGAAGCATGCCTCCGCGCCCTCGACGAGGCGCATCCGCTCCTCGAACATCGCGACCGTCGGGTTGCCGTAGCGGGAGTAGATGAACTTCTCGATCTCGTCCTTGAAGGCCGCCTCGGCCTCCTCGGCGCTCCCGTAGACGAACCCGGAGGTGAGGAACAGCGCCTCGGCCGTCTCGTCGAAGGGGGTCCGGGTGAGGCCGCCGCGGACGGCGAGCGTGTCCGGGCGGAGCGCCGCAGGGCCTGCGTCCCGTCGGGCGGGCTCGCTCACGCGGGAAGCACCCGGCCGTCGAAGCCGGCGGCCCGGATGACGGCCTGGGCGGCGAGGACGCGCTCACCGTCCCACGTCACCGCCGGACCACCGTGGAGGACGTACCCGGCGTCGAGCGCCGCGCTCACCCTCTCGCAGAAGGTCTCGTCGTCCGGACCGGTGAGCAGGCGGTAGGTCAGTGGCTCGTCCATGCCCCTCAGGGTAACGAGGCACCGACGTCGGGCGGGCGCCCGGCCCCGCCGGCACGCACGGCGCGCAGGGCGGCCCGGTCAGGGGGACGCCGCTCAGGTGCGGTTGGTGAACGCGACGACCGGCTCGTCGTCGCCGGCGACCTGGACGGCCGTGAGCGACCCCGGGGCGACGGCGAGGCGGCGCGCACGCTCCCGAGGAACGCCGAGGACGTCGACGACGACCGCCCGGACCACGTCGCCGGGGCAGACGACGACGCTCGTGCCGCCCCGGTGCAGGAGCCCTCGGCACAGCGACGCGGCCCGCGCCGGGTCGTCCCAGCCCGCGCCCGCGGCGGGGACGGTGTCGAGGGCGTCGCCGACGGTCCCCGCGGTGCCCACGGACGCCTGGGTCGGCGCGGTGACGAGGGTGACGGCTCCCCCACGGACGAGGTGTCCGGCCGACCGAGCCGGCCCGGCGGCGTCGCCGGTGAGCTCGGCGACGAGCAGGACCCGTCCCGGTCCGGCCGGAGCGTCGTCGGCGGGGTCGTCGGTCGTCTCGCCGGGGCCGGGGGCGGCGCCGGTCGTGTCGACGTGGTCGAGGTGGTCGAGGTGGTCGAGCTGGTCGAGCTGGTCGAGGTGGTCGAGGTGCACGGTCTCGCCGTCCATCCCGACGTTGGAGAGCGCGTCCGCGTCGGCGTTCTCGGCCCGGGGGATCCACGTGAACGTCACCGCCCCCCCGGCGTCCTCGATCTCGGCGACGACGTCGCGGGCGAGCAGGGCGAGGCGCCGCATGTCGGCGTGCTTGATCTTCCACCGCCCGGACATCTGCTCGACGACGAGCTTGGAGTCCATCCGGGCCTCGACGTCGGCTCCCGGCGCGAGGTCCCGGGCGGCCTCGAGTCCGGCGATGAGTCCCCGGTACTCCGCGACGTTGTTCGACGCCGTCCCGAGGGGCTCGGCCCGCTCGGCGAGCAGGGCACCCGAGGCCGGGTCGCGCACGAGTGCGCCGTACCCGGCCACCCCCGGGTTGCCCCGGGACCCGCCGTCGGCCTCGACGACGACGCCGCGACGCGGGGTCACCGGGCGGGGAGCCCGGACTCGGCGGTCCGGACGAGGATCCGGGAGCACTCCTCGCACCGGAGGACCTCGTCCTCTGGTGCCGCGATGATCCGGTTCATGTCGACCTGGTTGAGCTCGAGGTGGCAGCCGCCACAGCGGCGCTGGTGCAGGGCGGCCGCGGCCAGCCCCCCGTGCGTCCCCCGGATCTTCTCGTAGAGGGCGGCGAGGTCCTCGCCCACCTCGCGGACGACGTCGTCCCGAGGACCCGCGACCTCGGCTGCCTCCCGGTCGAGCTCGCAGAGGGCCGCGTCCCGCTCGGCGGTCGCCCCCTCGAGCTGCCCGACGAGCCGGGCCTGCTCCTCACCGAGGCGGGCGAGCCGCGACTCGGCCTCCTCGGCGCGCTCCATGACCTCGAGCTCGACGTCCTCGAGGTCGCTCTGGCGGCGGGCGAGGGACTCGAGCTCGTGCTGGAGCGCCTGGAGGTCCTTGGCGGTCCCCGTCCCCGAGTCGAGCCGGGCCCGGTCGCGCGCGGCCCGGTCGCGGACGAGCTGGACGTCCGCCTCGGAGCGGGCGACCTCGCGCTGGACGTCGTCGAGCGCCGTCTCGGCGCGGACGACGTCGTCGCGGACGGCGGCGGCCTGCCGCTCGAGGTCGGCGACCCCGGCGATGGCCGGGAGGGTGCGGCGCCGGTGGGCGATCTGGTCGAGCCGGGTGTCGAGCGCCTGCAGGTCGAGCAGTCGGAGCTGGCGGGATGGGTCGGCCTTCACGGCGTGCCTCCTGGCGGTTCGGCATGCGGCTGGACACCGACGACGAAGTCCCACGGGTCGGTGCGCACTGTGCAGATGTGGGTCTCCAACCTACCCACGTCCGCTCCGGCGGCGGCAAGGGCCGCGCGCAGCTCCTCCTCCGCGGTGGCGAGCCAGAGGAACTCGCTCGCCCAGTGACCGGCGTCGACGAGGTACGGCGGCCCCCCGCGGGACTCCTCGCGGGCCTCGAGGGCGGGGTGGTGACGCAGGTCGGCGGTGACGTAGACGTCGGCGCCGCTCGCCCGGACCGCGTCGAACATCCCGTCGCCGGCGCCCCCGACGACGGCGACCCGCTCGACGAGCGCGTCCGCGGGGCCGGCCACCCGGACACCTCCCGCCGTCGGCGGGAGGACCGAGGCGAGGCCCTCGGCGAAGTCCCCGAGCCGGGTCGGGTTGGGCAGCCGCCCGACCCGGCCCAGGGGGTGGTCCGCGTCGGGCTCGAGCGGCTCGAGGTCGTCGAGCCCGCACGCGGCGGCGAGCGCGGTGCACACCCCCGGCGTGGCGACGTCGGCGTTCGTGTGGGCGACGTAGAGGGCGACGTCCCCGACGACGAGGGCGGTGACGCTCGCTCCCTTCGCGCTCGTCGTCGCGACGCTGTGGACGCCCCGGAGGAGGAGGGGGTGGTGGGTGACGAGGAGGTCGGCGCCCAGTGCCCGGGCCTCCTCGATGACGGCGAGCGTCGGGTCGACGGCGAGGTGGACGCGCCGGACCGGCTGGTCGAGGTCGCCGGTGACGAGGCCGACCCGGTCCCACGGCTGGGCCGTGCCCGGGGGGTAGAGCCGTTCGAGGGCGGCGACGGCGTCGGCGAGGGTCAGGGTGTCGTCGTGCACGTGGGCCCGGCCGGGATCGAACCGACGACACCCGCGGTGTAAGCGCGGTGCTCTGCCAGCTGAGCTACAGGCCCCGGGACGCCGGCCGGAGCGGCCGGCGTCGCCCGGTCATTCTGTCAGGACAGCTCGGCGAGGGCGGTGTGGTACCCGGAGAAGTCCCGGCTCTCGCCGATGTCGTTGACGAGGCTCCACCGGATGGCCCCCTCGCGGTCGACGAGGAAGGTCCCCCGGAGCGCCGCGCCCGCGCGCTCGTTGAACACGCCGTACGCCTGCGCGACGCCGCCGTGCGGCCAGAAGTCCGAGAGGAGGGGGAAGAAGTACCCCTCCTTGTCGGCCCATGCCCGCTGGCTGAACATGTGGTCGCACGAGATCGCGAGGACCTGGACGTCGTCCGAGACGTAACGCCCGAGGTTGTCCCGGATCTCGCAGAGCTCACCCGTGCAGATCCCCGAGAACGCGAACGGGTAGAAGACGAGGACGACGTTCTTCTCCAAGCGGAACTGCGAGAGGCTGAAGTCCGCGCCGTTCTGGTCCTTGAGGACGAAGTCGGGGGCGGTGTCGCCGACGGCGAGGGGGGCTACGGTGACGGTCTCGGTCATGGGCGAGAGTGTGCCAGCCCGTCCTGAGGGGCTCAGCGGCGGCCCGTGCGGGGGGTGACGAGGCGGGTGCCCGTCCAGTCCCGGCACGCGTTGACCGTGCCGGACGCGTGCAGCCCCGCGGTCACCGTGGCCTCCTCGACCTCACTCGCCTCGACCTCCCCGTCACGTCCGGCCTTCGGGGTGAGGAGGATGATCGGAGCGCCCTCGGCGAGGGTCGGGAGGGCGTCGACGAGGGTGTCGACGAGGTCGCCGTCACCCTCGCGCCACCAGATGAGGATCGCGTCGGCGACCCCTGAGTAGTCCTCGTCCTCGAGCTCGGAGGAGATGACCTCCTCGATGGCGAAGCGGAGCTCGTCGTCGACGTCGCCGTCGTACCCGAACTCCTGGACGACCTGTCCTGCGCTCAGTCCCAGCTTGTTCACCGGGCCGTGCTGCGCCGCCTGCGCGGGCGTGTTCACAACCATCTCCATCTGTGTCCGTCGTCGTGGCTCGTCGGAGCCGCCGCTGTCCCGTTCAGCGGCAAGTCCACTAGGTCTCGTGCCGATGTGCAAGCGAACCACGGGAATCGGACGGTCACGGTGTGGCCCCCCTCACCCGTCCCCGGGCGCGCGCCGACCGGGCCACCTGGTCGGTGAGCAGCCGGGTGGCGTCCCCGGTGTCGAGGTGGGCCACCCGCGGCGACACCGGGCCGGGGGTCGAGACGAGCCGGACGGAGGCGACGCCGACCGCCCGCTCGAGCGGGCCCTGGGCGAGCGCGAGGGACTGGACCCGCGCGTGCGGGACGACCTGGGCGGCCCGGCGCAGCGCGCCCCGCCGGGTGACGAGGGCGCGCTCGGTCACCGCGTAGCCGGTACGGCGGAAGCCGACGGGGTCGAGTCGGCGGACGCGGGCGGGTGAGCACGTGAACCGGGCGCTCTGCCCGCTGCCGTGCATCGCCTCGAGGACGGTGTCCACGTCGACACCGGGGAGGAGGAGCCCGAGGACGGCGACGGCCTCCTCGGTCGTCCCGACCGGGAGGACGGTCGTCTCCGAGTCCCGCGGGTCGCGCCCGCCGACGCCCGCGACGTTGACCTCGATGCGCCACCAGCGGGGGAGCCGCCACGGCAGCGACTGGCTCAGCTCGACGGCCTGGATCCGGTGGAGCGGGATGGTCGAGGTCCGCAGCTCGGTGAGGCCGTGCCAGAGCCGGAGGGCGTCCCCGCTGTGGGTGATCTCGAAGTTGAACCACCGGATGACGGACCCGACGTGCCGGCTCCCCACCGCGAGGGTCGCCGGGCCGACGGTCGAGAGCACCCCGACCCAGCCGAGGAGGAGGCTGGCGACGACGAGGGGAACGGCGACGAGGAGGGCGACGGTCGTCGAGCTGTAGAGCATGGACTGGACGAGGCGCTCGTTCGGGACCCGGAGGACCGGGACGTCGACGGGCCGGCCGGCGGGACGCGCGGCCGCGGGGGAGTCCGGTGCAGCCGGGGTGTCCGTGATGCCCGGAGCGCCCGGAGCGACCGGGGCGCCCGGAGCGGCCGGGGACACCGGAGCGGCCGCGGAGTCCGGGACGGCCGGGCTGCCGCCGGCGGCCTCCGGCTCGGCGCTGACCCCGACCTCGTCGGCGTGTCCGGCGAGGGCGACGATGTCGTCCCGGAGCTCGCGTGCCGTCGCGTCGGCGAGGAAGGCGAGCCGGACGTGGCTGTCGCCGCCGCCGGCGGACTCGACCCTGACCTCGGAGAGGCCGACGAGCCGGGCGAGGAGCGGCCGAACGAGGTGGACGGCCTGGATGCGGTCGTAGCGGACCTGCCTGTGCTGACGGGAGACCAGGCCCGTGCGCAGCTCGAGGGAGGACTCCCCGAGCCGGAACGTCGACACCCGCCACGCCGCCCAGCCGACGAGGACGATTCCGACGAGGACGAGGGCCGCGACCCCGACACCGAGGAGAAGGTGGCCCTGGGTCGGGTCCGCCGCGTCGGCCCCGAAGACCCGGTCGACCTGCTGGGAGAGGACCCACGAGGCGATGGCGAGGACGGCCACGCCGCCCCTGAGGAGGGGGGAGAGCGGGTGGAACCGGTGCCACGTCCCGCGCTCGGTCACAGCCCTGCCCTGGAGGACTCGCCCCGGTCGGCGAGGCGTTCGCGCAGCTCCTCGGCCTCGCCGACCGGGACCCCGGGGATGTCACCGCCGCTCTCCGGCGAGGCGGTGTGGATCTCGAGGTCGGCGATCCCGAACCGGCGGGAGAGCGGCCCGGACTGGAGGTCGACGTACTGGAGCCGCCCGTACGGGATGCTCACGAGCCGCCGGAAGAGCCGGCCCTTGCGGATGACGAGCTCCTCCGGGAGCTCGACCCACGTCACCGCGGACACCTGTCGGCGGACGAGCCACGTCCCGGCGAGCGCGGCGAGGACGGCGAGCCCGACCCCAACCCAGAGCCACGCGACGGCGAGGACGGCGAGGACGGCGAAGCCGACGCCGGCGACGAGGCACGCCGCGCCGAGGACGATGAGGCGCACGGTCGCGAGCGCAGGCGAGACGTGCTGCCAGTCCAGCCCGGCGTCACCGTGCAGGCCGACCCGACCCACCCCAGAGTCCGTCATGCTGCCAGTCTGCCCGATGACGGCCCGGGCGTCTGGGCTCCCGGAGGGGCGACCGTGGCCGCACCTCCCCGTCCCGTGTCAGCGAGGCGGGGCCTGCCGGAGGTAGAGGGCCCGTGCGGGGCAGGACCGGACGGTGAGGTCGACGTCCTCGGCGGCCCCCGCCCGGTCGGTGAGGATGGGGTAGCCCCACTCGTCGAGGGTCACCTGCTCCGGGAGCAGCTGGGCGCACACGCCGTGCCCGGTGCAGGCGACCCGGTCGACCGCCAGCCGCGGGGACCCCGAGGAGCGTGCGCCCCTTCCCCCGTGCCGGCCGGCGTCACCGGCGAGCCCGGGCACGGGTGGCTCCCCTCCGGTCGTGCGTGCACGTCCCGACGAGATGGGCGTCGACCTCGTCGGCGAAGGCGCGCAGGGCCCCGGCGGTGAACCCGGCGACCCCGTCGGGGAAGCGACAGGCGCCCCTGGCGGGGAGCTGGGCGAGATGGACGCGGAGACGGCCGTACCGGCCCGGCTCGAGCCGGCCCGAGGCGAGCGCAGCGACGTCGGCGGCGAGGGCCGGGACGCCGAACATGCACGGACCGCACTGTCCGGCGCTCTCCCCGGCGGCGTACCCGAGGAGCGACGCGACGTGCTCGAGGGGACAGACCGACCCGGGGAGGACGTGGAGCACGCCGGGACCGAGGCCGAGGCCGTACCGCCGCAGCTCGTCGCCGGTCCACCGCGTCGCCTGCGCCTCGGCCCAGGTGAGCCACCCTCCACCGAGGCCGCCGACGCCGAGGGCGGCAGCCGGCTCGACCGTCCCGCCGACGGCGGCGACGAGGTCGGTGAACGCCGTCCCCGCCTCGGTCCCGACGACACCGGGACGGGTGACGGCGCCGCCGACGGTGACGAGTCGCGGGCCCGGCTCGGCCGGGGTCCCGTACGAGCGGAACCACTCCGGGCCGTGCTCGGTGATCTGGGCGACCCGCCAGAGCGTCTCGGCGTTGAGGACGACCGTGGGGCGCATCGAGCGTCCGTCGGGGTCACGGGAGCCGTGGACGACCGGGACCCGCTTCGTCACGGGGCGGGCGAGCCCGCCGTGGGCGAGCTGGACGAGCGAGCTCTCCTCCGAGGACACGTACCGCGGGGGGACCTCGAGGAGGTCGAGCCCGGCGTCGCGCAGCCGTGCCGCACTCGCGCTCCCACGGTGGGCGGCCCAGCGGACACGACCCCGGCCGACGAGGGCGGCGCCGTGGAGGAGCTCCGGGAGGTGCTCGGCGACGACGTAGGCGTCCTTGGCGGCCCCGACCTCGCCGTCGCACGCGTTGACGACGAGCTCGGCGCCCCGATCGTGGGCGGCCGCGACCTTCGTCGCGGTGCTGAACGCGGCCCCACCCCGTCCGGTCAGACCGGCGGCCTCGAGGAGGCCGAGGAGGTCGGGGGCCCGCCGGGGACGCGCGGCGGCGCTCACGACCACTCCTGGGCGACGACCTCGCGCCGCCGTGCCTCGTCCGGGGACGCCGTGACGAGCCGCCACGCGAGCGCCCCGACCCCGACGGCGCCGCACGCGAGGGTGACGAGCCGGAGGCCGGTCTCGTTGCCGGTCCCGAGAGCGAGCCCGTGGACGAGTGCGAGCGGCCAGAGGGCGAACGCGAGGGCGTGCACGGTGCGCCAGGCCCGCTCCGGGAGACGGTGCCGCAGGAGCGAGGTGACGACGAGGGCGGCGACGAGGTCGACCGCGAGCGTCCCGAAGCCGACCCACACCCGCTCGTACCCCGAGGTGAAGGGAAGCACCGCGGAGACGAGGTCGATGCTGACGAACGTCTCGGCGACCGCCGTCGCGACGTGGGCGGTGAGGAAGACCGACGTGCCGAGGGCGAGGGTGCGGTGTACCCCGGGCACGACCGCCGAGCTCAGGCCGTGCGGACGGCGGCGACCGGAGGTGACGAGCCCGAGGACGAGGACGGAGGTGAGCAGGACGATGCTCACGACCCCGGTCGCCCGGGAGAGGAACCAGAGGAGCTCGTTCACGACGCCACCGCCTCGCCGGACCCCACCGGCCACCCGGTCGTCCGGACGGACGGGCCGGCGGGCGGGTCGAGCCGGGACGGGACCCCGTGGGCCTCGAGCCAGGCCGGGGCGTACCGCCCGAGGACGATCGCCGCCGTGCTCGCGGCGTTCGCCTCGAGCGCGCTCGCGCCCGCGCACGTCACCTCGGCCCACACCGGCTCGGCGGACCGGCCGGTCCGTGGGTCGACGATGTGGTGGCGGGTCTCCCCCGCGACCCGCCACGTCCGGCGACCCGTCGAGGAGGTCGCGAGGGCCTGCCCGGTGCTCACGACGACCTGACGGGTCCGGCCTCGGGCGTCCTCCACGGCGACCCGCCACCCGCCGTCCGGGAGCGTGCCGCTCACGGCGACGTCGCCGCCGAGGTTGACGAGGAAGCCGCCGCCGAACGTCCGGGCCAGCCGGGCGGCGACGAGGTCGGCGGCATGGGCCTTCGCGCTCGACCCGAGGTCGAGGAGGCATCCCGCGGGGAGGGTGAGCGACCTCGTCGCCGGGGCGAGGGTGACGCTCGCCCAGCCCGGGACGGCGGCGACGGAGGGCGGGGACGGCGCGGGCCGGGACGTCGCGGGCCGGGCGCGGACGGCGGTGATGTCCGCGTCGTAGCCGCTCGCGACGACCGCCGCGCCGACGGTCGGGTCGACGAGGCCCCCGGTGAGGCGGGCGACGCGGAGCGCGGCGGCGACGTAGTCGGCGAGCAGCGGGGAGACGGTGGCCGTGACCGGCCCGGACGCACTCGCGGCGGCCCTCCGGGTGAGCCGGACGAGCTCGGAGTCGGACCGGAACCGGGAGGCCGCCGCGTCGAGCTCGGCGAGCATCGAGGCGGCCAGCGTGGCGGCGCGGTGACCGAGCGTCGCGTCGGTCGCGAGGACGGCGTTCGTCGTGCCGATCGCGTCGAACCGGTGCTCGACGACGGGGGTGACCCGGTGCGTCCGCGGGGTCGGGGCGCGCGTCGTCACGAGCCGCTCGTCCCGGTGTGGGCGCTGCCTGCGCCGGCGCTGCCGGGACCGGGGACCGGCGTGAAGCCGGTCCCTCCGCCCTGGTCGGCGGCTGAGGCGGACGACGACCCCGACGACCCCGACGACCCCGACGGCCCCTCTCCGGACTCGGTCGTCCCCGCCGACGCCGACGCCGACGCCGACGGCGCGGCCGCGTGGGCCTCCGCGTACGCGGAGGCGAGGTGGGCCCCCACACCGCCGACGCCGGCGACCGAGACGAGCATCGCGGTCGTCGTGAGGCGGCGGGTGAGGACGAGTGCCGGGACGGCAGGGAATCGGGCCACAGGTGCTCCTTCGACGGGCTGACGACTCCACAGTGGCCTCCGTGGTTGTGGTGACCCTGTGACCGCCCTGTGGCCCCGCTTCGGGCGCCGGACGGGGCCACCTAGGCTGGGCCCATGGGACGCAGGACGCGCCGGGTGCCGACCCGCCGCCTCGACGTCGGGGACCCCGCGGCCGTCCGGGTCGTCGCCCGGCCGGACACGGTCGCCGCCGAGGAGCCGCTCGAGATCCGGGTGGCAGGGGCGCCGGTGACGACGACGATGCGCACGCCCGGCGACGACTTCGACCTCACCCTCGGCCACCTCCTCGCCGAGGGCCTCCTCGACGACGCGTCCGCGGTGTCCCGGATGATGCACTGCACCGACGCGGACGAGAACGGCGCCCCGACGTTCAACGTCGTCGAGGTCACCCTCGCCCCGGGCGCGAGGCTGCGGGCCGCGCCGCGCGACCGGGCCGCGCCGATGACGTCCGCGTGCGGGGTCTGCGGGACCCGGACGATCGCCGAGGTTCTCGACCGGCTCGGCACGACGGGCACGGGGGCACGGGTGGCGGCCGACCCGGTCCGGCTCGACCCCGTCGTCCTCGCGGGCCTGCCCGGGCTCCTCGCCCCCCACCAGACGGTGTTCGCGCGGACCGGGGGCGTCCACGCGGCCGGGCTGTTCACGGCCGACGGCGAGCTCCTCGTCGTCCGCGAGGACGTCGGCCGGCACAACGCCGTCGACAAGGTCCTCGGCTGGGCCGCCCGCGAGGGCGGGCTCCCCCTCACCGGGCACGTCCTCTGCGTCAGCGCGCGCGCCTCCTTCGAGATCGTCCAGAAGGCCGCCGCCGCCGGGGTCCCGGCGCTCGTCGCGGTGTCGGCCCCGTCGTCGCTCGCCGTCGACCTCGCCGCGGACGTCGGGATGACGCTCGTCGCCTTCACCCGGCCGCCGCGCCTGAACGTCTACACCGGCCACGAGCGCGTCACCGGCCTCGGGTCCTGACGTCGCCGGCGTCGGCGCGCGGGAGGCCACCGGCACCGACCCTCGTGTGACACCCGACGGGGTTCGGGTAGAGGATGGGAGCAGAGACCGGCACACCCCGCCGGCGACCCGCATGCGAGAAAGGACCGACACGTGGCTGGACGCGAGGACGCCGGGCCCATCCTCAACGGGATCCCGGCCCATCTGCCGGACGTCGACCCGGAGGAGACCGAGGAGTGGCTCGACTCGCTCTCCGGGGCCATCGAGAACGGGGGCCGGGCTCGCGCCCGGTACCTCATGCTCCGCCTCCTCGAGCGTGCCCGGCAGATGCAGGTCGGCGTCCCGTCCCTGACGACGACGGACTACGTCAACACCATCGGCCCCGAGCAGGAGCCGTGGTTCCCCGGTGACGAGGAGGTCGAGCGCCGCTTCCGCGCCTACCTCCGCTGGAACGCCGCCGTCCAGGTCCACCGTGCGCAGCGCGAGGGCATCGGGGTCGGGGGGCACATCTCGACGTACGCCTCGGCGGCGACCCTCTACGAGGTCGGGTTCAACCACTTCTGGCGGGGAAAGGACCACCCGGGAGGCGGCGACCAGGTCTTCATCCAGGGGCACGCCTCCCCCGGCATCTACGCCCGGGCGTTCCTCGAGGGCCGCCTCAGCGAGGACGACATGGACGGGTTCCGTCAGGAGAAGAGCCACGTCGTCGACGGCGTGAACACGGGGATGCCCTCCTACCCCCACCCCCGGCTCATGCCGACGTTCTGGGAGTTCCCGACGGTCTCGATGGGCCTCGGGCCGATGAACGCGATCTACCAGGCGCAGTTCAACAAGTACCTCCACGACCGCGGCATCAAGGACACCTCCCAGCAGCACGTGTGGGCGTTCCTCGGGGACGGCGAGATGGACGAGCCGGAGTCGCGCGGCCTCCTCCAGACCGCGGCGAACGACGAGCTCGACAACCTCACCTTCGTCATCAACTGCAACCTCCAGCGGCTCGACGGCCCGGTCCGGGGGAACGGCAAGATCATCCAGGAGCTCGAGGCGTTCTTCCGCGGCGCCGGGTGGAACGTCATCAAGGTCGTCTGGGGCCGCGGATGGGACCCGCTGCTCGCGCAGGACCGGGACGGGGCGCTCGTCAACGTCATGAACCAGACCCCGGACGGGGACTACCAGACGTTCAGGGCCAACGACGGCGCGTATGTCCGCGAGCACTTCTTCGGCCGCGACCCGCGGACCCGGGCGCTCGTCAAGGACTGGTCCGACAGCGAGATCTGGTGGAAGCTCAAGCGCGGTGGTCACGACTACCGCAAGGTCTTCGCCGCCTACCAGGCGGCGGTCAACCACACCGGGCAGCCGACCGTCATCCTCGCGAAGACGATCAAGGGGTACGGCCTCGGCAGCCACTTCGCGGGCCGGAACGCGACCCACCAGATGAAGAAGCTCACCCTCGAGGACCTCAAGGGCCTCCGGGACAGCCTGAAGATCCCCGTCTCCGACGAGGACCTCGAGCGCGACCCGTACATGCCGCCGTACTTCCACCCCGGCGACGACGACGAGGCGATCCGCTACCTCAAGGAGCGCCGGAGCAAGCTCGGCGGGGGCGTCCCCGAGCGCCGGGTGTCCTACACCGCCCCGAAGCTCCCCGCGGAGGACGCGTACAAGACCGTGCGCAAGGGCTCGGGCAAGCAGGAGGTCGCGACGACGATGGCGTGGGTACGCCTCCTGCGCGACCTCATGCGGGACAAGGAGTTCGGCAAGCGGATCGTCCCCATCATCCCGGACGAGGCCCGGACGTTCGGGATGGACAGCTTCTTCCCGACGGCGAAGATCTACAACCCGCACGGGCAGACGTACACCTCGGTCGACGCCGACCTCATGCTCACGTACAAGGAGTCCGAGTCCGGGCAGATCCTCCACACCGGCATCAACGAGGCCGGCTCGATGGCGGCGTTCACCGCCGCGGGCACGTCGTACTCGACCCACGGCGAGCCGATGATCCCGGTGTACGTCTTCTACTCGATGTTCGGGTTCCAGCGGACCGGTGACTCGATCTGGGCCGCGGCCGACCAGATGACCCGCGGGTTCCTGCTCGGGGCGACCGCGGGCCGGACGACGCTCACCGGGGAGGGGCTCCAGCACGCCGACGGGCACAGCCCGCTGCTCGCCTCGACCAACCCGGCGGTCGTCGCCTACGACCCCGCGTTCGGGTTCGAGATCGCGCACATCATGCGGGACGGCCTCCAGCGGATGTACGGCGAGGCGGGCGACGGCCCGGAGAAGAACCTCATCTACTACCTCACGCTCTACAACGAGCCGATCGTCCAGCCGGCGGAGCCCGAGGACGTCGACGTCACGGGGATCATCCAGGGGATGCACCGGTACGCCCCGGGGAGCACCGAGGGCGTCGCGGACGACGCGCCGCACACCCAGCTCCTCGCGAGCGGGGTCGCGCTCGCGTGGGCGCTCGAGGCGCAGGAGCTCCTGCGGGACGACTGGGGCGTCGTCGCCGACGTCTGGTCGGTGACGTCGTGGAGCGAGCTGCGCCGGGAGGCGATGCACTGCGACGAGCAGCGCTTCCTCCACCCGGACGAGGAGCGGGCGACGCCGTACGTCACCCAGCGCCTCGCCGACGCCCCCGGCCCGGTCGTCGCCGTCTCGGACTACATGAAGGCCGTCCAGGACCAGATCGCCCCGTGGGTGCCCGGGGAGTACTCCGCCCTCGGGGCCGAGGGCTTCGGGTTCTCCGACACCCGCCCGGCGGCCCGGCGGTTCTTCCACATCGACGGTCCGTCGGTCGCCGTCCGCGCGCTCCAGATGCTCGCCGACCGCGGCGAGGTCGACGTGGACGTCCCCGGACAGGCGGCCGAGAAGTACCGCCTCCTCGACGTCTCCGCGGGGACCTCCGGGACGACCGGCGGCGACGCCTGAGAGCCGGCCGCTCCCCGGTGACGACCCGGGACCCCGGCGGCGACGACCCGCGGACCGCACCGGTGCGCGGGTCGTCGCCCTTCCGGCGGGACCGGGTCAGTCCTCGGCGTGGAACTGCCTCCGGGCCTCGACGCAGACGTCCGACTGGTCGCAGAAGAGTCCGTCGACGCCCGCCTTCATGAAGGCGACGTCCTCGGCGATCGCCCTGCCGAAGTCGGTCGGGTCGTCGCCGACCCGCAGGTCGCTGGGGAGGAAGGTGTTCTCCGCGCGGAACGTGTAGGGGTCGACCTCGAGCCCCGCCGCGTGCGCGGCGTCGACGAGGCCGGTCGACTGCCCGAGGCTGCCGTCGGCGTTTCGGGCGATGACGAGGTTCTTGTCCGGACCGATCCCGTTGACCGTTCCGGAGAGCTCCTTGAGGCTCTGCGGCTCGAGGAGCTGGGCGTACGTCCGCCCCTCCGGGTCGGCGTACGGGCCGCCCGACGCCGACGCGAGGAGGACCTCCGGGGCCTTGAGATGGAGGTCGGTACGCATCTCCTCGAGGTTGGCGAGCTCGAACGACTGGACCCGGACGGGGGCGCGCCGGCCGTCGAGGTGGTGCCTGCGCAAGGCGGCGACGAGCGGCTTCTCGAGGCTGAGGCCGATGCCGTCGAAGTACGTCGGGTGCTTCGTCTCGGGGTAGACCCCGATCGTCCGGCCGAGCTCGCGGCTGAGCCGCTCCCTGAGGTCGAGAACCTGCTCGAGGGTCGGGACGGCGAACATCCCGTCGTACATCGTGTTCTCCTGGCGGATCTCCGGCAGCCTCTCCTTCGCCCGGAGGGTCTGGAGCTCGGCGAGGGTGAAGTCCTCGGTGAACCAGCCGGCGATCGCCGTCCCGTCGACGGTCTTCGTCGTCCTCCGGTCGGCGAACTCCGGGTGGTCGGCGACGTCGGTCGTCCCGCCGATCTCGTTCTCGTGCCGGACGACGAGACGGTGGTCCTTCGTCGAGACGACGTCCGGCTCGATGAAGTCGGCGCCCATCCGGGCGGCGAGCTCGTACGACGCGAGCGTGTGCTCCGGGCGGTAGCCGGCCGCACCCCGGTGCCCGATGACGAGCGGGTCCCCGAACGAGGACCGGTGGTGGCGCGGGCCGTCGTGGTCCCGCCCGTGACCGTCCCCCCGGGCGAAGGTCGCCGCGGCGGCGGCGACGGCCGCCGGGGCGGCGGCGGGCGCGGCGCCCGCGGCCCCGAGGGAGAGGAGCGGCGCCGCGGTGGCGACGGCGGTGGCGGACAGGACGAGGGACTTCATGCGGGGGGTCATGGCGAGGACGCTAGGACCATGCGGGGAACCGCGCACGTGGAGAAGTTGCAGCGCGGCGACGGGCCGGTGAACGGGTCTCGGACGCCCGTCCCGTGCCCCCGCGGTCCCGGGCGTCCGCATCCCGGGGGGTGGCCGGGAGGCGCGCCGGCGGCGGCTAGGGTGTCCGTCGTGTCGAAAGTTCTCACCTCCCTCCCTGTCGGCGAACGCGTCGGGATCGCCTTCTCGGGCGGCCTCGACACCTCGGTGGCGGTCGCCTGGATGCGCGAGAAGGGCGCGGTGCCGTGCACCTACACCGCCGACCTCGGACAGTACGACGAGCCGGACATCCGCTCGGTCCCCGGCCGCGCCGGGCAGTACGGTGCCGAGATCTCCCGGCTCGTCGACTGCCGTCGCGCGCTCGTCGAGGAGGGGCTGTCGGCGATCGCGTGCGGGGCGTTCCACATCCGCAGCGGCGGACGGACGTACTTCAACACGACTCCCCTCGGACGGGCGGTGACCGGCACCCTCCTCGTCCGGGCGATGCAGGAGGACGGCGTCTCCATCTGGGGTGACGGCTCGACCTTCAAGGGCAACGACATCGAGCGGTTCTACCGCTACGGCCTCCTCGCCAACCCGTCGCTGCGGATCTACAAGCCGTGGCTCGACGCGGACTTCGTCAGCGAGCTCGGCGGCCGGCACGAGATGTCGGAGTGGCTGACGAGCCGGAACCTGCCGTACAAGGCGAGCGCGGAGAAGGCGTACTCGACGGACGCGAACATCTGGGGCGCGACCCACGAGGCGAAGCAGCTCGAGCACCTCGACGCCTCGATGGAGATCGTCGAGCCGATCATGGGCGTCCCGTTCTGGGACGAGGACGTGCGGATCGACACCGAGGACGTCACCATCCGCTTCGTCGAGGGGCGCCCGGTGGCCGTCAACGGCGTCGAGCCGCGTGACCCGGTCGCGCTCGTCGACGAGGTCAACGCCATCGGCGGCCGGCACGGCCTCGGCATGTCCGACCAGATCGAGAACCGGATCATCGAGGCGAAGAGCCGCGGGATCTACGAGGCGCCCGGCATGGCCCTCCTCCACATCGCCTACGAGCGCCTCCTCAACGCTGTCCACAACGAGGACACGATCGCGAGCTACCACGCCGAGGGGCGTCGCCTCGGCAGGCTCCTCTACGAGGGCCGCTGGCTCGACCCGCAGTCGCTCATGGTCCGCGAGTCCCTCCAGCGCTGGGTCGCCTCGGCGGTCACCGGCGAGGTCACCCTCCGGCTCCGGCGCGGGGAGGACTACTCCATCCTCGACACGAGCGGCGACCGCTTCAGCTACCACCCTGACAAGCTCTCGATGGAGCGGACCGAGGACGCGGCGTTCGGCCCCGTCGACCGGATCGGGCAGCTGACGATGCGCAACCTCGACATCGCCGACTCCCGCTCCAAGCTCGAGACGTACGCCGCCCAGGGCCTCCTCGGCGACGGCCACCGGAACCTCGTCGGCGAGCTCGAGCCCGGCGGGGCCGCGCGGATCTCCGCCAACCCGGCGCCGGTCGGCGACGAGGACGGCGAGGCGCTCGACCGGGCCGCGATGGAGTCCGGCACCGACTGACGGACCCACGGCCCCGGACCGGCGGGCACGGACCTGCCGACGCGGGTCCGCAGACACGGGCCCCGGGACACGGGTGCGAGGACGTTCCGGGACCGTTTGTGGACGGCATACAAAGACCCGTCCGGCTGGCGGCCTAGACTGACGGCATGCCGTCGGTCACCGAGCGCCTCGGCGAGGCGACGATGCTCCGGGTCGAGCGGCGCGCCGGGGACCTCGGCGCCGCCGCGACGCAGCGAGTCGAGGCCCGTCACGGGTGGTACCGGCGGCTCAGCGCCGAGGACCGCTCGTGGGTCTCGCTCGTCGCCCAGGCGGGGATCGCGAACTTCATCGCGTGGATGCGCAACGCGGGGACGGACGCGCGCTCGATGGCCGACGTCTTCGGCGCGGCCCCCCGAGAGCTCACCCGCACCGTCAGCCTCGGCCAGACCCTCGACCTCGTCCGGTCGGTCGTCGAGATCGTCGAGGAGCACGTCGTCCAGCTCGCCGAGCCCGAGGACGAGGGCGCACTCCGGGAGTCGGTGCTCCGGTACAGCAGCGAGATCGCCTTCGCCGTCGCCCACGTCTACGCCCAGGCCGCCGAGGAGCGGGGCGCCTGGGACGCCCGTCTCGAGGCGCTCGTCGTCGACGCGGTGCTGCGCGGCGAGGCCGACGAGGCGCTCGAGTCCCGGGCCGCGGCGCTCGGGTGGTCCGCGACGACGCACGTCGCGGTCGTCGCGGGCACGGCCCCGGGGATGGCCGCCGGCACGTCCCGGGACCCGGCCGAGGTCCTCGACGGGCTGCACCGCTCGGCCGCGCGGCTCGGGGTCGTCACCCTCGCGGCCGTCCACGGCGGCCGGCTCGTCTGCATCGTCGGCGAGGTCACCGACGCGCTCGCCGTCGCCGAGCGCCTCGACGGCCACTTCGGCGAGGGCCCGCTCGTCGTCGGCCCGGGCGTCCCGCACCTGTTCGCGGCGGGCCGCTCGGCGAGGGCCGCCCTCTCGGGCCACACCGCCGCGCTCGCCTGGCCGGACGCCCCCCGGCCGGTCCACTCCGACGGGCTCCTCGCCGAGCGCGCCCTCATCGGCGACGCCCCGGCCCGGGGCGCCCTCGTCGACCGCGTGTGGCGGCCGCTGCGGGCGAGCAGCGGGGGCACGCTCCTCGAGACGGCTGCGAGCTACCTCGAGCACCGCGGCGGGCTCGAGGGGACGGCCCGCCGGCTCTTCGTCCACCCGAACACCGTCCGGTACCGCCTCGCGAAGGTCACCGAGCTCACCGGGTACGACCCGACCGACCCGCACGACGGGTACGTCGTCCGCCTCGCGCTCGCCTACGGGCGCCTCGCCGAGGCCGACCGGGGCGCCCTGCGGGCTGCCCGCGCCCGGGCATGAGGGCAGGCACGAAGGGAGGCAGGGCCCGCGCCCAGGAGCTGGCCGCGACGCCGCTCCTTTGGAGGAACCCTCCAACGTCGGGGTCCCATGTTCGTGACCATCGGGGACGTCACCGCGGCCCCGGGGACGAGAGTCTGGTGACGTGCTCGCGATCGTCTGCCCTGGACAGGGCTCCCAGACCCCCGGATTCCTCTCCCCCTGGCTCGAGCTCCCCGGCGTGCGGGAGCGCGCCGAGTGGCTCTCCGCCGTTGCGGGGATCGACCTCGTCGCGCACGGGACGACGTCGGAGGAGGAGACGATCAAGGACACGGCGGTCGCGCAGCCGCTCATCGTCGCCGCTGGGCTGCTCGCGTGGGAGGTCCTCGTCGCGGGCGTCCCCGACGCCGGGAACAGGATCGGTGCCGTCGCCGGCCACTCGGTCGGGGAGATCACCGCGGCCGCGGCCGCCGGCGTCCTCACCCCCGAGCAGGCCATGGTCTTCGTCCGCGAGCGCGGCGAGCGGATGGCGGCCGCGAGCGCCGTCCGGCCGACGGGGATGAGTGCCGTCATGGGCGGCGACCCCGACGACGTCGCCGCGACGATCGAACGGCTCGGCCTCACCCCGGCGAACATCAACGGCGCCGGGCAGGTCGTCGCCGCCGGGACGGCGGAGCAGCTCGCCGAGCTCGCCGACGCGCCCCCGGAGAGGACCCGGGTCATCCCGCTCAAGGTCGCCGGGGCGTTCCACACCGAGCACATGCGCTCGGCTGTCGACACCCTGACCCGGTACGCGCAGGCGATGACGACGCACGACGCGCGGCTGCGCCTGCTCTCCAACGCCGACGGGCGGGTCGTCGAGGTCGGGGACGAGGTGCTCGGGCGCCTCGTCAACCAGGTGAGCAACCCCGTGCGGTGGGACCTCTGCATGGAGACGCTGGCGGGAATGGGCGTCACCGGCCTCGTCGAGATCCCGCCCGCCGGAACGCTCACCGGCCTCGCGAAGCGGGGCCTGCGGGGGGTCGAGACCCTCGCCGTGAAGTCCCCCGACGACCTCGACGCCGCCCGGCGGATGCTCGAGGAGCACGGCGTCACCGAGCAGCACCCGAGCCCGGAGTAGCGCGAGTGACCCGAGCAGCACGAGCTGCACGGCTGGGCTCCCCGGCCGTCCGACCGACCTCCCCCCATGAGGAAGACTGAGAACATGACCCCCACACCGAAGGGCACCGGCCACCTCGGCGCGACCGCCCCGACCCGCCACGCCCGGATCCTCGGCGTCGGCGCGTACCGGCCCGAGCGGGTCGTCATGAACGCGGAGATCGTCGACGCGATCGACTCCTCCGACGAGTGGATCCGGGAGCGGTCGGGGATCATCAGTCGGCGCTTCGCGGCCCCGGAGGAGAGCGTCGTCGACATGTCGGAGGCGGCCAGCCGGGACGCCCTCGCCAACGCCGCGCTCGAGCCCGACGCCATCGACACCGTCATCGTCGCGACGGTGACCCACCCGTACCAGACCCCGGGCGCCGCCCCGATCCTCGCCGACCGGCTCGGCACCACGGCCGCGGCCTTCGACGTCTCGGCCGCGTGCGCGGGGTACTGCTACGGCATCACCATGGCGAACGACCTCGTCCGGAGCGGAACCGCCGAGCACGTCCTCGTCGTCGGCGTCGAGAAGCTCTCCGACTTCACCGACCCGCACGACCGGGGGACGGCGTTCATCTTCGGCGACGGGGCGGGCGCGGCGATCGTCGGGCCCTCGGAGACCCCCGGCATCGGCCCGACCGTCTGGGGCTCCGAGGGCGCCCAGTGGGAGACGATCGCGCAGCGCGAGTCGTGGATCGACGTCCGGGAGGCCTGGGAGCGCGAGGACGGCGAGCCCGTCGCGTTCCCGGCGATCCTCATGAAGGGCCAGGCCGTGTTCCGGTGGGCCGTCTGGGGGATGGCCCCGGTCGCCCAGCGGGCGCTCGACGCCGCCGGCATCAAGGCCGAGGACCTCGACGCGTTCATCCCCCACCAGGCGAACATGCGGATCATCGACGCGATGATCAAGCAGCTCGGACTTCCCGAGGACATCGCCGTCGCCCGGGACATCGCCGAGACCGCGAACACGTCGGCGGCGTCGATCCCGCTCGCGACCGAGCGGCTCCTGCGCGAGGAGAAGGCGCCGCACGGCGGGCTCGCCCTCCAGATCGGCTTCGGGGCCGGCCTCGTCTACGCCGCCCAGGTGGTGGTCCTGCCGTGAGGCGGGTTGACTCACCCTGACAGGTTCCCGACGGTCCGCGGGTGAATCGGACCATCGCACGAAGCACCCGACGCGCACCACGCGCACACCACGAGAGGAGCAGCGACATGGCTCAGAGCGAGCAGGAGATCCTCGGGGGTCTCGCCGAGATCGTCAACGAGGAGACCGGTCTGGAGACCGACGCGGTCCAGAGCGACAAGTCCTTCACGGACGACCTCGACATCGACTCGCTGTCGATGATGACGATCGTCGTCAACGCGGAGGAGAAGTTCGGCGTCCGCATCCCCGACGACGAGGTCAAGAACCTCAAGACCGTGGGCGACGCGGTCTCCTTCATCCAGACCAACCAGAGCTGAGCGGTCCGGTCCGCGGCCCCCGGGTCGCGGACCGGCGCCCCGCCCTCCCCGCCTCACCCCCGGGTCGGTCGCACCGGCGCACCGGCCCTCCTGACAAGGAGCACAGCCACTCATGACCACCACACGCGTTGTCGTCACCGGCCTCGGCGCGACGACCCCCCTGGGCGGCACCGTTCCCGAGACGTGGGAGGGCATCCTCGCCGGCCGCTCCGGAGCGCGCCCCCTCACCCAGGACTGGGTCGCGAAGTACGACCTGCCCGTCACCTTCGCCGCGTCGGTCCGCACGCCGCCGGGCGACGTCCTCCCGAAGGTCGAGATCCGCCGTCAGGACCCGAACGCCCAGTACGCGCTCATCGCCTCGCGGGAGGCGTGGGCGGACGCCGGCGCCCCGGAGGTCGAGCCCGAGCGGCTCGGCGTCGCGATCGGCACGGGCATCGGCGGGGTGTGGACCCTGCTCGACCAGTGGGACAACCTCCGGGAGAAGGGCCCGCGGCGGGTCTTCCCGCTCTCGGTGCCCATGCTCATGCCGAACAGCGCCTCGGGCGCCGTCTCGCTCGACCTCGGCGCCCGCGCCGGGGCCCACACGCTCGTCTCGGCGTGCGCGTCGGGCGCGGAGTCGATGGGGTACGCCATCGAGATGATCCGCTCCGGCCGGGCCGACGTCGTCGTCGCCGGAGGGACGGAGGGGGCGATCCACCCGCTCCCCATCGCCGGCTTCGCCGCGATGCAGGCGCTCTCGACCCGCAACGACTCCCCGGAGACGGCGTCGCGGCCGTACGACACCGAGCGCGACGGGTTCGTCCTCGGGGAGGGCGCGGGGATCATCGTCCTCGAGTCCGAGGAGCACGCCACGGCGCGGGGCGCGCGCATCTACGCCGAGCTCGCCTCGGTCGGCGTGTCCTCGGACAGCCACCACATCGCGGCGCCGGAGCCCCAGGGCGCGGGCGCGAGCCGGGCGATGGTCGCGGCCGTCGAGAACGCCGACCTCTCCCCCGCCGACATCGTCCACATCAACGCGCACGCGACCTCGACCCCCGTCGGGGACGTCGCGGAGTCGAACGCCATCCGCCGGGCGTTCGGGTCGGCCGCGGACGGGATGCCGGTGAGCGCGACGAAGTCGATGACCGGGCACCTCCTCGGGGCGGCCGGCGCGCTGGAGAACATCTTCACGATCCTCGCCGTCCGCGACCGGGTCGCGCCGGCGACGATCAACCTCGACTCCTTCGACCCGGAGATCGAGCTCGACGTCGTTCGCGGCGAGCACCGCAAGCTCCCCGACGGGGACATCGCCGCGCTGAACAACTCGTTCGGGTTCGGCGGGCACAACGTCGCGCTCACGGTCAAGAGCGTCTGAGGCGGGCCACCGCGGACGCGAGCCGCACCGAGCCGGTCGCCCCCACGGTCCGGCGCAGCAGCGAGGCGGGCACCCACCCCCGGATGTCCGGGTGGGTCCCCGCCTCGCTGCGTGTGCCGACCCCCGACCGGGCGCGAGGGGTGCGGGGCCGCGCACGAGCGCGGCGGGGGCCCCCGGTCGGCCGGGTGGGCTCAGCCGACCTTGTGGAGCCAGCGGACCGGCGTGCCCTCGCCGGCGTGCCGGAAGACCTCGAGCTCCTCGTCCCACTCCTTGCCGAGGAGCTCCTCGATCATGTCGACGACCGCGTCCGGGGAGCCCTGGGCGAGGCCGACGACCTCGCGAAGGCGGTCCTCGTTGATGACGGTGTCACCGGAGGCGGACACCCACGCGTGGTGGATCCCGAGGCTCGGGGTGTGGGTCCAGCGGGAGCCGTCGCAGCCGGGGCTCGGCTCCTCGGTGACCTCGTAGCGGAGGTTGTCCCACCCGCGGAGCGCGCTCGCGAGCCGCGCCCCCGTCCCCGGGTCGCCGGTCCACGAGAACTCGGCACGCCGAAGAGAGGACCCGGCCGGCTGGTCGGTCCACTGAAGAGCCACCCGGGTCCCGAGAGCTGACTCGAGGGCCCAGGCGATGTGGGGGCACAAGGCCGTCGGGGCGGAGTGGATGAACACCACCCCTCGGGTCGTTGTACGGGGCATCGCGACAGACATCCGGACCTCCTTGAGTGCGATGGGCGTCTTCCCCAACGCCGCGCACTGCTCGTGGTCCGGTCGTGTGCCGAGATGGCTTCGTATGCGTGCACGGCTCACGTGCACGGTTTGTCGGTCGTCATTGTGCCGCACAAACCCCACGAGCACCAGCACCCCCACAGGGATCCTCCGCCCCAGGTCCGAGGAGGTCCCGGCCGGACCCGGGCCGCGTCGAGCCGGCCGACGGGCGTCCGCGTCTGTGGTGGGCCTCGCGCGGTGGCACGCCCGGGGCCGCTCCCGCTGGGCTCGACCCCCGGGACCCTAGGGCTCCGCTCGGAGTGGCGGGACACTCGACTAGGCTCCACCATCGTCCCGACCCCGCGCTGACCGGGGAGACGGACCGAGGGGCAGTAGCTCAGCTGGTCAGAGCAGCGGACTCATAATCCGTCGGTCGCCGGTTCAAGCCCGGCCTGCCCCACCCCTCGAAAATGCACCCTGACCTGCGACAACGTCGGTCGACCGCGTCGCCCTGCAAGACCGAGAACCGCCTCGTGGTTGCAGTTGTGGTTGCAGTTCTCGTCCGTGCGGCCGCGTTCTCCGGCGTCACACCAGCGCTCGTCCGACGCCCGACGGACACCGCGCTCGGCGCGCTGCCGCAGCCGGATCTGGCCCTCTCCGCCGCTGTGCCCGGCTTCCGGCCGCTCCCCTGCGACGCGGCACCGCATGGTGCCCCCGTGACCCCGTAGACCCGTCGCACGATCCGTTCGACCCACACCGAACCGCGGAGGCACACCATGACCGACCACTCCACCCGCCTCGTCCTCACCGTCGAGGAGGCGGCCGACCGACTCGGCATCGGCCGCACCCTGATGTACTCCCTCGTCCGCAGCGGCGCGGTCGAGTCCGTGCGCATCGGACGCCTGCGCCGCATCCCCGAGGACGCGCTCGAGGCGTTCGTCGCGAAGCTGCGCCACCTCGTTCCCCACGATGCCGCCTGACGACGCCGACGACGGGCCAGAGCCCGGGGCCCGGAGCCGGGCCCCCAACCGCCGCTCGTCGATCTACGAGTCGCCCAGGGGATCCGGTCGCTGGCACGGCTGGGTCTGGGTCGGCACCAAGCCGGACGGGAGGCCCGACCGACGCCACCGACGCGGGCGCACCCAGGCCGAGGTCACCGCGGCCGTGCGGAAGCTCGAGCGCGAGCGCGACGCCCACGCGGTCAGCACGCCCGGGTCCTCGCGGATCACCGTGGCGGCCTGGGCCGAGGAGTGGCTCGGCATCGTCGAGAGCCGCGGACGGGCGCAGTCCACCCTCGCCCGCTACCGCACCGACCTCGACATGTACATCCTGCCGCGGATCGGGCGGACCCGCCTCGAGGCACTGACCGCCCACGACCTCGAGGGGGTCCTGCGCCAGATGCGCGCCGACGGTCTGAGCGTCGCATCCACCGGCACCTGCTTCCGCGCCATGCGGGCAATGCTCCGGGAGGCCCGCAAGCACGGACGGATGCTGGGAGACCCCCTCGCCACCGTCCACCCGCCCTCAGCCGCCCGACCGGCTCGCCCCGCCGGCGGCACCTCGCTCGCGGTCGACGAGTGGGCCGAACCCGGCGACGTCCCGGTCACCTCTCGACGCACGAGATCCAGGGCGCTCTCGGTCGAGTCCGTCCGGGACCTCCTCGAGGTCGCCGCCGAGGACCCGGACACCCTCGCCCGGTGGGCCATCGCCGTCCTCTGCGGACTGCGGCAGGGCGAGGTCCTCGGCCTGCAGTGGGGACGCGTGGACTTCGACCGCCGCACGCTCACCATCGACCGGCAGCTGCGTCGTCTGCGGGCCCGGCACGGGTGTGGGCCACCCACGCCACGGGGCGCACCCGCGCCTCCGCCCGGGGCCCAGCACGCGGACGGGACCGCGAACTCACGCTCTCGCAGGCTCCAGCAGCGCGACTGGCCCTGCGGGTACAAGCGGCCATCGGACTGTCCACAGCGCGTCGGCGTCTCCGGGCTGGCGCTGGTCCCCCTGAAGACGAGCGAGTCCGAACGCACGATTCCCGTGCCGTCCCTGGTCCTCACCGCCTTGGCGGAGCGGCTGGCGCAACAGCGCCGGGACGCGGTCACGGCCTGCAACCTGTGGCAGGGGCCGCCACCGGGGCACCCGTCGCGGACGGTGTTCTCCACGCCGCTGGGTGGCCGGATCGACCCGAGCAAGGACTACGAGGCCTGGCAGTCACTCCTGCGCAGGGCCGGGATCCCTCCAGCTCGCCTCCACGACGCCAGGCACACCGCGGCCACCCTCTACCTCGAGGCCGGCGTGCAGGAGCAGGTCGTCAGGCACCAGTTCGGGTGGACCAGCGGCGCCATGCTGCCCGTCTACCAGCACCCCACCGAGAGGCTGGCGAGAGCGGCGTCCGACATCGTCAGCGGCCAAATCGACCTCGGAGGGACCCGCTGAGCGATGACGGTGCTCCAGCCCGGACTGCTTGTCCGGCACGTGGGCTTCGGCAAGACCACCTCCCGGCCGGGGATCTCCACGTGTCGCGCTCGGCAGGGCGCTGCACGGGAATGTCCGTATCAGCGCGAACCTCGCCATACGCCTCGAGAAGGCCGGAGTGGGAACCGCCCGCGCCTGGCTGGTGATGCAGACCGTGAACGACCTGGCCGTTGAGTGCAGCCGCAAGTCAGCCGCTGGTCGTACACCCACCCCTCGGTGGCTTGGATTCCAGCCGTCGTCGCAACGGTGGGGACTGATGGCTCAAGTAGTCAGGGCCAGGCGTTCTGCCGGGGTGTCCCAGTCGAGGGCTTTGCGGGGGCGGCCGTTGAGTTCGACGGCGACCGCTTGCAGGTCCTCGATGGTGTTCTTCAACAGGTCGACGCCGCGGGGAAGGTACTGACGAAGAAGCCCGTTGGTGTTCTCGTTCGTCCCGCGTTGCCAGGGGAATCCGGGGTCGGCGAAGTGGACCTTGAAGTCAGTTGCCGTGCTGAAGGCGCTGTGTTCGGCCATCTCGGCTCCCTGGTCCCAGGTTGAGGGACTTGCGCAGCGATGCGGGCATCTGGGCCACGGTGGCGATGAGACTGTCGCGGACCGCCTCGGCGCTGCGCTTGCGACCGAGGCGCCCCAGCATGAGGAAGCGACTGGATCGTTCGACGAGCCGCGCGATGGCAGACCCTCCTCCCGCGCCGATGACGAGATCGCCCTCCGTAAGACTGAGTGAACCGCCCGAGGTTTCCGGCCGCATCCTATTGGGTTGGAAGGATGCGAACCATGCCGAAGAAGATCGATCCGAAGGTCAAGGAGCGGTGCGTGCGGCAGGTGCTGGAGCACTTGCCGGAGTACTCCTCGGTAACCGCGGCCACCTTCTCCTCCGGGGTATACCGCCGCGTCTGCGACTACCCCGGCGCCTGCTCCTTCGGCATGGCTCCATC
>CAWAOO010000008.1:0-251456 GCA_963783735.1 uncultured Actinomycetota bacterium | reverse complement strand
AGTGAATCGCTCTGGCCGACTGAGCTAAGGCGGCGGGTGCCCCACGGGCACGCCGGTCGAGTATACGGAGGACACCCGCCGGACGCGAAATCGCGTCACGGTCGGGCACGGCTCAGCAGCGCAGGCCGTCCTTGGGGACGGTGCCGCGGGTGTAGTAGGTGTCCACGGCGTCGTCGACGCATGCGTTCGAGCGGGTGTACGCGGTGTGCCCGTCGCCGTCGTAGGTGATGAGTGCGCTGTTCGAGAGCTCGTCGTTGAGCCGGACCGACCACTCGTACGGCGTCGCCGGGTCCCGGGTCGTCCCGATGACGACGATGGGGTCGCTCCCCTCGGCGGCGACCGGCGCGGGCTTCGCCGTCGCCTTGACCGGCCAGTACCCGCAGGCGAGCGAGCTCCACGCGAGGAAGGGCCCCCACGTCGGCGCCGCCTCCGTGGCGGTGCGCGCCGCCGCCTCGTAGTCCGCGAGACGGCTGCTCGCGGGCTTGTCGAGGCAGTTGACCGCGTAGATGACCTCCATGAGGTTGTCCCGGTACGCGCCCTTCGGCGTGCGGTTGGCGTACTGGTCGGCGAGGCGCAGGAGCGGCTGCCCGTCGTTGTCCCGGACGAGGGAGCGCAACGCCGCGGTGAGGGTGTCCCACAGCCTCTGGTCGTACATCGCCTGCGCGATTCCGAGGGACGCCCACGCCTCGTTGAGACCGGTGATCCTGGGGTCGGAGACCTTCGCCGGGGAGCGGTCGAGCCGGGTGAGGAGCGCGCGCATGCCGGACATGACCTCGTCGACCGAGCCGCCGAGCGGGCAGTCGCCCCCGGAGACGCAGTGCTCGGCCCACGTCCGGGTCGCGAGCTCGAACCCCTTGGCCTGGCCGAGGTTGACCTCCTGGTCGGTGAGGTCGGGCGGGACGACCCCGTCGAGCACGAAGCGACCGACCTTGTCGGGGAAGAGGCCGGCGTAAGTCGCCCCGAGGAAGGTGCCGTAGGACTTGCCGAGATAGTTGAGCTTGGCCTCGCCGAGGGCGGCGCGGAGGACGTCCATGTCCTTGGCGACGTCGGCCGTCGAGACGTGCCCGAGCAGCGGGCCGGCGTTCGCGCCGCACGCCGTCGCGAAGGCGCGCGACGTCCGTGCGAAGTCACGCTCCCCGGCCGGGCCGTCGGGGGTGGGGTCGGCGCCGAGGAAGCGGTCGAGGGCCGCGTCGCCGACGCAGTCGATGGGGTGGGAGTACCCGACCCCGCGCGGGTCGAAGCCGACGATGTCGAACCGGTCGCGCACGGGACCGCCGACGATGGAGTCGGCGGCCGCGGCGTACTGGACGCCCGAGCCGCCGGGCCCGCCGGGGTTGACGACGAGGGACCCGAGTCGCTGGTTCTTCCGTCGTGCGGGGACCTTGAGCACGGTCACCGTCGTCGTCGCGCCGGTGGGGTCGGCGTAGTCCCGGGGAACGGTGAGCTCGGTGCACTGGCCCGGACCGCAGTCGGACCACGCGAGCTTCTGGTCGTAGAACCGGGCGAGGTCCTCGCTCCCGGTGGGCGGGGACCCCGAGTCCGAGGGGAGCGGCGTCGCGGTCCGCCCCGTGACCTGGTCCCCGAGGTCGGAGACGGCCGAGCAGCCGGAGAGGAGGAGGGCGCCGGCCAGGAGGCCGGCGGTCACCGCACGGGGTCGTCGGAGGGGACGCATGGACCCGACGCTAGCCGACCACGCCGGGTCGCCGGGAAGGACCGGAGCGAATCATCGGGGTACCTCGAGGGAGACCGCCATCGCCTCGAGGGCCAGGAGCGGGGGCACGTTGCCCGCGATCCGCTCCCGGGCGAGCCCGATGGCGTCCATCGCGCGGAGGACCTGCTCCGCGGACCGCTGTCGGGCGACCTCGTGGACGACCGCGGCGCTGTCCTGGTTGACGAGCCCGACGCCGGCGCCGGCGTGGACGACGAGCGCGTCCCGGAAGACCGAGAGGAGGTCGACGAGTGCCCGGTCGACGACGTCCCGGGTGAGCCGCGTCGCCCGCGTCTTCTGGTCCTTCTCGAGAGAGCCGAGCTGGGAGCGGATGTGCGGCGGCTGGGTCCGTGCGGTCGGGTCGGCGCCGAGGGTCTCGAGGAGGCGGGTGCGCTCGGCGGCGCTCCGCTCGGCGAGCGAGGTCTCACGCTCCTCGTCGGCGATGCCGACGAGGTCGGCCGCGGCGCCGACGGCCTCACCGACGCCGTGGATGTTCGTCGCGAGCGCGATGACGTCCCGCCGGCGGATCCGGGCGCCCTCGTCGCGGGCGAGCCGCCGGGCGAGTCCGACGTGGCTCTGGGCGGCGCGCGCCGCGTACAGGGCCATCGACTCCTCGACACCGTCGCGCCGGTGGAGCAGGTCGGCGACCGCCGCGACGGGCGGGGTCCGGAGCCGGACGTGCCGGACCCGGGAGCGGATCGTCACGAGGACGTCCTCGGTGGACGGGGCGCAGAGCAGCCAGATCGTCCGCGGGCTCGGCTCCTCGAGGGCCTTGAGGAGGGCGTTCGCCGGCGCCTCGGAGTACGCGGTGAGCCGGTCGGCGTCCTCGATGAGGATGACCCGCCAACGTCCCACGGAGGGACGCCGGGCGGCGAGCTGGACGAGGTCGCGGGTGAAGTCGGTCTTGATCGACAGGCCCTCGGTCGCGACGACGTCGACGTCGGCGTGGGTGCCGTCCAGCGCGGTCCGGCACTCGCGGCACTCCCCGCAGCCGCCGCGCGGGCACTGGAGGGCTGCAGCGAAGGCCCGGGCGGCGACCGAGCGCCCCGACCCGGGGGGCCCGGTGAACAGCCACGCGTGGGTGAGCGCCGCGGGGTTGCGGACGGCCTCGCGGAGCGCCTCGACGGCGGGCTCCTGGCCGACGACGTCACGCCAGACGCTCACCCGCCGAGACCCCCCGTCCGGGTGAGCCGCTCGAGCACGGCGGCGTGCACCTGCCCCGGGGGGAGGGTCCCGTCGACGACGAGGTACCGCTCCGGGTCGCCCTCGGCGACGGCGAGGAAGTGGGCGCGGACGGCGGCGTGGAAGTCGTCCTCCTCGGCCTCGAGCCGGTCGTGCTCGACCCCCCGGCGGGCCCGGCCCTCGGCGGGCGAGACGTCGACGACGACCGTGAGGTCGGGACGGAGCCCGTCGACCGCCCACATCTGGAGGTCGTGGACCTCGGCGGCGCCGAGGTGGCGTCCGGCCCCCTGGTAGGCGACCGAGGAGTCGGTGTACCGGTCGGTGACGACGGCGTCGCCCCGAGCGAGCGCGGGGCGGACGACCTCGTCGACGTGGTGGGCCTTGTCGGCGGCGAAGAGCAGCGCCTCGGCCCGCGGCGAGACGTGGTCGCCGTGGAGGACGAGGTCCCGGATCCGGGCGCCGAGGACGGTGCCTCCCGGCTGCCGGGTGACGACGACGGTCCGGCCGGCCCGCTCGAGCGCCTCGGCGAGGAGGCGGATCTGGGTCGACTTGCCGGCGCCGTCGCCCCCCTCGAAGGCGATGAAGAGTCCGTCGGTCACGCGTGCAGCCTAGGCCAGCGGGGTGTCACCCGGGACGCTCGGCTCGGGAGGGCGTCGGCTCGCGTCCGGCCTGTCAGCCCCGCGCGAGCCGGGTGAGGAAGTCCTTCGCGATCGGCGCCGCGACCGCGCCGCCGCTCCTCCCGCGCTCGACGAGGACGGCGAACGCGACGTCGCCCTGCCATCCGATGAACCACGCGTGCGTCTCCGGGGGGTCCTGCGTCCCGAACTCGGCGGTCCCGGTCTTGCCGGACACCGGGCCGCCCGGGGCCCCCTGGAGGGCGGTTCCGGTGCCGTCGGTGACGACCCCGCGCATGAGCTCGCGGAGGTGGCCCACCGCGGTCGCGTCGAGCCGGCGCGGGGCGCGGTCGACCCCGGCGGGCTCCGGCGCGGTGACGAGGGCCGGCTGGACGTAGCTCCCGCGCGCCACCGACCCCGCCATGACCGCGAGCGCCACCGGGGAGGCGAGGTCGCGCCCCTGCCCGATCGTCGCGGCGGCCTGGTCGGTGGCCCCGGTGTTCTCGGGGACCGACCCGTCGAACGCGTCGGCCACGCCGAGCGCGTCCGCCCAGCCCGTCCCGACGCCGAGCGCCGTCGCCGCGGAGCTGAGGTCGCCCGGCCCGAGCCGGTCGGCGAGCTGGACGAACGCCGTGTTGCACGAGTGGTGGAAGTCCTCGGCGAAGGTCGGCGAACCGAGGGTCTCGCCCTCGAAGTTCCTCACCCGCATCCCGTCGACGACCGTCGCCTTCGGGCACGAGACCCGGGTCGTCGGCGTCACGTGGTTGCCGGTGAGGAGTGCGTACGTCGAGGCGACCTTGAACGTCGACCCCGGTGGGAACTGGCCACTGAGCGCCCGGTCGAACCCGAACGCCGGACGGTTCGCCGCGGCGAGGACGTCCCCGGAGGTGACGTCGACGGCGACGAGGGCGGACGGGACGTCGCCGGTCGCCGCGAGCGCCGACTCGGCGGCTCCCTCGACCTTCGGGTCGAGGGCGAGCTGGACGTCCTTACCCGGGACGGGGTCCTTCGTGAAGAGCGTCGTGCCCCCGCTCGAGACGACCCGCACCCCCGGGGTCCCCGCGAGCCGGCCGTCGTACTGACGCTGGAGGCCGCTGAGGCCCGCGCGGTCCCCGGGGGCGTACCTGCCGTCGCTCGCCTGGACGATCTCGGCGGTGACCTCGCCGAAGGACCCGAGCAGGGGTTGGCCGAACGTCCGGGTGCGGGCGAGCGGCTGCTCGGTCCTGGGGTAGATGACGCCGGGGAGTGCGTCGAGCCGGGCCCGGCGCTGCTGGAAGTCCCGCTCGCGGTAGGTGACGACGGGGACCGGCGCCTTCGACCCGGACGCCTTCGCCGCCCGGAGCCGCTCGACGAGGGGACCGGCCGGCTCGTCGACGAGGGCGGCGAGCCGGCGGGCGGTGTCGACGCCTGCCCGGGCCGGGTCGAGCTGGACGGGGTAGACGGTCCCCAGCGGCATGAGCGGCTCGCCACCGCGCCCGACGAGGTCCCCCCTGCGGGCCAAAGTCCGCTCGGCGGCGAGTGTCTCGTCGGGCGCGACGTCGGGGCTGAGGTAGCTGCCCTGGCCGGGCGGGGCGACGGTCCACGCACCGCCCGCCCGCCTCGCCTCGACCCGGACGTCCTCCTCCCACGTGGCGCCGCCCGGCAGTCCCCACGTCAGGTGGACGGTCCCCACCGCGCGGTCGCCGTCCAGCGACGACGAGGTGACCTGGGCATCCCGGCTCACCGGGGCGAGCGAGGCGACCTGGGCGTCCGAGGCGGCCCCGGCGGCCCGGTCCGCGAGGGGCGGGCCGGCCGTCGCGAGGTCGCCGGCGACGAGGTGATCGGCGAACGAGCCGAGGGCGGTCCGGGCCGCCGCATCCCCTCCCCGGTCCCCCTGCCACCAGGTCAGGCCGACCCCCGCCGCGGCGAGGACGACGACCGCGCCGACGAGGACGAGGACACGCTTCGCGAGGTTCGGCATGGCTCCATCCAACCTGACCGGACTGCGCGCCGCGCGACCGGGAGCGCCGTCCCGTGGGTGCTGGTCACGGGCCCGCGAGCCTCGCGGGAGGGGCCGCGGTCGGCCCCCGGCGGATGTCACGAGTGCGTAACGGGATGCTCCCCAACGGGCCGACCTGCGGTAAGAAGAAACGGCTGAGGCATTCGAGTGACGGGAGAACGCACGGTGTGGGCATTCCTCGTCGACCGGTGGCAGGACGTTTCGTTCCGTGCCTTCCAGCACACGAGCCTCGTCGTCCAGTCGGTCCTCCTCGCGATGGTCATCGCCATCGCGGTCGCCATTCTCGTCACGAGCTTCACCCGCCTCAAGCCGCTCGCGAACGCGATCAGCGCGATCGGCCTGACGATCCCCTCGTTCGCCCTCCTCGGGCTCCTGCTCCCTCTCCTCGGGATCGGGACGCTCCCCTCGATCGTCGTCGTCTGCTTCTACGCGACCCTCCCCATCCTCCGGAACGCCGTCGTCGGCCTCGACGGGGTCTCCCCGAACCTGCTCGAGTCGGCGCGGGGCATGGGGATGGGCCCGGTGACCCGGTTCCTGCGGGTCCGGCTCCCCCTGGCCTGGCCCGTCATCCTCGCCGGCCTGCGGGTCTCGACCCAGATGTCGATGGGGGTCGCCGCCATCGCCGCGTACGCCCTCGGCCCGGGCCTCGGCGGGTACATCTTCACCGGACTCACCCAGATCGGCGGCGTCAACGCCATCAACTACGCGCTCGTCGGCACCCTCGGGGTCGTCGCCCTCGCGCTCATCCTTGACCTGGTGCTGCTCCTCCTCGGCCGCATCACGACCTCGAAGGGGATCCGCGTCTGATGTCCACCGACACCCACGAGAACACCCACGAGAGCGACCACGGGAACGACCGTGGGACCGGCCGCTCGGTCAGTGGGGCCGAGATCGTCTTCACCGACGTGGTCAAGACCTACCCGGGGATGTCGAGCCCCGCGGTGGACTCCCTCTCGCTGACCATCCCCGCGGGCGAGACGGTGATGTTCGTCGGCCCGTCGGGGTGCGGCAAGACGACCTCGCTGAAGATGATCAACCGACTCCACGAGCCGACGTCCGGGACGATCACCATCGACGGCGAGGACATCCGTGACAAGGACGACAACGACCTCCGTCGCCACATCGGCTACGTCATCCAGGGTGGCTCGCTCTTCCCGCACATGACCGTCGCCCAGAACATCGGCCTCGTGCCCGGGCTGCTCAGGTGGGACAAGAAGCGGGTGTCGGCCCGGGTCGACGAGCTCCTCGACCTCGTCGGCCTCGACCCGGCCCGGTACCGGAGCCGGTACCCGCGCGAGCTCTCCGGCGGCCAGCAGCAGCGCGTCGGCGTCGCCCGGGGCCTCGCCGCCGACCCGCCGGTCCTCCTCATGGACGAGCCGTTCGGCGCCGTCGACCCGATCACCCGCCAGCGACTCCAGGACGAGCTCATGAGCATCCAGGAGGAGCTCCAGAAGACGATCGTCTGCGTCACCCACGACATCGACGAGGCGATCAAGCTCGGGGACCGGATCCTCATCCTCCAGGAGGGCGCGCTCGTCGCCCAGTACGACACCCCCGCGAACATCCTCGCCGCACCGGCGAACACGTTCGTCGAGGACTTCGTCGGCGCCGGGTCCTCCCTCAAGCAGCTCAGCCTCAGCCGGGTCAGCGACCTCGGGCTCCTCCAGCCGACGACGGCGCGGGCCGGCAGCCCCGCGGACGAGGCCGTCAGCGCCGCGCGGTCCGCCGACGACCGCGACGTCATCATCCTCGACGACCGGAACCGTCCGCTCGACTGGCTCAACCTCCGCGACCTCGAGGGGGCCGGGACGGTGCCGTCCGCCCGCGACGAGAACCTCTCCACCGTGGACCACCGCGCAACCCTCAACGACGCCCTCGACCTGATGCTCGTCTCCTCGCACGGGGGCGTCATCGTCACCGGGAAGCGGGACGAGTACCTCGGGGTGCTCGGCTTCCACGCGGTCACCGACCACATCCAGCAGGTCGCCGACGAGGCCCAGAACAGCGGGGACGACCCGCTCGCACAGGCCCCCTCGGACGAGGAGGTCGGATGAGCACCGACGCCGACCCCGACGGGAGCACCGGGACCCGGGTGGCCGATCCTGGCGGCGACGACGCGGCCACGAGGGCCGCCGGCCGGCGGGGCCAGACCGGCCGGGTCGCTCGGGAGGACCTCGGGCTCCTCCTCGGCCTGCCCGTCATCGTCGTCCTCGTCCTCGGCGGCTGGGTGCTCTGGCGGCTCAACGCCGACCTCGACGACATCGAGAGCCGGCAGCTCGCGTGGGGTCCGGTCATCTCGCTGACCTGGGAGCACGTCAAGCTCACCCTCGCCGCGACCGTCGCCGTCCTCGTCACCGCCATCCCGACGGGGATCCTCCTCACCCGTCCGGGGCTGCGCCGGTTCGCGGCGCCGGTGACCGGGTTCGCCAACGCCGGGCAGGCGGCCCCCGTCATCGGGATCATCGTCCTTCTCGCGATCTGGCTCGGCTTCGGCTTCTGGACCGCGGTGCTCGCCCTCTCGGTCTACGCCTTCCTCCCCGTCCTCCGGAACACCATCGTCGGTCTCGAGGGCGTCGACGCGACCCTCGTCGAGGCGGCCCGCGGCATGGGGATGTCCCAGTCCGGCGTCCTGAGCCGGGTCGAGCTACCGCTCGCGCTCCCGGTCATCATGACCGGCGTCCGGACCGCGCTCGTCCTCCTCGTCGGGACGGCGACGTTCGGGACGTTCATCAACGCCGGGGGGCTCGGGGCCCTCATCACGACCGGGATCACCCTCTTCCGCTACCCGATCCTCATCAGCGGCGCGCTCCTCGTCGCCCTGCTCGCCCTCCTCGTCGACTGGGCCGGTCGGGTGCTCGAGATGCTCGCGACGCCGAGGGGCATGTGATGGCCAGGACGACCGTGCGGACCCGCCCGCTCCTCGCGGCGGCGGCGACCGCCGCCGCCGCCCTCGTCGCCGGCTGCGGCCTGGGCACCGCCGGGGGGTTCGCCCCGTCCGGGACCCTCGCCGGGCCGGTCGCCGACGTCTCCGGGCTGGACGGGGCCGAGGTCGCCGTCGGGTCGAAGAACTTCACCGAGCAGATCCTCGTCGGGAAGATGGCCGTCATCCTCCTCACCTCGGCCGGCGCCGACGTCAAGGACTACACGAACATCCCCGGCAGCTCGAGTGCCCGCCAGGCGATGCTCGCCGGCCAGCTCGACATGATGTGGGAGTACACGGGGACGGCGTGGATCGCCTACCTCGGCCACTCCGACCCCATCCCCGACGAGCAGAAGCAGTACGAGGCGGTCGCAAAGGAGGACCTCGCGACGAACGACCTCGTCTGGCTCAAGCCCGCACCGATGAACAACACCTACGGGTTCGCCGTCAAGGCGGCGACGGCGAAGAAGTACGACCTGAAGACCCTCTCCGACATCGCGAAGGTCCCCAAGCCCCAGCGGACGTTCTGCGTCGAGTCCGAGTTCAAGAACCGCAACGACGGCTTCCAACCGATGCTCGAGACCTACGGCGTCCCGCTCGGCGAGGCGGTCCCGAGCAACCAGGTCAAGACCCTGGACACGGGCGCGATCTACGCCGCGACCGACAACGGCCTGTGCACGTTCGGGGAGGTCTTCACGACGGACGGCCGGATCAAGGCCCTCGACCTCGTCGTCCTCGACGACAACAAGCGGTTCTTCCCGCTGTACAACCTCTCCCCCGTCCTCCGGCGGACGACGCTCGAGGCCCACCCGCAGCTCAAGGACCTCTTCGAGCCGGTCGCGCAGCGGCTGACGAACGAGGTCCTCCTCACCCTCAACGCCCGGGTCGACGTCGAGGGCGGGGACCCCGCACGCGTCGCCTTCGACTGGCTGACGGACGAGGGGTTCATCGCGAAGCAGTAGCCGGGGCCGGCCCGGGGCGGACCGGCTCCCGCCCGGGCCGGGACCGCCCCTAGCCCCCCGAGGTCCGCTTCGCCGCGGAGGTGCTCGTCGCCGTGGTCTTCTTCGCGGTGGCCTTCGACCCGGCCGCCGTCGTCGTCGCCGTCGACTTCTTCGCCGTGGCCTTCTTCGCCGTGGCCTTCTTCGCGGTCGACTTCTTCGCGGTCTTCCTGCGGGTCGTCGGACCCTTGGCCCGCTTCTCGGCGAGCAGCTCGAAGGCCCGCGACTCGGTGAGCGCGTCCGGGTCGTCGTCGCGACGGAGGGTCGCGTTCGTCGTGCCGTCGGTGACGTACGGCCCGAACCGGCCGTCCTTGACGACGACCTTCGCCCCGCTCTCGGGGTCCGCGCCGAACTCCTTGAGCGGCGGCTTCGCCGCGGCCCGGCCCCGCTGCTTGGGCTGGGCGTAGATCGCGAGCGCCTCCTCGAGGGTGATGTCGAAGAGCTGCTGCTCACTGGCGAGGGAGCGCGAGTCCGTCCCCTTCTTGAGGTAGGGCCCGTACCGGCCGTTCTGCGCGGTGACCGCGACCTCGGTGCCGTCCTCCTCGGTGACCGTCCCGACGACCCGGGGGAGGGAGAGCAGGCGCAACGCGGTCTCGAGGTCCACCGTCGCGAGGTCCATGTCGGCGAACAGCGAGGCGGTCCTCGGCTTGGCCTTCGCCTTCTTCCTCGTCCCCGACCCGGCCTCGTCCTCGGGGAGCACCTCGGCGACGTACGGACCGTACCGCCCGGACTTCGCGACGACGTCGCGACCGGTGGCGGGGTCCTGCCCGAGGACGCGACCGTCGTCGGCGGCCTGGGCGAGGAGCTCACGGGCCTTGGCTGCGGTCATCTCGTCCGGGGCGATGTCGTCGGTGATGGTCGCGCGGCGCGGCTTGCCGCTCGTGCCGTCGGCGACCTCCCCGGTCGCCGGGTCGACCCCCTCGGGGACGGTCTCCTCGACGTACGGGCCGTACCGGCCGACCCGCACGACGACGCCGTCCCCGATGTCGACCGTCGAGATCCCCTTCGCGTCGATCTCCCCGAGGTCCTCGACGAGGTCGCGCAGGCCCTCGGTCGTCCGGGCCTCGTCGCCGAAGTAGAACCGTCGGAGCCAGTCGGCGCGCTGCTCGTCGCCGGCGGCGATCCGGTCGAGGTCCTCCTCCATCGAGGCGGTGAAGTCGTAGTCGACGAGCCGGGTGAAGTGGACCTCCATGAGCCGGGTCACGGCGAACGCGAGCCACGACGGGACGAGCGCGGAGCCGCGGGTGTTGACGTACCCGCGGTCCTGGATCGTCCCGATCGTCGAGGCGTACGTCGAGGGGCGCCCGATCCCCCTCTCCTCCATCGCCTTGACGAGGGTCGCCTCGGTGTACCGCGCCGGCGGGGTCGTCTCGTGGCCGTCGGCCTCGGCGCGCAGGACGCTGACGGGGACCCCCTCGCCGAGCCTGGGGAGGCGCTTGTCGGCACGGCCGGCGCCGTCGGACTCCTCCGCATCCCGGCCCTCCTCGTAGGCGGCGAGGAACCCGCGGAAGGTGATGACCGTCCCGCTCGCGGAGAACTCGACGTCCTCGGCGGCGTCACACCCCGCGAGCCGGGCGCCGAGCCGGACGGTGGCGGTCGAGCCGCGCGCGTCGGCCATCTGGGAGGCGACGGTCCGCTTCCAGATGAGCTCGTACAGCGCGAACTCCTCGCCACGGAGCTCGCCGGCGACCTGGGCCGGGGTCCGGAACCGGTCCCCGGCGGGGCGGACCGCCTCGTGCGCCTCCTGGGCGTTCTTGACCTTCTTCTCGTATCGCCGCGGCGACTCCGGGACGTAGTCGGCGCCGTAGAGGTCACGGGCCTGGCCCCGGGCTGCGGTGAGCGCGGCGTCGGACAGCGTCGTGCTGTCGGTCCGCATGTAGGTGATGTAGCCGTTCTCGTAGAGACGCTGGGCCACCCGCATCGCGTTCTTCGACGTCATCCGGAGCTTGCGCGAGGCCTCCTGCTGGAGGGTCGAGGTCGTGAACGGGGCCGAGGGGCGCCGGGTGTAGGGCTTCTCCTGGACCGAGCGGACGGTGACGTCGGCGGGCAGGACGGCCCCGGCGATGGACCGGGCGGCGGTCTCGTCGAGCTGGCGGGCGGTCTCGGTCCTCAGGGTGGCGTCGTCGGCGAAGTCGCGGCCGGTCGCGACCCGGGCGCCGTCGACCGTCGTCAGCCGTGCGGCGAAGGCCTGGCCCTCGCCGCCCGGGGTGAACTCGCCCTCGACGTCCCAGTACGCGGCTCGGACGAACGCCATCCGCTCGCGCTCCCGCTCGACGACCATCCGGGTCGCGACCGACTGGACCCGGCCGGCGGACAGACCCTGCTTGACCTTGCGCCAGAGCACCGGGGAGACCTCGTACCCGTAGAGCCGGTCGAGGATACGGCGGGTCTCCTGGGCGTCGACGAGCCGGGTGTCGAGGTCACGGGTCGCGCTCACCGCCCGCTGGATCGCCTCCCGCGTGATCTCGTGGAAGACCATCCGCTTGACGGGGACCTTCGGCTTGAGGGTCTCGAGGAGGTGCCAGGCGATGGCCTCGCCCTCGCGGTCCTCGTCGGTGGCGAGGTAGAGCTCGTCGGCGTCCCTGAGGAGGCGCTTGAGCTCGGAGACCTTCTTGCGCTTGTCCGCGTCGACGACGTAGTACGGCTCGAAGTCGTTGGCGATGTCGACGCCGAACCGGCCGTACGGTCCCTTCTTGACGTCGGCCGGCATCTCCGACGGTGTCGGGATGTCCCGGATGTGCCCGACCGAGGCCTCGACCTCGTAGTCCGCGCCGAGGTACCCGGCGATCGTCTTGGCCTTGGCCGGGGACTCGACGATGACGAGCTTGTGTCCGCTCACGACTCACCTCTCCCGATCCGGACGTGCAGCGGATTCGTCGCTGCTCCGACGAACGGATCAGGGTGCACGGTATCCCGTCATGCTCACGGTCGGGCCCGCAGGCCCCGGCGATCCGGTTCGGACGCGCCGGTGTCGGTGGGCACGACGAGCGGCGCGGTCGGTCAGTCCTGACCGCGCCGCTTGTTCCCCCCCGGGCTCGGGCGGGTCGCGTCCGGCTCCGGCTTCGAGACGTCGTCGGGGACGACGATCGGCTTCATCCGGGCCCAACCGAGGAACACGACGCTCGCGATGACGAGGGCGAGACCCGCCCAGAGGTTGGCGTGGATCCCCCCGGTCTTCTCGAGCGCCTGGTCCCCGAAGGCGGACGCGACGACGAGGATGACGCCGTAGATCCCGAGGAGGGCACCGATGATGTTGCGGATGTCGAAGGCTCCGGCCTTCTTCTTCCCGCCGTCGGAGGGAGCGGGGGTGTCGGGCATCGGATGACCTCTCTCAGGCGAACAGCAGGTTGAGGGCGGTGACGAGGACGAGCGCGAGCCCGGCGAGCGGGAGCGTCCGGCGGAACCACGGGTAGGCGGCCTCGTCGGGGTCGACGAGGTCCTCCCGCGGGGTCTCGGAGTACACGAGGCCCTTGAGCTCGGCGACCGGCTTCGGGGCGGTCATCGTCGAGACGACGACGCTGACGACGACGTCGACGACGAACGCGGTCGAGGCCGAGAGGAAGGCGGCGCCCTGACCGGGGAGGTCGAGCGGGCCGAACTCGTTCGTCGCCCACACCGCGACGGCGGAGAGGGTCCCGGCGACGAGCCCGACCCACCCGGCCGTCGGGGTCATCTTCTTCCAGAACATCCCGACGATGAACGTCGCGAAGAGCGGCGCGTTGAAGAACCCGAAGAGGGTCTGGAGGTAGTCCATGAGGTTGGCGTACTGCGACGCGATGAGGGCCGTGAAGATCGCGATGACCGTCGCCGCGAGCGTCGCGAGCCGCCCGATCCGGAGGTAGTAGTCGTCGGCGTTGTCCTTGCGGATGTACCGCTGCCAGAGGTCGTAGCTGAAGACGGTGTTGAACGCCGAGATGTTCGCCGCCATCCCCGCCATGAACGCGGCGAGCAGCCCGGCGATCGCGAGCCCGAGGAGTCCGTTGGGCAGGACGTCGCGCATGAGGAGGAGGAGGGCGTGGTTGTAGTCGATGTTCCTCCCGAACTGGGAGAGGTCACCCCCGGTCTCGCTCGCCCGCTTGTACGCCGAGAGGTCGCTGACGAGGACGGCGGCGACCATGCCGGGGATGATGACGATGAAGGGGATGAACATCTTCGGGAAGGCGCCGATGATCGGCGTCTTGCGCGCCGAGGAGATCGAGTTCGACGCCATCGCCCGCTGGACCTCGACGAAGTTCGTCGTCCAGTACCCGAACGAGAGGACGAACCCGAGCCCGAAGACGATCCCGATGACCGACAGGAGCGAGGAGTCGAACCCTGACAGGAGGGTCCCGGGCCAGGAGGTCAGCTGCTCGGCCCCGGTGAGCCCGGTCGTCGACTGCGCGTCGGCGGCGACCTTGTCGGTGAGCCCGCCCCACCCGCCGACGCGGTGGAGGCCGATGATCGTCAGCGGGACGAGCGAGGCGACGATGACGAAGAACTGGAGGACCTCGTTGTAGATCGCCGCGGACAGCCCACCCAGGGTGATGTACGACAGGACGATCGCGGCCGCGACGATGAGGGCGACCCAGAGCGGCCACCCGAGGAGGGCGTTGACGATCGACCCGAGGAGGTAGAGGTTGACGCCGGCGATGAGCAGCTGGGCCACCGCGAAGCTGATCGCGTTGACGAGGTGGGCGCCGGTCCCGAACCGGCGGAACATGAACTCGGGGACGGAGCGGACCTTGCTCCCGTAGTAGAACGGCATCATGACGACGCCGAGGAAGAGCATCGCCGGGATCGCGCCGATCCAGAAGTAGTGGACGGTCGGGAGGCCGATCTCGGCGCCGTTCGCCGACATCCCCATGATCTCCACGGCCCCGAGGTTCGCGGAGATGAACGCCAGACCGGTGACCCAGGCGGGCAGTGACCGCCCCGAGAGGAAGAAGTCGATCGACTCCGACACCGACCGTCGCGCGGCCCACCCGATCCCGAGGACGAAGGCGAAGTAGATGGCGACGAGGACGTAGTCGAGCCAGCTGGCGTTGATGAGCGTGTCGGCGGCCGGGACTGCCGCAGGCAGGGCCTGGGTGGGGATCATCGGTGCAGGGCTCCTCGACGGGGACGCGGGCAGTGGGGCCACGCTACGCCTCCTCACCTGCACGGACGAGTCGGCGGGCGGCGACCGGGCGGGCCCCGGCCGGGCCAGGGCGCCCAGCGGTGTCAGGGCGCGGGCTGCGCGCCGTCCGGCCGTGGTCCGGCGGCCTGGGCAGCCTCGGGTGGGGAGGCGGGCCGCTCGGGGAGACCGGCGCCGACCCGGACGAGGTCGGGGTCCTCGTCGTCGACGTCGACCGCGGCACCGAGGAACTGGGCGGCGTGGAGCCGGGCGTAGGCGCCGCCGGCGGCGAGGAGGGCGGCGTGCGTCCCCTGCTCGACGATCCCCCCGTCCTCCATGACGAGGATGAGGTCGGCGTCCCGAATCGTCGAGAGGCGGTGGGCGATGACGAAGCTCGTCCGGTCGCTGCGCAGGGCCGCCATCGCGTGCTGGAGGAGGAGCTCGGTTCGGGTGTCGACCGCCGAGGTCGCCTCGTCGAGGATGAGCAGAGACGGGTTGGCGAGGAAGGCCCGGGCGATGGTGACGAGCTGCTTCTCGCCGACGCTGATGTTGCCGCCCTCGGCGTCGAGGACGGTGTCGTAGCCGAGCGGGAGGGAGTGGACGAAGCGGTCGACGTACGTCGCCCTCGCGGCGACGAGGATCTCCTCCTCGGTCGCGTCGGGGCGGCCGTAGGCGATGTTCTCCCGGATCGTCCCCCCGAACAGCCAAGCGTCCTGGAGGACCATCCCGATCCGGGACCGGAGCCCGTGCCGGCTGAGGTCGGTGATGTCGACCCCGTCGAGGGTGATCCGTCCGCGGTCGAGCTCGTAGAAGCGCATGATGAGGTTGACGAGGGTCGTCTTGCCCGCCCCGGTCGGCCCGACGATCGCGACCGTCTGGCCCGGCTCGACGACGAGGTCGAGGTCCTGGATGAGCGGGGTGCCCGGGTCGTACGAGAACGCGACACCCTCGAACGCCACCCGGCCGCGCGGCTCGTCGATCCGCACCGGGGTCGCCACCTCGGACCGCTGCTCGCGCGCGTCGAGGACGTCGAACACCCGCTCGGCCGAGGCGACCCCCGACTGCATGAGGTTCGCCATCGAGGCGACCTGGGTGAGCGGCTGGGTGAACTGGCGGGAGTACTGGATGAAGGCCTGGACGTCCCCGAGGCTCATCGACCCGGAGGCGACCCGGAGGCCGCCGATGACGGCGACGACGACGTAGTTGAGGTTCCCGACGAACATCATCGCGGGCATGATGATGCCGCTGACGAACTGGGCGCCGAAGCCGGCGGCGTACAGCTGCTCGTTCTTCTCCCGGAACTCGGCCTCGGTCTCGGCCTGGCGCCCGAACACCTTGACGAGGCTGTGGCCGGTGAAGGTCTCCTCGACGACGGCGTTGACCTCCCCCGTGCTCTTCCACTGCTGGACGAAGTGGCGCTGGGAGCGTCGGCCGATGACGGTCGTCAGGGCGACCGAGACGGGGATCGTCACGAGCGCGATGAGCGCGAGGACCGGGGAGATGACGAACATCATCGTCACCGTCGCGACGACCGTGAGGAGCGAGGTGAGCAGCTGGCTCAGGGTCTGCTGGAGGCTCTGCGCGACGTTGTCGATGTCGTTCGTCACCCGGCTGAGGAGCTCGCCGCGGGGCTGCCCGTCGAAGTAGGGGAGCGGGAGCCGCTGGAGCTTCTCCTCGACGTCGCGACGGAGCGCGAACACCGTCCGGTTGACCGCCCCGGTGAGGACGTACGCCTGCGCCCACGAGAGCACGGCGGCGACGAGGTAGATGCCGAGGACGACGACGAGGACGCGACCGACCGCCCCGAAGTCGATCCCCTGGCCGGGGACGAGGTCGGTGGCCGCGACGAGGTCGGCGAACGTCGACTCGCCCCGGGCGCGCAGTCCGGCGACGACGCTCGCCTTGTCGACGCCGCCGGGGAGGCGGCTCGCGATCGCGCCGGCGAAGATGAGGTCGGTGGCACGGGCCAGGATCTTCGGGCCGAGGGCGGTGAGGACGACGCTCGTCACGGCGAGCGCGAGGACGGCGAGGAGCGGGGCACGCTCGGGGCGGAGCAGGCCGAGCAGCCGCCGCGCGGAGGGGACGAAGGCCCGCGACCGCTCGACGGGGACCCCGAGCCCGGCGCCGGGGCCGTGCCGGCGGACCCCGGCTGCGGGACCACGGCGGGCCTCGGCGGCCTTCTCCTCGGCGGTCTTGACCTCGCTCATACCGCGGCCTGCGCGACCTGCTGGCTCTCGACGATCTCGGCGTACGTCGGGCACCGCTCGAGGAGCTCGGTGTGGGTCCCGGCCCCGACGAGCCGGCCGTCCTCGAGGACGAGGATCTCGTCGGCGTCGAGGATGGTCGAGACGCGCTGGGCGACGATGACGACGGTCGCGTCCCGGGTGACCGGGCGGAGCGTGGCCCGCAGCCGGGCGTCCGTGGAGAGGTCGAGGGCGGAGAAGGAGTCGTCGAAGAGGTAGATCTCGGGACGGCGGACGAGGGCCCGGGCGATGGCGAGCCGCTGCCGCTGCCCCCCGGAGACGTTCGTGCCGCCCTGGGCGACCGTCGCGTCGAGCCCGCCGGGCATCGCCCGGACGAAGTCGTCGGCCTGGGCGATCCGCAGGGCCTCCCAGAGCTCGTCGTCCCCCGCGTGCGGGGCCCCGAAGCGGAGGTTGGAGGCGACGGTTCCGCTGAAGAGGTACGGCTTCTGGGGGACCCACCCGATCCGGGACCAGACGTCCTCGGGACGGGCCTCGCGGACGTCGACGCCGCCGACCCGGACCGTCCCCGCGGTGGCGTCGTGGAGCCGGGGCACGAGGGCGAGGAGCGTGGACTTGCCCGACCCGGTCGAGCCGACGACGGCGGTCGTCCGGCCGGGCGAGGCCCGGAAGGTCACCCCGTCGAGGACGGGGGCGTCCGCGCCGGGGTAGTGGAAGGCGACGTCCTCCATCTCGACGGACGGCGCCGGCGAGGTGACCGGGACCGGGACGACGGGCGTCAGGACCGAGGTCTCGGTGTCGAGGACCTCGCCGATCCTCCCGGCCGAGACCGTCGCCCGCGGGATCATCATGCTCATGAAGGTCGCCATCATCACCGACATGAGGATCTGGAGGAGGTAGGCCATGAAGGCGGTGAGCGCCCCGATCTGCATGGCGCCGGACTCGACCCGCTGGGCGCCGAACCAGAGGACGGCCACGGTCGAGGCGTTGAAGATGAGCATGACGAGCGGGAAGACGAGCGCCATGAGCCGCCCGACGGCGAGTGCTGTCCCCGTGTACTGGGTGTTCGCCTCGGCGAACCGGGCCCGCTCGTGGTCCTCCCGGACGAAGGCCCGGACGACCCGGACGCCGGTGATCTGCTCGCGGAGGATCCGGTTGACCCAGTCGACGGAGGCCTGCATGAGCCGGAACTGGGGGATCATCCGCCGGATGACGAGGGAGACCGTGAGGCCGAGGAGCGGGACCGCGACGGCGACGAGCCAGGAGAGCCCGACGTCCTCACCGAGGGCCATGACGATGCCGCCGACCATCATGATCGGGGCGGTGACCATCATCGCGAGCCCCATGTAGGTCACCGTCTGGACCTGGGTGACGTCGTTCGTGCACCGGGAGATGAGCGTCGGGGCCCCGAACCGGGAGACCTCCTGCTCGCTGAACCTCCCGACACTGGCGAAGAGCTCGGCCCGGACGTCCCGCGCGAGCCCGGCGGCGGTGCGGGACGCGAGGTACGTCGCCGCGACCGTCGCGGAGATCTGGAGGACCGAGATGGCGAGCATCGCGGCCCCGGCGCGGAGGATGAACCCGGTGTCGCCCTGCGCCACCCCGTCGTCGATGATCCGCCCGTTGAGGCTCGGAAGGGAGAGCGAGGCGATCGTCCCGGCGAGCTGGAGGGCGAGCAGCCACCCGAGCCGGGACCGGTAGGGGGCGAGGTGGGTGCGCAGGAGCCGGATCAGGAGCATCGGGGGTCCTTCCGCGTGCCGTCGAGGACGACGTCGACGATCTCCTCGGGGGTGAGCAGGTGCCCCTCGGCGATCTCACGGTGGCTTCCGGAGAAGGTGAGCAGCCGGAGCAGCCGGAAGAGCTCCTCGGGGGGGACCCGCAGGCCGCCGGCGTCGGGGCCGAGGAGGTCGACGAGTACGTGCCCGACGCGCTCGTGCCGGTCCCGCGCGGGGTCGTGGTGGCGCTCGAGGACGTCCGCCGGCGGCTGGAGCAGGCCGGTGACGGTCATGAGGTCGAAGATCTCGACGAGGTGGTCCTGCAACGCCCTCACCGCCGCGACGAGCCGGTCCCGCAGGGGCAGGCCGCGGTCGACCCCCTCGAGCCGGGCGACGAGCGGCCCCGGGTCGAAGGCCGACCGGAGTGCCTCGTGGACGAGGTCGTCCTTGCTTTCGAAGACCCGGAAGATCGTGCCCTCGGCGACCCCGGCGGCGCGGGCGATGTCCCGGGTGCTCACCGCCGAGCCCTTCTCGCGCAGCAGCGGGATCGTCGCCGCGACGAGGGCGGCGCGGCGTTCCTCGGGGGGGAGCGCGGGAGCGCGAGGGGTCACCGGAGTGAGCCTAACTGAGTGAGCGCTCACTCACAAGAGACGAGGAGCCCGTCGGCGACGCACGCCCGGACATTCGGGAGCGCCGTCCGCCTGACCTGCTCGACGGGCCGGTCGAGTACGGCGGCGATGGCGGTGAGGGCCGCCCCGGCAGTGAGCTCGCCGTCGCAGACGCTGACGAAGGCGGCCGAGACCGTGTCGAGGTCGACGGCCCGCGCGAGGCCGCCGCCCTGGTGGAGCCGGATGACCTCGGGGTCGTCGTCGCCGGGCCGACGCCAGCGGGCCTCGGTGACGTCGTCGGCGCACCGCCAGCGCGTCGCGAGGACACCGGCGTCGCCGTGCTCGGCGAGCCAGACCCGGGCCCGGAGCCCGGCGAGGACGTGCGGGCCCATCGGGGCCGCGACCGGCCCGCGGACGTCGACGAGGTCGACGACCGGCTCGCGTGGGGCCTCAGGCCGGTGGAGGGTGATGACCCCGAACCCGATCGCGGTGACGCCCCGGGTCGCGAAGTCGTCGAGCCAGGCGGCGTACATCGTCCCGAACTCCGGTGTCGCGCTGTGGTGGCCTCCGTCGCGGGCCCACGTCTCGGCGTACTCGGCGGGGTCCTGCACCTCCCGCTGGACGACCCACGCATCGAGGCCGCTCTCGCGGACCCAGCCCCCCACCCGGTCGTGCCAGTCGGCGTCGCCGACGACCTCCCAGTTGCCGAGCAGTTGGGCGATGCCCCCGGGGCGGAGGTGGGCCCCGACGTTCCGGACGAGGTCGGCGACGACGGCGTCCCCGGCGCCGCCCCCGTCCCGGTACTCGAAGAGGGGGACCCCCGCGTCCCGGGGGGTGATGACGAACGGCGGGTTGCTGACGACGAGGTCGAACCGCTCCCCCGCGACCGGGTCGAGCATCGAGCCGGACCGGAGCTCCCAGCGCTGCCCGTTGAGGGCGGCGGTGAACCGGGCAAACCCCAGGGCGCGCTCGGAGACGTCGGTGGCGACCACCTCCTCGGCGTGCGTCGCGAGCGCGAGCGCCTGCACCCCGCACCCCGTCCCGAGGTCGAGGGCCCGGGCGACCGGGGGCCGCGGCGTCCACGACGTCAGGGTCGCCGAGGCGCCCCCGATCCCGAGGACGTGGTCCTCGCGCAGGGGCGAGCGGGTCGCGATCTCGGAGAGGTCGGAGGCGACCCACCAGTCGTGGCCGTCGGCGGCGTACGGGCGCAGGTCGCACGTCGCGACGACCCCGTCCCCCTCGGGCTCGAGGAGGCCGAGCCGGTCCGCGCCGGCGACGGTGAGGGTGGGGAGCGCCCGCTCGGCGTCCTCCTCGTCCACGGCGTCGCCGAGGGTGAACAGGCGCACGAGGGTGGCGACGGGCGTCCGCGAGGCGGCCGTAACGCGCTGGGCGGGGATCGTCTGCTCGCGCTCGAGCGCCCGGCTCGCGAGCGGCCCGAGGAAGTGGGCGACCCCGTCGACGGTGAACCCGGCGTCGATGAGGTCGGCCCGGAGGGCGTCGACGAGGGGCACGGCGACCTGGGGTGGGGCGTGCCGGCCGCCCTCGGTGGTGAGCGAGGTCAGGCGGCGGGGCATGGACCTCAGGCTATGCCGTCGAGGGTCCCCCGGGCAGGCCGGCCCGGTCCGGGGCCGAGGCGGCGTCCGTGAAGTCGGCGGCCCCCCGGCGTGGGCAGCCAGGCGGCGACCGCCGGGAACGGCAGCGGCCGGCGACCCCTCGGGGGTCGCCGGCCGCGTCGGTCCGCCGGGCGCCCACGGTCGCCTACCGGCGAGCGGCCCGCTCGGCCTCGGTCTCGTCGGAGTCCTCGTCGCTCGGCTCGCCCACCGGCCCGGCCGGCGTCACCGAGGCGGCGCCCGCGGACGTCTCGACGGGACGGTCCGCGCCGGCCGCCGACCCGTCCTCCGCAGGACCGCCCCCGGCGAGGACGACCCCGTCGTCGGCGATGGCGATGTCGCGGGTCTTCGAGATCGCCACGGCGGCGACAACGACGACGATGGCGACGCCGGCGATGCCGTACCGGATCGCCGGGTTGGCCCCGTTGCCGAGGGTGAGGCCGACGATCGCCGGGGCGATGAGGACGGCGACGAGGTTCATCACCTTGAGGAGGGGGTTGATCGCGGGGCCGGCCGTGTCCTTGAACGGGTCCCCGACGGTGTCGCCGATGATCGTCGCCTCGTGCGCGGGCGAGCCCTTGCCCCCGTGGTGGCCGTCCTCGACGATCTTCTTCGCGTTGTCCCACGCCCCGCCGGAGTTGGCGAGGAACACCGCCATGAGAGCCCCCGCCCCGATCGCCCCGCCGAGGAAGCCGGCGAGCGCGCCGATGCCGAGACCGAAGCCGACGGCGACCGGCATGAGCGCGGCGAGCAGCCCGGGGGTCGCGAGCTCGCGGAGGGAGTCCTTCGTGCAGATGTCGACGACCCGGCCGTACTCGGGCTTCTCGGTGTAGTCCATGATCCCCGGGTGCTCGCGGAACTGGCGGCGCACCTCGAAGACGATGGCCCCGGCGGCCCGGGTCACGGCGTTGATGGCGAGGCCGGAGAAGAGGAAGACGACCGCGGCGCCGATGAGGACGCCGACGAGGACGTTCGGCGAGACGATCTCTGTCGTGAAGGTCTGCGCGACCCGGGCGGTCGGGGTCTGCCCGGAGGCGGTGAGGACCTTGCGGGCCTCGGTGCTCCACGCGTCCGTGTACGACCCGAAGAGCGCCGTGGCCGCGAGGACGGCGGTCGCGATGGCGATGCCCTTGGTGATCGCCTTCGTCGTGTTCCCGACGGCGTCGAGCTCGGTGAGGATCTGGGCGGCCTCCTCGTCGACGTCGCCCGACATCTCGGCGATGCCCTGGGCGTTGTCCGAGACCGGCCCGAAGGTGTCCATCGCGACGATGACGCCGACCGTCGTGAGCAGGCCGCAGCCGGCGAGGGCGATGAGGAACAGCGCGAGCGCCGTCGCGCCGCCGCCGAGGAGGAAGGCGAGGTAGACCGCGGTCCCGATGATCGCCGCGGTGTAGACGGCCGACTCGAGGCCGACGCCGATGCCGGAGAGGACGACCGTCGCCGAGCCGGTGAGCGAGGTCCGGGCGACGTCGCGGGTCGGGCGCTTGTCGGTGCCGGTGAAGTACCCCGTGAGCCAGAGGATGACCCCGGCGAGGACGATCCCGATGATGACGGCGAGGGTCGCGGTGAGCCGGGGGTCGCCGGTGAGGGTGGCGACCGCCTGGTCGCTCGACCCGAGCGCGTCGTAGCTGCTCGGGAGGTAGACGAAGGCCGCGATCGCGGAGAGGACCGCGGAGATCGTCGCGGCGATGTAGAAGCCCCGGTTGATCGCCGAGAGGGCGTTCTCGCCGGGGCGGACCCGGGTGATGTAGACCCCGAGGAGGGCGGTGACCGCCCCGATGGCGGGGACGATGAGGGGGTAGACGAGGCCGTACGCCCCGAACGCGACCGAGCCGAGGATGAGGGCGGCGACGAGGGTCACCGCGTAGGACTCGAAGAGGTCGGCGGCCATGCCGGCGCAGTCCCCGACGTTGTCCCCGACGTTGTCGGCGATGGTCGCGGCGTTGCGGGGGTCGTCCTCGGGGATCCCGGCCTCGACCTTGCCGACGAGGTCGGCGCCGACGTCCGCGGCCTTGGTGAAGATCCCGCCGCCGACACGCATGAACATCGCGAGGAGGGCGGCGCCGAAGCCGAAGCCCTCGAGGACCTTGGGCGCCTCGCCCTGGTAGAAGAAGACGACCGCGGAAGCGCCGAGGAGGCCGAGGCCGACGGTCGCCATCCCGACGACACCGCCGGTCCGGAAGGCGATCCTCACCCCGTCGTCCCGCTCGCCCGCGCGGGCGGCCGCGGCCACCCGGACGTTCGCCCGGACGGCGAGGCTCATCCCGAGGTACCCGATCGACGCGGAGAAGAGGGCGCCGAGCACGAAGAAGCCGGACCGCCCCCACCGGACCGCGCCGGTGTCGGCCGGGAGGAAGAGGAGGAGGACGAAGACGAGGAGGACGAACCACGCGAGGGTCTTGAACTGGCGGGCGAGGTAGGCCTGCGCCCCCTCCTCGACAGCGGCCCCGATGGTCTGCATGTTCTCGGTGCCGGGGTCGGCACGGAGCACCTGGCCCCGGAAGACGAAGCCCATGACGAGCGCGACCGCGGCGATGGCCGCGACGGTGATCGTCAGGGTGAGGTTGGTCCCGGTGAGCTCGATGTCCGACGCGGCGCCCGCCAGACGTGGCACAAGGCCTGTCATGCCATCCTCCTTGATGGGTGAACGGAGATTCGCCCCGTCACCGCGAGACAGCGGCACCGAGGGCGAACGGGGCACACAGTACCCTTTCGGGCGCGTGATGCACCCCATCCGTCGCCGGAATCACACTCCCCCTCGGGACCGTGCCCACCCGCCCCCGTCCGCCCCCGTCCGCGTCCGGTCGCGTCCGTTCCTGGTCCGGTGGGGGTCGGACCGACGGGGAGGCTCAGACCGACTCGTGCGCGGCCGCGAGCGCCTCGTCGACGGTCGCGTGGAGCGCGAAGACCTTGTCGAGGCCGGTGATCGCGAAGACCCGCCGCACCCGCTCCTGGCTGACGACGACCCGGAGCGACCCGGACTGGGCGCGGATGAGCTTGAGCCGGCCGACGAGGACCCCGAGGGCCGTCGAGTCCATGAAGCTGACGTCCGTGAGGTCGACGACGAAGCGGACGCGCCCGGCGGCGACGTGCTTGTCGAGGGCCTCGCGGAGCATGGGGGCGGTGTAGACGTCGATCTCGCCGTGGACGCTCACGACGGCGACGTCGCCGTTCTCCGTGCTGGAGACGGTGAGGTTCACGAGACTCCTTCCGGCCGTTCGGGCGAGGGGCGCGTCCGCATTACCGTAATCCACGATGACCCCGCCGTCCCGTTCCTCGCCAGATACGCGCGCGTTCGACCCCGCCGGAGTGCTCGCCACCCTCGCGGGGCGGGGCCCCGCGGGACGGCTTCGCCACGTCGAACGGCTGCCCCGGCGGGAGGCGTCGCACGCCGGCTGGCCGGACTGGGCCGCTCCCCCGGTCCTTGCCGCCCTCACGACGAGCGGGGTGGAGCGGCCGTGGTCGCACCAGCGCCGCGCCGCGGACCTCGCGCACGCGGGAGACCACGTCGTCATGGCCACGGGGACCGCCTCGGGCAAGAGCCTCGGGTACCTCCTCCCGGTGCTCACCGACGTCGTCGACGGCGGGGCGAGCGGCGTCGGTAGGGGCACGACCGCGCTCTACCTGTCCCCGACCAAGGCCCTCGCCGGCGACCAGCTCGCCCGTCTCGACCGGCTCGCCGTCCCCGGGGTGCGCGCGGCGACGTACGACGGCGACACCCCGAGCGAGGAGCGGCGCTGGGTCCGCGACCACGCGAACCTCGTGCTCACCAACCCGGACCTCGTCCACCATTCGCTCCTGCCCGGCCACCAGCGCTGGGCGCCGTTCCTGCGCGCCCTGCGCTATGTCGTCGTCGACGAGTGCCACGTCTACCGTGGGGTCTTCGGCTCGCACGTCGCCCTCCTCCTGCGCCGCCTGCGCCGGGTCGCGGCCCGGTACGGCAGCTCGCCGACGTTCGTCCTCGCCTCGGCGACGGTGAGCGACCCGGGGGAGCACGCGAGCCGGCTCACCGGGCTCCCGGTGACCCCGGTCGTCGAGGACGGCTCGCCGCGGGAGGCGATGACCTTCGCGCTGTGGGCGCCGCCGGACGTCGAGGCGCCCCCGGGTGCCGGCGGCCCGGGCGGGGAGGAGGGGGAGGACGCGACCGGGCCGGGGCGCCGCTCGGCGACGACCGAGGCGGCGGAGCTGCTCGCCGACCTCGTCCTCGACGGGGTCCAGACGGTGGCCTTCGCCCGGTCCCGCGCGGGGGTCGAGGCGCTCGCGGCCGGGGCCGCCCGACGGGTCGCGGCGCTCGACCCCGCCCGGGCGGACGCTGTCGCCGCGTACCGGGGCGGGTACCTCCCCGAGGAGCGGCGGGAGCTCGAGCGGTCGCTCCGCTCGGGGCGGATCCTCGGTCTCGCGGCGACGAGCGCGCTCGAGCTCGGCGTCGATGTCGCCGGGCTCGACGCCGTCCTCATCGCCGGCTGGCCGGGCCGGCGGGCCTCGCTCTGGCAGCAGGCCGGGCGGGCCGGGCGGGCCGGGACCGAGTCGCTCGCCGTGCTCGTCGCCGCCGACGACCCGCTCGACAGCTACCTCCTCGAGCACCCGCAGTCGGTCTTCGGGGCGCCCGTCGAGGCGACCGTCCTCGACCCGGAGAACCGGTACGTCCTCGGCCCCCACCTCGCTGCGGCCGCGGCGGAGCTCCCGCTCACCCGGGAGGACTTCCGCCTCTTCGGCCCGACCGCTCCCCGGCTCGTCGACGCCCTCGTCGCCGACCACATCCTCCGGCGACGCCCGACCGGGTGGTACTGGGCACGCCCCGACCGTCCGGGCGACCACATCTCGCTCCGCGGGGCCGGCGAGGTCGTGAGCATCGTCGAGCGGCAGACCGGACGGGTCGTCGGCACTGTCGACGAGGCCTCCGCGCACGGCCAGGTCCACACCGGGGCGGTGCACGTCCACCAGGGGGAGACGTGGGTCGTCACCGGTCTCGACCTCGCGTCCGCGACGGCGACGGTGGTCCGCGGCGACCCGGGGTGGAGCACGTACGCCCGCTCGGTGAGCGCGTTCGACATCATCGCCGAGGAGCGGGGAGGCACCGTGGGGCCCGTCCGGGTCTCCTTCGGGCCGGTCCGGGTACGGACCCAGGTCACCTCGTTCCTCCGCCGGCTCCCGAGCGGGGAGGTCATCGGCACGCACCCGCTCGAGCTGCCCGAACGGACGCTGGCGACGAAGGCCGTGTGGTGGACCGTCCCGCTCGACACGCTCGCCGCCGCAGGCGTCCCCGAGGACGCCGTCCCCGGCGCCGCCCACGCCGTAGAGCACGCCGCGATCGGGATGCTCCCGCTCGTCGCGATCTGCGACCGGTGGGACATCGGGGGGGTCTCGACCGCCCTCCACCCCGACACCGGCCTGCCGACGATCCTCATCTACGACGGCCACCCCGGAGGCGCGGGCTTCGCCGAGCACGGACACGACGCCGTCCGCGAGTGGCTCACGGCGACCCGGGAGACCGTCGCCGGGTGCACGTGCCGGGCGGGCTGCCCGGCGTGCGTCCAGTCCCCGAAGTGCGGGAACGGCAACGCCCCCCTCGACAAGGCCGGCGCCGTCGCCCTCCTCGATGTCGTGCTCACCCACCTCGGGGCCGCCCCTGCCCTCGCGCGGCCCGCGGCGAACGAGGCTAGAGTCGAGGCAACCGCTCGGGCCGGGCGGCTGCGACCTGCGGAGGGAAGGGGCTGGCAATGATCGTCCTCGGGGTCCTGCTCATCCTGCTCGCCCTCGGCGCGGGTGCGGCGACGTACCTGGCGGCGTTCCCGTTGGGACAGCGCACCGAGGTCGACGCCTTCGGCGTCACCATCGGCCTCACCCCCTTCCAGCTCGTCGTCCTCGGAGCGGCCATCGTCCTCGTCCTGTGGTGGGGATGGGCGATCCTCCGCCGCGGCATCCGGCACAGCGCCCGGCGTCGGCGCGAACGGAAGGCCACGCTCCAGGATGCCGAGCAGCGGCGGGTCGAGACCGAGCGGACGGCCGAGGAGAAGCTGCGCGAGCAGCGGCTCGCCACCGAGGCCGCCCGGCGGCGCGCCGACGCCGCCGAGGCCCGCGCCCACTCCACCGGGGAGCCCGGGGGCCGCCCGGGCACGGGAGACCCGGACCCCGGCGATCGGATGTCGGACCGAACGGACCCCGACGCCTGAGGCGCGGCCCCTCGTCACGAGGTCGCCGAGGCTCACCGGGCCCCCGCGGGGCCGGCCCGAGCGCGCGCCGTCACGGCTCCCGGGGCCGCCCCTCGGGCCCGCCGCCCCGCGTCCGCCTCTGCCCGCGCGCGGTCGACGAGCGGCGTGAGCGCGATCCCGACGGTGACGGTCACCGTCCCGTCCGCCGAGGCGACGCACCCCGTGAGGTCCGCCCCGTTGGCGGCGGCGACCTCGGCGGCGACGGCGCAGGCCGCGCCCGGAGTGCCGCCCCCGGCGAGGTGGCCGGCGGCTGCGAGCGCGGCGACATCGGCGGCCGCCCTGGCCCGGTGGGCGACGAGGACCGCACTGGCGAGGACGAGCGCCCCGGCGAGGGCGGCGACGAGGGCGCCGAGACCGGCGAGCGCGAGGACCGTCGACCCGCCGCGCTCCCCTGCGGGCACCTCGGGGAGGTCCCCGTCCGGCACGCGCCGCACCACCTCAACCCCCGACCCCGCCAGGCGCGGTCTCGCGCCTCGCGGACACGGTGGCGGATGGCGCGGCAGTCACCCCGAGCGCGTCGAGGACCGCAGGCGGCCGGCAGCGGACGGTGACGACCACCCGGGCGCCGTCGAGGCCGACCTCGACCGAGGCTCCGGGTGGGGCCGCACGCCGGGCGTCCGCGACCACGTGGGCGTGGTCCTCACCCCGGGCGGCGAGCCGGGCCGCCGAGCGCGCCGCGTCGAGGCAGCGGAGCTCGTCGACCCCGACCCGGAGCCCACCGAGGGCGACCCCGAGGACGAGGAGAAGGACCGGCATGGCGACCGCGAGCTCGGCGGTCGCCATGCCGCGCTCACCACCCCCGACGTGCCCGGGAGCCACTGTCAGGTGCCCATGCCCAGGGCGGAGACGATCATCGACGAGAGGGCCGAGCGCACCGCCTCCGACCTGACGACCGCGAGGAGCACCGCGGCGAAGGCGACGGCGGCGAGCGTCCCCACCGCGTACTCCGCCGTCGTCATCCCCGCCTCGACGCCCCTCCGGCGACGCCGGGCCCCGCCGTCCCGTCGCGGGCTTGGCGTCGTGGGCCGGTGTCGCGTGCCGGGCGCCGTCCGCCGTGGCTGCGTGCCGGGCGTCGTCCGCCTCGGCTGCCTGCTCCACTGACTGCTCTGCCTCATGGTCTGCTCCTCGCTCGGTCGGGGGGCGGCCACGGCCGGGCGTCGCCCGCCGGGGCCTCCTGAGCCGTTCAGGTCCCGGGTCCAGAGCACCACCCCGGTCGTCGGGGTCGCCGGGCCTCCCGGCGTCCTGTGGATGGGGGGACGAGTGGTCCGGAGGGTGGGGACGAGCCGCCCGGGTGGGACGACGGCGGACGAGGGCCGTGCGGCTCCGCAGCGGCTCAGGGTCAGGGCTCAGGGCTCAGGGGGCGAGGAGATCCCGAGTGAGGGCGGCGACGACCGGGACCACGGTCGTGAGGACGAAGGCCGGGAGGAACATCCCCCCGAGTGGGAGCACGAGCAGCGTCGTCGCCCGGGCGGCGGCTGCCCGCCGACGACGCGCCTCGCTCGACCTGACCCGCTCGGCGGCCTCGCCGACGAGACGAGCCGGAGCGGCACCGGTCGCCTCGGCCACCCCCAGGGCGACCGCGACGGGCGACCACTCCGGTGCGGCGTAGCCCCAGGCGGTGGCGTCCTCGACCCCCCACCGGCGCGCGGTCGCGACGGCGAGGAGGTCCTCCCGGACCCGGCCGCTCGTCACGGCGGCGACGGCCTCGAGTGCCGCCGTGACGCTGACGGGGCCGCGGAGCGCGAGCGCGAGGAGGAGCATGGTGTCGGCGAGGGCGTCGACCGTCTCCCCGGTGTCGCTCGTGTCGCTCGTGTCGCTCGTGTCGCTCGGATCGCCGGTGCCCACCGCACTCCCGGGCGTGGCCCGGCCGTCCCCCGGCCGGGCCGTGGATCGGGTGGGCCAGCACGTGAGGGCGACGCCGACGAGGAGCGTGCCGACGAGCACCGCTGAGCCCGGCACGGTCACCGCCGCAGCCGCGCGGGCCGCCCGGCCCGACGGACGATCCAGCGCGCCGTGACCCATCCGGCGCCGGTGAGGACGACACCACCGACGGCGGCGACGAGCCCGACGGGTGAGGAGAGGTAGACCCCCCTGGGGTCGAGGCCGACGAGGACCACGGCGAGAGGCCCGACGAGCGGGAGGAGGGTGAGCACGGCCATCGACGCCCGGGCCCCCGCGAGCTGGGCGTCGAGGTCCTCGCCGGCCGCCGTCCGAGCACGTCCGGCCCGGGCCGCGACCTCGACCGCCGGCGCGAGCGGCACGCCGAGGTGGTCGCTCAGGCGCCACGCCGCGCAGACGAGCCCGAGCTGCGGGACCTCCGCGAGGTGGCGCTCCCACGCGGGCCCGACGTCGCGTCCGGCCGCGGCGGCCCGCCGGGCCTCACGCACCGCGTCGGCGACCCGGCCGTCGCCGGCAGCCGCCGCCTCGGCAGCCCCGAGCGCGTCGGGCGGCGCGAGGCCGGCCCGGAGGCAGGCGGCGAGGAGGTCGGCGACGGCGGCGACCTCGTCGTCGGCACGCGTCGACGGCACCCGCCCCCGCAGGACGCGGGAGCGTCGGAGCACACGGGCGGCGGGCACACCGACGCCCGGGCCGGGACCGGGGTCGGGCGGATGACGTCGCCCCGGCCAGAGGAGCGGCGCGGCGACGAGGCAGGCGAGGAGCGCGAGGAGCGTCACGCGGTCCCCCGCGGACCGTGCTGGAGTGGGCGGACGGCGACGACGTGACGTCCGCCCCGTGGGTCCCGGGCGAGGTGCACCGTGGCCTGGAGAGCGCTCGCGAGCTGGGCCCGGACGGCAGCCGGGGACATCCCCGCGAGGGCCCCGAGGGCTTCGAAGCGGGCAGGGACGTCCTCGGGGCGGTTCGCGTGCAGGGTCCCGCAGCCACCCTCGTGACCCGTGTTGAGGGCGGCGAGGAGCTCGCGGACCTCGCCCCCGCGGACCTCCCCGACGACGACCCGGTCGGGGCGCATCCGCAGCGCCTGCCGGACGAGGTCGACGAGGGTCACCCGGCCCGAGCCCTCGACGTTGGCGGGGCGGGCCTGGAGCCGGACGACGTGCGGGTGGTCGACCGCGAGCTCGCGGACGTCCTCGACGACGACGAGCCGCTCGGTCGGTGGGGCCTCGGCGAGCATGGCGCCGAGGAGGGTCGTCTTGCCCGTCCCCGTGCCGCCGGTGACGACGAAGGCGACCCGGTCCCGGACGAGGGCACGCAGGTCCGCGAGCTGTACGGGGGTCATCATCCCCGCCGCCGCGAGGGACTCCAGGCTCGCGAGGGAGCGACGGGGGATCCGGAGGCTGACGTGCGCTCCCCCCTCGACGAGCGGCGGGAGGACGGCGTGCAGGCGGACCCCGGAGGGCAGGAGACCGTCGACCCACGGCTGTCCCTCGTCGAGCCGGCGGCCGGCGAGGGCGGCGAGCCGGACGGCGAGCCTGCGGACGTCGTCGGCGTCGGCCAGACCGACGACGGCGGCGCGCTCGAGCCCTCGGCCCCGGTCGGTCCAGACCTCCCCGGAGCCGTTGACGAGGACGTCGGTGACCGCCCCGTCGGCGACGACGCCGTCGAGGGGGCCGAGGCCGAGGAGGTCGGCGGCGAGCCTCCTCTCGAGCCGTTCGGCCCCGACCGTCCCGAGTCGCACGTCCTCGCCGTCGGTCAGGGCCCGGAGGGCCTCCGGTCCGGGCGGCGTCCCGGTCCGGATCCACGAGTCGACGCGGGCCGGCACTCCCGGCCACCTGCCCGGCCGCCCGGGGTCGCGGGCGGTCACGGGATGCGAACGGCGGACGGGGGCGGCCCGGGGCAGGCCTCGAGCACGGCCTCCGCCGCGCGGGCGACCGCGCCCCGGCGACGGGCCCCCGGGCATCTCCCGCGTTCCTCGTCGAGCGCGGCACGCGGGTCGTCCGGAAGGTGCGCGACGAGCGGGAGGCCGAGGTGCTCGGCGACGGCCTCGCTCACCTCGTCGACCGCGCGGGCTCCCCGCGTGACGAGGTGGGGAGCGGGGCCGAGGTCCCGCAGGCTCGGACCGAGCGCTCCGGCATCCGCGAGCTGGCGGGGCCCGAGGCCGGCGAGGAGGACGACGACGTCCGGGGGGACGCCCTGGGCGTCGAGACGCGCCGCTGGCGGGAGGTCGAGGACGACGACATCGGCCTCGCGACCCACGGCGGTGAGGATCGGGGCCAGGTGCACCGGGGAGGGTGCCGCGCCCCGTCCCGCGAGGACGGCGAACCCGGACCCCGTCGGCAGCCGGCGGACGAGCCGCGCCCCGTCGACGTCCCCCTCGACCTCGGCGAGGTCGGGCCAGCGGTACCCGGGAAGGTGCTCGAGCCCGGCGCTGACGTCGAGGCCGCCGCCCGGGCAGAGGTCGACGGCGACGACCGTCCGCCCGCCCATGCCCGCCCGGTGGGCCAGGGCGCAGACGAGGTGCGAGGCGCCGAGCCCGCCCGAAGCTCCTGTCACGGCGACGACGAACGCGGTCATGCCACGAGCATGTCGGGAGGCGCCGGGCGGGCGCGGACCGTGGCCGGCCCTGTGGACGGGGGCCGGCCGCTGGGCGGCGCTGTGGACGGGGCGAGGGTGAACGGCACCGGACGTGGGACGGCCCCGGTTGGGGGGGACAACCGGGGCCGTCAACGCGCCGAGCTCCGGGGGGGAGGAGCCGGTGCGCTGGTCCGCTCAACCCGTAGGGAGCGAACATCTCTATCGTGGGACATGCGGGGGGGCAATGGCAAGTCGAGGGGGCGCCGGTCGCCGAACTCCCGGGTCAGGGGGCCTCATCGGCTGGTCACTCCCATCCCTTGTAGGTACTTTATGCCCTTTTGGGCTCCCTCGGGTGACCGGGAGACGACCCGTCCGCCGTGGGTCGCCGTCGGTCGCCATCGGTAGCCGTCCGGTCCCACCCCGGACCGCCGCAGTCGGGCTTCCGTGCCCACGCGCCGCGGACGACGGGACGGCGCCCCGCCCCTCGTGAGGGACGGGGCGCCATCCACCGCGGGTCTCGCGGGTGACCAGGCGTGCTCTCAATGTCGCCGTGCCGGGACCAGCCCGTCACGGTCGGTCCATCAGTGGACTGCCCGCGCGTGGGTGCCCGGTCGACCCACGGTCGTCGTGCACCGGGGGGCATCCTCCCGCTCGACGAGCGGTTCTCCGTCCTCCGGACACCCCATGTCTACTCCTCGGCGTCCGGTCGTGGAAGGGGACGGAGGTCCCCCACCGCCGGGAGCGACGCCCGCGCGGGGCAGGCCGGCGTGACGCACCGACCCGGGACGCTCACCCGAGGCGGCCCGCGAGCACGGCGTCGGCGACCCGGGTGCCCTCGGCGGCGGCGGTCTCCATCGCCTCGGCGCAGTGGGCGAGCCAGAGGACGACGCCGGGGCGTTCCCCGGAGGCGTACGCCGCGAGCGCACCGACGTACCCGTGCGTCGCCGCGGCCCGGTGCCCCGCCTCGGTCACGGCGACCCCCGTGGGGTCGAGACCGGACGCCTGGACCACCGCCCGCTCCATGGCCCGGGCCACGGCCCCGTTGCCCCGGGTGAAGGGTCGCAGGGCCGCGACCTCAGCGTGGACGACCGCTGCGACGACGAGCGCCGGCACCTGCTCCGCCGAGCGGAGGACCTCCGCGAGGGCGTCGAGCCGGACGGCGACCTCGCGGGGGGAGGGGACCGGTCCGAGGTCGGTGAGCTCGCCGACGGGCTCACCGGCCCGGCGGGGGCGGCCGAGCTCGTCGTCGGGGGCGAGCCCCCGGGCGGCGGCGACGTGCAGCCGGGCGAGCGCCTGGAGGGGCGCGGTGAGGACGACCGCGCGCACGTGCTCGGTCTCGGCGGTGGCCGTGATGACGCCGTGGAGGACCCGCTCGGCGGGGTCCGGCTCGGGCGAGCGCCGCCGGGCCCCGCGGAGGAGGTCGCGGACGACGTCGACCGAGCTGCGCGCCCCCTCGAGCTCGGCGCTCGCCCACGCCCCCCGGACCCGGGACTCTGCCGCCGCCTCCGGGACCCGGCGTCGCAGGGCGGGGTGCCACCGCAGCTCGGTGCATGCCGTTCGGGCCCGCTCGACGCCCTCGGCGACCTCGGGGACCGCGGCGAGGGAGAGGAGCGAGGCAGCGATGTCGGGCACCCCGCCAGCCTAGAGTTCACGCCATGACGGGCAGCATCGACCTCGCCACGGCGACGGTCGCCGTCCTCGCCCTCGCGGTCCTCGGCGTCCTCGCCCGCGTCCTGTCGCGGTGGCGGGCCCGGACCCGCGGCTTCCTCACCGACGCCGACCGGGCGACGTACGAGACCCTCCACACGGCCTCGCTCGCGGCGCGCCATCTCGGGCAGGGCCTGACCGTCGAGGGCGCGACCCGGGCCTCACGCCACCTGCGGGCCATGCTCGGGACCCCGGCACTCGCCGTCAGCGACCTCGGCAGCGTCCTCGCCTGGGACGGGGTCGGCGAGCACCACCGCGCGAGCGTCCTGCGGGACGCCGCCGAGGCAGTCGCGTCGGGGCGGACCGTCGTGCTCCGGCCGGGGGCCGTGACGTGCGCGGACCCCGACTGCCCCGTCCGGTCCGCGGTCGTCGCGCCGCTCTTGTGCGAGGACCGGGTCGTCGGGGCGCTCACGGCGTACGGTCCGGAGACGACGGCGGGCCTGGCCCGGGCCTCCGAGGAGGCGGCCCGGTGGGTCTCGGCCCAGATCGAGCTCGCCGAGCTCGGCCGGGAGCGCACCCGCGCCATGGAGGCCGAGCTCCGCGCGCTCCGCGCCCAGATCAGCCCCCACTTCATCTACAACTCGCTCGCCGCGATCGCCTCGTTCGTCCGGACCGACCCCGACCGGGCCCGTGAGCTCCTCCTCGAGTTCGCGGACTTCACCCGGTACGCGCTCCGCCGCGGCGGGGCGTACACGACCCTCGCCGAGGAGCTCCGCAACGTCGAGCGGTACCTCGTCCTCGAGCAGGCGCGCTTCGGCGACCGCCTCCGGATCAGCCTCCTCGTCGCACCCGAGGTCCTCAGCGTGACCCTGCCCTACCTTGCGGTCCAGCCGCTCGTCGAGAACGCCGTCCGACACGGGCTCGCCGCCAAGGAGGGCGAGGGCCACCTGACGATCACCGCGGCCGACCGCGGCGCGGACGCCGAGATCAGCATCGACGACGACGGGGTCGGGGCCGACCCCGAGCGGGTCCGTGCCGTCCTCGACGGGCAGCACGAGCACGACTCGGTCGGTCTCGGGAACGTCGACGCCCGGCTCCGGCAGGTGTACGGGGACGACCACGGCCTCGTCGTCGAGACCGCCCCAGGCGCCGGGATGAGGGTGACGTTCCGGGTCCCGAAGTTCTCGCCGGGCGTCCACCCGACGGCATAGGCTGCCGTGACATGACCCGAGGTGAGGATGGGTCCACGGAGCCGCCCGGTCTGAGGGCGCTCGTCGTCGACGACGAGGAGCCGGCGCTGGCCGAGCTCAGCTACGTCCTCGGCCGGGACGAGAGGGTCGCGCGGGTCCTCACGGCGCGGAGCGGCACCGACGCCCTCCGGGCGCTCGAGGGGGGCGGCCTCGACGTCGTCTTCAGCGACATCAGCATGCCCGGGCTCGACGGCATGGAGCTCGCCCGGGTCATCGCCCGGTTCGCCGACCGTCCGCAGGTCGTCTTCGTCACCGCCCACGACGCCCACGCCGTCGACGCCTTCGCGGTCGAGGCGACCGACTACGTCATGAAGCCGATCCGCCCCGAGCGGATCGCCGAGGCCGTCCGCCGCGTCGTCTCCGTGGCCGGGTCCGCCAGCGGCTCCGGCGGTGGGTCCGGCGAGCCGGCCGGGCGCGGCGCCGAGGAGGACGAGACGATCCCCGTCGAGCTCGGGGGCGTCACCCGCTTCGTCGCCCGGAGCGACGTCCGGTACGCCCAGGCGCAGGGGGACTACGCCCGGCTCCACACCGCCGACGGCTCGCACCTCGTCCGGATCCCGCTCGCCACGCTCGAGGAGCGGTGGGGGCCGGCCGGGTTCGTCCGCATCCACCGGAGCACGCTCGTGTCGACGCCGCACGTCCGGGAGATCAGGATGGACCACGGCCGGTACGTCGTCGTCGTCGGCGACACCGAGCTCCAGGTGAGCCGGCGGCACGCCCGGGAGCTGCGTGACCGCCTCCTCCGTGCCCCGCGGACCGCGCCGGGGCAGCCATGACGGCGCCGCCTCCCCCGGCGGCGGGCCCCCCGCCGGGAGACGACGGCCGGACGGGCACGGCTCCTACGGCCGCGACCCCGTCCGGCGACGGGCGCGCGCCCCGCCGGGTCCGGGTGACGAGCTCACGACGCGGGGCGCCCGTCCGCGCGGCCAGGCCCGTCGCCCTCGAGCTCGACGAGCAGACCGTGCTCGGTGACGTCTACCTCGAGGGGCTCATGCGCGCCCAGCTCCGCCTCGCGCTCGGCACCCTCGCTCTCGGCGCCGTCGGGCTCGGGGGCCTGCCGGTCCTCTTCCTCCTCGTCCCGGCCACCCGGACCCTCGCCGTCGCCGGGGTTCCGCTTCCGTGGCTCGTGCTCGGCGTGCTCGTCTACCCTGCCGCTCTCGCCGTCGCCCGCTCGTACGTCCGGGCGAGCGAGCGCATCGAGGCGCAGTTCACCGACGTCGTGGGCCGGACGTGACCCGGACGCCCGGTCTCGTCGCGATCGCCGCGGTCTGTCTCGCCACGCTCGTCGTCGGGGTCTACGGGCTGCGGATGTCGCGCGCGACGAGCGACTTCTACGTCGCCGGGCGGACGGTGACGCCGTGGCGCAACGCGAGCGCGATCGGCGGCGAGTACCTCTCCGCCGCCTCGTTCCTCGGGGTCGCGGGGCTCGTCTACGACCGGGGCGTCGACATGCTGTGGTTCCCCGTCGGCTACACCGCGGGGTACGTCGTCCTCCTCGTCCTCGTCGCCGCGCCGCTGCGCCGGTCGGGTGCCTACACCCTCCCCGACTTCGCCGAGGCACGGCTCGAGTCGACCGTCGTCCGGCTCCTGTGCTCCGTGCTCGTCGTCGGGATCGGGTGGCTCTACCTCCTCCCCCAGCTCCAGGGCGCGGGACTGGCCCTCCGGCACGTCACCGGGTGGCCCGCGTGGGTCGGCGGGCTCGTCGTCGCGCTCGTCGTCACCGCCAACGTCGCGGCCGGGGGGATGCGCTCGATCACCGTGGTCCAGGCGATGCAGTACTGGATCAAGCTCACGGCGTTCGCCGTGCCCGCGTTCGTCCTGCTCTGGGTGTGGCTGCGGGCGGGGGCGCCCCCACCCCGGGTCGGCGCCGGTTGGGCCGAGCCGCTCGGCGGGGTCGGCGCCGGAGCGCACCCCACGTACGCGACGTACAGCACCCTGCTCGCGCTCTGCCTCGGCACGATGGGGCTCCCCCACGTCCTCGTCCGCTTCTACACCAACCCCGACGGCCGGGACGCACGCCGGACGACGGTCGCCGTCGTCGCCCTGCTCGGGGCGTTCTACCTGTTCACCCCCGTGTACGGCGTCCTCGGACGGGTCTACCTCCCCACCCTCCCGAGCGGGATGCGCGCGGACTCGGTCGTCCTCACCCTCCCGCTCGTCGCCGTCCCCGGCACGACCGGGGACCTCCTCGCCGCCCTCCTCGCCGGTGGGGCGTTCGCCGCGTTCCTCAGCACGGCGTCGGGACTCGCCATGTCGGTCGCCGGCGTCCTCGACCAGGACCTCCTCCGGCGCCGGCTCGCCCGCGTCACCGGGGGCGACGCCTCGGCGGTCCAGGGGTTCCGGGTCGCGGCGGTCGCCGCGGTCGCCGTCCCGTACGTCCTGAGCCGGGTCGTCGGCCCGCTCGGCCTCGCGACGACGGTCGGGCTCGCATTCGCGGTCGCCGCAGCGACCTTCGCGCCGCTGCTCGTCCTCGGCGTGTGGTGGCGGGGGCTGACGACGGCCGGTGCCGCTGCCGGCCTCGCCGTCGGCGGGGCCTGCGCGACGCTCGCCGTCGGCGTGACGATCCTCCTCGGACCGCTGGCAGGCTGGGCCGGCGCCCTGCTCGCCCAGCCCGCGGCGTGGTGCACCCCGCTCGCGTTCGCGACGGCGGTCGTCGTCTCGCTCGCGACCCCGGGCCGGGTCCCGGCCGCCACCGGGCGCACCCTCACCCGTCTGCACACCCCGGAGGCCGTCCTCGTCGACCGCTGAGCGCCCGGCGGCCCGCGCGGGCGGTCAGCCGCGAGCGGCGAGGCGCTCGGCGACGTCGTCGAGGACCGCCGGGTCGCCGGCGTACGGGCCGTCCGGCCGGGGCCAGTGGACGATGACGTCGGTGAACCCCATCTCCTCCGCCCGGCCGACGAGCTCGTCGAACAGCGCGACGCTCTCGAGCGAGAAGCGGGACGAGGCGTCGAGGGAGAGGTAGCGGTCGACCTCGCCCGCGGACCGTCCGGCGGCGTCGAGCGCGATGTCGAACCGCTCCCCGAGCTCCCGGACCCCGGCGCACCACTCCTCCACGGTGTCGCCGCCACGGCCCGTCGTCACCCAGCCCTCGCCGAAGCGGGCGGCGAGACGGAGCGACTTCGGGCCGTTCGCGGCGATGACGAACGGCACCCGGGGTCGCTGGACGGTCCCGGGCCTGGTGCGCGCGTCGACGGTCTGGTACCATTCGCCCTCGTGGTCGACGTGGTCCTCGGTGAGGAGCCGGTGGAGGAGGGGGACGAACTCGTGGAACCGCTCGACGCGCGAGCGCAGCGGCAGGTCGTCCCCGAGGATCCCGGCGTCGGGCGACCCGCCGGTGCCGAGGCCGCAGAGCACCCGGCCACCGGAGATGTCGTCGAGGGCGAGGAGGTCGCGGGCGAAGACGTACGGGTGACGGTAGTTCGGCGAGGAGACGTAGGTCCCGAGACGGATGCGCTCGGTGACCATCGCGGCCGCGGTGAGCATCGGCATCGTCCCGAACCACGGGTGGTCGGGCAGGCCTCCCCAGACGAGGTGGTCGTAGGTCCATGCGTGGTCGAAGCCGAGCTCCTCGGCCCGGCGCCACAGCGGCTCGGCCTCGGACCACCGGTACTCGGGGAGGATCGTCAGGCCGAATCGCATGACCCGAGGGTATGCCGGGTGGGCCCGGGCGACGCCACGCCCTAGCCTGACCGTCATGGATCTCCCCGCACCCCGGACCCCCGACCCCGCCGACGCGCCCCCGCTCCGGTGGGGGGTACTCGGGACCGGGGGGATCGCCACCGCGTTCACCGAGAGCCTCGCCCCGACGCGGCAGCGGGTGACCGCGGTCGGCTCGCGCGACGGGGCGCGGTCCGGCCAGTTCGCGGCCCGCCACGGCGTCGCGGCGGCGCACCCGACGTACGAGGCGCTCGTCGCCGACCCCGACGTCGACGTCGTGTACGTCGCCTCCCCGCACTCCGAGCACCGCGACCACGCCCTCCTCGCCGTCGCCGCGGGCAAGCACGTCCTCGTCGAGAAGGCCTTCACCCGCAACGCGGCCGAGGCCGACGAGGTCCTCTCCGCCGCCGCCGAGACCGGGGTGTTCGTCATGGAGGCGATGTGGTCGCGCTTCCTCCCCCACTACGACGTCGTCCGCCAGGCGGCGACGACCGGGCTGCTCGGCGAGGTGCGGACGGTCCTCGCCGACCACGGCCAGCGACTCCACCCGGACGGGCCGCGCCGGATGTCGGACCCCGCCCTCGCCGGCGGGGCCCTCCTCGACCTCGGTGTCTACCCGGTCTCGTTCGCCTCGATGGTCCTCGGCGAGCTCGCGGTCACCGCCACCGGGACGCTCACCGACCTCGGGGTCGACGCCCAGGTCGACATCGTCGGGGTGACGCCGGGCGGGGCGCACGCCGTGCTCAGCGCGACGATGGAGGCCCGGACGCCGACGACGGCGGCCGTGTGCGGAACGCTCGCTCGGGTCGAGGTGGACGGCGACTTCTACATGCCGAACGAGGTCCGCCTCGTCGGGACGGACGGGACCCTGCACGACACCTTCGCGGTCGACCCGGCCGAGCGGCACCGCGGCCTGCGGAACGAGGCCGCCGAGGTCGCCCGGTGCGTCGCCGCGGGGCGCTCGGAGTCCGAGCTCCTCCCGTGGGAGGAGACCCGCCGGGTCATGCGGCTCATGGACGAGGTGCGCCGGCAGGTCGGGGTCGTGTACCCGGGCGAGGGGTAGCGGGCCGAGGGCGGCGGGCACCGGGTGGGACCGGACGCCGCGACACGCCCACAGGACGTCGGCGGGTCGCACCGAGACCTCCTCGACGGCCACGACACGCCCCCACGCCGTCGGCGGGCTGCGGTGGGGGACGGCCGGGTCAGGCCAGCGGAAGGTGGGCCGAGACGTCGGCCCGGTGGCCGCTCACCGACAGCGCGCCCGCCTCCCACGCGTCCGCCCAGGACGTCGACCCGGTCGCGAGGGCGAGCCACGTCTGGGCGTCGGTCTCGACGACGTTCGGCGGCGTCCCGCGGGTGTGCCGCGGCCCGCCGACGCACTGGACCGCGCCGAACGGCGGGACCCGGACCTCGACGCTCCGCCCGGGCGCCCGGGCACCGAGCTCCTCGAGGCAGTAGCGGACGGCCGTCCCGAGGACGGCGCGCTCGGTCCCGGCTCCGCCGGCACGCCATGCCTCGACCGCCTCCCGACCCGCGGGGACGGGGACGCGGCGACGTGGGGGCACGGCCCGATCCTGCCAAACGTAGGCTGGCCCCATGAAGGCCACCCTCATCCACGGCCCTCGCGACATCCGCCTCGAGGAGGTGCCGGACCCGGTCCTCCGGACGCCCCACGACGCCATCGTCCGGGTCACCGCGTCGTGCGTGTGCGGGTCGGACCTGTGGCCCTACCGAGGCGAGAACCCCGTGAAGCACCCCCGCCGGATCGGCCACGAGTTCGTCGGCGTCGTCGAGGAGGTGGGCCCCGAGGTGCGGACGCTCTCGGCCGGGGACTTCGTCATCGCCCCGTTCCTCTTCTCCGACAACACGTGCGCGCACTGCGTCGCGGGCGTCCAGAGCGCCTGCGCCCACGGCGGCGGGTACGGCCACGAGGACGAGGACGGCCTCCCCGTCGACGGCGGACAGGGCGAGCGCGTCCGTGTCCCCTTCGCGGACGGGACGCTCGTCGCGACCCCGGAGCAGCCGGACGAGGCCCTCGTCCCGTCCCTGCTCGCCCTGAGCGACGTCATGGGCACGGGCTGGCACGCCGCCCGCGCGTCCGGCGTCGCCGAGGGCGACACCGTCGTCGTCGTCGGCGACGGCGCCGTCGGCCTCTGCGGGGTCCTCGCCGCGAGCCGGATGGGGGCCGAGCGGGTCATCGTCATGTCCCGCCACGACTCCCGCCAGCGGATCGCCCGGGAGTTCGGGGCGACCGACGTCGTCGAGACCCGCGGCGAGCAGGGCGAGGCCGCGGTCATGGAGCTCACCGGAGGGGTCGGCGCCGACGCCGTCCTCGAGTGCGTCGGCACCGAGCAGTCGATGGCGACGGCCTTCGCCGTCGCCCGGCCCGGCTCCGACGTCGGGTTCGTCGGCGTCCCGCACGGTGCCGAGGCCCCGGTGCGAACGATGTTCTCCCGCAACGTCGGCCTGCGTGGCGGCGTCGCCCCGGCTCGGGAGTACCTGCCCCGGCTGCGCGACGACGTCCTCTCCGGGGCCATCGACCCGGGCCGGGTCTTCGACCTCACCCTCCCACTCGCCGAGGTCGCCGAGGGGTACGCGGCCATGGACGAGCGCCGGGCGATCAAGACCCTCCTCCGGCCGTGAGCGGCTCGGCGGCGGGGACCGACGGGGCGGTCGAGGAGCTCGTCGGGATCTACCACGCCGACGGCGGGGTCCTCGGCGAGCTCCGGTACGTCGCGGCCCGGCTCCTCGGCCGGACGCACTGCGCCCTCTGCGACGTCACCCACTCCGGAGTCCGGCGACGCCCGGAGTGGGACGCCGCCGTCGCACGTCTCGGCGTCCCCGTGCGGCTCGTCCACCTCAACGAGCGCTCCGAGGAGGAGCGGCTCGTCTCGCCCCGGACCCCGTGCCTCCTCGTCCGGGTCGGGGGCCGGCTCTCGGTCCTCCTCGGGCCGGAGGCCCTCGAGACGACCCGCGGCGACGTCGCCGCGTTCGAGGGGGCGGTCCGGGTCGCCACCGCCATGCACGGTCGCCTGCTGCCGTGACCCGGGTCGAGCTCCTCGACGACGACGGGGGCGGGGTCACCGTCGTCGTCGACGGACGCCCCCAGTCCCACGTCGACCTCGCCGACCCTGAGCTGCTCACCTTCGAGTACGTCGCCCACCTCGCGGCCGTGCTCGACACCCTCCCCGAGGGACCGCTCGCCGTCACCCACGTCGGCGGCGCCGGGCTCACCCTGGCCCGGTACGTCGACCACACCCGCCCGCGGTCACCCCAGATCGTCCTCGAGCCGGACGCCGACCTCACGGCCGCGGTCCGCACCGCCCTGCCGCTCCCCCGCGGCAACCGGATCCGGGTCCGCCCGGTCCCGGGGCGCGAGGGCGTCCGCGCGCTGCGGGATGCGAGCGCCGACGTCGTCGTCCTCGACGCCTACGCCGGGGGGCGGGTCCCGGCGGACCTCACCACCAAGCAGCTCCTCGACGACGTCGCCCGCGTCCTGCGTCCTGGAGGGCTCCTCCTCGCCAACCTCGCCGATGAGCCCGGGCTGCGGTACGTCGGCAGGGTCACCGCCGGCGCCCGGGCGGCGCTCGGGCACGTCGCCCTCGTCGCGACCCACGAGGTGCTCAAGGGCAAGCGCTTCGGGAACGTCGTCCTCGTCGCCGGAGCGGCACCGCTCGACGAGGCGTCCCTGCGGAGACGGGTCTCCCGCGAGGCCTTCCCCGCGGGGGTCTGGGGCGCCGAGCGCCTCGCCCGGCGGTTCAGCGGCTCCCGGCCCCTCACGGATGCCGACGCCGCCGCCTCGCCGGCGCCCCCGGACCCGGGCCGCTGGCGGGTGCGCTGACGCGAGCACGCTTCGCCGGGAAGCGGCTCGCGGGCTGCGCCGCAGCGCGCCCGTCGAGGCCTCCGGGGCGTCCCGGCGCCGGGACGCCTCGGAGGCTACTGCGAGGAGCCGAAGACCTCGCGGAGACGGCCGGCGTGGGCGGCCCGGAGCTCGGCGAGAGGGATCTCGAACTCCCCCGCGACGGTGAGGCCGTCGACCTCGGCGTCGACGACACCGATGCGGGCCGCAGGGACGCCCGCGGTCGCGCAGATCCGGTCGAAGCTGTCGGTGAGCTCGGGCGGGACCGCGACGAGCACCCGGGCGGCGCTCTCGCTGAACAGGGCGGTGAAGGCGTCGACGCCGTCGCCCTCGAGGAGGGCACCGAGGTCGACGCGGGCACCGACACCGTGGCGGAGGACGGACTCGGCGAGGGCGACGCCGAGCCCCCCGTCGGAGAGGTCGTGCGCGGCGGTCGCCACCTCGGCCCGGGACGCCTCGGAGAGCACGGTCGCGAGGGCCTGCTCGGCGGCGAGGTCGACCCGGGGGGGCCGGCCCCCGAGGTGGCCGTGGACGACGTGGGCCCACTCGCCCCCGTCGAGCTCGTCGCGGGTCGTCCCGACGAGGTGGAGGACGTCACCCGCGCCCCGCAGCCCGGACCCGAGCCGCAGGCTGACGTCCGCCATGACGCCGAGCACGCCGATGACCGGGGTCGGGTGGATGGCGACGTCCCCGGTCTGGTTGTAGAAGGAGACGTTGCCCCCGGTGACGGGGATCCCGAGCTCGCGGCACCCCTCGGCGACCCCCCGGACCGCCTCCCGGAACTGCCACATCACCGCCGGGTCCTCCGGCGACCCGAAGTTGAGGCAGTCGGTGACCGCGAGCGGGGTCGCGCCGCTCGCCGCGACGTTCCGGTACGCCTCCGCGAGGGCGAGCTGCGCCCCCGCGTACGGGTCGAGCCGCGCGAACCGGCTGTTGCAGTCGGTCGAGACCGCGACGCCCCGGCCGCTCTCCTCGTCGACCCGGACGACGCCCGCGTCGTCGGGCGTCGCGAGCGTCGTGTTGCCGAGGACGTAGCGGTCATACTGCGTCGTCACCCACGAGCGGTCGGAGAGGTTCGCTGAGCCGAGGAGGGCGAGCAGGTCGGCGCGGATCGCCGGGCCGCCGGCGGGCCGGGGGAGGCCTGCGGCGGTCGACGCCTGGAGCGCGTCGAGGGAGGCGGGCCGCTCGAGCGGGCGGTGGTAGACGGGACCGTCGTGGGCGACCGAGCGAGGCGGCACGTCGACGACGACCTCGCCATGCCACGTGATGACGAGGTGGTCCCCGTCGGTGACCTCCCCGAGGACCGTCGCCTCGACGTCCCACCGGTCGGTGATGGCGAGGAAGGCGTCGAGGTCGCCCGGCTCGACGACCGCCATCATCCGCTCCTGGGACTCCGACATGAGGATCTCCTCGGGAGCGAGCGAGGAGTCGCGCAGGGGGACCCGGTCGAGCTCGACGCGCATCCCGCCGTCGCCGTTCGAGGCGAGCTCGCTCGTCGCGCAGGACAGCCCGGCACCGCCGAGGTCCTGGATGCCGGCGACGACACCGGCGGCGTAGAGATCGAGGCAGCACTCGATGAGGACCTTCTCGGCGAACGGGTCGCCGACCTGGACGGCGGGCCGCTTCGTCGGACCGCCCTCCTCGAACGTCTCCGAGGCGAGAACGGAGACCCCACCGATGCCGTCGCCCCCGGTCCGGGCGCCGAAGAGGACGATCCTGTTGCCCACCCCCGAGGCCGTCGCGAGGTGGATGTCCTCGGTCCGCATCGCGCCGACGCACAGGGCGTTGACGAGGGGGTTGCCCTGGTAGCACGGGTCGAAGACGAGCTCGCCACCGATGTTCGGCAGCCCGAGGCAGTTGCCGTACCCGCCGACGCCGGCGACGACACCGGGAAGCACCCGCTGGGTGTCCGGGTGGTCGAGGTCGCCGAACCGGAGCGAGTCCATGACGGCGACCGGGCGGGCGCCCATCGACATGATGTCGCGGACGATGCCGCCGACCCCGGTCGCGGCTCCCTGGTACGGCTCGACGTAGGAGGGGTGGTTGTGCGACTCGACCTTGAAGGTCACCGCCCACCCGTCGCCGATGTCGACGACACCGGCGTTCTCGCCGATGCCGACGAGGAGCTTCTCGCGCATCTCCTCGGTCGTGTTCTCACCCCAGAGCGAGAAGTGGACCTTCGAGGACTTGTAGCTGCAGTGCTCGGACCACATGACCGAGTACATCGCGAGCTCGGCGGACGTCGGGCGGCGACCGAGGATCTCCCGGATGCGGGCGTACTCGTCGGCCTTGAGCCCGAGGTCCGCCCACGGCTGGACGAGGCCGGGGTGCTCGGTCGCCCGGGCGACGGTGTCGAGGAGGGAGGGGGTCGTCGTCATGCGCTGGCCACCTGGCTGAGGACGGAGGTGAAGAACGGCAGTCCGTCGAGGCTCGGGCCGAAGCCCTCCTCGACGCAGTGCTCGGGGTGGGGCATGAGGCCGACGACGTTGCCGCGGGCGTTGCTGACGCCGGCGATGTCCCGGGCTGAGCCGTTGGGGTTGCGCCCGCCGGCGGGGACGACGTACCGGAAGACGACCCGCCCCTCGCCCTCGAGCTCGTCGAGGGTCGGCTCGTCGGCGACGTAGGCCCCTTCGCCGTTCTTGAGGACGATGGTGATCTCCTCCCCGGCGGCGAAGTCCGCGGTGAACGGGGTGCTCGTCCGCTCGACCCGCAGCGGCTGGTCGACGCAGGCGAACGTCCGGTGGTCGTTGCGGATGAGGGCCCCGGGAAGGAGGTGGCTCTCGCAGAGGACCTGGAAGCCGTTGCAGATCCCGAGGACGGGCAGGCCCCCGCGAGCCGCGGGGACGAGGACGTCCATGACCGGTGCGAACCGCGCGATCGCGCCGCAGCGGAGGTAGTCGCCGTAGGAGAAGCCGCCGGGGAGGATGACCGCGTCGACCCCCTTGAGGTCGGCGTCACCGTGCCAGAGCGGGACGGCCTCGCCGCCGACGGACCGGACCGCACGGGCCGCGTCGCGGTCGTCGAGGGAGCCGGGAAAGGTGACGACCCCGACCCTCACGACGGGTGGCCCTCGGCGCCGGTCGAGCCCCCGTCGTCCCCGTCGTCCCCGTCGTCCCCGGTCCGCTCGGTGCGCTCGGTGAGCGGACGGACGGAGACGACGTCCTCGATGACGGGGTTGGACAGGAGGGTCTCGGCGGCCTCCCGCGCGGACGCGAGGACCTCGTCGGTGACCTCGCCGTCGACGGCGAGGACGAACCGCTTGCCCTGTCGGACGTCGGTGAACCGGTCGTAGCCGAGCCGGGGGAGCGCCCCGTTCACGGCCTGCCCCTGCGGGTCGAGGATCTCTGGCTTCAGCATGACGTCAATGACGACGTGGCCCATGCGGGGCACTCCTGTACGGCGAGCGGGAAGGCGGAGACCTCATCCTATCGCCGACGTCCGTCCCACCACCGGGACGGTGAGCCCCCGCGATGGACTCCGGGATCGAAGAACCACCTTTGAGCCCCCGTTGACGGATCTGCCGCGTGCCGACGGCCCCATGCGGCTCGAGGCTGCGCCACGATCGTCTGCGCGGCAGAGCGAGCGCCTCCGGCAGCGGACGCGGGATGGGCATGTGGACCCCGAAGCTCCCTGGCTGCCGTCCTGACGGCCGTCGTCGTCGCCGTGTTCGGGCCGGCGACGCCCGCCGACGCGGTCACCCGTGACCGGGTCACGCAGCTGCGGCGCATGGGTGGCCGGCACGCTGACCTAGGTCGAGCGTGCCTACTGGTGCTGGGGCACTCCGAGCGGCCCGGTGGGTGCTACGTCACACACCTCCCGCGGACCCGGGTCAACGTGTGCGACGGTCCGAAGAACGTCCTTCATCACCGGATCGGCCGCGGGAGGCCGTCATGCGTCGGCTCGCCGCAGTCGTCGTCGGGGTCATCGTCGACACCGTGCTTGTCCTGCCCGTCATGGGTCTGGGGCCCGGAGCTCCGGCGCTCCGGAGCTCCTCGTCACGGCGGTCGTCGCGGGCGTCGCGGCGTTCTTCGTCGCGCGTCGCCTCCGGAGGGGCGGCGCCAAGGGCAACAGGGCGACCCGGATGATCGATGGGCACGTCCGGCCGACCGGTGTCACCGGGCGAACGTCCGCCCGGTGAGCCGCTCGTACGCCTCGACGTAGGTCGCCCGGGTGCGCTCGACGACGTCGGGCGGGAGGACGGGCGGGGGCTCCCCCGAGGTGCGGTCCCAGCCGCTCGCCGGGGAGGTGAGCCAGTCACGGACGTACTGCTTGTCGAACGACGGCTGTGGGTGGCCCGGCTCCCACGCGTCGGCGGGCCAGAAGCGCGAGGAGTCCGGGGTGAGGACCTCGTCGGCGAGGACGACCCGCCCGTCGGCGTCGAGGCCGAACTCGACCTTGGTGTCGGCGAGGAGGATCCCTCGCGCGGACGCGACCGTGTTGCCGCGCTCGAGGATGGCGACGGTGAGGTCACGGACCCTGGCGGCGAGCTCCGGGCCGACGGCGGCCTCGACCTCGGCGTACGACATCGGCTCGTCGTGGGCGCCGGACGGCGCCTTCGTCGAGGGGGTGAAGACCGCCTCGGGGAGGCGGGAGCCGTCGACGAGGCCGTCCGGGAGGGCCACCCCGCTCACCGTCCCGGTCGCCTCGTACTCCCTCAGCCCGCCCCCGGTGAGGTACGCGCGGGCCACGCACTCGACGGGGAGCATGTCGAGGCGGCGGACGCGGACGGCCCGTCCGGCGACCGCGTCGGGGACGTCGGTGGAGACGACGTGGTTGGGGACGAGGTCGGCGAGCTCGTCGAACCACCAGAGGGACATCCGGGTCAGGACCGCCCCCTTGTCGGGGATCGGCGGGTCGAGGACGACGTCGTAGGCGGAGATCCGGTCCGAGGCGACGAGGAGGAGCTCGTCGGGCCGGGGGCGACCGTCCGCGTCGAGCGGGGCATAGAGGTCACGGACCTTGCCCGAGTAGACGTGGACGTGGCCCGGGAGCGCGGGGGGCGGGGAGTCTGCCGTCATCCCGACATCCTCCCAGCACCACCCCCGGACACGTCCGCCGTCCCGACCGGTCCCGCAACCCCGTTTCGCGGGCCGGGGTGAGCTCGGTCGGCCGGGGCGACACGCCGGGCCCGGTGGGCCGTGGATGATCGCGCGACGGTGATGTGTTGGACACGGAGGACCGAGCACGACCCGACGACGAAAGAGAGCTCCTCGAGCATGAGCAGCGTTCCCTCGATCACCCTCAACGACGGCCGCACCATCCCCCAGCTGGGCTTCGGCGTGTTCCAGATCGACCCGTCCGAGACCGCGTCCGCGGTGACGACGGCGCTCGAGGCCGGGTACCGGCACATCGACACCGCAGAGATGTATGGCAACGAGAAGCAGGTCGGCGAGGCGGTCGCCGCGTCCTCCCTCGAGCGCGACGACGTCTTCCTCACGAGCAAGCTCAACAACGGCTTCCACCGTCCGGACGACGCCCGCCGCGCGTTCGAGGCGACGCTCGCCGACCTCGGCACCGACCACGTCGACCTCTTCCTCATCCACTGGCCGCTGCCGACCCGCTACGACGGCGACTTCGTCTCGACGTGGAAGGTCCTCGAGGAGTTCCAGCGCGACGGCCGCGCACGCTCGATCGGCGTCTCGAACTTCCAGGTCGCCCACCTCGAGCGCCTCGCGACCGAGGCCGACGTCGTCCCCGCCGTCAACCAGGTCGAGGTGCACCCGTACTTCGCCAACGACGCCGTCCGCGCGTACGGCCGGGAGCACGGGATCGCCACCGAGGCCTGGTCCCCGATCGCCCAGGGCGCCGTCCTCGACGACGTGACCATCGCCGGGATCGCCGAGCGGGTCGGCCGGACCCCCGCCCAGGTCGTCCTCCGCTGGCACATCCAGCGCGGCGACATCATCTTCCCGAAGTCGGTGACCCCGGAGCGGGTCCGCGCGAACATCGAGCTGTTCGACTTCGAGCTCTCCGACGAGGACGTCGCGACGATCAGCGGGCTCGACCGTGCCGAGAACGGCCGGCGCGGGCCGAACCCCGACACCTTCGACTACCTCGGCTGAGCCGGACGAGCGGACCGTCGGACGGGCGGACGCCCCCCGCCGGCGGTCCGCCGCCCGCGCGGCCGGTCAGGGGACCCGGACCTCGCCGCGCTCGGCGGCGAGCCCGATGTCCGAACGGTGGTGGGACCCGGCGAGCTCGATCCGCGCGACCGCGGCGTACACCCGCTCCCGCGCCTCGGCGAGGGTCGACCCGAGGGCGACGACGGAGACCACCCGCCCCCCGGCGGAGACGACGTCCCCGTCGGCGCCGAAGGCCGTGCCGGCCTGGAGGACGTAGGCGCTGGGGTCGAGCTCGACGTCGGTGAGCCCGAGGACGGGGTCGCCGGTCCGGGGCGCACCGGGGTAGTTCTCCGCGGCGACGACGACGGTGACGGCGTGCTCGTCACTCCAGCGCAGGTGGCCGACGGACTCGAGGGTCCCGGTCGCCGCCGCCATGAGGACCTCGGCGAGCGAGGTGCGCAGGCGGGCGAGGACGACCTGGGTCTCGGGGTCGCCGAAGCGGACGTTGAACTCGACGACCCTCGGGCCCCGGGAGGTGAGGGCGAGGCCGACATAGAGGACCCCGACGAAGGGGGTCCCCCGGCGGGCCATCTCCTCGACGGTGGGGAGGGCCACCCGCCGGACGACCTCCTCCACGAGCCCGTCGGGCACCCAGTCGAGCGGCGAGTACGCCCCCATCCCCCCGGTGTTCGGGCCGGCGTCGTCGTCCCCCACCCGCTTGAAGTCCTGGGCGGGGGTGAGCGGGATGACCTTCTCGCCGTCACACACGCAGAAGAGCGACACCTCGGGACCGTCGAGGAACTCCTCGACGACGACCCGGCCGTCCGCCTTGGCGAGACAGGAGCGGGCGTGCTCGAGCGCGGCGTCGCGGTCGTCGGTGACGACGACCCCCTTGCCCGCGGCCAGGCCGTCGTCCTTGACGACGTGGGGCGCCCCGAGCATGTCGAGGGCGGCCGAGACCTCGTCCACCGTCGTGCAGACGTGCGCCAGCGCGGTCGGCACGTCGACCGCCGCCATGACCTGCTTCGCGAACGCCTTGCTCCCCTCGAGGCGGGCCGCCGCCGCGGACGGGCCGAAGCACGCGAACCCGGCGTCCCGGACGGCGTCCGCGACGCCGGCGACGAGCGGGGCCTCCGGGCCGATGACGACGAGGTCGACGTCGTGCCGCCGCGCGAGCTCGACGACGGCCGGGGCGTTGGTGGGACCTCCCGGGAGGGGCTCGCAGAGCGCGAGCGCGTCCATCCCCGGGTTCCCCGGCGCCGCGATGACCGCGTCGACGGAGATGTCCGAGGAGAGGGACCTGACGATGGCGTGCTCGCGCGCGCCCGACCCGATGACGACAACCTTCACGTCCGCCAGCCTAGGGCCCGACGCGGACACGGTGGAGGGGCGTGTCCCGGGCACCCGGGCTAGACTCGTGCGTTCGCTGCCCCCGTCCCGAGCGAGAGTCACGTGACCGGCACCCCCCGAACCACCACCCAGGCCACCTCAGCCGAGATCGCCGAGGAGGTCGCCACCGAGCAGGCCCACGTCGACCGCGTCTACGCCGAGCTCGCCAAGGCCGGCGAGCGAGCCGAGCTCGTGGCCGCCGACGGGCTCTCCCGCGGCCGGACCGACCGGACCGGTGACGTCCGTGACGAGGAGGTCACCGGCCTCTTCGAGCGGGACGCCCTCGTCTACAACGCCGCCCGCCGTCGGGCGACCCTCGACCACCAGTACGAGGGCCTCGTCTTCGGCCGGCTCGACCTCGACCACGGCGCCGCCCGGACGGCCCCGGAGAGCGGCGGCGAGGCCGCGGCGAACGGCGGGGCGAGCAGCGCGGGCCCGCGTCGCGAGGTCCGCTACATCGGCCGGCTCGGGGTCCGGGACGACGAGTACGAGCCGCTCGTCGTCGACTGGCGGGCCCCGGCTGCCGCGGCGTTCTACCGGGCCACCCCGGTCGAGCCGATGGACGTCGTCCGGCGCCGGGTCCTGCGCTGCAAGGGCGCCGACGTCATCGGGGTCGAGGACGACCTCATGGTCGCCGAGGCTCCGGACGACATGGTCGTCGTCGGGGACGGCGCGCTCATCGCCGCCCTCACCCGCAGCCGCGGGAGCCGGATGCGCGACATCGTCGCGACGATCCAGCGCCACCAGGACGAGGCGATCCGGGCGGAGGCCCGCGGCGTCACCGAGATCACCGGGGGGCCGGGGACGGGGAAGACCGTCGTCGCGCTCCACCGGGCCGCCTACCTCCTCTACTCGGACCGGCGCCGCTTCGAGAGCGGGGGGATCCTCGTCATCGGGCCGTCCGCCGCCTACACGGCCTACATCGAGCGGGTCCTCCCCTCGCTCGGCGAGGAGTCGGTCGCGCTCCGCTCGCTCGGCGACGTCGTCGACGCGGTGACGACGACCCGGCTCGACGCGCCCGAGATCGCGTCCGTCAAGGGGTCGCTCCGGATCCGGCGCGTCCTCGCCCGCGCCGCCGCCGACCGCGCACCGGGCGCCCCCGAGGCGTTCCGGGCCTTCGTCGGGGGCCACGCCGTCCACGTCGGCCCCGGCGAGCTCGACGCCATCCGAACCCGGGTGCTCCGCTCCCACCAGCGCAACCGGGGGACGGCCGCCGCCCGGGCCGCCCTCGGCCAGGCGGCGTGGGCGAGCATCCACGACGGTGACCGCGACGAGTTCCTCGACGCCTTCGACGACTCCCTCGCGGTCGAGGACTTCCTCGCCGAGTGGTGGCCGCAGGTCGACCCGCGCGAGGTCCTCCTCTGGCTCGCCGACACCGACCGGACGGTCGGGTACGCCCGCGGGGTCCTCACCCACGACGAGGCCGCGGCCCTCGCCGGCTCCGTCCGGGAGGCCCTCGAGCTCGGCACGTGGAGCGTCGCCGACGCCGCCCTCGTCGACGACCTCGCCGCCCGGCTCGGGGTCGTCGCCGAGGCGGAGGCCGAGGAGCGTGGGTTCTACGAGATCGAGGACCTCGACGACCCCGAGCGCGGGGACGCCGCCGACGCCTCTGCCCAGCGCGAGCCGGTCCTCCCGGCGACCGGGCCGACGTACGAGGTCACCCCCGCGGACGCCCACGCGCGGCTCCTGCGGGGCCGGGTCGGCCGGCCGGACGAGTACGCCCACGTCCTCGTCGACGAGGCCCAGGACCTCTCCCCCATGCAGTGGCGGATGATCGGCCGGCGCGGCCGGCGGGCGTCGTGGACCGTCGTCGGGGACGCGGCCCAGGCGTCGTGGGGTGACCCCACCGAGGCCGCCCGCGCCCGTGAGGAGGCGTTCGGCACCCAGGTGCGACGCGCCTTCCACATGGACACGAACTACCGCAACGCTCGCGAGATCTTCGACTACGCCCGCGACGTCATCCTCCCGCTCGTCCCCGACGCGGACATCCCCGAGGCGGTCCGGGAGACCGGCGTCCGGCCCCGCGAGCTGCCGCTCGGCGACGACGTCCCGGAGGGCGTCCGGGCCGCGGTCACCGACGTCCTCGACGAGGTCGAGGGAGCGGTCGCCGTCATCACCCCCGACCGGTACGCCGACCGGCTCGCCGGCCTCGTCGACCTCGCCCCCGGCCGGCTCCAGGTCGTCGACCCGATGTCGACCAAGGGCCTCGAGTACGACGCGACCGTCGTCGTCGACCCGGCCGCCGTGGCCGACGAGTCCCCCGGCGGGGTCCGCGTCCTCTACGTGGCGCTCACCCGGGCGGCCCACCGGATGACCGTGCTCACGAGGACCTGACCGCCCGGGCCGTCGTCATCCCCCGCGTCGGGACGTCGGCGACCTCGGCGCACGGGCGCGGAGCCGGAGGTCAGTCCGCGCCGAGGAGGGAGTGGCGCTGGATGATCTGCTCCCGGCCGGGGCCGACCCCGATCGCGGAGACCCGGGCGCCGATGAGCTCCTCGAGGCGGAGGACGTACGCCTGCGCGTTCACGGGCAGGTCCTCGAACGTCCGGCAGCCGGTGATGTCCTCGGACCAGCCGGGGAGCTCCTCGTAGACCGGGACGGCGTGGTGGAAGTCGGTCTGGTTGACCGGCATCTGCTCGTGCCGGACGCCGTCGACGTCGTAGGCGACGCAGACGGGGAGCCGCTCGAGCCCGGTGAGGACGTCGAGCTTGGTGACGACGAAGTCGGTGACCCCGTTGATCCGGGTCGCGTAGCGGCCGACGACGGTGTCGATCCAGCCGCACCGGCGCGGGCGCCCGGTCGTCGTCCCGAACTCGGCACCGGTCTCGCGGAGGAAGTCCCCGTCGTCGTCGAGGAGCTCGGTCGGGAACGGGCCCTCCCCGACCCGGGTCGAGTACGCCTTGAGGATCGCGATGACCCGGTCCACGCGGGTCGGGGGGATGCCCGATCCCGTGCACGCCCCACCCGCGGTGGCGTTCGAGGACGTGACGAACGGGTAGGTGCCGTGGTCGACGTCGAGCAGGGTCGCCTGCCCGGCCTCGAGCAGGACCGTGCGGCCGGCGTCGAGCGCCTCCTCGAGGACGAGCGAGGTGTCGGCGACGAGGGGCCGGAGCCGCTCGGCGTAGGAGAGGAGCTCCTCGACGACCTCGTCCGCCTCGATGGCCCTCCGGTTGTAGATCTTGAGGAGGACCTGGTTCTTCAGGTCGAGGGCGGCCTCGACCTTCTGCCGGAGGATGCCCTCGTCGAAGAGGTCCTGGATGCGGATCCCGTTGCGGGCCATCTTGTCGGCGTACGTCGGCCCGATACCCCGCCCGGTCGTCCCGATCCTCCGCTTGCCGAGAAAGCGCTCGGTGACCTTGTCGAGGACCCGGTTGTACGGGGCGATGACGTGTGCGCTCGCGCTGACGAGGAGCCTCGAGGTGTCCACCCCCCGGGCCTCGAGGGCGTCGATCTCCCCGAAGAGGACCTCGAGGTCGATGACGACCCCGTTGCCGATGACCGGGGTGCAGCCGGGCGAGAGGATCCCCGACGGGAGGAGGTGGAGGGCGAACTTCTCGGGCGTGCCGTCGATGGTGACGACGATGGTGTGCCCGGCGTTGTTCCCGCCGTTGAACTTCACGACGTAGTCGACGTCGCTCCCCATGAGGTCGGTCGCCTTGCCCTTGCCCTCGTCCCCCCACTGGGCTCCGACCAGCACGATCGCCGGCATGGCTCCCCCTCCTCCGTCGCTTGGGCCGCCTGTGTGGCGCGGGACGCGCCGAGGGCCCCGCCAGCCGGCGCGGGGCCCCGATGTCGTCGGCAGCCTATCGTCCGGGACCCGCCCGCCGCTGCCGCGCCGGCCCGACGGTCACACCCGACCCTCGCGCGCGACGGCGGCCCCGAGCTGGAACCGGGTGTCCACCCCGTACGCCGCCATGAGCCCGGCCACCCTCCGGCGGACCGTCCGCAGCCCGCAGCCGAGGAGCCGGGCGATCCGCTCGTCCTTGACGCCGGCGTCGAGGAGGGCGAGGAGCCGGTCGTCCGCGCCCTCGTCCGCGGGCCGGCTCCTCGGCATGGGGAGCGCCGCCTCGTAGGCCGCGTCGAAGAGGGCCGTGAAGGCCGCGACGAGCATGGGGTGGCGGACGAGGAGGTACGACGCGGAGGCGTCTCCCCAGCGCGCGACAGCGAGGACCCCGTCGTCCCCGAAGACGGCGAAGTCGCTCAGCCGGGTCGCCGTGACCCGCTGCTCCTCGCCGACCGCTGCCCACGCCCGGAGCCAGCGCTCACCCTGCTCGGAGTCGAGGAGGGTGTCGAGGTAGAGCGCCCGCTGGGTCAGTCCGGCGCTGATCCGGCCCTGCGCGGTCCGGATCGCGTGCTCGTCGAGGCCCGGCCCCTCCTCGAGGCTGACGACGCACGTCCGCAGGAGGCCCCGGCAGTGGCGCCCCAGCTGCTCGACGATCGGCGCGACCATCGGCGGGGCCACCGCCTCGACGCCGACGTCGAACCGGGGCGCCAGACCGGAGGCATGCACCTGGGAGCTGAGCCGGAGGAGGGCCTCCCCGGCCGCGGCGAGCTCCACGCGTCGGGTCTCGAGGCGCGCGACCTCGGCGTCGAGGGCGCGCTCGACGGCCCGCAGCGTCAGCTCGAGCGAGTCGGCGCTCTCGCCGGCACCGCCACCCATGGGTGGCATCTTAGTGCCACTGGCCGTCGGATGCCGCCCGGCGGGTCGGGATGCGGGCATGATGGTCGGCGAGCCGGCCCGTGCACGACAGGGGGTGCCCCGGTCGGCTCGGTGGGCACGATCCCGCAACGCTCCGTCTCAGGGGCACGGCCGGGGACCGGAGACGACAGCTCCGGTCCCCGGCCTCCGACGTGGCGGAGCGGGGCCCGCGGGGGTGGTCAGCGCCCGAGCGCGCGCGCCGCCTCGGGCGAGGAGTCCCGGAGGAGCTGGGTGCAGCGGGCCTCCTCGTCGGTCTCGCCGATCTCGGCCGCGGCGCGGGCAAGGGCGGCGACCGCCTGGAGGAAGCCGCGGTTCGCGGGGTGCGACCACGGGACCGGACCCTGGCCGCGCCAGCCGGAGCGGCGGAGGGCGTCGAGGCCCCGGTGGTACCCGGTGCGCGCGTACGCGTACGCCTCGACCGGCTCGGAGTCGGCAAGGGCCTCCTCGGCGAGGGTTGCCCACGCGAGGGAGGACGACGGGTGCGCCGCGGCCGCCCGGTCGGCGGCCACCCCCTCCTCGAGGAGAGCCGCGGCCGGGTCCTCGGGGAGGAGGGTCTCGGGGACCCCGAGCAGGTTCTGCCGGTCGCCGGAGGGGTCGCTCACGCGTGCGTCCCGGCGCTGCGGAGGTTCTCGCACGCCTCGACGATCCGCTGGGCCATCCCGGCCTCGGCCTCCTTGCCCCAGGCCCGCGGGTCGTAGAGCTTCTTGTTGCCGACCTCGCCGTCGACCTTGAGGACCCCGTCGTAGTGCTCGAACATGTACCCGGCGACCGGCCGGGTGAACGCGTACTGGGTGTCGGTGTCGACGTTCATCTTGACGACGCCGTAGTCGACGGCGAGGCCGATCTCCTCCGCGGTCGACCCCGAGCCGCCGTGGAAGACGAGGTCGAAGGGGCGGCCCTCCGAGCCGAGGCCGAGCTCCTCGGCAGCCGCCTCCTGGGCGGCCTTGAGGATCTCGGGCCGAAGCTTGACGTTGCCGGGCTTGTAGACGCCGTGGACGTTGCCGAAGGTCAGCGCGGTGAGGTATCGGCCCCTCTCCCCCGCCCCGAGCGCCTGGATCGTCGCGATCGCGTCCCCGGGGGTGGTGTAGAGCTTGTCGTTGATCTCACCGACGACGCCGTCCTCCTCGCCACCGACGACGCCGACCTCGATCTCGAGGACGACGTGGGCCGCGGCGGCCTTGGCGAGGAGGTCGCTGGCGATGTCGAGGTTCTCCTCGAGCGGGACCGCCGACCCGTCCCACATGTGCGACTGGAACCACGGGGTCCCCCCCGCCCGGACGCGCTCCTCGGAGGCCGCGAGGAGGGGGCGGACGAAGCCGTCGAGCTTGCCCTTCGGGCAGTGGTCGGTGTGCAGGGCGATGTTGACGTCGTAGCCCTTCGCGACCTCGTGGGCGTACGCCGACAGCGCGAGGGCACCGCTGACCATGTTCTTCACGGTCGGGCCGGAGAGGTACTCGGCCCCGCCGGTGGACACCTGGATGATCCCGTCGCTCCCCGCCTCGGCGAACCCGCGGATCGCCGCGTTGAGGGTCTGGCTCGAGCTGACGTTGATGGCCGGATAGGCGAACGACCCCGCCTTCGCGCGGTCGAGCATGTCGGCGTACACCTCGGGGGTGGCGATGGGCACGGGGTCTCCTTTGGTCGGCCTCGGTCGGACGGCCCCGATCCTTCCAGACCCGACCCGACGCGGGTACCCCTCGGGCCCACCCGTCCGGCGACCCGTCCGGCGACCCGTCCGGCGACCCGGTCCGGGCGGCCCCGGCCGCCCGGGGTCGCCGGCGCACCGGTCAGCACCGGGGTGTCACGCCCTCCCGGGGTCGAGGACGAACGGCGTCGTCGTCGAGACCCGGTGGAGGCCGAGCCCGAGGAGGACCGGCTCGGACTCGGGCGAGGCGTCGACCCGGGCGAACCGGTACCCCCGCTCGAGCGCGGCCCGGGCCCGGACGGCGAGGACCGCACGGTAGAGCCCGCGGTGCCGCCAGTCCGGGTGGGTCGCGCCGCCCCACATCCCTGCGAACTCCGTCCCCGGGGAGTAGCGCACCCAGGCGGCGCAGAGCGCGGACTCCGCGGCCTCGGGGCCCTCGAGCTCGGCGACGCAGATGTCGAGGAGGTCGGGGGCGGCCTGCCACTCCTCGGCGAGCGCGTCCGACATCCACCGTGTGCCCTCCCCCCAGACGGCGGCGAGGAGCGCCCGCACGGGCGCGAGCACGTCCTCGCCCCGGTCGTCGGCGTCGGCGACGTCGAGGAGCCTGACGTGGACCCCGTCGGGCAGCTCCGGCACCCGGGTGAGCGTGTCGAGCTCGCCGAGGACGACGGCTTCGTCACCCTCGGGGACGAAGCCGGCGGCCGCGAGCCGGTGCCCGAGGTCGGCCGGCTCGTCGCCGGCGTACGTCTTCCACTCGACCCGCTGTCCGCGGTCGCGGAAGAAGGCGACCTGCGCGGCGATGACGGCGTCGGGGTCGGCGCCGAGCCCCTCCGGGGTCTCGATCATCGCCCCCGGCTCGCTGGGGTCGGCCGGGTAGGTCCGGCGGACGAGCCCGTCCCGGTCGACGACGTGCCCGGGAGGAAGGTCGGCGTCGCCGAGGCGGACCTGGTCATGGAAGGCGGAGAACAGCTCCTCGGGCGACATGTCGTCATTGGACCGCATCCTGCGCCCGGCGGCCACTGCCTCCCGGCCGTGCCCCCTGCTCGGGCGCGCCCGAGCAGGGGGCCTGCCCGAAGACGTGCCGGCGGACCCAGGCGTGCATGGCGATCGCCGCGGCGGCACCGGCGTTGATCGACCGGGTCGACCCGAACTGCTCGATGTGGAGCACGACGTCGCAGGCCCGCTGCATCCCCGGTGTGAGGCCCGGACCCTCCTGGCCGAGGACGAGGACGCACGCCGCAGGGAGGTCGGTCGTCTCGAGGGCCTGCGAGCCGGGGACGTTGTCCACCCCGACGAGGGGCAGCCGTCCACCGCCGGGGCCGGCGGTCGCGGCCCACGCGAGCAGCGACTCGGCGTCCGCGTGGTGGTACTCGTGCTGGTAGCGGTCGGTGACCATGGCTCCCCGCCGGTTCCACCGGCGGCGCCCGACGATGTGGAACGCGGCGGCGCCCATGGCGTTGGCGGTCCGGACGACCGACCCGACGTTGAAGTCGTGGCCCCAGTTCTCGATGGCGACGTGGAACGTGTGCCGCCGGGTGTCGAGGTCGGCGACGATCGCCTCGTGCCGCCAGTAGCGGTACCGGTCGAGGACGTTGCGGCGGTCGCCGTGGGCGAGGAGGTCGGGGTCCCACTGAGCCCCCTCGGGCAGGTCCCCCCGCCACGGGCCGACGCCCACCTCCGCCGGTCGTTCCGAGCTCGCGTCCACGGGTCCAGCCCACCACACCGGGCGACTCGGTCCCAGAGGGTGGTCAGGGGATGTTCAGGCTCACCGCCTAGGCTGTCGGGCATGCACGCACTCGGCCCGAGCTGGATGGACCCCAACTGGCTGCTCGACCAGTTCGGCTCCGCGTTCATCTGGGTCAGCGCCCTCATCGTCTTCGTCGAGTGCGGGCTCTTCTTCCCCTTCCTCCCCGGTGACACGCTGCTCTTCGCGATGGGGCTCTTCGTCTCGAACGGCGCCCTCGGCGCGCACCTCTCGGTCCTCCTCGTCCTCATGACGCTCGCGGCCTTCGCCGGGAACGTCGTCGGGTACGAGATCGGCCGGGCCGCTGGGGGCCCCCTCCGGGGCCGCGACGGGCGGGTCATCAAGCGCAAGTACTTCGACCAGACCGAGACGTTCTTCGCGAAGTACGGCAACAAGGCCCTCGTCATCGGCCGCTTCGTCCCGTTCGTCCGGACGTACATCACCATCGTCGCCGGCATCGGACGGATGGAGCGACGCCGGTTCTTCCTCTGGAGCGGCGTCGGGGCGATCCTCTGGGTCGCGAGCGTCCTCCTGCTCGGGTACTTCCTCGGCGCGACCTTCCCCGCCCTGGCGAACAACCTCGAGCTCGGCATCCTCGTGATCGTCGCGCTCTCCCTCGTCCCCGTGGCCGTCGAGTACGTCCGGCACCGGGGGGCGGCGAAGCGGGGCGGTCCGCGCTCGGCGGACCCCGTCCACGGCGCCGACGACGTGCCGGAGGGCGAGGCCGCGCTCGGCGACGCCCGCGAGCAGCGCCCCTGACCGACGCCCGGCGCTCACCCGTCGGGGTCGGGCCGGTCACGCCGACTCGCGGCGCTGCCACCGGAACGTCCGGGAGGCGAGGACGACGCCGACGAGGGCCCACACCGCGAGGATGAGCACGGTCCGTCCCGGCTCCCACGTCCCGGCCATCTCCAGGCTCGCCCACGAGTCCGGGAGGAAGACCGAGCGCATGCCCTGGGCCACCCACTTCAGGGGGAACACGGCGGCGACCTGCTGGAGCCACCCGGGCAGGTCGGTGAAGGCGAAGTAGACCCCGGAGATGAACTGGAGGACGAGCACCGGGCCGATGACGACCGCCCCGGCCGACCTCGCCGAGGTCGCGAGCGAGGAGTAGGCGATGCCGAGGACGGTTCCGGACGCCACGCCGAGGAGGAACACCCAGCCGAACCGGGCCCAGCTCCCCGGGTCGGTCGGGAGGGCGACCGCGAAGGCGGCCCGGGCGACGACGAGGAGGAGCGCGAGCTGGGCGAGCGAGGAGAGCGCGACGAGGCCGACCTTGCCGAGGAAGTACGCGAGCGGTGGCATCGGCGTGCTCCGGAGCCGCTTGAGGGTCCCGTCGTCCCGCTCGGTCGCGACGGTGAGTGCCATCGTCTGGAAGCTCGTGAGGAGGACGCCGGCGGAGATCATCCCCGGGAGGAAGTACCGAGCGGCGCTGACCTGCTGTCCCTCCGCCGCCCGGAACTGGTCGCCGAAGATCACCGAGAACAGCGTGAGCATCATGACGGGGAAGAGGAAGGAGAAGAACACCGCCTCCTTCTCACGGGAGTACATCTTGAGCTCGAGGACCGTCCGGTCCCACCCGATGACGAGGGCCTTCGTCACGAGCTCCGCCCCTCCGTCGCCCGACCGTCCGCCGGGCCCCCCGGCCCGGTCGCCTCGACGTGCGGGCCGACGAGGCGCAGGTAGGTGTCCTCGAGGGTGGGCCGGGCGACGACGAGTCCGGGGACCTCGCCCCGGAACCGCGCGGCGAGCCGGGCGACCTCGGCGGTCGGCGTCGGCGTCGTCACAATCCGGGCGGCGCCGTCCTCGCGCCAGCTCACCGTGGCCTCCGACGTCGCCCGCCCCCCGAGGGTCGCGGGCGTGTCGACCGTGAGCATCCGCCCCCCCGCGATGACCCCGACCCGGTCGGCGAGGTGCTCGGCCTCGTCGAGGTAGTGCGTCGTGAGGATGATCGTCGTGCCGCCGTGGGCGAGCGACCCGATGACCCCCCAGAAGTCGCGACGCGCCTGCGGGTCGAACCCCGTCGTCGGCTCGTCGAGGAAGAGCAGCTCCGGGTCGCCGACGATCCCGAGCGCGACGTCGAGGCGCCGCCGCAGCCCCCCGGAGAGGTGCCGGACCCGGGTCCCCGCGTGCCCGGTGAGCCCAACCGCCTCGAGGACGTCGGCGACGTCCCGGGCCGCCCGGTAGACCTTCGCCGTGCTCGCGAGTGCCTCCCGGGCGGTGAGGAGGTCGAGGCCGGTCGAGGTCTGCAGGACGATCCCGAGACGGTCCCGCCACGCGAGGCCGGCCGACGCCGGGTCCTCCCCGAGCACCGCGACCTCCCCGGCGTCCCGGGAGCGGAACCCCTCGAGGATCTCGACGGTCGTCGTCTTGCCGGCCCCGTTCGGGCCGAGCAGGGCGAACACCTCGCCCCGGGCGACGTCGAGGTCGAGGGCGTCGACCGCCCGGGTGCTGCCGTACGCCTTCGTCAGCCCCCGCACCCTGACCGGCACTGCCGGGTCTCGTCTCGCGCTCACCCTGCGAGTATGGACGCGGCCGCGTCGCCGAGGGGTCGCACCCGACCAGGACGGTGAGGCGCCGCCTGCGCGCCGGTGGACCCGGAGCCCGTCGGTGCCGTCAGAGCGGCGCTCCCACCGGCGCCCGCTCGTCGACGTCCGCGAGCCGGCCACGGAGGCGCACGGCGACGACGGCTGTCACGCCGAGCCCGAGGAGCCCGCAGACGACGAAGGCTCCGCGGGGACCGAGGAGGGTGCCGGCGAGCCCGCCGGCGGCGAGCGCGACGACGTTCGCGAGCCGGCCGACCCCGTTGGCGAGCGCGATCGCCTGGCCGCGGGTGTCGTCGGCGAGCCGGGTGATGACGAGGGCGAAGAGGGCCGCGTTCCCGAGGGCGTTCGCGACGCCGACGGCACCCGCGGCGAGGAGGAACACGGCGAGCACGGGGGCGACGCCCTCGAGGACCTGCCCGCTGGCCATGGCGCCCATCGTCGCGAGGACGACGACGACCCGGGTGCGGTTGGACGCCACCGACCCGGCGAGGACGGCACCGACGACCGCCCCGGCCCCGAGGGCGACCTCGGCGAGCCCGTACTGGGCAGGTGTCGCGCGGAGCTCGTCCCGAACGAGGAAGACCTCGACGACGTTGAGCGCCTCGAGGGTGACGACGAAGGGGAGCATGGCGAGCAGGAGCGGCCCCGAGACGGTGTCGGACCTCAGGGCGCGCAGCCCCACGGTCGGGAGCCACGGCGGACGTCCCCGGCGCCGGTGCCCCCGCCGGCGGGTCCGCAGCGCGAGGGCTCCGAGGACGAGGACCCCCGAGGTGACCGCGTCGAGCGCGAAGGCGAGGCCGTCCCCCCGGAGCTGGACGATGACCCCGCCGAGGCCCGCGCCCGCGGGGGCGGCGACGGCGCGCAGACCCTGCTGGAGCGAGGTCATCCGCCCGGTGAGGTCCTCCCCGACGATCCGGGGGACGAGGGCGGACCACACCGGGCTGCTGAACGCGAAGCCGGTCTGGAGGAGGAGGACGAGGAGGAAGGTCGTGACGAGCCCGTCGGTGAGGGCGAGGCCGACCGAGGCGAGCACCTGGGCGGCCCCGGCGAGCCCGAGGACGACCCGCGAGTCGTGGGTGTCGGCGACGGCCCCGGCGACCCCCATGGTGAGGATCGCGGGCAGCGAGAAGCACATGAGGAGGACCATGACGGCGTACGGGCCGGCGCCGGAGTCGTGGACGCGCAGGAGGAGGGCGACGAGGGCCATCGCGTCCCCGGCGAGCGAGAGCCCGGCCGCCGGGACGACGATCCGGACGTCGCGGACCCGCCAGAGCGCCCCCCACGACGGGGTGGGTGGGTCGGACGGACCAGGCGGCACGGGCACGGGCAGGACCCCCTCTCCCTCACACCGGCTCCCGCCGGCCAGCGGGCCGGCCCCGCACGGAGTCTAGTCGGCGCACATGACCCGGCTCCGAAGACAATGTGAGACAGGTCACGATTCGGCCACAACCGGGAGCGCGACGTTCCCCCCGGGTCCTCGCAGGGACACGCTCGGTCCTAGCCCGGGCGGCCCGTCTCATCACACGAGCCCGTCCGGGACCGGCAGGCCCGAATGGAGGAGCGGATGGACCAGATCGTCGTCGGTGTCGACACGAGCGACACCAGCAGACGCGCCGTGCAGTTCGCGGTGGCACGCGCCAAGGAGTACGAGGCCGGCCTCGTCGTCGTCCACGTCATCCCCTGGTCGCCGTTCTCGTTCAACACCCCGAGCGAGAACGAGCACCGGCACCAGCGCAAGGAGGCCGAGCTCGCCGCGGCGCGGGAGCAGGTCACCGACCCGATCGTCGCCGCGATCAAGGACAGCGGCGTCCCCGTCGAGGTCGTCCTCCGTCACGGGCACCCGGCCGAGACGCTCGGCGAGCTCGCCGAGCAGCACAAGGCCGTCCACATCGTCGTCGGACGCACAGGAGACTCCGCCATGCGTGAACGGTTCTTCGGAAGCACCGCCAGCCGGCTCGTCCACTTCTCGCCGGTCCCCGTCACGGTGGTGCCGTGATGAGCGCCCTCGCCGCCGTACCGACCGCCCTGGGGACGGGCATCGACACGGCCATCGCGGACGCCTTCGAGCCGGTGGCGAACGTCATCACGTCCATCGTCTTCTTCGCCGTCCCCGTGGGCGACTCCGAGCTGCCGCTCATCGTCGTGTGGCTCATCGTGGCCGCCTGCTTCTTCACGCTGTGGCTCGGCTTCCAGAACATCCGCGGGTTCAAGCACGCCATCGACCTCGTCCGGGGCAAGTACTCCAACCCCGACGACCGCGGTGAGGTGTCCCACTTCCAGGCGCTCGCGACGGCGGTCTCCGGCACCGTCGGGCTCGGGAACATCGCCGGGGTCGCGGTCGCGATCTCCCTCGGCGGGCCGGGCGCGACGTTCTGGATGATCCTCGCGGGGTTCCTCGGCATGAGCACGAAGATGGCCGAGTGCACCCTGGGGGTGAAGTTCCGCCACTACCACGAGGACGGGTCGGTCTCCGGCGGCCCGATGTACTACCTCCGGGACGGCGTGGGCAAGCTCGTCAGCCCCGGCCTCGGGAGGTTCCTCGCCGCCTTCTTCTCGGTGTGCGCCATCGGCGGGTCGCTCGGCGGCGGCAACATGTTCCAGGCGAACCAGGCCACGACCCAGCTCATCAACATCACCGGCGGCGCGGACAGCCCGCTCAACAGCCTCCGCTACCTCGTCGGGATCGTCTTCGCGATCCTCGTCGCCGCCGTCATCATCGGCGGGATCAAGAGCATCGCCCGGGTCACCGAGAAGATCGTCCCGTTCATGGCAGTCCTCTACGTCACCGCCGCCCTCATCGTCATCTTCGCGAACATCGGCCAGGTGCCGGGCGCGTTCGGTGACATCGTCAGCGGAGCCTTCACCGGGTCCGGCATCACCGGTGGCGTCGTCGGCGTCCTCATCGTCGGGTTCCAGCGGGCCGCGTTCTCCAACGAGGCCGGGATCGGCTCGGCGTCGATCGCGCACTCGGCCGTGAAGACGAACGAGCCGTCGACGGAGGGCTTCGTCTCACTGCTCGAGCCCTTCATCGACACCGTCGTCATCTGCACGATGACCGCCCTGACGATCGTCATCAGCGGCGCGTGGAAGGCCCCCGACGCCTCCCAGATCGAGGGCGTCTCGCTGACGTCCCGGGCGTTCGAGTCGGTCATCCCGTGGTTCCCGACCGTGCTCGGCCTCGCCGTGCTGCTGTTCGCGTTCTCGACGATGATCTCGTGGTCCTACTACGGCATGAAGGCGACCGGGTACCTGTTCGGCGACAGCGCCAAGGCCGAGGCGGTCTTCAAGGTCATCTTCTGCATCTTCACCGTCATCGGCGCCGCGATCGCCCTCGGCCCGGTCATCGACTTCTCCGACTCGATGATCTTCCTCATGTCGATCGCGAACGTCACCGGCCTCTACATCCTCGCGCGGAACCTGCGCGAGGAGGTGTCCGGCTACCAGGAGCGGATCCGCACCGGCAAGATCAAGGCCTTCAAGTAGGACACCGGCGGGGCCGGGCCCGCACGGGCCCGGCCCCTTCAGGTCGTCGGCCGGGTCCGCGCCGTCAGGCGAGCCCGAGCTCGGTGAGGCCGAAGACGTGGCGGTACTCCAGGCCGGCGTCGCCGAAGCGCTCGGCGGCGCCGGTCGCCCGGTCGGCGATCGTCGCGACCGCGACGACCTCCCCGCCGGCCTCCCGGACCGCGTCGACCGCCTCCAACGGGGAGGCGCCCGTGGTCGAGGTGTCCTCGACGACAAGCGCCCGACGGCCGGCGACCGAGGGCCCCTCGATCCGCTGCTGGAGCCCGTGCGCCTTGCCCGCCTTGCGGACGACGAACGCGTCGAGCCGGCCGCCCGCGGCGGCTCGGGCGTGGAGCATCGCGGTGGCGACCGGGTCGGCCCCGAGGGTGAGCCCCCCGACGGCGTCGAAGTCGAGGTCCTCGACGAGGTCGAGCATGACCCTGCCGACGAGCGGTGCGGCCTCCCCGTCGAGGGTGATCCGGCGCAGGTCGACGTAGTAGTCGGCCTCGGTCCCGGAGGAGAGGGTGACCCGGCCGTGGACGACGGCGGTGCCCTTGACGAGCTCGAGGAGGCGCGCGCGGTCGGCGGAGATGTCAGTCACGGGTCCTCAGCCTAGCCACGCTCCCGCCCGGGGGCCGGGCCGGTGCGCCGTAGCAGGCGGGGGCTCCGGACGAGTGGGCGCGGGAGGACCCGGAGGACCGCGAGCGCCGCCCTGTACCGGAGGCTCGGCACCGAGACCACCCGGCCGGCCGCGGCGTCCGAGAGACCGGTCGCGACGACCTCGTCGACGCGCAGCCACGCGAAGGGGGGAGCCCCCCGCCGGTGCATGCCCGCGCGCTCGTGGAACTCCGTGCGGGTGAATCCGGGGCAGAGCGCGGTGACGGTCACCCCCGAGCCCGCGAGCTCCCCGGCGAGGCCCTCGGAGAAGACGGTGACCCAGGACTTCGCCGCGGAGTACGTCCCCGACGCGATGAACCCGGCGACCGAGGAGACGTTGATGATCCGACCGTGTCCCCGGGCCTGCATCCCCCGCCCGGCGGCGTGCGAGAGGACGAGGACGGCCCGGCAGAGGACGTCGAGGAGCTGCTCCTCGTGCTCGAGGTCGTTGGCGAGGAAGGAGCGCCGCAGGCCGTACCCGGCGTTGTTGACGAGGATGTCGACCGGCCGTTCCCGGTCGGCCACCCGGTCCGCAACGGCGCCGAGCCGGTCGCGGTCGGAGAGGTCTGCGACGAGGACCTCGGTCCCGACCCCGTGGGCGGCGAGCTCGGCGGCGACCCGCTGGAGACGCCCCTCGTCGCGGGCGACGAGGACGAGGTCGTGCCCGTCGGCCGCGAGCTGGCGGGCGAACTCGTACCCGATCCCTGCGGTGGCCCCGGTGATGAGCGCGGTTGTCATGCCCCCCAGACTAGAGCCGACCGCTCCCACGGCTACCGACCAGTAGGGTGAGACATCGTGCGCATCGCGACCTGGAACGTCAACTCCATCCGGTCCCGGATCGACCGGGTCGAGGCGTGGCTCGAACGCAGCGACGTCGATGTCGTCGCGCTCCAGGAGACGAAGGCGCGCGACGACCAGTTCCCCGAGGAGCGGCTCCGGGCGCTCGGGTACGACGTCGCCCACCACGGGTTCAACCAGTGGAACGGGGTCGCCCTCCTCTCCCGGGTCGGCCTTGAGGACGTCGAGCGGGGCTTCCCGGGCATGCCCGGCTGGGGGGACCCCGCCGCCTCCGAGGCCAGGGCCCTCGGCGGCACCTGCGGCGGGGTCCGGGTGTGGTCGCTCTACGTCCCGAACGGACGGTCCCTCGAGGACCCGCACCTGCCCTACAAGCTCGACTGGCTCGCCCGGCTCCGGGAGGAGGCCCGCGGCTGGCTGGCCGGGGGCGCGCGGGTCGCGCTCTGCGGGGACTGGAACATCGCCCCGGAGGACGACGACGTCTGGGACATCGAGGCGTTCGCCGGGTCGACCCACGTCTCCCCGGCCGAGCGGGAGGCCTTCCGTGGGTTCCTCGAGGATGGCTTCGTCGACGTCGTCCGGCCGCACGCCCCCGGGCCCGGGGTGTACACCTACTGGGACTACCAGCAGCTGAGCTTCCCCAAGCGCCGTGGGATGCGGATCGACTTCGTCCTCGGCTCGCCCGCCCTCGCCGGCGGCGTCACCGGCGCGGCCATCGACCGCGAGGAGCGCAAGGGCAAGGGCCCGTCCGACCACGCCCCCGTCATCGTCGACCTCGACCTCGGCTGAGCGGGCGGGCCGCGGAGGGGGTCACCGCCGCGGCCGGACACCGAGGTGCTCGGCGCCCTCCTCGCGGTCGACGAGCACGGTGTCCCCGTCCCTGACCTCCCCCGCGAGGAGCGCGGTCGCGAGCCGGTCCCCGATCTCCTTCTGGACGAGGCGACGCAGCGGGCGGGCGCCGTACGCGGGGTCGAAGCCGGTGAGTGCGAGCCACTCCCGGGCGGCGTCACTCACCTCGAGGGCGATCCGCCGGTCGCGGAGGCGGGCGACGAGCTCGCGGACCTGGAGCTCGACGATGGCGCCGAGCTCCGCGGTCGTCAGCGCGTCGAAGACGACGACCTCGTCGAGCCGGTTGAGGAACTCGGGCTTGAACGCCACCCGGACGGCCGCGAGCACCGCCTCCCGCTTGGCGTCCTCGGCGAGCGCCGGGTCGATGAGGTACTGCGACCCGAGGTTCGAGGTCATCACGAGGATGACGTTGCGGAAGTCGACGGTGCGGCCCTGGCCGTCGGTGAGGCGACCGTCGTCGAGCACCTGGAGGAGGACGTCGAAGGTCTCGGGGTGGGCCTTCTCGACCTCGTCGAGGAGGACGACGGAGTACGGGCGCCGTCGGACCGCCTCGGTGAGCTGGCCGCCCTCCTCGTACCCGACGTAGCCGGGCGGCGCTCCGATGAGGCGGGCGACGGCGTGCCGCTCGGAGTACTCGCTCATGTCGATCCGGACCATGGCCCGCTCGTCGTCGAAGAGGAAGTCGGCGAGGGACTTCGCGAGCTCGGTCTTGCCGACCCCGGTGGGGCCGAGGAAGAGGAACGACCCGGTGGGGCGGTCGGGGTCGGACACGCCCGCACGGGAGCGACGGACGGCGTCCGAGACGGCGCGGACCGCGGCGGTCTGCCCGATGAGCCGGGCGCCGATGATCGACTCCATGCTCAGGAGCTTCTCGGTCTCGCCCTGGAGGATCCGCCCGGCGGGGATGCCCGTCCACGCGCTGATGACCTCGGCGATGTCGTCCGCCGCGACCCGCTCCTTGACCATGACGTCCTCGGTCCGCTCCTCCTCCGCCGCGGTGGCGGCGGCGAGGTCCTTCTCGAGGGCCGGGATGTCGCCGTAGAGGAGGCGCGAGGCGCTCGCGTAGTCGCCGTCCCGCTGGAGCCGGTCGGCCTGCGTGCGCAGGTCGTCGATCCGGGCCTTGAGGTCGCCGACCCGGTTGAGCCCGGACTTCTCCTGCTCCCACCGCGCAGTGAGGGAGGTGAGCTCCTCCGAGCGCTCGCCGAGGTCCTTGCGGAGCCGCTCGAGCCGCTCACGCGACGCCTCGTCGGTCTCCTGCGCGAGGTGGAGCTCCTCCATCTTCAGCCGGTCGACGGAGCGCCGGAGCTCGTCGACCTCGACCGGGCTCGAGTCGATCTCCATCCGGAGCCGGGACGCGGCCTCGTCGACGAGGTCGATCGCCTTGTCGGGGAGCTGACGGCCGCTGATGTACCGGTCGGAGAGGCTCGCCGCAGCGACGAGGGCGCTGTCCTCGATCTCGACCTTGTGGTGCGCCTCGTAGCGCTCCTTGAGCCCGCGGAGGATGGCGATGGTGTCCTCGACGCTCGGCTCGCCGACGAAGACCTGCTGGAAGCGCCGCTCGAGGGCGGCGTCCTTCTCGATGTGCTTGCGGTACTCGTCAAGCGTCGTCGCGCCGACGAGGCGGAGCTCGCCGCGGGCGAGCAGCGGCTTGAGCATGTTGCCGGCGTCCATCGAGCCCTCGCCGGTCGCCCCCGCACCGACGACGGTGTGGAGCTCGTCGATGAACGTCACGACCTGCCCGTTGCTCGCCCGGATCTCCTCGAGGACGGCCTTGAGCCGCTCCTCGAACTCCCCCCGGTACTTCGCGCCGGCGACCATCGCGGCGAGGTCGAGGCTGACGAGACGCTTGTCGCGCAGGGACTCGGGGACGTCGCCGTCGACGATCCGCTGGGCGAGACCCTCGACGACCGCGGTCTTGCCGACCCCGGGCTCGCCGATGAGGACGGGGTTGTTCTTCGTCCGGCGGGAGAGCACCTGGACGACCCGGCGGATCTCGGCGTCCCGGCCGATGACCGGGTCGAGCCGGCCGTCGCGGGCCGCCTGGGTGAGGTCGGTGCCGTACTTCTCGAGCGCCTCGCCGGGAGCCTCGGGCGTCTCGGAGGTGACGTTCTGCCCGCCCCGGAGCCGGTCGATCTCGGCGTCGACGGCAGCGGCGTCCGCGGCGACGACGCCCTTCTCGACGAGGGCGAGGAGGAGGAGGTCGGCGGCGAGGAAGCCGTCTCCCCGAGCCTGCATGAGGGTGTGCGCGTGCTGGAGCACCGCGAGAGTGCCCTGGCCCATCCCCGGGGTCTGGACGCTCGAACCGGTGGTGCGCGGCTGCTTCTCCAGGGCCCGGCGCAGCGCGGGAACGACGACGTCGGGGGCGGTGCCGCCGGCGGCGAGGAGTGCCGGGACCGTCGTGTCGGGCATCTCGACGAGGCTGAGCCCGAGGTGCTCGGGCGTGATCTCCGGGTGCCCGGCGGACTGGGCGGCGCGCTGGGCGAGGGCGAGGGCCTCGGCGACCTTCGCGGTCGGCTTCAGCTCCATGAGCGGTCTCCTGTGCTCGGTGAGGTCACTGACTGCCTCGGTCAACTGGAACAAACTTGAGTCTATTCCACTCAACCCGAGTGGCGCACCCCGAGGGACAGCGCAGCGTCCGCGCAGACGGCGGTGAGGACGCCGAACGCGCGGACGCTACGGGGAGGAGGGGCGGGCGGGTCAGTGGGCGCGGAGCCAGGCGACCGCCTCGGCGACGAGCGCCTCGGGCGGACGGCGGACGTCGAGGACGACCCCGCTCTCGTCGGCCCCGAGCGGTTCGAGGGTGTCGAACTGCGACTGGAGCAGGCTCACCGGCATGAAGTGACCCGCCCGGCCCGACATCCGCTCGCTGATGACCTCCAGCGGCCCGTCGAGGTGGATGAAGTCGAGGCTCGGGGGCCCGGACCTGAGCAGGTCGCGGTAGCTGCGCCGAAGCGCCGAGCAGGCCATGACCGTCGAGTGCCCCTCGCGGGCCTGGGCGGCCATCCACCCGGAGAGCTCCCCGAGCCAGGGCCACCGGTCGGCGTCGACGAGGGGGGTCCCGGCCTCCATCTTCGCGATGTTCGCGGCCGGGTGGAAGCGGTCGGCCTCGGCGAACGGCAGGTCCATCGCCGCACCGACCCCCGCGGCGACCGTCGACTTGCCGCAGCCGGAGACGCCCATGACGATGACGTGGCGGGTGCGCGCGCCCGGGACGCCGGGCGCGCGCACCCCCCCGGCCGGGGACTCCGGGCTCGTCACAGGACGGCGCTCAGGCCCGCGGCGATGACGAAGCCGGTCGTGCCGAGCAGGGTCTCGAGAACGGTCCACGTCTTCAGTGTGGTCTTCTCGTCCATCCCGAGGAAGCGCCCGACGAGCCAGAAGCCCGAGTCGTTGACGTGGGAGAGGACGGTCGACCCGCACGCGATGGCGATGACGATGAACGAGAGGTCGAGCGTCGACAGCCCACTCGTCGCAGCGACGGTCGGGGCGATGAGCCCGGCCGTCGTCGTCAGGGCGACGGTCGCCGAGCCCTGGGCGACCCTCAGGCAGGTCGCGATGACGAAGGCCGCGACGATGACGGGCAGCCCCGTCGACTCGAGGCTCGAGGCGAGCGCGTCACCGATGCCGCTCGCGCGGAGCACCCCACCGAACATCCCCCCGGCGCCGGTGACGAGGATGATCGCGCAGACCGGGGCGAGCGCGTCGTTGCAGATCTGCTCGATCCCGGCCCGCGAGTGCCGGCCGCGACCGAGGACGACCATGGCGACGAGAACCGTGATGAGCAGAGCGACGGGGGTCTGGCCGACCATCCCGAGGAACCCGACCCACGCGGCGTCGCCGTTGATGGCGCCGGCGGTCGCGAGGGTGCTCAGGCCGGTGTTGAGGAAGATGAGGACGAGCGGGAGGAGGAGGATGCCGATGACCGTCCCGAACGAGGGTGCGCGCCCGGAGCGGTCGGCCTCCTCCTTCTCCATCCCGACGGTGAGGATGTCGGGCACCGGGATGTCGAAGCGGCGGCCCGCAGCGCGGCCGAAGAGGTAGGCACCGACGTACCAGGTCGGGATCCCGATGACGAGGCCGACGAGGAGGGTGAGCCCGAGGTCGGCGCCGAGGAGCTGGCCGGCCGCGACCGGGCCCGGGTGGGGCGGGACGAAGGCGTGCATGACGGCGAACGCCCCCGCGGCGGGGAGCGCGTAGGTGAGCACGGACCCCCCGAGACGCCGGGCGACCCCGAAGATGATCGGGAGCATGACGACGAGGCCGGCGTCGAAGAAGATCGGGAAGCCGAAGAGAAGCGACGCGACGCCGAGCGCAAGCGGCGCCCGCGCGACGCCGAAGCGGTCGATGAGGGTGTCGGCGAGGACCTGGGCCCCGCCGGTGACCTCGAGGAGGCGCCCGATCATCACCCCGAGGCCGACGAGCAGGGCGACGCTCGCCAGCGTGTTGCCGAACCCGTCGAGAAGCGTCGGGACGACGTCGGCCACGGGGACCCTCGTCGCGAGGGCGGTCACGAGGCTCACGAGGATGAGCGCGACGAAGGCGTGGAGCTTGAACGCGATGATGAGCAGCAACAGGACGAGGACCGCGGCTGCAGCGATGAGCAGCAGGGGTCCGGTGCCGTATGCCGGCTCCGCGGTCAGCACAGCGGTGTGCAGCACGGGGGATCTCCTCCGGAGGTGATGGCGGCCCACGTCGTCGTGGGCCGCGGACCACTGTGCATCAAAGGTGACATCATTTGCAAAATCTGCACCCAAAAAGATGCTCATTGCGGTCGACGGGTGCGATAGTTCGTCCATGCGGACGGGGATCCACGACGGCAGCGGCCTGCACGCCCAGGTTCTGGCGCGCCTCGGCGAGGACCTCACCCGAGGGGAGATCGCCCCCGGCGCGGTCCTGTCGATGGAGAAGCTCGAGGACCGGTACGCCGTCTCGCGCACCGTCGTCCGGGAGGTCGTCAAGGTGCTCGAGTCGCTCGGGGTCGTCACGAGCCGTCGACGGGTCGGGGTCACCGTCCAGCCGCCCGCGGCGTGGGAGGCCCTCAGTCCGCTCGTCGTCCGGTGGCGGCTCGCCGGGCCCGGCCGGGCCGACCAGCTCCGCGAGCTCAGCGAGCTCCGGCGCGGCATCGAGCCCATCGCCGCCGCCCTCGCGGCCGTCCGCGCGACCGACGCCCAGGTCGCCGCCCTCGGCGAGGCGGCCGTCGGGATGTCGGTCACGGGTCCGCGCGGCGACCTGCGCTCCTACCTCGCCCACGACGTCGCGTTCCACGAGGTGCTCCTCGCCGCCTCGGGGAACGGCGCCCTCGCGAGCCTCGCCCCCCTCGTCGCCGAGGCCCTCACCGGACGAACCGAGCACCGGCTCATGCCGTCGCGCCCGGAGGTCGCGGCGATCCGCTGGCACGCGGCCGTCGCCGAGGCGGTCGCCTTCCGGGACGCCGCCCGGGCCGAGTCGGTCATGCGGACGATCGTCGACGAGGCGCAGGGGGCGATGGAGGCCCTCCACGCCGGCTGACCCCGCCCTGCACCGGACAGCCGGGGACCACCGGGCCGGCGAGGACCCGGGGGACCCGGACCGGCGCACGACGCCCGGTCACCGACCCTGACCCGGGCTCAGCCGGCTCCGCGGGGCAGAGGGCGGGACCACGCGTCCGGTCCGGCGGAGCCGGCCTCGTACTCCTCGAGGGGGACCTGCCCGTCCCGCCAGGCCGCGAGGACCTCGTCGACGATCGCCCAGCACCGCTCGGCGACGTCGCCGCGGATGGAGAGGACGGGGTCGCCGTCGAGGATGCCCGCGAGGACCTCGCCGTACGGTTCGAGCTCGGACTCCGCGAGCGTCGCGCTCAGGGTCGAGCTGTCGAGGACGAACGGGTCGCCCGGCCCGTTCATCGTCACCGAGAGGTTGAGCGTCTCGGGGTGGAAGGTGATCCGGAGCAGGTCCGGCCCGCCGGCCCCGCGGAACCCGTCGGGAACGTGCCGGGTCGGGCGGAAGTGGACGAGGACCTCCTTGCGACGCCCCCCGAGCGCCTTGCCGCTCCGGAGGACGAACGGCACCCCTCGCCAGCGCTGGTTGCGGACCTCGACGGCGACCTCGGCGAGGGTCTCGGTCTCCCGGGCCGGGTCGACCCCGTCCTCCTCGACGTAGCTCGGCACGTCGCGGCCCCCGACCGTCCCGGCGGTGTACCTCGCCCGCCGCGAGGCCCGCGCCGGGTCGCCGTCCCACACCCGGGTCGCGCGCAGGACCTGGGCGACGACGCCCCGGAGCTCGACGGCCGTCACCGCCGCCGGGTTCTCCATGGCGAGGACGGACAGGACGACGAGGAGGTGGCTCTGGAGCATGTCGACGAGCGCACCGGCCCGGTCGTAGTAGCCCGCCCGTCCCTCGAGGGCGAGGTCCTCGTCGTAGTAGATCTCGACCCGCTCGACATCCTCCGCCGTCCACACCGGAGCGAAGAAGCGGTTGGCGAAGCGGAGCCCGATGAGGTTGAGGACGGTGGACGTCCCGAGGAAGTGGTCGACCCGGTGGACGTGGTCCTCGGGGACGACCCGAGCGAGGCGGGCGTTGAGCGCGACCGCGCTCGCGTGGTCGACCCCGAAGGGCTTCTCGAGCGCGAGCCTGGTCCCTGCCGGGAGCCCGACGTCGGGGAGGAGGTCGCAGACCCCCGCGGTCACCCGAGGGGGGAGCGCGAAGTACACGACGAGCGAGCCGCCCCCCGCCCGCAGCGGGTCGACGAGCCCGGAGAGGCCGGCGAGGTCGAGGAGGTCGGTCTCGACGTACCGGCTCGCGGCGACGACCGCCTCGGCGGCCGGTCCCTCGAACCCGCCCTCGGCGAAGGCGCCCCGGACGAGGGCGTGCCAGCGCTGCTCGTCGACGGCGCGCCGGTCCGCGCCCACGATCGTCACCCGGCGGCCGGGCTGGGCCTGCAGGAGCGAGCCGAGGCCGGGGAGGAGGAGCCGGGCGGTGAGGTCGCCGCCGGCGCCGAGGACGAGGAGCGTCGTCGGCGCCGGCTCCGGGGTCTCGGGGTGGTCGGCAGCGCTCACGGGGGATCTCCTCGGGGTCGGGGTGGGGTGTCTCCGGTGGCCCCGGGGGGTCGGGCCGGACGGGCTCCCGCCCACGCTAGCCGCCGTTCGTGGGCGCGGACTGAGAGAATGCGGCATGGACACCAGCAGCCGGGACACCAGCAGCCGGGACACGAGCAGGTCGACGGCGGAGCCGACCCCCCGGGACCGGGTCCGCCAGGTCGGGGTCACCGTGGCGATGGTCCTCTGCGTCGTGGGGACCCTCGTCGGGACCGGCGTGATCGGGACCCGCGTCGAGGAGTCCGCCGGGGGGGCCCTCGCGGCCGACGCCACCCGGCTGGCCCCGGCCGGGCCGGCGTTCTCGATCTGGACGCTCATCTACCTCGGCCTCGCGGGCTACGCGGTGTACCAGTGGCTGCCCGCGGAGGCGTCCGCGCCCCGGCAGCGCGCCATCGGCTGGCTCGCCGCCGCGAGCATGCTCCTCAACGCCGGGTGGCTCCTCGTCACCCAGGCCGGATGGATCTGGGTGAGCGTCCTCGTCATCCTCGCGCTCGTCGCGGTCCTCGGCGAGCTCGTCCGGCGGCTCACCGTCCTCCCCTCGTACGGGGTCGCCGAGGCCGTTCTCGTCGACGGGACCTTCGGCGCCTACCTCGGCTGGGTGACGGTCGCGGTCTGCGCGAACATCACGGCCGCTCTCGTCGCGAGCGGGGTCGAGGTCGCGGGCACGCCCGGTGACCTCGTCGCCGTCCTCGTCCTCGCCGTCGCCGCGGGGATCGGCGTCCTCCTCGCCCGCGTCCTCGGGGGCCGGTACGCCGTCGCGCTCGCGCTCGCCTGGGGCCTGGGGTGGGTCGCCGTCGGGCGGCTCACCGACGAGCCGCGCTCGGCGCTCGTCGGGGTCGCCGCCGTCCTCGCCGCCGTGGTCGTCCTCGCCGCCCCGGCCCGGGTCCGGGCCGTCCGCGGCGACGCCTGAGCCGATCGACCGCAAGGGCGCCGACGCCCCGCTCAACAGGCGGCGGCGATCGGGGTGAGGGTGTCGGTCGGGTCGCTCGTCGTCGGGGACGGCGTCGACGGCCCCGACGTCGGTGCGGACGTGGCCCCCGGTGACCCGGCGGTCGCCCCGGGCGACCCGCTCGTCGTCGCAGCCGACGACGCGGTCGAGGTCGTGCTCGCGGCCTGGCTCGTCATCGCCTGGGCGACGAGCTCGTGGATCTTCGCGTAGTCGGGGTTGGTGACGTCGATGACCCGGTTCGTCAGCGTCAGCGACCGGATGGTGCCCTGCTGGATCCGCTCGACGAGGGTGACCCAGGCGGGCAGGTCGGTCTGGGGGATGTCGGCGCTGACGTGGTCCTTGGCGACCTGGGCAAGGTCGGGGTAGCGCTGGAGCATCGTCACGGGGTTGACCTGGTTGAGCAGAGCCCCGGTGACGCAGCGCTGCCGACGCATCCGGCTGAAGTCGTCCGTCGTCGCCCGTGACCGGGCGTACCACAGCGCGTGGTAGCCGTTCATGTGCTGCAGTCCGGGGTCGATCCAGCCGTCGATCCCGACGACCTTGCCGTTGACGACCTTGCCGCCGATGGGGACGCGCTCCTTGGCGTTGATGTCGACCCCGCCCATCGCGTCGACGAGGGACTGGAACCCCGAGAGGTCGATGATGACGGTGTGGTCGATCGTCAGGCCGAGGACCTCGTCGAGGACCTGCTGGGTCGAGGTGAGCCCCGGGCTGGGGTTGCCGGGGAAGAGGTCGGCGTGGTCGGTAGCGAGCGTCCAGATCGAGTTCATCAGGCACTGGTCGCCGCAGTCGTATCCCTGCGGGTAGAGCGCGTGGAGCGGGTTGTCGGCAGGGATGGGGACTTTCTCGAGGTTGCGGGGGACGCCGATCAGGACGGTGTCCCCGGTGTGGGTGTCGATGCTCGCGACCATCATCGAGTCGGTTCGCACCCCGGTGCGGTCCGTGCCCGCGTCGGAGCCGAGAAGGAGGAGGTTGACCCGCGGGACCCCCGCCCAGGGGTCCTCGGCCGTGCCCGCGGTGGGTTCGGCCGTGCCGGTGGTCCCGCCCGCGGAGGGGGTGAAGACGGTGCCGACGACGGAGCGCTGGATGGCGAGGTAGCGCACCGCCTGCGCGGCGGGGAGCGCGATGAGGAGGCACATGAGCGCGGTGAAGCCGCGGGTGGCGAACCGCTGCCCGCGGGGGAGGCCCGTGGGGGCACTGAGGTACGCGGTGAGGACGATGGTCGCCGTCCAGACGAGCGCGACGACGACCACCGCGGCACCGACGACGGCGAGGGCGTTCGGGCGGACGGCGAGGTCGAGGACGGTGTGCAGGGCCCCGCCGGACCCCGCCCGCCAGGCGACGGCGGCGACGAGGACGACGACGCCCGCGAGGACGACCGCGCCGAGCCGGCGGCGGCGGGTGCCGAGGAGCCCGGCCCCGGGGAGGACGGTGCCGGCGGCCGTGAGTCCGTAGAAGCGGGGAAGGGAACGTCGAGGCTCCCGTCGTCCACCGGGGGGCGTACCGGGGACGTCGCGTCCCGGGGCGTGCTCATCGTGTCCGTTGCTCACCAACGCTACTTCCCGTTCCTTGTCACCCGGCGCCTCGGTAGGCCACCGGGCACGGCCTCCCCCTCAACGAGCGGGTGCCGTGGGCGGGTTCCCATCATGACCCATGACGGCCCGGGCGAGGCACGCTCCCCCCGACGAAGACGGTGGGGCGCCGCGCCCGGCGGCCACCGACCTGCCGGCCCCGGGGGCGCCTCACGACCGCGGGCGCCAGACGACGAGCGCCTGGGACCGGGGCATCCGGGGGCGCTGCCCAGCGCGGACCGGGACGGCGTCGCCGGTGGGGCCGACCGCCCAGACCCGGCTCGCATGACCGGCGGTCGCCCGAGCCTCCTCGAGGTCGGAGCTGAGCTCGGCGACACGCGCCCGGAGCACGGCCACCTCGCGCTCGAGCTCGAGGATCCGGTGGATGCCGGCGAGGCTGACGCCCTCCTCCTGGGAGAGCCGCTGGACCTCGCGGAGCAGGGCGATGTCCCGGGCGCTGTAGCGGCGCCCGCCCCCCGGGTGCGGGTCGGGGTGACGATGCCCAGCCGGTCGTACTGCCGGAGGGTCTGGGCGTGCATCCCGGCGAGCTCGGCCGCGACGGAGATGACGAACACCGGGGTCGCGTCATCGGGGGTGAAGCCGGAGACCCTCGTCACGACCGCTCACTCCCTCGCCCGGGCGAAGAGCTCCGCGCGTGGGTCGACCCCGCTCTCCTGGGCCGAGAGCGCCTCGACCGCCGACCTCGCCTCGTCGGTGAGCCGCTGCGGGACGACGACGGCGACCCGCGCGAGCAGGTCCCCGGTGCCGGCCTTCGCCGGGACCCCACGGCCGCGGACCCGGAGGACGCGTCCGCTCGGGGTCCCCGGCGGGATCCGGACCGTCACCGGGTCACCCGTCAGGGTGGGGACCTTGACGGTCGCGCCGAGGGCGGCCTCGGCGAAGGTCACCGGGAGGTCGACGGTGAGGTTGCGCCCGTCCCGGCCGAAGGCCGGATGGGCGGCGACGGAGACGGTGAGGTAGAGGTCGCCCGAGGGGCTCCCGGCGTCTCCGGGGGCGCCCTTGCCCTTGACCCGGATCTTCTGGCCGTCCCGGACACCGGCCGGGATCCGGGTCGTGATCCGGTCCCCCTCCGACGTCGTCAGGGTGACGGTCGCGCCCTCGACGGCGTCCCGGAAGGACAGCGTCGTCCGGGCCTCGAGGTCGCGGCCCTTGCGGGGACCTCGCGGTGCCCCGTACCCGGAGAACCCGCCCTGACCGAACATCCCCCCGAGGAGGTCCTCGAGGTCGGGCTCGCCGGCCCCCGGCGGGGCGCCGGCGCCGCCGGGGTAGCCGCCCGGGCGGCCCCGGCCGAAGCGGACTCTCGTCCCGCCGCCGCCCGCGCCGTCGCCGAACATCTGGGAGAAGACGTCCTCGAACCCGGCGCCCGACGCGCCGCCGGGACCACCGGCGGTGAACCGCGCGCCCCCGTGCGCCATCGACCGGAGGGCGTCGTACTGCTTGCGCTCCTCCGGGTCGGCGAGGACGGCGTAAGCCTCGCCGATGTCCTTGAAGCGCTGCTCGGCCGCGGTGTCCCCGGGGTTGTGGTCGGGGTGCTCCTTGCGGGCGAGCCTGCGGTAGGCCTTCTTGATCGCCGCGGCGTCGGCGTCGTGGGGGACACCGAGGATCGCGTAGAAGTCCTTCTCGAACCAGTCCTGGCTAGCCATCCCGGCGTCCTCCTCTCCTCGCTCGTCCGGGGTTCTCGTCCGTCACTCGGGGGTCGCGACGGACACCCGGGCGGGCCGGACGACCCGGTCGCCGACGCGGTACCCCGGCTGGAGCACCGCGACGACGGTCGTGCTCGCGGCGTCCGCCGGGAGGTCCGCGTTCGCCGGGTCCCACTCGGTGTGCATGAGAGCCTCGTGCTCCATCGGGTCGAAGGCCTCACCGGGGGAACCGTACCGCTGGACCCCGAACCGCCCGAGCGTCTGCTCGAGCTTGTCCGCGATCGCCGCGAACGGGCCGTCGGTGAGGTCGCCGTGCTGGCGGGCCCCGTGGATGTCGTCGAGGACGGGGAGCATCGCCTCGATGACGTCGACGACGGCCCGCTCCTGGACGGCGGCGCGGTCACGGTCGACCCGCCGCTTGTAGTTGACGTACTCGGCCTGGAGGCGCTGGAGGTCGGTGAGCCGCTCGGCGGCGAGGACGGTGTCCGGGTGGACCGCGTCCCCGCCGGCCACCGGCTCGCCTCCGGGGGAGGCGGCCCCGGGCTGCTCCGGGGCCGCCTCCTCACCGGCGGTACCGCCCTCGGTGACGTCCGCCGGGCCGGCGTCCTCGACGACCTCGGCGTCGAGCACCTCCTCGGCGCGGTCGTCCTCTCGGGGGGTCTCCGTCACTTGTTCTCCTCGGTGGTGTCGTCGACGACCTCGGCGTCGACGACGTCGTCGTCGGAGCCGCCCTCGGAGGCGCCGTCGGCCGCGCCGGCCCCGTCCGCACCGGCCGCGCCGGCGCCCTCGCCCTCGGCGGAGGCGGCGGCGTACATCGCCGCACCCATCTTCTGGGACTCGTCGTTGAGGGTGGCGACCTTGGTGTTGAGGTCCTCGGTGGAGACGCCGGACTCGGGCGCCAGCGCCGCCTTGAGGTCGTCGAGCGCCGTCTGGACGGGCTGCTTGTGCTCGTCGGTGAGCTTCTCGCCGTTGTCGGCGAGGAACTTCTCCGTCGAGTACACGAGCTGCTCGGCCGTGTTGCGCGCCTCGAGCTCCTCGCGGCGCACCTTGTCCTCCTCGGCGTGCGCCTCGGCCTCCTTGACCATGCGGTCGATCTCCTCCTTGGAGAGGGCCGAGCCGCCGGAGATCGTGATCTTCTGCTCCTTGCCGGTCCCCCGGTCCTTGGCGGAGACGTTGACGATGCCGTTGGCGTCGATGTCGAACGTCACCTCGACCTGCGGGACCCCGCGCGGGGCCGGGGCGATGCCGGAGAGCTCGAAGGTCCCGAGCGGCTTGTTCTGCTGGGCGATCTCGCGCTCACCCTGGAAGACCTGGATGAGGACGCTCGGCTGGTTGTCCTCGGCGGTCGAGAACACCTCGGAGCGCTTCGTCGGGATCGCGGTGTTCCGCTCGATGAGCTTGGTGAACAGCCCACCCTTGGTCTCGATGCCGAGCGAGAGCGGGGTGACGTCGATGAGGAGGACGTCCTTGCGCTCGCCCTTGAGGACGCCGGCCTGGAGGCTCGCGCCGAGCGCGACGACCTCGTCGGGGTTGACGCCCTTGTTCGGCTCCTTGCCGCCGGTGAGCTCCTTGACGAGCTCGCTCACGGCGGGCATCCGGGTCGAGCCGCCGACGAGGACGACGTGGTCGATGTCGGCGAGGTCGATCCCCGCGTCCTTGATGACGTTGTGGAACGGCTGCTTCGCCCGGTCGAGGAGGTCCTTGGTGAGGTCCTGGAACTGCGCCCGGCTGATCGTCTCGTCGAGGTGGATCGGGCCGTTGTCGGACATCGAGAGGTACTGGAGGGAGACGCTCGTGCTCGTCGCGCTCGACAGCTCCTTCTTCGCCTGCTCGGCCGCGTCCCGGAGCCGCTGCATGGCGATCCGGTCCTTGGCGAGGTCGATCCCGCTCGTGTTCTTCACCGTCGTGAGGAGATGGTTGACGATCCGCTCGTCCCAGTCGTCGCCGCCGAGCTTGTTGTCGCCGTTGGTCGCCCGGACCTGGATCGTCGAGAAGTTGTCCTCGGGGTCCTTGCCGACCTCGAGGAGGGAGACGTCGAAGGTGCCGCCGCCGAGGTCGAAGACGAGGATGAGCTCGTCCTCCCTGCCCTTGTCCAGGCCGTACGCGAGCGCGGCCGCCGTGGGCTCGTTGATGATCCGCAGGACGTTGAGCCCGGCGATCTCACCGGCCTCCTTCGTCGCCTGGCGCTCGTGGTCGTCGAAGTACGCCGGGACGGTGATGACGGCGTCCGTGACGTCCTCACCGAGGTAGGACTCGGCGTCCCGCTTGAGCTTCTGGAGGATCCGGGCGGAGATCTCCTGCGCCGTGTAGCGCTTGCCGTCGATGTCCTCGGACTTCCAGTCCGTGCCGATGTGACGCTTGACCGAACGGATCGTCCGGTCGGCGTTCGTCACCGCCTGGCGCTTGGCGACCTCGCCGACAAGGACCTCGCCGCCCTTGGAGAAGGCGACGACGGACGGCGTCGTGCGCCCCCCCTCGGCGTTGGCGATGATCGTGGGCTCGCCACCCTCGAGGACGGCGACCGCCGAGTTCGTGGTCCCGAGGTCGATCCCGACCGCACGTGCCATGGTCTGTGCTCCTTCGTCTGTGCCTTGGTGGCTGGCTGTCAGCCACCGATGTCTCTGTCCGCCGCTCCCCGTCCCGGCGGAGCCGGTGGGCCCGCCACGCGGCCGGGGGCTGAGCGTTCTCGACTCAAGGTAGGCGGCACTGAAGCGCTGCGCAAATCCGAGGCCGGAAACTTGAGTACATCTCGCTCAACTACCGGGAGGGACGACGCATTCCCGGGACGGAAGTCCCTGGGCAGCCGCGGTTCCCCCGCCCAGGATGGGGTGCGCCAGGGGACGGCTTCGGCCACCCGACAGCCCGCGGCGACGCCCGACGCGAGGAGCCACGATGACCGAGCACGAGGTCCCGCCCCCATCCCGCGGTGACGTCCCGTCGACGTCCGAGGAGCTCCGGCTCCGCGAGCTCGCGCTCAAGCGGCTCAAGGCCAAGCGCGACCTCGGCGCCCACCTCGTCGCCTACGTCACCGTCAACCTCCTCCTCGTCGCCATCTGGCTGGCCTCCGGAGCCGGCTTCTTCTGGCCGGTGTTCCCGCTTCTCGGCTGGGGCATCGGCATCGCCTTCCACGTGTGGGACGTCGTCACCCCCGAGCCGGGCCCGCGCCAGGTGGAGGCCGAGATGCGTCGGCTCCGCCGCCGGGGCGCCTGAGCCCGGAACCCGGTCGCACCCCGGCCCGTTGCCACCGGAGCCGAGCAAGGGGGCGAGGACGAGCGCTCGAGCCCGGCGCCCGCGTCAGAGTCCGGGTCCGGCCGGCGCGGAACAGGCGCGACGAGTGCCGGGCGGACGTCCCGCCCAGCGTCACCGAGGTGCTCGGCGCCTGACCCGCGCCGCGGGGTCAGGACGCGGCACCCGCCCCCTCGTCCGCCTGCTCCGCCTCGTCCCGGCGCGGGCGAACCGCCGCCGGCCTTCGCTCGCCCCGGTCGGGGGCACCGGTGAGGGTCTCCCGGGCCCGGACCCAGGGGGCGACGGCGAGGACGGCGACGAGCGCCGTCCCGACGAAGGCCGGTGCGTAGCCCCACCGGTCGGCGACGAGCCCGATGAGGACCGGGCCGACGATGGCGCCGGAGTCCTGGGCCATCTGGTAGGTGGCGAGCACCTTCCCGGCGCTGCGGTCCTGCCCGATGACGTCGGCGACGCTCGCCTGCTGCGCGGGGTTGAGGAGCCCGGCGCCTGCACCGGAGACGAGGCACAGGGCGAGGAGGACGACGAGGCTGCCGCTCAGCCCGATGAGCCCCATCCCGAGGGCGCTGACGACGAGGCCGGCGATGACGAGCGGCCGGCGGCCGACGGTGTCCGCGACCCGGCCGGAGACCTGGAGCGCACCGGCCATCCCGACCGCGGAGGTCGCGAGCGCGGCGCCGGCCACCCACGGTCCGCCGAAGGTCGCGACGGCGAACTGCGGGAGGATCGCGACCCGGACGCCGAAGTTCGACCAGCCGTTGGCGAAGGCGGAGACGAGCGCCGCCCGGTACGCGCTGTGCTGGAGGGCCTCGCGGACCCGCACCGGGGCGGGCGGCGCGCTCCCGGCCGCCGGACGGAGTGAGGCGCCGCGGAGGAACACCCCGACGACGGTCGCCGCGAGCAGCAGGGCGACGGCGTAGACGAGGAAGGGGACACGGAGGCCGATCTCGGCGAGCACGCCCCCGAGCACCGGACCGGCCATCCCGCCGAGGAGGAAGGCGCTGCCGTACACCGAGGACACCCGGCCGCGGATCGCCGGCGGGGCGAGGCGGACGATGAGCCCCATCGCCGAGACGGTGAACATCGTCGACCCGATGCCGCCGAGCCCGCGGAAGAGGAGGAGCTGGACGTAGCTCTGCGCGAACGCCGCGGCCCCCGTCGAGAGGGCGACGACGACGAGCCCGACGAGATACACGGGGCGCTCACCGAGCCGGGTGACGAGGGCGCCGCCGGCGGGCGCGAAGACGAGCCGGAAGAACGCGAACGCCGAGACGATGACCGAGGCCGCGGCGACGCCGACGTCGAAGCTGCGGGCGTACTGCGGGAGCACCGGCGAGACGAGACCGAACCCGATGGCGATGACGAAGGCCGCCGCGACGAGCACCCAGATCTCGCGGGGGATCTCGGGACGGGGCGGGCGCGGCGGGGCGGGTGCGGGGGGGCGGGTGCGGCGACGGAGCATGACGAGGGACAGAACACCACAGCCGCCCGAGTTATTGCCCACCCCCGGACGTCGCGGGTCGGTGGGTGGGCTCGGCTGCCGGCTGGGTGCGGCTGGGCACCTGCGGCGTCAGCCGAGGCGGGCGACGAGCGTCACCGCGACGACGGCGAGGCCGCCGCCGAGCGCGAGGGTGTCCGGGAGCCTCCACGGCGCCGGCTCGGCCCAGGTCCGGCGTCGCGCGGAGGCGAACCCCCGCGCGTCCATCGCGGCGGCGAGCTCGGCGGCGGCTCCGAGCGTCCGGACGAGCAGTCCGGAGGTCAGCGCGACGGCGTGCCTCGTCGCGGCGGGCAGCGACCGGCCGGGCCCGAGCCCACGGACCCGCCGCGCCCGGGCGAGCTCGGTCCACTGCTCGGCGAAGGCCCCGAGCCGCTGGAGCGCCGCCCCGACGGCGACGACGGGCCGGGCGGGCAGGCGGAGCCGCTGGGCGAGGTGGTCCCCGAGCTCGTCCGGGCCGACGTACGGGAGGAGCACCGCGGCCGGGAGGACGAGGAGGACGATCCGCGCGGCGGCCTCGAGCGCCGTGCCGACGTCCCGGCCCCCGAGGAGCCACGTCGACCAGCCGACCGAGAGCGCACCGAGCAGCCCCGGCCAGAGCCGGAGACCGAGACCTCGCCACCGTCCCCGCGGCCGGACGCCGGGGCCCGGGGCGGCGAGCGCGACGGCGCCGAGACAGGCGGCGAGCGCGACCCCGAGCACACTCGCCCCCCACCCCGGGGTGACGAGACTCGCGACGACGCCGAGGAGCGCGGCCGCGAGGAGCGACAACGGCCCGCACCGGGTCGCGAGCGGCCGGGCGGGCTCGGGGTCGAGCAGCCCGCGCTCGGGAGCCCGGAGCCGCTCGACGTCGTCGGCCCGTCCGACGACCGCCGGGTCGTGGGTCGCGACGACGACCGCGCCCCCGCCGCCGCGGACGGCCTCGAGAAGTCCGACGACGGCCGCCCAGGTCCGTCGGTCCTGCCCGACGGTGGGCTCGTCGGCGAGCAGGATCGCGGGGCGGTGGAGGACGGCCGAGGCGAGGGCGAGCCTGCGCTGCTCCCCGCCCGAGAGCTCGCGCGGGTCGGCGCCGCCGAGGTGACCGAGGCCGAGCGCCTCGAGGAGCGCCTCCGCGCGGCGCCGGGCGTCCGTGTCGTCGTGGCCCAGGGCCCGGCACGTCACGAGCACCTCGTCGAGGACGGTGTGGGCGACGATCGTCGAGGAGGCCCACTGGGGCACCCACCCGAGGCTCTCGGCGAGGTCGTGGGAGCCGAGCCCGCCGACCTCGAGGCCACCCCTGAGGCGGACCCGGCCCCGGGTCGGCTCGAGGAGGCCGCCGAGGGCGAGCAGCGCCGTCGACTTGCCCGCGCCGCTGGGACCGACGAGGGCGGTGAGCGTCCCGGGGGGGCAGGCCACCGCCCCGGTCGCGAGGGTGCGCCGGCGCCGGCTCACCCCCCCGATGGTGACGTCGCGCTCGACGACGAGGGGATCGGCCACGAGCACCGGGCCGGCCTTCGTCCCGGCCGGGGCCGCCCTGTCAGGGTCCGGGCCGACAAGCCCCCCGGGAAGCCGCACCGGCGCCGGGTGGGGGACCCCGGGTACCCAGATCCCGAGTCGGGCGAGCTCGTCGACGTGGGCGTCGAGCACCTCGTCGGGCCGTCCGTCGACGGCGACCCGGCCGGCCTCGTCGAGGACGACCAGCCGGTCGGCCATCCCCACCCACGGGCCGAGGACGTGCTCCACGACGACGGTCGTCAGGCCGCGCCGGCCCGACACCTCCGCGACCGTGTCCCGGACGAGGGCGGCGTTCTCCTCGTCGAGCATCGCCGTCGGCTCGTCGAGGAGGAGGACGCTCGGCTCCAGGGCGAGGGCCCCGGCGATCGCGAGCCGCTGGGTCTCGCCTCCGGAGAGGGCCCGGGTCGAGGTCTCGAGGGGTGCTCGGAGACCGACGTCCGCGAGCGCGGCCTCGACCCGCGGTCGCATGACGGTGGGATCGACGCGGGTGTTCTCCAGGCCGAAGGCGACATCGCGACCGACGGTCGCCGCGACGACCCCCGCGCCGGGCTCCTGGAGGACGAGCCCCACCGAGCCCGGCCGCTCCCCGGGGGCCCGGCCGTCGACGGCCACGCTGCCGGTGAGGTCGCCCCCTCCCGCGCTCGCGAGGAGGCCGGCGACCGCCCGGAGGAGGGTGGACTTGCCGCACCCCGACGGACCGACGAGGAGGACCCGCTCGCCGGCCGGGACCGAGAGGGTGAGGTCCTCGAGCACGGGTGCGTGGCGGCCGTACGGTCGCCACGTGAGGTGGCCGACCTCGACCGCCCCGTGGGGACCCGCGGACCGGGCCGGGGACGACGGTCCGGCCCGGGCGGTGCGATCGTCGACGGGCACCGGCGGCCGGCGGGCCGCGCGCCGGGTCCGCTCGCGTCGGTCGAGGTCAGACAGGGCGGGACTCCCTGACCTCCTGGCCGGCGGGGAACGCGGCGAGGGCGCCGGCCCGCGCGAGCGCGCGGGTGAGGAGCCACGAGAGCGGCCCGGCGATGGCGGCACCGCTCGTCGCGAGGACGACGAGGTAGACGACCTTCCAGTCCATCGACCAGTCCGGCCAGTAGGAGAGCCACTCCCAGACCGCCTCGACGGCGCCCGCGAGACACCCGGCGAGCGCCGCCGCGAGCACCCCGAAGGCCCCGTAGCCGAGGAGGAGGAAGCCGACCTCGGCGCCGAGCCCCTGGGCGAGGCCGGAGACGAGCGCCGCGGCGCCCCAGCTCGAGACGAGGAGCATCTCGACGAGGGCGGCGACGACCCCGGTGAGGAGGGCCGCGCCGGGGCGGCGGACGACGAGGCCGCCGACGACGCCCGCCATGAGCCAGGGTGCGCCCGCGACCGCCGAGAGCGGCGGGAAGACCGCGGTGAGCGCGGTTGCCGGGGCCTCGTAGGCGAACGTCCACCCGAAGTAGGCGACGCCGAACGCGGCGGCGAGGAAGGCGACCGTGAGGAGGTCCACGGTGCGCCAGGACCGCAGGGGTCCGCTCGCCCGGATGCTCCCCCGGCGGAGGGCGCCTTCGCGCCCGGACTGGGAGCCGCCGTCCGGGGCGGACGCCGGGGGGGGTGGGCCCCCTGTGCTGGGCTGCTGCTCGGTCGAGCTCATCGTCTGTCATCTCCCGTGGAATCCGATGGATGCCTCGGGGAGGCCGCCGCCCGGCAGGCCCGATGGTGGCGCGCCGGACAGGTGGCCTGAGAATCCCGACTCCCTTCGCCGGTGCTAGCCGGATCAGGTTCGAGGGTCTGCGGTCTCCCGCACTCTCAGCGCTCGCGCGCTCCCCTGTCGTTGCGCCTCCCACCGTACACCTCCGCTCGTGTGGCAGGGTGGGAGCGGTCGCGCCGCCAGGTCGACCGGCAGGAGCAGCGTCGAGCGCGAAGGAGTGAGACCTCGTGGGTGGAGTCGTCTGGAAGGTCCTCGGGACCGGAGGCGCGGTCGCCGCAGGGATCGCCGCGAACAAGATCGTCACGACGATCTGGACGAAGGCGGGCCGGGACGCCGACATCGACCCGCGTGACCCCCGGACCCCCGTCGGGGAGGCGCTCGTGTTCGCGGCCGTCATGGGTCTCGCGGTCGGGCTCGCCCGGGTCCTCGCGACCCGGAAGGCGGCCGAGTACTACGAGCGGTCCGCCGGGCACCTCCCCAAGGACCTGGAGGCGGGCTCGGCCTGAGCCCCCCGGCACGTCCTCGGGGACGCGCCCCGGGGCGACCGCCCCGATCCGGTCAGCGGTCCCCGACGAGGTCCTCGCGGCCGAACATCGCCGCGGTGGCCCGGGCGGTCGGCGCTCCGTGGTCGAGGTCGGCCCCGGCCCGCAGGAGGACGCGGACGACCCCGTCCTCGCCCTTGAAGATCGCCCCGGCCAACGGGGACTGGCCTCGGTCGTTGAGGCGGTCGACGTCGGCGCCCCGGGCGAGGAGCGCACCGACGGTGTCGGCGTGGCCGTGGTACGCCGCGAGCATCAGGAGGGTGTTGCCGGCGCCGTCCGTGAGGTCGGCGGGCACCCCGTGCGAGAGGTAGAGCTCGAGGCTCGCGGTCGCGCCCTCCCGGGCCCAGTCGAAGCACGTCCGGGCGATGTCCCGCATCTCCGGCGTCGGCTCGGGGTCCTGCCCGGGGTACCCGGGTCCGTCGTCCTGGCCGGGGTACCCGGGTCCGTCAGCGCCGGCGGGGCGCTTCTCGGGGCTGCCGTCGGCGGCGGGGGGGTCGTCCATGACGCCAGTATCCCCGTCGCCGCTGCGGGCGCACACGCCGGCGCCCGACGGCGCCGGGCCTGCCGCCCGACGCCGGGCTCGGCCCCGCGCGAAGACGCAGTGGTGTCTCCGGTTCGGGGCCCGCTGGTCACGAGTGCCGGACGATTCCGGGGAACTCCTTGACATGACCGCCCGGAGCGCGGAGCATCAACGGCTATGACAACGTTGTCGTCCGACCGGACGACGAAGCCGGCGAGACCGACGATGCTCGACGTCGCCCGCGAGGCGCACGTCTCCGTCAAGACCGTCTCCCGGGTCGTCAACGACGAGCCCGGGGTCCGGCTCGCGACCGCCCGGCGGGTCCGGGGCGTCATCGACGAGCTGGGGTTCCACCGCAACGACAGCGCGCGCCTCCTGCGACGTGGCCGGACGGCGAGCATCGGACTCGTCGTCGAGGACCTCGCCAACCCCTTCTACTCCCAGCTCACCGCCGCGATCGAGCGCGAGGCCCGGCTGCACGGGTGCTTCCTCATCAGCGCCTCCGCGGAGGGGTCCGCCACCCGGGAGGCGTCCATCGTCGAGGCGATGACCGCGCGCCGGGTCGACGGACTCGTCCTCGTCCCCGCGGCCACACGGGTGGCGCCGGCGACGGCCCGGGCACTCAGGGACGCCCCGCTCGTCGTCGTCGACCGGCCGGTCGACGGTCTCGGCGCCGACACCGTCCTCAGCGACAACGGCGGGGGGATCCGCGGCGCCGTCGACCACCTCGTCGCCCACGGCCACCGCCACCTCGCCTTCCTCGGCGACTCGGCCACCCTGTGGACGACCCGGGAGCGGCGGGCGGCATTCGTCGCCGCCCACGAAGCCCTTGGCCTGCCCGGCGAACCGCGGGTCGCGGCGGGCCCCTACCCGGCCGCGGCGCTCCGGGACCTCGTCGAGGGATGGAGTACCGGCAGCCCCGCGACGACGGGGTTCGTCACCGGCAACAACCGGGTCACCGTCGCCGTCCTCCACGCCGCGCACGAGCTCGGGCTGCGGCCCGCCCTCGTCGGCTACGACGACTTCGAGCTCGCCGACCTCCTCGACCCCCCGGTCACCGTCGTCCACCAGGACCCCGAGGCGATGGGGAGCCGGGCGGCCCAGCAGCTCTTCGCACGGATCGCCGGGGACGACGCCCCGCCGGCGACGATCGTCATGCCGACGCGGCTCGTCGTGCGGGAGTCCGGCGCCCTCCCCACCGCGGCGGCCGTGCGATGACCGCGACGCCTGCCGTCCTCACGGCGAACACCCCCCGGCGGTTCTACCGGGGCGGCCGGGGGATCCTCGCCTTCCGCGGCCTCGACGTCCCACCGGGCTTCGACGAGCGACGGCCCGAGGACTGGCTCGGCTCGACGACCCGGCTCTTCGCCGAGGGAGGCGGCGGCCTCACCGTCCTCCCGGACGGCGCGACCCTCGCCGATGCGCTCGCCGAGGACCCGGTCGGGTGGCTCGGCCAGGATCACCTCGAGCGTCTCGGCCCGGAGCCCGGCGTCCTCGTCAAGCTCCTCGACGCGGCCGAGCGGCTTCCCGTCCACACCCACCCGGGCCGGGCCTTCGCCACCCGTCACCTCGACTGCGCGCACGGCAAGACCGAGGCCTGGCTCGTCCTCGATGCCGCCCCCGGCTCCCGGGTGTGGGTGGGGTTCCGGGACGACGTCTCCCCCGCCGAGCTCGCCGAGCTCGTCGAGGCGCAGGACGAGCGTCTCCTCGCCGCGCTCAACCCGATCGAGGTCGAGCGCGGGGACGCCGTCCACGTCCCGGCCGGCCAGCCGCACGCGATCGGGGCCGGCGTCATGGTCGTCGAGCTCCAGGAGCCGACCGACTTCTCCGTCATGCTCGAGCACGCGCGCTTCGGCCTCGACCCCGCGCATGCGTGGCTCGGCCTCGGCACGGAGCTCGCCCTGACGAGCGTCACGACGAGCCGGCTCGCCCCCGACGCCCTCGCCGCCCTCCGCGGGAGCTGGCTCCTCCCCGAGGGGGTGGGCTCGGCGCTGCCGGCGGCAGCCGACGAGTTCTTCACCGCCGAGGTCATCGCGCCGGGCGGCGACGGCCGGTCCGTGACGGCCACCGCGGGGTTCAGCGTCCTCGTCGTCGTCGGCGGGTCCGGCGTCCTCACCGCCGGTGACGCCCGCCTGCCCCTGCGGCGGGGGGAGACCCTCCTCGTCCCCCACGCGAGCGGACCGCTCTCGGTCGACGGCCCGGTCACCGTCCTCCGGGCCCGTCCGCCCCACGACTCCCCGGGGCGCCCGACCCCGGAGACCCCTGAACCGCACCACCACCCAGCAGGAGGAACAGCATGAAGCACCGGACGATGAAGTCCGTCGTGGCGGTCTCGACAGCGGCACTCGCGCTCGCGGCGTGCAGCACGGGCACGGCCACGAGCGGCGGGGGGTCCTCGTCGTCCGCCCCGTCGACGGCGTACACGCCCAAGGAGGGAGGCGCCGGGGGCAAGGTCGGCGTCTTCACGTGGTGGGCCGCCGGGTCGGAGAAGAAGGGCCTCAACGCCCTCGAGGCGCTCTTCGAGAAGAAGTACCCGAACGACACCTTCGTCAACCTCGCCGTCGCCGGTGGCGCCGGGAGCAACGCCAAGGCGAAGCTCGCCTCGGACCTCGCGAACAACCAGCCCCCGAGCTCGTTCCAGGGGCACGCCGGAGCCGAGCTCACCGACTACATCTCCAAGGGCCAGATCGAGCCGGTCGACGACGTCATCACCGCCCTGGGCGGGGAGTCGGTGTTCCCCAAGGACCTCCTCGACCGCCTCACCGTCAAGGGGAACATCTACTCGGTGCCGTCGAACATCCACCGGGCGAACGTCGTGTGGGCCAACCCGAGCGTGCTCAAGAAGGCGGGCGCGAGCGCGAACCCGAAGGACATCGCGGCGTGGATCGCCGACATGGACAAGGTCAAGAAGTCCGGGGTGAACACCCCGCTGTCCATCGGCGGCACGTGGACCCAGGTCCAGCTCCTCGAGACCGTCCTCATCTCCGACCTCGGCGCGGAGAAGTACGCCGGCCTCTTCGACGGCTCGACGGCGTGGGACAGCACCGAGGTCAAGTCCGCGGTCAACGACTTCAAGACCCTCCTCACCTACGCCAACACGGCCTCCGACGGTGACGACTGGCCGGCGGCGACCGACATGGTCATCGACGGCAAGGCGGCGTACAACGTCATGGGCGACTGGGCGGTCGCCGAGTTCGCGGACAAGGGCGCCAAGCCCGGGACCGGGTACAGCTACTTCCCCGTCCCCGGCACCGACGGGACGTTCGACTTCCTCGCCGACTCCTTCACCCTCCCCAAGGGGACCTCGAACCCCGGCGGGGCGAAGGACTGGCTCATGCTCGTCGGCTCCGCCGAGGGGCAGAAGGCGTTCAACCTCGCCAAGGGCTCGATCCCGGCGCGGACCGACGTCCCCGCCGACGCGTTCCCCGCCTACCAGCAGAACGCCATGGCGGCCTTCAAGGACAACACGATCGTCTCCTCGATCGCCCACGGTGCCGCCGTCAACCAGGCCTGGCTCACCGACATCTCCTCGGCGGTGTCGAAGTTCTACGCGACCCGCAACGCCGACGGGCTCGTCTCCGACCTCACGGCGGCCGCGAAGTCGAACATGGGCTGACCGCGGACGGCCCGCACGGGCCCCACGAACGTCGGCGGGCGAGGGTGACCCCCTGCTCCCCTCGCCCGTCGACCCCCATCCCCCGACCCAGGACCGAACGACCATGCGCAGAGCAAAGAACTGGCTCCCCGGGCTGCTCCTCGTCAGCCCCTCGATCATCCTCGTCGGCGTCTTCGTCTACTGGCTCATCGCACAGAACGTCATGACCTCGCTCCAGCGGTCGACGGACTTCGTCACCGACCGCGTCATCAACCCGGGCGGGTACCGGAACTACACCCAGCTCCTCGGCTCGAGCCAGTACCAGCACGCCCTGTTCAACCTCCTCGTCCTCACCGTCGTCTTCCTCACCGGGACGATGGTGCTCGGCCTCCTCTGGGCCGTCCTGCTCGAGAAGGGCGTCCGCGGCGAGGGCGTCTTCCGTTCGATCTACCTCTTCCCCATGGCGGTCTCGTTCATCGCGGCGGGCGTCGTCTGGCGCTGGCTGCTCAGCCCCGGCCAGGGGGAGGGCCAGGCGGTCGGCCTCAACCAGCTGTTCATCAAGCTCCACCTCGACGGTCTCCAGAACGCGTGGTGGTCGGCGGACACCCGGTTCTCCATGGCGGCGATGGCGATGCCGGCGATCTGGCAGCTGTCCGGGTACATCATGGCGCTCTTCCTCGCCGGCTTCCGGGGGATCTCCACCGACCAACGCGAGGCCGCCCGGATCGACGGGGCGAGCGAGTGGAAGATCTACCGGTACGTCCTCTTCCCGCAGCTCTCCCCGATCGCGCTCTCGGCCCTCATCATCATCGGCCACATGAGCATGAAGATGTTCGACCTCATCTACGCGATCGCCGGCCCGAACTCGTACAAGGCCGAGGTCCCCGCGACGCTCATGTGGACCCAGCTCTTCGCGAAGTCCGACGCCCAGGCCGCGGCGACGAACGCCTCGATCCTCCTCGTCATCGTCGCCGTCGTCGTCATCCCCTACCTCGTCTACACCCACCGGACCGAGGAGCGGAACGCATGACGACCGACGTCGCGACCCCCGGCCGGACGACCGGGGCGCACACCCGGGACGAGGGCGCCCCCGGCAGCACGGACAGCGGCTGGGCCCGGGTCCTGCGCGGTGGGCTCATCGTCCTCTTCGCCCTCCTCGTCCTCATCCCCCTCTACGTCCTCCTCGTCACGAGCTTCAAGGCGTCACGGGACATCGGCGCGTCGACGGCGTGGAGCCTGCCGTCGAGCCTCTCGCTCGAGGGGTGGTCGTCGGCGTGGCAGACCCTCTCCCCGCCGCTCTACCGGTCGGTCATCCTCGCGACCACCGCCGCGGTCCTCTCCTCGATCCTCGGGTCGCTCAACGGGTTCGTCTTCGCCAAGTGGCAGTTCCCCGGGTCCTCGGTCGTCTTCACGGCGTTCCTCTTCGGGATGTTCATCCCCTACCAGGCGGTGATGATCCCCCTCCAGGGGATGCTCCTCGACGTCCAGGGGACGTTCCCGTGGTTCGACGGGATCTTCAAGCTCATCGTCGTCCACACGATCTTCGGCATCCCGATCTGCACGCTGATCTTCCGCAACTACTACGCGACCGCGGTGCCGAAGGAGATGCTCGAGGCGGCCCGCGTCGACGGGGCCGGGATGATCCGCACCCTCGTCTCGGTCGTCCTCCCCGTCTCCGCGCCGGCGTTCGTCGTGACGATGATCTGGCAGTTCACCTCGGCGTGGAACGACTTCCTCTTCGCGCTCTTCCTCACGACCCGCAACAACGGGCCGGTGACGTACGCCCTCAACGAGCTCGCCGGCGGCCAGAACCCCGACTACTCCTCGATCATGGCGGGCGTCCTCATCGCCTCGTTCCCGACCCTGCTCGTCTACATCTTCCTCGGCCGGTACTTCATCGGCGGCCTCATGAGCGGGTCGGTGAAGTAGCGGCCGGTCCGAGCTCGAGCGTCGACGCGATCGGGACCCCGGGCCGGTAGGCGAGGTGGAGGTGGCTCGGGGCGTCGAGGACGGCGAGGTCGGCCCGAGCCCCGACCTCGACCCGCCCGATGTCGGGTCGCCGGAGCGCGGTCGCCCCGCCGAGGGTCGCCGCCCGGACCGCCTCCCCGGGCGTGAGCCCCATCTCGCGCACCGCGAGCGCGACGACGAACGGCATCGACGTCGAGTAGCACGTCCCGGGGTTGCAGTCGGTCGCGAGGGCGAGCGAGACGCCGGCGTCGAGGAGCGCGCGGGCATCCGGGTACGGCGACCGGGTGGAGAACTCGACCCCGGGGAGGAGCGTCGCCACCGTCGTCCCGGCCGCCGCGGCGAGGGCGTCGACGTCGGCGTCGGCGAGGTAGGTGCAGTGGTCGACGCTCGCGGCGCCGAGCTCGACGGCGAGCCGCACGCCGGGGCCGTGGCCGAGCTGGTTGCCGTGGACCCGGAGCCCGAGCCCGGCCTCCCTCCCGGCGAGGAGCACCGCCCGGGCCTCCTCGGCGGTGAAGGCGTGCGCCGAGTGCGGCTCGCAGAACACGTCGACCCAGCGGGCGTGGGGCGCGCAGGCCGCGAGCATCGGCCCGGTGACGAGGTCGACGTACCCCACCCGGTCGTCGGCGCGCTCGGGCGGGACGACGTGTGCCCCGAGGAAGGTCGTCTCGGTCGTGACCTCGCTCGCGAGGCGCAGGGCGCGCTCCTCGTCGGGGACGCTCAGCCCGTACCCGGACTTCACCTCCACCGTCGTCGTCCCCTGGGCCCGCATCTCGGCGACCCGGCGACGGAGGAGGAGGCGCAGCTCGTCCTCGCCCGCCGAGCGGGTGGCGGCGACGGTGACGCCGATGCCACCGCCGTCGTACCGGCGGCCGGCCATCCGGGCCGCGAACTCGGCCGACCGGTCCCCGGCGAAGACGAGATGGGCGTGGCTGTCGACGAACCCGGGGAGGACGGCGCGACCCCCGACGTCGACCCGCTCGTCGGCGGGCGGTGCCGCCGCGGCGTCCCCCACCCAGGCGACCATGCCGGCCTCGACGACGACGGCGGTCCCGGTCCGGGCTCCGATCCCGTCCGGGCCGGTGGCGTCGCACGTGACGAGCTCGGCGATCCCCGTGACGACGACGCTTCGTCGGCTGCCGCCCCCCGCACCACCCGGCCCGGGGTCGGGGGTGGCCGCGGCATCGGGCCGGGACGTCATCGGTGCTCCCGGAGGGGGGCGAGGGCCGCGGCGAGGAGGGGGGCGACCGGCCCCAGACGATGGTCGCCGTCCCGGGCGACGACCTGCCCGCCGACGACGGTGAGCGCGACGTCGGCTCCGGTCGCGCTGAAGGCGACCTGTCCCGGGCGGCTGCCCGTCGTCCGGACCGTGTGCTCGTCGACGACGATGAAGTCGGCAAGGGCCCCGGTGCGGATCTCGCCGCCGTCCGCCCAGCCGAGCGCGCGGTACCCACCGGCACTCGCGGCACCGAGGAGGTCCTCGACGGCGAACCGTCCCCGCTCTCCGGACCGGAGGCGCTCGTGCATCTCGAGGGCCCGGAGCTCCTCGAACGGGTCGATGACGGCGTGCTGGTCCGAGCCGAGGCAGAGCGGGGACCCCGCCGCCGCCAGCGCGCGGGCCGGACCGATCCCGTCGGCGAGGTCGCGTTCGGTCGTCGGGCACAGGCACACCGACGTCCCCGTCCGGCCGAGGGTGGAGACGTCGCCGTCCTCGAGGTGGGTCGCGTGGACGACGGTCATCCGAGGCCCGGTGAGCCCGGCCTCGTCGAGGAGCTCGACCGGGGTCGCGCCGTAGTGCGCCCGGACGGTGTGGTTCTCGGCGGGCTGCTCGCTGACGTGGACGTGGACGGGCAGGCGATGCCCGCGGTCCTCGCCGAGCCGCTCGACCGCCGCCGCGGCTCGCGCGAGGTCGGGCCGGGGGACCGCCCGGACCGAGTGGACGGCGGTGCCGACCCGGACGCGCGGTCCCTCGGCGAGCCCGTCGACCCGGGCGGCCCACGCGTCGACCGAGCCGTCGCCGAAGCGCCGCTGGAGGTCGTCGAGGTCGAGGTGACCGTCGGCGGTGAGGCCCCCACGCAGGTAGAGGGTGTCGAGGAGGGTGAGCCGGACCCCGGCCTCGGCGGCCGCAGCGACGAGCGCCGCCCCCATGGCGTTGGGGTCCTCGTAGCGCCGCCCGCCCGGGCCGTGGTGGAGGTAGTGGAACTCGCCGACGACGGTGAACCCCGCAAGGGCCATCTCCGCGTACACCGCCCGGGCGAGCGCGAGGTAGCGCCCGGGGTCGAGCCGGCCGGCGACGGCGTACATCGCCTGCCGCCACGTCCAGAACGTCCCGCCGTCGGCGTGGGTGCGTCCGCGCAGCGCCCGGTGGAAGGCGTGGCTGTGGGCGTTCGCGAACCCGGGGAGGGCCACCCCCCGGACCCGCTCGTCCCCCGGCTCCGGACTCGTCCGCACGACGACCTCGGTGAACAGGCCGCCCTCGACGCTCATCCGCACGTTGCAGGCGAGCCCGCCGGGGAGCTGGGCGTGCTCGACGAACCATGTCGTCATCCGCGGGCTCCCGCGAGGTCGCCGAGGACCGTCGCCAGGGCCTCGACGCCGGTGAGACAGTCCGCCTCGTCCGCGTGCTCGGCGGGTGAGTGCGAGACCCCCGTCGGGTTGCGGACGAAGAGCATCGCCGTCCGCAGCCCGGCGGTCGCGAGGACGCCCGCGTCGTGACCGGCGCCGGTCGCGAGGGTCGGGACCTCCCCGAGGAGGTGCTGGAGGTGTCGGGCGAGCCCTGCGGGGAACACCGTCGGCGGCGTCCACGACTCCTCGGTGAGAGTGGCGCCGAACTCCGCGGCGACCTCCTCGACGTCGGCGACCGCGCAGCGGACGTCGTCGGGGTCGGGCCCGCGGGCGTCGAGCCAGCCGGTGACGGCGCTCGGGACGGCGTTGACCCCGCCCGGGCGCGCGTCGACCCTGCCGACCGTCGCGAGGCAGCCGCGGGCCTCGGCGGCCCGGCGCGCGGTGATGACCGCCGCGGCGAAGCCGAGCATCGCGTCCTCCCGGTCCTCGAGGCGGGTCGTCCCGGCGTGGTTCGCCTCGCCGGGGACGTCGAGGCGCCAGCGGCCGTGCGGCCAGATCGACCGCCCGACGGCGACCGGGTGGCCGAGGTCGACGAGCCCGCGCCCCTGCTCGACGTGGAGCTCGACCATGGTCCCGACCCGGGCGAGTGCCTCCTCGTCGCGGCCGAGCGCGGCCGGGTCGCGGCCGGCCCGGACGAGGGCCTCGGCCATGGTCACGCCGTCGGCGTCGGTGAGGCCGCGGGCCCGGTCGGCGGAGAGCGCCCCCGTGAGGACCCGCGACCCGGCGCACGCGACGCCGAACCGGGCTCCCTCCTCGTCGACGAAGTTGACGACGCCCACCGGCCGGGTCGGGGTGAAGCCGCGCGCCCGGAGCGCGTCCACCGCGGCGAGCGCGCTGACGACCCCGAGGGGGCCGTCGTAGGCCCCACCGTCCGGCACGCTGTCGAGGTGCGACCCGGCCACGACACCCGGGTCCCCGCGGCGGACGGCATCGTCCGGGTCCCCCCACCACGCCCACTGGTTGCCGATCCGGTCCTCGATGAGGTCGAGCCCGCGGGCCCGGCACTCGCCGGCGAACCACTGCCGGAGGGTGGCGTCCTCCCGACTCCAGGCATACCGTCGGTAGCCACCGGTGTCCGCCCGGCCGACCGGCGCGAGGTCGGCCCACATCGAGGCGAAGGTCACCGTGTCCCTCCTACAGTTCGGTCATGGACGGCAGTTCGGTCATGGACGGTGAGCAACGGGCGACGGCGGCCCTGGCGGAGGCAGGGGTCGAGCACAGGATCACACGGCACGGGCCGGTGCGCTCGCTCGCCGAGGCCGCGGCCGTGCGCGGGGTCGATCCGCGCGACGTCGTCAAGACCCTCGTCGTCCGGCGGGGCGAGGGGGACCACCTCTTCGTCCTCGTCCCGGGCGACCGGCAGATCTCGTGGCCGAAGCTGCGCGCCCACCTCGGCGTCAACCGGCTGTCGATGCCCGACGCCGCGACCGCGCTCGAGGTCACCGGGTACGAGCGCGGGACGATCACGCCGTTCGGCGCCCGGACCGACTGTCCGGTCGTCGTCGACGCGACCATCCCCGGACGGGCCGTCTCGATCGGTGCCGGGGCCCACGGGGTCGCGGCGACCCTGGCGGCGGACGACCTCGTCGACGCGCTCGGCGCGGTGGTCGCCGACGTCACCGACGCCACCGCCGGCGAGGGCGGTCACTGACCCTCGCGCATGGGCACCCGGACGCCGCGCTCGGTGGCGACCCGGCCGGCGAGGTCGTAGCCCGCGTCGCAGTGCCGGATGACCCCCATCCCCGGGTCGTTCGACAGGACCCGGGCGAGCTTCTCGGCGGCGAGTGGCGTCCCGTCCGCGAGGCTCACCTGCCCGGCATGGAGCGAGCGGCCGATCCCGACTCCCCCGCCGTGGTGGATGCTCACCCAGCTCGCGCCGGAGGAGGCGTTGACGAGGGCGTTGAGGAGGGGCCAGTCGGCGATCGCGTCCGACCCGTCGAGCATCGCCTCGGTCTCCCGGTACGGGCTCGCGACCGACCCGCAGTCGAGGTGGTCCCGGCCGATGACGACGGGGGCGCTCACCGCGCCGCGGGCGACGAGGTCGTTGAAGGCGAGGCCCGCGCGGTCCCGCTCCCCGTACCCGAGCCAGCAGATCCGCGCCGGGAGGCCCTGGAAGGCGATCCGCTCCTGCGCCCCGCGCATCCACTTCTGGAGCCGGTCGTCGTCGGGGAAGAGGTCCATGACGGCCCGGTCGGTGACGGCGATGTCCCTGGGGTCCCCCGACAGGGCGACCCAGCGGAACGGGCCCTTGCCCTCGCAGAACAGCGGGCGGATGTACGCGGGGACGAAGCCCGGGAAGTCGAACGCCCGGTCGTACCCCCCCTGACGGGCCTCGTCCCGGATGCTGTTGCCGTAGTCGAAGACCTCGGCGCCGGCGTCGAGGAAGCCGACCATCGCCTCGACGTGCCGGGCCATCGAGGCGCGGGCCCGGTCGGTGAACTCCTCGGGCTTCTTCTCCGCGTACTCGTGCCAGTCCCCGAGGTCGACGCCCTCGGGGAGGTAGGAGAGCGGGTCGTGGGCGCTCGTCTGGTCGGTGACGATGTCGACCGGGACCCCCCGGCGGAGGAGCTCGGGGAGGACCTCGGCGGCGTTCCCGACGACGCCGACGGAGTGGGCGCGGCGCGCGGCCCGGGCCCGGACCGCCTTCTCGACGGCGTCGTCGAGGTCGTCGGCGACCTCGTCGAGGTACCGGTGCTCGACCCGCCGACGGAGCCGGGCGGGGTCGACGTCGACGACGAGGCAGGCCCCGTCGTTGAGGGTGACGGCGAGCGGCTGGGCACCGCCCATGCCGCCGCACCCGCCGGTGAGGGTGAGCGTCCCGGCGAGGGTGCCCCGGAAGCGCTTCTCGGCGACGGCGGCGAAGGTCTCGTAGGTCCCCTGGACGATCCCCTGGGTTCCGATGTAGATCCACGACCCCGCCGTCATCTGGCCGTACATCGTCAGGCCGAGGTGTTCCAGCCGCCGGAACTCCGGCCACGTCGACCAGTCGCCGACGAGGTTGGAGTTCGCGATGAGGACCCGTGGCGCCCACTCGTGGGTGCGCATGACCCCGACCGGGCGGCCGGACTGGACGAGCATCGTCTCGTCCGGCGCGAGCGTCGTCAGGGTGGCGACCATCGCGTCGAAGGAGCGCCAGTCGCGGGCGGCCCTGCCGGTCCCGCCGTAGACGACGAGGTCGTCGGGACGCTCGGCGACCTCCGGGTCGAGGTTGTTCATGAGCATCCGCATCGGCGCCTCGGCGCCCCAGTGCCCGGCGGTGAGCTCGCTTCCGCGCGGCGCGCGGACGGGACGTGCACCTTCCATCACTCGTGTTCCTTTCGGTCCGGCCCGGCCCGTCGCGGGGTCCGGGCCTGGTCAGCGGAGCGGTCCGGTCACCGACTCGACGGCCCCGCGGAGGGACCCGTCGGTGACGAGGTGGAGCGCGGCCTCGATCTCGGGTGCGAGCCAGCGGTCGCTCCCGGGCGCGCCGGCGCCGGCAGCCCGGAGGGCGGCGACGACGGCTCCCGACGCCGGGGCCGGATCGAGCGGAGCCCGCAGCTGGATGCCGCGGGCGGCGGTGAGGACCTCGACGGCGAGGACCCGCGCGAGACCGTCGACCGAGCGGCGGAGCTTGCGTGCGGCGGCCCAGCCCATCGAGACGTGGTCCTCCTGCATCGCGCTGCTCGGGATGGAGTCGACGCTCGCCGGCGCGGCGAGCCGCTTGAGCTCGGAGACGACGGCCGCCTGGGTGTACTGGGCGATCATGTGGCCGGAGTCGACGCCCGGGTCGTCGGCGAGGAACGGGTGCAGCCCGTGGTTCCGGGCGACGTCGAGGAACCGGTCGGTCCTGCGCTCGCTCATGCTCGCGACGTCGGCCGCGACGATGGCGAGGAAGTCGAGGACGTAGGCGACGGGGGCGCCGTGGAAGTTGCCGTTGCTCTCGACCCGGCCGTCGAGGGTGACGACCGGGTTGTCGACGGCCGAGGCGAGCTCGCGCCCGGCGACGGCGACGGCGTGGGCGAGGGTGTCCCGGGCGGCGCCGTGGACCTGGGGGGCGCACCGGAGCGAGTACGCGTCCTGGACGCGGGTGCAGGCGTCCGGGTCGCGGTGGCTCTCCCGGATGGGGCTCCCGGCGAGGACCGCCCGGAGGTTGGCGGCGGAGTCGGCCTGCCCGGGATGCGGGCGCAGCGCCTGGAGGTCGGCGGCGAAGACGTCGTCGGTGCCGAGGAGGCCCTCGACGCTCATCGCGGCCCCGATGTCGGCGACGGCGAGGAGGTCGCCGAGGTCGGCGAGGGCGAGGCAGAGCATCCCGAGCATCCCGTCGGTGCCGTTGATGAGCGCCAGCCCCTCCTTCTCGCGGAGCACGACGGGCGCGAGGCCCGCTGCCGCGAGGGCGTCCGCGGCCGGGCCGGCCCGGCCGTCACCGTCCCGGACGGCGCCCTCGCCCATGAGTGCGAGGGCGCAGTGGGCGAGGGGGGCGAGGTCCCCGGAGCAGCCGAGCGACCCGTACTCGTGGACGACGGGGGTGATCCCGGCGTTGAGGAGGCCGACGTAGGTCGCGAGCGTCTCCGTCCGGATACCGGTGCGGCCGCTCGCGAGCGTCGCGACCCGCAGGAGCATGAGGGCCCGGACGACCTCGCGCTCCACCTCGGGACCGGATCCGGCGGCGTGCGAGCGGATGAGGCTCCGCTGGAGCCGGGCACGCATGTCCGCCGGGACGTGCCGGGTCGCGAGGGCACCGAACCCCGTGGAGATCCCGTAGTGCGGGACGGTGTCCTCGGCGAGCCCGTCGACGATCTCGCGGGTACGCGCCACCTCCCGCCAGGCCTCGTCGGTGACCTCGACGAGGGCGCCGTGGCGGGCGACGGCGACGACGTCGGTGACGGTGAGCGGACCGGTGCCGACCCGGACGACGACGGCGGGTGTCCTCATGCCCACCATTGGAGCGCGCCCGCGCACCGCCGGCGAGCACCGCGTCGCCGAATGCGTCTCGGATGCGAGACATTAGGCGGTGGGCGGTGGCACGCTGGCCCCGTGAGCAACGCCCCGGCCGCCGCGTCCGCGCTCGACGTCCTCGAGCTCCTCGCCCGGCACGCCGAGCCGCTCCCGGCCGCGACGGTCGGACGCGTCCTCGGCCTCCCCCGCTCGAGCACGTACCACCTCCTCGCGGTCCTCGTCCGGCGCGGGTACGTCACCCACCTCCCCGAGGAGCGCCGGTACGGGCTGGGAGTCGCCGCGTACGAGCTCGGGAGCGCCTACCAGCGCCAGGCCCCGCTCCAGCGGGTCGCCCGGCCGGTCGTCCGTCGGCTCGTCGACGTGACGACCCACAACGCCCACGTCGCGACCCTCCACGGCCGGGACGTCCTCTACGTCCTCGAGGAGCGGGCCCCGGGCCGGCCGATCCTCGTCACCGACGTCGGGGTCCGCCTCCCCGCGCCGCTCACCGCGAGCGGCCTCGCGATGCTCGCCGCGCTCCCCCCGGCCCAGGTCCGGGCCCTCTTCCCCCACCGGGACACCCTCGTCCGGCGCGACGAGCGCGGCCCACGGTCGACGACCGAGCTGCGGCGGCTCCTCACCGACGTCCGGGCCCGGGGGTACGCCCGCGAGGAGCAGACGGTGTCCCCGGGGCTGTCCTCGGTCGCCTGCGCCGTCCTCGACCACGCCGGCCACCCCGTCGCGAGCGTCGCGGTGACGTACCCGAGCGCGGTGGTCGGCGAGGCCGAGGTCGGCCGGCTCGTCACGGCGGTGACCCGGGCGGCCGGGACGCTCTCCTCGAGGTTCGGCGCGGCCGCCCGGCCCGCCCGGGACGGGGAGGGCCCGGCGAACCCGCTGCTCGCGGCGTACCGGACCGAGCGACACCCCGACGACCTCGAACGGGTCCGCCGTAGGTTGGTGCCATGAAGGCCATGACCATCCCCGAGCCCGGAGACGCCGACGCCCTCGTCCTCGCCGACGTCGAGACCCCCGACCCCGCACCCGGACAGGTACGCGTCCGCGTCACCGCCGCCGGCGTCAACCGGGCCGACATCATGCAGCGCAAGGGCTTCTACCCCCCGCCGTCCGGCGCCTCGGAGTACCCCGGCCTCGAGGTGAGCGGCACCGTCGACGCCCTCGGCGAGGACGTGGACGGCTGGTCGGTGGGGGACGAGGTCTGCGCCCTCCTCGACGGCGGCGGGTACGCCGAGCTCGTGTGCGTCCCCGCGAGCCAGGTGCTCCCGGTGCCGGCCGGCATCTCCATCGCCGACGCCGCGGCCCTGCCCGAGGTCGCCTGCACGGTGTGGTCGAACCTCGTCATGACCGCGGGACTCACCCGGGGCCAGACCCTCCTCGTCCACGGCGGCTCCTCGGGGGTCGGGACGATGGCGGTCCAGGTCGCCCACGAGCTCGGCGTCCGGGTCGCCGTCACGGCCGGGTCGGCGGACAAGCTCGGGGTCTGCCGTGACCTCGGGGCGGACGTCCTCGTCAACTACCGCGAGCAGGACTTCGTCGAGGAGGTCCGGAAGGCGACCGACGGCCACGGGGCCGACGTCATCCTCGACAACATGGGCGCGAAGTACCTCCCCCGGAACGTCGAGACCCTCGCGACCGGCGGGCGACTCGTCGTCATCGGCCTCATGGGTGGCCGGACCGGCGAGCTCGACCTCGGGACCCTTCTCGCCAAGCGGGCGGGCGTCCTCGCGACCTCGCTGCGCGCCCGGCCGGTCGAGGAGAAGGCCGCGATCGTCGCCGCCGTCCGCGAGCAGCTGTGGCCGCTCGTCGAGGCGGGCCGGGTCCGGCCGGTCATCCACTCGCGGCACCCGCTCGCCGACGCGAGCGCCGCGCACGCCGAGATGGAGGCGAGCGGCCACATCGGGAAGATCCTGCTCACCCCCTGACCGTCCGCCGGCCCTGCCGGGCGGGTGCCCGCAGGGGGCCTGCGGCCGTCCTCCGGACCGGGGCGGAACCGAGGAAGTCCCGGCGGCCGACTAGCCAAGCCGAACCGAGAGCCCTAGCGTCATGGGTGCAGGCCCTGCACCCCACCCGAGAGAGGCCCGCCATGACCGCCACGACGTGGAGCCAGACCGACCTCCTGCGCGAGCTCAACCAGGTCGTCGAGGGCGAGCTCAACCGGCACTACTCGGTGGCCAAGGAGTGGTACCCCCACGACTACATCCCGTGGAGCGACGGGCGGAACTTCGACGGCCGCATGGGGGGCGAGCCGTGGAGCCCGGAGGACTCCGACGTCAGCGACGTCGCCCGGAGCGCGCTCATCGTCAACCTCCTCACCGAGGACAACCTCCCGAGCTACCACCACGAGATCGCGCTGATCTTCGGCCGGGACGACGCCTGGGGGGACTGGGTCCACCGGTGGACGGCCGAGGAGGGGCGGCACGGGATCGCGATGCGGGACTACATGCTCGTCAAGCGGATGGTCGACCCGAGCGCGCTCGAGGACTTCCGGATGAAGCACATGTCGACGGGGTACGAGTCGGCCCACTCCGGCGAGCTCATCCACTCGCTCGCCTACGTCTCGTTCCAGGAGCTCGCGACCCGGGTGAGCCACCGCAACACCGGCCGGTTCACGAGCGACCCGATGTGCGAGCAGCTCCTCACCCGGATCGCGGCCGACGAGAACCTCCACATGGTCTTCTACCGCAACCTCCTCAAGGCCTCCCTCGAGATCGCGCCCAGCCAGACGATGATGGCCGTCCGGGACGTCGTCAAGGGGTTCCAGATGCCGGGGACGGACATCCCCGGATTCCAGCGCAAGGCCGTCGAGATGGCCGTGGCCGGGATCTACGACCTGCGCTCCCACCGGGACGAGGTCGTCGCCCCCGTCCTGCGGTTCTGGAAGGTCTGGGACGCCGAGAACCTCACCGACGAGGGCGAGCAGGCCCGGATGGAGCTCGCGGCGTTCATGGACGAGCTCGACATCCAGGCCTCCCGGTTCGAGGAGAGGCGCGAGACCCTGCGGTCGCGGATGAACATCGGGTGACCGACCGCCCGTCCCCCGTCCCGCTCGGCCTGCCGGAGCACGTGAGCGCGTCGGCGTCGTGCGGCAGGATGGGGGGATGAGCGAAGAGCGGACGAGTGCGGACCCGGACAACCGGGAGGACCCTCGCGAGCGGGAGCGGGTCGTCGTCGTCACCCCGAAGGGGATGGGGGTCGCCGGCCCGGACGGCGGGCAGGCCGACGAGGAGGAGACGAACCCCGCCGACCTCGTCGAGCAGCCCGCGAAGGTCATGCGGATCGGGTCGATGATCAAGCAGCTCCTCGAGGAGGTCCGCTCCGCCCCGCTCGACGACCGCGGGCGGGCCCGGCTCGCCGAGGTCCACGAGCGGTCCCTCGCCGAGCTCAAGGCCGGGCTCGCGCCCGAGCTCATCGAGGAGCTCGACCGGATCGCCCTCCCGTTCAGCGACGACGCGCCGACAGACGCCGAGCTCCGGATCGCCCAGGCCCAGCTCGTCGGCTGGCTCGAAGGGCTCTTCCACGGCATCCAGACGGCTCTCGTCGCCCAGCAGATGGCGGCCCAGCAGCAGCTCCAGCAGATGCGGATGCTCCCGCCCGGGCCGCCGCACGGGCCCCCGGGGGCGGCGGGGCGGCCACAGGGCCCCCCGGCGGGCCCGTCCCCGGGGGGTGCTCAGGGCCCCTCGGACGGCACCGGGCAGTACCTCTGAGGACGCCGGGCCCCCGCGGTGACGACGCTGCCCGTGACGTCACGACGTCGCCCGGACCCGCTCCGAGCAGCGACGTCCCGCTTGGGGGGAGGACCAGGCCCGGCATCGGGGCCCGCCCCGCTCGAGCCCGGGAGGGCGCCCGCCGGATCCCCGGACGAACAGGGCGGGTGCGAGGCCGAAGCGGACGTGCGGCAGCGCCTCGAGCGCGCTCGTCAGGGCGGTGGGGGACGCCGACCCGGTGAGCCGGGGGACGAGGACCGGCATCGCGACGAGGGTCGTCAGCGACCCGGTCGTCGAGACGGTTCGTGCGAGCCGGTACCGGCGAGGGTCGCACCCGACACCGTCGGCGACAGGTCGGAGCGGCTCAGCCGACGGCGACGGCGACGGCCCGGCCCGCGGTCCGTCCGGAGAAGATGCACCCGCCGAGGAAGGATCCCTCGAGCGCGCGGTACCCGTGCATCCCTCCCCCGCCGAACCCGGCGACCTCGCCGGCGGCGTAGAGGCCGGGGACGGCTCCGCCGGAGGGGCGGAGCACCCGTCCCTGGAGGTCGGTCTCGAGGCCGCCGAGGGTCTTGCGGGTGAGCGCCCGGAGCCGGACGGCGACGAGCGGGGCGTGCGCCGGGTCAAGGAGGCGGTGCAGGGGGTGGGCGCGCTTCGTCAGCCGGTCGCCCCGGTAGGCCCGGGCCGCCCGGATCGCCATGACCTGAGCGTCCTTGCCGTACGGCCGGTCGACCTCGTCGTCGCGGGCGCGGACCTGGCGCTCGACGTCGGCGGCGTCGAGCAGCGGCTCCCCGGTGACGGCGTTCATCCGCTCGACGAGCTCCCCGAGGGTGTCGGCCTGGACGAAGTCCTCCCCGTGGTCGAGGAACGCCTGGACCGGCGGGGGGACCGCCGTGACCGGCCGGCGGAGGACCGCGCGGACCGAGCGTCCCGTGAGGTCGGGGTTCTGCTCCGACCCGGAGAGCGCGAACTCCGTGCCGAGGGCCGCGCGGGTGAGGACGAACCACGAGTGGTCGTGGCCGGTCGAACGGAGGTGGGCGAGGGTCCCGAGGGTGTCGAACCCGGGGAAGAACGGGCTCGGCAGCCGGGACCCCGCCGCGTCGAGCCACAGGGCCGACGGCCCGGGGAGGATGCGGATCCCGTGTCCGGGCCAGACCGGGTCCCAGTTGCGCACCCCCTCGACGTAGTGCCACATCCGGTCCCGGCCGACGACCCGGCCCCCCGCCGTCTCGGTGATCGCGAGCATCCGGCCGTCGACGTGGGCGGGGACCCCGGTGAGGAGGTCGGTGGGGGGGTCTCCGAGCCGCTCGGGCCAGCTCGCCCGGACGAGGTCGGGGTCGCCGCCGATCCCGCCGCTCGTCACGAGGACCGCCTGGGCGGCGAGCTCGACCTCCCCGACGACCTCCCGGCTCGTCGTCGCCCCGCGCGGGGCCGCGTCCGCGGCGAGGAGCGCGGCCCGGACGCCGGTGACGGCCCCGCCGTCGGTGACGAGCTCGTCGACCCGGTGACGGAACCGGAGCCGGACCCGGCCGGCGGCGGTGTGCTCCCGGACCCGGCGCTCGAAGACCTCGACGACGCCCGGCCCGGTCCCCCACGTGAGGTGGAACCGGGGGACGGAGTTCCCGTGCCCGGTCGCGCTGCCGTCCCCCCGCTCGGCCCAGCCGACGACGGGGAACCACCGCATCCCCTGCGCGTGCAGCCAGGCCCGCTTCTCCCCCGCCGCGAAGTCGACGTATGCGCGCGCCCACTCCCGCGGCCAGTGGTCCTCCGGGCGGTCGAACCCCGCGCTGCCCTCCCAGTCCCGCCAGGCGAGCTCGGCGGAGTCACGGACGCCGAGCCGGCGCTGCTCCGGGGTGTCGACGAGGAAGAGGCCCCCGAGGGACCAGAACGCCTGGCCGCCGAGGTTGGCCTCGCTCTCCTGGTCGAGGACGAGGACGCTCCGCCCGGCGTCGGCGAGCTCGGCGGCGGCGACGAGACCGGCGAGACCGGCCCCGACGACGATGACGTCGGCGTCCATCGCCCCACCCTACGGTCGGGTAACCCCGATCCGCACCCCGCTCGCGTCGAGGACGACGACGACGTCGGCGAGGGTGGCGACGACGGCGTCGGCGCCACCCCCGGAGCGGAGGGTCTCCGGCGGCGTCGTCGTCGTCACGGCGAGCGTCGCACAGCCCGCGGCCCGGGCGGCCTCGAGGCCGGAGGGCGCGTCCTCGACGACGAGGCACGCGGCCGGGTCGACGCCGAGCTGCCGGGCGGCCTCGAGGAACGGGTCGGGCGCCGGCTTGCCCCGGGCGACGTCGTCGACGGTGACGACGACCGGTGGCCTCGCGAGGCCCGTCGCCGAGAGCCGGGCCTCGGCGAGCGGGCGGGTGCACGACGTCGCGATGGCCGCCCGCACCGGGGCGACTCCCGCCCCGGTGGCGCCGGCAAGGGCCGCAAGGGCAGCCGACGCCCCGGGGAGGACCTCGATCCCGGCGGTGTCGGCGAGCTCGATCGCGTGGATCCGCCGCTCGGCCGCGTCCCACCGCTCGGGGGGGAGGACCCGCTCGACGATCCCGCGGGCCGGCACGCCGTGCAGCCCGGCGAGCCGCGCGGCCGGGACGTCCTCCTCCTCGGCCCACCGTCGCCAGCTCCGCTCGACGGCGGCCGTCGAGTCGATGAGCGTCCCGTCGAGGTCGAAGATCACCGCGGCGAAGGTCCGGTCGGCCACGGGCCCGAGCGAGAGCGGCATACCGGCAGGGTAGGCCGCCGTCCGGCCCGGGGCGCAACCGGCGGACAGGGCCGGTGCATAGGGTTTGCCCCGTGCAGCCCACCGTCCCGCACCCCCGACCCCGGCTGGCGCTCGTCTGCGCCCTCCTCGCCCCGGTCGCGCTCATCGGGGGATGGACGTGGGCGGCGGCCGCCCAGCCGGGGGGGTTCGACCAGGTTCAGGGCACGGTCAGTGCCCTCGCGGCCGCAGACGCCCCCCACCGCTGGATCATGACGACCGGCCTCGTCCTCACCGGGGTCGGCCACGTCGCCACCGCACTCGCGCTGTCCGCCGCCCGCCGGACCGGTCGGCTCCTCCTCGGGGCGGGCGGACTCGCGACCCTCGCCGTGGCCGCCCTCCCCCTCCCCTCGCGGGGGGACGGGAGCGTCGCGCACGCCGCGGCGGCGACGACGGCCTTCCTCCTCCTCGCCGGGTGGCCGTGGTTCGCCGGGCGCCCGGGGGCCGGGGCCGCGCTCCGGCCCCCGGTCTCCCGCGCGGCCGCCACCGTTCTCACGACCGCAAGCGTCCTCGTCCTCCTCCAGCTCCTCGTCGGCGGGGCCGCGGGGGGTCTCACCGAGCGGGTCCTCACCGGCGGCGAGGCGCTCTGGCCGCTCGTCGTCGCCGTCACCGGCTGGTGGGCAGCGGGACGGCCCGTGGGCAGCCCACGGGTCCGGCACGCGATCGCCGGTGCCGCCCTCGTCGGCGCCGCCGTCGGCGGGGGGGTCGCGGCGACGAACATCGCGCCCGCGACCGCGCACACCCGCTTCTACGAGGCGTCCGTGAGCCTCTCCGCTCGCCCGGGTGACGTCTCCGAGCTGCACGCGCGCACCCTCTTCGGCGACCTGTCCGCCGAGTTCGGCGGCCTCGCGCCGGGGATCGAGACCCAGCCGGAGATCCGTCACGAGATCACCCAGGTGCTCTTCCAGCCCGGCGTCTCCGTCGCCGATCTCCAGCCGTCGACGGCCGAGCTCAACGCCGCGGTCCGCGGGGCCGCGACCGACCTCGTCGCCCGCTTCGCCGTCGGCTCCCTCGCCGGCGCCCTCCTCGGGGTCGGCGGCTACGTGCTCTGGGCCCGGCGCCCGGCCCGGTGGCGCGACCTCGGGATCGGCGTCGCCGTCATGGCGGTCGCGACGGTGACGACGGGAGCGGCGGTGGCGACGACGTACCAGCCGGACCGGCTGCGCGCCTACTCCGCGAACGGGCTCCTCGGGACCGTCCAGCGCAACGCCAACCTCCTCACCGACGTCGAGTCCCGCGCCCACCAGACCGCCCCGTACGTCAAGAACCTCCTCGCCCTCTCGGCCGCCCTCCAGAGCAAGTACGCCCCGGAGAGGCTCGACCGGGCGACGTCGGCGCGGATCCTCCTCGTCTCCGACATCCACGGGGGCAACCTCTACCCGATGATGCGCGAGATCGTCCGCACCGAGGGCGTCGACGCGGTCGTCGACTCGGGCGACCTCGTCAACTTCGGCACCGTCCGCGAGGCCGAGGCGGCGGGCATCTTCGACGGGATCGCGAGCCTCGGCGTCCCCTACCTCTTCGTCCGAGGCAACCACGACGCGACCTCGCCGGACGACACCGCCCTGCTCGGCCGTCTCTCGAAGGTCCCGAACCTCACCCTCCTCCAACCGGACGCCAGCGGCTACGTCGAGGCCGACGTCAACGGGGTCCGGGTCGCCGGCTTCAACGACCCCCGCTGGTTCGGGGACGACAACGCCAACAACGCCGCGAAGCAGGTCCCGGCCCGCGAGGGGTTCATCGCGACCTTCGCCGGGCGCCCCCCGGACGTCGTCGTCTCGCACGAGCCGTACGCCGTCGAGGGGGTCGGCTTCGGATCGGTCCGGGTCAACGGGCACATCCACAGCGACGACCTCGAGGGGAACCGGGTCGGGGTCGGGACGTTCACCGGTGGCGGTCCGTTCAGCCACTTCATCGAGGGGGCCGCCGGCGAGGAGCAGACCGGCCAGCCGTCCGCGTTCGACATCCTCTCCTTCGGGACCGACTGCGCGGTGACGACGCTGACCCGTTACCAGTTCCGGGACGTCATCGAGGGCTACCCGGCGTATGACGACATCAGCCTCGTCAACGGCTCGACGTTCGCCGGACCGCCCGCGCCGGCCCGTCCCGCCGGGTCGGGCCGCCGGGACGGCGGTTCGAGCGGTCCCGCCCCCGGGACGACCGGTCCGACCGCGAACGCCCCGGGGCCGGCGCGGACGTGCTCGCACGCGACCGGGTTCAGCACCCGGGCCGTGCCCGCCGTCCCGCCGGGACGGGCGCCGTCCTCGAACCCGCCGTCCGCTCCCGGTACCCGGACCTCCCGCACGCCGCCCCCGTCGGCGTCGGGGTCCGCGGGCGGCTGAGGCGGCCGGCGCGGACGGCTACGCGCGCAGCTCCGGGAAGTCGTCGTCGCGCCACTCCCGCTGCTCGCCACCGGCGGGCCGGCCGTCCCGGACCAGGTCCTCCTCGCGCCCGCGGAGCTCGACCCGGCGGATCTTCCCCGAGATCGTCTTCGGAAGCTCGAAGAACTCGACCCGGCGCACCCGCTGCCACGGGGCGAGGTGGGCGCGGGCGTGGGCGAGGATCGAGCGTGCCGTCTCGGCGTCCGGCTCGTGGCCCGCGACGAGGGCGATGTACGCCTTCGGCACGGCCATCCGGACCGCGTCGGGCGCGGGGACGACCGCGGCCTCGGCGACGGCCGGGTGCTCGATGAGGACGGACTCGACCTCGAACGGGCTGATCTTGTAGTCACTCGCCTTGAACACGTCGTCGGTGCGCCCGATGTACGTGATGTACCCCTCCTCGTCGACCGAGGCGACGTCACCGGTGTGGTACCACCCTCCGGCCATCGCCTCGTCGTTCCGCTCGGGGTCCCCCGTGTACCCCGTCATGAGCGGGAGCGGGCGCGCCGAGAGGTCGAGGCAGATCTCCCCCTCGGCGGTCCTCGAGGGCTCCTTCGTCACCGGGTCGACGAGGACGACCGGGTACCCGGGCAGCGGCCGGCCCATCGACCCCGGCTTGACGACCGACCCGGGGGTGTTGCCGACGGCAGCGGTCATCTCGGTCTGCCCGTACCCGTCCCTGACGGTGAGGCCCCACTTCGCGCGGACCTGCTCGATGACCTCGGGGTTGAGCGGCTCGCCCGCGCCGACGACCTCGCGCAGCGTACCGGGCCCGTCCGAGAGGTCGGCGTTGATGAGCATCCGCCACACCGTGGGGGGCGCGCAGAACGAGGTGACCCGGAAGTCGCGGAGGTGGCCGAGGAGGCGGTGGGCGTCGAATCGGGTGTAGTTGTCGACGCAGATCGTCGCCTCGGCGATCCACGGGGCGAAGAAGCACGACCACGCGTGCTTGGCCCACCCCGGGGAGGAGATGTTGAGGTGGACGTCACCGGGACGCAGCCCGAGCCAGTACATCGTCGAGAGGTGCCCGAGCGGGTAGGACGCCTGGGTGTGCTCGACGAGCTTCGGGCGCGACGTCGTCCCCGAGGTGAAGTAGAGCAGCAGCGGGTCCCCGGGGGCGGTCCCCGGGTGCTCCGTGGGCGGGACGTCGTGGAGGTAGGCCTCGCGGAGGTCGGCCCACCCGTCGACCGGCCCGACGCTGATCCGGGTGTACTCGCCGGGCACCTCGTCGAACTTCGCCGCGTCACGCGGGCCGACGACGACGTGCCGGGCACCCCCGCGGGCGATCCGGTCGGCGAGGTCGGCGGGCCCGGCAGCGGTCGCGGTCGGCATGATGACCGCCCCGAGCTTCATGACGGCGAGCATCGTGTCCCAGAGCTCGATCTCGTTGCCGAGCATGAGGACGACGGGGTCGCCCCGTCCGACGCCCCGCCTCGCGAGCCACGCGGCGACCCGGTCCGAGCGGGCGGCCATCGCGTCGAACGTCACGTCGCGGCTCTCCCCGTCCTCCTCGACGATGACGATCGCCGTCCGGTCGTTGCCCCGGGCGATCGCGTCGAACCAGTCGACCGCCCAGTTGAACCGGTCCCCGAGGTCGGGCCACGCGAACGAGGCAACCGCCTGCTCGTGCTTGCCCCGGAGGGCGAGCAGCTCGTCCCGCGCCTCCCGGTAGGTCTCGGTCGCGCTGCGTCGTGTCGTCACGTGCCCCACCTTGCCCCGCCGACCGGGGTGTGCGCCACCCTCCCGCCGGGAGCCGACCACGGCACAGGGCGTCGGGTGTTCCCCGCGCCGCCGCTGTGCCAAGGTGACGGGCATGAGGGTCGCGCTCCAGGTCACCTGCGTCAACGACGCGATGTTTCCCGGCGTGGGCCGGGCCGTCGTCACGGTGCTCCGCCGGCTCGGTGTCGAGGTCGACTTCCCCGAGGGACAGACCTGCTGCGGCCAGCCGATGGTCAACACCGGGTACGTCGACGAGGCCGTCCCGGCGGTCCGGGCGTTCACCCGAGCCTTCGCCGGGTACGACGCGATCGTCACCCCGTCGGGGTCGTGCGCGGGCTCGGCCCGCCACCAGCACGCGCTCGTCGCCCGCCGGTCCGGCGACCCGGCGCTCGCGGCGGCGGTGGCGGCGACGTCTCCGCGGACCTACGAGCTCAGCGAGTTCCTCGTCGACGTCCTCGGCGTCACCGACGTCGGCGCGTCGTTCCCGCACGCGGTGACGTACCACCCGACCTGCCACTCCCTGCGGATGCTCGGGGTCGGCGAGAAGCCGGTCCGGCTCCTGCAGGAGGTCCGCGGCCTCCGGCTCCTCCCGCTCCCGGCCGCGGGGGAGTGCTGCGGGTTCGGGGGGACCTTTGCGATGAAGAACGCCGACGTCTCGGTCGCGATGGGCGCGGACAAGGCACGGCACGTCCGGGAGACCGGCGCGGAGGTCCTCGTCGCCGGTGACAGCTCGTGCCTCATGCACGTCGGTGGCCTGCTCTCCCGGGAGGGGTCCGGGGTGCGGGTCATGCACCTCGCCGAGGTGCTCGCGGCCACCGAGGGGGCCCGCCGCGGCGACCCGCCCGGCCCCTCCGCCGGCGGGTCCGGCACCGCGCGGGGCGCGGCATGAGAGCGACCTTCCTCGGGATGCCGTCCGCCCGGCGCTCCTACCCCTCCGCAGGGTTCCCGGCGGCCGCCCGGGAGGCACTCGGCGACGCCCAGCTGCGGGCGAACCTCGCCCACGCGACGGCGACGATCCGGGCGAAGCGGGCGGCCGTCGTCGGGGAGGTCCCCGACTGGGAGGACCTCCGGCTCGCTGGCGCGGCGACCAAGGACGCCACCCTCGCCCGGCTCGACGAGCACCTCGTCGAGCTCGAGGCGGCGCTCACCGAGCGGGGCGCCGTCGTCCACTGGGCACGGGACGCCGCCGAGGCCTGCGCCGTCGTCGCGGACGTCGCCAAGGCCCACGGCGTCGACGAGGTCGTCAAGGTCAAGTCGATGGCGACGTCGGAGATCGGGCTCAACGAGGCCCTCGAGGCCGAGGGGATCGCGGCCTGGGAGACCGACCTCGCCGAGCTCATCGTCCAGCTCGGGGGGGACCTGCCGAGCCACATCCTCGTCCCCGCCATCCACCGCGGACGTGCCGAGATCCTCGAGATCTTCCGGACGTCGATGGCCGGCGCCGGGAGGGCGGCCCCGGACGACCTCACCGACGACCCGGCGCGGCTGGCCGAGGCGGCCCGGCTCCACCTCCGCGAGAAGTTCCTCCGCGCCAAGGTCGCGGTGTCGGGCGCGAACTTCGCGGTCGCCGAGAGCGGGACCCTCGTCGTCGTCGAGTCCGAGGGGAACGGCCGGATGTGCCTCACCCTCCCCGAGGTCCTCGTCTCGGTCGTCGGGATCGAGAAGGTCATCCCGACGTGGGCCGACCTCTCGGTGTTCCTCGAGCTCCTCCCCCGCTCCTCGACGGGGGAACGGATGAACCCGTACACCTCGACGTGGTCCGGGGTGACCCCGGGGGACGGGCCGCAGGAGGTCCACGTCGTCCTCCTCGACGCGGGGCGGACCCGCGCGCTCGCCGACGAGGTCGGCCGGCAGGCGCTCCGCTGCATCCGCTGCTCGGCCTGCCTCAACGTCTGCCCCGTGTACGAGCGCACCGGGGGCCATGCGTACGGGTCGGTGTACCCGGGGCCGATCGGGGCGATCCTCAACCCGCTCATGCGCGGGGCGGGCGCGGACCCGCACACCGACTCGCTCCCGTACGCCTCGACCCTCTGCGGGGCCTGCTTCGAGGTCTGCCCGGTCCGGATCGACATCCCCTCGGTCCTCGTCGACCAGCGCGCGCAGGTCGTCGACGCCCACCGGGGGGACCGGCCCCCCACCCGCGAGGCGCTCGCGATGCGGGCCACCGGCTGGACGTTCGGCTCGGCGGGGCGGCTCGGGGCAGCCCTGCGCGGGAGCGGCCTCACCGGGCGGGCCCTGGACCGCTGGGGGCGCCGGGCCCTCCCCGGGGGGAGGCGCGCCCTCTCGTGGCTGCCCGGCCCGGGCGCGGCCTGGACCCGGGCCCGCGACCTCCCCGCCCCACCGCCCGAGTCGTTCCGCGCGTGGTGGCGCCGCACCCGCGGCGGGCGGGCGGGTGACGGCTCGTGAGCGCCCGGGAGGACGTCCTCGCCGCCGTCCGCCGGGCGCTCGGGGCCACCCCGCCCGGCGCGGGCTCGAGGCCTGCGGGGGCGGCCACGGCGGGGACCACACCGGCACCCGCCCCGCAGCCGCGGGAGGTCGGCGGCGAGGGGGAGGACGACCTCGTCGCCCTCTTCGCGGAGCGGGTCGCGGACTACCGCGCCGAGGTCACCCGGTGCCGCCCCGACGAGGTCGGCGAACGGGTGCGCTCGGCGCTCGGTCCGGCGGCCCGGGTCCTCGTGCCCGACGGGTTCCCGGACGACGTCGTCCCGGACCCGGTTCGCGACACCGGCCTGTCCCCCGCCGGGCTCGACGCCGTCGACGCGGTCGTCACGACCGCCTCGGTCGGGATCGCCCTCACCGGAACCCTCGTCCTCGACCACGGCCCGGGGCAGGGGCGACGGGCCCTGACGCTCGTCCCGGACACCCACGTCTGCGTCGTCCGGGCCGCCCAGGTCGTCCGCGGAGTCCCGGACGCCATCGCCAGGCTCGACCCCACCCGGCCACAGACGTGGATCAGCGGGCCGTCGGCGACGAGTGACATCGAGCTCGACCGCGTCGAGGGGGTCCACGGCCCCCGCCACCTCCACGTCGTCGTCGTCGGCTGACCCGCTCCGGCCCGCCTCCCGTGAGGGGGTCAGCCGACCTCCGTGCGCACCGGCCGGGAGTCGTACTCCGCGGAGGGCTTGAGCTCGAGACCGCTGCACGTCATCCGGGCCGGGGGGCGCATCGTCCGGGTGACGTCGTAGGGGTGACAGCCTCCCCCGGTCCGCAGGTCGACCCGCCACCGGTGCGCGCCGAGCGGCTCCTCCCCGGCGACGCGGACCTCGGCGAGACGGGTGCCGGGCCGGTCGGCGAGCAGTCGTCCGACCGCGGCCTGGACGGCCGGGCTCCAGGTGCTGCGACCGCGCCAGTGCGCGAGCGGGACGTCGCCGTCGAGATGGTCACGGAGCACGGGGACGGCGATGGTGGCGTCGAGCCGCCCGTACATGTCGCCGGTCGGGAGCACGGCGACGTTCGCGGCGAACCGGTCCCCGCCGAGGTGGGTCGTCTCCCAGACGAACGGGCCCCAGTGGTCCTCGAGGACCGCCGTGACCGGGCGCCCCTCGACGGCGCAGCAGACGTCCTTGCGACCGTGGGTGCAGACGAGGATGACCGGGTCGGTGCACGTGTGCGGGGTCATCTCGTCCTCGGTCCAGCGCGCCGCGGCGACGAGGTCTACCGGGTCGGACCAGGTCCCCCACCGGACGGCGGAGCGGGTCGAGTCGACGAGGCCGACGAGCCGGTCCCCGGGTTCGTACGGGGGCTCGCGGTGCCGGCGGACGAGCTGGACGCGCACGCCCCGGGGGGCGAGGACGCGGGTGAGCTCCGCGGCGACGGTGTCGACGGGAGGGGTCGCGAGGGTCGTCGGGGCCCACGGGCCGCGGTGCTCGACGAGGAACCACCCGCGCGCGGGGACCGCGGACCCGAGCAGCGGGTCGGCGCGCTCCCGCGCAAGCACGGAGCAGCGCGGGGGCCGCTCGGGATGGTCCGACGTCACACCGCGATGCTATGCGCGATGTGACGCGGACGGCGTGGGGTCGGGGACGGCGACGCCGGCCCGGACGAGCCGGTCGAGGAGGTCCGACCCGAGCTCGGCGACGGGGAGGGGCTCGCCGAGGAGGAGCCGGCGCACGCCGGGGACGTCGGTCGGGCCCAGCGGCAGCCGGCCCGCCCGCGAAACGAGCGTCATCCCGCCGTCGGGGGGGTCGTCGGCGCCGGGGACGAGGCTCGCCGCGAGGTGCCGGCGCAGCCGGACCCGGTCGGGGCCGTCGGCGAGCGCCCGCAGCTGGGCGAGCGGGCCAACCGGCGTCGCGCGCTGGGCGGCCCGGACGCGCCCGCCGAGGGCGGCGACGAGGTCGGCAGGGTCGACGTCGTCGAGCGCTCGGACGAGCGCGGCGCGGGCGAGCTCGACGTCCGCGCCGATGTCCTCGGGGTCGGTGACGTCGACCCCGAGGGGGAGCGAGGCCCGGACGGCCTCGTCCTCGGCGACTCGGGCGAGCGCGAGCTCGAGGACCTCCTCGAGAAGATGGTGGCGGGTCCACGCGTGGACGCCGATGGTGAGGTGGGTGCTCACCCCGCCGAGGGCGGTCGCCGAGTGGAGGTAGCCGCGCGGGAGGTAGAGGCAGTCCCCGGGCCGCATCGTCAGCTCGAGGAGGGGGTCCTCCCGGGCGACCCGAGCCACCTCGTCCCGGCGCGCGTGCCACGGTTGCCCGCGCAGGGGGAGGGGGAGGACGGGCCGGCGGACCCGCCAGCGCTTCTCGCCCTCGACCTGGAGGACGAACACGTCGTGGACGTCGTAGTGGTCGCCGAAGCCGGTGTTCTGCGGCGGGGTGACGTAGGCGTTGACCTGGACGGGATGGCCGAGGTCGGCCGCGAGGTCCTTCGAGAAGTCCGAGATCGGGGCCCACGTCCGGTGGAGCGCCTGGAGGACGATCGTCGCCCCCTCCCCGAAGAGGCGCAGGACCTTGTCGTCACTCACCTGGTCGTCGATCCCCGCCCCGACCCCACCGCCGGTCGTGAAGGTACGGTCCCCGAGCGTCGCGCCCTCGCGGGCGAGCCGGACGAACGGGGTTCGCAGGCCGCGCTCCGCGACGAGCTCGTCGACGGCGTCGTTGCCGAAGAGGTCACCGAACCCGCAGGGGAGGTCGGCGGCGTGGCTGACGAGGGGGGCGGTGCCCCAGTGCTCCCGGGCGAAGCGCCCGGGGTCGACCGCGACGAGGCGCCGCAGCGCCGCGTGCCCGCGCGGGGGCGCGGGCACGCGGGTGGGGGAAGCGGTCGTCACTCAGGCACCGCGAGAGGCCGACCCGTCGGCGCCACCGTCCGCGCCACCGTCCGCGCCACCGTCCGCGCCACCGTCCGCGCCACCGTCCGCGCCACCGTCCGCGCCGCCGTCCGCGCCGCCGTCCGCGCCGCCGTCCGCGCCGCCGTCCGCGCCGCCGTCCGCGCCGCCGTCCGCGCCGCCGTCCGCGCCGCCGTCCGCTGGACCGTGACCGGGGGCGTCCTCCGCGGGGTCCTTGGCCGAGTCCGTCATCGCGTGCCTCCTCGTTGTCGGGTGCGGGGGTCGTCCGGCCCCCTCACCGCATTCCTACGTCACTCCCCGGCTGGACGCCACCCCCGTCCCGGGGTCGGCCCGCGCTCCCGGAGTCCGACTCACACCGTCGAGGCCCTGACGTCGGCCCCGCCGCCGACACGGTCGAGGAGGGCGTCGGCGAGGTCGGCGTCGCAGACGACGCCCCTGGTGAGGCCGCCGCGGACGGTCGCCTCGACCGCCGCGGCTCTCTCCCGCCCGGCGGCGATGGCGATCGCCTCGGGGATCGCCCGGAGCTGGTCCCACGTGAGGTTGATGAGCCGGTCCCGCAGGGCGGTGGGCACCTCCCGCCCCTCCGCGTCGACGAGCACCCCCGCCGTCTCGGCGACGACGCCGGCCCGGGCGACCGCGTGCTGCTCCGTGGCGGCGACGGCGTCGTGGATCGTCGACAACCCGGGCGCCCAGGCCCCGACGCCGAACAGGGCGACCGTGACCCGGGGAATCTGCTCGAGAGCGGCGCCGACGGGTGGCTGGCGGCGGAGCGCGGCGGCGCTGGCGGCGTCGTCGAGGATGAAGGGGGCGAAGAAGAGGTGGGGCCGCCCCCCTCCCGTGCGGGCCGCCCTCCGGACGATGTCGACGGCGCTGCTGTCCTCGTCGACGATCGCGAGTGCCCCGGTGAGCTGGACGACGTCGACGGGCGGCAGCCCCCGGAGCGCGTCCACCGTCGCCCGGACGTTGCGGGACCACGGGAGTCCGAGAACGTCGTCCTCGGTGAGGATCTCCTCGAGCAGCTCGGCCGCCGACCGCCCGAGCTGGCCGCGGACCGCGACCGGGTCGAGCGAGGAGCAGTCGACGACGAGGGCGTGCCGGAGGCCGAGAGCCTCCTGGAGCCGGGCGGAGCGGTCGACGTCGATGGCCCCCTGGCGGACGATCTCGATCCTCACGAGCCCGTCGGCACGGGCGGCCTCGAGGAGACGGGCGACCTTGAAGCGGCTGATCCCGAGCGCGCCGGCGATCTCGGTCTTCGCCTCGCCGAGGACGTAGTACCGCCGCGCCACCGCAGCGGTGAGCACGAGCTCGGCAGGTCCCCGGTTCTCTGGCACCGGACCATCCTCTCCGACCGTGACCGCCCGTCGCGCTCCGTTCGGCCGTTCGGGCCCGCGGCCGCCGCCGGCCCGACGCGAGGTGATGTGACAGGTGACACACTACTCACATGTGCGCTACCTTGCTCACATGAGCGCCAGACGGGTCACCGTGCATGCGGTTCCGGGACATCGGCGCCACCGGAGACCTGCCACCGGGCAGAGCCAACGAGGAGGACACATGTCTCGGACAGCGCGCGTGACGCTCACCGCCGGAGCACTGACGTCGGCGGTGGCCCTGGCCGCCTGTGGCGGTGCCGGTGGGGGTGGAGGCGGAGGGTCGGCCGACGAGGTCACGGTCCTCATGGTGAACAACCCGCAGATGGCCGACCTCCAGAAGCTCACGGCCGACAACTTCACGAAGGACACCGGGATCTCGGTGAACTTCACGGTGCTGCCGGAGAACGACGTCCGGGACAAGATCAGCCAGGAGTTCTCCTCCCAGGCCGGGCAGTACGACGTCGCGTCCCTGAGCAACTTCGAGATCCCGATCTACGCGAAGAACAAGTGGGTCGCCAACCTCGACGACCACATCGCCAAGGACTCCGCCTTCGACCAGGCCGACATCCTCAAGCCGATGACGACCTCGCTCTCGGTGGACGGCTCGGTCTACGGCGAGCCGTTCTACGGGGAGTCGTCCTTCCTCATGTACCGCAAGGACGTCTTCAAGAGCAAGGGCCTGACGATGCCGGACAACCCGACCTGGCCCCAGGTCGCGGACCTCGCCGCGAAGGTCGACGGCGCCAAGCCGGGAATGAAGGGGATCTGCCTGCGTGGCCAGCCGGGCTGGGGGCAGCTGTTCGCGCCGCTGACGACCGTCGTCAACACCTACGGCGGGACGTGGTTCGACAAGGACTGGAACGCCCAGGTCAACGCCCCGCCGTTCGTCAAGGCGACGAACTTCTACGTCGACCTCGTCCGCAAGCACGGCGAGAAGGGCGCACCCCAGGCCGGGTTCACCGAGTGCCTGAACAACATGACCCAGGGCAACGTCGCGATGTGGTACGACGCGACCTCGGCCGCCGGGTCCCTGGAGTCGAGCAGCTCCCCCGTCAGGGGCAAGATCGGCTACGTCGCCGCGCCCGTCGTCATGACGAAGAGCTCGGGCTGGCTCTACACCTGGGCGTGGTCGGTCCAGGAGGCGAGCAAGCGCAAGGACAACGCGTGGAAGTTCATCTCGTGGGCCTCGAGCAAGGACTACGAGAAGCTCGTCGGTGACCAGCTCGGCTGGTCCCGGGTCCCGGCCGGCAAGCGGGCCTCGACCTACGAGAACGCCGACTACCTCAAGTCCGCGGGCGCGTTCGCCGACGCGACGAAGAGCGCCATCGAGAGCGCCGACCCGAACAACCCCGGCGTCCAGCCGCGCCCCGCCCCCGGGATCCAGTTCATCGACATCCCCGAGTTCCCCGATCTCGGGACCAAGGTCAGCCAGGACGTCAGCTCCGCGATCGCCGGACGGATGAGCGTCAAGGACGCCCTCGACAGGGGCCAGTCCCTCGCCGAGGACGTCGGCAAGAAGTACCAGAAGTAGCCCTCCACCCCCACCCCGGACGGACACACCATGACAGCTGCTCCGGACACCGGCACCCAGCGGAAGGGCCCGGCCCTCAAGCGCTCAGGCGACTGGGCGCGCCGGGCCCCCCTGCTTCCCGCGCTCATCCTCGTCATCGTCGTCACCCAGCTCCCGTTCGTGACGACCATCGTCATCTCGTTCATGAACTGGAACGCGTACTACCCCGACCAGCGCGGGTTCGCCGGCTTCTCGAACTTCGCGACCGTCCTGAGCGACCCCGACGCCCGCCGGGCGATCATCGTCACCGTCCTGCTCACCGCGGCGGTCGTCCTCATCTCCCTCTTCCTCGGCCTCGTCGCGGCCCTCCTGCTCGACCGGAAGTTCCGTGGCCGGGCGATCGTCCGGACGATGATGATCACCCCGTTCCTCATCGTGCCCGTCGCGGCTGCGCTGCTGTGGAAGCACGCCCTCTACAACCCCGAGTACGGCCTCTTCAACGGACTCCTCACCAAGGTCTTCGGCTCCGGCGCCCCCCAGCCGGACTGGATCAGCCAGAACCCGCTCTGGGCGGTGATCTTCGCGATCACCTGGCAGTGGACCCCGTTCATGATGCTCATCCTCCTCGCCGGGCTCCAGAGCCGACCGCTCGACGTCATCGAGGCCGCCCGGATCGACGGGGCCAACGCCTGGCAGATCTTCATCAACATGACCCTGCCGCACCTGCGCCAGTACATGGAGCTCGCCGGACTCCTCGGAGCGATCTACGTCGTCCAGAACTTCGACCACGTCTTCACGATCACCTCCGGCGGCCTCGGCACCGCCAACCTGCCCTACTACATCTACCAGACCTTCTACACCGCCCACGACTACGGCCTGGCCTCGGCCGCCGGCGTCATCGTCGTCATCGGGACGATCATCATCGCGACCTTCGCGCTGCGGACGGTCTTCAGCATCTTCCAGGAGGAAGGCCGATGAGCACCGACACCGCCCCCGCCCCCACCGGGACCTCGACCCCGCGCAAGGTCGACCCGAAGACCGTCAACCACGCCCGGCCGCCCCGAGGGTCCTCGCTCTTCGGCCTCGCCGCCTGGATCGTCGGGCTCATGTTCGTCACCCCCGTCCTGTGGATGATCCTCACGTCCTTCCACGCGGAGGAGGACGCCGCGACCAACCCCCCGTCCTTCACGGCGCCGCTGACCTTCCAGGGCTACACGGAGTTCTTCAACAGCGGCCCGTGGCCACCCCTGATCAACTCCGCGACGGCGAGCATCATGTCGACGATCTTCGTCCTCGTCCTCGCCTTCCCCGCCGCCTACGCGCTCTCCATCCGCCCCGTCCGCAAGTGGACCGACGTCCTCTTCTTCCTCCTCTCGACGAAGTTCCTCCCCATCGTCGCCGGGCTGCTGCCCATCTACCTCTTCGCCGAGAAGGTCGGCCTCCTCGACAACATCTGGCTCCTCGTCGTCTTCTACACCGTCATGAACCTCCCCATCGCGATCTGGATGCTCCAGTCCTTCCTCGCCGAGGTCCCCGTCGAGATGCTCGAAGCCGCCCAGGTCGACGGAGCCGGACTCTTCCGCACCCTCCGCGAGGTCATCGCCCCCATCGTCACCCCCGGCCTCGCCGCCGCGGGCCTCATCTGCTTCATCTTCTCCTGGAACGAGCTCCTCTTCGCCCGCGTCCTCACCTCCACCGTCGCCCAGACCGCCCCGGTCTTCCTCACCGGCTTCGTCACCAGCCAGGGCCTCTTCCTCGCCAAGGTCTGCGCGGCCTCCGTCGTCGTCTCCCTCCCGGTCCTCATCGCCGGGTTCGCCGCCCAGGACAAGCTCGTCCAAGGACTCTCGATGGGAGCCGTCAAGTGACCAGCGCCACGTCCACCCCCCTCTCCGCCCGGAGTCTCGGCGACCTCGGTGACGAGGTCGCCGTGCCGACGTACGACCGGTCCGCGGTGACGACGGGCATCGTCCACTTCGGCGTCGGCGGCTTCCACCGCGCCCACCAGGCGATGTACCTCGACCGGCTCATGAACGAGGGCAAGGCGCTCGACTGGGGAATCTGCGGGGTCGGCGTCCTCCCCCACGACCGGCGCATCATCGAGACCCTCACCGGTCAGGACGGGCTGTACACCCTCGTCGTCAAGCACCCGGACGGGGAGCGGCAGGCGCGCGTCATCGGGTCGATGACGCGGGCGCTCCTCGCGCCCGACGACCCCGAGGCCGTCCTCGACGTCCTCGCCGACAGCCGGACCCGGATCGTGTCGCTGACCGTCACCGAGGGCGGGTACCACGTCAACCAGGTCACCGGGGAGTTCGACGCCTCCGACCCGGGGATCCAGGCCGACCTCGCCGCGGACGCGGTCCCGAGCACGGTGTTCGGCTACCTCGTCGAGGGCCTGCGCCGGCGGCGGGAGGCCGGGACCGAGCCGTTCACGGTGATGTCGTGCGACAACATCCCGGGCAACGGCGAGGTGGCCCACAAGATGGTCACCGCCTTCGCCCGGCTCAAGGACCCCGGGCTCGCCGGCTGGATGGAGGAGAACGTCGTCTTCCCCAACTCCATGGTCGACCGGATCACCCCGGTCACCGCCCCCGAGGACATCACCCGGCTCGCCGACGAGCTGGGGGTCGAGGACGGATGGCCGGTCGTCTGCGAGCCGTTCACCCAGTGGGTGCTCGAGGACCGCTTCAGCATGGGCCGTCCGCCCTACGAGGACGCCGGGGTCCAGCTCGTCGACGACGTCGTCCCGTTCGAGCTCATGAAGCTCCGGCTCCTCAACGTCAGCCACCAGGCGCTGTGCTACCTCGGCTACCTCAGCGGCTACCGGTACGCCCACGAGGTCTGCCAGGACCCCCTGTTCACCGACTTCCTCCTCGGGTACATGGAACGGGAGGGCAGCCCGACCCTCCCCCCGGTCCCCGACACCGACCTCGACGCCTACCGGCACGAGCTCATCGCCCGGTTCGCCAACCCCGAGGTCCGAGACACCCTCGCCCGGCTCTGCGCGGAGAGCTCGGACCGGATCCCCAAGTGGCTCGTCCCGGTCATCCAGGCGAACCGCGCCTCCGGCGGGGAGGTCGAGCGGTCCGCGCTCGTCGTCGCCTCGTGGGCCCGGTACGCCGAGGGCACCGACGAGGACGGAGAGCCGATCGAGGTCGTCGACCGGCTCCGGGACCGGGTGATGGCGGCGGCGGCCCGCCAGGGCGAGGACCCGATCGCGTTCCTCCGCGACCGGGACCTCTTCGGCGACCTCGCCGAGGACGAGCGGTTCACCGCCGCGTACACCGCCGCCCTGTCCTCCCTCCACGAGCGCGGCGCGCGGGCGACCCTCGAGGCCAGGGCGGGCGCCGACCGGGGACGCTCCACGGCGACGACACCGTCGCCGTGAGGGGCGCCCCCGCGCTCACTCCCGCCGGGCCGGTGGACGGAGCCGCGCACCACGCCCAGCACAGGACGGTCACCGACCCCTGGGTCCCCCGGACGATGCACGCCGTCCGGCTGCCCGGGGACAGCACCGTCGAGCACGTCGACGTCCCCGTCCCCGTCCCCGGTCCGGGCCAGGTCCTCCTCCAGGTACGCGCCTCGTCGTTGTGCGCCAACGACATCCGGGCGATCTACCGCGAGCACCTCGGCCACGGGCGGGAGGCCTACCAGGGGGTCGTCGCCGGCCATGAGCCCTGCGGCGACGTCGTCGAGGTCGGCCCCGGGGCTCGCCGGCTCGGGCCCGGCGACCGGGTCGTCGTCTACCCCGTCGCCGGGTGCGGGATGTGCGAGGAGTGCCGTCGCGGGTACGAGGTCGGATGCCGCTCCCGGGTCCGCGCGGCACACGGCTGGCAGCGTGACGGCGGGCACGCCGACTACATGCTCGCCGAGGAGTCGTCCTGCATCGTCCTCCCGGACACCCTCACCCACGTCGACGGGGCGCTCGTCTCGTGCGGCTTCGGCACCGCCTACGAGGGGCTTCTCCGGGCGGGGGTGAGCGGCCGGGACCGGCTCCTCGTCACCGGCCTCGGGCCGGTCGGGCTCGCGACCGCGATGCTCGCGAGGGCGCTCGGGGCGACGACGGTCATCGGGAGCGACCCGGTGCCCGAACGGGTCGCCCTCGCCGAACGGCTCGGCCTCGTCGACGCCGCGGCCGCCGACCCCGACGAGCTCGACGCCGCCGTCGCCGAGGCGACCGACGGGAACGGCTGCGAGGTGAGCATCGACTGCTCCGGGAGCGCCGTCGCCCGGGAGACGGCGCTGCGCCACACCCGGGCGTGGGGACGCTGCGTCCTCGTCGGTGAGGGAGGCGAGACGACCGTCGCCGTGTCCGACCTCCTCATCACCAAGCAGCTCCGGCTGTACGGCTCGTGGTTGACCTCGCTGCGGCACATGGAGGAGCTCCTCGAGCAGCTCGTCCGGTGGGACCTCCACCCGGAGCGGGTGGTCACCCACCGGTTCACGCTCGACGAGGCCACCGAGGCCTACCGGGTCGCCGACGCCGGCAGGTCGGGCAAGGTGTGCATCCTCATGCCAGACTGCGAGAGCGCGGGCTGAGGTGCCTGAGGGAGCCGGGCTGGGACACCGGCCGCGACACCGGGCACAGGCCGGCGCCCGCTGAGATGATGGTCCGATGACTCAACCACGCACCCTCGTCGCCGGCGTCGACTCCTCGACCCAGTCGTGCAAGGTCGTCGTCTGCGACGCGACGACCGGTGAGATCGTCCGGACCGGACGGGCCGCGCACCCCGACGCGACCGAGGTCCACCCCGACCGGTGGTGGGAGGCCTACCTCGAGGCGACCGCCGACGGCCTCCTCGACGGCGTCGAGGCGATCGCCGTCGGGGGACAGCAGCACGGCATGGTCACCCTCGACGCGGACGATGCCGTCGTCCGCGACGCGCTCCTGTGGAACGACACCCGCTCGGCGGGCGCGTCTCGCGACCTCATCGCCGAGCTCGGCGGCCCGGGGGCCTGGGTCGACGCGGTCGGCATCGTGCCCGTCGCGAGCTTCACCGTGACCAAGCTCCGTTGGCTCGCCGAGCACGAGCCCGAAGAGGCCGGGCGGGTCGCGACCGTCGTCCTCCCCCATGACTGGCTCACCGGCATGGTCCTGCGGGCCGGCGAGGGCTTCGAGCGGTGGACGAGCGACCGGGGGGACACGTCCGGGACGGGGTACTGGGCCGCCGAGACCGGGGAGTACCGGCTCGACCTCCTCGAGCGCGCCTTCGGGCGCCCGCTCGGGACCCCCGACGTCCTCGGCCCCCGCGACGTCGCCGGCCGCACCGCCTCCGGCCTCCTCGTCGCCGCGGGCACGGGGGACAACATGGGCGCCGCACTCGGCCTCGGCCTCCACCCGGGCGACGTCGTCGTGTCCCTCGGGACGAGCGGGACGGTCTTCGCGACGCACGACCGTCCGGTCCACGACGTCACCGGGGAGATCGCGGGCTTCGCGAGCGCCACCGGGGACCATCTGCCCCTGATGTGCACGCTCAACGCCGCCCGGGTGCTCGGCGCGGCCGCGACCCTGGTCGGCACCGACCTCTCCGGCCTCGACGACCTGGCGCTCGCGGCGCCCCCGGGGGCCGGGGGCCTCACCCTCCTCCCCTACCTCGACGGGGAGCGGACCCCGGACCTGCCGCACGCCACCGGCACCCTCGGCGGCCTCACCCGGACGAACGCGACCCCAGCGAACCTCGCCCGGGCCGCCGTCGAGGGGATGCTCGCCAACCTCGTCGCCGGCGTCGAGTCGCTGCGCCGGCAGGGCGTCGACGTCGAGCGAGTCCTCCTCATCGGGGGGGCGTCGGCCTCCCGCGCCGTCCGGGAGATCGCCCCGCGCCTCTTCGGGGTCCCGGTCGCCATCCCCGCCCCGGGCGAGTACGTCGGCATCGGCGCGGCCCGGCAGGCGGCCTGGGCGCTCGCGGCGACGGAGGCGCCCCCGGAGTGGCCGGTCCGGGTCGAGACGACCGTCGAGGCGCCCGAGGACGGCTCGGCCCGCGAGGTCCTCGACCGGTACGCCGACCTCCTCGCCCAGGTCCACGGCCGCTGACCCCAGCCGCAGGCCGGAGCGGACACGAGCCGCGGGGGCGGAGCGGACACGAGCCGCGGGGCGGAGCGGACACGAGCCGCGGGGCGGCCGTAGGGTCGACGCGGTGAGCACCCCGACCCGCGACCCGTCCCCGGCCTACGTCGCCCTCGGGGACTCCTACTCGACCGGCCTCGGCACGGGCAGCTACCTCGCGGGAACCGGGACCTGCCAGCGCTCGGCGCTCTCCTACCCCGCGCTCGTCGCCGCGGCGTACGGCCTCGACCTCGACCTGCGCGCCTCCCCCGGGGCGAGCATCGCCGACGTCGCCGCCGTCCAGCTCGACGCCCTCGGCCCGGAGACGACCCACGTGACGGTGACCGCCGGGGGCAACGACGCCGGCTTCGGGCTCGTCCTCACCGAGTGCGCCCTGCCCGCGTGGGCGAGCGACGGGGAGGCGGCCGTCGACGGTGCCCAGCGGTACGTGACGACGCGGCTGCGGACCGACCTCGCCGCCCTCTACACGCTCATCGGGGAGCGGGCTCCCGGGGCGCGGGTCGTCGCCGTCGGCTACCCCCGGATCTTCGCCCGCGAGGACTGCAACCTCCTCACCTGGTTCTCCCCCGACGAGCTCCTCCGGCTCGACGAGACCGCCGACCTCATGAACGCCGAGATCGCCGCGGCCGCCGACGACACCGGCTGCCTCGTCGCCGACCCGACCGAGGCCTTCCTCGGTCACGCCGTCTGCCAGGACGAGTGGGTCAACGGGCTCTCGGTCCCGATCGAGGAGTCCTACCACCCGAACCGGCTCGGGCACGCGCTCGGCTACGCCCCGCTCGTCGGGCCGCTGCTCACCGGCCTCCCGGTCCCCGCCCGGGCAGCCCTCGCCCGCGAGTCGGTCGAGGCATCGCTCGTCGAGCGGCAGGCGGCCTGGGCGGCGGTGGACGCGACGATCCTCCCGCGGCCGTTCCAGGCCCCCGACCTGCACTCCCCGCGGGTCCTCCTCGCCGCCCGCCGCGCCGGCGTCGACGTCGACGACCCGGCGAGCGTCGCGGCCGCCGACGCGGCCGCGACCCGGGTCCGGGGCGCCCGGCGGGGCGTCCTCGGCCGGCCCGACGGACCGTAGGGTCGGATCATGACCGACCCCCACCGCGAGCTCGACCTCGTCCTCCTCGGCGCGACCGGGTTCGTCGGGCGCCTCACCGCCGGGCACCTCGCCCGACACGCCCCCGAGGGCCTTCGGGTCGGACTCGCCGGCCGCTCGACCGAGCGCCTCCGGGGCGTCGCCGACGCGCTCGGCGTCCGCGGCTGGTCCCTGCTGGAGGTCGACGCGACCGACCCGGCCTCGATGGGCGACCTCGCGGATCGGACGCGGGTCGTCGCGACGACCGTCGGTCCCTACTCCCGCTACGGGCTCCCCCTCGTCGCCGCCTGCGCGCGGGCGGGCACCCACTACGCCGACCTCACCGGCGAGGTGCTCTTCGTCCGCGAGAGCGTCGACACCTGCCACGAGGCCGCCGTCCGGTCCGGGGCCCGGATCGTCCACTCGTGCGGCTTCGACTCCGTGCCCTCCGACCTCGGGGTGCTCCTCACCGCGGAGGCCGCCCGCGCCGACGGGGAGGGCCGGCTCGCGCGGACGACACTCCACGTCCGGTCCGTGCGGGGCGGCGTGAGCGGCGGGACGGTCGCCTCGATGCGTGCGCAGGTCGTCGCCGCAGCGCACGACGTCCGGGCCCGGCGCGTCGTCGCCGACCCGTACGCGCTGAGCCCCGACCGGGCAGCCGAGCCGGACCGGGACCCCGACGCCCACCGGACCGCCGGGGACCGACGCCCGGGCCGGGGCGCCCGCGAAGGGGTCGTGCGGGCGGAACCCCCGGGGCAGCCCCTCGTCGGGCTCGCCCGGCGGATGGCGAGCGCCGTCCCCGTCCGGAGGGAGGACGACGGACGGTGGACCGGGCCGTTCGCCATGTCGACGTACAACACGCGGGTCGTGCGGAGGAGCAACGCCCTCCTCGGCTGGGCCTACGGGCGGTCCCTGCGCTACGCCGAGGTCGTCGACACCGGGCGGTCGTGGACCGGCCCGCTGCTCGCGGGCGGGATGGCGCTCGGCCTCGCGGGCGCGGTCGCGGCGATGTCGTTCTCGCCGACCCGGCAGGTCCTCGACCACGTCCTCCCCGCGCCCGGGGAGGGACCGGACCCGGCCACTCGCGCCCGCGGGCGGTTCCGGGTCGACGTCGAGGCGACGACGACCACCGGGGCCCGCTACCGGACGGTCGTCGGCGCCGACCGCGACCCGGGGTACGACGGCACGGCGGTGATGCTCGGGGAGTCGGCGCTCTGCCTCGCCCTCGACGAGGCGGACCTCCCCGCCCGGGCGGGGGTGCTCACCCCCGCAACGGCACTCGGCGGCGCCCTCGCCGACCGCCTCCGCGCACGGGGGTTCACCCTGCGGACCGAGCACCTCGCCGCACCGACAGGCTGACCTCCGCGGCAGGCATGGACCCGGCTGCGCGTCCGTGCGAGCGCACGAGAAGATGGCGGGCGTGCCACTGCTGACGACGGACACCGCCCACGCCGACGCCGTTCGCCGCCTCCGGGAGTCGTACGCCGCGGTCCCCCCCTCCGCGCCGGTGCGACTCGCCAAGCCGACGACGAACCTCTTCCGGCCCCGGGCCGAGACCAACACCCCGGGCCTCGACGTCACCGGGCTCTCCGGGGTCCTCCACGTCGACCCCGGGGGCCGGACCGCCGACGTCCAGGGGATGTGCACGTACGAGCGGCTCGTCGAGGCCACCCTCCCGCACGGGCTCATGCCCCTCGTCGTCCCCGAGCTGAGGACGATCACCCTCGGGGGCGCGGTCACCGGCCTCGGCATCGAGTCGACGTCGTTCCGGTCCGGGCTGCCGCACGAGTCCGTCCTCGAGATGGACGTCCTCACGGGGACGGGCGAGGTGGTCACGGCCCGCCCGGACGGCGAGCACGCCGACCTCTTCGCCGCGTTCCCGAACTCCTACGGCAGCCTCGGGTACGCGACCCGGCTGCGGATCGAGCTCGAACCGGTCGGGCGGCGGGTGCACACCCGCAACGTCCGCTTCGACGCCCTGCCGGCGCTCGTCGACGCCGTCGGCGCGGTGTGCACGAGCCGGGCATGGGAGGGGGAGCGGGTCGACACGATGGACGGCGTCGTCTTCGGCCGGGGGGAGGCCTACCTCGTCCTCGGCCGGTTCGCGGACGACGACGTCCCGACGAGTGACTACACCGGCCAGGACATCTACTACCGATCGGTCCGGGAGCGCAGCCGCGACGTCCTCAGCGCGCACGACTACCTCTGGCGGTGGGACACCGACTGGTTCTGGTGCTCGGGCGCCTTCGGCGTCCAGCACCCCGCCGTCCGGCGGGTGTGGCCGCGCCGCTACCGCCGCAGCGACGTCTACCACCGGCTGGTCCGGCTCGAGAACCGCTACCGCGTCGCCGCCCGGGTCGAGCAGGCCCTCGGGCGTCCCGCCCGGGAACGGGTCATCCAGGACGTCGAGATCCCCCTGGAGCGCACGGCGGAGTTCCTCACGTGGTTCCTCGAGCACGTCCCGATGACCCCGGTGTGGCTCTGCCCCGTCCGGCTCCGCGAGCCGTCGGGACCGGGCAGCGCCCGGAGGTGGCCGCTCTACCCCATGGACCCCGGCGAGGTCTACGTCAACGTCGGGTTCTGGGGAACCGTCCCCGTCGAGCCCGGCCGCCGTGACGGGGACGTCAACCGGATGGTCGAGAGCGAGGTCGCCGCGCTCGACGGCCACAAGTCCCTCTACTCCGACGCCTACTACGACCGGGAGACCTTCGAGGCCCGCTACGGCGGCGAGACCTACCGGGCCGTCAGGGACCGCTACGACCCCGAGCACCGCTTCCCCGACCTCTACACGAAGGTGGTTGAACGCCGATGACCGTCCAGAGCACGAGAGTCACCGTCGCGGACGCCGTCCGCACCGTCGCCCAGGAGCCGCTGCCCGTGCGGGTCACGGCGTACGACGGGTCGGCCGTCGGACCGGAGGACGCCAGGATCACCCTCCACGTCGCCTCCGAGCTCGGTCTCCGGTACATCGCGTCGGCCCCCGGAGACCTCGGGCTCGCCCGGGCCTACCTCACCGACCAGCTCCAGGTCACCGGGTTCCACCCGGGCAACCCCTACGACGTCCTCCGGCTCGTCAAGAACGACCTCCAGCGCCGCAAGCCGACGGCCGCGGAGGTCGCCCACCTCGTCCGCGGGCTCGGGATCGACAAGCTCAGCCCGCCGCCCCCGCCGCCGCAGGAGCGGCTCCCGCGCTGGCGGCGCGCCGTCGACGCGGTCCGGACCCACAAGAACCGGGCGGTCGAGGCGGTGAGCCACCACTACGACGTGAGCAACCGGTTCTACGAGCTCGTCCTCGGTCCGTCGATGACGTACACGTGCGCGGTGTACCGCACCCCGGGGACGACGCTCGACCAGGCCCAGGAGGACAAGTACGCGCTCGTCGCCGGGAAGCTCGGGCTCGCCCCGGGAATGACCCTGCTCGACGTCGGCTGCGGCTGGGGCGGCATGGTCCGGCACGCCGCCCGGGAGCACGGTGTCCGCGCCCTCGGGGTCACCCTGTCGGCGCAGCAGGCGGCCTGGGGGCAGGAGGCCATCGAGCGGGAGGGCCTCGCGCACCTTGCCGAGGTCCGCCACGTCGACTACCGCCACGCCCCGATCGAGGAGTTCGACGCGATCTCCTCGATCGGACTCACCGAGCACATCGGCGTCCGGAACTACCCCGAGTACTTCGCCCACCTCCACCGCCGGCTCAAGGTCGGCGGGCGGCTGCTCAACCACTGCATCACCCGGCCCAACGGCACGTGGAAGGCCCGGCCTGACGCGTTCACCGACCGGTACGTCTTCCCCGACGGTGAGCTCGCCGCCCCCGGCCGGCTCGTCAGCGAGGTCCACGACGCCGGGTTCGAGGTCCAGCACGACGAGAACCTCCGGATGCACTACGCCCGGACCCTCGAGGGGTGGGGGGAGAACCTCACGGCGAACTGGGACGCGTGCGTCGACGAGGTCGGTGTGGGAACCGCCCGGGTCTGGGGGCTCTACATGGCCGGGTCACGACTCGCCTTCGAGATCAACAACCTCCAGCTCCACCAGGTCCTCGCGACGAAGCCCGGGCCCGACGGCGCGACGACGTACCCGCTGCGCCCCGACTGGGACCCGCTCGCCTGACCGGCCGGCGCGACCACCCCCGCACCCCGACTTCTTGCCCACGCGGCCGCGTCCGGCCAGGACATACCGGACAGCGACGCGGCCCGACGGGCAAGGAGTCGGGGAGGGGTGCGCTCAGGAGAAGGTCGCGGCGAGGTGGGCGATGTCGGCGGGGGTCACCCGGCAGCAGCCCCCGACGAGCCGGGCCCCGGCGTCCACCCAGGCGGTGACGTCGGCGTCCGCGAAGCCGGAACGCCCAACCCAGGCCCGGGCCACCGGGTCCCAGCCCTCGCCGCTGTTCGGGTACGCGACGGCCGGCTTGCCGGAGACGTCCGCGGCCGCGGCGACGAGCGCCTCGACGTCGGCCGGGGCGGTGCAGTTGACCCCGACCGCGATGACCTCGTCGACGTCGCGGGCGAGCTGCCAGGCCTCGTCGGGGTCCTCCCCGGAGCGGGTCCGGTCGCCGTCGCAGGTCAGCGAGAGCCAGACCGGGACTCCGGTTCCGCTCACCTCGGCGAGGAGTGCCTCGGCCTCGCTCGTGCTCGCGACGGTCTCGAGGGCGAGGACGTCCGCGCCCGCGTCGAGGAGCACGGCGATCCGAGGCCGGTGCCAGGCGCGGAGCTCGTGGATGGTCATCCCGTGGTCCCCGGTGTACTCCGAGCCGTCCGCCCGGGTCGCGCCGTACGGCCCGACCGAGGCGGCCACCCACCGCGGCACGCCGTCGCCGACGTCGGTGGCCGCCCGGGCGAGGTCGACGCTGCGGCGGAGCGCCCGCTCGGCGGTGGACGCGTCGAGGCCGGCGGCGGCGAACCCGCCGACCGAGACCTGGTAGCTCGCCGAGATGACGACGCGTGCTCCGGCGCGGACGAAGTCGCGGTGCGCAGCCTCGACCTCGGCCGGGTCGTCGAGGAGGAGCCGCGCCGACCACAGACGGTCCGACAGGTCGTGGCCGCGCTCCTCGAGCCGGGTGGCCACGCCGCCGTCGAGGACGACCGGACCCGCGGCAAGCGCCTCGGCGAGGGTGCTGGGTGGGGTGAGCACACCCCCATTGTCCCCCTCGGGAAGCGCGCCTGGGCTCCCCCGCCGCCCGGACGTCCGCGCCGTCTGCGCCTGGACGGCGTCATTCGCGGACGCTCCGAGGAGGGAGCGGGGCCCGGCCGGGTGGGAGACTTGGGTCCCGGACCGCAAGGAGGCGGCGTGAGCAACACCGAGGCGAGGCCGACCGAGCAGGTCATCTGCGACGGCCCGCGGACCGCCGCCTCCAGGCCGGTCGCCGCCGACCCGGGCACCCCGCTCGAGCTGCTCGCCCCCCGGGAGGTCCCCCTCGGAGGACCGCGCGCGATGCTCGTCCGCCGCGCCCTCCCCGGCCGGGACCGCCGGATGGTCGGGGCCTGGTGCTTCGCCGACACCTACGGGCCGGAGACCACCCGGATGGTGGTCCTCCCCCATCCGCACACCGGGCTGCAGACGGTGAGCTGGCTCCTCGAGGGCCGGGTCCGCCACCGGGACAGCCTCGGGTCCGAGGCCGACGTCCGCCCGGGTGAGCTCAACCTCATGACGGCGGGGTCCGGGGTGGCCCACTCCGAGGTCTCGCCCCCCGGGGAGGCCGGGACCCTCCACGGGGCCCAGCTCTGGGTGGCCCTGCCGGACGACGCGCGCCACGGGGCGCCGGACTTCGAGACCCACGCCGACCTCCCCCGGGTCCGGCACGAGGGCGCCGAGGTCACCGTCGTCCTCGGGGAGCTCCTCGGGGAGCTCTCGCGGGCCACGGTCCACTCCCCGATCGTCGGCGCCGAGATCGCACTCGGAGCCCGGTCGCGGACCCGGCTCCCACTTCGACCGGGGTTCGAGCACGCAGTCCTCGCGCTCACCGAGGGCGTCGAGGTCGGCGCCGACGGCCTCGACGGCGGCCCCGGCGACGCCGGCGGGAGGGCGTCACCGCGGCCGACGCCGGTGCCCCTCGGCGCGATGGCCTACCTCCCGCCCGGGACCGCGACGGTCACGGTCGCCACCGGGAACGCTCCCGCCCGGGCGCTCCTCCTCGGCGGGGAGCCCTTCGAGGAGGAGCTCGTCATGTGGTGGAACTTCGTCGCGCGCACGCACGACGAGGTCGTCGCCGCCCGGGCCGCGTGGCAGGACGAGCGGAAGCGCCGCCCGGGAGAGCGACCTCGCTTCGGTCTCGTCGACGGCCACGACGGCGTGACGCTCCCCGCGCCGGACCTGCCGAACGCCACCCTGCGGCCGCGGCCCCGGCACCGGGACCGCTGAGCCCGACCCCTCCGGGACCGGCCGGCCGAGGCCGGTCAGCCGCCCCGCCGGCCGGTTCCCGGGAGGATGCCCGCGTCGATGACCGCCTTCGTGAACGGCCGGACGGACCGGATGAGGCCCTCGGCGTCCTCGACGCCGTCCCACGCCCCCGCAGCGGCGTCGTCGGTGAGCGCCTCCATCCGGTCGTACAGCGCGCCGCCCTCCGCGGTGAGGACCTCCTCCCCCGCGGACCCCGGGGCCTGGAGGAGCCCGCGGCCGACGAGGGTGTCGACGGCACCCGCCCAGTCCTCCTCCGTCCAGCCCCGGGACCGCCGCGAGCCCTCCCGACCGAGCCCCCGCCGCTGGTAGGTCGGGTCGGGGTGGTCGGCCTCGTGGAGGACGAGGGCCTCGACCCCGCGGAGCCCGGCGAGAGCGAGCGCGGCCACGTGCCCGTCGCCGCGCCACTCGCGCAGGGCGGCGATGGAGTACCAGAGCGCGAGGTGGGGGGCGTCGGGCCGCGGGCACCGGGCCCACGCCGCGGCGAGGGCGCGCCCCTCGAGCGGCAGCTCGTGGACGACCGCTCCGAGCCGGACCGCGACCCGGGCGAGCTCGGGGTCGTCGACGAGCTCGCCGAGACAGTCCCGCAGGACCGCGTCGAGCATCCCGTCCCGGAGCGCGGCAACGCGGCCGAGCCCGACCAGACGGGCCTGCCCCCACCCCTGTGCGACGACGTCGGGGGAGAAGTTGTAGAACGTCGCGGCGACGACGGCGGGGTCGGCGTCCCCGAGCGGGGCACCGCGCAGGCCGAAGTACCATGCCGGGGCCCGCAGACCGGCCTCCCCCATGGCCTCCCGGGACCGGGGGTTGAAGTAGGCGACGACGTGGAACGGTTCGAGCGTCTCGTAGGCGGTGCGGGCGAGCCCGCGGGCCCGCTCATCGTGACGCAGCGGCCAGTCCATGGGTCCTCCGGTCGGGCGGGCGGGTCGGCGCGGGGTCGCGGGACGCCTCAGGCTACCGAGGGCGGCCGACGTGGGGCGGCTGTCGCCGCTCGGGCTCGGCGGACGGGCGGGCGAGCCCCGGTCACCCTCCGACGAGGTCGGGGGGCGGGTGTCCCCGAGCCCTTCCGCACCACGCCCGCGAGCTCCGCCTGACAGTGCCTTCTCACGCCCACTCGACAGTACTACGCGGTGTAGTGTCGAAGGAGACCGGCGCACCCGGCGCGGGGAGTGAGGAGGGCCGTCATGGCGTTCGAGGGCGTGGACGAGAACGTCGTCACCATCCTCACCGACGACGAGTGCTGGGACCTTCTCCGGGGGGAGGAGTTCGGCCGGCTCGCCTACCACCTCGCGAGCGAGGTCCACCTCGTCCCCGTCAACTACCTGGTCGACGGCGACCGGCTCGTCATCCGCACCGCCGAGGGCAGCAAGCTCCTCGGGATCCACATGAGCGAGGACGTCGCGTTCGAGGTCGACCGGATCGAGGACGACCGGGCGGCGAGCGTCGTCCTCCGGGCGCGGGCGCACGAGCTCACCGGGGCCGACGCCCGCAAGGCGGACGAGCTCCCGCTGCGCCCCTGGGTCCCCACGACGAAGTTCAGCTTCATCGCCATCGAGCCGTTCGAGATGAGCGGTCGGCGGTTCCGCCTCGACCGGCTCCCGCCCCCCGTGCGAGGCTCGTCCTAGAACGGCCACCCGGCCGTCCGCGAGCCCGGCCCCCGGGCCGGATGCGAGGAGGAGCCGATGGACAGCGCCGCGTGGGACGAGCGGTACTCGGGAGCGGACCTCATCTGGTCGGCGGGACCGAACCGGTGGGTGGAGGAGCTCGCCGGTGACCTCGCACCCGGACGGGCGCTCGACGTTGCCGCCGGCGAGGGACGCAACGCCGTCTGGCTCGCGGGACGTGGATGGCACGTCACCGCGACCGACTTCTCCCCCGTCGCGGTCGACCGGGTCCGCGCGGTCGCGGCCGAGCGGCTCGGGCCGGACGCCGACCGCGTCGAGGCCGTCGTCGCCGACGCGACCGCCCCGGACCCGGGCGGGCGCGGGCGGTACGACCTCGTCGTCGTCGCCTACCTCCACCTCCCGGAGCCAGAGCGGCGTCACGCCCTCCTCGGGGCCGCCGAGGCGGTCGCTCCCGGCGGGCACCTGCTCGTCGTGGGCCACGACAGCCGGAACCTCGCCGAAGGGGTCGGCGGTCCCCAGGATCCCGGGGTCCTCTACGGCCCGGACGACGTCGCGGCCGACATCGCTCCTGCCGACCTCGTCGTCACGCTCGCGCAGACCCGGGACCGACCGGTCGAGACCGAGGACGGCCCGCGTGCCGCGCTCGACGTCGTCGTCGCCGCGCACCACCGCTGACCTGCGGCGACACGGGTTGACAACGCTGCGGTGACGCGGTCTGATCGGGGGGAGGACGGGTGCCGGGGGCACCGACGAGGACCGACGAGGAGGAGGCGAGGATGCCGAGCCGCGGAGGCAGTGACGACCCGGGACCGAGCGTCAAGGACGACGAGCTCTACGAGAAGCTCCGGGACGAGGGCAACAGCAAGGACAAGTCCGCGCGGATCGCGAACGCCGCCGCCGGCTCCTCCCGCTCCACGGTCGGCGAACGCGGCGGCCGGGCCAACGCCTACGAGGACTGGACCGTCGACGAGCTCCACGAGCGGGCCCGCGAGCTCGACGTCAGCGGTCGGTCAGACATGACGAAGGACGAGCTCATCGAGGCGCTCCGCTCCCACTGACCGCACGGGAGGCCGGTTCCCCGGGCAGGGGCGGGGAACCGGCCCCCGTGCCCTCACGGACGGCGGAGGACCGCGGCCGGGACGAGCCGCTCGACGTACCGGACGAGGACGGGCCCGAGAACGGCGAGGACGAGGACGTACGCCGTCGCGACCGGCCCCAGCCGGGTGACACCCGCGGTGACGGCGAGGCCGGCGATGACGATCGAGAACTCCCCCCGGGGGACGAGCGCCGCCCCGGCCCGGGCCCGCCCTCGGCTCCGGACCCCGTCCCGGCCCGCGGCGTACCACCCGGTCGCGACCTTCGTCGCGGTGGTGACGAGGGCGAGGGCGACGGCGACGGGGAGGACGGGCAGGAGCAGAGCGGGGTCGGTCGCGATCCCGAAGGCGACGAAGAAGACCGAGGCGAAGAGGTCGCGCAGCGGCGAGAGCAGCGTCCGAGCCCGGCTCGCGAGCTCGGCGGGGACGGCGATGCCGACGAGGAAGGCACCGACGGCCGCGCTCACCCCGACCCCCTGGGCGAGCCCGGCGACGAGGAGGGTGAGGCCGACGAGCCGGAGGAGGACCTGCTCGTCGGCGGGGTGGGAGAGCATCCGTCCCACCTGGGGGCCGGAGCGGTGGGCCGCCGTGAGGGCGAGGAGGACGGCGCCGAGGGCGAGCACGACGCCGGCGACGGCTCGCCCGGGGCCGCCCCCGGCGAGGACGACGACGAGCACGGGCAGGTAGACGGCCATCGCGATGTCCTCGAGGACGAGCACCGAGAGGACGGCCGGGGTCTCGCGGTTGCCGAGGCGTCCGAGGTCCTCGAGGAGCCGGGCGACGATGCCTGACGACGAGATCCACGTGACCCCGGCAAGGGCCATCGACCCCGCCCAGGGGAGCCCGAGCAGCCAGCCGGCGAGGAGGCCGGGGGGCGCGTTGAGGGCGACGTCGACGAGCCCGGACGAGCGGTGCCGCCGGAGGCTGGCGACGAGCTCGGCGGCGGAGAACTCGAGGCCGAGGGTGAGCAGGAGGAGGACGACCCCGATCTCGGCGCCGAGCCGGACGAACGGCTCGGCCTCGGTGAGCTGGGTGACCCCGCCCTCCCCGACGAAGAGCCCGGCGACGAGGAAGAACGGGATCGGCGACAGCCCCCACCGGTGGGCGACGACGCCGAGGAGGGCGAGCCCGGTGAACACCGCTCCGAGCTCGAGGAAGAGCACCGCGGTCGGGTCCACCGGGAGCTCAGGCGCGGCGGCCGCGGTCGAGGAGGGCGCTCAGCTGGCGCAGGCCGTCGTCGGTGCCGATGGCGACGAGGACGTCACCGACGTGGAGGACCTCGTCGGGGCCCGGGGAGGCGATGACCCGCTCCCCGCGGACGATGGCGACGACCGAGCACCCGGTCAGGGTCCGGGCCCGCGTCTGCCCCAGGACGCGCCCGTCGCAGGGCGTGCCCGGTCCGAGCTCGAGCCGGGCGGACTCGAGGCCGGGCACCTCCTTGGAGAGGTCGGCGAACCGTTGGCTCAGCCGCGGCGCCCCCATGAGCTCGGCGACGGTGGCGGCCTCGTCGGGAAGGAGCCGGATCGTGTCGGTCGCCTCGTCGGGGTCGTCCTCGTCGTAGGAGTACACCGACGCACCCCCGTCCCGGTGGACGATGACGACGAGCGAGCGGCCCGCGCTCGTCGTCAGCTCGTACCGGATCCCGACCCCGGGCAGCATCGTCTCGACCACATCCACCGTCCCATTCTCCCCCCCGAGGCGACTCCGCGCCCGGGAGATCACCCCGCCGGGACCGCGGGGGCCCCGGCCGCGGCGGGCACCGGGGCGGTCCGCCGGTGGACGAGCACGGAGGCGCCGAGGACCCCGAGGCCGGCGAGCGAGAGGCCGGCGCCGACCCAGCTCGGCGCGGTGAACCCGAACCCGGCGTCGATGACGAGGCCGCCGAGCCAGGCGCCGAGCGCGTTGGCGAGGTTGAGCGAGGCGTGGTTGCTCGCGGCGCCCAGCGTCTTCGCGTCGCCGGCGACCGTCATGAGCCGCAGCTGGAGGTTGATGACGAGGACCGAACCGGCCGCCGCGATGGCGAAGACGGTGAGGACGGCGGGGACGGCGGCGTGGGCGGTGACGGTGAAGAGGGCGAGGAGCAGGCCCGTCCCTGCGCAGCTGACGAGCAGCGTGCGCAGGACCGACCAGTCCGCGAGCCGGCCCCCGAGCGTCGTGCCGACGGCGCCACCGACGCCGAAGGCGAGGAGGAAGACGGGAATGGCGCTGCTCGCCAGCCCGGTGACGTCGGTCACCGTCGGCGCGATGTAGGAGTACATCGCGAACATCCCGCCGAAGCCGACCGCACCGACGAGGAGGGTCAGCCACACCTGGAGGCGCCCGAACGCCGCGAGCTCGCGGCGGACGGTCCCGCCCGGGTCCCGGGGGGTCCGGGGGACGAAGGCGAGCACGAGGACGACGGTGAGCGCGCCGAGGACGCCGACGACCCAGTACGCGCTCCGCCAGCCGACGTGCTGGCCGAGCCAGGTCGCGGCGGGGACTCCGGCGATGTTCGCCGCCGGGATCCCGAGCATGACCCGGCCGACGGCCCGGCCGCTCCGTCCGGGCGGGGCCATGTCGACGGCGACGAGGGAGGCGACGCCGAAGAACGCGCCGTGCGGGAGCCCGCTGAGGAAGCGGGTGACGAGGAGCGGCTCGTAGCCGGCCGCGAGGGCCGTCGCGACGTTGCCGGCGGCGAAGACGAGCATGAGCCCGACGAGCAGCCCGCGGCGGGGGAGCCGGGCGCCGAGGGCGGCGATGAGCGGGGCGCCGACGACGACGCCGGCGGCGTAGGCGGAGATCGCGTGACCGGCCTGGGGGATGGAGGCGCCGACGCCGGCGGCGATCTCCGGGAGGAGCCCCATCGTGACGAACTCGGTCGTCCCGATGGCGAACCCGCCGAGGACGAGGGCGAGGGTCGCGAGGAGGACGGTGGACGGTGCGGGGCCGCTCCCGCGGGCGGGCGCGGCGGCGCGGACGGCGGTGGCGGTCGCGGACATGGGGCGGTCCTCGGGGTCGTCGACGGGCGGGGGGAGGCGCAGGGGTTCGCCCGCGCTCACGCTGGCACCGTCGACAGCACGTCAGGAGGAGCGACCCGGAACCGGCAGGTATTCCCCCGGGCGGGTGGCGCGGCGAGCCGAGGTGAGGGGTCCGGGACGTGGCCGGGGTCGGCCCCGCGCCGCCCCCGGCCGGGCCCGGGAGCAGCGCGGTCAGCCACCCGGGGGGACGTTCGCCTCGAGCTCGGCGAGCCAGACGCGGGCGTTGCCGTCCGACGGTGCCCGCCAGTCCCCGCGCGGAGAGAGCGCACCGCCGGGCGAGACCTTCGGGCCGTTGGGCAGGGCCGAGCGCTTGAACTGGCTGGACGCGAAGAACCGGCGGAGGAACACCTCGAGCCAGCGCCGGATCGTCGCGAGGTCGTAGGCCCGCCGGTCGGCCTCGGGGTGGCCCGAGGGCCAGGCTCCAGCGTCGACGTCGCGCCACGCGTGCCAGGCGAGGAACGCGACCCGGCTCGGCCGGAACCCCGACCGGAGGACGTGGTGCAGGGTGAAGTCCTGGAGCTCGTACGGCCCGATGACCGCCTGCGTGCTCTGCGGCACCTCCCCCTCGGCGACGGGAACGAGCTCCGGGCTGATCTCGGTGTCGAGGATGGCGGTGAGCGTCACGCCGACCTCGTCCTCGAACTGGCCCGAGGAGACGACCCAGCGGATGAGGTGCTGGATGAGGGTCTTCGGGACCCCGGCGTTGACGGTGTAGTGCGACATCTGGTCTCCGACGCCGTAGGTGCACCACCCGAGCGCGAGCTCGGAGAGGTCGCCCGTACCGAGGACGATCCCGCCGCGGTGGTTGGCGATCCGGAAGAGGTAGTCGGTGCGCAGGCCCGCCTGGACGTTCTCGAACGTGACGTCGTAGTCCGCGGCCCCGTCCGCGAAGGGGTGGCCGATGTCGTCGAGCATCTGCCGGGCCGCGGGGGTGATGTCGATCTCCTCGAAGGAGACCCCGAGCGCGGTCGCGAGCGCGGTCGCGTTGCGCTTCGTCGCCTCGCTCGTCGCGAACCCGGGGAGCGTGTACGCGAGGATGTCGCTCCGCGGGCGGCCCAGGCGGTCCATCGCCCGGGCGGCGACGATGAGCGCGTGCGTCGAGTCGAGGCCCCCGGAGACGCCGACGACGACCGTCGGCTGGCCGATCGCCCGGAGCCGCTGTTCGAGCCCGGAGACCTGGATGTTGTACGCCTCGTAGCAGTCGAGGGCGAGCCGCTCGGGGTCGTCGGGGACGAACGGGAAGCGGTCGAGCGCTCGGCGCAGCCCGATGTCCCCACCGGGCGGGGCGAGGGCGAAGGCGACGGTGCGGAGCTCGCCGACCCGCCCGGCGTGGGTCCGCCGGTTGTCGTCGAACGTCCCCACCCGCAACCGTTCGGCCAGGAGGAGCTCGAGGTCGACGTCGGCGACCGAGCGTCGCGGCCCGTCGGGGAAGCGCTCCGACTCCGCGAGGAGACGGCCGCACTCGTACACCATCGTCTGCCCGTCCCACGAGAGGTCGGTCGTGGACTCCCCCTCACCGGCGGCGGCGTAGACGTACGCGACGAGGCAGCGGGAGGAGGCCGAGCGACAGACGAGGTGCCGGTCCTCGGACTTCGCGACGGTGATCGGGCTGCCCGAGATGTTCGCGATGACGGTGGCCCCGGCCAGGGCCGCCTCGGAGCTCGGCGGGACGGGCACCCAGGCGTCCTCGCAGACCTCGACGTGGAGGACGAGGCCGGGGACGTCGCTCGCCCGGAAGAGGAGGTCGGGGCCGAACGGGGCGGTCCGGCCGGCGAGGGTGACCTCCTCGCCGCGCTGGTCGTCGCCGGGGGCGAAGTGCCGCCGCTCGTAGAACTCCCGGTACGTCGGGAGGGCGCTCTTCGGGACGACCCCGAGGAGGCGGCCCCGATGGACGACGACGGCGCAGTTGTAGAGCCGGTGACCCTTGCGGACCGGGGCGCCGAGGACGAGGACGGGACGAAGCTCGACGGACGCCTCGAGGACGGTGGCGACCGCGGCCTCGACGGCGTCGACCAGCGGAGCCTGGAGGAGGAGGTCGTCGATGGCGTACCCGGACAGGCAGAGCTCGGGGAAGACGGCGACGGCCACGCCGTCGCCGTCGCACTCCCGGGCCTGGGCGAGGACGGAGACGGCGTTCGTCGCCGGGTCGGCGACCGCGACCGGGACGGTGCACGCGGCGACCCGGGCGAAGCCCTGGTCGTAGGCGGAGAAGAAGTCCATGCGGTCCGGCTCCAGCTGCTCGTCGGCGCGGCGGGGTGCCGCGAGGACGAGTCTGCCAAAGACCCGGCCGCAGGCTGCGCCGGTCCCGGTCGGCGCGGCTCAGCGCAGGGAGCGCAGGTGGGCTTCGTGGGCCTTCTCGCCGATGTCGCCGAGGACCCGCCAGCCGACGGCGGCGTTGCCGAGGAGGTCGCCCCAACCCCATTCCGAAAGGGGCAGCCGCTCCGACCGTGGGACGCTGAAGCGTCCGACGGCGGCGAGCACCAGGACGACGACGGACCCGAAGAGAACGGGCCCAACCCATGTCGCGAGCATCGTCATCACCTTCTTGGGCGGGGTGTGCGGCCCCCGCAGGACGATCGTCGCGCCGAGCCGGGGGGCGCCGACAGGGACCTAGGTCCTCCGCGCCCGACGAGGCCGGTCCGCCGACCTCCCTCGTCGGGTGCGGACGGCGCCGCGTCCCGTGTCGCTACCGTCCGGCCCGGGCGTCCCGTCTGGCCCGGGCGTCCCGGTCACGGTCCTTCGCCTCGCCGAGCCGGGCGAGGACCCGCAGGCCGGTCACGGTGTTCCCGATGAGGTCGCGCCACCCCCACGCCCGGACCGGGAGCCGCTCCGCGCGCGGGACGACCGACCGCCCGAGTGCCGCGACGACGACGACGACCGCCGCGACGTAGACGAGCGGCCCCAACGGACCCGCGAGCACCGCGTGGACCATCGTTCCCACCTCTTCCACGACTCGTGCCGGCGCCCGGGTGGTCCCAGCGCCCTGACCCTCCAACTGTGCGCCCAGATGCGGCGGAGCACCAGCGATGCCGGCTGAGAGTTGCCTGCAAGTTCCCCCCTCGACCCCTCATCTCCTTCGCGCCCTCCCGGGTCGCCCGGGGACGGCGGGGACGGCGGGGACGGCGGGGACGGCGACACGCCGCCGCCCCGGCGAGGTCCGAGGGGCGGCGGCGGTGTCAGTGCCGGCGGCGGGACCACCGGCCGAGCTGTGGACAGTCTCAGTGCCGGTGGCCGCCCCCGTGGCCGTGGTGGCCGTGGTGGCCGTGGTGGCCGTCGTGGCGCCGGTGCGAGCCGTGGCCGTCGTGGCCGCGGTGCGAGCCGTGGCCGTCGTGGCCGTGGGAGACCGAGGTGACGGTGCCGTCGGCGGGGTCGAGGAGCACCCGCGGCGCGCGCCCGCCACCGAAGTCGAACATCCCGTCGAGGCCGCCCGACCAGGCGTCCGCCGAGTGGTCGCCGACCCGGCCCACCCGCCAGTTGTCCTCGATGAACTTCAGGACGGAGGCCTGCTGGGTCTGGGTGTGGTCGACGTGGTTGGTCTTCGCGTAGGGCGAGACGACGAGCAGCGGCTGGCGCGGCCCGGGCCCGCAGCGGTCCTGGTAGCCGCCGGCGACCGGGGTGCCCGCCGTCGCGGCGTCGAGGCAGAACGCGGCGTCGTCCTCGGGATTGGCCGAGGCGTTCGTCACGGTCGCGGCGACGTGGTCGTACCAGCCGTCGGAGTCGTCGTAGGCGATGACGACCGCGGTGTCCTTCCAGTTCTTCGACCGCTCGATGGCGTTGACCTGCCGGACGACGAAGTGCTGCTCGTCGATCGGGTCGGAGTAGGCCGCGTGCCCGTCCTGGTAGTTCGGGGCCTTGAGGAAGCTCACCGCGGGCAGGTCGTCGGTGCCGACGACCTTGGCGAACTCGCTGATGTCGTACTGGTGGTTCGCCTGCCCGCCGTGACCGATCTCCGCCGTGGAGGCCGGCGGAAGGTGGTGTGGGTTGGCCGTCGAGGCGTAGTACTGGAAGGGCTCGTGGTGCGGGTTGTAGTCGGTCGAGGAGACGCCGGCGACGTTGGTGTGCGTCGTCTCGCAGCGGGCCGGGCTGCTCGCCGTGGCCGGGGCGCTCGGCCGGAACCCACCCTGGAACCAGCCCCAGCTCACGCCCTTCGCGTTCAGCAGGTCCCCGATGTTCCGCCCCGACATCCCGGCGAGCGTGTGGTCGGTGGTGCCGCTGCTGTTCGAGCAGTCGTCGTGGACCGGGTCGGGGTCGTTGACCATCGTCCCGACGCCGTCGGCGTCCGGCGCCCGGACGACGTAGTCGCTCGTCGTGGCCGGCTTCGGGGTGCCGTCGGGGGCGAACTCCTCGACCCCGTGGGTGTTGCCGGACACGAGGTTGACCGCGCCGGGGCTCGACGGACCGAAGGTCGTGCTGAAGGAGTGGTCGCTCATCGCGTAGTGCTGGGCGTAGTTCCACAGTCCGGTGACGGTGTTGCCGTCGTAGTAGTCCATCGTCAGGCCGGCGCGGCCGAACATCTTCGGGTCGCAGGTGTCCTTGCTCGTGTTCTCGACGAAGGCGTCCATCGCGCCGCCGTGGTAGGCCTTCTGCTCGGCGGTGTAGCCGTGGTCCTGGTCGCAGGTGACCGCCTGCCCGGGGGTGAGCCTTCGGGGAGCGACCGAGTTCGGGTTGGCCGAGCCGAGCAGCCCGTCGTGGGCGAGGGTCGCGACGTCGCCGGGGGTCGAGCGCCTCGCCGTGAACCTCGCAGCGGGCACGGTCCCGCCCTGGAGGGTCTCGCCGGGGGTGTTGGCCGCGTGCGGGTACGTCGCGAAGTAGTGGTCGAAGGAGACGTTCTCCTGGAAGATGACGACGACGTGCTTGATCGGCGTCGCGGTCCGCGGGCCGTGGTGGCCGTCGTGGGGGGACGACGCGGTCGCCGCGGCCGACGTCGCCGCGACCCCGGCGAGGGCGAGCGCGGCGGCGCCGGTCGTGGCGAGTGCGGCCCTCAGGCCGCGGGGCGTGGGGGACATGGGGCGGTGCTCCTCAGGGGACGGGTCCGGGGGACGTGGCGCTGGTGCTGGCACCGCCATCGAGGAACCTATCGCCGCGCGATGGTCCCGTGCACCCCACCGAGGCCGGGCACCGACTGTTCACCGAGCCGTCGTCCGCCCGTTCAAGCGACGTGGTCGGGGGCGGTACGCCGGCGGCGGGGCGTCGGCGCCCGCCCGGGCCGCCTCGGCCGCCGCCCTGGCGACCCGGGTGTTCGCGGCGAGCAGGAGTCGCAGCTGGGTGGCGCGCTCGTGGGCGAAGGTCCGCCGGGGGCTGCGTCCCCAGGTCCGCTCGAACACCCGTTTCGTCGCGGCGACGGCGTCCGGCGACCGCCGGCGGACCTCCTCGACGAACGCCCCGGCCGCGGCGTGCGGGTCGGGAGCGACCTCGGAGGCGAGGCCGAGGACGTGGGCCTGCGTCCCGGTGAGCATCTCCCCGGTCATCGTCAGCCGTTTCGCCGTGTCGAGCCCGACCTGCTCGGCGAGGGTCCGGACCCCGGTCATGTCGGGGACGAGCCCCCACCGGCTCTCGAGGACCGACCACGTCGCGTCCGGCGTCGTGACCCGCAGGTCTGCCCCGAGGGCGAGCTGGACGCCCGCGCCGAGGCAGTGCCCGTGGACGACGGCGACGACGGGGACCGGGAGCCGTCGCCACGACCAGCACGCCTCCTGGAAGGTGTTCGTCCCCCGCCACGGCCGGGGGACGAAGGCGCCGGCGACCCCCGCCGGGTCGCGCATGACCGTCCCGAAGTCGAGGCCCGCGCAGAACGAGGGCCCCTCCCCCGCGAGGATGACCGCGCGGAGCTCCCGGTCGCGGCGGAGGCGGTGCGCCGTCGCGGCGAGGTCGGCGAGCATCCCGAGGGTGAGCCCGTTGAGCTTCTCGGGCCGGTCGAGGCGGACGTGCGCGACCCCGTCGGCCACCTCGCAGGTGACGTGGCTGGACATCGGCGCAGCCTACGCCCGACGGCGCCGGCGGCGGGGAGGAGCAGACCCGGGGGCGCGCCCGAGAGGGTGGAGGGGGCGCGACCGGGGGCCCGAGACGGCCCCCTACCCTGAGAAGAGTCCCGACCTCCGCGTGGCCGCACCCGCGCCCGAGCACGAGGAGTGGTTCGCGTGCGCCTGCGACCGACCGTCCGCACCGCCGTGGTCGCCCTCGCCTCTCTCGGTGTCCTCGCGGCCGCCGGCGTCGTGCACGCCCGGGAGCCCGGCACCCCGGCGTCGGCCGGCACGACGACCGCGGGAGCCTCGCCGGCCGGCCCGAGCGCCGGCCCCGAGGCGCCGACGTGGTCGTTCACCGACATGACCGGGCACCGGGTCAGCTCCGCAGACCTCGCCGGCAAGGTCGAGGTCGTGAGCTTCCTCTTCCCGTACTGCACCAGCTACTGCCCCGTCGCGGCGCGGGCCATGGTCCAGCTCGAGGACGAGATCGCCGGGACCCCGCTCGCCGGTCACGTCCAGGTCGTCGCGTTCAACGTCGACCCGGCCGGCGCCGACCGAGCGAGCATGCGGGCGTTCTGGCGCCACTTCGGCGGCCACCCCGCCGATCCCTCGGTCTCCTTCCTCACCGGGTCCCCGAGCGAGATCCGGCACGTCGTCACCGACGGGTACAAGGTCTCCTACGAGAAGGTCACCGCGGCGGAGCAGGACGCAGCCGTCGCACGGGCGAAGGAGGACGGCACGTACGTCCGGGAGCCCTCCGTCCCCAACCCGGTCGCCTCGAAGGCCGGGGTCGACTACGACGTCGTCCACAACGACGTCATCGAGGTCGTCGGCCCGCACGGCCGGATCCGGACCGTCCTCGACGACGCGGCGAACGTCCCCGCCCCCGAGCTCCTCCGCGCGGTTAGAGCCGCCGCCGAGCCGTCCCGGTGACGCCCGCGCTCGCCCTTGCCGCGGCGGTGCCCGGGACGGCGGGGGACCCGACGGGGACGGCCATGGGCACCCTGATGTGGATGCCGAGCGCGCCCCCCGACCTCGGCCGCCTCCTCGCCTGGCACCCCCAGCCGGTCCCCCTCCTCCCCCTCGGGTGCCTCCTGCTCGCAGCCCTCTACGGGTGGGGCGTCCTCCGTCTCGCCCGGCGCGGCGACCGGTGGCCCGTGCACCGGCCCCTCCTCTTCGCGCTCGGGCTCGGGAGCGTCGTCGCCGTGACGGCGACCGGGGTGGGCGGGTACGGCATGCGCCTGTTCAGCGTCCACATGACCCAGCACATGGTCCTGAGCATGCTCTCCCCGCCGCTCCTCCTCCTCGGGGCGCCGGTGACCCTCCTCCTCCGCACCCTCCCGGCGGGCGGGCGCGCCCGGCGGACGCTCCTCGCCGTCCTCCGGAGCCGACCGGCCGCCGTCCTCACCGCGCCGTGGGTCACCCTGCCGCTCTTCATCGCGAGCCTCTACGGGCTCTACCTCACGCCGCTGTTCGACGCTGCGATGTCGACCTGGCTCGGCCACGACTGGATGCTCGTCCACTTCGTCGCCGTCGGGCTGCTCCTGTTCTGGCCGATCCTCGCGGTCGACCCGAGCCCGCACCACACCCACCCCGTCCTGCGGATCATCGAGCTCTTCCTTGCCGTCCCGTTCCACGCCTTCTTCGGGATCGCCGTCATGTCGAGCTCGGCCCTGCTCGTCCGCTCGTTCGCCCACCCCGACCCCGCCTGGGGCCTCTCGGCGCTCGGCGACCAGCACACCGGCGGCGGCATCGCCTGGGCGTTCAGCGAGATCCCGACCCTCCTCGTCATCGGGGCGATCTTCCTCCAGTGGTCGAGGAGCAGCGACCGAGAGGCGAAGCGGCACGACCGGGCGGCCGCCCGGGACGGGGATGCCGAGCTCGCGGCGTACAACGCCTGGCTCGCCGGCCGTTCCGGGTAGGGGGGCCGGGCCCGCGCGACCCGTCCGACCCCGCCACCGAGCGGGCAGCCGGCTCAGCTGGTCCCCGGCGACGCCGAGGCGATGGGCGACCGCGTGGGCGCCGGCGAGGGACCCGGTGGCCGTCTCGAGCGCCGGGCCCGAACCCTCGGGCGGCGGGGGAGGGCCGAGGTGAGCGCGTGCCGGCGAGGGCCGTGTCCGCCCCGTGGAGGACGAGGCCGGCGGCGAAGTGGAGGTAGGCGAAGTCGGTCCCGAGGAGGCTGATGACGCCGAGCCCGGACGCCGTGAGGAGCAGGCCGACACCCGCGACCCGGTTCACGCCGGCCCGCTGCGCGATCCGGGAGCCCGACGGGCGAGGGGGATGAGGACCAACGGCAGCGGGAGAAGAGCGACGTCCGCCGTGAGGGGGGAGCGTCCGGCGATGAGCTGGAGGTACTGGAGGACGATGAAGAAGAAGCCGCAGGTGGCGAAGAGCTGCGCGGTGATCGACAGCGAGCCGAGCCCGAACCCCCGCAGCAGGAACAGACGTGGATCCGGCCGTCGGTCCAGCCGTCGACCGGACCCTCGATGATCCCGTAGACGAGCGCGCAGATCCCGGCGAGCGAGAGGACCGCCCCGACCCCGTCGAGCGGGGGGAGCGTCCGTGTCGCGGCTCGTCGGGACGACGGCGAGGGTCCCGGAGTCCGGCGAGGAAGGCGGTGTACGCGTCGACGATCCACTGGAGGTCCCGCTGGGCGGCGCCGAGCTCCCGGGCGAGCGGCGCGCAAGAGCCGCGTGGGCAGCCGGCGACCGGTCGCACGCGCATGGGAGCCAGGGCCGGTGCAGACTCTCGGGAGAGGGTCACCGCCGGACAGGGACCGGCGGTGCCGCCAGCCGGGCGATCCGACGCCCGCTGAGGTGGCGGGCCCTCGGGAAGGACGCGACGTGGGGACCGAGCACGTGGACGTCGCCGTCGTCGGCGCCGGGATCTCCGGGATCGGTGCCGCCTACCGGCTCCAGACGCTCCGCCCGGGCACGTCGTACGCCGTCCTCGAGGCCCGGGAGGGGACGGGCGGGACGTGGGACCTCTTCCGCTACCCGGGTGTCCGGTCCGACTCGGACATGCTCACCCTCGGGTACCCGTTCCACCCGTGGGAGGACCCGCGGACGATCGCCGACGGCGTCTCGATCCTCCGGTACGTCCGGGAGACCGCCGCGCGGTACGGGATCGACCGCCGGATCCGGCTCCGGACCCGGGTCGTCGCCGCGTCCTGGGACACCGCGAGCGTGCGCTGGACGCTGACGACGCGCACCGGTGCGCCGGGACGGCCGGATCGGACCGAGACGATGACGGCGTCCTTCCTCTACCTCTGCACCGGCTACTACCGCCACGACGCGGGACACACCCCGCGGTTCCCCGGGCAGGAGGCCTTCGGGGGGCGGGTCGTCCACCCGCAGCACTGGCCCGAGGACCTCGACGTCTCCGGCCGGAGGGTCGTCGTCATCGGGAGCGGGGCGACCGCGGTGAGCCTCGTCCCCGCCCTCGCCGAGGACGGAGCGCAGGTGACGATGCTTCAGCGCTCCCCGAGCCACATCCTCGTCCTGCCCTCCCGGGACGGGCTCGCGGCCACGACCCGGCGCCTGCTCCCGGACGGGGTCGCGCTCCGGGTCGGCCGCTGGCGCAACGCGCTCCTCACCGGAGCGCTCTACGCCGCCTGCCGACGGGCGCCGCGGACGGCCGCCCGGCTCATCCGCGCCCAGGTGGAGCGGGCCCTCGGCGGCGCGCTTCCCGTCGACCCGCACTTCACGCCGTCCTACGACCCGTGGGACCAGCGGCTCTGCCTCTCCCCGGACGGCGACCTCTTCGCGGCGATCCGCGCGGGGCACGCCGCCGTCGTCACCGACGAGGTCGCCTCCTTCACCCCGTCGGGCCTTCGGCTCGCCTCCGGGGCCGAGCTCGAGGCCGACGTCGTCGTCACCGCCACCGGACTGCGTCTCGAGGCGTTCGGCGGGGTCGCGCTCTCCGTCGACGGCGTCCCCGTCGACCCGGCGGGGACGGTCCTCTACCGGGGCGTCCTCCTCTCGGGGGTCCCCAACGCCGCCGTGTCCATCGGCTACGCGAACGCGTCGTGGACCCTCCGGGCCGACCTCTCCGCGCGCTACGTCTGCCGGCTCCTCGCCCACATGAGTGCCCGGGGCTGGGCGGCGGCCGTGCCCGTGGCCCCCGCGAACCTCGAGACCACCCCGCTCCTGCGGCTCTCCTCCGGCTACCTCCGGCGGGCCCCGGCGGCCCTCCCCCGGCAGGGCACCCGACGGCCGTGGACCGTCCCGCCGAGCTACCTCCGGGACGCGGTCGGGATGCGCCTTGCCGACGTCACCGCGGGGATGAGGTTTCTCAGCGCAGCGGAGGCGGAGGTGTATCAGAACGCCGACCGCGGCACTCCTCCGTCCCGACAGGCGTGGGACCGGACGACGAGGAGGCGACGACGATGGTGACGTGGAGGTGCCGGGGGGGAGCCCCTCCCAGGTCCGGCGGGCCGCCCGTCGTGGGCGTCCACCCCGCCCGGCCCGCGGCCGACCGCTCCGGGGGCGGAGGACAGGGGACGGGGTCGGCGGCTGCCGGCGGCCCCGTCCCCCTCCCGGGATGCCGCCGACCGGGACCCGCCTCGCGCCGGGCACCGACGCGGGCGGCCACCGTGAGGTGCCTGACGGCGTCCCGGCGCACCGCCGGGAGGGTGTGCCCGTGAGGCAGCTCGTCGCCCGAGGTGCGATCTATATACCCCCTCGGGTATGATGGGGAAAACCGACCGAAGGAGGACCTCATGTGTCGACCGGTGAGCTGCCGCACGTGCGGCAAGACGACGTGGTCAGGCTGCGGCAACCACGTCGAGCAGGTGATGGCAACCGTCCCACGCGGGGACCGGTGCACGTGCGCCCGCGACGACTCCCCCTCGAAGGGCTCGGGCTTCCTCGCCTCGCTCTTCGGCCGCTGAGGCGCCGGTCCCGCCTGACCCCCGTCGCCGCGAGCGACGGCGGCACGGGCGCCGGGACCTTCGCCTCTCGTCACCCATGCCCTCCCGCGGGAACGTGGTCGTGGCGGCAAGGCGCCGCCACCCCACCCTCCGAGGAGGAGCACGATGAGCACCATCAGCCACGGCCGTCGCCACGAGACCCCTGAGCCGACGACTGGTTCAGGGGCAGTGGTCACCGCCACGCACGAACCCCCGGCGGCACTTCGGTACGTGCTCGCCGCCATCCGGCTCAGCATCGGCTGGGTCTTCCTCTGGGCCTTCCTCGACAAGCTCTTCGGCCTCGGCCACGAGACGGCGAGCGCTCAGGCCTGGGTCAACGGTGGGAGCCCCACGGCGGGGTTCCTCGGCAACGCGGTCAGCGGCCCGTTCGCCGACTTCTACTCGGGCTTCGCCGGGGCAGCATGGGCCGACTGGCTGTTCATGATCGGCCTGCTCGGTATCGGCGTCGCCCTCGTCACCGGGGCCGGGATGCGGCTCGCCGCCGCCGCCGGGGCGGTCCTGCTCGTCCTCATGTGGAGTGCCGTCCTCCCGCCCGCGAACAACCTCTTCATGGACGACCACCTCGTCTACGCGCTCGTGCTCGTCGCCCTCGCCCAGCTCGGCGCCGGCCGCTACCTCGGCCTCGGACACTGGTGGGAGAGCGTCGGCGTCGTCCAGCGCCACCGCTGGCTCGTCTGACCGGTACCGGCGCCGGTCCCCCGGCACGACGAGAGGAGCTCCCCGGCCACCCGGCCGGGGAGCTCCTCTGTGCGGTCGCTCCGGTCAGCCGACCGAGGCGGTGTGCTGACGACCGTCCCGTCCCGCCGCTGCGTGCTCGGCCCCGCGGGCGACGAGGACCGGGCACGGCGCCGAGTGCATGACGCCCTGGCTCACCGAGCCGAGGAGGAACCCGCGCACACGCCCGCGGCCGCGCGTGCCGACGACGAGGAGGGAGGCCTCGGCGCTCTGCCGCACGAGGGCGTCGACGGGATAGTCCTCGACGACCACCCGGTCGACGGCGACGTCGGGGAACTCCTCCCCGTACCCGGCGAGCGACTCGGCGAGCTCGGCCCGAGCCTGCTGCTCGACCTCGTCGCGGTCGATGACCGACATCGCCTGCCCGGCGGGGATGCCCTCGTAGAGGAGGTTCCACGCGTGCACGGCGACGAGCCCGCTCCCGCGGGACGAGGCCTCACGGAAGGCGAGGCGGACCGCCTGCTCCGACAGCTCCGACCCGTCGACGCCGACGACGACGGGTCCGTCGGGCACACCGTAGCCCCCGTGCTCCCGGACGACGACCACGGGGCACTCGGCCTCCGCGGCGACGTGGACCGACACCGAGCCGGAGACCGCGGCGTGCGCCGGGCCGTAGCCACGGGAGCCGACGACGACGGTGTCCGCGACGCGGGATGCCTCGACGAGGGCGGCCGCGGCCCCCCGCTCCGGCTCGCTCCACGACAGGGCGAGGTCGGGGGCGGTGTCGCGGACGCGGTCGAGGGCGGTCGGCGAGATGACGTCGAAGTGGAGGGTGGCGTCGTACGGGCCGGTCGCCGCGAGACGGGCGAGCGAGTAGGCGTGCAGGACGTGCAGCGGCCGGTCCCGCCGTACCGCCTCGGCGACCGCCCAGTCCAGCGCCTGGATGCTCGACGCGGAGCCGTCGATCCCGACGACGACGGACCCGTGCGGGACGGGAGATGGGTGCATGGGGACTCCTCGGGTGTCGGTGGAGGGACACCCCCAGCCTCCCGCGCGCGCCCTCCGGCGTCGTAGGGCCGTTGGTCCCCGCGGTGCCCGGCAGACCGGTGCGTGCGCCGGGTCGCGGGTGTTCCATACACTGGCTCTCGATGACCGCCTACGACACCGGCCGCATGGCGTCGCTCGCCGGGACCGCCGCGCTCGAGCTCGATGACCTCCTCGACGAGCTCCGCAGCCGTGCCGAGGCGTCGACCCGGTCGCAGCGACGCGTCGCCGCGCTCCTCGACGCGGTCATGGCGGTCACCGCGGACCTCGAGCTCGCTGACGTCCTCTCCCGGATCGTCCATGCCGCCTGCGACCTCGTCGACGCCCGGTACGGGGCGCTCGGGGTCATCGGCGCAAGCCACGAGCGGCTCGTCGAGTTCGTCACCCACGGCGTGACGCAGGAGGAGCGTGAGGCCATCGGCGACCTCCCCCACGGGCACGGCGTCCTCGGCCACATCATCCGTGAGCCCCACCCGCTGCGTCTCGCCGACCTCAAGGAGCACGCGGAGACCTCCGGGTTCCCCCCGAACCACCCGCCGATGAAGAGCTTCCTCGGGGCCCCGGTCCGGATCCGGGACACCGTCTTCGGCAACCTCTACCTCACCGAGAAGATCGGGGCACCGGCCTTCACCGCCGAGGACGAGGACATCCTCGTGGCCCTCGCCGCGGCGGCCGGTATCGCGATCGACAACGCGCGACTCTACGAACGGTCCCGCCGGCAGCGTCACTGGACGGAGGTCACCGGCGAGGTCACCCAGATGCTCCTCGAGGGCCGCTCCGAGGAGTCCGCGATGAGCTTCCTCGCCCGCCGCGGGCGCGAGATCACCTCGGCCCGGCTCATGGCGGTCGCCCTCGCGGACCCCGAGCTGGGCCTCGGGCTGCGCACCCTCGACCAGGACACCGAGCCGCGCCAGGTCCAGGAGCCCGAGGTCGTCGCCCTCCTCGCCTCCGCCCCCTGCCGGGACGCGCTCGCCACCGGCACGACGGTGACCGTCCCGCTCCACGAGGTCGGCGACGACGGGGACGCCCAGCTCGCGGTCGCCATCGAGGGCCTCTCTCCCGAGGTGGGCGGCGCGTACGCGGCGTTCCTCCCCATCGCCGTCGGACCCGAGCGGGTCGGGTGCGTCGTCCTCGTGTGGGCAGTTGCCGACGACCCGACGACCGCGCTCTTCCCGTCGCCCACCCTCGACGCCCTCACCGAGCAGCTCGGACTGGCGGTCGTCGCCGCGCGCACCCAACGCGACCGCGAGCGGTTCGACCGGCTCGAGGACCGGGAACGGATCGCCCGGGACATGCACGACCATGTCATCCAGCGGCTCTTCGCCACCGGGCTCTCCCTCCAGTCGGCAGCCAGGGTCGCCGTGAACAGCGTCGTCCGGGAACGGCTCGACGAGGCGGTCGAGGACCTCGACGAGGCGATCAAGGACATCCGGCGGACGATCTTCGAGCTCCACCGCAACCGGTCGACGAAGTCCCTCCCGAGCACCCTCGAGGAGATCGCCCGGGACTCGGCGAGCGCCCTCGGGTTCTCCCCCGCCCTGAGGGTCGAGGGCGGGCTGACCACGCTGCCGAGCGAGGTCGAGGGCGACGTCATCGCGGTCGTCCGCGAGGGGCTCGCGAACATCGCCCGGCACGCCCAGGCGGGCAGCGCCGAGATCGCGGTGACGATCGACGACCTCGACGTCGACATCACCGTGGTCGACGACGGCGTCGGCGTCCCGGCCGACGCCACCCGGCGCGGTCTGGACAACCTCCGCGAGCGGGCCCTCCGCCAGGGCGGCTCGTTCGAGCTGCGTCGCACCGAACCCCACGGCACGGTCCTCGTGTGGCGCGTTCCCCGGGACCCGGCGTGAGCGCCGGGACCTTCGGCCCTGCCAAGGGCGCACGGGCCGCGCCAGAATCATGCGTCGGACACCGACAGGCCAGGGTCGGAGACACGAAGGAGCCAGCAGTGAACACGAGAGTCTTCCTCGTTGACGACCACGAGATCGTGCGGCGCGGGCTGCGCGAGCTGCTCGAGTCGGTCGACGGGTTCGAGGTCGTCGGGGAGGCCGGCACCGCCGGGGAGGCCCGCCGGAGGATCCCCGCCGTCCGTCCCGACGTCGCGGTCTTCGACGTCCAGCTCCCGGACGGCTCGGGCGTCGACGTGTGCCGGGACGTCCGCTCCGCCAACCCGTCCATCGCCGCGCTCGTCCTCACGAGCTTCGACGACGAGCGGGCCCTCTCGACCGCCATCCTCGCCGGCGCCTCCGGCTACCTCCTCAAGGACATCCGCGGGAACGGTCTCATCGAGGCGATCCGCGCGGTCGCCGCAGGGAGGAACCTCATCTCGCCGGCGAAGGCCGCCCGGGTGCGGGCGAGCTGGGCCGCCGAGACGAGCGAGGACCCCCGCCTGCAGCTGCTCTCCCCCCAGGAGCGGCGCGTCCTCGACAAGGTCTCCCAGGGCAAGACGAACCGGCAGATCGGCGAGGAGCTCTTCCTCGCCGAGAAGACCGTGAAGAACTACGTCACGTCGGTGCTCGCCAAGCTCGGGCTCGAGCGCCGCACCCAAGCCGCCGTGTTCGCGCTCACCCACGCCGACGCGGGGCACCCGGCACACTGACAGGGGGCGGGCCGACCCCGCCACCGCCCCGCCACCGCGCCACTCGAAGGAGGCTCACGCGATGACCGAGCAGACCGATGACCTGACGATGTCGAGCGCGGACTGCTGGGCACAGCTCCGGCGGGTCCCCGTCGGACGGCTCGCGGTCGTCGTCGACGGTCAGCCGGAGATCTTCCCCGTCAACCACGTCGTCGACCACGGCACCGTCGTCTTCCGCACCGCCGTGGGAACCAAGCTCGCGGGGGCGCTCGGTCACCCGGTCGCCTTCGAGACCGACGGCTACGACCTCGAGAGCGGCACCGCGTGGAGCGTCGTCGTCAAGGGCCGCGCGGTGGAGTCGACCCGCCTCCACGAGGTCCTCGACGCGATGAAGCTGCCGATCTTCCCCTGGCACGACAGCCCGAAGCCGCACTACGTCCGGATCGAGCCGGACACGGTGACCGGCCGGAGGTTCACCGTCGCCGGCGGGGCCCGGACCGGGTCACCGGGCGTGGGTCCCGAGGCGGCCGGGGGCTCGGAGGACTCCGCCGCTCAGGAGCCGGCGACGTAGACGTCCCGGTGCCAGGACTCGGTCCGGTACTTCGTCACCCAGCCCATGGCCGTGTAGAGCCCGTCCGCCCCCGTCGGCGACGCGTCGTCGACCTCGAGCCCGACCCGGTTCCGGCCCCGGCGCGCGGCGTCGGCGATGACGGTGTGGAGGAGCGCCTTGGCGACGCCGCGACCCCGAGCCCGCTGGTGGACGCCGATGTAGTCGATGTAGCTCCCCTCGAGACCGGCACCGTCGGGCCCGAGGACCGACCCGACGACGGCCCCCGCGGGGACGGTCTGGCCGTCGACGTCGACGCTCGCGATCCACCAGTGGTCCCACCGGTGACCGGGGTCCTCCCGCAGACGCTGGACGAACTCTGGGAAGGACTCGGTGTAGGAGTTGAAGTGGTCCTCGAAGGACTCCTCGAGGAGGACGTGGACGGTCTGCAGGTCGTGGGCCACCGGAGAGCCGTCGTCATGGGTCGCGACCCGGCGGACGGTGACCCCCTCCCGGACCGGGGGCAGTCCACCGGGCTCGCCCTCCGCGGCGACGACCGGGCGGCTCATCTGGAGCCAGGTCCGGGTCTGGCGGTACCCCGCAGCGGCGAGCCACCGACGCTGACGCTCGTCGCCGGCGTAGGCCCCGGAGTCGAGCTGGGTCCCGGTGAGCTGCCGGTAGCGCGCGACGTCGAGCGCGACCTCCTCGGCCCAGCCGAAGAGCGCGGCCGCGACACCGTCGGCGCCGCCGGCAGCCGGGTCGACGGTGACGGCCACGACGGTCCGCCCGGCCGCCCGGTCGTGGACCGTCGCCCATGCCTGCACCCGCCCGTCGGCGGCGTCGACGACGAGCTGCCGCCGCGTCCACGACGCCTCCCCGGCGACCTCCGAGGTGAGGGCCTCGACGTCGACCGAGCTCGACCCTCGGGCCGTCTCCTGGTGGGCAGCGAGCACCTCCGTGAGCCGCCCGACGTCCCCGGGGCCTGGAACCCGCGCCACCCATCCGGGGGGAAGGTCGGTGGGGAGGGCGTACGGGTAGTCGGTGCTCACGACCCCAGTGTCCCGCACCCGGGCCGGCCCCGAGGACGGCCCCCGCGGACCCGGGCGTGACGGTGCGCGAGGACCCTTCGGCGCATGGATCGGGGACCTCGCGCCGGCCATGTGGCGCGCGCCCCGGCGCGTCCCGAGTCTGGGAGGGGCGACGTCGCTGGGACGCCGCGGGACGGCGTGGGTCCTGCTCGACGCGGTGGACCCCACCGTCTCCTGTCACGGAAGAGGGTCCCCCAATGTCGTTGAGATCGAGAACCACCACCGCGCTGCTCGCCGCGAGCACGGCGGCCGCCGTGTCGCTCCTCGGCGCCACCGCCTCGGCGACCGCGGGACGTCCGTGGCCGACCTCCGCGACTCCACGACTCCGCGACCGGACCGTGCTCGCCAAGAACGTCGTCGGCCCGTTCCAGATCCCCGTCGACGCCGGCAAGGTCTACGTCGCCGACGGGTTCACGGGCGCGGTGAGCCTGCTCACCCGGTCCGGCGCCAAGGTCCTCACGAGGGACCCCAAGGGCGGGGACGTCGCCGGCCGAACCCCGTGCGCGGCCAAGGCGATCCGCAGGCTCGTCCACGGCCCCGCGCGGTACAAGGGCACCGTCGACTCGCACCCGTACGGCGTCGCGAGCCGCGGGTGGCGCGGCTGGGTCGTCGCCGACGCCGGCGGGAACGACCTGCTCAGGGTCGACCGCGGGGGGCACGTCTCGACCATGGCGGTCCTCCCGCGGCAGACGATCACGGTCACGGCGCGCACGGCGAAGGCGATGAGGCTCCCGAAGTGCACCGTCGGGGTCACCTACGCTTTCGAGCCGGTTCCGACCGATGTCGCGGTCGCGAGGGACGGCGCCCTCTCGGTGTCGACGCTCCCCGGCGGCCCCGAGGACGCGAGCCTCGGCGCCCGGGGCAGCGTCCACCGGGTCGACGTCATCCGCCACGCCAAGGTCCGCAAGGTCTTGACGATCCCCCGCCCGCTCGCGGTCGAGGTGATCGGTGACCACCTCTACCTCGCGACACTCGCCGACGTCGACATGGCGACGACGAGGGTCAAGGCATTCGGCAAGGTCCTGCGCTACCGGCTCTGAGCCCCCGCCGACCTGGGGGCCCCCGGGTGGACGCGACCGCCCCGGGGTCCCCCGCGCAGGAGCCACCACCCGAGCCCGCCACCCCCGACCGGGATCTCGAGCGCGAAGGTGTAGAAGCGGTAGAGCAGCACCCCCGCCGTCGCCCCGACGGGGTCGGTGCCGAGGGCGACGAGCACGCCGGCCATGCCGACCTCGACGAAGCCCGTCGCCCCCGGCGTGAGGACGAGCATCGTCAGGACGCGCTCCATCGCGAACCCGGCGAGGACGACCGCGGGCTCGAACCCCGCGCCCACGGCGACGAGGCACCCTTGGAGGAGGGCCGCCTGGAGGAGGGCGTAGCCGACCTTGCCCACGGTGAGGCGCCCCCAGGCGGCCGCGACGAGGGAGACGGTGTCCTCCCGAAGGGCGACGACCCGAGCGGCGTACCCCCCGGGGACCGGGGACCGCCGGAGGACGCGGACGGCCCGGTCGAGCCCTCGGCCCACGGCCACGGCCCACGACGGATGGCGCAGCACCCCGACGAGGACCCCGGCCCCGACGACGAGGCCAGCCGCCCCGACGACCGCCGCGCCCTCGAGCCCCGTCGCCGACGCCCTCCCGACGAGGGCGAGGCCCGCGAGCGCGACCGCGGGGAGGACGAGCTTGAGGAGGGTGTCCCAGATGTTCGTCACGACCGCCCAGCGGACGAAGTCCCCGCGCCCGAAGCCCCACGTCCGGCACATCGCGTAGTTCGCGACCGTCCCGGCGGCGCCCCCGAGCGGGAGAAGGTCGGAGACGCAGCTCCCGGTGAGGTTGAGGAGGAGGGCTCGTCGGGTCGTGAGTCCGGGCAGCGCCGCGACGAGGGCGACCGTGTGGAGGACGAGGCCGGCGACCCAGAGCAGACCGAGAGCGAGGACCCAGGCCCACCCGACGCCCGCGAGGGCCTCGCCGGTCTCGGCCCACCCGACGCCGGTGACCCGCGGGAGCGCGAGCCGAAGGAGGGCGGCGGCCGCCGCCGCGGGGATGAGGACCCGGACGAGGACCCGGAGCAGCCGGCGGGTGCGGGACCGGGGCGGGCCCCGGTGTCCCGGGGGCCTGGCCGGGGCGACCGACTCGACGAGGTGGGCCACGACGGGAGTCTCCGCGGGCGGGACCCCCGGCCACGGCAGGGGACCACCCCGTACCGAGCCCGGCTCCGGGGCGGCACCCTCGGAGTGCGACCCGGGTGGGGGAGGAGGTGACACGGTCGCTCACCGCCCCGTCGACCCGGGCGGGCCGAGGGAGAAGTAGGCCTCCTCCTCCTGGGCGAAGTGGAGCGCGAGGACGGCGTCCAGTCCGTAGAGGGTGGCCCGGAGGTCGTCGAGCTGGTCCGGGCGCAGCCGGTCGGGGCACTCCTCGAGGTGGCGCCCGAGCCGGCGGACGAGGCGATGGATCTCGGCATGGCCCCGGCTCATCGCGACGGTCGCCTCCGGGCCCCCGAGGACATCGGAGAGCGCGGGGTAGAGCAGGGCCTCCTCGGCCACCTCGTGCGGCAGCAGCCGGGTCGTGAGGAGCTCGTGGGTCCGGCGGACCGCGTCGTCGGCCTCCGGTGTCAGGCCCGGACCGAGCCCGTCCGCAGCCTGCCGGACGGCTGCCCGGACGGGCGCGAGCTCGTCGTGCTCGCGGGCGAACCGCGACAGGAGCGCCTCCGGAGCCCCGCGGCCCCGCGTCGGTCGGGCCGGGAGGACGGTGCGCAGGGCCGACAGGATGGCGACGACGTCGACCACCTCCTGGACGAGAGCGCCGCCGACCGGCGCGAGCCACCCGGCGGCCGCGGCCGCCATGGCGAGCACCGAGAGGCCGGTGCCCACGGCGGCGCTCTCGAGGGCGACCCGACGGGTCCTGCGGGCGACCTCGACGACGTCGGCGAGCCGGTCGAGCCGGTCGTCGAGGATGACCGCGTCGGCGGCCTGGACCGCGGCGGTCGAGCCGCGGGACCCGAGGGCGATGCCGACGTCGGCAGCGGCCAGCGCGGGCGCGTCGTTGACCCCGTCGCCGACCATGACGGTGACGCCCTCGGCCCGGGCCGACGCCACCCGGGCGATCTTGTCGGCGGGGGTTGCCTCGGCGCGCACCTCGTCGACCCCGATGAGGTGCCCCACCTCGGTGGCGTTGCCCACCCGGTCGCCGGTGAGGAGGATGACGTGGGCGACCCCGACGGCCCGCAGCCGTCGCATCGTCCGGTCCGCGTCCGGACGGACGGGGTCGCGCACGAGGAGCGCGGCCGTCGGGCGGCCGTCCTCGGTGACCCAGACGACCGCCGCGAGGTCGAGACGGCCCCGCCGGGCCGCCCCCCGCGCCCAGGCGGGCACCTCGGTCCCCGGCGGGAGGCGACCGACTCCGACCACGTGCCCCGCGACGACCCCGGCGGCACCACGCCCGGGGTCCTCCTGCACGCCCCGGGCCTCCCGGTGGGGCGCGGACTCGCGGGCCGCCGCCCGGAGCACCGCCGTCGCGAGGACGTGCGGGGAGAACCGCTCGACCGCGGCGGCGTCGGCGAGGACGTCCCCGCGGTCGACCGACGGGGCGCACACCACGTCGAACACCTCGGGCCGCCCCTGCGTCACCGTTCCGGTCTTGTCGACCGCGAGCGTCCGCGCGTTCCCGAGCAGCTCGAGCGCGGCGCCGTCCTTGACGACGACTCCGGCCCGCGACGCCGCGGACATCCCGCCGGTCACGGCGATCGGCACGGCGAGGAGGAGCGGGCACGGCGTCGCCGTGACGAGCACGGCCACGGCGCGGGAGGGGTCGCCCGTGAGCGCCCACGCGACCCCCGCGAGGAGGAGGGCCGCGGGGAGGAACCATGCCGCCACCCGGTCGGCGAGCCGCGCGACGGGCGCGCTCGCCGAGGCCGCCTGCCGGGCGAGTGCGACGACCCCCGCGTACGTGCTCGTGTCCGCGGTCGCCGTCGCGACGAGCTCCGCGGCGGCACCGGCGTTGACGACGCCGCTGCGAACGGCCGTCCCGCCCGCCCGGTCCACGGGAACCGACTCCCCCGTCAGCGCCGACTCGTCGAAGAGGGCGTCGGTGACGAGGGTGCCGTCGACCGGGACGACCTCGCCGGAGAGGACGACCACCCGGTCCCCGGTGCCGAGCCGGGACACCTCGACCGTCTCGAGCGGCGGCCGTCCACCCGGCGGGCGCCGGTGCGCCTTCTCGGGCACCCGCTCGAGCAGGGCGGAGAGGTCTCGTCCGGCCCGCCGGCGGGCCCCGGCCTCGAGCACGCGCCCGGTTGCGACCATGGCGCCGATGATGGCGCCGGCGAGCTCCTCCCCGACGAGCAGCGTCCCGACGAGGGCGAGCACCGCGAGGAGGTCGGCCCCCCACCGTCCGCGACGGAGGTCGGCGACGACCCAGGCGGTCGTGGGGACGAGGGCGGCGACGGTCGCCGCGCCCCAGATGAGGTCGGGGGGAACCGGGCCGCCGAGGCTCGCGACCCCGCCGGCGACGAGGAGCGACCCGACGACGGCGAGGAGGACGACCTCGGCGCTCGGGCGAACCCTCGGACGACGGGCCCGCGGTCGTCCCGGGCCCGGCTCCCCGGCCCGGCTCCCCGTCCCGGCGGCCCCTGACGCGCGAGCGGGCAGGGAGCGGCTCATGCCGCCATCGTCACCCGGACGACGTGCCCGGGAAAGGGCCCTACGTCCCCGGCCGCACCGCTCAGGCGACCTCGAGGGTCCGCCTGTGGTCCGCGAGCGCGGCGAGGAGGTCGCCGCGGGTGAGCGTGCGCGGCCCGCACTCGCACGACGCGGGGAGCTCCTCGTCCCCCGGGTCGGGGCTGCGGAGGAGGTCGACGTGCATCCTGTCGAGGTCGGGGCCGTGCCCCACCGGGCGGTGGTCGACGTCGACGAAGTCCCGGCGGCCGTGGGCGTGCGGTCCGAGGCTCGTGGCGTAGACCGGCCCGTCCTCGGTCTCGTAGACGACCGCGACGTGGTGGCTCCGTCCACAGCGGACCCGGAGCAGGACACTGTCCTGTCGCGCGGCTCCGAGCCCGGCGAGGGCCGCCGCGGCCCGCCCGCGTCGCTCGCTCGGCGTGCGTGGACTAGGGGTCACGGGTTCGTGGTCCATGTCGGCCTCCTCGGCGTCGGCGCCGCACCCGCGGAGTCCTGCACGGTCCGCGCCCGGCGGGGCCCTGCGGGGTGACCACGCTCGCGTGCGCGGTCACCCCGAGCCTGCCCGGGCGGGCCCACGGCAGCCAGTGCCGAAGGTCCCCGACGCCCCGTGCCGTGCCGCGGCGACGGCACGGGCCCGTCGGGCGGCGGGGCCTGCCGCCCCCCGGTCGGCGTCGCCGGACGGACCGCGCCGGTCAGGCGCGGGCGCGGCGGGCGCGGGCCCGGCGGCGCCGGCTCCTGCCGACCTCGCGGACGACGGCATCCTTGACGATCCCGAGGCGGGTGCGGCCCGGCTCGGGGTTCGGCAGGGCGAGCCGGTTGACCTTCCCGTACACCGAGCCCACCTGGTGGGCGAGCGAGCCGGTGACGTAGGTCAGCTCGTACCGCTCGAAGATCTCGCGGATCCTCGGGGCGATCTCGGCGTACCGGTTGCTCGGCATGTCCGGGAACAGGTGGTGCTCGATCTGGTGGCTGAGGTTGCCGGTCATGAGGTGCATGAACGGGCTGCCGGAGATGTTCGCCGAGCCGAGCATCTGGCGGAGGTACCACTCGCCCCGGGTCTCCCCGTTGATCGAGGTCTTCTCGAAGGTCTCGACCCCTTCGGGGAAGTGCCCGCAGATGATGACGGAGTGGGTCCAGAGGTTGCGGACGAGGTTGGCGACGTAGTTCGCGGCGAGGGTCGACTTCCACGACGGCCCCGAGACGAGCGGGTGGATGACGTAGTCCTTCGTCGCCTGCCGGCGAATCTTGCCGAGGACCTCGCGGGCGTTGCGCCGGAACTCGGCCTTCTCCTCCTCGGTGTGCCGGCCCTTGCGCGCGACGTACGCGCCGAGCTCGAGGTCGTAGGCAGCGATGGAGTACTCGAAGACGAGCGCGTTGAGGACGTTCCACACCGGCTGCCCGAGGTGGAACAGCGACCAGCGCTGGTCCTCGTCGACCCGGAGGATCCCGTACCCGAGGTCGTTGTCACGGCCGAGGACGTTGGTGAAGGTGTGGTGGATCTCGTTGTGCGAGTGCTTCCACTGGCTCGCCGGGGAGGCGTTGTCCCACTCCCACGCCGTCGAGTGGATCCGCGGGTCACGCATCCAGTCCCACTGGCCGTGCATGACGTTGTGGCCGATCTCCATGTTCTCGAGGATCTTCGCGACCGACAGGCCGGCCGTTCCGAGCACCCAGGCCGGCTTCCACCTGCTGAAGAGGAGGACGGCTCGGCTGCTCATCTCGAGGTAGCGCTGGGCGGCGATGACCTTGCGGATGTACGCGGCGTCGCGCTCTCCACGGCTGTCCATGACCTCCTGCCGGAGGGCGTCGAGCTCACGGCCGATCGCCTCGATGTCCTCGGTGCTGAGGTGGGAGCTCGGGTCGGGCTTGCCGGAGCGCTTGTCCTGCAGCCGGCGCTCGGCGGGGGCGGCTGCGTTGAGGCGCGAGTTGCGCTCCCTGGAGCCCTCGGGGGTCGTCGTGGGGTCGAGCGTGTCGGTCGGGATGGTCGCGGTCACGGGATCTCCTCGGTGGTCGATCTCAGCGGGTGGATGGGAGGCGGCGGACGGCCGCGCGTCTGGCGTCGGGGGGCGGTCGTCTGCCGCCGTCAGTGCTCGATCTCGCACGGGCCGGCGGCCGACGAGATACAGGTCTGGATCTTCACGCCGTCACCGGGGGCGGCGGTCGTCAGCTCCCCGGTCCGCAGGTCGCGCACGGCGCCCTCGCGCAGCGGGAGGACGCAGCCGAAGCAGATGCCCATGCGGCACCCGGAGGGCATGAGGACGCCGGCGTCCTCGCTCGCGTCGAGGATGGTGCTCGAGCCGTCCACCTCGACGGTCGCCCCCGAGCGCGTGTACCTCACCTCGCCGCCGTCGCCGGCGGTGAGGACGACGGGCCGGAAGCGCTCCGTGTGCATCCGGTCCTCGAGTCCGGCGGCCGCCCAGTGCTCCTCGGCGGCGTCGAGGAGCCCGGTGGGGCCGCAGGCCCAGGTCTGCCGGGCCGTCCAGTCGGGGACGACCGCGTCGAGCTCGGCGACGTCGAGGACGCCCTCGGTGTCGGTGTGCCGCTCGACGAGCGTGACCCTGCCCTCGGTGTGCAGCCGTCGCAGCTCGGTCCCGAAGATGACGTCGTCGCGGGCCGGGGCCGAGTGCACGACGACGACGTCGTCGAGCTCGTCGACGGCGTTGCGGACCATCCCCATGACCGGCGTGATGCCGCTGCCGGCGGTGAGGAAGAGGACCTTCGCCGGGCGGGCGTCGGGCAGGACGAACTCGCCCTGGGCCTGGTCGAGGTGGACCAGCGTCCCCGGTCGGGCGTGGCGGACGAGGTGGGTGCTCACCTTGCCGTCGGGGATCGCCTTGACCGTGATCGTGATGAGGCCGTCCGTCCGGGTGCGCTCCGACGTCAGGGAGTACGCCCGCCACTGCCGGACGCCGTCGACGTCGATGCCGATCCGGATGTACTGGCCGGGGACGTGGTCGCGCCAGCCGCGCCCCGGCCGGATGGCCACGGTGACGGCGTCCCGGGTCTCCGGGGTGATCGCCTCGATCCGGCCCCGGAGGTCGGCGCCCGAGCGGAGCGGGCTGATGAGGTCGAGGTAGTCGTCGGGCAGGAGGGGGGTCGTGATGAGCTCGGCGGCGCGCAGGGCACGAGCGGCCAGCTCGGTGCCGAGGGCCCGCCTCGAGCGCTGGGTCACGGTCGTCAACAAAGTCACTACGACACCGTAACCTCCGAGGCCGTAGGTTACGAGTCCGTAGGTTGGTGTCGTCGGTCACCCGAGCACCGTGCTCGGGGCGGCGAGGCCGCCGCCCCGGCTCGGCGGCGAGGCCGCCGAGCCGGCCGCGGCCCGCGCGGACGGCCCTTCCGGCCCTCGCCGCCGGGCCGACATCCGTTGCGGTGGAGGAGGGCCCGCTACCCCGCGGTGGACGGGCGGGCCGCCTCCCCGATGCGGAACCGCGGGTCGGACGCGCCGTCACGGCCGTCGTCGGCCATCGGCCGCGGCAGGCGCGGAGGGCGGGGTCCGACGTCGTGGCCGGCACCCAGGCGTCCGCATGCTGGGACCCGGCGGGGACGGTCGGGACCGCCCGGTCGTCAGCCCTCGCGCGTCCCCGACCGGGTCGACCGGCGGGGCCCGCGGCGCCGGTCCCCGGCGGGGCGGGCCTGGCCGGCCTGATCGGTCCGGGCCGGGCGACCCTGCCCGGTGGCACCCTGCCCCGGGCCGCCCTGTCGGCGTCGGCCCTGGCCGGAGCGACCGGAGCCGCCGCCGGAGCGACGCTGCGAGCCGCTGGAGGCCCCGCCGCGGGCCGGCGTCGTCGGGGGCGCGGCGGTGGCGACCCCACCGGGGGTGAGGGACCGCTCCCCCGGAGCGAGCTCGCGCAGGAGCGGGTGCCCGGCGCCGCTGACCCTCGTCGTCGTCGGTCGGATCCCGGCCGCCTTCGTCAGGGCACGGACGTCGCGGACCTGCTCGTCGGTCATCAGCGTGATGACCGTCCCCGCGGCGCCGGCGCGCGCGGTCCGGCCGGACCGGTGGACGTACGCCTTGTGCTCGACCGGCGGGTCGGCGTGGATGACCCGGGAGACGTCGTCGACGTGGATGCCGCGAGCGGCGATGTCGGTCGCGACGAGGGTCGCGGCGCGGCCGGTGTGGAACGCCTCGAGGTTACGGGTCCGGGCGTTCTGGCCGAGGTTCCCGTGGAGCTCGACGCTCGGGACGCCCTGGGCGTTGAGCTGCTTGGCGAGGGACTTCGCGCGGTGCTTCGTCCGGGTGAAGACGACGCTCCGCCCGGGGGCACTCGTGAGGTCGACGAGCACGGGGAGGCGGTCCGACCCGCCGATGTGGAGGACGTGGTGGTCCATCGAGGCGACGGGTGCCTGCGCGGAGTCCGCCTCGTGCGTCACCGGCCGGGTGAGGTAGCGCTGGACGAGGACGCCCACCCCCGCGTCGAGGGTCGCCGAGAAGAGCAGCCGCTGGCCGTCCTTCGGGGTCGCGTCGAGGAGGCGCCGGACGACGGGGAGGAAGCCGAGGTCGGCCATGTGGTCGGCCTCGTCGAGGACGGTCACCTCGACGTCGGCGAGACGGCAGTGACCCTGGCCGATGAGGTCCTCGAGCCGGCCGGGGCAGGCCACGAGGACGTCGACACCGGCCCGGAGACCGGTGACCTGGGGGTTCTGGCCGACGCCGCCGAACACCGTGAGGGTTCGAAGGCCGGCGGCCCGCGCGAGCGGGGCGAGGCTGTCGTGGATCTGGCCGGCGAGCTCTCGCGTCGGCGCGAGGATGAGCGCCCGGGGGGCGGTCGGCCGCGGCCGCCGCCCCGAGGCGACGAGGTGGGCGACGACGGGAAGGAGGAAGGCGTACGTCTTCCCCGACCCCGTGCGTCCTCGGCCGAGGACGTCACGTCCGGCCAGGGAGTCGGGCAGCGTGGCGCCCTGGATCGGGGTGGGGACGGTGATGCCGCGCTCGGTGAGCACGTCGCACAGCCGTGCGGGCACGCCGAGGTCGGCGAAGGTCGCTGAGGACAAGGGAGGGCTCCAAGGGTGGTCGTGGGTGTCCTGCCGGGCGCCCACACCGGGAGCAGGCCCGCGAAGCGGGGACCCGGTCGACCGGTGGAGGCGGCGCTCTTCGCGAGAACATCACCGGCAGCCCGGGGCAAGACACGGCGGGCTGCTGGGCGCCACTCTACGGCACGCGCCGTCGGCCCGCGGCATCCGTGCAGGTCGGGGCCGGACTTGCGGCGCGCACCCGCCCCTCGCAAGGCTGTCCGGCATGCCCGCCCACCTCGCCTCCTGGTCCCAGCGCGTCGCCACCGTTCCGGCCAGGACGTTCGCGTCCGTCAAGCGGCCCTCGACCCAGACCGACCTGCTCCAGATCCTCAAGTCCGTCGTCGCGGCCGTCGCCGCGTGGCTGCTCGCGGTCCACGTCTTCCACATGCCGCAGCCGTTCATCCCGCCGTGGGTCGCCCTGCTCACGGTCCACGCGACGGTGTACCGGAGCTTCTCGCACGGCACCCAGGCGGTCGCCGCGACGATGCTCGGGGTCGCTGTGTCGTGGGCCACGGTCGAGGTGTTCGGCGTCGGCGGGCTCTCCCTCGGGGTCGCGCTCTTCGTCGGCATGCTCCTCTCCCGTGCCGGTGTGCTGCGCCGGGAGGGGGTCATGGTCGCGACGACGGCACTGTTCGTCCTCACGACAGGTTTCGACGACCAGGAGACCCCGGTCCTGCTCTACCGGATCGTCGACGCCCTGCTCGGCGCGGCCGTCGGGGTGGCCGTCAACCTCGTCATCGTCCCGCCGCTCAACGACCGCAGCGCCGAGCAGCAGATCGACCGGATCGACCTCAAGCTCGGCCGGCTCATGCGGGACATGGCCCGGGAGATGCGCTCGGACCTCGTCCCGGAGCACTCGGCGCGGTGGGTCGAGCGGACCCGGGAGATCGACCAGGACCTCGAGCGCGCGTGGGCGCTCGTCCACCAGGCGAGGGAGGCCGGCTGGTGGAACCCCCGGCGCTACCTCACCCGGAAGCCGGTCGACCCGACCGACTACGAGAAGATCCTCCTGCGGATGGAGGCGGGCATCGCCCAGACCCGGAGCATGGCGCGGACGGTCCACGAGTCGATCCGGTCGGCGCAGGAGTGGGACGAGCGGTTCCGCAGTCCGTGGCTCCACCTCCTCGGCGAGACCGGCTGGCGGGTCGCCGACCGGCACGCCGAGGTCGGCGAGCTCCACAACCACGTCCAGGACCTCGCCCGCGAGCTGTCGACCCAGGACCTGCCTGAGCTCCTCTGGCCCTTGTACGGCGCGCTCCTGTCGAACCTCCTCAACGTCATCGACATCCTCGACGACGTCGCGACCTCACGCCCCGCGCGCCCCTGACCGCGGCCGAGGCCGCTGGAGCGCGAGCGGGAGGGCGGCGAGTGCGGCGGCGGCAACCGCGAGGAGGGCGGTCGTGAACGAGCTCCGGACCGCGAGCGCCCCGACGGCGACGGCACCCAGCCCGGTCCCGGCGTCGAACCCGACGTTCCAGACCGCGCTCGCGAGGTTGTGGTGCCGCGCCGAGACGGCGTCGAAGGCGATGACGAGGGTGAGGTTCTGCAGGGCGCCGTAGCAGAGCCCGAGGGCGACCATGGCGAGGAGGAACCCGGCGACCCGGGTCTGGCCCTCGTCCTCGACCGCCCAGCCGGCGAGCGCGATGGCGAGGCCGGTGAGGAGGACGAGCGGCCAGACGAAGGGCTCGGCGCCCCGACGGTCGGCGAGGAGCCCGACCCGCCAGCGGCTCGCGGCGGCGACGAGGCCCATGAGGAAGAGGCCGCCCGCGGTCACTGCCGCCCCGCTGACCATCTGCGGGGTGAACGTGATGACGGCACCCCCCGCGAGGGTGACCGAGAGGAGGAGGAGCATCGGGCGGGCGAGCCGTCGGTAGGCGGTCCGCTCCGACTCGACCGGCCCCCGGGCGCCCGGGGCCCCGGACCCGCCCCCGGCCGGGTCGCTCTCCCCGGGGTGGAGCAGGTCGGCCGGGTCCGGGTGGATCGTCCTCGCGAGCCGGCGGGCCGCGGGGACCCCCAGGACCGGAAGCCCGCTCACGGCGAAGACGAGCCCGAAGCCGACGTGCTCCGCGAGCCACGGGCCCGCGGGGAGCAGTCCGAGGTTGGGCAGCGCGACGGCGAGGCCGTACGCCCCGATCGCCTCGCCCCGCCGACCCGGCTCGACGAGCGCCGCGACGGCCGCGCTGCCCGTGACGGTGAGGACCCCGAAGCCCACCCCCCGGACGGCGGAGAGGGCGAGCACAGGTCCGAGCGCGTCGCTCGCCGCGTAGAGCGCGCCCGGGACGCCGAGGAGCACCATCCCCACGCTGAGGACGGGACCCCAGCCGAAGCGGCGCAGGGCCGGGGGGACGAAGAGCTGGGTGAGGACGGTGAAGAGGAGGAGGACCCCGTTGACGAGGCCCGACCCGGCGGCGTCCGCGCCGCCGTGGACCGCCCAGAGCGGCGCCACGGGGAGCAGGACGGCGTAGCCGGCGAACCCCGCGAACGTCATCCCCGCGAGCGCCGTCATCCCCGGCACGCGCCAGATCGAGGTGTGCACCGCCCGAACGCTAGCCGGACCCCGTGTCAGGACTGGACCGGGTCCCGGGGGAGCTCGGCCCGGGCGGCGGCGAGTGCCCGCTCCGCCCGGCGGAGCTCGCGGTTGCGGCCCCGGCGCGCGCGGGTCGCCTCGGTGACGGCCTCGCGGTGGGCGCGGTCCTCGGCCCGGGCGGCGGCGAGCTCGCCCTCGAGACGGCTGACCAGGGCCGCCGACCCTGCGGCGGCGGCGCGAGCAGCATCCACCCGGTGGCCCGCCGCCTCGGCGGCGGTGACCGCGGCGGCGTGCACGCGCTCCGCCTCCCGGACCCGGACCCGGGCCCCGGCGCGAGCGGGGTCGCCCGGCGCGGCCGCACCGGGGGCGGGCCCCGGCGGGGATGGCGACGCGGGGGCCGCCTCCTCGCTCGGGAGCGCGTCCGTCGAGGTGTGCCGAGCCCGGGCCTCCTCGGCGACCGCGTCCTGGGACGCGGCCGGTGGGACTGCCGAAAGGAACGGCCCCCCGGCGCGAGCGACGGCGTCGGAGACGTCGACCTCACCGAACCCCGAGTACGACAGGGTCCTCGTGAGCCGGCCGGTGGCGACGGCCCCGCACGCGTCCTCGCTCGCGATCGCCGCGATGAGGCAGGCCCGGACCTCGTCGCGACCGGCCCCGGAGAGAGCGTGCCCACGGCCCGCGGCGAGGTCCACGGCCTCGGTGACGAAGTCCTCGACGAGCCCGTCCCGCTCGGGTCGCAACGACTGGATCCGGGCGGCGTCGACGTCGGCCTGGGCCGACCGCAGCCGTGACCCGAGGTCCGTGAGCCGGGTGAGGAGGTCGGGCACGTCACGGACGACGAGGTTGACGGCCCAGGCTGCGATGCTCGGCCGACGCAGCCTCGCGATCGCCGTGGCCGCCACCGTGTCGCCCGCGTCGCGGGCCCGCCTCGCGAGCCGGTCGCGGGTCGTCGTGAACTGGTCGGGGTCGAGGGCGTAGAGGAGGTCCGCGGCGTCGGCCACGCTCTGCCCGGGTCCGCCGTCCACCCGCTGAACGTACCGCTCGCGTGCCGCCGCCGTGCCGAGTCGCCGACATCGGGGGGCCGCGGACCCCGACCCGCGTCAGTGGACGACGACCGGCGGGATCCCCTCGTCGTCGAGGAGGTGGGCGACCTCCCGTCGCCGCGGGAGGAAGAAGGCGGGGACGAGCGTGAGGACGACGAGCGCCCAGGCGACCCAGTACGTGTGCGCGAACGCCTCGGCGGCGTCGGCGAGACCCTGGCCGACCCCGGCGGGACCGAGCTGCCGGGCGACGTCGGGGCTGTTTCGCGCGGCGATCGCCGGCAGCGCGAGGTCGGAGCCCTTGAGGTTGTTCGTCAGGATGACGGACATCGTCGCGACCCCCACCGAGCTCGCGATCTGCTGGACGATGTTGAGCAGCGTCGACCCGCGGGCGACCTCGTGGCGGGTGAGGGTCTTCAGCGCCGAGGTCATGATCGGCATCATCGTCCCGCCCATCCCGAGGCCCATGACGAAGAGCGCGCCGATGAGGAACCCGTAGGACGTCTGCGCGGTCACCTGGGTGAGCCCGAACATCCCGACGATGATGCCGAGGAGCCCGAAGGGGACGATGCGCCCGACCGGGAAGCGGTCCGTGAGCGTGCCGGCCACCGGCATCGTCAGCATCGCACCGAACCCCTGCGGCGCGACGAGCAGCCCGGCGGCGAGCGTCGTCTCGCCGCGCACCTCCTGGAAGTACGTCGGCACGAGGAGGAGGCCCCCGAAGAAGGCCGTCGCGAAGAGGAACATCGTCACGACGGCGACGGTGAGGTTGCGGTTCCGGAACAGCCGCAGGTCGAGCAACGGGTGGGCCGGACGGAAGGTGTGCAGGACGAACGCGAGGACGAGGGCGGCCCCGATGAGCATCGTCACCCAGACCCGTGGCGCGGCGAACGTCCCCTCCTGGGGGATCGAGGAGACCCCGAAGAGGAAGAGCGCGAGCCCCGGGGACATGAGGAGCATCCCGACGACGTCGAAGGACTCCGACGGCTCCGGGGCGTCCCCGGGCAGGACGACGAGCGCGTAGACGAACGCGAGGGCGCCGATGGGGACGTTGATGAGGAAGATCCAGTGCCAGCTCGCGTTCTCGATGAGCCAGCCGCCGAGGATGGGCCCGAGGATGGGCCCGAGGAGCATCGGGACCCCGAGGATGGCCATGAGCCGCCCCATCCGCGCAGGTCCGGCGGCCCGGGTCATGATCGTCATGCCGAGGGGCATGAGCATGCCGCCGCCCAGCCCCTGGAGGACCCGGAAGCCGATGAGCATGTCGATCGACGACGCCGTCGCGCACAGGGCGGAGCCGGCGGTGAAGAGCGTCACGGCGGCGAGGTAGAGCCGTTTCGTCCCGAACCGGTCGGCCGCCCAGCCGGTCAGCGGGATGACCGTGGCGAGGGAGAGGGTGTAGGCGGTCACCGTCCACGCGACGGTCGAGTACGCGAGCGGGGTCACCGAGCCGTCCGCGGAGGTGGCGCCGAACACGCGCTGGAACGTCGGCAGCGCGACGTTGACGACGGTGATGTCGAGGATCGACATGATGGCGCCGAGGACGACGACGCCGGCGATCTTGAGGACCGCGGCGTCGATCTTGTCGGGGTACTCGGGGGCAACGGGGCCGGACACCGAGGCGTCTCCTTTGCGACGACGGGATGAGCGACCGACGATATCCGGTTCTATTGCTTGCGGCAAGCAAATAAAATGCCCACGATGACCGCCGCCCCCACCACGACGGTGGGGGCGGCGGGAGGGTCGGACCTCCCAGGACCTCCCGGTCCCGGGAGGCCTGGGTCCGGACCGGTCGGGCGGCGGGCGGCCGTCCGGGCTCAGCGGGAGGCGGTCGACTGTGCGGCGACCTCGGCCCGGACCTTCTCCATGTCGAGGTCGCGAACCTGACGGATGACCTCCTCGAGCGCCTCAGCGGGGAGGGCGCCGGGCTGGCTGAACACGAGGATCCCGTCACGGAAGGCCATGAGCGTCGGGATCGAGCTGATCCCGGCGGCGCCGGCGAGGGCCTGCTCCGCCTCGGTGTCGACCTTGCCGAAGGTGACGTCGGAGTGCGTGGCCGACGCCTTCTCGTAGACGGGGGCGAACATCCGGCACGGCCCGCACCACGAGGCCCAGAAGTCGACGAGGACGATCGGGGTGTCGCGGACGGTCTGCTCGAAGTTGGCTGCGGTGAGGGTCTGGGTGGCCATGGGACGGCGCCTCTCTCTGCGTCGAGGGGTCAACGGGTCACGTCCGTCAACGATACCCCTCTGGGTAATATTCCGGCCGCCGTGGGCGCACCGACGGGCCGGGAGCGATAATTGAACCGTGACGCTCTCGACGCAGGAGATCGCCGGAGCCGCCCGGCTCCGGATCAGCCACGCCGTCCGGTCCCGGGTCGCCGGCGAGGACGCCCGGGCGCGCTCCGCGGCGATCTGGGGGGCGCCCGGCCCGCGTTGGTTCACGGCGACGGACCCGATCAGCGTCGTCCACGCGGACGCGTCGATGTTCGTCGCCGGCATCCGCGCCCTCCTCGTCCAGAGCCTCCACCCCTTGGCGATGGCAGGGGTCGCCGGGCACTCGGGGTTCCGGGGCGACCCCTGGGGGCGGCTCCAGCGGACGAGCGAGTACATCGCGACGACGACGTACGGACCCATCGTCGACGCCGAGCGCCTCCTCGCACGGATCCGGGGGATCCATCGCCGGGTCAACGGCACCGCCCCGGACGGACGGGCCTACGCGGCGAGCGACCCCCACCTCCTCCGGTGGGTCCACGCCGCCGAGGCGGACAGCTTCCTCGCGGCCTACCAGCGGCTCGCTCCAGTGCCGCTGACGGCCGCGGAGGCCGACACCTACGTCGCCCAGTCCGCGATGATCGCCGAGCAGCTCGGTGTGCTCGAGCCCCCGCTGACCGTGGCCGAGCTCGCCGCCGACCTCGACGCCTTCCGGCCCGAGCTCGAGGCGAGCCCGGAGGCGCGGGACGCCGCCCGGTTCCTCCTCGTCGAGCCCCCGCTCCACGGCCTCGCCCGGGTCGGGTACGCCCCGCTCGCCATCGGGGCGCTCGCCCTCACCCCGTCGTGGGCGCGGCGGATGCTCCGGCTCCCCGGACCCGACGTCCTCCACGAGATCGTCGGCGTCCCGGTCGGGCGAGCGGCGGCCGGCCTCGTCCGCTGGGGCCTCAGCCACCCCGACGTCGCCGCCCAGCGGCGGGTGACGACCTCGAGCTGAGCCGGCGCGGGCGGTCGTCGACGTCGCCCGGAGCGCCCGCTGCCCGGTCCGCCGGGCCTCACACCTGTGGACATCGCGGACGTGGCCCGCAATGCTGGGGTGCCACGCCGGCGACCGAGACACGTCCCCGCGTCTCGGTCAGGTCGTTCCAGCGCCTCCAGCGACCGAAGGGTGCCCGTCATGCTCGACTCCGCAGCGCGCAGGCTCGGACTGCGTACGAACCCCACGATCTTCTTCACGGCGGCCGGGCTCATGGTCGTCTTCCTCGTCGTCCTCCTGCTGTTCCCGACCCAGACCGGAGAAGCCTTCCTCCGCGGACGACAGTGGATCGTCGAGAGCCTCGGCTGGTTCTTCATCCTCGGGGTGACGACGTGGCTCATCTTCCTCGCATGGGTCGCACTGAGCCGCTACGGCACCGTCCGCCTGGGCGGGGACGACTCGAGACCGGAGTACTCGAACCTCTCGTGGTTCAGCATGCTGTTCGCCGGCGGCATCGGGACGGTCCTCATGTTCTGGGGGGTCGCCGAGCCGATCTCCCACTTCTCGAACCCCCCGCGGGGTGACGTCGCCCCGTACTCCGTCGAGGCCTCCCAGGAGGCGATGGGCTTCGCGCTCTACCACCTCGGACTCCACACGTGGGCGATCTTCACCCTGCCCGGGCTCGCGTTCGCGTACTTCATCTACCGCTACAAGCTCCCGGTCCGGGTGAGCTCGGTCTTCTACCCGCTCCTCAAGGAGCGCATCCACGGCCCCATCGGGATGGCGATCGACGTCTTCGCGATCCTCGGGACGCTCTTCGGGGTCGCCGTGTCGATCGGCCTCGGGACCTCGCAGATCAACGCCGGGCTCACCGAGCTCACCGGAATCCCGACGAGCACGTGGCCGAAGGTCCTCATCATCGCCGTCCTCACGACCGTCGCGGTGTCCTCGATCGTCGCCGGCCTCGACAACGGGGTGAAGCGGCTCTCGAACATCAACATCGGCATGGCCGTCGCTCTGATGGCCTTCGTCTTCGTGACCGGGTCGACGCTCTTCCTCTCCCGGCAGTTCGTCGAGACGCTCGGGATCTACGTGTCGAACATCGTCCCGCTGTCGTTCTGGAACGACGCCATGGCCCAGTACACCCAGGAGGGCGGCTGGGGCTGGCAGGGCGGCTGGACGGTCTTCTACTGGGCGTGGACGGTGACGTGGGCCCCCTTCATGGGCATCTTCGTCGCCCGGATCTCCCGGGGACGGACCATCCGCGAGTTCGTCGCCGGGGTCCTCCTCGCGCCCTCGCTCTTCACCGTCGTGTGGTTCGTCGTCTTCGGCTGGTCCGCGATGCAGATCGACGGCATCGGCGGCAACGGCGGGGAGATCTCGCAGGCCGTCGGCGAGAGCATCCCGCTCGCGATGTTCCAGTTCTTCGAGAACTTCCCCGCGACGACGCTCGTCCAGGGCTTCGCCGTCGTCATCGTCGCGATCTTCTTCGCGACCTCCTCCGACTCGGCCTCCCTCGTCGTCGACATGCTGTGCACCGGCGACGGCGACCCCGGCCCGGTCCGGCAGCGGGTCTTCTGGGGGGTCTCCGAGGGCGTCCTCGCGACCTCCCTCGTCGTCCTCGCCGGGGACGCCGGACTCGACGCCCTCCAGCAGGTCATCACCGTCGTCGGTCTCCCCATCTTCATCCTCAGCTTCATCATGATGTTCTCCCTGCTCAAGGGGCTGCGCAGCGAGAAGATCCCGGTCCTCAAGGCGCGGGGGACGCCCGCCGAGGCCCCGGCCGTCGACGGGAACGGCGCCCGCGGCCGCAGCGGGGAGGAGGCGACCGCCGGCCAGGCCGTCGAGCGCTCAACGGCGCCGGCCGGTGACGGATCGACCTGACGGCGCTCGGCTGCCGGCGTGCGGTCGGCCGGCGCCTGCGGGTGGGACGCGGCGAGCGGCCTGGAATGTCCCGAACAGCCCTCCTGTTACCGCCCTCGTTGAAGTATCCACGAGAGCAGGAGCTCGATCACCGTGTCACAGGCATTCTCACCCGTCCGCGTCGGCCGCTGGGACCTCCCCCAGCGCTTCGTCATGGCCCCCCTGACCCGCAACCGCGCCGGTGAGGGCCAGGCCCCGACCAGGCTCCACGCGACGTACTACGGCCAGCGCGCCTCCGCCGGGCTCATCATCAGCGAGGGAAGCCAGCCGAGCGCCGTGGGCCAGGGCTACCTCGCCACGCCCGGCGTGCACTCGCCCGAGCAGGTCGAGGGCTGGCGCCAGGTCGCCGACGCCGTCCACGCCGAGGGCGGGCACATCGTCGTCCAGCTCATGCATGCCGGACGGGTCGCCCACCCGGACAACAAGGGCGGCCTCGGGAGCGTCGCGCCGAGCGCCATCGCCGCCCCCGGCGAGATGGTCACCGCCGACGGGACCAAGCCGCACCCCACCCCGCGCGCCCTCGAGACCGACGAGGTCGAGCAGGTCGTCGAGGAGTTCGTCGCCGCCGCGCGGAACGCCGTCGACGCGGGCCTCGACGGGGTCGAGATCCACGCCGCCAACGGCTACCTCCTCCACCAGTTCCTCGCCCCGTCGACGAACACCCGCACCGACGCGTGGGGCGGGACCGCCGAGAAGCGCGCCCGCATCGTCGTCGAGGTCGCCCGGGGCGTCACCGCCGCGATCGGGGCCGACCGGGTCGGCATCCGGATCTCCCCGGCCCACAACATCCAGGGCGTCCTCGAGGAGGACCCCGCCGAGACGGCCGCGACGTACGAGGCGCTCGTCGACGAGATCGCGCCCCTGGGGATGGCCTACCTCTCCGTCCTCGCCGACCCCCGCAGCGACCTCGTCCGCGACCTGCGCTCCCGCTTCGGAGGGCCGGTCGTCCTCAACTCCGGCTTCGCGGCGATCACGACCCTCGAGGACGTCGAGCGGGTCCTCGAGGACGACCTCGCAGACCTCGTCGCCGTCGGTCGCCCGTTCCTCGCCAACCCCGACCTTCCCCGCCGGTGGCGTGTGGGAGCCGCGCTCAACGAGCCGGACCCGTCGACGTTCTACGGCGGTGGCGCCGAGGGGTACACCGACTACCCGACGCTCGAGCAGTCCGCCTGATCCTGTGCGGTGGGCGTGGCCAGCGGGGTCGGCCCACGGCCGTCCCCGCTCGCGTCGCGCCCGGCCCTACCGGCGGTGCTTGCGGGCCCGGACGGCGGCGTCGATCCGGCCGGCGTGGTCGGGGACGTGGCGCTGGGAGTCCTTCGGCGGACGGTCGTAGACGAGGGCGGCCGGACGGTCGGGGATCTCGACGGCGGGGGGCGCGATCGCCGCGTACGGGATCGTCGAGAGCAGGTGCGCGATGACGTTGATCCGGGAGGCGCGCTTGTCCTCGGACTCGACGGTGAACCACGGTGAGGTCCCGGTGTCGGTGCGCTCCATCATGACGTCCTTGGCTCGGGAGTAGTCCTCCCACCGGGAGATCGACTGGAGGTCCATCGGGGAGAGCTTCCACCGCCGCATCGGGTCGCCGGCGCGGGAGCGGAACCGGGCCTCCTGCTCGACGTCGGAGACCGAGAACCAGTACTTGCGCAGGAGGATCCCGTCCTCGATGAGCATGTCCTCGAAGGCGGGCGCCTGGCGGAGGAACCGCTCGTACTCCTTGTCGGTGCAGAACCCCATGACCCGTTCGACGCCGGCCCGGTTGTACCAGGAGCGGTCGAAGAGGACGATCTCCCCCGCGGAGGGAAGGTGCTCGACGTAGCGCTGGAAGTACCACTGCGTCCGCTCCCGCTCGGTCGGCGAGGGCAGCGCGGCGACCCGGAGGTACCGGGGGTTCGTGTACTGGGTGATCCGGGTGATCGCCGACCCCTTCCCGGCGGCGTCCCGCCCCTCGAAGAGGACGACGATCCGGTGCCCGGTCGCGCGGACCCACTCCTGCATCGTCACGAGCTCCGCCTGGAGCCGCGCGAGCTCGCGCTCGTACACCTTCTTGTCGATGACCCGCTCACCGCTCGCCGTCCGCTTCGCCATGCCCCATCGTCGCACCCGGCTCCCACCTCGCGCAGCGCCTCGGGACGCGTCGGCCCTCCCGGGGACGCCCCCCTCGCGCCGCTGCCGGGCGGGTGCGAGCATGGGTCCTCCGCCCGACGTCGAGGAGCACGAGATGAGAGTCGCCCTGCTGGGAACCGGGACGATGGGGGCCGGCATGGGCCGCTCGATGCTCCGCGCCGGACTCGAGGTGAGCGCGTGGAACCGGACCGCCGAGCGGGCCGCCCCGCTCGCCGACGACGGAGCGGTCGTCGCCCCGACCGCGGCCGAGGCGGTCGAGGGAGCCGACGTCGTCGTCTCGATGCTCTTCGACACCGACGCCGTCCTCGACGTCCTGCGTGCCACCGGTGGCGCCCTCGACCCCGGCGCGGTGTGGCTCCAGACGAGCACGCTCGGCGTCGACGGCACCCACCGGGTCGCCCGGCTGGCCGAGGAACTCGGCATCGCCCTCCTCGACGCCCCCGTCCTCGGGACCCGTACCCCCGCCGAGGAGGGCACCCTCGTCGTCCTCGCCTCCGGCGACGAGGCGCTCCGGGCGCGGGTCGACCCCGTTCTCGACGCCGTCGCCGCGCGGACGCTCTGGGTCGGGCCCGCACTCGGGGACGCCTCCGGCCTCAAGCTCGCCGTCAACGCGTGGATCCTCTCGCTCACCGCGGCCGTGGGGCAGTCACTCGCGCTCGCGGAGGCCCTCGGCGTCGACCCGGAGCTCGTCCTCGACGCCATCTCGGGGGGCGCCGTCGACACCCCGTACGCCCACGCCAAGGGGGGTCAGATCCTCGCCGGTGAGCACCCGGTCTCGTTCACCCTCGACGGGGCCCTCAAGGACGCGGGCCTCATCCGCCGCGCCGCCGAGGAGGCGGGGGTCGACCCCGGCGTCCTCCGCGCCCTCGAGGCGGTGTTCCAGCGCGCCCACGACGCGGGCCACGGCGCCGAGGACATGTCCGCCGTCCACGCGGCGTTCACGCCGCAGGCCTGACCCCGCGACCGGGCACCGACCGGCTCGGGCCCGGGGCGCGGAGGCCCACCCCCGGGCGCGGGCGCCGGGTGGCTTCGGGTCACGCGCCGCCGAGGTGGACCATGACGACCCCGGCGATGATGAGGCCGACCCCGGCGAGACCGAGCGGAGAGACCGGGTCCCCGAGGAAGGCGGCGCCGATGGCCACGATGGCCGCCGTCCCGAGCCCGGCCCACACCGCGTACACGAGCCCCACGGGGAGCGACTTCACCGTCTGGGCGAGGAGGAGGAAGGAGAGGGCGTACGCCGTGAGGGACCCGGCCGACGGCCACCACCGCGAGAACCCGTCGGTCGCGGGGAGGAGGCTCGTCCCGGCGACCTCGAAGGCGATCGCGAGGACGAGGAAGACGTAGGGCACGGTCGGCTCCAGTCGGGCTCAGGGGTGGAGGGGACGCCCGACGCTACCGCTCGCTGCGCCGGGTGAGGTGGCCGAGGACGCCGGGGACCCAGCCGGTCTCGCGGCGCATCCACCTCGCCGCGACGAGGTTCTTCGGGACGACGACGAAGTCGCCCCGGGGCCCACCGGCAAGCCCGAGGTCGGTCCCGAAGGAGTCGGTGACGATGTGCCAGTCGAGGGTGCTGTGCCGGGCGAGGTACTCCCCGACGCCGATGGCATAGCGCTCGACGACCCGCTCGTGTCCGCCGCCGCGCGTCCTCCACGCCGCGAAGGCCGCGTCGTAGCCGGCGCCGAGGGCGGCGAGGTCGTCGACGTCGACGCCCTCGGCGGCGAGCGCGGCGAGCGCGGCGGCGATGCGGTCGCGTTCGACGTCGCCGACCGGGGCGACGAGCGGTCGCGGCGGGCGCTCGTCGAGGGTCCCGTCGACGTCGGGGAGGGTCCGCGGGGCGGGCTCTGCCGGGCGCCCCGGGCCTCCGCCGGGTGCGGGGACGGCGGTCGCGGACCGCCGGCGCCCGAACCAGGCCACGGGCTAGCCCGCCGCGTTCGTGTCGGTACCCATGTCGGTCATCCTGCCACCCCGAGCACCGCGGAGCCCCCGGCGAACGGGGTCGGTGGCCGGTCCCTCACCTCGACGAGGACCGCTCGGTGAGGAGGTCGGCGTACTCGGGGTGACGCTCGACGTAGGCCCGGACGAACGGGCAGCGCGCGACGACGCCGAGGCCTCGGGCACGGACGTCGTCGAGGGCGCCGGCGACGAGCCTCGACCCGACCCCCTCGCCCTCGAGGTCGTCGTCGACCTCGGTGTGGGTGAGGACGACGACCCCGGGCGAGAGCGAGTAGTCGGCGTGGCCGAGCATCGCGCCGTCGCGGCCCCGGGCCTCGTAGCGGTCGCGCCCGGCGGCGTGGACGACATTCACCTCGACGTCGTGGCTCATGGGACATCGCTCCTCATCTCGTGCTCGTGTCGTGCGGCCGGGCGTAGCCCGCCCCCCAGTCTGTCGGACCCCCCCGCGCGCGACGCCGCCGGCTCCGCGGGTCGCGAAGCGGGCGTGGACGGTCGGGCCCGGCGTCGGGGCGGCGGCAGCGTCGGTTCCGTCGGCCCGGGCCCCTACCTGCCGCCCCGGCGGGCACGGAGGTAGTCGGCGACGACGTACTCCCCGAGCCGGTCGAGGTCGGGGGTGAAGACCCGCCCCCCGGCGCGGCGCGCCACCGCGTCGACGAACCGGGCGAGCCCGGGGTCGTCCCCGAGCATGAAGACGTTGAGGGTGGCGCCCCCCCGGCGGAGCTCGTCGACCTGCGCGACCGTGGCCCGGACCGTCGCCGGCGTCGTCGGCCACGCGAACCGGGGGGTACCGCCGGCGTCGAGGTGCGCGGTCGGCTCACCGTCGGTGACGACGAGGACGACCGGCTCGGCGTCCGGGTGCCGCCTCAGGTGCCGGGCCGCGAGCATGAGGGCGTGCTGGAGGTTCGTGCCCTGGACCCACTCCGGCTCGGCCTCGGCGAGCTGGACGGGTGAGAGCCGGCGGGCCGCGAGGTCGAACCCGATGACCTGGAGCGCGTCATGGCGGTAGCGGGTCTGGACGAGGTGGGAGAGCGCGAGGGCCGTCTGCTTCATCGGGCCCCAGCGTCCCTGCTGGACCATCGAGTACGACATGTCGACGCAGAGGGCCACCGCCGCGGTCGTCCGGCGCTCGGTCTCGGTCACCTCGAAGTCCTCGACGAGGAGCTGCACTCCCCCCGCGCCGAGGCCCCCGCGCCGGAGCGCGTTGCCGACCGTCCGCGAGGCGTCGAGCGGGAGCTCGTCGCCGAACACCCACGGCCGGGTCAGCCCGGTCGGCTCGTCCGCCTGCCCGGACTCGTGCTCGTCGTGGTCGCCCCGGCCGTGCGCGTCGAGCCGTTCGAAGACCCTCCGGAGCGCGGTCTCGCCGAGCCGGCGGACCGCGCGTGGAGTGAGCCGGAGGCCGTCGTCGCCGTGCTCGAGGTACCCCAGCCGTTCGAGCTCCCGCTCGAGCTGGCGGAGGGCCTCGACGTCCCGCGCGGCGCTGCCGCCGAGTCGCTCCTCCAGGGCCTCGACGTCGACGTCGTCGAGGCTCGCCCCGACGTAGGCCTGCCCGAGCTGGTCACCGAGCTCCTCGAGGTCGGCGAGCTCGGCGACGGCCTCGACGGCGGCGCTGTAGCCGAGCCGCTCACCCCCCGGGCTCATCGAGACCCGGCCACCCCGGTCCAGACCCGGTCGCAGGGCCCGAAGGGTGTCGGAGAGCCGGGCCATCTCGGCGGCGAGGTCGGCGTCGGCGAGCGCGTCGCTCATGAGCTGGCCGAGCTGGGCCCGCTGCTCGGGGGTGAGCGAGGCCATCATCCGGGCGGCGGCGGCCTGCCGCCGGGCGAGGGCGTCGATGAGCTCGTCGACGTCCGCGGGGTCCTCGGGGAAGAGCTCGCCGTGCCGGTCCATGAACTCCCGGAACGCGTCGGTCGTGTCCTCCCCGCGAGCGTGCGCGGCGAGCAGGGCGTTGAGGTCGGCGAGCATGTCGCGCACCCGGGCCGACGTTTCCGGGTCGTTGCCCGAGAGCGCCTCCTTCAGGCCCGCGAACTGGGCGTCGAGCACCTCGCGGCGAAGCATCTCGGTGATCGCCTCGTAGGCCGCCCGCCCCTGCTCGGAGTGCCATTCGTGGTCCGCGAGCGCCCGCACCGCCCCGGCCACCTCGTCCGGGAGGGTGGCGAGCTCCATCTCGGCGAGTCGGGCGTCCTCGGTGTCCTCGCCGGCGAGGGCGTCCCGCTCCGCCGCGAGGGCCTGGTCGAGCGCCGCCCGGACCTGGTCGAGGGTGCCGGCGAGGTCGCCCCGACGGCGAGCGGCCTCACGCATCCGGCGCACCCGGTCGGCGAGCTCGTCGAGCCCTGGCCGCCCCTCGAGCCCGCGGCGCCGCAGCTCGCGAAGGGCTTCCCGGGCGCTGCCACCGGCGAGGACGTCACGGCCGACCTCGTCGAGCGCCGCCCGGACGTCGTACGGGGCTGCGAGCGGGTCCGGTCCTCCGCTCCACGGCCCGTACCGGAAGCGCCCGTGCCGCTGGGCGTCGGAGCCGGCCACGGCTAGGCCCCGTAGACGGTGCGGCCGTCGACGGTGTCCTTGTCGATCCGGCGGGTGAGGTGGAGTCCCTCGAGGACGAGCTCCACGGCGGCAGCGACCTCGCCGAGGCCGGCGTCGTCGCCGTGCCCGAGCCGGTCGAGGACCTTGGACAGCCCGGGGATCGTCCCGACCTGGGCGAGCAGCTCGGTGGCCGGGACGAGCTCGCCGGTCTCGACGACCTCGCCCTCGGCGAAGAGGCGCGTGAAGCCGCTGAGGTCGAGTCCGGCGAGACGGGCGCGGAAGGTCTCCGCGGTGGCGACCCGGAGGAGGTGGGCGAGCACTTCGCGCTCGCGCCCCTCCTCCCCCATCTCGAACTCGACCTTGCCGAGCAGGGTCGGGACGACCGTCGGGACGTCGCAGACCCGGGCGACCGCCTCCGGCTCGCCCGACCGGGCGCACCGGCGCAGCGCCGATGCCGAGACGCTCTCGGCGGCCGCGATCGAGAAGCGGGCCGAGACCCCGGAGCGCTGGTCGACCGCGGCGGACTCGCGCAGCCCGCGGGTGAACCTGGCGATGATCTCGACGAGGTGCTCGGGCACGGTGGCGACGAGGGTGGACTCCTGGGCGACGAGGCGCACCTCGTCGGAGACGTCGAGCTGGTAGTGCGTGCGGACCTCGGCGCCGAAGCGGTCCTTGAGCGGGGTGATGATCCGGCCCCGGTTCGTGTAGTCCTCGGGGTTGGCGGTCGCGACGAGGAGAACGTCGAGCGGCAGCCGGAGAGAGTACCCGCGGACCTGGATGTCGCGCTCCTCGAGGACGTTGAAGAGGGCGACCTGGATCCGCTCGGCGAGGTCCGGCAGCTCGTTGAGCCCGAAGACCCCCCGGTTCGCACGGGGGACGAGTCCGTAGTGGACGGTCTCGGGGTCACCGAGGGTTCTCCCCTGGGCGACCTTGACGGGGTCGACGTCGCCGATGAGGTCGCCGACGCTCGTGTCCGGGGTGGCGAGCTTCTCGGTGTACCGCTCGTCCCGGTGGCGCCACCGGACGGGCAGGTCGTCTCCGACCTCGGCGAGCAGCCGACGGCAGCGCACACACACCGGCGCGAGCGGGTCGTCGTTGATCTCGCAGCCGTCGACCGCGGGTGACCACTCGTCGAGGAGCCCGGCGATCGTGCGCATGAGCCGCGTCTTGCCCTGTCCGCGCTCGCCGAGGAGGACGAGGTCGTGCCCGGCGAGCAAGGCGCTCTCGAGCTCCGGGAGGACGGTGTCGTCGAACCCGACGATCCCCGGGAAGGCGCTCTCCCCCGACCGGAGCCGGGCGAGGAGGTTGTCGTGGATCTCCTGCTTGACCGAGCGAACCCGGGCGCCGCCGGCGCGGAGGTCGCCGAGGGTGGCCGCACGGGCCGTCGCTGTCATTGGCCCACGCTACGTCGCGGGACCGACGTCCACCAGAGGGAAGCACCTCCCCCCCCGAATTTGGGCATACCTCGCAACGGAGTAGGCTGCGCGCCGGCGACGGACCCGAGGTCGGGGCCCAAGGTCACGACTTGCGGACTTTGTGGTCACGAAATGCTCAAGGTCCCCGCTCACGACCCGATGAGGGTCGTGCCGAGTCCCCGTCAGCCGAGACGGGGCGGTCCGTGAGGTCGCCGAACCCCGTCACCCTCATGGATGGCAAGCCTGTCTTGCCGTGAGTGACGGGGACGGAGAAGCCACCGCAGTCCGGGAGCCACGCGCTCCCTTGGGGTGAAGCCGCAGCACGCGGCCGGGCACTTTCGGCGCCCGAACCCGACAGGTCACTCTTCGCAGGCGGTCCGAAGGATTGGCTCCCACCTCATGTCGTACACCTCCCCTGCCCAGCTCACTCCTGCCCGGAACCCTCTCGTCCGCCGCCTGCTCGGGGCTCTCGTGGCCGCGGTCTTCGCGTTCGGCATCGCCGCCAACCCGGCGACCGCTCCGCAGGCCGAAGCCCTCGTCCCGGCCTCCGTGGCGTCGAAGGCGCTCACCGTGGCCGCCCACCAGCGGGGGGTGAGGTACCGCTGGGGCGGCACCTCCCCCCGGACCGGGTTCGACTGCTCCGGCCTCGTCAAGTACGCCTACGCCAAGGCCGGCAAGCGGCTCCCCCGGACCGCCCTGCAGCAGTACCGCGCGACCAAGCGCATCCCCCGCTCGAGGGCGCGCCGCGGCGACCTCGTCTTCTTCTACTCGGGACGCTCGATCTACCACGTCGCGATGTACTCCGGCCACGGCCGGATCTGGCACAGCCCCCGGCCCGGCAAGCGGGTCCAGCAGGTCCGGATCTGGACGAGCCGGGTGCGGTTCGGCCGGGTTCGCTGACCCGTCGCCCCCGCCTGCGCAGCAGGGCCCGGCACGCATGACGCGTGCCGGGCCCCTCTGCGCAGGCGGCCTCGTGGCGCGAACGGGCCGCGCGACAGGTCGGCACCGGTCAGAAGTCGCGCGCCATGTTGGCGAACCTCGCGTAGTGCCCCTGGAACGCGAGGACGATGTCCTTCGTCGGGCCGTTGCGGTGCTTGGCGACGATGACGTCGGCCTCGCCCTCCCGCTCACGGTCCTTGTGGAGGAGGATGACGATGTCGGCGTCCTGCTCGATCGACCCGGACTCGCGCAGGTCCGACATCGCCGGGCGCTTGTCGGTGCGCTGCTCCGGGCCACGGTTGAGCTGGGAGATCGCGATGACGGGGACCTCGAGCTCCTTGGCGAGGAGCTTGAGCGCCCGGGAGAACTCCGAGACCTCCTGCTGCCGGGACTCGACCTTCTTGCCCGAGCTCATGAGCTGGAGGTAGTCGATGACGACGACCTTGAGGTTGTGCTGCTGCTTGAGCCTGCGGGCCTTGGCCCGGATCTCCATGAGCGACATGTTCGGCGAGTCGTCGATGTAGAGCGGGGACTCGGAGATCTTGCCCATGATCCGGGCGAGCTTCTGCCAGTCCTCGTCGCGCAGCCGGCCCTTGCGCAGGTCCTGGAGCTGGATGTTCGCCTCGGCGGCGAGGACGCGCATCGTGATCTCGGTCCGGCTCATTTCGAGCGAGAAGATCGCCGCCGCCATCTTGTGCTTGATCGCCGCCGCCCGGACGACGTCCATCCCGAAGGTCGACTTCCCGACGGCGGGACGGGCGGCGACGACGACCATCTGGCCGGGGTGGAGACCGTGGGTGAGCTCGTCGAGCTCGGTGAACCCCGTCGGGACGCCGATGAGCTCGTCGGTGCGCCCCGAGGCGACCTCGATCTCGTTGAGGGTCTCCTCGAGGGTCGCCGAGAGGGCGACGTAGTCCTCGCCTCCGCGCTGGTCGGCAACGCCGTAGACCTCGGCCTGGGCGGCGTTGACGATCTCCTCGACGTCTCCGCCCCCCTGGGCGTAGCCCATCTGGACGATCTTCGTCCCCGCCTCGACGAGCCGGCGAAGGATGGCCCGCTCGGCGACGATCGCCGCGTAGTACCCGGCGTTCGCCGCGGTCGGGACCGACTGGATGAGCTGGTGGAGGTAGGCCTGCCCCCCCACCCGCTGGAGGTCCCCGCGCTTGCTCAGCTCGTCGGCGACGGTGATCGCGTCGGCCGGCTCGCCGCGCGAGTAGAGGTCGATGATCGCGTCGTAGACGATCTCGTGCGCGGGGCGGTAGAAGTCGTGTCCCCGGACGGTCTCGCCGACGTCGGCGATGGCGTCCTTGGACAGGAGCATCCCGCCGAGGACGGACTGCTCGGCGCCGACGTCCTGCGGGGGGAGCCGGTCGTCACCTGGGCCGTGGGCGCTGCCGAGATTCCCGACGTCCAGCTCCGCGATCGACACGCGTCCATCCCTTCCGAAGCCGGCTCCAGCTCTCCAACATGACCAGTGGTACCACCCGGCACCGACGGTGCCCGGCACCGCCCGGGCGCGTCCTCCGCGCCGTCCTCGAGACGGATTCCCGGCGGGCGACGCCCCACGCTATGGGCCGCTCGACGGGGTGCCAAACGGGGCGTGTGAACAACGTGTGGACAAGCTGTGCGCCGCGCCGACGGGCGTTGTGCACAGGCCGGGGACAACCTTGTGGATTCACCCGGGGTTCATCCGGCCCACCCCCGTTGACCTGCGACGTCTGTCTCCGCGTCGTGTGGACGAAAACTTTCTCGCCGCGGCCTGTCCACATGATGTGGGTCGTACGGCGCCACCCCGCCGGGCGCCACCGGCCGCGGCCCGGGGGTGGCGCCGGCGGGGTGAGCGGCCGGGGGTCAGGCGCGGGCGCCGTACCTGGCCTCCGCACGCGACCGGGCACGGGCCGCCTCCTCCTCCCGGGTCCTCGGCGGGGCGCTCGTCGTGAGCGAGCCCAGCAGCCGCGCGGTGGCGACCGCGACCTCCTCGACGGCGGCGTCGAACGCCGCGGCGTTGGCCCTGGAGGGCCGGGTGCTCCCGCTGACCTTGCGGACGTACTGGAGGGCCGCGGCCCGGACCTCCTCCTGCGTCGCCGGGGGCGCGAAGTTGTGGAGCTGTCTGATGTTGCGGCACATATCGAGAGCGTAGGCCGAGCTGCCGCGGTCGCGGGCTGCCACGATGGGCCCTGTGAGCAGCCGCATCCGCAACCTCTGCCTCGACGGCCACGGCCCCGACGACCCGGCGCCCTGGGTCGACCACGGCCACGACGACCCGCCCGGACGGGTGGACGCCGAGTGCGGGGGCGTCGGGCCGTGCGGCACGTGGGCGCTCCTCCTCGCCGCGTGACCCGGCCACGACGATGCAGCCCCCGGGACCGGACGTCGGCGCTCCGGGCCCCCGCGCCCCGGGCCCCCCCGTCCGGGGAGGTCCGGTCGGCGTCGCCGGCCTCGTCTCGATCGGGGTCGGCGGCATGGTCGGCGGCGGGATCTTCTCCGTCCTCGGGCTCACCGTCGAGATCGCCGGAGCCGGCGCGTACGCCGCCTTCCTCGTCGGGGGCGTCGTCGCCTCCCTCACCGGGTGGTCCTACGCCCGCCTCTCGGTCAGGCTCCGCAGCCGGGGTGGGACCGCGACGTTCCTCGACGACGCCTTCGGCACCCGGGTCGCAGGGCCGCTCAACCTCCTCCTCTGGCTCAGCTACTTCGTCATGCTCGGCCTCTACGCCGTCGCCTTCGGCTCGTACGCGGCCGCGCTCGCCGGCCTCGACCCCGCCGGCGGCTGGCGCCGGGTCTTCGGGTGCGGCGTCATCGTCGCGTTCGCGCTCCTCAACCTCGGTGGCGCCCGGCTCGTCGCCCGCGGCGAGACCCTCCTCGTCGCCGTCAAGCTCGCCGTGCTCCTCCTCTTCTGCGCCGTGGGCCTCGTCGGCGTCGACCGGGCACGGGTCTCGCCCTCCGCGTTCCCCCCGGTCGGGACGGTGGTCTACGCCGGGGCGCTGATCTTCCTCGCGTACGAGGGCTTCGAGCTCATCGCCAACGCCTCCGAGGACGCCCGCGACCCGCGACGCACCCTGCCGCGCGCCTACCTCCTCGCCATCGGCTCGGTCATCTGCCTCTACGTCCTCGTCGCCTACGTCGCCGTCGGCAACCTCACCCCCGACGTCATCGCCCGCGAACGGGACGACGCCCTGGCCGCGGCCGCCCGACCGTTCCTCGGCGCCGCCGGGTTCACCCTCATCGCGATCGCGGCGCTCATCTCGACGGCCAGCGCGATCAACGCGACCCTCTACGGCGCAGCGAAGTTCACCTACCTCATGGCCCGGCACGGCGAGCTGCCGCCGGGCCTCGGGCACGCGGTGTGGAACCGCCCCGTGGGGGGCCTCCTCGCGACGACGGGCGGGGCCCTCGTCATCGTCACGGCGGTCGACCTCAGCGGGATCAGCCTCATGGGGTCGGCCGGCTTCCTCGTCGTCTTCGCCGCGGTCAACGTCGCCGCGGCCCGTGCCCCGGGCGAGGGCCTCGGGTCGCGGGTGACGTCGCTCGCGGGCGCGCTCGCCTGCCTCGTCTCCTTCCTCGTCCTCGTCGCGTACGTCGCGACCCGCGACCCCGGGCAGCTCGGGGTCCTCGCGCTCCTTCTCGGCTCGGCCCTGCTCGGGGAGCTCCTCGTCCGGTGGCGGGGGCGGTCGCCGACGACGACCCTTCCGTGACCCGGGCACCCGGGGACGACCTTTCTCGCGCCGGGTGCATCCGGCCGGGGCCCTCACGGCGAAAAGGGGGCAGCGGATCCGTCCGGACCGCACGAAGGCGACTCAGCCAGGAGAAGTCATGTCACGTCTCACCGTCCCTCTCGCCGCCTCCGCCGCCGCCGCCCTGACCGGTCTCGCGGTCGTCGCCGGCGGACCCGCCAGCGCCGCCGACAACGAGGCCACCGTGTCGGTCCTCCACGGCGTCCCCGGGGCCACCGTCGACGTCTACGCCAACGGCGAGGCCCTGCTCACCGACTTCACGCCCGGGACCCTCACCGACCCGGTCATGCTCCCCGCCGGGGACTACGACCTCAAGGTTGTCGCCGCCGGGGCCGGTGCGGACGGCGACGCGATCGTCGAGGCCAACGGCGTCACCGTCCCGGCCGGGGCCAACATCACCGTCGTCGCCCACCTCAGCGCGGACGGCGCGCCGACACTCACGCCGTACGTCAACGACACCTCGGCCCTGCCCGCCGGCAAGGCCCGGCTCACCGTGCGCCACGACGCCGCGGCGCCCGCGGTCGACGTCCGCGCCGGCGGGGCGCCGGTCTTCAAGGACCTCACCAACCCCAAGGAGGCGAGCGCCGTCGTCGACGCCGGCACGGTGAGCGCGGACGTCGTCCTCGCGGGCACGGACACGGTCGCCATCGGGCCCGCCGACCTCGACCTCAAGGAGGGCGTCAGCACGATCGTCTACGCGTGGGGCAGCGCCGCCGACAGCAACCTCGCGCTCGGGGTGCAGACCATCAGCGGGATGGCCTCCGCTCCGGGCGGTGTCCCGGGCGGTACCGGCGGCCAGGCCGCCGACGGCGGCATCGCCTTCGGGGCGTACGCGGGGATGGCGGCCATCCTCGCCGCCGGCGGCCTCCTCGTCCTCGGCCGCCGGACGAACCGGGCGGCGGCGACCACCCGCCGGTGAGCTCCCGTCCCGGGAGGGGCGCGGCGGCGTACGCCGCCGCCGCGCTCCTCATCGCCCTCGCGACCGTGCTGCTCGCCCGTGCGTGGGTGGGGTCCACCGGACCGGACCTCGCCTCTGCCGCCGAGCTGCGTGCCATCGCCCGGCCCTCGGCGCCGGCGGGCACGACGGGCACGGCCCGCGAGTCCACCGGCGGGGGCGCCGATCTCGCTCCCGCCGGTGGTCCCGGGGCCGGGGCGAGGACGCCGGGCCGCCCCGGCCCCACCCTCGACGTCCGGCCGGCGCCCCCGACCGAGGACCCTCCACGGACGTCCCCGCCGCGGGCCCTCCTCGTGCCGGCCGCCGAGATCCGCATGCCCGTCGACCCGACCGGGGTCGCCCGGGACGGGCAGATGGTCCTCCCCGACGACGTCCGCAGGGTCGGCTGGTACGAGTACGGGCCGGGACCCGGCGCGTCCGGCGGGGCCGCGGTGCTCGCCGGCCACGTCGACACCCAGCGGCAGGGCCCCGGTCCCCTCGAGCGCCTGCGCGAGGTCGCCGAGGGCGACGCGGTTAGCGTCCTCCTCGCCGACGGCTCGACGGTGGGCTACCGCGTCACCACCGTCACCCGGATCAGGAAGGAGGACCTCGACCTTGCCGCCGTCTTCGACCGTCGCGGTCCGGCCCGGCTGCACGTGCTCACCTGCGGGGGCGCGTTCGACGAGACCACCCACCACTACGAGGACAACGTCCTTGTCGTCGCGACCCCTGACCCCACCGGTCGCTGACGTCGTCGGCCCCCGGAGGCCGGAGAGGGACCCCTATGCTGAGGCGGTGACCGGAGGCGACTACACCTCGGCCTCGGTGGCCCAGCTCTCCGCCGCGCTGTCGACCGGCGAGCACGACGCCCTCGCCGAGGTGTACCGCCGCTGGTCGGGTCTCGTCCTCACGATGTGCCTGCGCGTCCTCGGCGACCGGCACGACGCCGAGGACGTCACCCAACAGGTCTTCGTCTCGGCCTGGCAGAGCCGCGAGCGGGTGCGTCCGTCGGACAGCGCCCTCCCCGGGTGGCTCGTCGGGATCACCCGACACCGGATCGCCGACCGGCTCGCCCTGCGCGGACGGGACGCGCGCAACGTCTACGCCGTGGCCGCCCTCACACCCGACGCCCAGGCGCCCCGCCCGACGACGCTCGAGCAGGTGACGACCCGGGTCCTCGTCACCGAGGAGCTCCGCTCGCTCGACGAGCCGCGACGTACGATCATGGCGCTGGCCTTCTACGAGGACCGGACCCACGAGCAGATCGCCACCCACCTCGACCTCCCGCTGGGCACCGTCAAGAGCCACGTCCGCCGTGGCCTGCTCCACCTGCGCGCACGACTCCGGGAGGTGAACGATGCGCACGACTGACGACCGTCTCGAACACCCCGACGACGAGGCCCTCGCGGCCGTCGCCCTCGCCCGGGACGACCCGGCGCCGGGTCCCGACGCCCCCGCCGGGACGGCCGAGCACGTCCGGTCCTGCCCCCGCTGCCGCTCCGAGGTCGAGGAGCTCCGCGCGGTCGCCGCGGTCCTCCGCTCGACCGCCGGCGACGACGCCCGTGGGCCGCTCGAGCCGCTCGCCTCCCCGGGTCCGGAGCTCTGGGCCGACATCGAGGCGCAGACCCGCGGGGCCGTGCCCCTGCGGAGGGCGCGCCCGGCGCCGAGGCCGAAGCGGTCGGTGTCGTGGCTGCTCGCCGCGGCAGCCGTCGCCGGGGTCCTCGTCGGCGTCGTCGGCGACCGGGTCCTCGCCGGCTCCGGACCCCCGCCGGGAGCGACCGCGACGTCGGCGCCGAGCCCCGACGTCGTCGGGAGGACCACACTCACCGAGCTCGACGGGACGACGGCCCTCGGGGACGCCGAGCTGCTCCGCCTCGGCGACCTCACCGAGCTCAGGGTCCATCTCACCGCGCAGATGCCGACGGCGTCCGGCGGCGGGTACCGCGAGGTCTGGCTCATCAACGTCGACGGCAGGCGAATGGTGTCCGTCGGGGTGCTCGCGGGCACCACCGAGACGTTCGTCGTCCCGGGCGGGGCCCTCGAGCAGGGGTACCGCGTCGTCGACGTCTCCCGCGAGCCCGCCGACGGCAACCCGGTCCACTCCGGCGACAGCATCATGCGGGGCACCCTCCCCGCGTGAGAGCGGGCGGCGGCTAGCGTGGCGCTCGTGCGGGACGACGTGGCGCAACGCCAGAGCCGGGAGATCCTCCGGCTCGCCGTCCCGGCGTTCCTCGCGCTCGTCGCCGAGCCGCTCTTCCTCCTCGCCGACTCGGCGATCATCGGCCACCTCGGGACGACCCCCCTCGCCGGGCTCGGTGTCGCGAGCGCGATCCTCCTCACCGCCGCGAACGTCTTCGTCTTCCTCGCCTACGGGACGACGTCCGTCGTCGCCCGCCAGCTCGGGGCCGGGTCGCGGCGGGGGGCGGTCGAGGCCGGGGTCGACGGCGCCTGGCTCTCGGTCCTCCTCGGCACCGGGGTCGCGGGCGTCGTCGCGCTCGCCGCCGAGCCGCTCTGCCGCGTCTTCGGCGCCTCCAGCGGCGCCCTCGCCGAGGCGGTGACGTACCTGCGGATCTCGGCGCTCGGCATCCCCGCGATGCTCGTCGTCCTCGCGACGACGGGGGTCCTCCGCGGCCTCCAGGACACCCGCACCCCGCTCGTCGCGGCCGTCCTCGGGTTCGGCGGCAACATCGTCCTCAACCTCGCCCTCGTCTACGGCCTCGGAATGGGCATCGCCGGGTCGGCGTGGGGCACGGTCACCGCCCAGACGGCCATGGCCGTCGGCCTCGTCGCCGTCCTGCTCCGGCACGCGCGCGACACCGGCGCCGCGATCCACGTCCACCCGGGCAGGGTCCTCACCGCAGCCGTCACCGGCGTCCCCCTGCTCGTGCGGACCCTCGCGCTGCGGGCCGTCCTCCTCGTGACGACGTGGGTGGCCGCCGGCCTCGGCGACGTCCCGCTCGCGGCGCACCAGGTCGCCATGACGATCTGGTCCTTCCTCACCTTCGCCCTCGACGCCCTCGCCATCGCCGCCCAGGCCCTCACCGGCAAGGCGCTCGGGGCCGGCGACCGCGAGGGGGTTCGCTCGGCGACGTCGACGATGCTCCGCTGGGGGGTGTGGGGCGGCGCGGCCCTCGGGGCCCTCCTCCTCCTCGCCCACGGCCTCCTCCCGGGGCTCTTCACGAGCGACCCCGCGGTCGCGTCCGCGCTCTCGGCCGCACTCGTCGTCGTCGCCCTCGGGCAGCCGCTGTCCGGGTACGTCTTCGTCGTCGACGGCGTCCTCATCGGCGCCGGGGACGGGCGCTGGCTCGCCGGGGCGATGACGGTCACCCTGCTCGCCTACCTGCCGGTCATCCTCGCCGTCCACGTCGCGGCCCCCGGCCTCGTCGCGGGCGGCGGGGCGGGCGCCGAGGCCACGGCGATGCGCTGGCTCTGGCTCGCCTTCACCGCGTTCATGGCGATCCGGGGCGGGCTCTTCGCCTGGCGGATCCGATCCGACACGTGGCTCGTCACCGGGGCGACCCGGTGAGGGTCAGACCGGCCTGAGACGCCCGCCAGACCCCTGCGTCCACCCCCCCGGGGAGATCCAGACCCCTGCGTCCACCCCCCGGGGAGATCCAGACCCCTGCGTCCACCCCCCCGGGGAGATCCAGACCCCTGCGTCCACCCCCCCGGGGAGATCCAGACCCCTGCGTCCACCCCCCGGGGAGATAACGACTCGGCAAAGGCACCCCCGTGGGTCGTTGCCTTCATGCGGATTGTGCTGTTGCGTCAGGACCCATGTTTGCCTCCCCAGCAGGCCCTCTCACCAAGGTGCCCTCTCACGTGCCCATGGCCGAGTCCGGCCCCCTGAAGTCCGTCGAGAACGCGATCGACACCGTCTTCGCGCCGTTCGCCGAGTGGGCCGCGAAGATCGTCTTCGTCGAGGTCCCGCTCGGCCCGGTGTCGATCCCCTTCGTCGTCATCTGGCTCGTCGCCGCGGCGACGATCATCTCCGTCTACTTCGGCTTCATCCAGTTCCGCGGGTTCAAGATCGCGCTCGAGGTCGTCCGCGGCAGGTTCTCCAAGGAGGACGACCCCGGCGAGATCACCCACTTCCAGGCGCTCTCGTCGGCGCTCTCGGGGACCGTCGGCCTCGGCAACATCGCCGGGGTCGGCGCCGCCGTCGCGCTCGGCGGCCCGGGGGCGACGTTCTGGATGATCCTCGCCGGCCTCCTCGGAATGGCGACGAAGTTCGCCGAGTGCACCCTCGGGGTGAAGTACCGGCACATCAACGCGGACGGGACGGTCAACGGGGGGCCGTTCAAGTACCTCCCGGTCGCCTTCAGGCCGTTCGGCAGCCTCGCCGTCAAGGTCCTGCCCGGCATCTTCGCCGTCGCCATCCTCTTCTTCGGCATCGGCGGCGGCAACATGTTCCAGGCGAACCAGACCTTCGTCCAGGCCCGCTCGGTCACCGGTGGCGAGGACGGCATCCTCGGCAGTGACGGTGCCGCGCTCATCTTCGGCATCGTCCTCGCAACCCTCACCGCGCTCGTCATCCTCGGCGGCATCACGAGCATCGCCCGGGTGACGAGCCGGCTCGTCCCGTTCATGGGGATCCTCTACGTCCTCGCCTGCCTCTTCGTCATCCTCGGCAGCCTCCCGCAGGTCCCCGAGGCCGTCGGGGCGATCGTCGAGGGCGCCTTCAACCCCGAGGGCGTCGCCGGCGGCTTCGTCGGGGTGCTCATCGTCGGCTTCCAGCGGGCCGCGTTCTCCAACGAGGCCGGGCTCGGTTCGGCCCCGACGGCGCACTCCCCCGTCCGGACGAAGCGGCCGGTGAGCGAGGGCTTCGTCGCCCTCCTCGAGCCGTTCATCGACACCGTCGTCATCTGCACGATGACCGCCCTGACGATCATCATCGCCAACCCGCAGAGCTACGTCGACGGCCGCGCCCAGGTCGCGGCCGGCGGTCCGACCCCGGACGGCGTCACCCTCACCTCTGACTCGTTCGAGTCCTTCCTCCCGTGGTTCCCCTACATCCTCGCCGTCGCGGTCATCCTCTTCGCCTTCTCGACGATGATCACGTGGTCGTACTACGGCCAGCAGGCGTGGGAGTACCTCTTCGGGCACGGGCAGAAGACCGGCTACGCCTACAAGGCGGTCTTCTGCTTCTTCATCATCACCGGCACCGTCCTCACCTTCGGGCAGGTGCTCAGCCTCGCCGACTCGTTCCTCTTCGTCTGCGCGTTCGTCAACCTCCTCGGCGTCTACATGCTCCTGCCCGTCATCAAACAGGAGATGCGCGAGTACCTCGACGACCGCAGGCACGGCCGGCTCTACGAGCTCGGCGCGGAGAGCCGCGCGGAGCTGCAGGAGATCCGAGAGGAGCACGGGAACGCCTGACCCCCCCCCCCCCCCCCGCGGACGGCGGGGCCCCGGGCACGGTGTCCGGGGGTCTTCGCGGTTCGGGTCAGCAGACGCCCGTCGCCGAGGCGCGTCGCGGATCCGCGGCCGCGAGCAGAGCGCCGTCGGAGTCGAGGAGGGCCGCCCCGACCCCGCCGAAGTACATCGACGGCTCCGCGTGCTCGTGCCCGGGGAGGCCGGACAGGGCGACCGCGGAGGCGATACCGCCGTCCCGCTCGTACTCGGCGACCGCGCCCCCCTCCGGCAGCGTCCGGACGTGGACCCGGGGGGCGTCGATGGCCTCCTGGAGGTCGGACCCGTGGAGGCAGCCCTGGGCGAGGACCTGCATGAGCGCGGTCGTGATCCGGTCCGCACCCGGCGACCCGGCGGCGAGGACCCGCCCGTCCCCGGTCCGGGCAGTCGTCGGGGCCATGTTCGAGGCGAGCCGGGTCCCCGGGGCGAGGGCGTGCAGCCCGAGCCGGTTGAGCTCGGGCTCGCCGAGCGCGTTGTTGAGGAGCATCCCGGTCCCGGGAATGGTCAGCCCGGACCCGTAGCCGCTCGACATCGTGATCGCGCACCCGAGGCCGTCCGCGTCGACCGCGGAGACGTGGGCCGTCGACGCGGACGTCGGCAGCCCGGGGAGCCCGTAGCGCTCGACCCGCTCGAGGAGCGCCCGGCCGTCGCCGTCGAGGTCCCGCGACCGGTCGTGCACCCCGTGCCGGTACCCGAGCACCGCCCGCTGGATCCGGATGACGTCCGCCCACGACCAGTCGGGCGTCCGGGCGAGCTCGCCGAGCATCACGGCGAGCATCGGCCCGCCGACCGAGGGCGGTGGGTTGAGGGCGACGTCCCAGTCCCCGACGGTCCGCAGGACCGGGGTCCGCACGACGGGCTCGTAGGCGAGCAGGTCGGCCCCGGAGACGAGGCCACCGCCCGCGTCCATCGCGGCGACGAGGGCCCGGCCGACCTCGCCGGTGACGAGGCAGTCGACGCCCTCGCGGGCGAGGAGCCCGAGGGTGTCGGCGAGGAGCGGGTTGCGCGACCGCTCACCCGGCTGGAGCGGCTCCCCGTCGGGTCGGCTGACGAGGGCGCGGGCCTCCGGGTCCTCGTCGAAGAGGACGCCCCGGACGTGGTCGAGGTAGTGCGCCGAGGCCGACCCGAGCGGGTAGCCCTGGCGGCACGCCCGGGTCGCGGGGGCGAGGAGGTCCGCCCAGCCCACGAGCCCGTACCGGTCGCGGGCGAGGGCGAGCGCGGGGACCGCGCCGGACGTCGCGACCGACCCGGCACCGGCGTACATCGTCACCCCGCCGCCGTACCCGGTGACGACCTCGCGGACCCCGCGGCCGAAGGCCTCGGGGGGACGACCCGCGCCGGGCATCGCGACGTTCCCGTCGACGATCTCGGGGTCGCGCCCGTCGGCCCACATCGAGACGTACGCCCCACCCATGAGGCTGACGATGCCGGGTTCGGTCGCCATCGCGGCGACGGCGGCAGCGACGGCGACGTCGACGGCGTTCCCACCGGCCCGGGCGACCTCGAGTCCGGCGTCGACGGAGGTCTCCCCCGGCGCCGCCAGCGCCACCTGTCGCCTCATGTCCGCATTCTGCCGAACGGCGACCGCCCGTGCGCCCCCGCCCACCCCGGACGACGACGAGCCGCCCCACCTTCCGGTGGTGCGGCCCGTCGTCCGGGGGGAGCGTCGGGATCCCGGGCGGGTCAGGAGGTCGTCCGGGACCGCCCGTCGGCGCCGGCCCGGCGCCTGCCGTTGCCGTTGCCGTTGCCGTTGCCGTTCCAGTCGTCGAAATGCTCGGTGACGTGGTCCGTGACGTGGTCGGTGACGTGGTCGGTGAGCTGGTCGCGGAAGAGGTCCCGCTTGCGCCGCTCGATCCGCCGGTGCTCGCCCATGAGCGCCTTGGTGATCGACACCGTCATGAGAACCATGACGAGGCTGAAGGGGACCGCGACGAGGATCGCCATCGTCTGGAGCGCGCTGAGGCCGCCGGCGACGAGGAGCACCGCGGCGACGACGCCCTCGAGGCTCGCCCAGAACGCGCGGCTCCACACCGGGGGCTCGGGGTCCCCGCCGGAGGCGATCATGTCGACGACGAACGAGCCGGAGTCCGAGCTCGTGACGAAGAAGACGATGATGAGGAAGATCGCGACGACACTGAGCAGCGAGCCGAACGGCAGCCCCTCGAGCATCTGGAACAGGGCGTTGTCGGTCGAGACCGCACCGTCGGGGCCGACGAGGCCGCCGTTGCCGAAGACCTCACGGTAGAGGCCCGAGCCACCCATGATCGAGAACCAGAGGAAGGTGACGATCGTCGGGACGAGGAGGACGCCGGTGACGAACTCGCGGACCGTCCGCCCCTTGGAGATCCGGGCGATGAAGACCCCGACGAAGGGCGCCCAGCTGATCCACCACCCCCAGTAGTACGTCGTCCACGACGACAGCCACTGCTTGCCGGCCTCACCCTGGAAGGACAGGGTGCTGAAGCTCAGCCGGAGGAAGTTCTGGGCGTACGAGCCGAGCTGCTGGACGAAGTCGGAGAGGAGGAAGACCGTCGGGCCGAGGAGGAGGACGAGCAGGAGCAGCGCGCCCGCGAGGCCCATGTTGACGTTCGAGAGGAACCGGATGCCCTTGTCGACGCCGGTGACGACCGAGGTGAGCGCGATGCCGGTGATGATGGCGATGAGGACGACGAGCAACGGGGTGCTCGCCTCGTCGACCCAGCCGAGGAACGCGAAGCCCGCACCGACCTGGGTGACGCCGAAGCCGAGCGAGGTCGCGACGCCGAAGAGCGTGCCGACGATGGCGATGACGTCGATCGCGTCGCCCCACCAGCTGTTGACCCGGTCGCCGAGGAGCGGCTCGAGGGCGTACCGGATCGAGACGGGTCGGCCCTTGCGGTGGACCGCCCAGGCGACGGCGAGGCCGACGATGACGTAGATCGCCCACGCGTGCAGGCCCCAGTGGAGGAACGTCTGGTCCATCGCCTGGCGCGCGACGTCGCCGTCGCCGCCGCTGACCCCGGGGGGCGGGGAGGCGAAGTGGTTGAGCGGCTCGGCGACGCCCCAGAAGACGAGGCCGATCCCCATCCCGGCGGCGAAGAGCATGGCGAACCACGACTTCAGCCCGAAGTCGGGGTCCTCGTCGGGCTTGCCGAGGGTGATGTTCCCCATCGGGGAGAGGGCGAGCCAGATCGCGAAGAAGACGAAGCCGCTGACGAGGAGGATGTACCACCAGCCGAGCTCGGTGACGACGGTGGTGTTCGCAGCGCTGAGGAGGTCCCCGAGCTGGGTCGGGAAGACGACCGCGAGGGCGACGAAGATGACGAGGAGGGCAGCGGCCGGCCAGAAGACGCGGGGGGCGGAGACCAGCCGCTGCTTCGTCTCCTCGCCCGCCTGGGTCGGCGGACGGGTTGTGGTTGACATGGGAGTGAGGCACCTCCGAGGCTGGGGGTCAGGGGGTGGTTCAGCGATCCACGGTAGCGAACGGACGCGCCGAACCCCCAATTCACCGTGACCTGATCGTTATAATCCGCGGTCGTCTCGCCCGGCGCGAGTCCTGGGCGACGCCGCCTCATCCGACGACATCGGGCCCAAATGTGAGCACATTACGTCAAGGCGTTGACGGGTCCCGGCCACCCGTGGCACCGTCGGCTGGACGGGCCGGTGCTTGGCCCGCGCAGCCGTGAGGAGCCGCACATGACCGTCATCGTCGCCGTCCCGGACAGCGCCGAGGGCCGCCATGCCCTCCAGGCCGCCGCCGCCGAGGCCCGCAGGCTGGGCGCGGGCCTCGTCGCGGTGAACCTCACCGCCGCCGAGCTCGACACGTCCGCCCTCCCCGAGGACGTCGAGGTCAGCGTCGTCGACAGGAGCGGGCGGGACCCGGCCGACGCCGTCCTCGACGAGATCGACGCCCGAAACGACGCCGACCGCCTCGTCATCTGCATCCGGCGCCGGTCGCCGGTGGGCAAGGCCATCCTCGGGAGCATCAGCCAGCGGCTCCTCCTCGACGCCGGCATCCCGGTCCTCGCGGTCAAGCTGCCCGAGGAGCACCGCGTCCGCGTCCAGACCTGACCGGCCGGGGGGACGCGGGACCGTCCGGGCCGTGGGCGGGTGTGACGACCGGGCACGACGGGCAGCGCCGGCTGCGTCCGCAGGTTCGGTCGCCCGGGCACCGAACCCGCGGACGCAGCGGGCGGAGGCGCGACCCGCTGACGCAGCCGGCAGAGGCGCGCCGCCGGGGCCGCGGAGGACCTTCGGCACTGTGTCGTCCAGCGCTGCCCGGCGAGACTGAGGGGGACGCCATGCGCTCGGGGAGGAGAACCCATGACGACGTCACCCGCCCCCGCCCCCCACCTCTACCCCGTCCGCGTGAGCGCGGACCCTGACCCCCACCCGTCCCGGTTCCTCTGGCTCGTCAAGTGGCTCCTCGCCATCCCCCACTACGTCATCCTCGCGTTCCTCTGGCTCGCCGTCTTCGTCCTCACCCTCGTCGCCCTCGTCGCGATCCTCGTCTCCGGGCGCTACCCGCCCTCGATCCTCGAGTTCACGGTCGGGGTCCTCCGCTGGTCGTGGCGGGTCAGCTACTACGGCTACAGCGCGCTGGGCACGGACCGCTACCCTCCGTTCACCCTCGCCGACGTCCCGGACTACCCCGCCCGCCTCGAGGTCGACCCCCCGGGGGAGCTGAGCCGCGGGCTCGTCCTCGTCAAGTGGTGGCTCCTCGCGATTCCCCACTACCTCATCGTCGGTGCCCTCGTCGGCAGCGGGCAGTGGGTCACCGTCCAGGAGGGCTCCGCTCCCCAGTGGGTCTCGACGACGGGGCTGCTCAGCCTCCTCGTCTTCTTCGCGGCCGTCATCGTCGCCGTCACGGGGCGCTACCCGGCTGCCCTCCACGACCTCGTCGTCGGCCTCAACCGGTGGACGTTCCGGGTCGCGGGGTACGCGCTCCTCATGACCGACGCCTACCCTCCGCTCCGCCTCGACCAGGGGGCCGCCGACCCGTCCCCGCCCCCACCGGACGCGTCCGCGCCGCCCCCGGAACCTGAGCTCGGTGCCCGATGACCACCTCGGCCGCGACGCCCCCCGACCGGTCCGTGGCTCCCCGTCGGTGGACGCCCGGGAGGGTCGTCACCCTCGTCCTCGGCTCGGTCGCCGCGGTCGTCGCCCTCGGCCTCCTCGTCGGGGGCCTCTTCCTCCTCGTCACCGACCGCTCGGCCCGCGACTCCGACGGGTTCCTCAGCCTCCCCGTGACGACGGTGGCGTCGAGCGGGTCCGCGGTGTCCGCCGGACCCGTCGACATCGAGGGTGCCGGGGCCCGGGCCGGACTGCCGGAGCGCATCCTCGGCGAGGTCCGCGTCCGGGCCACGTCGGCCGGCACGCGGTCGCCGATCTTCGTCGGCATCGCCCCGAGCGGCGAGGTGTCCGGCTATCTCGCCGGAGTCGCCCACACCGTGATCGGCGGGGCGGGGGGCGGTGGGACCGACGTCCCCGGGACGGACGCCGCGGCGCCCCCGGCGAGCACCGACGTCTGGGTCGCCGACGCGAGCGGTACGGGGGAGCAGGAGCTCCGGTGGGCGCCGACCGCGGGACGGTGGTCACTCGTCGTCATGAACGCCGACGGCTCCCCGGGCGTCGACGCCACGGTGGAGGTTGCTGCCACCGTGCCGTGGCTCACCGGTCTCGCCGTCGGCCTCCTCGTCGCCGGCGTCCTCGGCCTCCTCGTCGCCGCCGTCCTCGTCGCCGTCCCCCTCGTCCTCGCCTCCCGGCGCGTCACCGCGGCGTGAGCCGACCGGGGGCGTCGTACGGGGGGACGGTCGTCGGCACCGGCCGGTCCTCCCGGCTGCACGCCGCGGCCTCCCCGAGAACAGCAAGGCCGGATGGGCCGCCGGTCCCCCGGGGGTGGCAGGCTGGCGGGATGGACACACAGACCCTGCGGTCCCTCCAGGCGCCGCTCCAGCAGCGCTACCGCGAGGACCCGGAGAGCGCCCGGACACCGGTGTCCGCCGAGGGCGACTTCTCCGACCCCGGGGTGACGGCGACCGTCCGCGGATGGGCCGGACCGGTGCGGGCGGGACTGCACCGCGCGACCGGCGGGGACGGGAGCGACGCGTGCTCGGCCGACCTCCTTCTCGAGGCGCTGCTCGCGTGCGCCGGCGTCACCCTCCGCAGCGTCGCCACCGTCATGGGCGTCGAGGTCCGCAGCGCCCGGCTCACCGCGGACGGGACGTTCGACGCCCGGGGGACCCTCGGGGTGGACCGCTCGGTCCCCGTGGGGGTCACCGGGGTCACCGTCACCGCCGAGCTCGACACGGACGCCGACGCGGCGACCCTCGACCGGCTGGCGACGGCGACGGAGCGCTACTGCGTCGTCGGGCAGTCCCTCGCGCAACCGCCGAGGTTCGTCGTCCGCCGGGCGGGCTGAGCCCGCCCGGCGGACGGACTGGACCCCGGACGGCGGCGCTCGGTCGCCGGCTCAGTCGTTCTGCGGGAACCCGAGGTTGAGCCCCCCGTGGCTCGGGTCGAGCCAGCGCTGGGTGACGACCTTGCCGCGGGTGTAGAAGTGCACGCCCTCGCTCCCGTGGGCGTGGGTGTCGCCGAAGAGGCTGTTCTTCCACCCGCCGAAGGAGTAGTACGACACGGGGACGGGGATCGGGACGTTGACCCCGACCATTCCGACCTCGACCTCGTTCTGGAAGCGCCGGGCGGCGCCCCCGTCGTTGGTGAAGATCGCGGTGCCGTTGCCGTACGGGTTGGCGTTGATGAGCGCGAGGCCCTCGTCGTAGGACTGGACCCGGACGACGGAGAGGACCGGCCCGAAGATCTCGTCACGGTAGACGCTCATCTCGGGGGTGACGCGGTCGAACAGCGTCGGGGCGAGGAAGAACCCGTCCCCGTCGGCGTCGAAGTCCCCGTCCCGGCCGTCGACGACGAGGGTGGCGCCGTCCTCGACCCCGGAGTCGAGGTACCCGGCGACCTTGTCCCGGTGCGTCCGGGTGACGAGCGGGCCCATGTCGCACCCGCGGGTCCCGTCCCCGGTGCGGAGCTTGCCCATCCGGTCGGTGATCTTCGAGACGAGCTCGTCGGCGATCGGCTCGACGGCGACGAGCGCCGAGATCGCCATGCACCGCTCGCCGGCCGAGCCGAAGCCCGCGTTGACGGCGGCGTCGGCGGCCTGGTCGAGGTCGGCGTCGGGGAGGACGAGCATGTGGTTCTTCGCCCCGCCGAGCGCCTGGACCCGCTTGCCATGGGCGGTGCCGGTCTCGTAGACGTACCTCGCGATCGGGGTCGAGCCGACGAAGGAGACAGCCTTGACGTCGGGGTGGGTGAGCAGCGCGTCGACCGCCTCCTTGTCCCCGTGGACGACGTTCATGACGCCGTCGGGCAGGCCCGCCTCGTGCCAGAGCCGAGCGATGGCGACCGAGGCGCTCGGGTCCTTCTCGCTCGGCTTGAGGACGACGGCGTTCCCGCAGGCGATGGCGACGGGGATGAACCACAGCGGGACCATCGCCGGGAAGTTGAACGGCGAGATGACGGCCACGACCCCGAGGCTCTGGCGGATCGAGTACACGTCGACCTTCGTCGAGGCGTTCTCGGTGAAGCCGCCCCTGAGGAGCTGGGGGATGCCGCAGGCGAACTCGGCGACCTCGAGTCCACGGGTGACCTCGCCGACGGCGTCGTCGAGGACCTTGCCGTGCTCGGCGGTGATGAGCTCGGCGATCTCGCCCTTGCGCTCGTTGAGGAGCTCGCGGAACCTGAAGAGGACCTGGGCGCGCTTCGCGAGCGAGAGCGACCCCCACGAGGACTCCCACGCCGACGTGGCCGTGGCCACGGCCTCGCCGACGACGTCGGCCGAGGCGAGGTCGAGGGTGGCGGTGACCTCGCCGGTCGCGGGGTTGAACACCTCGCTCGTCCGCTCGGGGGCCCCCTCCCAGGGAGAGCCTCCGATGAGGTGGGTGATGCGGGCGGGACTGGACACGACGTCTCCTTTGACAAGTTTGTCAGGACATACTAACTTTCAACTGCTCACGAGCGCGACCGGAGCACGCCCGGTCCGCCCCACCGGGAGAACGGCCCGGTCACCCGCGCACGAGTCGCGGACTCCCGGGCCCGCTCCTTTCAGGCGAAGACGCACGTCGAGAGGTCCCGTCGAGGCCGACCGCCCCGAGGGTACGGAAGAACGCGTCGACGTCGCCCTCGCCCGGCCCGATGACGAGGTGCCGGTGGAGGGCCACCTGCGACCCGGTCGGGGCGCTGCCGATGATCGGTGCGGTGCTCAACCCCCGCTCTGCCCCTCGGCCGGGGCGAGGTGGTGGCGCTGGGTGGTCTTGTGGGCGGCGTAGGTCTCGAACGCGGCCCGGGTCGACCCGAGCTCGCTGACCTCGCTCACCGGGACGTCCCACCAGGACGCGCTGGCGGGGGCCTCGGCGAGCGGGTCGGTCTCGACGTGGACGACGACCGGCCGGTCCGGCGGCGCGGCCTTCGCGGTCGCGACCGCCTGCTCGAGCTCGGCCCGGGAGTGGACCTCGATGACGGTCGCGCCGAGGCTGCGGGCGTTGGCCGCGAGGTCCACCGGCAGGACGCCCCCGTCGAGCCGCCCGGTCTGCTCCGAGCGGTAGCGGTAGCGGGTGCCGAACCGCTGCGAGCCGAGCGACTCCGAGAGCGAACCGATGGAGTGGAACCCGTGGTTCTGGACGAGGACGACGATGACCTTGACCCGCTCCTGGACGGCGGTGACGAGCTCGGTGGGCATCATGAGGTAGCCCCCGTCGCCGACCATGGCGAAGACGTCGCGAGTCTCGTCGGCGAGCCGGACCCCGAGCGAGGCGGGGACCTCGTAGCCCATGCACGAGTACCCGTACTCGACGTGGTAGCCCCGACGGTCGCGGACCCGCCAGAGCTTGTGGAGGTCGCCGGGCATCGACCCTGCGGCGCAGAGGACGACGTCGCGCGGGTCGCTGAGCTCGTTGACGCAGCCGAGGACCTCGCCCTGGGTGAGGAGCCCGTCGGCGAGGCCCCGGGTCACCTCGGCAGGCGGGGTGTGCGCGGCCTCGACCTCGGCGTCCCAGTCCCGCCACAGCCCGGCCTGCCGCTCCCGGTAGGCGACGTCCACGGTGTACGGGTTCTCGCCGCCGAGGGCGGCGGTGAGGTCGGTGAGGGCCTCCCGGGCGTCCGCGACGACGGAGAGCCCCGCGTGCTTGCCGGCGTCGAAGCCCGCGACGTTGACGTTGACGAACCTCACGCCCGGGTGCTGGAACGCCGTCCGGGACGCGGTCGTGAAGTCCCCCCACCGGGTGCCGACGCCGATGACGACGTCGGCGTCCCGGGCGAGCGCGTTCGCCGCGGTCGTCCCCGTCGAGCCGATCGCCCCGACGAGGTGGGGGTGGCCGTGGAGGAGCGAGCCCTTGCCCGCCTGGGTCTCGCCGACGGGGATGCCGGTGGCGTCGCAGAACGCGGCGAGCGCGTCCTCGGCGCCGGAGTAGTGGACCCCGCCGCCGGCGACGAGGAGCGGTCGCTCCGCGGACCGGATGAGCTCGGCGGCGGCGGCGATCCGGTCCCGCTCGGCCGGGGGGCGGGCGACGTGCCAGGTCCGCTCGGCGAAGAGGTCGACGGGGAAGTCGTGGGCCTCGGCCTGGACGTCCTGCGGGAGGGCGAGCGTCACCGCACCGGTCTCGGCGGGGTCGGTGAGCACCCGCATCGCCCCGAGCAGCGCCGGGGCGAGCGCCTCCGGACGGGTGACCCGGTCGAAGAACCGCGACAGCGGTCGGAAGGCGTCGTTGACGGTGAGGTCGCCGGCGTACGGCTGCTCGAGCTCCTGGAGGAGCGGGGCCGCGGCCCGGGTCGCGAAGGTCCCCGAGGGGAGGAGGAGGACGGGGACCCGGTTGATCGTCGCGAGGGCGGCGCCGGTGAGCATGTTCGTCGAGCCGGGCCCGACGCTCGCGCTGCACGCCCACGTCTGGAGCCGGTCCTTCTGACGGGCGTACGCGACAGCGGTGTGGACCATCGCCTGCTCGTTGCGGGCGAGGACGTACGGGAGCCCGGCCAGGTCGGCCGACCCCGTCGCCTCGGTCGCCTCGACCTCCTGCTGGAGGAGGGCCTGGCCGATCCCGGCGACGTTGCCGTGCCCGAGGATCCCGAAGCAGCCGGCGAGGAGTCGCTGTCGCTCTCCGTCCCGCTCGCTCCACTGCGCGGCGAGGAACCGGACGACCGCCTGGGCGACGGTGAGCCGGACGGTCTCTGGCGGGTCAGTCACGAGGTCCTCCGAGGGGGAGCCGGGGGTCGACGTCCTGGGTCTCCCAGGAGCGGCGGACCCATCCGTGGGCCGGGTCGTCGCAGATGAGCCAGGCCCGCTCGGGACCGGGGCCGGCCATGACGTTGAGGTAGTACAGGTCGTACCCGGGCGGGGCCATCGCCGGTCCGTGCCACCCGTGCGGGACGAGGACGACGTCGCCGGTCCGGACCTCGGCGAGGACGTCGATGGGTCGGTCGTCGGTGCCGTAGACCCGCTGGTACCCGACCGGGTCCCGGCCGTCCCCGGGGTCACCGGCGAGCTCGGCGTCCTCGGCGCGGACCTCGAAGTAGTAGATCTCCTCGAGCGCGGTCTCCTCCCCGGGCCGCTCCTCGTCGTGCTTGTGGGGCGGGTAGGAGGACCAGTTGCCGGCCGGCGTGATGACCTCGCACGCGATGATCGAGTCGGCGTCGAGGACCTCGGGGACGGCGAAGTTGCGCACCTCGCGGGAGGTCTGGCCGGCTCCGCGGAGCTCGACGGGCACCTCGGCCGCGGTGACGTGGCGGAACGGGACCGGGTCGACCCGCCTTGCCGCCCGCGCGCTCGCGAGCGCGACCCGGGCGGTCCCCGAGCCCCCGTCGGGGGCGCTGAGCACGAGGGTGGATCCGCGGCCGACGTAGGCGACGTCGCTCGGGCCCGCGAAGACGCAGGAGCGGCCGGCGAGGTCGGCGGCGTGCCTCGTCCCCGCCGCGTCGGTGACGGCGACGGAGACCGACCCGGCGAGCGGCACGACGACGAACTCGTCCTCGTCGGTGGCCACCTCGCGGGTCGCCCCGGGCGCGAGGGTGAGCGTGCGCAGGCCGGTGCGCTCCCAGCCGGGGGTGCCCTCGCCGACCTCGACGTCCCAGCCGTCGCCGGTGGGGCGCCCGGCGGGGAGGACCCAGCGGTCGTTGTCGGTCATGGGGTGGTGCTCCTCTCGGTCCGGCGCCGGTGGACGAGTCCGGCGGCGACGTCGACGGCGGCGGCGACGTCCCCGTCCGGCGGGTAGAGCAGGGCCCGGCCGACGACGAGGCCGCGGACGGCGGGGAGCTCGAGGGCACGGCCCCACGCCGCGTACGTCTCGTCGGGGTCACCCCGGGGGTCGCCGCCGAGGAGGAGGGTCGGGAGGGTGGTCGCGTCCATGACCCGCTCGAGGTCGTCGACGAGAGGGAGCTTGAGCCACGTGTGCGCGCTGCTCGCGCCGAGTCCCGCGGCGATCGCCATCGACGTCATCGTGCTGTCCGGGTCGAGGAGGTTGCGGACCCGGCCGTCCTCGCGGACGGAGAGGAACGGCTCGACGAGCGCCATGAGCCCGTGCGTGGCGAGCGCTCCCACCGCGGCCGCGGACGCGGCGAGGGTGGCGACGGTCCCCGGGTCGTCGTAGGCGATCCGGGTGAGCATCTTGCCGCCGTCGAGACCCCGGTCGGCGACCTCGTCGGCGGTGTACGCGGTGAACCTGTCGTCGAGCTCGAAGGCGGCCCCCTGGAGGCCGCCGCGGTTCATCGAGCCGATGACGACGTTGCCCTCGAGGGCGCCCATGAGGAGGAGGTCGTCGAGGACGTCGGGCGTCCCGAGGACCCCGTCGACGCCGGGCCGGGAGAGCGCCGTCGCGATCCGCTCGAGGAGGTCGGAGCGGCTCTCCATGGCCCGGGACGCGCCGCGGACACCGAGGGCTCCGCGGGCGGGGTGGTCGGCGGCGACGACGAGGAGACGGCCGTCCTCGCCGACGAGGGCGCGACGGGTGCGGTCGGCCCACGCCCGGCGGATCCGTCCGGGCTCGCGGGCCCGGATCTCGGTGAGCGTGGCGGCGTCCACCTCAGGCCTCCGTGCTCGTGCCCACCTGGGCGGGGTGGTCGGCGAGGGCGGCGAGGACCTCGGCCTCTTCGGGCATGGCGGTCGAGCACTCGAGTCGGGAGGCGACGATCGCCCCGGCGACGTTGGCGAACTCGAGGATCCGGCGCAGCGGCCACCCCTCGAGCAGCCCGTGGCACAGCGCCCCGCCGAAGGCGTCGCCGGCGCCGAGCCCGTTGACGACGTCGACGGGGAAGGACGGGACCTCGACCCTCTCGTCCGGGGTGACGGCGAGGACCCCCTTCGGGCCCTGCTTGACGACGGCGAGATCCAGGCCGTGGCCGAGGAGGGCGTCGGCGGCCCGCTGCGGGTCGCTCTCCCCGACGGCGACCTCGCACTCCTCGCGGTTGCCGACGGCGACGGTGACGTGGTCGAGGGCGGCGGCGACCTGGGTCCCGGCCTCGCTCGGGTCGGCCCAGAACATCGGGCGGTAGTCGAGGTCGAGGACGGTGTGCCGGCGGCGTCCTCGGGCCGCCCAGGCGGCGAGGTGGGCGGCGCGGGACGGCTCCTGGGAGAGGCCGGTGACGGTCGCCCAGAACACCCCGGCGGAGCGGATGTCCTCCAGGGGGAGCTCGTCCGGCTCGATCATGAGGTCGGGGGCGGTGGGGTAGCGGTAGAACCACAGCGGGAAGTCGTCCGGGGGGAAGACCTCGCAGAACGTCACCGGGGTCGGCGGCGCGGGGCCGGCGGCGACCTCGGTGATGTGGACGGGGTCGACGCCGAGCCGCTCGGCCTCGAGCCGGACGTACCGCCCGAACGGGTCGCGTCCGACCCGGGTGATGAGACCGGTGTCGTGCCCGTACCGGGCGGCGGCGACGGCGACGTTCGTCGCGCTCCCCCCGAGGAACTTCTCGAACGTCGAGACCTCCTCGAGGCCGACGCCGTGCTGGAGGGGGTAGACGTCGACGCCGGTCCGGCCCATGGTGAGGACCTCGTGGGCCCGGCTCATCGTCCGGCCCCCGCCGTCTCGACCGCGGCGGCGAGCCGGGTGAGGTGGGCGAGCGAGGCGCGGACGTCGACGAGCGGGTCGACCCCGGTGTCGGCCGGGTCGCCGGTGAGGATCGTGTCCTGCTCGAGGACGTACCACCCGGCGTAGCCGTCGGCCTCGAGGGCGGCGACGATCGCGGCGAGGTCGACGTCGCCGCCGCCGAGGGGGACGTAGACCCCGGCCCGGACGGCGTCGGTGTACGCGAGCTCACCGGACTGGACGCGGCGGGCGAGGTCGAGGACGACGTCCTTGAGGTGGACGTGGGCGATCCGCTCGGGGTGGGCGGTCGCGACGGCGACCGGGTCGCCGCCGCCGATGAGGAGGTGCCCGGTGTCCAGGCAGAGCCCGATGCCCGAGCCGTCGAGGACCCGCTGGGTCTCCTCGCCCGACTCGACCATCGTCCCGACGTGCGGGTGGAGGGTCGCCGTGAGCCCCCGGCCGCGCGCCGCCGCGTCGATCCGGTCGAGGTTCCCCAGCAGGGTCGCCCAGCCGGCGTCGTCGAGCTCGGGCCGGGAGTCGTACCCGTCGGCACCGGTGGCGGCGGCGAGGACGACGGTCGAGGCGTCCGCGGCGGAGAGGGCGGTCATCACGACCTCGACGTCGGGGAGGGGATCGTCCCCGGGGTCGTGGAGGAGGACGGGAACGAACTGGCCGACGGCCCGAAGGCCGTGGGCGGCGAGCGTCGCGGCCTTGTCCCCGGGTGCCTCGGGGAGGAACCCCTCCGGGCCGAACTCGGTCGCCACGAGCCCCACCTCGCGCATCTGGGCGAGCACGGTCCCCGGGTCGACCTGGTGGCCCCACCCGGGCACCTCGCACACCCCCCAGCAGATCGGGGCGCCGGCGACCCGCTCGGCGAACGGTCTCGGGCTCGTCGTGGCGTCCGGCGCGGCCGTCACCGGGTCGCCTCCGCCTGCGCGGCGAGGCCCGCGGTCCCGGGCGCGCCCGGGACCTCGTCGAGCCGGACCACGCGGCCGTCGGCGCGCGAGACCTCGCACGCCTCCGCGGTGCGGAAGGCCTGGAGGGCGTCGGCGACGGTGCACGGGCTCGGCAGCCTCCCGGCGGCGACGTCGACGAAGGCAGCGAGCTCGGCACGGTAGGCCGGCAGGAAGCGCTCCATGAACGACCAGCGCGGCGGCCCGGCGGGGAACGTCACGCCCTCCTCGACCGAGCGCAGCGCGAGGGAGTCGTCGAGCCCGACGCCGATCGCCCCCTTCTCGCCGAGGACCTCCATCCGCACGTCGTGCCCGCCACCGCTGTAGCGGGTCGCGGTCACCGAGACCAGGGTGTCGTCGTCGAGCGTGAGCACCGCAGCGCCGGTGTCGACGTCGCCCACCTCGGTGAAGAAGTCGGCGCCCTTGTTCGCGCCCGTGGCCCACACCGACACGACCTCCCGACCGGTGACGAACCGGATGATGTCGAAGTCGTGGACGCTGCAGTCCCGGAACAGCCCGCCCGAGGTCGCGATGTACGCCGCCGGGGGCGGGGACTGGTCGTGGGTGCCCGCCCGCACCGAGTGGACGACGCCGAGCTCGCCCGAGGCGACGGCCGCCCGGGCGGCGCGGTACCCGGCGTCGAAGCGGCGCTGGAAGCCGATGTGGATCGGCACGGTGCTTCCGGCGGCGAGGCGGGCGAGCGCGATGGTCTCCTCGAGCGTGCCGGCGACCGGCTTCTCGCAGAACGTCGGGATGCCCGCGGCGACACCGGCTCGCAGCAGCGGGGCGTGGGCGGGCGTGGCCGCCGTGACGACGAGGCCGTCGATGCCGGAGCCGAGCAGGGTCTCGACGTCGGGGGCGTGGCTGAGTCCCTCCCGCTCGGCGACTGCCCGGGCCGTACCCGGGTCGGCGTCGGCGACGACGACCCCGCTCACCGCCTCGAGGTCCCGCAGAGTCACCGCGTGGAACGCCCCGATCCTCCCGACGCCGACCAGCCCGATCCGCATGTGTCGCTCTTCCTCGAGTCGCGCGGGCGGCCCGGCCCTCGCCGGCGCCCGATGTCCAGACCTCACTGTGCCCGCCCGCCCGAACAGGTGTCAATTCTATGTCCTGACATTCTGACGTCCAGATGAGCACCCGTTTTCGCGTACTCTCCACTCATGACCCCGCACCAGGTGAGCGTGACGATCGACCGCGCCTCGCCGGTGCCCCTGTACCACCAGCTCGCCGGGCAGCTCAGCGCCGCGGTCTCCGACGGCCGGCTCCAGCCGGGGGACCCGTTCGAGAACGAGATCGCCCTCGCGGAGCGGCTCGCGCTGTCCCGGCCCACGGTCCGCCGGGCCATTCAGGAGATGGTCGACCAGGGCCTTCTCGTCCGCCGCCGCGGTCTCGGCACGACCGTCGCCAACCGCAAGGTCCACCGGCGCGCCGCGCTGAGCAGCCTCTACGACGACCTCGTCCGCGAGGGGCGGTCGCCGCACACGGAGGTCCTCGAGCTCGAGTCCGTCACCGACGAGCGGGCGGCCTCAGCCCTCGACGTCCCGGCCGAGACCCCCCTGCTCTCCGTCGTCCGGCTCCGCCTCGCCGGGGACTCCCCGCTCGCGATCATGCACAACTGGCTCCCGCCGGCGCACGCCGACCTCACCCGCGACGAGCTCGAGGAGACCGGGCTGTACGCCGCGCTCCGCCACCGCGGGGTCAAGCCCGTCGTCGCCCAGCAGAGCATCGGGGCCCGGATGCCGACCGCGGCCGAGCGTCGCCACCTGCGCATCCGGGGAAGCCAGCCGCTGCTGACGATGACCCGGATGGCGTTCGACTCGGGCGGGAACGCCGTCGAGTACGGCGACCACGCCTACCGGGCCGAGGACTACACCATCGACCTCATGGTCGACGAGCGCTGACGCCGGTGGCCCCGCCCGTGCACCCCCGGGGGTCTCCCGGCCGCCCGCTCGAGCTCGCGGTCGACGCGGAGGCTCCGGACGCGCCGTACGTCCAGCTCCGGTCCGGCATCGCCGACCGGGTCGCCGACGGCCGGCTCCTCGCCGGCGACCGGCTCCCCACCGTCCGGGGTCTCGCGGCCGAGCTCGGCATCGCTCCCGGAACCGTGGCCCGGGCCTACCGCGAGCTCGAGGAGGCCGGCCTCGTCGAGACCCGGGGCCGGCAGGGCAGCTTCGTCCGGGCGCAGAACGAGAGCCGGGCCCGGGTCCGGGCCGCGGCCGACGCGCTCGCCGCCACCGCCCGCGCCGCCGGCGTCCCGGCGGACGAGGCCCTCGAGCTCGCCCGCCGCGCCCTCGGCCGCTGAGGGGCCCCGGGCGCGCGGCGGCGGGCCACCACCCGGGTGGGGGTGGCGGCCCGCGGACGGTGGACGATGCCGCTCAGCCGGCGACGACGTCGAGGGTGAGCCTCGCCTGGACGTCCGGGTGGAGCCGGACGAAGGCCTCGTGGGTGCCGACGTTCTTGATCGGCGTCGGGATCTCGATGGTGCGCCGGTCGATCGACGGGCCGCCGGAGCCGGCGACGGCCTCGGCGATCTCCTTGCTCGTCACGGCGCCGAACAGGCGGCCGGTGTCGCTCGCGTGGGCGCTGACGGTGACGGCGTTCGACTCGAGGTTGCCCTTGATCGAGGTCGCCTCCTCGAGCGACTTCACGGCCCGGACCTCGCGGCCGCGGGCGATCGCGTCGACCTGCTTCTGGCCGCCCCTCGTCCACGCCGTCGCGAGTCCGCGCGGGAAGAGGAAGTTCCGGGCGTACCCGTCCTTGACCTCGACGACGTCCCCGGGGTTGCCGAGGCCGCTGACCTCGTGGGTGAGAATGACGCGCATTGACCTTCTCCTTGTGTCTCTCGGCTCGGTCTCGGCCCGCGTCAGCGGGAGGAGCTCGAGTACGGCAGCAGGGCCATCTCGCGGGCGTTCTTCACGGCCGTGGCGATGAGGCGCTGCTCCTGGACGGTCACGCCGGTCACCCGACGGGCACGGATCTTGCCGCGGTCGGAGATGAACTTCCGCAGCAGGGCGGTGTCCTTGTAGTCGATGTTCTCGACCTTCGCCGCCTTGAGCGGGTTGGCCTTCTTCTTGGGCTTGCGCACAACGGGCTTGGCCATCGTGGTGCTCTCCTTCGGTTCTCAGTGAGAGCCCGAGGGTGTCCTCGGGATGGTGCAACGGTGGGTGCCCGGGGATCCGGGCGGGTGGACCGCGGCCGGGCCGGGTCGAGGGGTGGGCCGGGTGGCCCGGTCAGAAGGGAGGCTCGTCGTAGGACGGGGCGGAGCCGCCCCAGCCGCCCTGACCGCCCTTCGGCTGCTGACCGCCCTGCGGCGCGCCGTAGCCGCCGCCACCGGAGGGGCCGGTCGCCCACGGGTCCTCCTGCGAGCCGCCCTGACCGCCTTGGGGACCGCCGAAGCCGCCGCCCTGACCGCCCTGAGGACCGCCGAAGCCGCCGCCCCCGCCGCGCTGGGTCTTGTTGACCTTCGCGGTGGCGTACCGGAGCGAGGGGCCGACCTCGTCGACCTGCATCTCCATGACGGTGCGCTTCTCGCCCTCCTTCGTCTCGAAGGTGCGCGAGACGAGCCGGCCGTTGACGACGACGCGGGCGCCTCGCTGGAGGGACTCGGCGACGTTCTCGGCCGCGTCCCGCCACACCGAGCAGCGGAGGAAGAGGGTCTCCCCGTCCTTCCACTCCCCGGACTGCCGGTCGAACTGGCGCGGCGTGCTCGCCACGGTGAAGTTCGCGACCGCGGCCCCCGACGGCGTGAAGCGCAGCTCCGGGTCGCCGGTCAGGTTGCCGATCACGGTGATGACGGTCTCGCCAGCCATGGGATCCCCTTCGATCGGGTGGGTGTCGGTGGGTGTCAGGTGGGTGGTCGGGAGGTCGGCGCCGGAGGTCCGGACCGGTCCGGACCGGTCAGGCGGCGGCGCGCAGCAGCTTGGTCCGCATGACGGACTCGTTGAGTCCGAGCTGACGGTCGAGCTCCTTGGCCGTGGCCGGCTCGGAGGTGAAGGTCGCGACGGCGTAGATCCCCTCGGCCTTCTTCTGGATCTCGTAGGCCAGGCGGCGACGGCCCCAGTGGTCCACGTTGTCGACGGTCCCGCCGTCCTTGGTCACGACGGTGAGGAACTTGTCGAACGTCGGAGCGATGGTCCGCTCGTCGAGCTCGGGGTCGAAGATGACCATGAGTTCGTACTGACGCATGGGTAACCCGCCTCCTTTGGTCTCTGCGGTCACGGTCCTTCCGTGACAGGAGGGTTTCGTCCGCTCCCCGGGGCGCCCGGTCCCGGGCACGCCTCGTGGGGAGCGGGCTCAAGAGTAACGGGTCGCCCCGACGGGACGGTAATCGTCGTCCACAGCCCTCCCGGCGGCGGGTCACTCGGGGGAGAGGGACCGCATGGAGGGGGAGGGAGTGGTCGGGCGCGGGGTGGCGGGGGGGCCGGAGACCGTCGACGCCGACCAGGCCCGGGAGACGACCCAGCCGATGGCCGCGAGCCGAAGGAGGAGGGCGACTGCATACCACCCGGCGGGGAGTCCCCGGTCGGGGACGCTCTGCCCGCCGATGTAGAGCCAGACCGCGACGAAGTGGATCGCCTCGGCCCCGGCCCAGAGCACGTGGTCCCGCCATCGGAGGCCGGCGAGGGCGGCGAGCGGGAGGAGCCAGAGGGACGCCTGGACGGGGACGGACTTCGAGGTGACGAGGACGACGGCGACGACGACGAGCGCCACCGTCGGCCACGGCGGCGGCCGCCAGACCCCGCGGACGACGGCGATCCCGGCCCCGGCCGCGGCGAGCCACCCGAGGACGGCGAGTGCCGTCACCGCTCCGACGGGCAGGTCGACACCGGCGAGGTGCGGGAGCAGCCACGGGGACCCGTAGCTCGCCGGCGCCGACCACCACGCCCGCGGCGACGCGGTGAGCGCGCCGCCGCCGGCGACGGCGAAGGGGACGGCGACCGCGAGGGCCGCGACGAGGCCCGAGCCGAGCACCCGGACCGCGTCCCGGAGGCGGTCGCTGCGCCAGGCGGTGTACGCGAGCGCGAGGGCGACCGCGAGGACGTACCCGCGCGTCGTCACCCCGAGGCCGAGGAGAAGGCCGGCGGCGGTGAGCCAGCGCCGCTCCCACGCGAGCATCGCCCCCGCGACGAGGGCGACGGCGACGACGTCGTCGGAGAGGAGGACGGTGAGGACGACGACGGGGCTCAGCGCCACCTGGGTCGCGGCGTCGAGGTGCCGGGGCCGGGTGGCCGCCGTGCACCAGACGGTGGCCATGAGGAGCGCGGTCGCGACCACCGCCCAGAGGAGGAGGTACCAGCGGGTCTCGTCGAGGGCGTCCCCGGCGGGGACGAGGCCGCCGAGGGTCGCCATGACCGCTCCGCTGAGTACCGGCTGGTCGAGCCGGGCGCCCCCGTCGAGGTAGGCGGGGAGCCCCCCGGCGAGGCCACCGAGCTCGTACTGCGCGGGGAGGTCGGAGAAGCATGCCCGCCAGAACTGGTCCGTGCCCGACCAGCCGTCGCTGAGGCAGTGCCCCTTCTGGACCACGGACGCCGCGACCGGGAGGACGACGAGCGCGACGATCTGCGGGACCAGCCGCCGCCAGGACCTGGTCGCCGCCGCGGCGTGCCGCCCGAGCGGGCCGCCGACGACCTCGGTGGCACCCTCGGGGAGGACGTCGGGAGCGCTGCTCACCCTCCGCGCCTCAGCGGGCGGACGCGCCCGCGGGCGCCGGCGTCGAGCGGGACGACCCCGAGGTGGACCGCGCGCCCGACGTCGTCTGCGGCGCCGACGACCTCGACGGACCCGGCTTCGAGGTCGACTTTCCGGATGACCGGGAGCCCGAGGACCCCGACGTGCCCGAGCTCGTCGGGGACACCGTCGTCGAGCCGCTCGTCGAGCTGCTCGTCGAGCTGCTCCTCGTGGTCGAGCTGCTCCTCGTGGTCGAGCTGGAGGACGTCGTGGTCGAGCTGGAGGACCTCGTGGTCGAGCTGGAGGACGTCGTGGTCGAGCTGGAGGACGTCGTGGTCGGCGGTGGAGCCGTCGTCGTCGTGGTCGACGTCGTCGTGCTCGGCGGCGGCGGAGGTGGCGTCGTGGTCGACGTCGCTGGGCCGACGTCCCCGGCGGGGGGGAGCTGGACCACCGGCTTGCCGGAGAGGGCGCCCTCCATGAACTGCGTCCAGATCTGGACGGGCACCGTGCCTCCGGTGAGCTCGCCGACGCCGGGGACGTCGTTCATCTGGTTGGCCGGCTTCTGGCCGCCGTCCCCCTTGTAGACCCCCACCGCGGCCGTGAGCTGGCCCGGGGTGAACCCGTCGAACCACGCGGCGTAGTTGTTCGACGTCGTCCCCGTCTTGCCGCCCGCCGGCCGACCGATCTCGGTCGCGTACGCGCCGGTCCCGCCCGGCCCGATGACGTGCGACATCGCCTGGATGGTGTCGCGCATGACGTCCTGGTCGAAGACCTTCTCCGTCGAGGGGCGCGCCCTGTAGTCGACGTCGAACGACCCCTTCCCGGTGACGCTCTCGAGGAAGTACGGGCGGGCCTTGACGCCCTGGGCCGCGATCGTCGCGTAGGCGTTCGCCATGTCGATGACCTTGACGTTCGCAGTGCCGAAGACGTTCGCAGGGTTCGCCGGGACGTCGGTCGTCACCCCCGCGGTGCGCGCGGCCTCGGCGGTCGCGTCCGGTCCGACCTCGACGTTGAGCGGGGCGTAGACGGTGTTCGCCGACAGCGCCGTCGCCGTCGTGAGGTCCACCGTGCCGTAGTCGTGGTCGGCGAAGTTGCGGACCTCTCCGGTCGGGTTGTCGCTCCCCTTGAAGGCGTCGAGCTGGATGGGGCTGTTCGCCGGGTACGTGCGCCAGAGCGGGATGCCGTCGCGCAGGGCCGAGATGAGCGTGAAGATCTTGAACGTCGAGCCGCCCTGCATCGTCGCGTCGACCGCCGTGTTGAGGCCCCCCGCCTCGGCCCCGCCGTACATGGCCCGGACGGCTCCGTCGCCCGGCTCGATCGCGACGAGGCCGGCGTGGAGGTCGTCGGTGCCCGGGCCGCTGGGCATCCGGTCGGCGACCGCGGCCTCGGCCGCCTTCTGGGCGTTCTTGTCGATCGTCGTGACGATCTTGAACCCGCCCCGGTCGATGTCGGCGTCGGTGAGCTTGAGCCTCGTCCGGAGCTCGCGCTGGACCTCCTCGGTGATGTACGAGGTCGGGCCGCTCGCCGAGTGCCGGCTCTTCTGCTTGATCGTCGACGGGAAGCGGGCCTTCTCGCGCTGCGCGGGCGTGATCCAGCCCTCGCTGGCGAGACCGTCCATGACATAGCCCCACCGGTCCCGGGCGTTCTGGGCGGCGTCCGGGCCCATCCGCGGGTCGTAGAGGGAGGGTCCGCGGATGACGGAGGCGAGCAGTGCGCCCTGGCTGACGGTGAGGTCGGAGGCGTCCTTGCCGAAGTACGCCTTGGCCGCGGTCTCGATGCCGTCGGCACCCCGTCCGAAGTAGATCGTGTTGAGGTAGTTCTCGAGGATCTGGTCCTTGGAGAGCTCCTGGTCGATCTTCACGGAGATGAGGATCTCCCGGGCCTTGCGGGTGAGCGTCCGGTCCTGGGTGAGGAAGTAGTTCTTGACGTACTGCTGGGTGATCGTCGACCCGCCCTGCTGCGCCCCGCCGGTGAGCCCGACCCAGACCGCCCGGGCGATTCCCTTGGGCGAGATCCCCTGGTTCTTGTAGAAGTCGCGGTCCTCGGCGGCGAGGAAGGCCTTCTGGACCGGGTCCGGCACCGAGGAGAGCGCGACCGACTGCCGGTTGACGGTCGCGATCCGGTCGAGCTCGGTCTTGCCGTCCGAGTAGTAGATGACCGAGGCCTGGGCCACCGCCGACTCGTTCGGCGCGGGGATGTCGGTGAGGGCGTACGCGACCCCGAGGCCGACCACGCCGACGACCCCGAGGCCGAGGACGGCGAGAAGGAGGCGCTGCAGCAGCCTCCTGTTCGCCGGGCGCCGCTTCCCGGCGGTCGTCGTCGCGGGTCGCTTCCCCGAGGGTCGGGTGGACCCGGGTCGGGCGCCGGACTGGGCGCGGGGGCGGGGCTTTCCTGGCATGGGCACTTCCCGGTCGGTGTCAGGTCGGTGTCGGGTCGGTGTCTGGTCGTTGGTCGGTGGGCGGGCCGTGACACGGCGAGGCCGCCCCGGTGGACGGCTCCGGGGGCCAGTATCCCCCCTGACCGTGAGAGGGGCCCACCAGTCGAACGGCCGGGGAGACGTATCGCTGCGATATATCTGACGTACCATCTAGGTGACAAGGTCGGAGTTCGTCACCTCCGTCCCGGCGAGAGCCGCATCGACCCCGAGACCGAGGAGGACCCGCGTGAGCCCACGGACCCGACGCGCCGATCTTCTCGAGTTCGCCGTCCTCGGCCTCCTCCACGAGTCGCCGATGCACGGCTACGCCCTCCGCAAGCAGCTCAACGCCGCGCTCGGCGTCTTCCGCGCCCTCTCCTACGGGACCCTCTACCCCGCCCTGCGGCACCTCCTCGCCACCGGCCTGATCGCCGAGTCCCCCGGCGCCGTGCCCGTGGGCAGCGGAACCCGGGCCCGGATCGTCTACGAGCTCACCCCGGCGGGCAAGGAGCACTTCGACGAGCTCGCCCGGCGCAGCGACCCGCCCTCCTTCGACGACGAGGGGTTCGACGTCCGGCTCGCGTTCTTCGCCCGGACCGAGGCCGCGGTCCGGCTGCGGATCCTCGAGGGCCGGCGGTCCCGGGTCGAGGAACGGCTCGCCCACCTTCGCGAGGCGTCCGCCCTCGCGCACGATCGCCGGGACGCCTGGACGGCCGCCCTCCAGCGGCACGGCGAGGAGTCGACCGAGCGCGAGGTCCGCTGGCTCTCCGAGCTCATCGACGCCGAACGTCGCCACCCCACCGACCCCGGGCCCCTCCCCCCGGACCCGGGCCCGGCCACCGCCACGGTCCCGCCGGCACGCACCGGTGGAGCCACCTTCGGACCAGCACGAGAACGGCACGACCCACCCACCCCCAAGGAGCACTGACATGTCTGACCCGGGCACCATCCGCGTCGCCATCGCCGGCGTCGGCAACTGCGCGAGCTCGCTCGTCCAGGGCGTCGAGTACTACAAGGACGCCGACCCCCACGGCAGCGTCCCCGGCCTCATGCACGTCGTCTTCGGCGACTACCACGTCCGCGACGTCGAGTTCGTCGCCGCGTTCGACGTCGACGACACCAAGGTCGGCAAGGACCTCTCCGAGGCCATCAACGCGTCGGAGAACAACACGATCACCATCGCCGAGGTCCCGACGACCGGCGTCACGGTCCAGCGGGGTCACACCCTCGACGGGCTCGGCAAGTACTACCGGGAGACGATCGAGGAGTCCGCGGCCGCGCCGGTGGACATCGTCCAGACCCTCAAGGACGCCCGCGCGGACGTCCTCGTCTCCTACCTGCCCGTCGGCTCGGAGGACGCCGACAAGTTCTACGCGCAGTGCGCGATCGACGCGGGCGTCGCCTTCGTCAACGCCCTGCCCGTCTTCATCGCGAGCGACCCGGAGTGGGCCCGGAAGTTCGAGGACGCCGGCGTCCCGATCATCGGGGACGACATCAAGTCCCAGGTCGGCGCGACGATCACCCACCGGGTCATGGCCCGCCTCTTCGAGGATCGCGGGGTCGTCCTCGACCGGACGTACCAGCTCAACGTCGGCGGCAACATGGACTTCAAGAACATGCTCGAGCGCGACCGCCTCGAGTCGAAGAAGGTCTCGAAGACGCGCGCGGTGACGAGCAACATCGGCCACGACCTCGGTGAGCGGAACGTCCACATCGGGCCGAGCGACTACGTCCAGTGGCTCGACGACCGGAAGTGGGCCTACGTCCGCCTCGAGGGCCGCGCCTTCGGCGACGTCCCGCTCAACCTCGAGTACAAGCTCGAGGTCTGGGACTCCCCGAACTCGGCGGGCATCATCATCGACGCGATCCGGGCGGCGAAGATCGCCAAGGACCGGGGCATCGGGGGCGCCCTCCTCTCGGCGTCCTCCTACCTCATGAAGTCCCCGCCGGAGCAGCGTCCGGACGACCTCGGTCGGGCGAAGCTCGAGGCCTTCATCCGCGGCGAGGAGCAGCACTGACGCGGGCGGGGAGCCGCTGAGGCTCTCCGTACGCCCACGGACGGGGCGTCCACCGGAGGGTGGACGCCCCGTCCGACGTTCAGGGGACGAGCATGGCGAGCCGGTTGTAGACGGCGAGGGAGACCGTGTCACGGCCCCCGACGACGACGATCCGTCCCGGCCGCAGCCGTCGGAGCTCGGTGAGGGTCTCCGCCGGGATCCGCGTCCGCTCGACGAGGAGGACGGGACCGCCGCCGGCCGCGGCGGCCGACCCGACCGTCTGCAGGCCGGTCGCCGTCCGGGTCCCGGAGGCGACGAGGTAGGCCACCCCGGCCCGCGGGGCGAAGCTGCGGGCGCTCAGGGTCGCTGCGGTGGCGGCACGGGTCGCCCCGGCGTACCGGACGACGCGGTGGCTCCGCGCGAGCGCCGCGAGCCGGGTCGCGACCCCGGGGCGGACCGCGGCGGACCCCCCGAGGACGACGATCCGACCCGGTGCGAGGCGACGGAGCTCGGCGGCGACCGCGGCGGGGATCCGCCCGGGCTGGACGACGAGGACGGGCGCGCCGGACCGACCCGCGACGGGGGCGACGGCCAGGCCGGCCGGGAACCACCGGGTGCTCGTCACGTAGGCGACGGGGACGTTCCGCCGACCGGACCTCGCGCTCACCCGGGCGGAGGTGAGGAACGTCGTGCTCCCCGCCCAGCGCTCGACCCGCCCGGTCCGCGCGTACCTCCGCAGCTCGCGCAGGACGCCGTCGCCGACGACCGACGCCCGGCCGACGACGACGACCCTCGCGGGACGGAGCCGGGCGAGCTCGCGGGCGACGGGGGCCGGGAGACGGGAGCGGGAGGTGAGCAGGACCGGACCCCGGGCCCCCGCGGCGACCGGCCCCACCGTCAGGGCACCGGGCAGGCCCCGGCTCGAGGTGACGTAGGCGACGTCGCTCCCCGGCGCGAACGTCCGCGCGCTCAGCTGTGCCGAGGTGGCGTACCGGTTCACCCCCGCGACCCGGGAGACCCGCCCGACCGCCTCCGACCCCGGGACGGTGACGTCGACGACCGCCTCGGACGCCGACGTGCTGACCACCCGGACACCGAGGGTGGCGGTCCCGTCGAGCCAGCGCTGTCCGGCCTGGAGGCCCGGCACCGGCGCCGCGGTGAGGTCGCCGTCGGGGTGGAAGTCGACGACGTCCTCCTCCTGGCGCTCGCGGGCGGCGCTGTTGCGCACCCGGACGACGACCCCGCCGAGCGGTGCCGGGTAGCGGTGGCCGCCCGCGCGGACGTACAGGGAGGTGCCCACCCAGGCGTCGAGACCGGTCGGTCGCCGGTACTCGACGAGCCACGTCCGCGAGCCGCTCCGGAAGGACACCCCCCGCAGGCCGGTGGAGCCCTCGAGCGCGGCGAGCGTGACGCGGGTGCTCCTCGTCAGGGTGCGGTACCCGCCCGGGTCGAGCACGCCGAGCTGGCGCAGGTGCTCGGCGGAGATCGCCCCGAGGTGCCCGAACGGCTGGTTGCCCATGACGTCCCACGGGTCGAGGTAGGTGTTCTGCCGGCAGGTCCCGGAGAACGTCACCTCGCGGGCGGTCCGCGTCCGGCAGGAGAGGAGGCCGGAGTGGTAGAGGCCCAGGTTGTGACCGAGCTCGTGGGCGGCGACCGCGCGGCCGCTGTACCCGTTGAGCCAGACGAAGCCGTCCCCGCGCAGGCTCGTCCCGACCGTCGCGAGACCGGCGAAGTCGCAGCGCGCGCTCGGCGGGTAGTAGGCGACGACGTGGCGGTTCGCCGCCGTCGGGACGCCCCGGGTCCGCCGGCGGACGGCGGCCTCGATCGCGTCGACCTCGTCCCAGCAGTCGGCCCCGCGCCCGAGGCCGAGGTCGACCTTCGCCCACGGGAGCACCCGGTCGACGCTCATCCGGACGCGGCCGCCGGTGGCCGCCCGGTAGTACCGGTCGACCTGTCCGACCATCGACCCGAGGCGGCCCACGGACGGCTCCGAGGGCCGTCTCGGCGCGGAGCCGAACCAGATGGGGACGACGACGACGTGGTGGGTCCTCGGGGTCGGGGTGGCGGCGGGAGCCGCGAGGGTGACGGCGACGACGTCGGCGGCAGCCGAGGTGTGCTCGGTGGACAGGCCCCCGGCGGCGATGTCCTCGCGCGCCCCCTCCGGGTCGCGGGCGGTCTCCCCCTCGACGGTGACGCTCACCCGGGCGCCCGAGCCGATGGCGGCGACCTTGCCCGCCGGGACCGGGATGCGTCCCTCGTCGGTCGCCACCGTGACGAGCTCTTCGGCGTCCTCATCGGCCTCGGGGCCCGCTCCGGGGGCCGCTCGGGCCGGGACGTGGACCGGGTCGACCATGAGCCGTTCGAGCGTTCCGTGGAGGGTGCGGACGTCGTGGCGGGCGGCCGGGGCGAGCGGCTCGGCCGCGGTCGGGGCGAGCGGCTCGGCCGCGGTCGGGGCGACCGAGAGTGCGGCCGCGACGAGTCCGACGAGGGGGACGCCGAGGCGACGGCGGAGGCGGGCGAGAGGGGGTCGCGGTCCGGCGGTCCGGGCGGCGGCGGTGGTCTGCACGAGCGGACCCTACAAGCGGGAAACACCGGCAACCGCAGGTCAACGGCAAAAAAGGCCGTTCGGACGAGGCGACCTTCGGGGTGGGTCAGTCGGCCTCGACGGCGAGGACGACGACGGTGACGTTGTCGTGCCCACCGGCGTCGAGGGCGGCGCGGACCAGTGCGTCGGCCGCCCCCTGGGGGTCCTCGTGCGCGTCGAGGATCTCGGCGAGCGCGTCGCCACCGACCTCGTTCGAGAGCCCGTCCGAGCAGATGACGTACCGGTCACCCGCGGCGGGCTCGAGCAGGCACACGTCGACCTCGGCGTCCGGAAAGGCCCCGAGGGAGCGGGTGATGAGGTTGCGGAGGGGGTGGCGGGCGGCCTCCTGCGGACTGAGCAGGCCTGCGTCGACGAGCTCCTGGACCTCGGAGTGGTCCCTGGTGACCTGCTCGAGCCGGCCCTCGTGGCGGCGGTAGACGCGCGAGTCGCCGATGTTGAGGACGGCGAGCGCGTCCACGCCGTCGTCGCGGACGACCGCGACGCCGGTCGCCGTCGTCCCCATCCCCGCCCGTTCGGGGTGCTCGCCGGCGGACCTGAGGATCTGCTCGTTCGACAGGCGGACCTGCTCGACGAGCTCCCCCGAGGTGAGGTCGTCCCGGCCGGCGAGCGCGCGCATCGTCTCGACGGCGATCCCGCTCGCGACCTCCCCGGCGGCGTGCCCGCCCATGCCGTCGGCCACGAGGTAGACGGGGTACTCGACGAGGGCCGCGTCCTCGTTGTGGTCCCGGACCAGGCCGACGTCCGTCGCCACTCCCGCGCGCACGATCATGGCGTGACCCTCCCCCGCGCGGGCAGGCGCCGTCAACGTCCCCCGCCGGTCGGGGCCCGACCGGGGTCGTCGGCGAGGACGGTCACCCGCGGGACTCCGGCTGCCCGGCCCACCAGGCCCGGAGCCGGTCGGCCGCGGCCTCCCGGCCGATCGGCCCCTCGTCGAGCCGGACCTGGAGGAGGTGGGCGTACGCCCGGCCGAGCACCGGGCCCGGCGGGATACCGAGGACCTCCCCGATCTCGTGACCGTTGAGCTCGGGCCGGACCCGGGCGAGCTCCTCCTGCTCCTGGAGGCGCTCGATCCGGTGCTCGAGGTCGTCGTACGTCCGCGCCAGGCGGCGGGCCTTGCGGACGTTGCGCGTCGTGCAGTCGGCCCGGGTGAGCCGGTGGAGGCGGGGCAGGAGGGGCCCGGCGTCGGTGATGTAGCGGCGCACCGCGGAGTCGGTCCACTGACCCTCGCCGTAGCCGTGGAAGCGCAGGTGGAGCTCGACGAGGCGGGCGACCGCCTTGACGGTCTCCTTGTCGTAGCGCAGGGCACGCAGCCGCTTCGCCGCGAGCTTGGCACCGACGACCTCGTGGTGGTGGAAGCTCACGCCGCCGCCCGGCTCGAAGCGGCGCGTGGCGGGCTTGCCGACGTCGTGGAGGAGTGCCGCGAGACGGAGGACGAGGTCGGGCCCGGGAACGGCGTCGGCCGGTGCCCCCGCCGGGCCCTCGAGGTCGATCGCCTGCTGGAGGACGATGAGGCTGTGCTCGTAGACGTCCTTGTGGCGGTGGTGCTCGTCGACCTCGAGGCGCAGGGCCGGCAGCTCCGGGAGGACGACGTCGGCGAGCCCCGACGCGACGAGGAGGTGGAGACCGGCCCGGGGGTCGGGCGCGAGGAGGATCTTCGTGAGCTCCTCCCGGGTGCGCTCCGCGGAGACGATCCGGATCGAGCCCGCCATCTCCGCCATGGCCGCGGTGACCTCGCGGGCGGGCTCGAGCCCGAGCTGGGCGACGAACCGGGCGGCCCGCATCATCCGGAGCGGGTCGTCCCCGAAGGAGACCTCCGCGGCGCCGGGCGTGCGCAGCGTGCCGGCGGTGAGGTCGGCCAGGCCCCCGTGGGGGTCGACGAACTCGAGGGAGGGCAGCCGGACCGCCATCGCGTTGACGGTGAAGTCCCGGCGGACCAGGTCGTCCTCGAGGTCGTCACCGAACGCGACGACGGGCTTGCGGGTCTCCCCGTCGTAGGCGTCCGCCCGGTACGTCGTCACCTCCAACGTGGCGTCGCCGCGGCGGGCTCCGATCGTCCCGAAGTCCCGTCCGACGTCCCAGTGGGTGTCGGCCCACCCGGCGAGCACGGCGACCGTCTCCTCGGGGGTCGCGCTCGTCGTGAAGTCGAGGTCCGGGGAGGACCGGGCGAGGAACGCGTCGCGGACCGGCCCACCGACGAGGGCGAGGTCGTGCCCCGCCGACACGAAGCGCTGCCCGAGCTCGGTGAGCAGGGGCAGCACCGGGGTCAGGTGGGCGACCGCGGACTGGAGGAGCCCCGGCGGCGGGGTGGTGGAGGACATCGGACCTAGGGTAGGCGAGCACCGGCGCCGTCCACGACCACGGCGGTGCCGCCCCGGCCGCGCGACGCGCCGGGGGCCCGCCCGGGGCCGCGCCCCGCGGGTTCGCTTCCGTTCGGAGGCAGGCCCGCTCGTTACAGTGGGCGGCGTGACCCATGCCGCGTCCGACCATCGATCCTCCCGCAGGCTCCCTGCGGTCGAGGAGCGGTCGGCCGGGGGCATCGTCGTCGACATCGAGCAGGGACAGGCCCGGATCGCGGTCATCGCCCGGCGCAACCGGGCGGGGCGGCTCGAGTGGTGTCTGCCCAAGGGCCACATCGAAGGGGCCGAGACCCTGCCCGAGACCGCGACCCGCGAGGTCGCCGAGGAGACCGGGATCGAGGCTCGGGTCGTCATCGAGCTCGGGACGATCGACTACTGGTTCGTCACGAGCGACAAGCGTGTCCACAAGTACGTCCACCACTACCTCCTCGAGGCCGTCGGGGGCTCGTTGACGATCGAGAACGACCCCGACCACGAGGCCGTCGACGTCGCCTGGCTCCCCCTCCGGGACGCCCATCGGCACCTCACGTTCCCCAACGAGCGCCGGATCGCCCGCGAGGCCTGGCAGCGTCTGGCCGGAGACGGCTGATGCCCGGCGCCACCCCACCCGGCCGGTCGGCGCCCCGGGCGGGGTCCCGACGCGCCCGGACCCTCGCCTCGGTCATCGCCACCCTCGTCGGGGCCCTTCTCGGGGTCCTTCTCGGCACCCCCGTCGGGCTCCCCCTCGCCGCGGCCGGAGCCACGGGGCTACCCGTCGCCCCCGCCGGCGATACCGGCCGGGTCGAGGTCAGCCTCGGCTCGGTCTCGCCGACCGTGGCGAGGACCGGCCAGCGGGTCACGGTCACCGGGACCGTCCGCAACCCGGGCACCGCCTCCCTCCCCCGGCCCCGGGTCTCGCTCGTCCTCGGGCGGGCCGACCTCGTCGCGCGGGGGGACGTCGCCGCGTGGGCCGGGGGGACGGGCACGGTCGCCGGCACGACCATCGCCTCGACCCGTCTCCCGGGGAGCCTGCTCCCGGGGCAGAGCGCGAACTTCCGGCTCACCGTCCCCGACCTCACCGGACTCGCGACCGCGCCCTACGGCGCGCTGCCCGTGAGCATCGAGAGCGGCGACACCAGCCTGCGGACCTTCCTCGGGTACCAGCGCCGGAAGGAGTACGTCCCGGTCCGGGCGACGTGGCTCCTCCCGCTCACCCTCGACGGGTCCGCCGCCCTGTTCGGGCCACCGGGAGCGCACCGCCTGGCGGCGTGGAAGCAGGTCGCCGCCTCGGACGGGCGGCTCGCCGGCATCCTCGCCGCCGGCGCGGGCCGCGACGTCACCTGGGCCGTCGACCCGACCCTCGTCACCCCTCCGGAGCCACCGGGGGGGGCGCAGGCGCGAGCCGCCCTCCCGGAGACGGTCCGCGAGGAGCTCGCGGTCCGCCGGGACCTCGCCGACCGGATCCGCTCGACGGTCGCCGGCCACGACGTCGTCGTCCTCCCGGTCGCCGACGCCGACGTCGCCGCCGCCTACGGCTCACCCAGGGCCGCCCGCGAGGTCGCCCCGCTCGTCGCGGCTGCCGCCGACACCGCCGACGGGCTCGGCGGGCGCGCCGACATCGCCTGGCCTGCGACCGCCCCCGGGACCACGGACGAGCGCGCCCGGCTCGCATCGCTCTACCCGGGCGGCGGGCCGCGGGCCGTCGTCGTCCCCGGGTCGAGCCTCGCCGGAGGTGAGTTCACGCCGAGCGCCGGGCGGGCCGACCGCGAGGGCCGTGCGGTCCTCGCCTACGACGACGAGCTCAGCGCACTCGCCGCCCGGACGGGATCGGCCGACGCCACGGCCCTGAGCACCCAGCAGCTCGTCGCCGACTCGGCGACCCTCCTCGACGAGCGGCCCGGCACCGACCGCGGGGTCCTCATCGCGGTGCCCCGCTCGACCGACCCGGGTCCGGGAGGTCTCGCCACCGTCATCTCGACGGCGGCCGCGGTGCCGTGGCTCGCGCCCGGGGGCCTCCCGGGGCTCCTCGCCGACGCCGAGGCGGCCGTCCCCGCCGGGACCGGTGAGGAGGCCGTGCCCTCCACCCGGCCGACACCCTCGAGCGGCCCGGTCACCGGGCTCTCCGGTGCCCCCGTGCTCACCGGGCGGCGGGCGGCCCGGATCGCGCGCGACCGCGAGGCCGTCGCCGCGACCGGATCGATCCGCGACGACGGGCCCGCGTTTGTCCAGCGCTGGACCGAGGTCGCCGCCCAGCTCACGTCGGTCCGCTGGCGCGCCGCCCGGGCCGACTGGCGGACGCTCGCCGGCGAGCTCCACGACACGGCCACCGCGGCGAGCAACGCCGTCGAGGTCTCCGCCGGGACGATCAACTTCTTCGCCGAGTCGGGCAGGCTCCAGCTCACCGTCGTCAACCACCTCGACGTCGGCGTCCACGACCTCACCGTCGAGCTCACCCCCGAGAACCCCCGCCTCCGGCTCGACACCCTGGCCAAGTCCGTCCGCCTCGGTCCCGGAGGGCGCGGCACGGTCACCGTCGAGGCGACCGCCCTCGCCGCGGGGGAGGTGCCGGTCACCGCCCGGCTCGTCTCGAGCGCCGGGGTCGAGATCGGCGCGCCGGCCACCCTCTCGGTCCGGGTGAGCCCGACCGGGGACTGGGTCTACTGGGCGGTCGGCGTCGTCGCCGCCCTCCTCCTCGTCCTCGGGGTCTGGCGTACGCTGCGCTCCGGACGGCGGACCCCCACCCCCGCAGCGACCCCAGCAGAGGACGACCCCACCCGATGACCGAGCGCGCCGAGGAGCGGCCCTCCGCGAGCCTCGCCCGGTCGAGCGCCGCGATGGCCTCGGGGACCCTCGTCTCGCGGGTCCTCGGGCTCGTCCGGGCGACCCTCCTCGCCTCCGTCATCGGCACCGCCGGCCTCACGGCGGACGCGTTCCAGACCGCGAACACCCTCCCGAACCAGTTCTACCTCCTCATCGCCGGTGGCATCCTCAACGCCGTCCTCGTCCCGCAGATCACCAAGGCGGCGAGCCACGCGGACGGCGGCGAGGAGTTCGTCAACCGCCTCATCACCCTCTCGCTCGCCTTCATCCTCACAGCCACCGTCGTCTGCACCGCCCTCGCACCGGTGCTCCTGAGACTGTTCAACAGCTCGGACGACGTCGACGCCCTCGCGCTCGGGACGGTGTTCGCGTTCATCTGCCTCCCGCAGATCTTCTTCTACGGCCTCTACACCCTCCTCGGGCAGGTCCTCAACGCCGGCGGCCGCTTCGCCGCGTACATGTGGGCCCCGGTCCTCGCCAACCTCGTCGCCATCGGGGGACTCGTCCTCTTCCGCGCGCTCGGCTACCCCGCCGCCGCCGCACCGGCCGCGTGGACCCCGGGCATGGTCTGGGTGCTCGCGGGGTCGGCGACGCTCTCGATCGCCATCCAGGCGGTCTTCCTCGTCGTCCCCCTGCGCCGGATGGGGTTCCGGTACCGGCCGCGCTTCGGGTTCCGCGGCGTGGGGCTGCGCTCGGCCTCCCGGGTGGCGATGTGGACGTTCGCGGCCGTCGCCGTGAGCCAGCTCGGGTTCGTCGTCATCTCCCGGGTCCTCACCGAAGCGACCCAGCGGGGCGCCGACGAGGGCGTCGTCGCCGCCGGCCGGGCCTCGTACGACAACGCCTTCCTCCTCTTCATGCTCCCCCACTCGCTCATCACCGTCTCCCTCGTCACGGCGCTCTTCACCCGGATGTCCCGCGCGGCGCACGCCGGGGACACCGTCGAGGTCGTCGCCGACCTCTCCCGCGGGATGCGGATGCCGGCGGTCCTCCTCGTGCCGGTCACCGTCGCGGGGGTCGTGTTCGGCCCGCTCATCACCCGGACCTTCTTCTTCGGCAACCCCCCGGCCCAGACCCAGGCCGTCGCCGGCGTCATGATGGCGATGTTCCTCGGGATCGTCCCCTACGGGTGGCTCTACCTCGTCCAGCGCGTCTACTACGCCCACGAGGACGCCCGCACGCCCTTCGGCCTCCAGGTCCTCGTCACGGCCCTCGCCGTCACCGTGACCCTCCTCGCCGCGACCCTCGACCCCACCGTCACCGGGATCGTCGTCGGGCTCGGCCAGACGGTGAGCAACCTCGCCGGCGCCCTCGTCGGCTTCGTCCTCCTCCGCCGCAAGCTCGGCCCGCTCCGGCTCGGGTCCGCGGCGTCGATGTACGCCCGCCTCGCCGTCGCCTCCGTCCTCGCCGGCGTCCTCGCGCGCCTCGTCCTCGAGGCAGTCGCCGCCCGGGCGACCGAAGGCCGGCTCGAGGGAGCCGTCACGCTCCTCTCCGCCGGCACCGGGTTCGTCGTCCTCGTCCTCCTCCTCGCCCACCTCCTGCGCGTCCGCGAGGTCCACGAGCTCCTCGCTCCGGCGCTCCGCCGCGTCGGCGTCCGTCGCTGAGCGGGTCCTGCGCCTAGGATGAGCGGGCACAGACCGCGAGACCTGAGGAGCTGCCGTGCACGGCGTCGGTCCGGGAACCGTCATCGGGGGTCGGTACACGACGCACCGGAGAACGGCTCAGCTGCGCGCCGCCGAGCGGTGGACGGGGAGGGACGACGCCCTCGAGCGTGACGTCACCCTCCTCTGCGTCCCCGCCGACGCCCCGGAGTCCGCGGCCGTCCTCGACGCCGCCCGCCGCGCCGCGGGTCTGGACAACCCCGGGCTCCTGCGGGTCCTCGACATCGGGACCTGGGAGGGCGTCTCCTACGTCGTCGAGGAGGCCCACGACGACGCGCACACGCTCGGCGACCTCGTCGAGTCCGGGGGGCTCCCCGCCGAGGAGGTCCGCCGGATCACCGGCGAGGTCGCGACCGCGCTCGACTCCGCGAGCCAGCGCGGGCTGCGCCACCTCGGGCTGACCCCGGCCTCGGTGCTCCGGCTGCCCGACGGCGAGGTCAAGGTCGCCGGCCTCGCCACCGAGGCCGCGCTCGCCGGGACCGACGACCTCGGGGGGGACGACGCCGCCCGCCGGGACGCCGTCGGGGTCGTCGCGCTGGCGTACGCCGGGCTCACCGGGCGCTGGCCGCTGACGGGTGACTCGGCCGGCCTCGACCACGTCGCCGCCGTCGTCGGAGGGGTCCCCTCTCCCTCCGAGATCGCCGCCGGGGTCCCCGGCGACCTCGACGCCCTGTGCCGGCTCACGCTCAACGAGGACGCCGGCCCGCTCACCCCGGGGGACTACGCCGGCCAGGTCGCCCCGTGGTCCCGGACCGAGGTCGGCGGCGTGAGCGGGGCGACGATGTCCCTGCCCGTCGCCGGCGACGGGGACGACCGGACCCAGACCCTCCCCGTCGCGGCGGCACCGGAGCGCGGCCGGCACGCCGGGGACGACGGCAACGGGCACGCCGGAGAGGCCGGCACCGAGGACGGCAGCAGGGAGCGGGCCCCGCGTCCGCGTCACCGGGCCGCCGCCGGAACGGCGGCTGCCGCGAGTGCCGTCGCCGGGCGGCTCGGCTCGGCCGGGAGCGCCGCGACCCAGACCGCGTCCCACGTCGGCGGCCGGGTCGGTGGGGTCGCCCGCTCCACGGCGGACCGGGCGAGCCAGCGCGCCTCCGAGCGCCGCGCCGACCGCGAGGCGGAACGCGCCCAGCTGGAGGCCAGGACCGTCTCCATCGCCGACACCCCGTTCACCGACGAGGACGAGCCCGTGGCCCCCCTCCTGCGGACCGGTGCCGGCGGGCCCCCGACGCGGGGGCAGCGCCGGGTCGTCCTCGCCGTGTTCGCCACGTTCGTCGTCGTCGCGCTCGTCGCGGGCTGGTGGGGCGCCCGGCAGATCGGGGCCGGGTCCGACATCAACGCCGTCCTCGGCCCCGAGTCCGGCCGGACGACGTCCGCAAGCTCGGCGAGCCCCTCGAGCGCGACAGCGACGTCCTCGGCGAGCTCCTCCGCGGGAGACACCTCGGGACCGGTCGCCATCCTCAGCGCCACCGGCTACGACCCCGAGGGGGACGGCGGCGAGCACGACAGCGAAGCCCCGCGGGTGTACGACGAGAACCGGTCGACGTACTGGAGCTCGGAGGGGTACACGAGCCCCGAGCTCGGTGGGATCAAGTCGGGCGTCGGGGTCGTCGTCGACACCGGGCAGACCGTCCGGCCGAAGAGCGTGACGCTCGTCCTGCCCAACCCCGAGGACGTCACCGTCTACCTCGGTCCCGACCCGAAGAAGGACGGCGCGCGCGAGATCGGGACGGTGAGCGGCAAGACCGGCACGGTGACCCTCGACGTCCCCGCCGGGGCCAAGGGCCAGTACGTCGTCGTCTGGTTCACCCGCGTCTCCCAGGCGAGCGACGGCCGGTACCGGGCGACCCTCGCCGAGGTGACGGTCACGCAGTGACCACCCGGGAGCCGTTCCCGCCGGGAGACCCGGGGCGCACGCACCCGGCGTCCGCCCCGGCCGTGCCGCACCGCTGGGGGAACAACGACCGCCTAGGATCGGTTGTGATCGGTGCACCACATCCTGTGGTGACTCCTCACCGCGACCACTAGGGGCAGGACAGCGTGACGACCGACTCGCCGACCAACGTGAGCGACCTCATCATCATCGGGTCCGGGCCGGCCGGCTACACCGCAGCCGTGTACGCCGCCCGGGCGAACCTCCGGCCGATCCTCTTCGAGGGAGCCGTAACCGCCGGGGGCGCCCTGATGAACACGACGGACGTCGAGAACTTCCCCGGGTTCCCCGACGGGATCATGGGCCCCGACCTCATGCTCAACATGCGTGCCCAGGCGGAGCGGTTCGGGGCGACGATCGTCACCGACGACGTCGCCTCGGCCGACCTCTCCGGCGACGTCAAGGTCGTCACCGACTCCGAGGGGACGACGTACCGGGCGCACGCCGTCGTGCTCGCGATGGGCTCGGCGTACCGCGAGCTCGGCCTACCGGACGAGAAGCGGCTCTCCGGGCACGGTGTCAGCTGGTGCGCCACCTGCGACGGGTTCTTCTTCCGCGACCAGGACATCGCCGTCGTCGGCGGCGGCGACTCCGCGGTCGAGGAGGCGACGTTCCTCACGAAGTTCGCCCGTTCGGTGACGATCGTCCACCGCCGGGACGAGCTCCGCGCGAGCAAGATCATGGCTGAGCGGGCCCTGACGAACGACAAGATCAGGTTCGCGTGGAACTCCGAGGTCGTCGGAGTGCACGGCGAGGCGAAGCTCTCGGGGGTGACCCTGAGGGACACCGTCACCGGGGACACCCGCGAGCTCGACGTCACCGGGCTCTTCGTCGCCATCGGGCACGACCCGCGCAGCGAGCTCGTCTCCGGGGTCGTCGACCTCGACGACGACGGGTACGTCCTCGTCGACGGACGCTCGACCCGGACGAACGTCCCCGGGGTCTTCGCCTGCGGCGACCTCGTCGACCACACCTACCGGCAGGCGATCACCGCTGCGGGCACGGGCTGCTCGGCCGCCCTCGACGCCGAGCGGTTCCTCGCCAGCCGCGAGGAGGCGGGTGCACCGGCCGCCGACCAGTCCCTCATCGCCCAGGAGGACCCGGTCGAGGGCACCGTCGGAGCCCGCTGACCCGCCCTCCTCCCCACCGCACGACGCCATCTCCGCCAGACCACCGGAAGGACATCCCCATGGGAGCCCCCAAGCAGACCTCCGACGCGACCTTCGAGGCCGACGTCCTGACGAACAGCAAGCCCGTCCTCGTCGACTTCTGGGCGCCGTGGTGCGGTCCGTGCCGTGCGGTCGCCCCCGTCCTCGAGGAGATCGCCGCCGAGCACGGCGACCGGCTCGACATCGTCAAGCTCAACACCGACGAGAACCCCGGCGTCACCTCGCGGTACGGCATCACGAGCATCCCGACGATGCACGTCTACAAGGACGGGGAGGTCGTCAAGACCCTCGTCGGGGCGATGCCGAAGCCGAAGCTCGTCCGAGAGCTCTCCGCGTTCATCGGCTGAGCCCCTCCGGCCGTGCCCCAGGCCGAACCGCCGGACGCCGACGACCGCGGCCCCCGCCCGAGACCGGGTGGGGGCCGCGGTCGTCCCTGCCCTGCCCGCCCCGCGGGAGGGCGTGGTTGCATGGGGCCATGACATCCTCGGACCACGCCGACCGACACGCCCATGCCGACCGTGACATCGACCTCCGCTTCGGCCACGAGGAGATCGTCATCGGACGGCGGTACGAGGCCCTCTCCATCGCCAACGACGTCCTCATCGCCGTCTTCTTCGTCCTCGGCAGCGCCTTCCTCTTCGACAAGTCCCTCGCGACGGCATCGAACTGGTGCTTCCTCATCGGCAGCATCGAGTTCCTCGTCCGACCGGTGATCCGGCTCTCCCGGCGGGTCCACCTCCAGCGGATCGGGAAGGGCGACGCCGGCAACCCCCAGGACTACTGAGAACCCTCGCCGTTTGGCGAGTGGCCTTGTCGCACAACGTTCTTCGCAACCCTCAGCCGTCCCGGCCGGCCCGCTTCGGTGAGATCCGACGGGTCACCCCGCCTCTCGCGCGACCCCCATCTGGTCAAGGATGCGGTGGAGGTCGTCGACCGAGGCGAACTCGATGCTCAGCCGGCCCTTGCGCTGCCCGAGGGAGATCTTCGCCCGGGTCTCGAAGTGGTCGGACAGCAGCGACGCGAGGTCGTCGAGCTGCGGGTGGTGGGCCCCGCCGCGGGGCCGTCGACGTACCGGCGCCTCGTCGCCGTCGCCGCCGAGCGAGACGATCTCCTCGACGCTGCGCACCGACAGGCCCTCGGCGACGATCCGCTGGGCGAGCCGCTCCATCTGGGCGCCGTCGGCGAGGGTGAGAAGCGCTCGCGCGTGGCCGGCCGAGAGCACGCCCGCCGCGACCCGACGGGCGACGAGCGGGGGGAGGCGGAGGAGGCGGAGGGTGTTCGAGATCTGCGGACGGGACCTGCCGATGCGGCTCGCGAGCTCCTCCTGAGTGCACCCGAAGTCGTCGAGGAGCTGCTGGTAGGCCGCAGCCTCCTCGAGCGGGTTGAGCTCGCTGCGGTGGAGGTTCTCGAGGAGGGCGTCGCGCAGAAGGGCATCGTCGGCGGTGTCCTTGATGATCGCTGGGACGGTGTCCCGGCCGGCCTCGCGGCTCGCCCGCCAGCGACGCTCGCCCATGATGAGCTCGTACCGGACACCGTCGCCGTCGTCACCGACCGAGCGGACGACGACCGGCTGGAGGACCCCGATCTCCGCGATGCTGTGGACGAGCTCGGCCATCTCGTCCTCGTCGAAGACCGTCCGGGGCTGGCGGGGGTTCGGCCGGACGAGGTCGACGCCGACCTCGGCGAAGCGGGCGCCCGGGACCGGACGGAGGTCGCCGGTGTCGGTGTCGGTGTCCTGCGCGGCGTCCTGCGCGGGGTCCTGCTGGGCGTCGGGCGTGCTGAGGCCCCCGATGGCGTCCCCGTCCCCGTCGCCGTCCTCGGCCGGGGCCTGCCGCTGTTCGGCGCCGCTCGCGGGGTCCTCCGGAGCGCGGTCCGACTCGACGACGGCGCCGGACTCGGGCGGCCGTCCGCCGCCCTCGGCCTCAGCGCGCGTTGACCGGCTCGCCCGCGACGCGGAGCTCGCGCCGTCGGGCACCCCACTCCCCGGCGCCGACGGCTCCCCGGCGGCAGGGTCGAGGGGCTCTGCCGGGCCGGTCTGCGTCGGCGCCAGGGTCGCCGTCGCCGCGACGGTCGACGGTGCGGCTGCCGGGGCGTCCCGGAAGAACACGTCCACGGGCCGGGTCTCCCCGGCGACAGGGGGTGTGCTCGGGATGAGGGCACCGAGCCCTCGCCCGAGTCCGCGGCGCTTCTCACTCATGTTCTGACCTTCTCGACGTCGACAGGTTGGGTGGGGCGGCGGCCGTCCCCGGGATCACGGCGCCGCTCCCCGCTCGGCGACCTCGCTGGCTGCCTCGCGGTAGGAGAGTGCCCCCGAGCTGTTCGGGTCGTACGTGATGACGGTCTGGCCGTAGCTCGGGGCCTCGGAGATCCGCACCGACCTGGGGACGGTGGCGCCGAGGACCTGCGCGGGGAAGTGCGCCCGGACCTCGTCGGCGACCTGGGCCGAGAGCCTGGTCCGTCCGTCCGACATCGTCAGGAGGATCGTCGAGACGTGGAGTGCGGGGTTGAGGTGGCCCTTGATGAGCTCGATGTTCTTGAGCAGCTGGGAGACGCCCTCGAGCGCGTAGTACTCGCACTGGATGGGGATGAGGACCTCGCGGGCGGCGACGAAGGCGTTGACCGTGAGCAGGCCGAGGCTCGGCGGGCAGTCGATGAGGACGTAGTCGGGGACGGGCTCGCCGCGTTCGCGCAGGGTCACGAGGAGCGCGTCGATCGCCTTCTGGAGACGCGTCTCGCGGGCAACGAGGGAGACGAGCTCGATCTCGGCTCCGGCGAGGTCGATCGTCGCCGGCGCGCAGGAGAGCCCGGGCACGTCCGGGCACGGCTGGATGACGTCGACGAGCGGGGTTCCCTCGACGAGGACGTCGTAGACGCTCGGCACCTCGGCGTGGTGCTCGACGCCGAGCGCCGTGCTCGCGTTCCCCTGGGGGTCGATGTCGACGACGAGGACGGTGAGCCCGGCGTCGGCGAGGGCCGCGCCGAGATTGACCGTCGTCGTCGTCTTGCCGACGCCGCCCTTCTGGTTCGCGACGGTGATGACGCGGGTCGCGGCCGGCTTCGGGAAGCTCCGGTCGGCCAGGGCCGCGCGCTTGCGGGCGTCCTCGGCGACGGCCGCGGCGAGGGGGGTCTCCTCGATGGGGGGCCCGGCGGGGGCCGCGGGGGGCACGGGGGGAGTCGCCGTCGTGTCACGTGGAACAGCGGGCGCCGGCGATGTTTCACGTGGAACGACCTCGGAGGCGGGGGGCTCGTCCTCGACGGCGGCGTCTCCTCGTGCCCAGGCGGGGATCCATCCGAGCGGGGTCGTCGCCCGAGCAGGACGCCCGGGCCAGCCGAGTCCGGCGACGACGACCGCGGGGGCGTCGTCCACAGCGACAGTCACTTCACACCTCACGTTGACGGGAGCGGTCCCGGTGGTGAGCCCGCCGGTGCCCATGGGCCGGCGGCGGCTCCGGACCGCCGCGCCCACCCTAAGCCGAGGGCGGGCCGCGGGCCGGGACCGGCGCGCGTTCCACGTGAAACGGCCGCGTGGGCGGACAGTCGCAGCGCCCGGACGGGGGCGGCCCGCCTCACCGGGTCACGGCGGCAGCCCGTCTCCTCTCACCCGGAGAGGTGCTGTGGTCTCACGTGGACCGGCGGCGTCCCGACCGGGCGACCGGGCGGGCCTCGATGTCGAGGGTCGTCGTCGGCGGGTCGAGGACACCCTCCCCGTGCGTGCTGAGGTGGGCGGCGACCATGCCGAGCCGGGTCAGCGTCCGCCGGTGGGCCTCGAGCTCCTCCTCGGCACTGCGACCCTTGAGCGCGACGAGGGTGCCCCCCTCCCCGAGCAGAGGGAGGCACCAGCGGGCGAGGCGGTCGATCCGGGCCACGGCGCGGGCCGTGACCCACGGCGCGGAGAGCGCCCCGTGGAGCTCCTCGGCGCGGCCCCGGTGGATGGTGACGTTCTCGAGGCCGAGGACGTCGACGGTCGACTCGAGCCACGCGGTCCGACGCTGCATCGGCTCGACGAGGTGGACCTCGAGGTCCGGGCGCACGACCGCGAGGGCGATCCCGGGGAGGCCGGCCCCGGAGCCCACGTCGACGAGGCGGGCTCCCGCGGGGAAGGCATCCTCGATGACCGCACAGTTGAGGACGTGACGCTCCCAGAGCCGGGGGACCTCACGGGGCCCGATGAGGCCGTGGCTCACCCCGGTGTCCGCGAGCTCGGCGACGAACCGGGCGGCCGCGTCGAGCCGGTCCCCGAAGACGCGGGCGGCCGCGGGCGGGGCGGGGGGCGGAGACGGGGCGGGGGGCCGGGCGGCCTCCTCAGCCGACCCGACCCCCCGCGAGGTGGTCTCCCCGTTCACGGTTTCACGTGAAACATCCTCCATCTCAGGACGGGATGACGACGACGTGCCGGCGCGGCTCGGTTCCACTCGACTCCGAAGTGAGGCCGGCCGCGAGGACCTCGTCGTGGACGACCTTGCGCTCGAAGGCGGTCATCGGGTCGAGCGAGACCTCCTCACCTGACGCCCTCGCCTCCCCGACGGCGCGACGGGCCACCTCGACGAGCGCCGCCCGGCGCTCGGCCCGGTGACCCGCGACGTCGAGCATGAGACGGCTCCGCTCCCCGGTGTCCGCCTGGACGGCGAGCCGGGTGAGCTCCTGGAGGGCCTCGAGCACCTTGCCGTCGGCGCCGACGAGCCGGCGGGGCACCCGGCCCTCGTCGGAGTCGAGGATGGACACCGCGGCCCGGTCGCCGTCGATGTCGATGTCGATGTCGCCGTCGAGGTCGGCGATGTCGAGGAGGGTCTCGAGGAAGTCCGCGGCGACCTCCCCCTCGCGCTCGAGGATGCTCCGTCGTCCCCCGGGCGCCCGGGCGCCCTCGACCTCTTCGGTCTCTCCGGTCTCTCCGGGGCCGCTCGGCCCCGCGCCGACCGCCGCCGCGCGGACCTCGGTGGGAGCGTCAGCGGGCGCGTCGGTGGGGGCGCCGGAAGGTGCCTCGGTGGCGACGGAGTCCCCCGCAGGAGCGACGGCGTCGGGGTGCTCGCCGGTCTCCTCGTCGTGGTCGGCGGTGCTCGTGTGCTGTTCGGTCATGACATCTCTTTCGTCGAGCGGGCCCTGAGGCCGACGTGCGCCGTCCCGGAGCGAGCCGGGCGGCGGGAGGTCGCTGAGGTTACTTCTTCCCGGACCGGCCGGAGGTCGGGGTCCCCGTCGAGGATCCGTCCGTGCCGCCCCTGGGCTTCGCGGAGCCGTTCGCGCCACCCCTGGGCTTCGCGGACGCGGGCTTCGCGGACGCGGGCTTCGCGGAGCCGGTCGTCCCGCCGGTGCCGTTGCCGGAGCCGGGCGTCCCACCGCTCCGGTTGCCCGAGCCGTTCGACCCCACGGGCCGCTTGCCGCCCCTGGGCTTCGCGCCCTGGGGTCGCGAGGAGCCGGTCGCCCCGGCGGCAGGCTTCGCCGGGACCGGCGTCGAGCCGCCCTTCGCGCGCTTCTTGCGCTTCGGCTGGTGGCGCTGGCCCGAGGCCTTGCCCGGACCACCGTCGGCGGCGGTCTCGGTGCCGGTCTCGTCCACGACCTCGCCGGGCACGGTGGCCTGCGACCTCGCACCGCCGAAGTGCGGGATGGGCTTGCCCTTGCGGGCGCGGCGCTCGTGCAGCGCGCGTTCGGCGGCCGACCCGGGCGCGGGCATCCGGCGGATGACGTAGAACTGCTGGCACATCGACCAGACGTTCGTGACGAACCAGTAGATGAGAACGCCGATCGGGAAGTTGACGCCCGAGACCGCGAAGACGAGCGGGAGGACGTACATGAGCATCTTCTGCTGCTTGGCGAAGGGGTTGTCCAGCGCGGAGGCCGGCATGTTCTTCGTCATGAGCTGACGCTGGGTGGTGAATGTCGTCACCGACATGAGGACGATGAGGACGACGGTGACGATCTGCGTGCTCACCGTGTCGGCCCCGATGAACCGGTCGGAGAGCTGGGCGCCGAAGATCGTCGAGGCCTCCGCCTGGGCGGCGACCTCCTTCGTGATCGGACCGACCGCGTCCTTGGCCCCCGTCGAGATGTCCTGGAGCCCGTGGAGGACGCGGAAGAGGCCGAAGAAGATCGGCGACTGGAGAAGGATCGGCATGCACGAGCTGAACGGGTTCGTCCCGCTCGTCTTGTACAGGTCCATCGTCTCCTGGGTCATCGCCTGGCGGGACTCAGGGTCGGTCTTGCCCTTGTACTTCTTCTGGATCTTCTGCAGCTCGGGCTGGATGAGCTGCATCTTCCGGGAGGCGTGGATCTGCCGGACGAAGAGCGGGATGAGCGCGGCCCGCATGACGAGGACGAGCCCGACGATGGACAGCCCCCACGTCCACCCGGAGGCCTCGGGCATCCCGACCGAGGTGAGCAGGTTGTGGAACGCGTACATGATCCACGCGACGACCCACTCGATGGGGTAGAGCACGCTGCTGAAGAAGTCTCCCATGCTGTCCTTACGTCCGTCGGGCGAGCCGGGGCCCGCCGATCGTCATGCGCGCCGTGTCGGTCTGCCGCGGCGCGGGGTCTGTGGGCCGGCAGCGGCCCGGTCGGTGTCCGGGCCGGACTCCCGCTCGGCGAGGGTGGCCTGCCAGGCCGCCGCCTCCGGTGTCCCGGGGACGTGGTCGACGCCGCCCGCGGTCCACGGGTGACACCTGACCAACCGGTGGACGGCGAGCCAGGTTCCCCGGAGGAGGCCGTGCTGCTCGAGGGCACGGACGGCGTACGCCGAGCACGAGGGGTAGAACCGGCAGCTCGGGGGGCTCAGCGGCGAGAGCACGAGCTGGTAGCCCCGTACGAGCCAGATGAGCGGCGTCGCGAGGAGGCGGGAGGCCCGGGAGGCGCTCACGACCGGCCCCTGCCCACCCGCGGGAGGACCCGGTCGAGGGCTCGGTCGAGGTGGCGTCCCAGGTCGGCACTCGTCGCCCCGGCGGCGGCCGGGTTCGCCCGGACGACGAGGTCGACCCCGGCCGGGAGCCGGAGGATCCGGTCGGCGACCTGGGCGCGGAGCCGGCGGAGGGTCCGGTTGCGGACCACGGAGTTGCCGACGGCCTTCGACACAACAAAACCGACCCGCGGCGGGTCTCCCGCGCGCGCGTCGGCTCTGCTGGCGTGGACCACGATGAGGCGTGAGCCCGCTCGTCCTCCTCCGGGGGCCCGGAGCGTCGCTGTGAAGTCCGCGCTCGCCCGGAGACGATGTCGCGCCGGCAGCACAGCGACCGGCCCTCAGGCGGAGAGCTTGGAGCGGCCCTTGCGGCGTCGCGCGGCGAGGATCGACCTGCCCGCGCGGCTCCGCATCCGCAGGCGGAAGCCGTGGGTCTTGGCCCGACGGCGGGTGTTCGGCTGGAACGTACGCTTGCTCACGTGGGGTCTCCGTATCTGCTCAGGTCATGCATGCCGGCCTGGCCGCCTGCACCACCTGTACCTGCGGCTCCAGGCACCTCGAGGACGGGGTCGGTCCGGCGGGCTCGGCCGCCGTCGGAAGCCCACGCCCGGCCGGGCCGCGGTCATGGGCATGCGAAAACGGCCGAGAGGCCGGCTCCAACGGTACGCGAGCCGGGGGGCCCGGGCAAACTCGCTCCGCACAAGGGGTCCCCCGACCGCCCACCGAGCGGGCGCATGGGGCAAACTCGGAACCATGTCATGCTTCCCCCCGGACACCGTGGCGACACGCCGCCTGCACGCGGCATCGGGCCGCGAGAACCGGTCCCGGCGGGGCTGCCGAGTTGCCCGGCGAGCGGAGGCGTTGTTAGCGTCGCCCATCACGGCTGCTGCACCCACGCGCTACCCACAGGTGTGGAAAAGCGTGTGGACAGTCGACCATCGCGCTGGTCAGAGGCATCGACATGCAGACTGACAGGCAGCAGGAGAACCGTGCACAACCGCACGGAACGAGGCTTGGCAGCCGGATGAGCGGGGTGAGGACGTGGCGGACACCGACGTGAACTTCGCCGAGGTGTGGCAGTCCACGCTCAGCACCCTCGACTCCGACGGGGTCCCCATGCAGCAGCGGGCGTTCCTCTCGCTCGCCCGCCTCGTCGGCCTCCTCGACGGGACGGCGCTCATCGCCGTCCCCAACGACTTCTCCAAGCACGTCGTCGAGCAGCGGCTCCGCCTCCAGGTCACCGACGCGCTCACCGCCCAGCTCGGGCATGAGGTCCGGCTCGCCGTGACGGTCGACCCCTCCCTCGAGGAGCACGACGACCCCGGCGAGCGGGGCGTGGACCGCGCGCGGGACGTGCCCGACCGGGCCCAGCACCCGGGCGCGCTCGAGGCCGAGCCGACCGTCCTCGACTTCGACGCCCCCTTCCGGGAGAACGCGACGGCCGGCCCCGGCCCCGGACCCGCCGGCCCCGGACCCGCGACGAGGGAGGAGCCTCCGACTCCCCGCCACCGGCAGCCGCCGCTGCCCTCGACCCTTCCCCTCGACGGGTCCTCGGTCGACGACGACGGCCTCGTCGACGACACGAGCGAGACCGACGTCCCCGAACCACCCCACCGCCACACCGGGCGCGGGAGCGGCCGGGGCAGGCCCGACCTCCCCGAGGAGGTCGAGGTCACCCGACTCAACCCGAAGTACACGTTCGACACCTTCGTCATCGGCTCGAGCAACCGGTTCGCCCACGCCGCCTCGTTCGCGGTCGCCGAGGCGCCGGCGAAGGCCTACAACCCGCTCTTCATCTACGGCGAGTCGGGGCTCGGCAAGACCCACCTCCTCCACGCCATCGGGCACTACGCACGCAGCCTGTACCCGAACGTCCGGGTCCGGTACGTCAACTCGGAGGAGTTCACGAACGACTTCATCAACAGCATCCGGGACGACAAGGCCGCGAACTTCCAGCGGCGCTACCGGGACGTCGACGTCCTCCTCATCGACGACATCCAGTTCCTCCAGGGCAAGATGCAGACCCAGGAGGAGTTCTTCCACACGTTCAACACGCTCCACAACGCGAACAAGCAGGTCGTCATCACGAGCGACGTCCCCCCGAAGCTCCTCAGCGGTTTCGAGGAGCGGATGCGGTCGCGGTTCGAGTGGGGCCTGCTCACCGACGTCCAGCCCCCGGACCTCGAGACCCGGATCGCGATTCTCCGCAAGAAGGCGATCCAGGAGCGGCTCTCGGTCCCGGACGAGGTCCTCGAGTTCATCGCGAGCCGGATCTCGACGAACATCCGCGAGCTCGAGGGGGCGCTCATCCGGGTCACCGCGTTCGCGAGCCTCAACCGGCAGGCCGTGGACCTCGGCCTCGCCCACATCGTCCTCAAGGACCTCATCCCCAACGAGCAGTCCTCGCAGATCACGTCAGCGACGATCATGGCCCAGACGGCCGCGTACTTCGGGCTGTCGATCGAGGACATCTGCGGGTCGTCCCGCTCCCGGGTCCTCGTCACCGCCCGGCAGATCGCGATGTACCTCTGCCGGGAGCTCACCGACCTCTCCCTGCCGAAGATCGGCCAGCAGTTCGGCGGCCGTGACCACACGACGGTCATGCACGCCGAACGGAAGATCCGCGAGCTCATGTCGGAGCGCCGGGCGATCTACAACCAGGTCACCGAGCTGACGAACCGGATCAAGCAGCAGTCGGCGACCTGAGCCCGTCCCCGCCCGGACCGCCACCGGAGCCGGCGAGCGAGCGCACGGTCGCCGCGAGCACCTCCTCCCACGGGGTCGCCGCCACGCCGAAGGTCTCCTCGGTCCGGCGGCCGTCGAGGACGAAGGGCGCCTCGAACTCGTGCCGGGTCTCGCGCAGCTCGCGCAGCAGGGGGACGACGAGCCCGGCCGCGTCGACGAGCGCCCGCGGGAGGCGGTGGACACGCGGGGTCGGACCGCCGACGAGCTCCGCGACCTCGACGGCGACCTGGCGGACGCTCCGAGCCGGGGCGCTCGGGACGTGCCAGGCCCGTCCCCAGGCGCGCTCGTCGCCGACGAGCCGGGCCGCGAGCCGACCGGTGTCCTCGACGCTCGTCCACGTGTGCGGTGCGTCCGGGTCCCCGAACGGCAGCCACACCGCCCGTCCCCGCCGGACCGGGTCGATGACGAGGCCGTTGAGGACGCTCTGACCGGTCGCCCCGGGGCCGGTGTAGTCGGAGGCGCGCACCTCGCACGCGCGGACCCGCCCGGCCCTGTGGGCGGCGAGCGCGTCCGCCCACATCCGGGCCCGCACCGCCCCCTTGCGCCCGGCCGGCCGCATGGACTGGTCCTCGGTCATCGGGCCGTCGACCCGTCCGTACCCGTAGAGGTTGCTCACGGTGACGAGCGGCGCCCCGGTCCGCTCGGCGGCCGCGAGGACCGCCGCGGCCATCGGGAGCGCCGAGGTCTTCGGCCAGCTCGGTGAGATTCCCGACCCGGAGGCCCATTTCGCGTACGTTCTCGCGCGCGCCGGTCGGCTCCTCGTCACCGCCGGGACGGGAGCGACAACGCCGTGAGGACCTCCGACGCCGGCGCGACGAGAGGAACAGTCCGTCCACAGGGACATCCCCAACTGTGGGTAACCGGGGATTTGGACATTAGCGACACAGAGGCGACATTCCGGCCAAAAAGCGTCGGGTAGATCACCCGACTTCTCCCCAGCTTGTGGACAACTCTGTGGAGATTCCACGCTTGTCCACCGCCACGACGGGCTTCTCCCCAAGTTGTCCACAGGCTGTGCATGATGTGGAGAAGCTGCGGACGGCGACGGCGAGCCCGTGGAGACGACCCGCGAGATCTGGGGGCGACGGCGGAGGATCTGTGGGCAGGCTGTGGAGCGCCCCTGGGTGTCCACATCCCCTCCACGGGCCGAGCCCCGGCCGTCCACCCGTCCCCCACAGGCCGACAGGGCCCCTGACCTGCACAGAACGACGTTGTCCCCGGGATCCACAGCCCCTATGACGTTGATGACCCCATTTCTCCTGAAGGTGTCCGCCCCGAGGATGCACGGCCCTGCGACCCCCACCCACGGACCGACCCGGCCCGGAGCGGTCGATCGCGGGCGACGCCGGAAACGACATGTCGTCCGGTTTCGCCCGCTCCTCGCGGACGGCTAGGGTCTGGGCACGAGTCTTTGCACGTCTGTGGGGGGCGGAGCCCGTCCGGGCCCACCCCTGAGAAAGGGCAGGTATGCCGTGAAGTTCCGGGTCGAGCGCGACGTCCTCGCTGAAGCCGTCACCTGGGTGGCGCGTGGCCTGCCGGCGCGTCCGCCGGTCCCCGTCCTCGCGGGAGTCCTCATCGAGGCCGACGAGGACGGCACGCTGACCCTCTCGGCGTTCGACTACGAGGTCTCGGCCCGGATCACCGTCGCCGCCGACGTCGCCGAGGCCGGGCGGGTCCTCGTCCTCGGGCGCCTCCTCGCCGACATCTCGCGCAACCTCCCCGGCAAGCCCGTGGACGTCGCGACCGACGGGCGCAAGGTGCAGGTGACCTGCGGCTCGTCGCGCTTCGCCCTCCTCCAGATGCCGTCCGAGGAGTACCCGACCCTCCCGACCTCCCCGGCGCCGACCGGCACCGTGGACGGGAGCCTGTTCACCCAGGCGGTCGCCCAGGTCTCCATCGCGGCCGACCGCGGCGACACCCTCCCGATCCTCACCGGGGTCCGGGTCGAGATCGACGGCGAGAAGGTCACCCTCCTCGCCACCGACCGGTACCGCCTCGCCATGCGGGAGCTCACGTGGTCCCCGGACGCGCCCGAGGCCAGCCACGTCGCGCTCGTGCCCGCGCGGACGCTCTCCGAGACCGCGAAGGCCCTCGGTGCCGCAGGCTCGGTCGAGATCGCGCTCGGTGACGCCGCCGGCGGGGACGGGCTCATCGGCTTCGAGGCCGGTCAGCGCCGGACGACCTCACGGCTCCTCGACGGCGAGTACCCCAAGGTCGCGAAGATCTTCCCGAGTGCCTCCGAGACCGAGGCGGTCGTCGCGACGGCGGAGCTCATCGAGGCCGTGAAGCGGGTCGCCCTCGTCGCCGAGCGGAACACCCCGGTCCGGCTCCGGTTCACCGACGGCATGGTGGCCATCGAGGCCGGCGCCGGCGACGACGCCCAGGCGTCCGAGGCCGTCGAGGCCCGGGTCGAGGGGCCGGAGATCGAGATCGCCTTCAACCCCGGCTTCCTCCTCGACGGGCTCGGGGCGCTCGGGACGGCGTACGCCCGGATGGCGTTCACCCAGTCCCTCAAGCCCGCGATGATCACCGGGCAGGCCGAGGCCGAGGACGACGTCGACACGACGTACCGGTATGTCCTCCAGCCGGTCCGCCTGGCCTCCTGAGGGCGCCGGCGGGTGCCGGTAGCCTGACGGGCACGGGTCTGGCGGCGGGTGTCGCCGGACCGCCACCGAACCACCACACTCCGACGTTAGGGACGTGACTCATGCAGCTGGGGCTGATCGGACTGGGCAAGATGGGCGGCAACATGCGCGAGCGCGTGCGCCGCGCCGGTCACGAGGTCGTCGGCTACGACCGCAACCCCGAGGTGTCCGACGTCGGCTCGGTGGCCGACCTCGTCGCCGCACTCGACGCCCCCCGGGTCGTCTGGGTCATGGTTCCGCACGGGGAGCCCACCCGCGCCACCGTGCGCGATCTCGCCGACCTCCTCGACGAGGGCGACCTCGTCATCGACGGGGGCAACAGCAAGTTCACCGACGACGTCGAGAACGCCGAGGTTCTCGGGGCCCAGGGCGTCGGCTACCTCGACTGCGGGGTCTCCGGCGGGATCTGGGGTCTCGAGAACGGGTACGGCCTCATGGTCGGCGGGGACGCGGCGCACGTCGAGCTGGCGCTGCCGATCTTCGACGCGCTCCGCCCCGAGGGACCGCGCGAGGAGGGGTTCGTCCACGCCGGGGACCACGGCGCCGGGCACTACGTCAAGATGGTCCACAACGGGATCGAGTACGGCCTCATGGCCGCCTACGCCGAGGGCTACGAGCTCCTCGAGAAGAAGGGGATCGTCACCGACGTCCCCGGCTCCTTCAAGGCGTGGAGCCGCGGCACCGTCGTCCGCTCCTGGCTGCTCGACCTCCTCGTCACCGCCCTCGAGGAGAACCCCCACCTCGAGGACGTCTCGGACTACACGAACGACTCCGGGGAGGGTCGCTGGACCCTCGAGGAGGGGATCGAGCACTCCGTCCCGATGCCGGTCCTCTCCTCGGCGCTCTTCGCCCGGTTCGCCTCACGGCAGCAGGCATCCCCGACGATGCAGGCGGTCGCAGCGCTTCGCGGGCAGTTCGGCGGGCACGCCGTCCTCTCCGTCGCCGAGGGGGAGGACCTGCGCCTGGGCGAGGACGCGACCTCGACCGGGCGCGCCGACGCCCAGGAGGAGGAGAAGGCCGGGCACGCCGATGCCCGCGAGCGCCACGCCCCGGCGGCCGGCCCGTCCTCCGGGCCCGGCTCCACCGGGGGCGGGACCCCGTCGAAGAGCTGACCGCGTGCATGTCCGGCACCTGAGCGTCGCGGACTTCCGCAGCTACCCGACCGCCGAGCTCCCGCTCGAGCCGGGGGTGACGACCCTCGTCGGGCTCAACGGGCAGGGCAAGACCAACCTCGTCGAGGCGGTCGGGTACCTCGCGACCCTGGCGAGCCACCGGGTCTCGACCGACGCCCCCCTCGTCCGGTACGGCGCCGAGCGGGCCGTCATCCGGGCCGCCGTCGTCCGGGACGGCCGGGAGAGCCTCCTCGAGCTCGAGCTCACCCCCGGGCGGGCGAACCGGGCCCGGCTCAACCGGTCCCCGCTCACCCGGCCCCGGGACGTCCTCGGGACGCTCCGCACGGTCCTCTTCGCCCCCGAGGACCTCGCCCTCGTCAAGGGGGACCCCGGGGAGCGACGCCGGTTCCTCGACGACCTCCTCGTCGCCCGGCAGCCGCGCTGGGCCGGCGTCCGGTCCGACTACGACCGGGTCGTCAAGCAGCGCAACGCCCTCCTCAGGTCGGCCTCGCCCGTCCTGAGAAGGGGCAACCGCGGGGCCCGTCGTCCCCCGGAGCAGGAGAACCCCGACGACGCGCGGGCGAACGCGCTGCACACCCTCGACGTGTGGAACGCCCACCTCGCCGAGGTCGGTGCCCAGCTCCTCTACGCCCGGCTGCGGCTCGTGCGCGACCTGGGGCCCTACCTCGGGCAGGCGTACGACGAGGTGAGCGCGGGCCGGTCCGGGGCCCGCCTGACCTACCGCTCGAGCCTCCACGCCGCGGTCGCCGACGCGGTCGCCGGGGGCGAGGTCCCGGACGTCGACGAACTCCGGTCGGCCCTGCTCCGCTCGCTCGACGACGTGCGGGGCCAGGAGGTCGAGCGGGGCGTCACCCTCGTCGGTCCCCACCGCGACGACCTCCTCCTCACCCTCGGGGAGCTCCCCGCGAAGGGGTACGCGAGCCACGGGGAGAGCTGGTCGTTCGCGCTCGGGCTCAAGCTCGCGGCGTACGAGCTCCTTCGGACCGACCTGCGCGACGACCCCGTGCTCATCCTCGACGACGTCTTCGCCGAGCTCGACGCCGGCCGCCGGGAGCGGCTCGCGGCCCTCGTCGGCGACTGCGAGCAGGTCCTCGTCACCGCCGCGGTCGAGGAGGACGTCCCCGCGACGCTCGCCGGGCGGACGTACGCGGTGAGCCTCGGGGACGTGGTCGAGCGTGGGTGACATCGAAGACCCGTCGGACGCCGGCGACGGAGGGTCCGGGGTCGACGACCCCGGCGACCCCGGGGCCGAGGGCCCAGCCGAGGGGGAGACCCTCGACGCCGCGGCCGCCGCGCTCGCCCGGGCCCGGGCGGCGGCGCGCGCCAAGGGATTCCGTCCCGGGCTGCGGCCCGTCCGGCGCCGACGGCGCGGGCTCCCGCCACCGGAGGAGCGGCCGGGGGGCCGGGACCCGGGTCTGCTCGGTGACCAGCTCGACCGGCTCGTCGCCGACCGGGGGTGGAGGGTCGACGTCGCCGTCGGGTCGGTCATGGGGCGCTGGCCGGACATCGTCGGCCCCGAGGTGGCCGAGCACTGCACGCCGGTGACGTTCGAGGGGGGCGTGCTCACCGTCCGCGCCGACTCGACCGCCTGGGCGACCCAGATCCGGATGCTCTCCTCCTCGATCCTCGGGCGGCTCGAGACCGAGGTCGGCAAGGGCACCGTCGCCGAGCTGCGGGTGCACGGCCCGAGCGCGCCGTCCTGGTCGCGCGGCCCGCGCCGCAGCCAGGGACCGGGGCCGCGCGACACGTACGGGTGACCCGGACTTTGGCACACTGAGGCGTCAGCACGGTCACGACGAGGGGCGCAGACGAGGAGTCAGGTCCATGGACGGCACGGACGCCCCCGACCAGGGAGAGCAGACGGCCCGTCTCGCACGTCCGCCGCGGCGGGGCGGTGGGCCGAGCCGGGCCGTCGTCACCGTGGTCGTCGTCGTCGGGGTCCTCGCCGTGCTCGCCTCGGGCGTCCTGCTCTGGGTGAGCCGGACGTCGGCCTCGACCGCCTCCTCGGTCACGTCGAGCCCGAGCGGCTCGACGGCCGGGTCGTCGTCCTCGGGGTCGTCGTCCTCGGGGTCGTCGTCGGTGTCGTCGTCGGTGTCGTCGTCATCGTCGCCGTCGGAGAGCGCGACCCTTCCGGTGGGGGCGCAGGCCTGCCCCGGTGGCGCGAACGCCGGGCACCGGGCGGCCGCGGGGAACGACACGACGTCGTGCGCCTTCGCCCTGAACGTCCGGGACACCTACGTGGCGAGCGGTGCGGACGGGAGCAGCGAGGTCACCCTCCAGGTCAACAGCCCGGTGACGCGGAAGAACTACGAGATGACGTGCTCGGGGAGCCCGCTCGTGACGTGCCGCGGCGGCAAGGGCGCCCTCGTCTACCTCTACTGAGCCCTGCCCGGCGGAAGCGCCGCCGGTGCGGCCGGCGGTGCCGACGCCTGTGCCGCGGAGCACACTGGGGGCATGACGAGCCACCTCCCCCGCACGCGCTGCGGGGTCGTCCCCCCGTTCCTCCTCGAGGCGCTCGCCAGCCACGGTGAGCACGACGTCGCGCTCCGTGCCCGGCGCACCCTCGAACGCGACACGGTCATGCGCCACCTCCGCGGAGCCCGCTCGGCCCGGGTGCCGGCGGCGACCCCCGTCGCGGAGGTCCCCGGCGGCGCGGCCGACGTCACCCCGCCGTCGGCTCGCCGCACGGTCGCCGACGCCGGGTCGACGGAGGACCTCCCCGGACGGACCGTCCGGGTCGAGGGCGACCCCGCGAGCGGGGATGTGGCGGTGGACGAGGCGTACGACGGCCTCGGTGCGACGTGGGACTGCTACCGCGTCTACGGCCGGGACTCCGTCGACGGGCGCGGGCTGCCGCTGCTGGCGAGCGTCCACTACGGCCGCGACTACGACAACGCCTTCTGGGACGGCTCCCAGATGGTCTTCGGCGACGGCGACGGGCGGGTGTTCCGCCGGTTCACCGGGAGCGTCGACGTCATCGGGCACGAGCTCACCCACGGGGTGACCGAGCACACCGCCGGGCTGCTCTACCGCGGCCAGTCCGGGGCCCTCAACGAGTCGGTCTCGGACGTCTTCGGCTCGATCGTCAAGCAACGCACCCTCGGCCAGGCCGCGGCCGACGCGGACTGGCTCATCGGGGCCGACCTGCTCACCGGGGCCGTCCGCGGGGTGGCGCTCCGGTCGCTGCGGGCTCCCGGGACGGCCTACGACGACCCCGTCCTCGGCAAGGACCCGCAGCCGGCGCACCTCGACGGCTACGTCGAGACGACCGAGGACAGCGGCGGGGTCCACACGAACTCGGGCATCCCCAACCACGCGTTCTACCTCGCCGCGACGGCGATCGGCGGGTCCGCGTGGGAGGGCGCCGGCCGGGTCTGGTTCGACACGCTCACCGGGGACATCCGGGCCGACTGCGACTTCGCGACCTTCGCGCGGCTCACGCTCGACGCCGCCCGGACGCGGTTCGGGGTCGGGTCCACCCAGGTCGAGGCGGTCGCCGCGGCCTGGGAGGAGGTCGGCGTGCCGGTCGGGGCGAGGACCCGGCCGACGACCGGGGCGAGGGCGACCGCGGCGACGGTGGTGTCCGGGGTGGCGGGTGCCGGCTGGGAGCGCCCCGCCGGTGACCCGGCGAGGGAGCTCCCGGACGACCCGGCAGCGTGGACGAGCGTCGGTCCCCCACCGGCGCCGGGGGCGGAGCTCACGGTCCGCCGCACCGGGGGGTTCGCGGGGGTCCCCCGGGAGCGCCACCTCGTCCTCGGCGACCTCGCCGAGGACGACGCGAGGGACTGGCAACGAGTCCTCGCCAGCCGGGAACTGCACGACATCGCCGCCCGACCGGTACCGCACCTGGACGCGTTCGCCTACCGCGTCGTCTGCCCCGCCATCGGGGTCGACGTCGAGGTCTCCGAGCCGCTCGTCCCCCCGCGTGTGCGCGGGCTGTTCGAGCGGACCCTCGAGCCCGGCGGGTGACTCGGGTCCCCGCCCGCGCGACGGCCGGAATCGGCCGCTCCCGGTCCCAGGTGCGTATACCGACCCGTCGACCACCCCCCCGGGCCGGGAAAGGTGGCACCACGCGCCTCCTGAGAGGCAGTGGTGTCCGGGAGACGGGTAAACTGGCGGATGATCGCGTGCCCACGGGGTCGAGGACGCTCCTCACGGCGTCCCGCACCACGCGGGCACGTTCCGTGAGCGCGACCGGCGGCCCCCGTGCCGCCGGGTGACCGACGAAGGAGCACCCGTTGTCCGAGGCCGACAGCATCCCCACGCCCGAGGACGACATGTCCGCAGCTGAGGCCGAGCGGGCGCGGGTGGAGGCCGAGGCGGTCGCCGCGGCCGACCTCAAGGCGGTCGGCGACGACCCGGCCGCGTACGACGCGAGCGCGATCACCGTCCTCGAGGGGCTCGAGGCCGTCCGCAAGCGTCCCGGGATGTACATCGGCTCGACCGGCGAGCGGGGGCTGCACCACCTCGTCTGGGAGATCGTCGACAACTCCGTCGACGAGGCCCTCGCCGGGTACGCCGACCACATCGACGTCACCCTCCTCGCCGACGGCGGGGTCCGGGTCCGCGACAACGGGCGCGGGATCCCCACCGACATCCACCCGGCCGAGGGCCGCTCGGCCGTCGAGCTCGTCCTCACCCAGCTCCACGCCGGCGGGAAGTTCGGCGGCGGCGGGTACAAGGTCTCCGGCGGGCTCCACGGCGTCGGCTCCTCGGTCGTCAACGCGCTCTCGAGCCGCCTCGACGTCGAGGTCCGCCAGAAGGGGCACGTCTTCCGGATGTCCTTCGACGAGGGCGTCCCGGTGAGCGAGCTCGAGCGGGGCGAGCCGACCGAGGAGACCGGGACGACGATCACGTTCTGGTCCAACGCCGACATCTTCGAGACGACCTGGTACGACTTCGAGACCGTCCGCGCACGGTTCCAGCAGATGGCGTTCCTCAACAAGGGGCTGACGATCACGCTCACCGACGAGCGGGTCGCCGCCGACCCCGAGCTCGACGACCTCGGCCGGGACGCCGGCGTCGAGGACGCGTCCGGGCCGGAGGCCGCGGACGCCGCCGGCGCAGCCGCCGCCGGTGACGGCGGGGATCGGTCCGAGGCCCCGAGGCACCGGACGGTGACGTACCGGTACGACGGCGGGCTCGTCGACTACGTGGGGCACCTCGTGAAGTCGAAGCGGACCGAGGTCGTCAACCCCGAGGTCATCGCCATCGAGGTCGAGGACGCCGAGCGGGAGCTCTCGCTCGAGCTGGCGCTCCAGTGGACGACGTCGTACAGCGAGTCCGTCCACACGTACGCGAACACGATCAACACCCACGAGGGCGGCACCCACGAGGAGGGGTTCCGGGCGGCCCTGACGAAGCTCGTCAACGACTTCGCACGCCGGCAGAACCTCCTCAAGGACAAGGACGAGAACCTCACCGGTGACGACGTCCGCGAGGGCCTCGTCGCCGTCATCTCGGTCAAGCTCGGCGAGCCGCAGTTCGAGGGCCAGACGAAGACGAAGCTCGGCAACTCCGAGGTCAAGGGGTTCGTCCAGCGGGCGATGACCGAGGAGTTCAGCCACTGGCTCGAGACCCACCCGGCCGAGGGCAAGGAGATCGTCCGCAAGGCGATCCAGGCGGCGTCCGCCCGGGTGGCCGCCCGCAAGGCCCGCGAGGCGACCCGGCGCAAGGGGCTCATGGAGTCCGGGGGGCTGCCGGGCAAGCTCCGCGACTGCCAGACCAAGGACCCGACGATCTCCGAGGTGTTCATCGTCGAGGGCGACTCCGCGGGCGGCTCGGCGGTCCGCGGGCGCAACCCCGAGACCCAGGCGATCCTCCCGCTGCGCGGGAAGATCCTCAACGTCGAGAAGGCCCGGCTCGACAAGATCCTCGCGAACAACGAGGTCCAGGCGCTCATCAGCGCCTTCGGGACGGGGATCGGCGAGGACTTCGACATCACCAAGGCCCGGTACCACAAGATCGTCCTCATGGCCGACGCGGACGTCGACGGGATGCACATCCGGACGCTCCTGCTCACGCTCCTCTTCCGGTTCATGCGGCCGCTCATCGAGCACGGCTACGTCTACCTCGCCCAGCCGCCGCTGTACCGGCTCAAGTGGTCCAACCACGAGCACGAGTTCGCGTTCACCGACCGGGAGCGGGACGCGATGACGGCCGAGGGCCAGAGCCGCGGCTGGCGGCTGCCGAAGGACAACGCCGTCCAGCGGTACAAGGGCCTCGGCGAGATGAACTACCAGGAGCTCTGGGAGACGACGATGGACCCCGACCACCGGGTCCTGCTCCAGGTCACCCTCGACGACGCGGCCGCGGCCGACGAGATCTTCGCCGTCCTCATGGGCGAGGACGTCGAGTCCCGGCGCGGGTTCATCCAGCGCAACGCCCGCGACGTGAGGTTCCTCGACATCTGAGGATCACGCGGGGCGGTTTCACGTGGAACGCCCGCCGCGACTCTCGACCCCCTGACCCCGGCGCAGCCCGACGCTTCGCCCCGCCCAGACACGAAGGCACGGAATGACTGAGCAGCCACCCCCCAGCGGCGACCGGACGCAGCTGATCGACCTCAACGCCGAGATGCAGCGCAGCTACATCGAGTACGCGATGAGCGTCATCGTCAGCCGCGCCCTTCCCGACGTCCGGGACGGCCTGAAGCCGGTCCACCGCCGGGTCATCTACGCGATGTACGACGGCGGCTACCGGCCCGACCGCGGGTACAACAAGTGCAGCCGCGTCGTGGGCGACGTCATGGGGCAGTACCACCCGCACGGGGACACCGCGATCTACGACGCCCTCGTCCGGCTCGTCCAGGACTGGTCGATGCGCTACCCGCTCGTCGACGGTCAGGGCAACTTCGGGTCGCCGGGCAACGACGGGGCGGCGGCACCGCGGTACACCGAGTGCCGGATGGCGGCGCTGTCGATGGAGATGGTCCGCGACATCCACGAGGAGACCGTCGACTTCCAGGACAACTACGACGGCAAGACCCAGGAGCCGTCGGTCCTCCCGGCGCGCTTCCCCAACCTCCTCGTCAACGGCAGCGCCGGGATCGCCGTCGGGATGGCGACCCAGATCCCGCCGCACAACCTCCGCGAGGTCGCGGACGCCGCCCAGTGGGTGCTCGCCAACCACGAGGCGCCCCGCGAGGAGGCGCTCGCGGCGATCATGGCCCGGATCAGCGGGCCGGACTTCCCCAGCGGGGCCCTCGTCATGGGCCGGAGCGGGATCGAGGAGGCGTACCGGACCGGGCGCGGCTCGATCGTCATGCGGGCGGTCGTCGAGGTCGAGGAGATCAACAACCGGACGTGCCTCGTCGTCAGCCAGCTGCCGTACCAGGTCAACCCGGACACGCTCGCGCTGAAGATCGCCGAGCTCGCCAAGGACGGCCGGCTCGGCGGGATCGCCGACATCCGGGACGAGACCTCGGGGCGGACGGGGCAGCGGCTCGTCATCGTCCTCAAGCGGGACGCGATCGCCAAGGTCGTCCTCAACAACCTCTACAAGCACACCCAGCTCCAGACGAACTTCGGGGCGAACATGCTCGCCCTCGTCGACGGGGTGCCGCGAACGCTGCCCATCGACGCGTTCATCCGGTACTGGGTCGAGCACCAGGTCGAGGTCATCATCCGGCGCACGCGGTACCGGCTGCGCAAGGCCGAGGAGCGGATCCACATCCTCCGGGCGCTGCTCAAGGCGCTCGACGCTCTCGACGAGGTCATCGCCCTCATCCGGCGCTCGCCGTCGGCCGAGGTCGCCCGGGGCGGCCTCATGGAGCTCCTCGAGATCGACGAGGTCCAGGCCCAGGCGATCCTCAACATGCAGCTCCGCTCGCTCGCGGCGCTCGAGCGGCAGAAGATCACCGACGAGCACGACGAGCTCCAGGCGAAGATCGACGACTTCACCGACATCCTCGCCCGGCCGGAGCGGCAGCGGTCCATCGTCTCCGAGGAGCTCAGCGAGATCGTCGCGAAGTACGGCGACGAGCGCCGGACGACGATCATCCCGTTCGACGGGGACATGTCGATGGAGGACCTCATCCCCGAGGAGGACGTCGTCGTGACGATCACGCGGGGCGGGTACGCGAAGCGGACCCGGGTCGACGCGTACCGCTCGCAGAAGCGTGGCGGCAAGGGCGTCCGGGGCGCGGCGCTGCGCGGCGAGGACGTCGTCCAGCACTTCTTCACGACGACGAGCCACCACTGGCTGCTCTTCTTCACCAACCTCGGGCGGGTGTACCGGGCGAAGGCGTACGAGCTGCCCGAGGCCGCGCGGGACGGCAAGGGGCAGCACGTCGCGAACCTCCTCGCGTTCCAGCCGGACGAGAAGATCGCCGCCGTCCTCGACATCCGGGACTACAACGCGAGCCCGTACCTCGTCCTCGCGACGAAGGCCGGGCTCGTGAAGAAGACCCGGCTCGCGGAGTACGACTCGCCCCGCAGCGGCGGCCTCATCGCCGTCAACCTCCGGGACGGGGACGAGCTCGTCGGAGCGGGGCTGGCGTCGCCCGCCGACGACCTCCTCCTCGTCTCCCGGAAGGGGCAGTCGGTGCGGTTCACCGCGACCGACGACAAGCTCCGCCCGATGGGACGGGCGACGTCGGGGGTGACCGGGATGAAGTTCAAGGACCGGGACGACCTCCTCGCGATGAGTGTCGTCGGGGAGGGCACCGACCCGGACGTCTTCGTCGTCTTCGAGAACGGGCTCGCGAAGCGGACGCCGGTGAGCGAGTACCGGGTCCAGGGCCGCGGTGGGACGGGCATCCAGGTCGCCAAGGTCTCTGACAAGGGCGGTGACCTCGTCGGGGCACTCACGGTGAGCCCGGACGACGAGGTCATGGTCGTCATGGAGAAGGGGAAGATCGTCCGGAGCCGGGTCGACGAGGTCCACCACACCGGGCGTGCGACCCAGGGCGTCCGCTTCGCGACCCCGGACCGCGGGGACTCGATCGTCGCGGTCGCCCGGAACGCCGACCGCGTCGTCGCCGAGGAGGACGGCGACGAGGATGGTCCCGGCACCGTTGCCGGCGACGCCCCCGAGAGCGGTCCCGGGGCCGGCCCCGACACCGGGGGCGTGAGCGACGACCCGGACGTTGAGGGAGTAACGTCTGTCCGAAGCCAGGAGTCGGTGGAGCCATCACCGGGCGACGCGGACGAGACCGACGGAGGTAGCGAGTGAGCTCGACAGGCGAGGCGGGGACCCGCATGCGGGCCGGGTCGGCGGCCTCATCGCCGGCCGAGGAGACCGGGACGCTCGGCGGCCGCGACCGGTCCGGCGAGCGGGCGCCGGAACGGCGGGACGCTCCCCCCGGAGCCCCGCCGGACCGGACGGCCGGGGGCCGCCGGGTCAAGCTCACGGTCTCGCGGGTCGACCCGTGGTCGACGATGAAGATCTCCTTCCTCCTCTCGATCGCGCTCGGCATCGCCGGGGTCGTCATGGTCGCCGTGCTCTGGTCGATCCTCGCGGGGATGGGGGCGTTCGAGCAGGTCAACCGGATGATCACCTCGATCATCGGGTCCCAGTCGACGCCGTTCGACCTCATGGACTTCGTCGGGTTCGGCCGGGTCGTCTCGCTCAGCGTCGTCGTCGGGGTCGTCGACGTCGTCCTCATGACGGCGCTCGCGACGCTCTCGGCGATCCTCTACAACATCTGCTCGGCCCTCGTCGGGGGCCTCCAGGTGACCCTCACGGACGACTGACGAGGAGCACCCGGGGTCGCCCGACCCCGTTTTGTCCGCGACCGGGACCTGGGGTAATCTCGGGCGTCGCGCCCCTCGGGGCGCGAGCCGGTACCGGCACGGGCCTATAGCTCAGACGGTTAGAGCGCTTCCCTGATAAGGAAGAGGTCAGAGGTTCAAGTCCTCTTAGGCCCACCCCTCCTCTCCGGCCCCCGTCGACAGTCTCGGAGATCGCACATGAAGAAGCTCCTGGTTCTCGCCGCGGCGGCTGTCGGCGCCTCGGTCGTCCAGCGCCGGCTCAAGCAGCAGCGCGCCGAGCAGGACCTCTGGTCCGAGGCGACGGGCGGGTCCTCCCCGAACGCAGCCCGCCGGCCGGGCGGCGACGCGTGGGCGGCCGCGACGGACCGTCCAGAGAACTGAACAGTCTCGGGGTTCCTCAGGGGCCCCGATCCGTGGGGGTCGCCGGTGGTTTTCGGTACCTCACCTAGGGGCCATGGCGCAATTGGTAGCGCACCTGCTTTGCAAGCAGGGGGTTAGGGGTTCGAGTCCCCTTGGCTCCACCGCAGGTCAGAGGC
>CAWAOO010000007.1:0-791951 GCA_963783735.1 uncultured Actinomycetota bacterium | reverse complement strand
CATGTGGCTGACCGGCTTTGACTCTCCATCCATGCACACCATGTACGTCGACAAGCCCATGCGAGGCGCCTCGCTGATGCAGGCGATCACCCGGGTGAACCGCACCTTCAAGGACAAACCCGCCGGACTCGTCGTCGACTACCTCGGCATCGCCGAAGACCTCAAGAGCGCCCTCGCCGAGTACACAAAGCGGGACCGTGACAACGCAGAAGTCGGCGAGGACGTTCGTGCCCGAGCCATCCCCGCGTTGCTGGCGGAGCACGACATCGTGTCCACGATCCTTGCAGGCATCGACTGGGTCACGATGCTCGACCACGACTCCGCCAAGTCCTACCTCCACGCCGTCGCAGCCACCGTCAACTTCCTGCTCGAATCTGAGCAGCACGAGGAGGTAGACCTCGATCCCACCGAAGGGGAGTGGCAGGTCGAGACCGCGCCCGACGAGGTGTCACTCAAGAAGCGCTTCATGGCCCACACCCGCCGTCTCGTTCGTCTCTTCACCACGGTCCCAACCTCCGCGGAGGCAACCAGCATCCGGGACGACGTCGCCTTCTTCGATGCCGTGCGCGCCTCGATCTCCAAGATCGAAGGGACCGACCGCGAAGGCCGCGACCCCAACGCCGAACTGGACACGGCCGTGCGCCAGATCGTCTCCGAACATGTCTCCGGCACCGGAGTCATCGACATCTACGCCGAGGCTGGGATCGAGCGACCCGACCTTTCCCTCATCGACGACAAGTTCATGGAGCGCTTCAAGGCCTCGTCCCAGCCAAACCTCCAACTGGAAGCGCTCAAACGCCTGCTCAACGATGAGATCAAGTCGGTGGGTCGTCGCAACATCGTCGCAGGGAAGAAGTTCAGCGAGATGCTCAGCGCCTCCCTGTTGAAGTACCAGAACCGCTCGCTCGACACGGCCACGGTCGTGGCCGAACTCGTGGAACTAGCGAAGGCGCTTCGAGCCGACGCTGAGCGACGGGAAGAATCAGGCCTTGACGAGAACGAGGTCGCCTTCTACGACGCACTGCGGGACAACGAATCCGCTGCGAGCGTCCTTGAGGACGCAATCATGAAGCAGATCGCGCACGAACTGACCGAGATCGTCCGGCGCGACGCCAAGACCGACTGGAACGTGAAAGAGCAGGTCCGTGCCAAGTTGAGGTCCACGATCAAGCGGCTCCTCCTGCGTTACGACTACCCGCCCGACTTGGAGGCTTCGGCCACCGAACTGATTCTCAAGCAGGCCGAAGTGATGGCGGCGTCACGGTGAAGGCGGAGCGAGTCGGCGGCCCCGCGCACCTGATCGGCGAACTCGTCCACGAGACCGCCCAAGCGGAGGCCCCCGCATGACCAACAACGCCCTCACCCCGTCGGTCATGCTCGCCACGTACATGCACGCGCAGCCCGGTGTGTACGCGCTTCTCCTCGGGTCCGGCGTATCCACGGGTGCAGGGGTCCCCACCGGCTGGGGAGTGGTCCAAGAACTCGTCCGTCGAGTCGCAGCGGCCTCCGGTGGTGACGACGCCGCAGCGGAAGCGGCAGAAGACCCGGAAGGATGGTGGGCCCGCAACGGTGAAGGCGAACTGGGCTACTCCACCCTCCTCGAAGCGCTGGCCCCGACCGCGCCCGCACGGCAGGGGATCCTTGCCGACTTCTTCGAGCCGACCGACGAGGACCGCGATGAAGGGGTCAAGGTACCCAGCCGCGCCCACCACGCGATCGCCCAGTTGGTCAAGCGAGGCATCGTCCGCGTCATCCTCACGACCAACTTCGACCACTTGATGGAACAGGCGCTGGACGCCGCCGGTGTCTCACCCCAAGTGATCGCCCGGCCCGAGGCTGTCAATGGGATGGCACCGCTGGCGCACGCCCCAGCCACCGTCATCAAACTGCACGGCGATTACAAGGACCTCGCCAGCCGCAACACCCCCGACGAACTAGGCACTTACCCGCAGGAGTGGGTCACGCTGCTCACGCAAGTCTTCGACGAGTACGGGCTCCTGATCTCCGGGTGGTCCGCCGACTGGGACACGGCACTCGTCAACGCTCTCGACGGGTCCAGCAGCCGCCGGTACCCGCTCTACTGGGACAGCCGCAGCAGCAAGGGAGCCAGCGCCCAGCGACTCCTCAAGAATCGTTTCGGGCAGGTCATCGAGTGCCCCGGCGCCGACGAACTCTTCGACAGTCTCGTGGGCAGCATCGACGCGCTAGACCGGCTCGCCCAGCCCACACTCACCACTGCCATGGCGGTCGCGCGGCTCAAGCGATACCTGCCCGACCCCCTCCGTCGCATCGACCTCCACGACCTTGTGATGGACGCTGCTGATGAAGCCGCGCGATCGATCGCGGAACAACCAGTCACCGTCGATCGGGTGGATGGCGAAACGGCCGAGGCCATCTGGCAGAGCGCCCTCGCCGCCGTGACGCCAGTGACCCACTTACTCACGAACGGCATCTGGCACGACGCTGACAGCGCCCACCGCACTCTGTGGACCGACGCCGTGCAGCGGCTGATCGAAATCGGAACTATGCGGATCAGCAGAGCCTCGGCCGGAATCGAGGATTCCCGCTTGTGGGCGGCACTTATCGCCATGACCGCGGCCGGTGTCGCCGCGACGCGTCGAGGGCACGACGACGTACTGATCGCCGTCGCGACTCTCCCAGAGGGGCGTCCCAATATGGGAACCGGCCACCTGTTGCCTGCTGCACAACTGTTGCACCCCACGCGTGTCCTGAGCGGGAATCTCGTCATGGAGATGCCCCGCTGGGGAGGCGCTACGCACGGCTACCCGTTCAGCGCCCTGCTCCGCGAAGACGTGCGGCCGTTCTTGCAGGACCTCATCCCCTCCGACACCGACTACAACGAGTCGTTCTCGGGCTACGAGTACCGCATGAGTCTCATGCAGGAGAAGTTCGGCGAGGCGTCACTTGCCTACCGCGGCATGGGTGGCAAGCACATCGAACGATGGCAGTGGGACAGCCAGACCGGTGGCACCTTCGCCGAGGGCGCGTTCCGCCGCGCCGCTGAGAGGCATGCCGGGTCGCCATGGACAGCGTTCCTCGGGGCCGCCGACCTCGACCTACACCTGATAGCGCACCGGGAAGTCCTCAGATCAGTGGGCAGGAGTGTCGACCTGTTCTGAGCGCCGCAGGCGGCTCCCCTGCGCGCCGCCTGCCTCAACCGCGCTCCATGCCGATCCGATAGACACTTGTTGGGAAAATCCCAAGACTGTCGCTCGTGAGAGGTAGGCTGCACCCATGACTGGGGGAGAGATCGGGGTCCGGGTCCGGGAGGCGATGCAGCGCATCGCGCCGGTGCCGACGCAGGCGATGGTTGCTGAGCAGGCTGAGATGACGGCTGACGCGATGTCGCGCGCCCTCAAGGGTGAGCGGGGGTTCGCGTCTATCGAACTTGCTCGGATCGCTGACTTCCTCCGCACCGACATCCACTGGCTCATCACGGGGGAACCAGACCCGCTCGCCGTGAAGTTCGTCGCCCGTCACACCTACGACCCTCAGAGCCGTGAGTACGACGTGGCTGGGCGCGCGCAGGACGAGGAAATCCTTGACAGCGTGCACTTGGCGTACCGGCAAGCGCAGCCGTGGCTGGACCAGCCCAAGGTTGACCTGCCCGACACCCCAGAGGGCATTCGCGACCTGCTCGGGAACGACTTCGTTCGCACGTTCTCTGACTGGGTCGAGCAGCGGCTCGGAGTAGACGTCGTTCGCATCCCCGGCCTGTCCACCGACTACTCCTTCATCATCAACGGGCGCCCCGTGATCCTGCTCGCCGCCCGATCGGCGTGGTTCCGGTCCAACTTCTCCCTCGCGCACGAACTCGCTCACCTCGCGCTCAAGCACCCTGAGTGCGTTGAGGCTGCCGACGGTGAGCACGAGCCCGTCGCCAACGCCTTCGCCGCCCGACTTCTCCTCCCCGAAGCCATGGTCCGGCAGATCCCGTGGACCGAGCAGACCGACGAGCAGGTCGCCGCGTTCCTCTGGCACGCCGGAGTGTCCACCGAGAGCCTCAAGTACCGGCTCACTACTCTCGGGCTCGCGATCCCGGACTCGCTCGCCGACAGCCCGCCCCGGAAGACGCTGTCGCTCCTACGGCGCAATCAGGCCTCGATCCCGCACGAGACCCTTCCGGGCACCGCATTCATCAAGATCGACCCCATCTCCAGCCGCATCCAGCAGGCAGCCGAACGGCGCGTCCCGGAAGCGTTGGCCAGCGCACTCGTGCGTGGCATGACCGAAGGGAGCCTCAACGCCGGGACGCTGTCGTGGCTGCTGGGGCTGCCTATGGAAGAGGACTCACTCGAAGAGCCCGAACCAGAGCCAAGTACCGACGACCTGATGGAGGAACTGGGCATCAGGCCGCTGTCGTGACCATCGTCATGTTCCCGGACAACACCGTCCTCGTGAACTTCGCTCATATCAACCGAGTCGCCCTCCTCGGCACCCTCTTCCCCAACAAGAACTGGTGCGCGACAGTCAAGGGCGAATGCGCGAAGTCAGCCAATATCCCCGGGCTCGCCGACCTTCGCAACGCTCCCGGTGTCTTCGGCGCTGCGCTCTACCCAGACAGTGCTGAGCACGTGGACGCGCAGACGATCCGAGCGGCGATGGCCAGCCCGGGCGACGGCCCACTCAAACACCTCGGCGAGGCCGAAACCATCGCCATCGTGTCAAGGCGAGGGATCAACGCTCTGTTCGTCACAGACGACCACTCCGCCAAGACCGCTGCCGAGAAGGTAGGCATCACCGTCATCGATACGTGGCGCGTCTTCCGGTTCGCTTACAAGAAGAGACTCCTCACCGCGGACGAGGTTTGGGGGGACTGCCTCACCCTCTCCAAGAGCGGACGCGGCTGGCCCCGTTGCGGACGGACCCGCGCGGCGTTCGACGCATGGCTAAACACCTGACTGTCAGACGGCGCCTCACGTAGGCACCGCCCGCTGCAACCCGAGAATCGGGCCCACGCGGACATCTGTCGTCCTCATGGACATCCGACTGTCGTCCTACAAGACGAGCGAGACCGAGAGAGCCCCGGCCGGACTCCCGGCCGGGGCTCTCTCGGTGGCCTCGGCGCACCTCCGATGCAACCGATTCCGGGTCTATGTCGTGAGAGTGCGAAGGTGCTCCTGCGTCCGTCGGTCGGTTGAGTAGATGGCGACGCCCCGCATCCCGCGGGTGAGCAGGACCTTGTAGACGTTCCGGACGAGGCGGTCGAAGTCCGCGTCGCTCACCTTCGTGAGGTTCGTGAAGTCCGGGTCCCTGTTCGCCCCCCGGACGGACGCCCAGCGGGTGTCACGCCAGACGAGGTCGGGCCCGAGGATGACGCCGGCGTAGTCGTACTCGAAGCCCTGGGCGGTGTAGACACAGCCGACCTGGCCGAAGCCGGCCGGGTCGGTCGCCCAGAGCGCGGCGGCCGGGGCGCCCCCGGTGGACCGATCACCCTTGAGGTTCCAGGGCCGTCCCCAGTCGCCGATCTCGACGTCCGACACCAGCGTCCCGTCCGGTCGAGGGTCGCTCCACGGCCAGCAGTAGCCGGCCGCCATCCTCGCCGAGTAGCCTCCCTCGAGCTTGGTCGCGAGGTACGCCTCCATCTCGTGGGGGGAGTCCACGACCTCGACGTCGAACTTCGGATCGGCCGTCCACTCCAGTGGACCGCCCGGTTCGAGCCCCAGGAGTCGCTTCACCCAGAGCAGGTACTCCTCGGAACCGCCACACCGGAACTGCGCGTCGAGGTCGATCTTCACGACGGCGACTCCCTGGTTGGCCGCGTGCTTCTCGATGTCCTCGACCGAGCCCTGTTCGCCGGGGCGGACGACCTGGAACTCGTCGAGGAGGAAGACGGGCACTCTCGCCGCGGCAAGCAGCTCCTCGACCTGAGGCCGTCCGGTCCGGTGCTCCGCTCGCGTCCACCGGGAGACCGAGGTCTCCCGGATGCGGTGGGCCTCGTCGAGGATGAGCGCGTCCAGGTCGTTCGGGGACGTGGCGATGAACGAGTTGAAGTACTGGAACATCTTCTGCACCCGCGGGGCGCGTCGACCTGCCACCTTCCGGAGGGTCTGGGTGAACGACCGGGATCCCGTCGCGTGAAGCACGGAGCGACCCTGCCTCGACAGCTCACCGAGAAGCGACAACGCGATGACGCTCTTCCCGCTCCCCGGACCACCGGACACGATGACCGCGGTCTTGGTGTTGGACTGCCGAGCGCGCTCGACGGCGTGGAGGACGAAGTTGTACGCGTCCCGCTGCTCGTCAAGGAGGACGAACATCTCACGACGCTGGACCTCCTCCGCCGCCACCGCCAGCAGCTGACGCGACGGCGCGATCCGGCTCGCCAACAGGTGATCGGCGTGCGCGGCTCCGCTGCGGCCGGGCGCGAGGCGCGTGCGGAGGAACTGCTGGAACTCCCCGCGACGTTGGCCGGTGAACACCGAGCCGTACTGGTCTCCGGGGAGGAGGTAGAGGTCGTCGACGCCTGCGTCGGTGGCGTTGTGGAGGTAGGCGACACCCGCGAGTGAGCTCGGGTCGTCGGCGAGGACCGCCGTGAACCCGATCAGGTAGTCGCAGTAGTCGCGGACCTGCAGCGCGGGATGGGTGACGGGTCGCCGGCCGTACTGCTCGATCCGGATGAGGGCGTCGTCGTCCTCGAACCGCTCGGCATGCGACCACTGCTTGAGCTCGACCACGAGGTAGGACGGCCCCCCGGTCTCGGGGTGCTCACCGACGAGGACGACGTCGGCTCGCTTGCTCGTCAGGGGAAGCTGGAACTCGACAAGCATCTCGACGTCGTCGAGCCCGGCCGCGAGGAGGTCGGCCCTCAGTGCCGGAATGCTGCGCTCCCATGACCGGCGTTCGCCAGCCGATGGCCCTCGTCCGGTGCGCACGGCCATCTGTTCGGCGAGAAGGTCAGCGAAGTGGTGCTCGACGGCGGAGAAGCCGGCAACAGATTCCCGGTACAGCGTCACAGAACAGAACCCCAGGCAGCACGAAGTGATTCGTGCGGGTGGAGGCGTGTCCTGAAGCGGAAGCCCGTCGGGCCGCGATTACGCGTGCGACTCTAGCGCCTCGGTGTTGAACTTTCCGGGGAGTCCCAAGGGGCTGTGCGTCGGTGGGGCCCCAGGACGGGGCGACGCCCGAGGAGACCGAGAAGTGGCCCGGCGCGTCGGGGGTGGAGCCTCGGCGTGAGGGGGACTGGCCGCTCTCCGCGGTGCTGCACGTGGTCGGCGGCACCGAGGAGGAGGTCGGATGCCCCGCTGCACAACGGCGCGACCCTCTCCGGCCGCGCGCGGTCCAGCACGTGTGTCCCGCCCGGCCCGTGGTGGAGGTACCGCTGTCCCGTCGGGGAGGCCACTCTCGTCCTCGACTGCGACTCCCGGTGGAACAGCGGCGGCGAGCGACTCCTCGAGGTACATCGTCCTCTGTCCGAGCGTCGTGCCCCGCGCCATCCGAGCGATCCTCAACTACCGTGGGTCCGTGACCAGCGGCAGCGAACCCGCGACGTTCACGGCCGGCGGCTCCTCGGCGTGGCTCATCGACGACGCCTCGCTCGACTACCCGGCCGGCCTCCTCTTCCCCGATGCCGACGCGCCCGCCGACGTCGGCGCCACCGTCACCCTCCCGCAGCAGGTGGTCCTCGTCCGGACCCCCGACGAGCTCGTCCTCCTCGACGCCGGCGTCGGTGCGCCCGCCGGCGCCTACCGCCACGGCCGCGAGGGAGGCCTCACCCGCGGCCTCGACGCCCTCGGCGTCGCCGCGACCGACGTCGACCAGGTCGTGCTCACCCACTTTCACCCCGGCCACGTCACCGGCGCGCTCACCCCCGACGGAACCCCACGGTTCCCGGCTGCGCGCCACATCGTCACGCGGCCGGAGTACGACTACTGGACGGCGGAGGACGTCGGCGAGCGACACGACCGCTACGTCGTCGAGACCGCGACCCGCGTCCTCGCCGCCCTCGAGAGCGCGGGCCTCCTCGACGTCGCCGCGCCCGACACCTCCGTCAACGACGTCGTCGGGCTCATCCACGCCCCCGGGCACACCCCCGGACACACCTGCGTCGACGTCTCCGATGCCGGGCACCGCCTCGTCTACGTCGCGGACCTCGTCGCCGACCGCTGGCACGCCGACCGCCCCGACCGGGTGACGACCTTCGACGCCGACCCGGTCGCCGCGGCCGCCGTCCGGGCGCGGCTCCTCGACGAGCTCCTCGGGGGCGGCGGCGAGGCCCCCGTCGTCCTCGCGAGCCACGTCGCGACGCCACTGCGCCGCGACCGCCGTCCGTCCACCGCCATGCCGTGACCCGCGGAACCGACGCCGGCTGAGTCTCCGGAGTCGCTGGCCCGGAGTCAGTAGCAGCCGTTGACCGTCGCGGCGAGCATGTCGAGGTCCCGCAGGAGTGTCGAGGTCACCGGCCGGCCGTTGACGACGAACGAGAACACCTTGACCCGCCCGTCCCGGCCCACGGTCCACCCGGTGAGGGCGGCCACGTCGTTGAGCGTCCCCGTCTTCGCCCACACCCTGCCGGCGGCGCACCGCGAGGTCCGCGCGGTGAAGCGCCCGTACACCGCGCGCAGGGTCCCGGTCCGCCCGGCCGTGGGCAACCCCTGACGAGAGCGCAGCAGCGCGAGCGCCGTCCGAGTGCGCGGCGCGAACGCGGCGTCGACGATGCGAATGAGCTGGCCGGCGCTGAGCCGGTCGGCCCGCGAGAGGCCCGAGCCGTCGTACAGCGCGGTCATCGGCAGTCCGATGCGTGCCATCTGGGTGCGCTGGGCCCGCGCCGCGACGGCCCAGGTCGCGCCCTTCCCGAGGCGGATCCCGACGAGCTTGTGGACGGCCTCGGCGATCTCGTTGTCCGAGGTCAGGAGCATCCGCCGGACGATGGCGTCGAGCCGCCGCCCGACCGACGTCGCGAGCACCCTCGAGGTCCCCGGTGCCTTCATCCGGCCCGCGTAGCTCGCCCGCACCCCGTAGGCCCGCAGCCTGCTCCCGAGGTACGTCGCCGCGTCGGCCGAGGTGTCGGGGAGGTCGCGCTGGTCGCGGACGAGGGCCCGGACGCTGGTGATGTCTCCGGGCACGTACGAGCGCTTCCACCCGTGTGCGAGCGTCGGCCTCGGGAAGAGCGAGTCGTCGGCGTACACCCGTACCGACGTGATCCGCCCGGCCTTGAGCCTCGACGCCGTCACCCGGGCCAGGCCGTCGACCTGGAGCGAGGACAGGGTCGGGTCCCCGCTCCCGACGAGGACGACCTGGCTCGGCCCCGCTCCGAGCCGGGTCGTCGTGCGCAACCGGTACCCGGGCCCGAACGCCGTCAGGGCGTTCGCGGCGGTGACGAGCTTGGCGTTCGAGGCCGGCATGAGGCTCGTCGACCCGTGCCGCGACCAGAGCACCGCTCCGGACCCGGCGTCCATGGCGGCCCCCGAGAACCGGGTGCCGAACCGGGACCGCGTCACACGGGTCGTGAGCCTCGCGGCGATCCGCCGGTCGGCCGGTGTCCGCCCGGACGACGACACGAGCTCGGCGCGGGAGACGTCGGCGACGCTGCTGGAGGACGAGGACGTCCCGCCGAGGCCGACGAGTGGGGCGGAGGCGAGGCCGCTCGCCGCGACCGCCCCGATGAGGGCGGCCGAGATGGCGGCACCGGTGAGGCGGGTCGGACGGCGGAGCGGCATGCTGACGTCCCTCGGAGAGGCGATCCGGGCGGTCCCCCGATCGGCCGCCCCGACGATCGTATGAGGTTTCGTCGGCGCACGCCTCTCGGAGCATCGGAGGGGGTTCCGATCCGGACCCGGGTGCAGCCCTGCTGACGGCGATCGTCGCCCGACCTGACGGAGAGGGTCGGCAGCGCGTGACGGATGATGGTGGGGTCATGGCTGCCCTTCCCCTCCTCACCGTCGGGCACGGCCCCGCCGACCGGTCCACGCTGACCGACGTCCTCGCCGGGGCCGGGGTTGAGCTCCTCGTCGACGTCCGGCGCTTCCCCGGCAGCCGTCGGCACCCCGACGTCGGCCGGGACGCCCTGGCGACATGGCTCCCCGAGGTCGGGATCGAGTACGCCTGGGAGGAGGACCTGGGCGGTCGTCGGAGCCTCCCGCGGGACGAGGCCGAGGCGGATACGTGGTGGAGGGTGGCCGCGTTCCGCGGGTACGCCGCGCACACCCGCACCGACGCCTTCCGCACCGCCCTCGCCCGGGTCCTCGAGGTCGCGGACGCGGGCCAGGTCGCCGTCATGTGCAGCGAGTCGGTGTGGTGGCGCTGCCACCGCCGAATCATCGCCGACGTCGTCGAGCTCGGCCACGGGCGTCCCGTCCGGCATCTCATGCCGGACGGCCGGCTCGCCGATCACCGCCCTGCGGCCGGTGCGCGCGTGGTCGACGACGGCGTCCTCGTCTGGGACGGGGAGCGGTGACCCCGTCAGCGCTCGACGCGCTGGGTGATGCCCCGGAGCATCCCCCCCGCCATGATGCCGTCGGCCGGGACGAGGAGGAGGCGGTACCCCGCCGTCAGCCACCACGGTGACGTGAGCGCCCGGACCCGGAAGTGCAGCCGGGTGCCCCCCTCCGGGGTCGGCGTGAGCCGGAAGCACCACGTCCAGTCGATGGACGCGCCGAAGCGCTCCCGCCACCCCGGGGGCACGTGCGTCGTCGAGTGGAGGACGAGGGCCCGACCGGGGTCGGCGTCGGTGACGACGAACCACGCCGTGCCCGGGGCGCCGTCGGGGACGACATCGCCGACCTCGAGGTGGCCGGCGAGGTCGGGGTCGAGCCGGTCGAGGCTCGGCCAGGTGTCGGGGAAGAGGAGCCGGTCGACCCAGCGGGGGGTGTACCAGCCGCCCAGGTGCCACCCCATCTGGGTGAGCCACGGCCAGACCTCCTCCGGCGTCGCGGCGATCGTCGCCGCGTGGTCGGTGACGATCCGCGGCCTGGGGACGAGGTCGTCGCCGGGGAGCACGACGGCGCGCTCGGCGGGTGTCGACCCCGAGGTGCGGCCGAGCACCTGGAGGACGCCGTACCCGGCGCCCAGCCCCACCGTGACGTACCGAGCGATGCGCACGTCTCCCAGCCTGCCCCACCCGGGGGCCGCGCGCCACGGGCGAGCGTCCCGTCCTTCGTGCCGGCGAACCGCGGCACCCGTCCCCGTGCGTCCTGCGCCTCTCCGCTCTAGGGTGACGATTGCGGGCCGTCCACGCACCGCCGCCGTCACGAGTGAGGAGAGCCGATGAAGGCCGTCCGGGTCCACGAGTACGGTGCATCGCCGAGCCTCGACGACGTCCCGGACCCGAGCATCGAGGGACCGCTCGACGTCCTCGTCCACGTCGACGCCGCGGGGGTGTGCCGCACCGACCTGCACATCATCGAGGGCCAGTGGGCCGAGAAGAGCGGCGTCACGCTGCCCTACGTCATCGGCCACGAGAACGCCGGCACCGTCGTCGAGGTCGGCGCGGCCGTGACGACCGTCGCGAAGGGCGACCGGGTCATTCTCCACCCCCTCGTCACCTGCGGCCTGTGCCGGGCGTGCCGGTCCGGGGACGACGTCCACTGCGCAAGCGCGGCGTTCCCCGGCATCGACCGCGACGGCGGGATGGCCGAGTACCTCCGGACCTCCGTCCGGAGCGTCGTCGCCCTCGACGACGCCCTCGAACCGGCCGACGTCGCCGCGCTCGCCGACGCCGGGCTCACCGCGTACCACGCCGTCCGCAAGGCCGTCCCGCTCCTCTACCCGGGCAGCCGGGTGACGATGATCGGCGCCGGCGGCCTCGGCCACATCGGGCTCCAGTGCCTGCTCGCGATGACCCCCGCCCAGGTCACCGTCGTCGACATGAGTGAGGCGGTCCTCGAGAAGGCCGCCGTCCTCGGCGCGCACGAGACGGTCCTCGCCGACGGCTCCCAGGTCGAGCGCGTCCTCGAGATCGGGGGAGGAGAGGGCAGCCACGTCGTCCTCGACTTCGTCGGCGAGAACGGCACCGAGGCCGACGGCATCGCGATGACCCGGGACGCCGGGTCGTACTTCGTCATCGGCTACGGCGGGGCCGTCCACGTCCCGACGATCGACGTCATCTCCCGGGAGATCAACGTCGTCGGCAACCTCGTCGGGTCCTACACCGACCTCGTCGAGCTCATGGCGCTCACCGCCGAGGGCCGGGTGGCACTCTCGACGACGCAGTACCCGCTCGCCGAGGCGCTCACGGCGCTCGACGACCTCGACCACGGCCGGATCCCCGGCGGACGGGCCATCCTCACGAGCTGAGGAACCCGAGCCGGCTCTCGAGCCGGGAGCGGATCGCGTGCCGAGCCGACTCCGCGAGCGGCCCCTCCTCGCGGGTGAGTCGCTCGAGCCCCGCCGGACCGACGACGAGGACGTCGCCGACGGTGAGGGGGTCGGGGGTCCCGGGCAGGTCGGCGTCGAGGAGGCAGAGGACGGGCGTCACGGTGACGTGGCCGACGACCTCCGGGCCGAGGAGGTCGCGGACGAGGTCGGCCTGCCCGGCGACCGTCCTGGCGAGGACCGACCGGTCTCGCCCGCGGACGCGCAGCTCCTCCCGTCGCGGGCTGACGAGGCCGCCGACCCGCCGGACCCGGATCCGGGCGCCAGCGGCCGGCCGGGTCTGGACGACGTACACCCCGGTCGACGTCACCGCGATGTCCGCGCCCACGAGCCGGCCGTCGGCCGCGGGGCGGGCGAGGATGTCGTCGACCCGAACCGCCACGGGTCCGGCGCCGACTCGCGGGTCCGCCCAGGTTCGCCGAGCCCGGAGCCGGCGGCGTGGAGACCTGCCCGGCCCGGGTCCCCCCGAGCCGCGGCCGGCCCCCTGGGAGCTCCCTTCGGCCGCGGTCGTGGCAGCTCCCCCCGGAGCCGTCGTCGATGCCGGCGTGGTTTCGACGCCCTGGTCGGCGTCCTCGGCGACGGACCTCGTGGGCGCTGTGTCGCTCGTCTCTTTGTGCGCGCCCGGGAGCTCCCGGGGCGCATCCCCCAAACCTGTCACGCACCAAGAGTGGAGGATCTCGCGGCCTAACGGGGGCATATCAGTGAAAATTGAACAATCTCGTCCGAACGGACTATCCCGACCCCGGTCCCCCTGGGCCACGGAGCGCACGCGACCCGCGTCCGCCGACGTTCGGACCACCCCCTGACGCCCCCGACATGCGGCGCGGTGCCATTGACCTGCGGCGTTGTCCGTGCCTATGCTCCGAATAGCAGAAGATGAATTCCACTATACGGAAATGAGGATGCTTGATGGCTGACGAGGTCCAGATCACGGGCGAGGCCGGCGACCGGTACGACGAGGTGCTCACGCCGCCTGCCCTCGAGTTCCTCGCCGACCTCCACCGGTCCTTCGACGCCCGCCGGCGGGAGCTCCTCGACGCGCGGGACGCCCGCTACCGGGAGCTCGCCGACGGCCGTCAGCTCGGCTTCCTCTCCGAGACCCGGAAGGTCCGGGAGGGCGACTGGCGGGTTGCTCCGCCGGCTCCCGGTCTCGTCGACCGGCGTGCGGAGATCACCGGACCGACCGACCGGAAGATGACGATCAACGCCCTCAACTCCGGCGCCAAGGTCTGGCTCGCCGACTTCGAGGACGCCTCGACGCCGACGTGGGCCAACGTCGTCGAGGGTCAGCTCAACCTCATGGACGCCCTCGACCGGACGATCGACTTCACCTCTGACGCGGGCAAGTCCTACCGCCTCCGCCCCGCCGAGGAGCTCGCGACGATCGTCGTCCGACCCCGGGGCTGGCACCTCGACGAGAAGCACGTCACCGTCGACGGTGAGCGGATGTCCGGGGCCCTCGTCGACTTCGGCCTCTACTTCTTCCACTGCGCCCAGCGCCAGCTCGACGCCGGGAAGGGGCCGTACTTCTACCTCCCGAAGATGGAGAGCCACCTCGAGGCCCGGCTGTGGAACGACGTCTTCGTCCGCGCCCAGGACCGCCTCGGCGTCCCCCGGGGCACGGTCCGGGCGACGTGCCTCATCGAGACCTACCCCGCGGCCTTCGAGATGGAGGAGATCCTCTACGAGCTCCGCGAGCACTCGGCCGGGCTCAACGCGGGTCGCTGGGACTACATCTTCAGCGTCATCAAGAAGTTCCGCACCCACGGCAGCGACTTCCTCCTCCCCGACCGCAACCAGGTGACGATGACGGTGCCGTTCATGCGGGCGTACACCGAGCTCCTCGTCCGGACGTGCCACAAGCGGGGGGCCCACGCGATCGGGGGCATGGCGGCGTTCATCCCGAGCAAGGACCCCGAGGTCAACGAGGGGGCCTTCGCCAAGGTCACCGACGACAAGACCCGCGAGGCCAACGACGGGTTCGACGGGTCGTGGGTCGCCCACCCCGGCATGGTCGAGCTCTGCACCGAGGCCTTCACGAAGGTCCTGGGCGACCGGCCGAACCAGCTCGACCGCACGCGCGAGGACGTCGACGTCAGCGCCGAGGACCTCCTCGACGTGAGGTCGACCCCGGGCACCGTCACCGAGGCCGGCCTGCGGAACAACATCAGTGTCGGGATCCAGTACCTCCACGCGTGGCTGCGGGGGACCGGCGCCGTCGGGATCTTCAACCTCATGGAGGACGCCGCGACCGCGGAGATCTCCCGCTCCCAGGTCTGGCAGTGGATCCACAACGACGTCACTCTCGACACCGGGGTGACCGTGACTCGCGAGCTCGTCGACCGGCTCGTCGACGAGGAGATCGGCAAGCTCCCCGGGGGCCCGTCCGACTACGCCGACGCCCGGGCGACGTTCCTCGCGGTCGCCGTCGCCGACGACTTCGCCGAGTTCCTCACCCTCCCCGCGTACGAGCGGATGCTCTGACCGATGGACACGCACGCCCTCGCCGAGCGGCTGCGCCCGCTCGTCGGCGCGGACGCGGTCATCACCGACCACCAGCGCCTGCGGACGTACGAGTGCGACGGCCTCGCCCAGTACAAGGTCGTCCCCGCCCTCGTCGTCCTCGCCGAGACGGCGGCCGAGGTCGCCGCCGTCGTCTCGGCGTGCGCGGCCGAGGGGGTCCCCTTCGTCGCCCGAGGCTCCGGCACCGGCCTGTCCGGGGGCGCGCTCCCGCACGCCGACGGCGTCCTCGTCGTCATGTCGAAGATGCGTCGCGTCCTCGAGGTCGACCGGGCCAACCAGCGCGCGGTCGTCGAACCGGGGGTCATCAACCTCCAGCTCACCCGCGAGGCCCAGCCGCACGGGTACTACTACGCCCCCGACCCCTCGAGCCAGCAGGTCTGCTCGATCGGCGGGAACGTCGCCGAGAACTCCGGCGGCGCGCACTGCCTCAAGTACGGCTTCACCGCGAACCACGTCACCGGCCTCGAGCTCGTCACCCCCTCCGGTGACCTCGTCGAGGTCGGCGGCAAGGCGCCGGACGCGCCCGGGTACGACCTCCTCGGCGCCCTCGTCGGCTCGGAGGGCACGCTCGGGATCGCGACCCGGGTCACCGTCCGGCTCACCCGCCTGCCGGAGGAGGTCCGCACCCTCCTCGCGGCCTTCCCCGACACGGACCGTGCCGGCGCCGCCGTCTCGGCGATCATCGGCGCGGGCGTCATTCCGGCCGCGATCGAGATGATGGACGCGCTCGCCATCGAGGCGGCCGAGGCCGCGGTCCAGTGCGGGTACCCCGAGGGCGCGGGCGCCGTCCTCGTCGTCGAGCTCGACGGGCCTGCGGCCGAGGTCCAGCACCAGTTCGACGAGGTCGAGCGGTTCTGCGACGACAACGGCGCCTTCGAGATCAGGATCGCCGCCGACGACGCCGAGCGTGCCCTGTTCTGGAAGGGCCGCAAGTCGGCGTTCGCCGCGGTCGGCCGGATCAGCCCCGACTACATCGTCCAGGACGGCGTCATCCCCCGGACCACGCTGCCCGAGGTGCTCCGGCGGATCTCCGAGATCGCCGCCGACGCGGGTGTCCGGGTCGCCAACGTCTTCCACGCCGGCGACGGCAACCTCCACCCGCTCGTCCTCTTCGACGACGGGGTCGAGGGGGAGGCCGAGCGCGCCGAGGAGGTCTCCGGTGCGATCCTCGACCTCTGCATCGAGCGCGGCGGGTCGATCACCGGCGAGCACGGGGTCGGCTCCGACAAGGCGAAGTACATGCCGCGGATGTTCACCGACGACGACCTCGACACGATGCAGCTCGTCCGGTGCGCGTTCGACCCGTCGGGGATCTCCAACCCCGGAAAGGTCTTCCCGACGCCGCGGCTCTGCGGAGAGGTCCCGGGCCGGCACAAGGGCGTCCACCCGCTCGCCGAAGCCGGCGTCGCGGAGGTGTTCTGATGACGGGCACGAGCGCGGGCGTCGGGCCGGCCGTCGAGGCGGTCCTCACGGACCTCCACGCCGCGGTCGACGGCCACGTCTTCGAGGCGGCCGACGCGGACTCTGTCGACGGGGTCCCGGCCCGGTGGGTCGTCAGCCCGGGCAGCACCGAGGAGACCTCGGCCGCACTGCGGGTCGCGGCGCGGCACGATCTCGCCGTCGTCCCCCGGGGGAGCGGGACCAAGCTCCGCTGGGGCGTCGGCCCCGAACGCGTCGACGTCGTCCTCGACACGACCCGAATGGACGCGCTCGTCGAGCACGCCTCCGGCGATCTCATCGCCGTCGTCGGGGCCGGCCGGCGGCTCGACACCCTCGCGGCCGACCTCGCCGGAGCGGGCCAGCGGCTCGGGGTCGACCCGAACCGGTCCGGAACGCTCGGCGGGGCGGTAGCGACCGGTGCGACCGGACCGCTGCGCCTCCACCACGGCGCGGTCCGCGACCTCGTCATCGGCGTCCGGATCGTCCGCGCCGATGGGGTCGTCGCCCACGCCGGCGGCAAGGTCGTCAAGAACGTCGCCGGGTACGACCTCGGCAAGCTCCTCACCGGCTCGTACGGCACGCTCGGGGTCATCACCGAGGTGGCCGTTCGGCTCCATCCGGTCCCTCCGGCCCGCCGCTGGGTCGTCGCGACCTCGGCGAGCGACGCCGACCTCGACGCCCGTGTCCGACGCCTCGTCCACGCCCGGTCCGCGCCCTCGGCCGTCGAGCTCGACCGTCCCGACCCGGCCGGGGGCACCCTCGCGGTCCTCCTCGAGGGCACCGGGCCCGGGGTCGACGCCCGCGTCGCGGACACCCTCGCCCTCCTCGGGGACGGTGCGACGGGCGCCGAGGACCCCCCAAGCTGGTGGGGAAGCGACCCCGGGGCCGCCGACTCCGTCCTCGTCAAGGTCACCCACGAGCTCGCCGGCCTCGGCCCACTCCTCGCCGCCGTCGACACGGCGGCCGGGCGGACCGGGCTCCGGCCCGGCCTGCGGGGGAGCCCCGCCGTCGGCACCGCGGTCGTCGCGCTGGCCGGCGACGTCGACGCCCCGCGCCTGCGGTCGTTCGTCGACGAGGTGCGCTCACGGTCCGGATCCTTCGGCGGGAGCGTCGTCGTCCTCGAGGCGCCCCCCGGGGCCAGGGAGGGCGTGGACGTCTGGGGCCCCGTCGCGGCCATCGACCTCATGCGCTCGGTCAAGCAGCAGTTCGACCCCGGGCGGCGTCTCGCCCCCGGTCGGTTCGTCGGAGGGATCTGAATGTCCACGCAGAGCGAGGGCGCGCCCGTCGCCACCCCGACCGGCACGCTCGGCACCGACGAGCGGCTGTCGCTCACGCCGGTGCAGCCGGGGGAGCCGGCGTTCGACGCCCATCACCCGCCCTCGGCGGAGCTCGTCTCGGACTGTGTCCACTGCGGGTTCTGCCTCCCGGCGTGCCCGACGTACACCCTCTGGGGCGAGGAGATGGACTCCCCGCGCGGACGGATCTACCTCATGAACGAGGGCCTCCAGGGCGAGCCGCTCAGCGACTCGATGGTCGAGCACTTCGACGCCTGCCTCGGGTGCATGGCGTGCGTGACCGCGTGCCCGTCGGGAGTCCAGTACGACAAGCTCATCGAGGCGACCCGCAGCCAGGTCGAGCGTCGGTACGAGCGGTCGCGGGCCGACCGGGCGCTCCGGGCGGCGATCTTCGCGCTCTTCCCCTACCCCCGCCGGCTCCGCCTCATGCGCGGGCCTCTCCGACTCCACCAGCGCAGCGGGCTCTCCCGGCTGCTCCGGCGGACGGGCATCCTCGACCGGCTCTCGCCGACGCTGGCGAGCATGGAGCGGCTCGCCCCGCCGCTCTCGGCTGCCGAGCCGGTCCCGACGTTCACCCCGGCGGCCGGGACGAAGCGGGGGACGGCCGGCCTCCTCCTCGGCTGTGTCCAGCGCGAGTTCTTCCCCGGCGTCAACGCCGCGACCGCCCGGGTCCTCGCCGCCGAGGGGTTCGACGTCCTCGCCCCGGCCACTCAGGGGTGCTGCGGGGCGCTCTCGGCGCACAACGGGCGCGAGGCCGAGGCGCAGGGGTTCGCCCGGGACCTCGTCGACACGTTCGAGCGGGCCGGCGTCGACCACATCGTCGTCAACTCGGCGGGATGCGGCTCGACGATGAAGGAGTACGCCGACCTCCTCGCCGACGACCCCACCTACGCCGAGCGGGCCCGGACCTTCGCCGGCAAGGTGCGCGACGTCTCGGAGATCATCGCCGAGGCCGGACCGGTCGCGCCCCGGCACCCGCTCCCCGTCGCGGTCGCCTACCACGACGCCTGCCACCTCTCCCACGCCCAGGGAGTCCGGGCCCAGCCCCGAGAGCTGCTCCGTGGGATCCCCGATCTCGAGCTCCGGGAGATCGCCGAGGGGGACCTCTGCTGCGGCTCGGCCGGGATCTACAACATCCTCAACCCCGTCGCGGCACGCGAGCTCGGCGACCGGAAGGCCGGCAACGTCGCCGCCACCGGAGCCGACCTCCTCGTCACGGCGAACCCGGGGTGCCTCATGCAGGTCGCCTCGGCACTCGAGCGGCGGGGCGCGAGTCTCGCGCTCGCCCACACCGTCGAGGTGCTCGACGCCTCGATCCGGGGTCTCGACCCCGACCGGCTCGGAGCCGCCCTGCGCGGCTCCGCGTCGCCCTGAGGGCCGCCTCCCGAGGGGACGCGCCCACCCGAGAGCAGTCCCGCGCGCAGCGCACGTGCCCGCCCACCGGGGCAGTCCCGACCGAACGTTCACAATGAGGTGACCGCATGTACCAACCCACCCTCGACGCCTTCGCGGGGTCACTGACCTTGACGGCCATCGTGGCCATGCTTCCCCTGCTCGTCCTGTTCGTCATGCTCGGCGTCCTACGGGTCAGCGCGTGGAAGGCCGCGCTGACGTCGCTCGCCGTCGCCATCGTCATCGCGATCCTCACGTACGCGATGCCGACGGGGCAGGCGCTCATGGTCGGTGCCGAGGGGGCCGCGTTCGGGTTCTTCCCGATCCTGTGGATCGTCCTCAACGCGATCTGGCTCTACAACATGACCGTCGTCACCGGGCACTTCGACGTCCTCCGCCGGTCGTTCGCGAGGGTGAGCGACGACCAGCGGATCCAGGCGGTCATCATCGCGTTCTGCTTCGGGGCGCTCCTCGAGGCACTCGCCGGGTTCGGGACGCCGGTGGCGATCACGAGCGTCATGCTGATCGCGCTCGGGTTCCGACCGGTCAAGGCGGCCGTCGTCGCCCTCGTCGCCAACACCGCGCCCGTCGCGTTCGGCGCGCTCGCCGTCCCGATCACGACGCTCGCCTCCGTCTCCGGCATCCCCGAGCACGACCTCTCGCAGATCGTCGGGCGGCAGACCCCGATCCTCGGTCTCTTCGTCCCGATGGCGCTCGTCTTCATCATCGACCGGGGCCGTGGGGTCCGGGCGACCCTCCCCGCGACCCTGACGTGCGGGCTGAGCTTCGCCGTCGCCCAGTTCGTCACCTCGAACTACCTCTCGACCCAGCTCACCGACATCGTCGCCTCCCTCGTCGGGGCGGCCTCGGTCGTCCTCGTCCTGCGGGTCTGGCGGCCGGCGGAGGTGTACGTCGAGGCCCCGGAGGACGAGCTCGCCCCGGCGGGAGCCGAGCACACCTCGCGTCGTCACCTCGCGCGTGGGTCGCACGTCCGCGAGGGTGTCCCCGCCGCCTCCGTCGCGGGGTCGGCGGGTGACTCGGACCACCCGGTCGGGCACGGCAGCGGCACCGCCGACGAGCTCGCTGCGCGGGATGCCGGACACCACGACAGCTCGGCCGACGTCGCCAGGGCGTACGCGCCGTACCTCATCATCATCGCGATCTTCAGCATCACCCAGATCCCCTTCGTCAAGGACGTCCTCGCGGCTCCGACGACGGTCTTCCAGTGGCCGGGTCTCGACCTGGCGACCCCGTCCGGGGACCCGTCGACGCTGCCGACGTTCAAGCTCAACTCGCTCGCCGCGGCAGGGACCCTCATGTTCATTGCCGGCCTGGTGAGCATCCCCGTCATCGGGATCTCGGTCGCCAAGGCGGTGCGGGCGTACGTCGACACCTACCGCGACCTCCTCGCGGCGATCGTCACGGTCATGGCCGTCCTCGGGCTCGCGTACGTCATGAACGCCTCGGGGGAGACCGCGACCCTCGGGGCGTGGCTCGCCGGAGCTGGCTCGGCCTTCGCCGTCCTCTCGCCGATGCTCGGCTGGCTCGGCGTGGCGGTCACCGGGTCGGACACGTCGTCGAACTCGCTGTTCGGGGCGCTCCAGGTGTCGGCGGCCAAGGATGTCGGGCTCCAGCCGGCCCTCATGGCGGCAGCGAACTCCTCGGGCGGAGTCCTCGGCAAGATGATCTCCCCGCAGAACCTCGCCATCGCGGCCGCGGCGGTCGGGATGTCCGGGCGTGAGGGCGACATCTTCCGCAAGGTCGTCGGGTGGAGCCTCGGGTTCCTCGCGTTCATGTGCGTCCTCGTCTACCTCCAGTCGACGCCGGTCCTCTCGTGGATGATCCCCTGAGCCGGGGTCACGGGGACGCCTGTCACACGGACGCCTCCCGTGCCGACGATCCACCGGCTTCTCCAGTCCCTCGTCGCGAGCGGGTACGTCCGCCGCGACACGAGGCACCGCTACGCGCTCGGCTCTGGCCTCATCCGGCGCGGCGAGGTCGCGGGTCTCACCCTCGGGGAGCAGGCGATGCCCTACCTGCGCGGTCTCGCCGAGGAGATCGGGGAGACCGCCAACCTCGCGGTGCTCGAGGGTGACGCGGTCGTCGGAATCGCCCAGGCGCCCTTCCGCGAGCTCGAGGCGCGTGAGCCGGGGGAGGGCGAGCCCGGCTGATCGCGGGCCCGGCTGACGGGCGGGCCCGCCATCGGCGAGACGACGTCGCTGTCGGTGGTCGAACCCATGGTCGACAGGACGGGTGGCGCGGCTGGAGCGCCTGGGCGACGGGGACCGGGTGGGGTGCTCGACGCCGGGCCCGCCGAAGGGCTCGGAGTATCCTGACGCGCCCGGAAGTGACCCGGTCGAGGTAGATTCGACGCACCAGGTCGAGGACGCGGACGCGGCCGCCGCGTCCTGTGGAGGGGAGCGCCATGTCCGAGGAAGCGTCGAGACCGCAGGCTGGCTGGTACCCCGTCGGCGACGGACGGAGCCGGTACTGGGACGGCGAGCACTGGGCCCCCTACGTCGCCCCCGCGCCCCCCTCCCAGCCCCACCCCCACCCGGGTGCGGCGCGGGTCGGCCGGGACCTCGTCGTCGGGCGAGGCCCGTACACCGCCGTCTGGGCGGCGGCCACCGCCACCCCGTACGCCGTCCGGCCGTACCCGGGCGTTCCCCCGGTCGTCCCGAAGAGCCCGGCCCTGGCCCTGCTCATCTCGTTCTTCGTCCCCGGGGTGGGCACGATGCTCAACGGGGAGGTCGGCAAGGGGATCTTCATCCTCGTCGGCTACCTCATGGGGTTCATGCTCTCGATCGTTCTCGTCGGCATCCCCATCCTCATCGGCTTCTGGGTGTGGGGGATGGCCGACGCCTACACCGGGGCGCAGCGGTGGAACGCCGCTCGCGGCATCCTCAGCTGACGCTGTGCCCTGGCAGCCGGGAGTCCCCCGTCTCGGCCGTCGAGCCGGCGGCGCCCGCCCACGCGCTCAGCCGACGCCACCGTCGAGCATGTCGAGGACGGCCCGCTCGAGGTCGTCCCGGCGGCGCTCCGGTGAGCGGTGGCGTCGCCGGGCCGCCTCGTCGATCGTCACTCCGTCCTCGTAGAGGTCGATGACGCGGGGGTCGATGTACGAGCCCTTCGCGACCGTCGGGGTGTTCCCGAGGTAGTCGGCGACCTCGACGACGGCGGTGCGCACGGCCCGTGCCCGCGACCGGGCCGTGTCCCCGGGCTCGTCGCTCAGCGCGAGCGAGACGGCCGCGAGGACGGTCGCGTGCCACGTCCGGAAGTCCTTCGCGGTGAGGTCTCCCCCGAGGAGCTCGCGGAGGTAGAGGTTGACGGCGGCCGCGTCGAGGTCGACCCACGTCCGGGCCTCCCGGTATGCGAGGAGCCGGCCGCCGCCGCGCCGGCGACGCAGCCGGTCCAGGGCTGCGACGGCGTCCGCGTCGTCGATGACGACCCTGTGCTCGATCCCCGACTTCCCCGTGAAGGTGAACACGAGCGCGCCGTCCCGCAGCCGGACGTGCCGGCGCTCGAGCGTCGTCAGGCCGAAGCTGCCGTTGCTGTCGGCGTACACGTCACTCCCGATCCGGAACGACCCGAGGTCGAGCAACCGGACGGCGAGGGCGTCCGCCCGCTCGAGCGGCATCCCGTCGAGCGCGAGGTGCTCGGCGATCCGTCGGCGGACCCGGGGGAGCTTTCGGGCGGCCGTCGCGACCCGGTCGAACTTCATCCGGTCGCGGTGGGCGCGCCACTGCGGGTGGTAGAGGTACTGCCGCCGCCCGGCGTCGTCCGTGCCGACCGCCTGGATGTGTCCGGAGGGGTGGGGGGAGATCCACACGTCCCTCCACGCCGGGGGGATGACGAGGTCCTTGACCCGCCGGACGTCCTCGGGCGCGAGCGGCTCGCCCGGCTCGTCGCGGTAGGCGAACCCGCGCCCGGCCCTCCGCCTGGTCCACCCAGGGCCGTTCGGGGAGACGGTCCGCAGCCGGGGCATGCACCGACTCTAGTCCGGGCGTACCGCGCTGACCTGCTGCGATGCGGTCAGCTCGCCGCGTGGGCGACCCCCGGTCCGCCGGTCCCCGTCGCCGGCCGCCCGAGCGGGGCCCGCCGGGCGTTGCGGACGATCTCCTCGGCGATCTCGGCGCGTCGGTGCGTCGGGAGGTCGTGCGCCATGTCGGGGAACATGAGCAGTCGCGACCCCGGGACCGCCCGTGCCGTCGCCGCCCCGCCGCTGGGGAGGACGAGCTTGTCGAGCATCCCGTGGACGACGAGGGTCGGCGCGGTGATCTGGCGCAGCCCCGGCGTCCGGTTCGGGCTCGCCTGGATCGCGAGGAGCTGGCGGACCCGCCCGACGGAGTCGTCGCTGCGCGCGAACTGGCCCTCGACGAGCTGGCGGGTCTCGGCCTCGTCGAAGTGTGGACCGGCGATGACGCGGTACGCGTGGACGCCGGCGGTGACCGCCTCCTCGCCGGACGCCGGGCGCGGGGCGAGGGCGGACGCGCGGAGTGTGGGGAGGAACGACGGCTTGATGCCTCCGGAGCGACGGTCGCCGGTGTTCGACATGATCGACGTGAGGCTCGCCACCCGGTCGGGGTGGTCGATCGTCACCTGCTGGGCGATCATCCCGCCCATCGACGCGCCGACGAGGTGCACCCGGCCGATGTCGAGGTGGTCGAGGAGCCCGACGACGTCCGCTGCCATGTCAGCGATGACGTAGTCCGAGCGGGCGAGCCTGCCACCGAGGAGGGCCATGGCGAGGTCGGCCCGGGTCGGGGCGGGGCCCTCGGTCTTGCTCGACCGGCCGATGTCCCGGTTGTCCATCCGGATGACGCGATGTCCCGCCCCGGCGAGCGTCCCGACGACCTCGTCCGGCCAGGCGATCATCTGGGTCGCGAGCCCCATGAGGAGCAGGATCGGCTCGCCCGCGCCGTGCTCGTCGTACTCAACTGTGATTCCGTGGACCTCTGCAGATGGCACGACCGCAGTCAACCACCCGCCGCCCCACCGCCGACGACCGACCACCAGCAAGCCGAGTACCGTCCCGACGAGACGCACCGACGAGGAGCCGCCCCACATGCTGAACACCGAGATCGGAACGAGCGGACACATCGCGCTCACAGAGGCGCGGGCTGCGCACAACTACCACCCGCTGCCGGTCGTCCTCGCCTCCGGCCACGGCGCCTGGGTGACGGATGTCGATGGGCGGCGATACCTCGACTGCCTCGCCGGGTACTCGGCGCTGAACTTCGGCCACTCCCACCCGCGGCTCGTCGCCCGGGCCACCGAGCAGATGGCGCGGCTCACCCTGACGAGCCGGGGGTTCTACAACGACCAGCTCGGGCTGTTCGCGCGCGACCTCGGGGACCTCACCGGGAAGGACAAGATCCTCCCGATGAACAGCGGTGCCGAGGCCGTCGAGACCGCCCTGAAGGTGAGCCGGCGCTGGGGCTACGAGGTCAAGGGCGTCCCCGAGGACCGGGCGAGCATCGTCGTCATGGAGGGGAACTTCCACGGCCGGACGACGACGATCGTCAGCTTCAGCACCGACGAGGAGGCCCGGACCCACTACGCGCCGTACACGCCGGGTTTCCGGATCGTCCGCTACGGCGACATCGAGGCGATCCGCGAGGCGGTCGACGACACCACCGTCGCCGTCCTCCTCGAGCCGATCCAGGGCGAGGGCGGCGTCATCATCCCCCCGGAGGGGTACCTCCAGGGGGTCCGCGACCTCTGCGACGAGGAGAACGTCCTCATGGTCGCCGACGAGATCCAGTCGGGGCTCGCCCGGACCGGACGGACGTTCGCCTGTGACCACGAGAGCGTGGAGCCCGACATCTACGTCCTCGGGAAGGCCCTCGGCGGCGGTCTCCACCCGGTCTCGGCGATCGCCGCCGACGACGCCGTCCTCGACGTCATCACCCCGGGCTCGCACGGGTCGACCTTCGGCGGGAACCCGCTCGCCGCGGCCATCGGACGCGAGGTCGTCGCGATGCTCGCGACCGGCGAGTTCCAGGACCGGGCGAGCGAGCTCGGGGAGCGGCTCGCGGACGGGCTGCACGGGCTCGTCGGGCACGGGGTCGTCGCGGTCCGCACCCGGGGCCTCTGGGCCGGGGTCGACCTCGACCCCGCCCTCTTCACCGGCCGCCAGGTCTGTGAGGCGCTCCTCCAGCAGGGGGTCCTCGCCAAGGACACGCACGGGTCGACGATCCGCCTCGCCCCGCCGCTCGTCGCGTCCGAGTCGGACATCGACCTCGTCGTCGGGGCGCTCGAGGAGGTCCTCCGCGACCGGGACCTCGCCGCCCGCTGATGCCCCCGCACGGGCGGGGGCGTGGCCCCGGTGCCCCAGCAGGCGCGGGCCCCGGTCCGCTGGCGGACGTCCGGGTCCTCGAGCTCGGGTCGATCGGCCCGGGCCCGTTCGCCGGCATGCTTCTCGCCGACCTCGGCGCCGACGTCGTCCGGGTCGACCGCCCCGCCGAGGTCGGCACCGGGACGAGGCGGGTGACCCACGACGTCCTCGACCGAGGCCGGCGCTCGGTCGCCGTCGACCTCAAGGACCCGCGCGGGACCGAGCTCGTCCTCCGGCTCGCCGACAGCTCCGACGTCCTCCTCGAGGGCTTCCGCCCCGGCGTCACCGAACGCCTCGGCCTCGGCCCCGACGACGTCCTCGCCCGGCAGCCCCGGCTCGTCTACGGCCGGATGACGGGGTGGGGCCAGGACGGGCCGTACGCCGGCACCGCCGGGCACGACATCACCTACCTCGCCGTGTCCGGGGCGCTCGAGCCGGTCGCCGGTCCGGACGGGACCCCCGTGCCGCCCCTCAACATGCTCGGGGACTTCGGCGGCGGGGGGATGCTCCTCGCCGTCGGGGTCGTGTCCGCGCTCCGCGCGGCGGAGCGGGACGGTGTTGGCCAGGTCGTCGACGCGAGCATCCTCGACGGGGTCGCCCTCCTCACGGCGATGCACCAGTCGATGCTCGCCCACGGGGCGTGGGGCGCCCCGCGCGGGCAGAACATCTTCGACGGGGGCGCCCCCTTCTACCGGGTGTACCCGACCGCGGACGAGCGCTGGATCGCCGTCGGCGCCATCGAGCCCCGGTTCTGGGACGCCCTCCTCGCCGGGCTCGGGCTCGCCGGCGACCCCCGGGTCGGGCCGCAGCACGACGTCGCGCGCTGGCCCGCGACCGCACAGGCCCTGGCCGAGCGGTTCGCCGCCCGCACCCGGGAGGAGTGGGTCGCCGCCTTCGCCGGGATCGACGCCTGCGTCGCCCCGGTGCTCAGCCCGCAGGAGGCTGCCCACGACCCGCACGTCGCCGCTCGCGGGGTCTACCGCGACGTCGGGGGCACGCGTCACCCCGCACCGGCGCCCCGCTTCGGGAGGAGCCCGACGGGCCCGGACACCGGCCGCTCGCCGGACCCGGGGGAGGACACCGCCGAGGTGCTCGCCGGGATCGGGGTGTCCGGCGCCGAGCTCGCGGCCCTCCGGGCGGACGGCGTCGTCGCAGGCGGGGAGCGTCCTAGGGTGGGCCCATGATCTTCATCACCGCGAAGTTCCCCGTCCTGCCCGAGCACGCCGACGCCTGGCCCGAGCTCTCGCGGGAGTTCACGCAGGCCTGCCAGGCCGAGCCGGGCTGCCTGTGGTTCGACTGGTCTCGCAGCGTCGAGGACCCGACGGAGTACGTCCTCGTCGAGGCCTTCCGCGATGAGGAGGCCGGGGCCGCGCACGTCCGGTCCGATCACTTCGCGACGGCGACCCGGGAGCTGCCGCAGTACCTCGCCGAGACCCCGCGGATCGTCAACACCACCGTCGAGGGCACCGAATGGGCCCGTCTCGGGGAGATGGAGGTTCCTCCGCGTTCGTGACACGTCGGGGCCCCGGTCCTCTTACCCTTCTCCTGTGACCCATGAGAGGTATGCCGTCATCGGCGGGGGGATCGTCGGGCTCGCCATCGGGCGGGCGCTCGCGCTCGAGGGGCGCGCCGACGAGGTGACCGTTCTCGAGAAGGAGCCCGAGGTCGGGGCGCACCAGACCGGGCGCAACTCCGGCGTCGTCCACGCCGGCCTGTACTACGCGCCCGGCTCGGACAAGGCCCGCTTCTCCCGACGCGGCGTCGAGCTCCTCCGGGAGTACTGCGCCGGCCGCGGCCTCGAGTACGTGGAGTGCGGCAAGGTGCTCGTCGCGCTCGACGACGGCGAGGTTGCCCGGATGCGCGACATCGAGGTGCGGGCCACGGCGAACGGGGTCCCGGGCGTCCGCTGGCTCGGGCGGGAGGAGCTCGCGGAGGTCGAGCCCCACGTCACCGGAGTCGCAGGGCTGCACTCCCCGACGACCGCGGTCGTCGACTTCCGGGCCGTCGCCCGGGCGTACGCCGAGGACGCCGTCGCCGCCGGGGCGCGGATCCGCACCGGGGCGGAGGTCATCGACATCACGCCGGGGACACCCAACCGGATCACGACGGCGGCCGGTGAGGTCGTCGAGGCCGAGCGGGTCGTCGTCGCCGCCGGGCTCCACGCCGACCGGCTCGCCCGGCTCGCCGGCGACGCGGTGTACCCGCGGATCGTCCCGTTCCGTGGGGAATACCTGGAGCTGCGCCCGGGGGTCCGCGACCTCGTCCGCGGCCTGGTCTACCCCGTCCCCGACCCGCGTTACCCCTTCCTCGGGGTCCACCTCACGAAGCGGGTCGACGGGGCCGTCCTCATCGGCCCGAACGCCGTCCTCGCGCTCGCCCGGGAGGGGTACCGCCCGCGCGACGTCGAGGGTGCCGAGATCGCCGAGCTCCTCCGCTTCCAGGGGTTCCGGGCGTTCGCACGCGCCAACCTCCGCACCGGGGTGCGCGAGGTCTGGGGGTCGGTCAACCGTCGGGCCTTCGTCGCCGGAGCCCGCCGCTACGTCCCAGAGCTGACCATGGGGGACGTCCAGCAGGCGGCGTCGGGCGTCCGGGCCCAGGCGATGGACGAGGACGGCTCGCTCGTCGACGACTTCAGGTTCAGCCGGGTCGGCAGCGTCTTCTGCGTACGCAACGCACCCTCTCCGGCAGCCACGGCGAGCCTCGCCATCGCCGAGATGGTCCTCGGGCGGCTCGCGAGCCTCGTCGGCGACTGACCAGCATCCCCGTCCCGTCCGACGGGGGCCGCCCGCGCTCGCGGGCCTCGCGGGCGGCCCGCAGCGAGCTCTACGGTGGGCTGCGTGAGCTGCCTCTTCTGCGCGATCCTCGCCGGCGACGTCCCGGGGCACCTCGTCCTCGAGACCCCGGACGTCGTCGGCTTCCTCGACACCCGCCCCCTCATCAAGGGGCACACCCTCGTCGTCCCGCGCTCCCACGTCGAGACCCTCACCGACGCCCCGACGGGGCTCCTCGAGCCACTGATGAGGGCGGCCCAGCGGGTCGCCGGTGCGGTGTGCGACGAGCTCGGGGCCGAGGGGTCGTTCGTCGCGATGAACAACACCGTGAGCCAGTCCGTCCCGCACCTCCATGTCCACGTCGTGCCCCGGACGAAGGGGGACGGCCTGCGAGGCTTCTTCTGGCCCCGGCACAGGTACGCCGGCGGGGAGATCGAGCAGTACGCCGGTCGGCTGCGCGCGGCGCTCGGCGACGGGGGCCCCTGACCGGTGGCGCCGCCAGCCACCGACGGTGGAGGCGCCGGATCCGGTGTCCGGAGCGGGGTCCGGCAGCGGGTCGGGCACGGGGGCCGCCGCGGCGCCCGGGCCCGCCCATCGGGCTCGCCTACCCTGATCCCATGACCGACACGAAGAACGTCCTCGGTGGCCCGCTGGCCGAGTGCGGTCGTGACCCGGTGACCGGGTTCTTCCGGGACGGCTCGTGCACGACGGCCCCCGACGACATCGGCGCCCACACGATCTGCTGCGTCATGACCGCCGAGTTCCTCGAGTTCCAGCGCGAGCACGGGAACGACCTCGTCACACCCATCCCGCTCCACCGGTTCCCCGGACTGAGGCCGGGGGACAGGTGGTGCGTCGTCGCCCTCCGCTGGCTCCAGGCGTACGAGGTCGGGCTGGCCGCACCCGTCGTCCTGGCGAGCACCCACGAGCGCGCCCTCGACGTCGTCCCCATCGAGGCCCTGCGCGCGCTCGCCGTCGACGTCCCCGACGACGCGAGCTCACTCGATTGACGGGTCGCGCCACCCACCTCGGCCCTCGGGGTCTCGGGACGCCTCGGTAGGCTTCGCGGGTGCTCAGCTGGCTGACGGTCCTTGTCCTCCTCGCCGTCGCCACCCTCGCGCTCGGCGCGGCGTACTACCTGTGGCGGGACCGGCTCATCGACGACCGGCTCCTCCTCGCCGCCGCCGTCGTTGAGCTCGGCCTCCTCGGGCAGGCGGTCGTCGGCGTCGTCCGGATCGGTGGTCTCGGCTCGGGGGCCGAGCGCGCGACGTTCCTCGCGTACGCCCTGAGCCTGCCCGTCATCCCGCCGGCCGTGACCCTCCTCGCGATCAAGGAGAAGACCCGGTGGTCGATGGGCGTCATCATCGCGGGCGCGTTCGCCGTTGCTGTCATGACCGGGCGGCTCGCCCAGATCTGGGGGGCGCATGCCTGACGTGACCCCGCCGGAGACCGCCGCCACGGCCGAGCAGCACGCCGGCTCCGGGCCCGGCCGGGTCCTCATCGCCGTCTACGCCGTCATGGCGCTCGCTGCCACCGGCCGGTCGGTCCTGCAGATCACCGAGTACTTCTCCCGGGCGCCGCTCGCCTACGTCCTCTCGGCGGCGGCGGCGGCGATCTACCTTGTCGCCACCGTCGCCCTCGGCCGCGGCGACCGGACCTCGGCGCGGGTCGCCGTCGTCGCCTGCTCCATCGAGATGGTCGGCGTCCTCCTCGTCGGGCTCGCCTCCTACCTCGTGCCCGAGCAGTTCCCCGACAAGACGGTGTGGTCCCACTTCGGTGCGGGGTACGGCTATGTCCCGCTCTTCCTCCCCGCGCTCGGGCTGTGGTGGCTCCTTCGTGGACGGGGGCGTCGCGGGGACCGAGCTCGGGGGCAGGACGGGGCGTCGCGAGGCACCTGACCGGCGACAGGGAGCCTGAGCGGTGCCTGCGACCCGCCGTCAGACCCGTTCGAGGACGAACACGGGGATGAGCCGGTCCGTCTTCTCCTGGTACTCCGCGTAGGGCGGGTAGGCCGCGACGCAGCGCTCCCACCACTGCGCACGCTCGTCGCCCTCGATCTCGCGCGCCCGGGCGGACCACGTCTCGGTGCCGTCCTGGAGGTCGATCTCCGGCTGCGCCCGGAGGTTGTGGTACCACTGCGGGTGCTCCGGGGCACCGCCCATGGAGGCGACGGCGGCGTACGCGCCGTCGTGCTCGACGCGCATGAGCGGGACCTTGCGGACGTTGCCGGACTTCGCCCCGCGCATCGTCAGCATCACGACGGGACGGTCCATGATCTGCACCGAGCGGGTCGTGCCCGTGCTCTCGATGGTCTCGACCTGCTCGCGCACCCAGGCGGCGGCGCTGGGGACGTACGTGCCTCTTATCGTCATGGCTGCGTCAACTCACTTGTCGGAGGATGTCTTCCACAGGTTGATGCCGGCGTCGACGGCGTGCTGGTCGATGTCGGCGATCTCAGCGTCGGTGAACTCGAGGTTGCCGACCGCGTCGAGGCTGTTGTCGAGCTGACGGACGCTCGAGGCGCCGACGAGGACCGACGTCACCCGGTCGTCGCGGAGGGCCCACGCCAGCGCCATCTGGGCGAGCGACTGGCCGCGCTGCTCGGCCATCCCGTTGAGTGCCCGGACGTGGGCGAGGGCCTCGTCGGTGAGCAGGCTCGGGTCGAGGCTCTTGTCCTGTGCCGCGCGCGATCCCTCGGGGATGCCGCTGAGGTACTTGTCGGTGAGCATGCCCTGGGCGAGGGGGGAGAACGCGATGCAGCCGACGCCCGTCTCTCCGAGGACCTCGAGGAGGTCGTCCTCGACCCAGCGGTTGAGCATCGAGTAGCTCGGCTGGTGGATGAGCAGGGGCGTCCCGAGGTCGCGGAGGATCCCGACGGCCTCACGGGTCCGGGCGCCCGAGTAGGACGAGATGCCGACGTAGAGGGCCTTCCCCTGCCGGACGGCGGTGTCAAGGGCGCCCAACGTCTCCTCGAGGGGGGTCGTCTCGTCGAACCGGTGACTGTAGAAGATGTCGACGTAGTCGAGGCCCATCCGCTTCAGCGACTGGTCGAGTGAGGAGAGGAGGTACTTGCGCGACCCCCCGCCCTGGCCATAGGGACCCGGCCACATGTCGTACCCGGCCTTGCTCGAGACGACGAGCTCGTCCCGGTACGGGCGGAAGTCACGGGCGAAGATCGTGCCGAAGTTGCGCTCGGCGCTGCCGTAGGGCGGTCCGTAGTTGTTCGCGAGGTCGAAGTGGGTCACACCGCGGTCGAACGCGCGCCGGAGCGTCGCCTGCTGCCTCTCGAGCGGGACGTCGTCCCCGAAGTTGTGCCAGAGGCCCAGCGAGATGGCCGGCAGGTCGAGGCCGGACCGGCCGACCCGGCGGTAGGGCATGGCGTCGTCGTACCGGTCGGCAGCAGCCTTGTACTCGTCAGCGCGGAAGGTCATGGCCGCCATTCTTGCCGCACGCTCGGGGCCGGCGCCCGCCGGGCCGGGGTGTGCAGGGCGGGAGGAGTGGTTCGCGCTAGTTCTGGTACAGCCGGGCGGTGGCTTCGCGGACGTGGAGGGTGGTGACGGGCTCGTCCTGGAGGTCGGCGACGGTGGCGATGTCCTGCCAGGGGCCGTTGTCGACGCGGTACTGGCCGGTGAGTCGGGTGTCGACGGTGACCTTCGCGGTGGGGACGGGGTGGGTGTAGGTGTGGGTGATGTCGCCGTCGGGGTAGGGACCGCCGGGGGAGGTCGTGGGCTCGGAGCTGGTGCCGTCGCCGTAGCGGTAGGTGTGGGAGTCGAGGCTGATGCGGAACCGGACGGTCCAGGAGAGGAGCTGGACGGGGGCGCTGACGTCGCCCGGGGCGAGGCCAGGGGCGGGCCAGGTGGTCTCGTAGTAGGTGGGCAGGTTGACGAGCGTGGTTCCGCCGACGGGTTCGATGCGCACGACGGGTCTGGCGAAGGGGAGCTCGCGATAGGCCCGTTGGATGTCCGCGAAGGTGGGTACGGCGGGGGGCGGGGGAGCGCCCGCGGCCTGGGGGGTGGCGGGGGCCATGCCGCAGGTCTCCCCGAGGAAGCGCCAAGCCTTGTGCGAGCCGGCGCGCCGGCTCCACAGGTAGTAGAGGATCGCGTCAGGCTTGCCGCGGAAGGCGCACGCTTGGAGGGCGTAGGTGCAGTTCGTCGTGTCCAGGCTCCCGTCGACGTTCTGCTGGTCCCCACACCCCAGCGTGTAGCGATACTCGATCCGAGGTCCCGAACTTCGTCCGCCTCCGGCGCCTCCGGCCTTGACTGCCGCAGAGCTGTCTTGAGTCTCTGCCGTGCCCGCGGGGTCCACTGATTGCGTGCCCCCTTCATTCGCGACTGCCCAGGCGGACCGCGTGGTGAGGTCGCCCGTGGCGCCGTCCCCGGACGCATAGCCAGCACCTGCTAAGAGCAGCGCCGCGAGAGTCAGCAGCAGAAGATTCATGAACTGGGCCTCACCAACTGCAGCTTGGAGAGCAACCAGCGATCCTCCTGCCACTTGGCTGTCGCCGCGAACGTGTACTTGCTACCCGGGACTCGTTCGAAGCTCTTGCCACGTTGGTCAACGACGTTGTATGCCGACTCGGAGATCAGAAGATCGATGAGGATCAAGTTCATTGTGCTGCCCGGCCGTACGTTGGTTCCTTTGACCGCGAGGAAATCTCGGTCAGAAACGTGACTACTCTTGGCGTCATCCTGGATAAGACCAATCAGCGCTGCACATCCCTTGCATGCTTGATCGGATAATTCTTTGAGCCTCCCCGCATTCCCTCTGCTAGCGCTCTTTGAATAGACATCCATGTAGTAGCGGGCGAAGGCTTCGGCGCCTTGCTTGGTGTGGGCTCGGGCGGCCGTGGGGAGGTCGACGTCGACGGCGCGGCTCGGGCGCGTCGTGGTCGGCGCCGCCGGCGCCGACCCTGTGGGAGTGGCCGGGGCCGGCGGGCTCGACGGCCCCGGCCTTGTCGAGCTCGTGCTGCTCGCCGGCGGCGCTGCCGGGTCAGACGAACCACAGCCGACAAGGACGCTCCCGATGACGATTCCCACCACGAGTCCCGTCGCCGCCCTGAGACCGACCGTGCGTCTGCGCATCCTGCTGCATCCCCTTGCCCCGCGCCGCTCCTGAGCCGGAGCCGATGGCGGGAGAGTTTATTCACGCGCAGGCCAGCCGTGGGTGAGTTCTCCACAACTACGTGTCGGTCCCCAACCGCCGACGAGGTCGCCCCGCGGGATCCCGGCCCCGAAGCGTCCGCGATGAGAGACGGGAGTCCCGAGGCGTGGATCTCCTCCGCTAGTCTCTCCCGCAGGTCATGAGCGCCAGCGCCAAGCCCCGGCTCGCTGGCCGGCAACCCTCCTTCCGCGGTGGGGTGCCCCGGGTGAGGACCTGGCGGACGGTCGCCACGACCGCCCGCAAGCGCGGGAGCTCCCTCGGCTCGGCCCGGTGATCCCGCACCGTCACCGCCGGTGCCCATATCCACCGGCGGTGGCGGGCCCCGACACGAACAACATCCACGTGCGCACCCGCGCGGCCACGACGACCACCGTCGCGAGCCGCGTCGTCGCGGCAAGAGGGAAGGGACCCCGATGAGCGAGCAGACCCCGAACTGGTCCTTCGAGACCCGGCAGATTCACGCCGGCCAGGAGCCGGACACGGCCACCGGCGCCCGTGCGCTGCCGATCTACCAGACGACGTCGTACGTCTTCGACAGCACCGAGCAGGCGTCGAACCTCTTTGCCCTCAAGGAGTTCGGCAACATCTACACCCGCCTGATGAACCCGACGACGGACGCCGTCGAGCAGCGCATCGCCTCCCTCGAGGGCGGTGTCGGGGCGCTGCTCGTCGCGAGCGGCCAGGCCGCCGAGACCGTCGCCATCCTCAACATCGCCGAGGCGGGCGACCACCTCGTCGCGAGCCCCAGCCTCTACGGCGGGACGTACAACCTCCTCAAACACACCCTCCCGAAGTTCGGCATCGAGGTGACCTTCGTCGAGGACTCGACGGACATCGCGAGCTGGCGCGCGGCCATCCGCCCGAACACCAAGCTCCTCTTCGGCGAGACGATCGCCAACCCGAAGGCAGAGATCCTCGACATCGAGGCCGTCGCCGACCTCGCCCACGAGCACGGCGTCCCGCTCGTCGTCGACAACACGATCGCCACGCCGTACCTCATTCGCCCGATCGAGTGGGGCGCCGACGTCGTCGTCCACTCCGCGACGAAGTACCTCGGCGGGCACGGGACGACGATCGCGGGCGCGATCGTCGACGCGGGCCGCTTCGACTACGCCAAGGACCCCGAGAAGTTCCCGAACTACAACACCCCCGAGGAGAGCTACCACGGACTGCGCTACGGCCCCGACCTCGGTGTCGGCAGCCCCCTCGGCGCGAACCTCTCGTTCATCCTCAAGGCCCGCGTCCAGCTCCTGCGCGACCTCGGCCCGGCCGCGTCCCCGTTCAACGCCTTCCTCATCGCCCAGGGCTTGGAGACGCTCAGCCTGCGGATCGAGCGGCACATCGAGAACACCCACAAGGTCGCGGCGTTCCTCCAGGGGCAGGAACAGGTCGAGTCGGTCCGGTGGGCCTCGTTGCCGGACAGCCCGTCCCACGCGCTGGCCGCGAAGTACGTCCCGAAGGGCGCCGGCGCGGTCATCTCATTCGAGATCGCCGGCGGCGTCGAGGCCGGACGCCGGTTCGTCGAGGGTCTCATCCTGCACAGCCACGTGGCGAACATCGGCGACGTCCGCTCGCTGGCCATCCACCCGGCGTCGACGACGCACTCCCAGGGCTCCGACGAGGACCGGCTCAGCTCCGGCGTCACGCCGGGACTCGTCCGGCTCGCCGTCGGCATCGAACACATCGACGACATCCTCGCCGACCTCGAGCAGGGGTTCATCGCCGCCAAGGGATGACGCGGTCGTCGATGTGGCGGCTCCCGGACGGGAGCCGCCGGCCCCGGTGACGCGGGGCGCACGCCGAGGGCCGGCTCCCGGGTGGGGGAGCCGGCCCCCGGTCGTCCCTGTGGACAACCGCCGGCCGGCTCGTTCGCAGCGTCGTACGGTCGGGCCATGACCCAGATCGTGGTCTCCGCTGAGGCCGTCGTCGCTCTCGGACAGACGCTCTCCGACGTCGCGGACACCCTCGAGGCGCTCGCGCTCGCCTCGGGCGACGACGCCGCGTACGGTCCGGGGTCCGTCGGGGGAGCGGTCTCCCAGCTCGTCGGGGACTGGGAGCTCGCCCGGCGTCGCCTGTGCGACGCGCTCCGTGCCGCCGCGGGCGCCGCCCGCTCCGCGGGCGAGGTCTACCTCGAGACCGAGTCGTGCGTCGCCCGGTCGTTCGCTCCGGCCCCGGCGACACCGTGAGCATCCCCGTCGTCCTCACCGGCGACCCCGACGTCGTCCGGTCCCGGGGACGCGTCCTCGCCGAGCTCGTCCGCGAGGTCGGCGCCCTCGAGCGGGTCCTCCGTCAGCTCGAGGTCCACGCCGTGTGGAGCAGCCCCGCCGGCACCGCCTTCGCCGGGCGGGTCGGCACCCTGCCGCGGGTCCTCTCCGACGTCGCCACCCGGTACGGCCGCGCCGCGGCCCTGCTGACGTCGTTCGCCGGGGACCTCGCCGAGTGCATCGACCGCTCCCGCCGGGCGGTGGCGGACATCGACGAGGCGAGCACGCGGCTCCGGCTCCTCGACGCCGCCCTCGACCGCGAGCGCGAGCTGGCCCGAAGCGCCGCGGCGGCCGCGGCGGCCGCGGCGGCCGCGGCGGCCGTGGGGGGAGCCGTGGGCGGAGTCGCGGGGTCTGCCGCCGGTGGGGCGACCGGTGGGCACGGCGCCGACGCGGACGCCGCCGTCGTCGCGCTCGAGCGACGACGGCTCGTCTGCGTCGAGGACCTCCTCGACGCAGAGGCGAGGCACTCGGCCGCCCAGTCCGAGTTCTACGTCGCCGACCAACGCTGCGCCGCCGCGCTCTACCACCTGGGCGACGACCTCCTCGACGACCCTGCGGCCTATGACGCCCTCCACGGGCTCAGCACTCTCGCGCACGGGGTCGCCGACGTCGCCGGCGTCGCGGTCCTCGCGCCCCCGGTCGCCGCCCCGATGGCCATCATCGCCGGGACCGCCACGGCCACGCGCCTCGTCGCCGACTCGGCCCTGCTGCTGTCCTACGGCGAGGGGTCGTGGACGTCGGTCGGGACCGAGGCGGCCTGGGCCGCCGTCATGCCGGTGGCGACGTGGCTGAGGTTCGCCGGAAAGGCCGGAGGCGTCGTCAACGGCGCGGTCCCCGGGCCCTCCGCGCGCCTCACCCTCGGTCAGCGGGCGCGGCTCGGTCTCGAGGAGCAGTGGTCCCGGAGCCGCTACAACCCCCGGCGGCTGCCCCCGCCGCCGGTTCCCAGCCCGCCCGGCAGCACCGGCTCGACGCTCGAGCGGATCCTCCGGGCCGCGGCGAACCCGCCCGAGCGCAAGCTCGTCCGCCAGTCCCTCGACGACTGGGCGGTCGCCACCCGCAACGGCGACGCCGCCCGCGTGCTCATGGCCGGCTCGATCACCCTCCGGGCGAGCCACCTCGCCCACCGCCGGGTCAAGACCGTCAGGCGCGTCGGGCGCGTCACCCACACCCTGCGCGACCGCCTGGACGACCGCGGGGACGAGCGGGCGGCCCGGGGCAGCCGCCCGCAGCCCGCCGGGGCGAGGTAGCCCGCCAGGGCCCGTCCTATCCTTGGGCGCATGTCCACAGCCCGCGTCGCCCCGCCCGCACGCGCGCTCCCCCCGCTGAACTACCCCGCGCACCTCCCCGTCGTCGACCGACGCGAGGACATCGCCGAGGCGATCCGCGACCACCAGGTCGTCGTCGTCGCGGGGGAGACCGGCTCGGGCAAGACCACCCAGCTCCCGAAGATCTGCCTCGAGGTCGGCCGTGGCCGGCACGGTCAGATCGGGCACACCCAGCCGAGGCGGATCGCCGCCCGCTCGGTCGCCGAGCGAATCGCCGAGGAGACCGGGACCGACGTCGGCGGCGTCATCGGGTACCAGGTTCGCTTCGCCGACCACTCGAGCGACGACACCCTCGTCAAGGTCATGACCGACGGCATCCTCCTCAACGAGATGCAGCGCGACCGCGACCTGCGCCGGTACGACACGATCATCATCGACGAGGCCCACGAGCGCAGCCTCAACATCGACTTCATCCTCGGCTACCTCAGCCAGCTCCTCCCGCGACGCCCCGACCTCAAGGTCGTCATCACGTCGGCGACGATCGACCCCGAGCGGTTCGCCGAGCACTTCGCGACCGACGGACGGCCCGCGCCGATCATCGAGGTGAGCGGCCGCACCTATCCCGTCGAGGTCCGCTACCGTCCGCTCGTCGAGCCCGACGGCGGAGGCGGCGGGGAGGAGCGCGACCAGGTCACCGGCATCTGCGAGGCCGTCGAGGAGCTGTGGACCGAGTCCGCCCCGCACGGGCAGGGGAGCGCCGACATCCTCGTCTTCCTCTCCGGGGAGCGGGAGATCCGCGACGCCGCCGAGGCCCTCGGGTCGATGGACCTCCCCGGAACCGAGGTGCTCCCGCTCTACGGCCGGCTGTCCTCGGCCGACCAGCACCGCGTGTTCTCCGGGCACCGAGGCCGGCGGGTCGTCCTCGCGACGAACGTCGCAGAGACCTCGTTGACGGTTCCCGGCATCCGGTACGTCGTCGACACCGGCACCGCGCGGATCTCCCGGTACAGCCAGCGGACGAAGGTCCAGCGCCTCCCCATCGAGCCGATCTCCCAGGCGAGCGCGAAGCAGCGCGCCGGTCGGTGCGGCCGGGTCGCCGACGGCATCTGCGTCCGGCTCTACTCGGAGGAGGACTACGAGAGCCGTCCCGAGTTCACCGACCCCGAGGTCCAGCGGACCAACCTCGCCTCGGTCATCCTCCAGATGACCGCGCTCGGCCTCGGTGACATCGGCCGGTTCCCCTTCGTCGATGCCCCCGACCCGCGCCAGGTCACCGACGGGGTCAGCCTCCTCGAGGAGCTGCACGCCTTCGAGGACGAGGACGCGGCCCCGGCGAAGGGCCGTGGCGGCCGGAGGCGCTCGGGCAGGCACCTCACCCGGTACGGCCGGAGCATGGCGCGCCTGCCTGTCGACCCCCGGCTCGGGCGGATGCTCCTCGAGGCCGACAGGCTCGGTTGCGTCCGCGAGGTCCTCGTCATCGTCGCCGCACTGTCGATCCAGGACCCCCGAGAGCGCCCCCTCGACAAGCAGGCCCAGGCCGACCAGTCGCACGCCCGGTTCCGCGACGACCGCTCGGACTTCGCGGGCCACCTCACGCTGTGGCGCTACCTCCGCGCCCAGCAGACGGCGATGAGCGGGAGCGCGTTCCGCCGGATGTGCAAGGCGGAGTACCTCCACTACCTCCGGGTCCGCGAGTGGCAGGATCTCCACAGCCAGCTCCGACGCGCGTGCAAGGAGCAGCGGATCGACGTCAGCCAGTCGACCGCCGCCGACGACGCCGACCCCGACTGGGACGTCATCCACCAGGCCCTGCTCGCCGGGCTCCTCTCCCACGTCGGCGCCCGCGACGAGGCGAAGCGGGACTACCTCGGCGCCCGTGGTGCCCGGTTCTCCATCCAGCCGGGGTCGAGCCTCTACCGACGCCAGCCTGCGTACGTCATGTCCGGCGAGCTCGTCGAGACGAGCCGGCTCTGGGCGCGGACGAACGCCCGGATCGATCCGCTGTGGGCCGAGCGGCTCGGCGCGCACCTCGTCAAGCGGAGCCACAGCGAGCCGCGCTGGTCGCGCAAGCAGGGCGCCGCGGTCGCGACCGAGCGGGTCACCCTGTACGGGGTCCCCCTCGTCACCGGGCGAACCGTCCAGTACGCGCGGGTCGACCCCGAGGAGGCGCGCGACCTCTTCATCCGGCACGCCCTCGTCGAGGGGGACTGGGAGACCCACCACGCGTTCTTCCGCGACAACACCGCGCTCGTCCGCCGGCTCACCGAGCTCGAGGAGCGGGCCCGGCGCCGAGACATCGTCGTCGACGACGACGTCCTCGTCGCCTTCTACGACGCTCGTGTCCCCGCCGACGTCGTCTCCGCCCGTCACTTCGACCGGTGGTGGAGGCGGGCCCGCCGCGAGACCCCCGACCTGCTCACCTTCACCGAGGAGCTCCTCGTCCGGGACGAGGCCGAGGGTGTCTCCGCCGAGGACTACCCCCGGGTGTGGCGTCAGGACGACCTCGAGCTCCCGGTGACGTACCAGTTCGAGCCCGGTACGGCCGCCGACGGGGCCACCGTCCACATCCCCGTCAGCGTCCTCAACCGGGTCCGGCCGGACGGCTTCGACTGGCAGGTCCCGGGGCTGCGCGGCGACCTCGTCGCCGCCCACCTCAAGGCGCTCCCCAAGGTGACCCGCCGCCACTTCGTCCCCGTCCCCAACCACGCCGCCGCCGCTCTCGCCGACCTCGGGGCGCCGGAGGGCCGGCTCACCGACGCCCTCTCCCACGTCCTCCACGCCCGGACCCGGGTGCGCATCCCCGCCGAGGAATGGGACCCCGACCGCGTCCCCGACCATCTCCGGCTGACGTTCAGCGTCGAGGACGACCGCGGACGGGTGCTCGGCGCCGGCAAGGACCTCGAGGAGCTCCAGGAGCGGCTGAGCGGCGAGGTCCGCAGCCGGATGTCCCGTGCCGGGTCCGCACTCGAGCGGTCCGGGCTACGGACGTGGAGCGTCGGGGAGCTCCCCCGGACGTTCACCGCGTCCTCGCGGGGGCAGCAGGTCGAGGGGTTCCCCGCGCTCGTCGACGAGGGCGGCTCGGTCGCGCTCCGGGTCCTGCCCGACCGGGGAGAGGCCGACGCGGCGACCCGCCGAGGCGTCCGCCGGCTCCTCCTCCTCAACACGACGCCTCCGTGGAAGCGCGTGCTCGCCCGGCTCGACAACGCCGAGAAGCTCGCGCTGGGCACGAACCCGCACGGGAGCGTCCCCGCCCTCCTCGAGGACTGCCTCGCCGCCGCGGTCGACGACATCGTCGCCGCCCGCACGGGCGGCGAGGTCCGCGACGAGGCGGCCTTCAGCGAGTGCCTCGCGGCGGTGCGGACCCACGTCGTCGCCCGCGTCCTCCAGGTCGTCACCGCCGTCGAGCCCGTCCTCGGTCTCGCCGCACAGGTCCGCGCCCGGCTCGACGCGCTCACCTCGCCCCCGCTCGCGACGACGGCGACCGACGTCCGGGCCCAGCTCGACAGCCTCGTCCGCCCCGGCTTCGTCGCCGACACCGGCCTCGCCCGCCTCCCCGACCTCCGGCGCTACCTCCGCGCCATGCTCGTCCGGCTCGACAAGGCCGCCGACGCACCCGCCCGGGAGCCGGGGCTCCAGGCGAGCGTCGACGAGGTCGAGGGGGCCTACGCCGACCTCCTCGACGCCCTGCCCGCCGGCCGGCGGGATGCCGAGGACGTCCGGGCGATCGGGTGGATGGTCGAGGAGCTGCGCGTCCAGCTGTTCGCGCAGGCCCTCGGCACCGCCCACCCCGTCTCGGTCAAGCGGGTGCTCAAGGCCGTCGACGCCGTCCCGCGGTGACCTCGGAATCCCCGGCAGGCGCGTAGCGTTGACCACGGACGAACACCACCGCGGAAGGAAGGCGGACGTCGTGCAGAACCCCAGCGACCTCTACCGGTTCGAGGCCGACACGGCCGAGCTCGGAAACCAGCCGGGCGTGCTCATCGTCGCCCTCGGCGGCTTCATCGACGCCGGGCACACCCAGCAGCTCCTCGCCGACCACCTCCTCGCGACCGGGGAGCCGAGCGTCGTCGCCTCCTTCGACGTCGACCAGCTCGTCGACTACCGCGGCCGCCGCCCCGTCATGGTCTTCGAGAGCACCCACTGGGCCAGCTACGAGGACCCCTCGCTCGTCCTCCACCGGCTCACCGACCGTGACGGGCACGGGTACTACCTCCTCACCGGCCCCGAGCCGGACTACCAGTGGGAGCGAGTCGTCGAGGCCGTCCGCGAGATCATCGCCCGCCTCGGGGTCACCCTCACCGTGCACGCCCACGGGATCCCCATGGCCGTCCCGCACACCCGCCCGCTCGGGATGACGGCGCACGCCAGCGACGAGAGCCTCCTCGGCGAGCGCAACCCCGTCTTCGGGACGATCCAGGTCCCCGCCGGGCTCGCCGCCCTCCTCGAGCTCCGGCTCGGGGAACACGGCCAGCCGGCCGCCGGGTTCGCGATCCACGTCCCGCACTACCTCGCCCAGGCCGAGTTCCACGACGCCGCCCTCACCGCGCTCACGTCGATCACCGACCTCACCGGGCTCAACCTTCCCAACGACGACCTCGTCCAGGCGGCCGGCCTCAACCGGGCCGAGATCGCCCGCGAGGTCGAGGCCAACCCCGACATCGGCGAGGCCGTCACCGCGCTCGAGCGCCAGTACGACGCGTACATCGAGGGCGACAAGCGCCAGAGCCTCCTCGCGACCGAGCCGACCGAGCTCCCGTCCGCCGACGAGCTCGGCGCCGAGTTCGAACAGTTCCTCCGCACCGTCGAGGAGGACGGCCCCACCGGCTGAGCCGCCGAGGCCCCCGGGGCGCCCACCCGGAGGCGGCGCGCCGGCCGCCCGTGGCCCGAGACCGTTCAGGCCTTCGCCTCCGACCAGCGCCGGACGACTGAGGTGTCGGCGACGAAGCGGACCCGGTCCGCGCCCGTCCACCGCCGGGCCGCGTCGACCAGGGCGGTGTCGACCCGCCTGGCCACCTCGTCGGCGGTCCCCTCCGGGGCGTGGACGAGCAGCTCGTCGTGGAGGCACAGGACGATCTCGGCGCCGAGGTCCCGGGTCGCCGCCCGGACCGTCGCCGCCCATGCCTTGAACAGCTCGGCGGCCGCCCCCTGGATGACGGCGTTCCTCGCGAACCGCCCGCGGGCGGCGTCCCGGGCGCGGGCGACCTCGGGGGAGACGTCCTCCTCCACGGCGACGAGGTCCCGGGTCCGGACGAGACGGCCCCCGTACGTCCGTACCGCCTCACCGCGGACCCCGGCCGCGTAGGCCCGGTCGAGGTGGGCCATCGCCACCGGGTAGCTCCGCTCGAGCCCCGCGAGCGCCTCCCCGGCCGGACCGCTGCGCTGGCCGTACATCGCCGCGAGGACGGCGACCTTCGCGACGGGCCGGTCTACCGCGAGTGCCGCCGCCACGGGAGCGTAGAGGTCGTCGGCACGGGTCGCCGCCGCGAACGCCGCGTCCCCGGAGACGGCGGCGAGGACGCGGGGCTCGATCTGGCCGAGGTCGGCCCGGACGAGGACTCGGCCGGGGTGCGCCCGGACTGCCGGACGGAGCACCGCCGGGAGGTTGTGGAGCCCGTTCTGCGCGGTCATCCGCCCCCCGGCCCCGTCGGAGGCCCGCCATGCGCCGCGGAGGCGGTCGTCCGGGCCGACGTGCTCGTCGAGCCAGCGGTAGCCGTACGTCGTCGCGATCCGCTCCTCGGCGCGCCACGCGAGCAGCGCCCCGACGACGGGATGGACCCCGCGGTGGGCGTCGAGGACCCCCTTGCGGGTCGAGGGGACGACGACCCCGACCGCGGCGAGCATCTCGCGGACCTGGAGCGGGTTGCGCAGGTCAGTGCCCTCCCGGCCGGGAACGAGGGCGAGGACCCGGTCGTCCCGCTCCCGCCGGATCCGGTCGGCGTCCGGGTCGGACTCCGGCCGGGGGCCGGCGGCGGTCGCGATGAGGTCCTCGGCGACCAGCCGGTCGACGGGGAGGCCGTCGTGGGCGAGCTCGACGCAGAGCAGGGCCGCCGCCGACTCCGAGAGCGCGGTGGCGTGCGCCCGCGGACCCACCCCGGCGAGCTGCTCCGCCTGGGCGGACGCACACCGCGCGGCGGCCTCGGCCCAGCCGAGGAGGTGGGCGCCGTCGGCGAGCCAGTCGCGGTCGGCGGTCGCGGGGGAGAGGTGCCCGTCGGCGGCGAGGGTCGCGTCGGGGTCATCCTCGTCGCCGACGACGAGGTCGAAGAGGTCCCCGGTGCGGGGACGCGGCGCGGAGTCCGGGTCGAGCCCCCGAGCGAGCGCCCACGCGAGAACCGGCCGGGCGTCCCAGCCGCCGTGGAGGATCCGGTGGGCCTCGGCGACGTCCCAGCACCGCGCGACCCGGACGCCTGCCGCGACAAGGTGGCCGGCCGTCGTCTCGGCGTCCCACCACACCCAGCGCGGCCCGAGCTCCCCCTCGAGCTCCGCGACCCGGGCGGCGATGCGCGAGGCCGGGCCGAGGTCGCGGTGGCGCGCGGACCACAGGGCACCGACCCCTCCGGCGAACGCGACCGCGACGGTCTCCCGCGCGGGGTGGCGGGGACCGGTCAGCGGAGGCCGACCCCGGACTTGAGGGCGGTCTGCCGCTTGATCCTGCTGAGCATGGCGACCATGCCCCGCATCCGCAGCGGCGAGACGACCTCGGCGAGCGAGAACGACATCGGCGCGTCGTCGGGCGTCGAGAGGACCTCGTCGACGGTGAGCCCGTCGAGCCCCTCGTGGAGGATGCCGGCGAATCCGCGCGTCGTCGGAGCCTCCTGGGGTGCCTGGAAGAACAGCCGGACGACCCGCTCGCCGGGGGCGTCTGCCGGCTCGTCGCCGACCTCGACGACGAGGAACAGCGGGGACTGGCACTCGTGGACCTGCTCGAGCTTGCCGGGCTCGTCGGCGAACCGCGAGGGCAGGTCGGGCAGCTCGTCGCTGAACTCGAGAAGGAGCTCGAGCCGGTCCTTCGGGGTCGCGGCCCCGAAGTCCTCGGCGATCTCGGCGAGCGGCACCGGCATCCGTGCGAGCGTGTCCCCGGCCACGGCGCTCACCGCTCCACCGGGACTCGGACCGCGTTGCCCCACTCGGTCCACGACCCGTCGTAGTTGCGGACGTGGTCGAACCCGAGGAGGTGGGTGAGGACGAACCACGTGTGCGAGCTGCGCTCACCGATCCGGCAGTACGCGACGACGTCGTCGTCGGGGGCGAGGCCCTGCTCCTCGAGGTAGATGGCCTCGAGCTCCTCGCGGGAGCGGAACGTCCCGTCGTCGTTCGCGGCCCGGGCCCACGGGACGGACTTCGCACCCGGGATGTGCCCGCCGCGCATCGCGCCCTCCTGGGGGTAGTCGGGCATGTGGAGGAGCTCGCCGGAGTACTCGCCCGGGGAACGGACGTCGACGAGGGGCCGGCCGAGGTGAGCGAGGACCTCGTCCTTGAACGCGCGGATGGCGGTGTCGTCCCGCTCGACGACGGGGTAGTCCGCCGCGCCGGGCGGGGGGACCTCCCGGGTGAGCTCGCGGCCCTCCTCGGCCCACTTCGCCCGGCCGCCGTCGAGGAGGCGGACGTCCTCGTGGCCGAAGAGGCTCAGGACCCAGAGGGCGTAGGCCGCCCACCAGTTGTTCTTGTCGCCGTAGACGACGACGGTCGTGTCCCGGCCGATGCCGCGCGCCGACATCACCTCGGCGAACCGGGCCCCGTCGACGTAGTCGCGGGTCACCGGGTCGTTGAGGTCCTGGTGCCAGTCGAGCTTGTACGAGCCCGGGACGTGACCGGTGTCGTAGAGGAGGACGTCCTCGTCGGACTCGAGGACGACGAGACCCGTGCCGGCGCCGGTCCGGCCCGCCGCGATCTCGTCCGCGAGCCATGTCGTCGTCACGAGACGCTCCGGGTGGGCGTACTGCGCGATGCGTTCCTGCGTGCTCCGGTCGGTTGGTGTCGCCATGCCCCCACGATAAACGGGCCGCTCACCGCCGTGCGTGGCAGGATGGCCCCGCACCAGTCATCGAGGAGAGGACGTCGTGGGCTCGACAGCTCGAGGCAACGCAGGGACCGAGGGGACGGCGGCGCAGGCCGGGGAGGGCCGCGAGGGGACAGGGCAGCGGCCCGTCCTCGCGCAACGGGCGGACCCCGAGGACCACGGGGCCCTCGCCGGGTCGGCGGTCCGGCTCGTCGAGGGGCTGCTCGACACGGGCATCGACGGGAAGGGGCCGTTCGACTCCGCGCACACCGTCGCCGACACCGCACGGACGTCCTCACCGGACGCAGAGGGGGCGGTCGACCGGATCATCCGCGAGCACATGCGGCTCGGGGTGGCCGGGGGCTTCGTGACGAGCCTCGGCGGCTTCATCACGATGCCGGTCGCGCTCCCGGCGAACGTCATCGAGTTCTACCTCCTCGCGACCCGGATGACCGCCGCGACCGCAGCCGTCCGCGGCTACGACATCCGCCGGCAGCACATTCGTTCCGCGGTGCTGCTCACCCTCGTCGGCGCCGACGCCGACGACCTCCTCGCCAAGGCCGGACTCGCCGTCCCGGGCGGACGGCTGTCGAACCTCGCCGCGCAGCGGCTCCCCGGCCCGGCGCTCCTCGTCGTCAACAAGAGCGTCGGGTTCCGCCTGCTCACCGACGTCGGGGGCAAGACCTTCGCGAAGTTCGGCAAGGGGGTGCCCGTCGTCGGCGGGCTCGTCGGCGCCGGGGTCGACGCGTTCCTCCTCAAGCGGATCGCCGACAGCGCCCGGCACGAGTTCCCGCAGCGTGCCCGGGGGGTCTCCCTCCCCGCCCGCTGACCGCCTGTCGCGACGAGCGGCGGAATGCCCGTGGCGCCCCGTTCGTTGGACGCGAACAGACCCGCTCGACGGCAGCCACCCCCGGTGGCTCCAGACACCCCAGGAGATCCATGGCCCTCCGCTCGCGACTCATGATCGCCAGGACCTTCGTCGAGGCCGCCCGGTCCGTCATCCGGCCGGGCTCGCCGGGGCTCCCTGCGCGGTTCGCCTCCATCCCCCGCCTCGTCCGCGCCTCCGCCGGGGGCGAGTACACCGGCACCTCCCGGTGGCGGCTCGTCCTCATCGGTGGGGCGGCGCTCTACCTCGTCTCGCCCATCGACCTCATCCCCGAGCTCGTCGTCCCCGTGCTCGGGCTCGCCGACGACGCGGTCGTCCTCAGCTGGCTCGCCGCGGCGCTCGTCACCGAGACCGAGCGGTTCCTCGCGTGGGAGGACTCGGTCGCCGCCCAGGCGCCGGTCGAGAGCACCGTCGTCGACGCCGAGCCGCACGCCTGACCGAGGGGGGGCGGCGGCCCGGCGGTCGTCCACACGGCGGCCCCGTCCGCCCCGCCCTCCACAGCCGCCGCGTCGGAGGTCGCCCGGGGGACCCCTGCCGGGGAACGTGGTCCCATGACGACGATCCCGTGCCGGGGGCCCTCCGACCTCCTCGCCCTCCTGCCCTACCAGCTCGGCTACCACCCCCGCGACGCGGTCGTCGTCGTCGGGCTCGAGGCCGGCATGCTGACCTTCGTCGAGCGGCTCGACCTGCCCCCGGAGGACCACCTCCTCGACGCCGTCCGCCTTCTGCTGCCTCCGCTGGTGCGGGAGCGTCCCGACGGCGTCCTGCTCGTCGGCTACGAGGACGAGCGCGGCGCCGGCGCAGCCCTCCCGCTCCTCGGACTCCTCGAGCTCGAGTGCCGCGTCAAGGGCCTCGAGGTCCTCGACAGCTTCGTCGTCCGGGGCGGGCACTGGTCGAGCCCTCGGTGCGGGGAGGACTGCTGCCGCGACGGGGGGACGCCCCTGCCCGACGCGAGCCGGACCCCCGGGGTCGCTGAGTTCGTTGCCCTCGGGGTCGCCCCGCTCCCGGACCGCGCCGCCGTCGAGCGCCTCGTCCGGGTCGAGCCGGCCGCGGCCACCCGCACCGAGCGCGCCCTGCGCGAGGTCGCCGGCACGCCCTCATCCGGCGACGGGGCGGCCGTCGGCCCCGAGGTGGTCGACGCGTGGGCGCGGCTGACCCGCCTCGACCCGGACGCCGTCGCCGTCACCGACCTCGGGGACGACGAGGTCGCCGTCATCCTCCTCTCGCTCGACGACGTCGTGTGGCGCGACGCCGTCGTCGCCCGGCTCTGCCCAGGCTGCCTGCCGGCCGGGAGGCTCCCGGGGCGCTTCGTGCGGCTCGCCGAGGCGGCCGTCCCCGACCGCCCCTGGGTGGGTCCCGGGGGCGAGGGTGCCGATGCGGTCGCAGACCCCGCGGGCGTGGGGGAGACGCACGCGCGCGTCGCGGCCACGCACCGCCTCCGCGCCCGGCTGCTCGCCGTCGCGCGCCGGGCTCCGGACGGCGTGGCCGCCCCGTTCCTCACCGTCGTCGCCAACCTGGCGTGGTGGACGGGCGACGGGACGGTCGCGCGCGTCGCGCTCGAGCGTGCCCTCGTGTGCGACCCGGAGCACCGCCTCGCCCAGCTGCTCTCCCAGATGGTCGACCTCGGCGTGCGCCCCGACCCCGCGGGGTGATCAGCCCGGGACCGCGGGGCCCCACCCGGGCGCACTCGTGTGCTGCCGTCCAGGTGACACCCGTGAGTGCCGGCCCCGGTCCCACCGGGGAGGGGGGTCCACCACTCGGTCGAGATGTGCCAGAGGGTGGGCCGTCGCGATATCCTCGTCCGCAGGTCATGAGTCCCAGCGCCAAGCCCCGGCTCGTTGGGCGGCAACCCTCCTCGCGGTGGGGTGCCCCGGGTGAAGACACGGCCCACCCCGGCCCCGGGGCGGGCAAGCGCGACCTCCAGGAGCACGACCGATGTCCCTCAGCTCAGCCTCCCCCCTGACCCCCGGGGCCTGGCGGGAGGGTGACCCACCGGGTGACCGGCGGTTCGCTGCCGTCGGCCCGGTCCGGCTCGAGCGGGGCCGGCACCTGCCGGGGGTGACCGTCGCCTACGAGACGTGGGGGGAGCTCAACGCCGCCGGCGACAACGCCGTCCTCGTCGAGCACGCCCTGACCGGGGACAGCCACGTCGTGGGGGAGCCCGGGCCCGGGCACCCGACCGGCGGCTGGTGGCCGGGACTCATCGGTCCCGGGGCGCCACTCGACACCGACCGGTACTTCGTCGTCGCCCCCAACGTCCTCGGCGGGTGCCAGGGCACGACCGGCCCGTCGTCGGCCTCGCCGGAGGGGACGCCGTGGGGGAGCCGATTCCCCTACGTGACGATCCGCGACCAGATCGAGGTCGAGCGCAGGCTCGCCGACCGGCTCGGCGTGGGCCGCTGGGCAGCGGTGCTCGGCGGTTCGATGGGGGGGATGCGGGCCCTTGAGTGGGCGGCCGGTCAACCGGACCGGGTGGCCACCGCGGTCGTCCTCGCGTCCACGGCGTACGCCACCGCGGAGCAGATCGGCTGGTGCCAGGCTCAGCAGCTCGCGATCCGCTCCGACCCGGACTTCCGCGGCGGCGACTACTACGACCGGGGGAACGGCCCGGAGGCCGGCCTCGGCATCGCCCGACGGATCGCCCACATCACCTACCGGAGCGAGCGCGAGCTCCACGAGCGTTTCGACCGGAGGCCGCAGCCCGGTCCCGACCCGCTCGGCGAGGGGGGCCGGTATGCCGTCGAGAGCTACCTCGACCACCATGCCGGCAAGCTCGCGGGTCGGTTCGACGCGAACTCCTACCTCGTCCTCAGCGACGCGATGAACTCGCACGACGTCGGCCGGGACCGGGGCGGGGCCGCGGCGGCGCTCGCCGGCTTCTCCGGGCACCTCGTCGTCGGCGCGGTCGACTCGGACCGGCTCTACCCGCTTCGGCTCTCCGAGGAGCTCGTCGCCGCGGTGCCGGGCGCGCGGCTGAGCACCATTCACTCCCCGGTGGGCCACGACGGGTTCCTCACAGAGACCGAGCAGGTCGGACGGCTCCTCCGGGAGGCGCTCGGGCTCCCCGTCCGCCCGGCCCTCATCCGGTAGCGTCGTGGGGGGAGCGTGGGGCTCCCCGTCCCCCACCACAGGAGGTTTCGATGGCCATCGTCGTCGGCTACGTGCCCACCACCGAGGGACGCGCCGCCCTCAACCGCGCTGTCGAGGAGTGCGTACTCCGCAATACGCGCCTCATCGTCATCAACAGCAACCGCGGGGGCAGGGACTTCGACGCCGGGCAGGCCGACAAGTACGAGCAGGAGCTCGTCAGCATCCAGGAGGACCTCGACCGGCGCGGCATCGACCACGAGGTCCGCCAGCTCGTGCGGGGCCAGGAGCCTGCCGAGGACCTCATCGGTGTCGCCGAGGAGGTCGACGCCGACTTCATCGTCATCGGGCTCCGCCGCCGCACCCCGGTCGGCAAGCTCATCCTCGGCTCGAACGCCCAGCGGATCCTCCTCGACGCGCCCTGCCCGGTCCTCGCCGTCAAGGCCTGACCCACGCCGACGGGGCCCACGCGGCCCCCATGCGCTCCCCGAGCACGGTTCGCGAGCGGCGTCCCGCGACCACGCGGCACGACGTGCATCGTCCGAGGTCACGCGGGTTCCCCGACCGCCGGGCGGGCCGGGCCGCGAGGGTCAGTCGCCCCCGGATGTCCCCGGGAATGGGCCGAGGCAGGGGTGGCGTTTTATAATGGTCGAGAAGGATCCGGTCAAGGACCCGAGGTTCTCCGGACTCCTCACCCATCGTGAACTCGTCCAGCGCTGCTGTCGGTCTGCCCGCAGAGCACGTGCTCGTCGGTGTTCTGTCGCGACGAAAGGTTGTCGGTGTCGCTCGTGTCCCCCAAGTCCACCAGCACGGTCTCTCTCCCTTCGGAGTTCTCCCACGAGGCGCTCCAGGCGCTCGTCCGACAGGGACACACCTCCGGGAGCGTGACGGGTGAGCAGGTCGCCGAGGCGATGTCGAGCGCCGGGGTCGAGGCCAACCGGCGCAAGGCGGTCCTCCGGTCGCTCTCAGACCAGGGCATCGAGGTGAACGTCTCCGCCTCCGCGACGACGCCGAAGTCGACGAAGAAGGCCGCCGCGAAGAAGGCACCCGCGAAGAAGGCACCCGCGAAGAAGGCGGCTGCGGCGTCGAAGACGGCGAGCACCGGGTCCGAGGCCGCCGACGCGGCGAAGGCCCCCGCGAAGACCGCGGCGAAGTCGACGACGCGCAAGAGGACGGCGAAGAAGTCGACCGCGAAGACCGCCGCCGCGACGACGGACGCGACCGACCTCATCGCCGACGGCGAGCCCGAGGAGGTCGACGAGGGCGAGCTCGAGGAGATCGAGAAGGACACCGGGGCCGAGGGTGGGGTCCTCACCGCGGGCACCCCGGCCCCGGCGGCGAAGGTCGACGAGACCGGCAAGGAGACCGAGGAGGCCACCGGCTTCGTCATCCGCGACGACGACGAGGAGGACGCCCCGGCCCAGCAGGTTGTCACCGCAGGCGCGACGGCTGACCCGGTCAAGGACTACCTCAAGCAGATCGGCAAGGTCGCCCTCCTCAACGCCGAGCAGGAGGTCGAGCTCGCCAAGCGGATCGAGGCCGGTCTCTTCGCCGAGGAGAAGCTCGCCGCTGGCGACTCCATGGACATGAAGCTCAAGCGCGAGCTGTGGTGGATCGCCCAGGACGGCAAGCGGGCGAAGAACCACCTCCTCGAGGCGAACCTCCGGCTCGTCGTCTCCCTCGCCAAGCGCTACACCGGGCGCGGGATGCTCTTCCTCGACCTCATCCAGGAGGGCAACCTCGGGCTCATCCGGGCCGTCGAGAAGTTCGACTACACCAAGGGGTACAAGTTCTCGACGTACGCCACGTGGTGGATCCGTCAGGCGATCACCCGGGCGATGGCCGACCAGGCGCGGACCATCCGGATCCCGGTCCACATGGTCGAGGTCATCAACAAGCTCGCCCGGGTCCAGCGCCAGATGCTCCAGGACCTCGGCCGGGAGCCGACGCCGGAGGAGCTCGCCAAGGAGCTCGACATGACCCCGGAGAAGGTCGTCGAGGTCCAGAAGTACGGTCGTGAGCCGATCTCGCTGCACACCCCGCTCGGGGAGGACGGCGACTCCGAGTTCGGCGACCTCATCGAGGACAGCGAGGCCGTCGTCCCCGCGGACGCCGTGAGCTTCACCCTCCTCCAGGAGCAGCTCCACTCGGTCCTCGACACCCTGTCCGAGCGTGAGGCCGGTGTCGTCTCGATGCGCTTCGGGCTCACCGACGGACAGCCGAAGACGCTCGACGAGATCGGCAAGGTCTACGGCGTCACCCGCGAGCGGATCCGCCAGATCGAGTCCAAGACGATGAGCAAGCTCCGCCACCCGTCCCGCTCGCAGGTCCTGCGCGACTACCTCGACTGAGGCCGAAGGCCCCGTTCCTCCCAGGGCGCGATACCGCTCTTTGCTGGCAGCGGCGCGCCGGCCCGTTATCGGGGGTCCACGGCCGCCTTTCGCGGAGTGCCCGCGGCGGGCGGAATGTGGTCTGCAGCGTCGTTACGGGGCAAGCACCGCGCAGATGTCCGTGGTCTTTCCTGAAATCCTCCTGAGGGTGAACACGCCTTTCGCGTCGACGGTGTACTCGGCGCGCCCGGCGATGAGTGTCGTGGAGGGCGTCGAAAGGGTGTTCCCGCCGTCGTCTCCCGGGAAGAGGACGAGCAACAGGTGACCGCTGTTGACGACCGTCGTCGTCCCGTCCTCGCCGACCGTCTCCTTCGTGCGGGCGCCCCATGACTTGACGCGGAACGACTCCCCGGAGTCGAGGTTGGTGACGAGCACGGACTCGGCCGCCCCCGACAGGACCGTCACAGGGTTGCCGTCCTTGCCAGCGTACTTGCGGACGTTGCGGTGGCCTCCCGTGATGTCGAGACCGACGCGGAACTCGCAAGCCACCCCCGGATCCAGCTCGATGTCGTGGGTGTCGGCCCCCGTCGCGGTCGGTGCCGGCGCGAGCAGGGTCGCGGCTGCTGCCGCCGTGATCGCGGCGAGGCGCGACGCGGAACGGGACCGTGAAATGGGCATGGCGCATCCAATCCTCGACTTGGGGAAGCGGTGGTCGACGTCCCCCACGGGAGTGTCCGCCGCATTTCCGGATTCCACAGTGAACAGGCTCTTCGACTTTCCGCGGGGCGGGGCCGTGGTCACGCTGCGTCTCGTCGTGCTCGGGTGAGCGCGATGGTTGAGAGTATCCGCCGCTGGTAGTTCTCGAGGTTGCGGAAGCCGCAGGCGACGCGCTTGGTGTTCTTGATGATCCGGTTGAAGCCTTCGGTGCGGGCGTTGGTGACTTCGAGGGTGAGGGCGACGTGGATGGCCGGCCACCAGGTCTCGATGGTGGTGGCGAGCCGGGTGGTCTCGGGCATGTCCGCTCTCGCGGCGTCCCGGTAGAACTCGTAGAGGCGATGTCGGATCCGGTGCTCGTCGGTCTCGGTGAGCAGCATCCGTAGGCGTTCCTTGACGCCCCAGGCGGCGCCGATCTCGCCGGTGGGGTCCTCGGACGCGAACGTCGCCTTGAGGCGGGCGCGCTGCTTGGTGGACAGGTGCTCGTAGCCGGTCAGGAGCAGCTGCCGGTTGACCCACACCCGCTCGGCGGTCGTGCCGCGCCGGCCGTAGCGCTCACGGGTGACCCGCTGGCGCACCTCGGTGACGACCTGGTTGGCCAGGGCCACCAGGTGCCACTTGTCGACAGCGATCCGCGCACCCGGTAGGGCCGCGCGGATCCCGGAGGCGTACGGCGCGGAGGTGTCGATCACGACGACCTCGATCGCGTCCCGGAACTCGGCGCTCTGTTCGGAGAGCCAGTCCTTGACGCACGCCCCGGACCGGCCGGGCGCCAACCCGAGCATCCGGCCGGGGCCGGTGGTGTCGGCGTCGACGAAGCTGGTCAGCCACGGGTCGGTGCGGCGCCAGCCGGCGTCGGCCAGGACCCACCGTACCGAGCGGGCTCGGGTCTCATCGATCCCGAGCACCCGCACCGGCTCCGGGGCCGGTAGCCACCTGGCCGCGGCGGCGACCAACGCCCGGTGCGCCGTCGGCCACGACACCCGATGGGACCGGGCGACCTCGTCGACCGCCCGGTTCCCGGAGGCGATCTCGGTCGCGATCGCCTCGCGCAGCCGGCAGGTCAGCCGCGCCCGCGCGGGGATCGCCTCCGACTGCTGCGTGAACGAGCCTGTCGCGCACAGCGGCTCGGGGCAGGTCAGGCGCCGCTTTCGCCACCACAGCTCGATCACCTGCCCGCACGCGTCCAGGTCCTTGATCCGCACCAGCGGGCGGTCCTTGACCCGGGTCGTGAGGACACCGCACGCCGGGCAGGGCGCTTCCCGGTCCCGCTGCTCGATGACGACCCTCAGGTCGCTGCTGCTCAGCCGCTCGAGACTGGTGACGGCGAACTCGTCTTCCAGCCCGAACAGCACTGACGTACTGTCGATCATGCTCGTGGCCTCGTGCCGCTGTAGGAGTAGAGACCAACAGCATGACCGGGGCCACGAGCCCTCTCAGGTCAGGGCACCCCGCTCAAAGTCGGAGAGCCAGTGAACACCCCTTCTGAGCCCGCGGTCAACAGTGGGTGAATGCATTTGATAAGCGCATTTCTGTTGACGATTCACCTGCGTGCGTCGAACTCGTTTCCGCCCATGTGGGGGAGGACGGGATGGGCTCTGTCGAATATTCCGCGTATATTGTGCTGGTTTCGAGAAGGGGTTCCTCTCGCCCAGGAGCAGCCCGGAGGCGTTGGGAGGCGAACCGTGGCGGGGGTGACGTGTCTCGGGAATCCCGCGCTCCGTGGAGGCACCCGAAGTTAGGACGAAAGTCCCTGACGGTGGAGTCGTGGAACCGGAGATTATTCACTTGCCACGAAGGGCGGACATCCGGGGCCACGATCCCCACACACACGCAGGAGAACATCATGCGACGCAGGACACTGGACGCGCTGCTCACCACGGGAGGACTCGTCATCGCCACGATGCTCCTCGTCGCCGGGGGGCTGCTGGCCTGGGGCAGCAACTTCATCGCCGACAGCGTCGGCAGCCAGCTCGCCGACCAGAAGATCACGATGCCCTCGGGCGACGCCATCTCCGACCCCGCGATCAAGCCCTACCTCGAGCAGTACGCCGGGCAGGAGATGACGACCGGCGCGCAGGCCAAGGCGTACGCCGACCACTACATCAAGGTCCACATGGACAAGGCGAGCAGCGGGCAGACGTACGAGGAGGTCAGCGGCGAGTTCATGGCCCTCTCCCGCGACCCGAACGCCGACCAGGCCAAGGTGGCCGAGCTCGGTCAGCTTCGCCAGACCCTCTTCATGGGTAACGCACTCCGGGGTCTCCTCCTCAACGCCTACGCCTTCGGCACCATGGGCACGATCGCCCTCTACGGCGCGATCGCGAGCTTCGTCGGCGCCGCCGTCATGCTCGTCCTCAGCCTCCTCGGCTTCCGTCACGCCCGCCATGTTTCGGCCGAGCAGGAGGTCCGACTCGGTGGAGGGGCCACCGCCCCCGCCGTCGTCTGACGCATCGCCCAGCGACGGACGGTCCCCCGACGACGGAGTCGGGGGGCCGTCCTCTCGTTCTGGGCGCCGCCCGCCCGTTCGTCGGCTCGCCGGCGCGGCGGGCTCAGCCTGGTCGGCGCAGACGGCGCCATGCCCGTCTCGGGGCGCCGAGGGCCGCGTCGCCGAGACCTCGCCACGCGCCGAGCCCGTCCTGCGGGAGCCACCAGGCGCGAACCCGGTCGGACCGTCGCCGGGAGGCGGTCACCGCCCGGACGACAGTCCCGGTGTCGGTGGTGATGTCCGGCAGCTCGATGCCGGGCGGGGCGTACCGGGCGCGTTCGAGGGTGGCGACGACCCGGTGGAGCGCCTGCGCGTCGCGGTCGGCAAGGTAGGCCTCGTGCCGGAGGAACTCCCCGGTCTGGCGTGGAGTGCTCCCGCTCGGCGGGGAGATCCCGAGGTCGTCGAGCCGGCGCAGCATGGCCTGCCACTGCGACTCGACCCGCCGCGCGCGGTCCTCCTCGTGAGCCGAGCGCCGCCGCCGGAACGACGCGGCGAACGGGACGGACAGAGCGACGAGGAGGGCGACGAGGGCCCCGAGGATCACCACCACCGCCCGGGGGAGGGTCCGCACGCGCTCCCAGGACAGGGCCGGGGCGGCGGAGGTCGAGCCGGGGTCGGCCCCGAGATCGGCTGGGTTCGGCTGGTCCGGACGGGCGTCCGACGACGGCGACGGCGACGCGCTCGGCGTCGACCCGCCGGTGCTCGGCGCCCGGTCGCGCGTCAGGTCGGTGTACCCCGGGGCGAGGCCGGTCCGCTCCGAGGGCGTCGGCTCGAACCGGAGCCACCCGACGCCCTCGAAGAACAGTTCGGGCCACGCGTGCGCGTCGCTGGCCCGGACCTCGTACCTGTCCCCGACGAGGGTCCCCGGGAGGAACCCGAGGGCGAGCCGGGCGGGGATGTCCTCGGCGCGCGCCATCATGACCATCGTCGTCGCGAACTGCTGGCAGTACCCGCGCTTGGTCTCGAGGAAGTGCGAGATCGGGTCACGCATGACGAGGCGCCCGTTCTCGTCCCGGGTCGGGCCTGCGAGCTCGAGGCTGTACGTGAACTCGGGCCCGCGGAGGTAGTCCTGGATCGCCACCGCCGCCTCGATCTCGTTCGCGCCCTCGGGGACGACCTGCGCGGTGACGGCGCGGACCCGGCGCTCCGAGCCGGGGTCGAGGATGAGGTCCCGAACACCCACGGCCGGGCTCTCGAGACTCGACCCCGACCCGGCGAGCAGCGACCTCGGGGGGTCGACGCCGGCGTAGTCGACGGCGTAGGAGGGGGTCCGCGCGGTGACCCTGACGACGCCGTCCCGGTCGACCGACCAGCGCGTGCCGCCGAGGTCGCCCCTGAGGACCGGGGCCGGGGCAGCGAGCTGTGGGGGGAGCAGCTTGTTGTCGTCGACCTCGATCCGGTACGTCGGCACCCCGCCCTGGCCGAACCGGGTCCGGTCGAGACCGGCGGGGGCGGGAACGGCGAAGTCCTCCTGCGGCGCGACGTCCGGCTCGCGGGAGGGGACGACGATGCCGTCGGCGAACCGGCTGAGGACCGCGACCCGCAGCGGCCCGGGGTCTGGGTCGTTCGTCCGGTACGTGAGGACCGGCCGGGTCGACTGGCTCCGCAGGCTCCGGGACAGGTCGATCGACGTGCTGAGCCGGACCTCGCCGCCGCCCGGGGGGCCCTCGCCCGTGTCCGTGCGGCCGAGGCCCTCGATGAGGAAGCGGGTCGGGAGGTGGGGGGTGACCATCGGGACGACGAGCGCGGCGACGATGGCGGTCGCACCGAGCACCCGCGCGGCGTCGACGAACCCGCGGGTCGCATCGCCCGCCGGCGCGCGCCCGTGCGGGTCACTGACCGGTGTGACGCTTCCCCATCGCTTCATCCCGCCGATGCCCTGGTGGGCGAGGAGGACGAGCCAGGCCGCGGCCGGCGCGACGAACGACAGCCACGGGAGGGGATCGCCGGAGTTCGACGCGGTGACGAGGTACGCCGCGAGGAGCGGGAGGCCGGCGAGGGCGGGCGCACGCCGGGTCACCGCTGTCGCGTCGACCGCGAGCGCGACGAGCGAGACGATCATCCCGAGCGCGAGGGCGACGCCCCGGCTCGTCGGCGCGGGGGCGGCGAACTGGGTCACCGTGACCCGGGCGTCGTAGAGGAGGGTGTTGAAGGCGAGGACCGTGTCGAGCCGGGGGAGGCCGTACCAGAGGTGGCCCTGACCGTAGACGACGGCGAGGGTCTCGACGAGGACGACGAGCTGGATGACGACGACGAGCGCCGACGAGCGGGTGACCCGGCGGGCGAGCATTCCGGTCCCCGCGACGACGAGCACGCAGACGAGGGCCGGACGGAGCCACGTCGCCGACGTGAACAGGCTCGCGAGCGGGAGGCACGCGAGCACCGCGGCGGTGGCCGCCAGGACCCCCTCGACGGGGCGGACGCGGCTCATCGCAGGCTCCCGGACGCAGTCAGCTGGACGGCCGACCACGCCGCGGCGACCGGGGTGCCGCTCCCGACACGGGTGCTCGCCCACCCGGCCGCGGTGAGTGCCTCGATCGTCGCGTCGACGGGGGACGCGACCCGTGCGGGGCCGTGCCCATCCCCCAGCTGCCCACCGCCGCCGTGCCCACCGACGCCGTGCCCCTCGACGAACGTCGCGCCGTCGACGACGAGCGCGAGCCCGGTCGAGCCGGGCTGGCGGAGCGCGGCGAGGCCCTGTGCGCTGGCGTCGTCCAGCCCGCCGACGACGGCGACGACGAGCCCCCCGGACCCGGCCAGCGGTCCGGCCGCGTGGAGGCAGGCGGGGAGCGACTCCGGCCCCGCGGTCGTCGCGACGGCGAGCGCCTCGAGAGCGTCGTCGAGCGTGACGCCGTCGGCGGCGGTTCCCGCCTCGAGCGTCTCGGGCGTGACGAGGTGGACGGCGAAGGTGTGCTCGAGGAGGTGGGCGACGACGGAGGCGACGGCGACGACCGACCACTCGAACGAGCTGCTCGTCCCCGACCCCCGATGCGCGCCCGCCCGGGCGTCGAGGAGGACGACGGCGCGGCGCCGCGCCGGGCGGTCCTCCTGGCGGACCATCATCGACCCGGTCTTCGCGGTCGAGCGCCAGTGGATCCGGCGGAGGTCGTCCCCGTCCCGGTACTCCCGGATCGAGACGTCGTCCTCGCCGTGGAGGGCCACCATGTGCGGGACCGAGCCCTCGGCGCCGACGCCGGTCGCGCGCGGGCGGTCCGTGCCGAGAGGCACGACGTGGGGGAGGACGAGGAGCTCGCCGTGACCGGGCACCGTGCCGATCCGCACGCTGAGCTCGAACGGGTCCCTGAGCCGCAGCCCGAGCGGGCCGAGCCGGTGCCGGCCGCGAACGTGCGCCCTCGTCCGGTAGCGGAGCTCGCACCGGCCGTCCCGGGCCAGTCTCGGGAGGAGGAGGCGGGGGCGGTCCCCGAGCGCGTGGTCGAGGCCCTCCTCGACCATCATCAGCGGGGTGGGACTGCTCCCGCGGTTCTCGACGGCGACCGTGACGACGGCGGGCTCGTCGATCTGGACCCGCGGGGGCTGGACCGAGCGGGTCACCCCGAGCCGCAGCCGGTGCCGTCGGGTCGAGGCGGCGGTGACGAGCGGCAGCGCGACGAGGAGGACCCCGAGCCGGAGGAGGTCGACGAAGCCGAGCCCCACGCCGCAGAGGACGAGGGCGAGCCCCGCGGCGAGGAGGGAGCGGCCTCGGAGCGTGAGGACCTCGGTCAGGGAGCGCACCGGAAGGGTCCTCAGTACCCCGGGGCGGGGACCCGGACCCGGTGGAGGAGGTCCTCGAGGACCATCGCCGAGGTCCGTCCGGCCATGTGGGTCTCCCCGGTGAGGAGGAGCCGGTGGGCGACGACGGGGACGAGGACCGACTGGACGTCGTCCGGGAGGACGTGGTCGCGCCCCGCAAGGGCCGCGTGCGCACGAGCCGCCCGGAGGACGTGCAGGGTCGCCCGCGGCGAGGCGCCGAGCCGGAGCGCCGAGCTCTCCCGCGTCGCCCTCGAGAGGTCGACGACGTACTGGCGGATCGACGGGGACGCGTGCACCGTGCGGACGGCGGCGATCATCCGGCTCACCGTCGCCGCGTCGGTCACCGGGTGCAGGCCCTCGAGGGGCGAGGTGCCACCGTGGGTGGCGAGCATGTCGACCTCGCTGCGCGCTGAGGGGTACCCGAGCGAGACCCGTGCCATGAACCGGTCCCGCTGGGCCTCGGGGAGCGGGTAGGTGCCCTCCATCTCGATGGGGTTCTGGGTCGCCATGACGATGAACGGGTGGGGGAGCTCGTAGGTCTGGCCGTCGACGGTGACCTGGCCCTCCTCCATGCACTCGAGGAGGGCGGACTGGGTCTTCGGGGAGGCGCGGTTGATCTCGTCGCCGACGACGACGTTGGCGAAGATCGCGCCCGGCCGGAACTCGAAGTCGCGGACGTCCTGGTTGAAGACGCTCACGCCGGTGATGTCGCTCGGGAGGAGGTCCGGGGTGAACTGGACCCGGCGGACCGAGCAGTCGATCGACCGGGCGAGGGTCTTGGCGAGCATCGTCTTGCCCACCCCCGGGACGTCCTCGAGGAGGAGGTGCCCCTCGGCGAGGAGGACGGAGATCGCGGTCCGGACGGCGTCGGGCTTGCCCTCGATGACCGAGCTCATCGCCGTGGCGAGGCTGCTCGCGACCTCGAGGAGCTCCTCGAGCGCACGGCCCCGGTCCCGGGCGACGGCTGCCGTCCCTTCATCTTGGTACACGAGACCACCTCTCCGTGAGTCGTCCCCGGAGCAGGTCCCGCGCCACCGTACCGGGCCTCGATTCTCTCCCACGGTGGCGCGGGGGGAAAGTCCGGGACCGTGCCGGGGCGTCCTCCACGACGCCCCACGGGAGGGCCCGCGGCCGCGCCGGGGCGTCCTCAACGACGCCTGCAGCCGGCCCGGGGCCCGGTGAGTGCCTCCTCGCGTCCCGGCTGCCTGCGCGATCACCCCACTCCACCCCACTCACCTGACCTGCGACATCGTCGAAAGAAATAGGGCAAATAGGGCATTCATGAGTAGGTGTGGGGAGCAAGGTGGAGTAATGTGGGGGACATCGGTTCAGAGTGTCGCGATGGACAGGCCCAGGGGAGGTGAGACGCGGTGTTCCTCGGTACGCACACGCCGCGTCTCGACGACAAGGGTCGGCTCTTCCTCCCCGCGAAGTTCCGGGACCGGCTCGCCGACGGCCTCGTCGTCACCCGCGGGCAGGAGCGCTGCCTCTACGTCTTCCCCATGGACGAGTTCGTCCAGCTCGCCGACCAGATGCGCCAGGCGCCGACGACGAGCCGGGCGGCGCGCGACTACATGCGCGTCTTCCTCTCCGGTGCCTCCGACGAGACCCCTGACAAGCAGGGACGCGTGACGATCCCCGCCAACCTGCGCGAGTACGCCGGGCTCAACAAGGAGTGCACCGTCATCGGTGCCGGCGCCCGGCTCGAGGTCTGGGACTCCGCTGCCTGGACCGACTACCTCGAGCGCACCGAGCCGACGTTCGCCGACCAGGCCGAGGAGGTGATCCCCGGACTCATGTGACCCGGCCCGCGACGCACGACGGGAGCACGCCGTCGAAGCCCTCCACTGCGACCCGCCCACCCCACGACCCCCAGCCGCTGGTGCCAGGCCTCCAGCCGCTTGTCTCCCGGCGCGACTTCCCCCGTGCCGGGCCCGAGCGGATGGGGACCTGGCCGCAGCGCAGGGACACCCCGCACCGAGACCCCCACCGCCCAGCCCACGCGAGCCCGACACGCCGACGGGAAGGGACGGCCCGGGCGTGTCGACCCCCCAGACTGCGACCAGAACCCCGAGGAGCCCGCATGAGCACAGGAGGAGCCGCCGCGCGGCACGTCCCCGTGCTTCGCGACCGCGTCCTCGAGCTGCTCGCCCCTGCCCTCGAGGCCCCGGGCGCCGTCGTCGTCGACGCCACCCTCGGCATGGCAGGTCACGCGGAGGCCCTGCTCGATCGCTGCCCCGCGGCCCACCTCGTCGGGATCGACCGGGACCGTGACGCCCTCGCTCTCGCCCGGGAGCGACTCGCCCCGCACGCCGCCCGGGTCGACCTCGTCCACGCCGTCTACGACGAGCTGACCGACGTCCTCGCCGACCTCGGCGTGACGTCGGTCGCCGGCGTCCTCTTCGACCTCGGCGTCTCCTCGCTCCAGCTCGACGAGGCCGGGCGCGGGTTCGCCTACGCGCAGGACGCCCCCCTCGACATGCGGATGGACCAGGGCAGCGGCCCGTCCGCCGCCGACGTCCTCAACACCTACGATGCCCGGGACCTCGAGCGGGTCCTGCGCGACTACGGCGAGGAGCGGTTCGCCCGGCGGATCGCCGGCGCGGTCGTCCGCCGGCGCGAGCAGGCCCCCTTCACCCACTCCGCGGAGCTCGTCGAGGTGCTCCGCGCGGCGATCCCCGCCGCCTCGCAGCGCACCGGCGGCCACCCGGCGAAGCGGACCTTTCAGGCCCTCCGCATCGAGGTCAACGCGGAGCTCGCGACGTGGCGGACCGCGTTGCCCGCCGCGCTCGACGCGCTCGCCGTCGGCGGGCGGGTCGTCGTCCTCTCCTACCACTCGCTCGAGGACCGGATCACGAAGCGGACCCTCGCTGCCGGCGCCCGCGGCTCCACCCCGCCCGGACTGCCGGTCGAGCTGCCCGAGCACGCCCCCTACCTCCGCCTCCTCACCCGTGGGGCCGAGGAGGCCACCGACGCCGAGAAGGCGCTCAACCCCCGATCGACCTCCGTGCGGCTCCGCGCGGCCGAACGTACCCGCCTGACGAAGGGACCGACCCGATGAGCCAGATGACCGCCACCCGCGCCCCGGCCCGGCCGCTGCGGCGGCCGACGGCGGCGGCGCGCCCGCTGCGGGTCGTCCAGGGGGACCTCGTCGCCGGCCAGGGCTGGTTCCTCGCCACGTGCGTCGCGCTCCTCGCCGGGGGCCTGCTCGCCGTCCTCATCCTCAACACGGCCCTCGCCCAAGGCTCCTTCGAGCTCGGTCGGCTCCAGGCGACCTCCTCCCAGCTCGCCGACCAGGAGGAGGCGCTCACCCACAGCATCGACACCCAGCGGGCGCCCTCCCGGCTCGCCCAGCGGGCCGAGCAGCTCGGCATGGTCCCGGCCGAGTCACCGGCGTTCCTCCGGCTCAGCGACGGCAAGGTCCTCGGCGTGGCGACGGCGGCGAAGGCGGGCGACAACTTTACGGTGGTCGTGTCCCCGCCCCGGGACCGGTCGTCCTCACCGGCGGACGACTCCTGGGCGCAGGACGGCGCCAGCGCGTCGCGGTCCTCCGTCCGGGTCCCGGTGGCGCCGCAGGAGAGCACCCCCGGGGGCCGCGCGGACGGTGGCCCGTCCACCGGTCCGACCCCGGCCGGCTGACCGAGACCGTCCGCCCCCGCAGACGGAGCAGGAAGGAGCGCCGTGACCGAGCGTCGACGGCCCGACCCCCGCGCACCCCGCGACGGCCGCACCCCGCCGCCGCGTCCGCGGCCGGAGCCGCGCGGTGACGCCGGACGCCGGCAGGACGCCCGGGAGGGGGGCGGCCCGCGCCGCCCGGCCGCCCGGCCGGCGCGGTCCCCGCGCCCGGCCCGACCCGGACAGTCCGCCGCGGACGGCCGCTCGTCCCCGGGCCGCTCGTCCCCGGGCCGCTCGTCCCCGGGCCGCTCGTCCCAGGGCCGCCGCCCGTCCGCCGACCCCGGCCGCGGCGCCGCCCGTCCGGCGGGGCGCGCCCGGCCACGGCCCGCCACCGCGGGCGCCCGACCCTCCCGTCTCCGCTCGGGCGGCCCCACCCGGGCGCCACGGGGCGGGTCGAGCCTCCCGGCGGCGGGCAACCCCCGACGGCGGATGCGGGCGATGACGCTGGCGATGCTCTTCGTCCTCAGCATCTTCGGTGCCCAGCTCGTCCGCCTCCAGGGCTTCGACGCGGCCTCGACGTCGGCGACCGCACTGTCGGCGAGGACGACGACGGAGGTCATCCCGGCGCTGCGGGGAACGATCTTCGACGACGCCGGCACGGTCCTCGCGACGAGCATCGAGCGCCGGACCGTCACCGTCGACCAGACCGCGGTGCCGTCGTACAAGCGCACGGTCGACGGCGCGCTCCGGACGGTCGGCGTCGCCGGCGCGGCCGAGGACCTCGCCCCGCTGGTCGGGATGAGCGTCGAGAAGCTCACCCCCAAGCTCACCGGCGACGCCCGTTACCGGATCGTCGCGAAGAACGTCAGCCCGCTCGCGTGGCGCAAGATCAGCGACCTCGGGATCCCGGGCGTCTACAGCGAGCGGACGTCCGAGCGCACCTACCCCCAGTCGACGACCGCCGCCTCGCTCGTCGGCTACGTCACCGCGGACGGCAAGCCCGGCGGCGGCGTCGAGCTCATGCTCAACGACGAGCTCAAGGGCCGCTCCGGGAAGGCGGTGTACGAGATCGGGCAGGACGGGAGCACGCTCCCCCAGGGTCGGCACGAGGTCGAGTCGGCGCGACCCGGACGCGACGTGCGGCTCACCATCGACAACGACCTCCAGTGGTACGCCCAGAACCGGCTCGCGGCCGAGGTGAAGAAGACCGACGCCCTGAGCGGGTCGGTCGTCGTCCTCGACGCGAAGAGCGGCAAGCTGCTCGCGCTGGCCTCGTACCCGACGTTCGACCCCAACCACGTCGGCCAGGCCAAGGGGAGCCTGTCCAACGTCGCCCTCACCGACGTCTTCGAGCCGGGGTCGACGGCGAAGATCATGACGGCCGCTGCCGTCCTCCAGGAGGGCAAGGCCACCCCCTCGACGCCGATGGTCATCCCCGGCTCGATCCACCGCGCGGACCGGACGTTCCACGACAGCCACCCGCACCCGACCGAGTACCGCACCTTCGCCGGCGCGCTCGCCGAGTCGAGCAACATCGGGTTCATCCTCGCCGGCGAGCAGCTGAGCCCGAGCACCCTGGAGACGTACTTCCGCAAGTTCGGGCTCGGCTCGACCTCCGGACTGGGGTTCCCCGGCGAGTCGGCGGGCCTGCTCGCCCCGGCGAAGGACTGGAACGGCAGCCAGCGGTACACGGTCGTCTACGGCCAGGGCCTGTCGGTCACCGCGGTCCAGGCGGCCGGGGTGTTCCAGACCATCGCGAACAAGGGCCTGCGGATGCCCCCGAGCATCGTCGAATCCGTCAAGGGGTCCGGCGGTGGCTGGCAGCCGCGGACCCCCGAGAAGGGCACCCGGGTGGTGTCCCCGCAGACGGCGACGACCCTGGGCAAGATGCTCGAGGGCGTCGTCTCGCAGAAGGGCACCGCCCCCGAGGCGCAGATCCCCGGCTACCGGGTGGCAGGCAAGACCGGCACCGCGGACCGGTACGACCCCAAGACCCACGGGTACTCCGGCAAGACCGCGAGCTTCATCGGGTTCGCCCCCGCCGAGGACCCCTCCCTCGTCGTCGCCGCGATCCTCCAGCGACCCGTGAAGTCGTACTTCGGGGGCACCGTCGCCGGGCCGGTCTTCAAGGACGTCATGACCTACGCCCTCCAGAAGGAGCAGGTCCCCCCGACCCCGGAGGACATGTCGAAGCCGGAGCTCCGGCTCCGACTCGACTCGCCCCCCTCCCCGAACGACCCGGAGGTCCTCAGGGACAGGGCCTCCGGCTCCAACGGGTAGTCTCGCTGCCCGTGGCCAGCCCTCGACCTCGCACCGTCCGTCGCACGCCCCTCACCGAGGTGGCGCGCTTCGTGGGCGCCGCCGACATCCCCGCGAGCGCTGCCGGCGTCGTCGTCTCCGGCGTCACCCTCGACTCGCGCGAGGTGCGACCCGGGGACCTCTACGCCGCCCTTCCCGGGGCCAACGTGCACGGCGCCCGGTTCGCCTCGGCGGCCGCCGCGTCGGGGGCCGCCGCCGTGCTCACCGACGAGGCCGGGGCCGACCTCGTCACGGCGGACGGGGTCGAACTGCCGGTCGTCGTCGTCGACCGTCCCCGGGCCGTCCTCGGTGCGGTGTCCTCGCTCGTCCACGGCACGAGCCCGCTGGGGCTCAACATGGTCGGGATCACCGGGACGAACGGGAAGACGACGACCGCCTACCTGCTCACCTCCGCGCTCGGCGCCCTCGGCCACGACACCGGGCTCATCGGGACCGTCGAGACCCGGGTCGGGAGCGAGCGGATCAGGAGCGTGCGCACGACCCCGGAGACCACCGACCTGCACGCCCTGCTCGCCGTCATGGTCGAGCGAGGGATGGACTCGTGCGTCATGGAGGTCTCCAGCCACGCGCTGAGCCAGCACCGGGTCGACGGCGTCGGCTACGACCTCGCGGTGTTCACCAACCTCTCCCAGGACCACCTCGACTTCCACGCGACCATGGAGGACTACTTCGAGGCCAAGGCGAGCCTCTTCACGCCCGAGCGCTGCCGCCGCGGCGTCGTCTGCGTCGACGACGCCTGGGGACGAAGGCTCGCCGAGACCGCCACCGTGCCCGTCGTCACGCTGACGTCGGACCCGGCGGTCCGGGCCGACTGGCGGATCACGGCCGACCCCGACGACCCCGGGGCGTTCACCCTTGCCGGGCCCGAGGCCGTGCTCGGCCTCCGGTCCGCCCTCCCCGGTGCCTTCAACCGGGTCAACACCGCGCTCGCGGCGCTCACCCTCATCGAGCTCGGCGAGGACCCCGCGGCCGTCGCCCACGCCGTCCTCGCCGACCCCTACGTCCCCGGCCGGATGGAGACCGTCGAGGTCCCGGGCGGCGAGGGCCTCCCACTCGCCGTCGTCGACTACGCCCACACCCCGGACGCGGTCGCCGCCGCGCTCACCGCCCTGCGCCCCGAGACGTCCGGTGCGCTCGTCGTCGTCCTCGGGGCCGGCGGGGACCGCGACCGCGAGAAGCGCCCCGGCATGGGGACCGCCGCCGCCCGCTGCGCCGACGTCGTCGTCGTCACCGACGACAACCCGCGTACCGAGGTCCCCGCGGCCATCCGGGCCCGGGTGCTCGACGGCGCCCGGACGGTCGAGGACGGCGCCGAGATCCGCGACGTCGAGGGCCGCCGCGCCGCGATCGGCGAGGCCGTCCGCGCCGCCGTCGCCGCGGGCCCCGGGAGCACCGTCGTCGTCCTCGGCAAGGGCCACGAGACCGGCCAGGAGGTCGACGGGGTCGTCCACCCCTTCGACGACCGCGACGAGCTCCGCCGCGCCCTCGCGGCAGCCCGCGACGCGCCCGAGGCAGGTGGGCCGGTCCGCGCCGGCCGCCCCGGGACGGGACGGGACGCATGATCGCCCGCTCGCTCGCCGACCTCGCCCGACTCACCGGCGGGGCCCTCCACGGCGCCGACCCGGCGTCCGCCGCGGAGGTCGTCGTCACCGGCGCCGTCGTCACCGACTCCCGTGAGGCGGAGCCGGGCTCGCTCTACGTCGCCCGGGTCGGGGACCGGATGGACGGGCACGACTTCATCGCCGACGCCGCGGCCAGGGGCGCCGTCGCAGCCCTGACGACCCGGCCCACCGGCCCGCTCCCGGCCGTCGTCGTCCCCGACGTCCAGGCGGCCTTCGTCGCGCTCGCCCGGGACCTCGTCGACTCCCGACCCGACCTCGCCGTCGTCGGCGTCACCGGGTCCTCGGGGAAGACGAGCACGAAGGACCTCCTCGCCGCCGTCCTCGAGCGGGCGGGGGAGACCGTCGCGACCCGCGGGTCGCTCAACTCCGAGGTCGGCGTCCCGCTCACCGTGTGCCGGGTCACCGAGACGACCCGCTTCCTCGTCGTCGAGATGGGGGCCCGCGGCCTGGGGCACATCGAGTACCTCACCGAGGTCGTCCCCCCGCGGATCGGCGTCGTCCTCAACGTCGGGGTCGCCCACGTCGGCGAGTTCGGCTCCCGCGAGGCGATCGCCGCGGCAAAGGGGGAGCTCGTCGCGGCCCTGCCCGCGGACGGGACCGCCGTCCTCAACGCCGACGACCCCGCCGTCGCCGCGATGGCCGCCCGGACCCGGGCGGCGGTCATCCGGGTCGGGCGCGGGCCGGACGCCGACCTGCGGGCCGAGTCGGTCCGGCTCGACGCCACCGCCCGGCCGAGCTTCGTCCTCGTCGAGGGCGAGGCGCGGCTCCCGGTCACGCTCGGCCTCCACGGCGAGCACCACGTGGACAACGCCCTTGCCGTCGCCGCGGCCGCCCGCGCGTGCGGCCTCGGCCTCGAGGAGGTCGCCCACGCCCTCGCCGCCGCCCGCCCTGCGAGCCGGTGGCGGATGGAGGTCACCGAGCGCCCCGACGGCGTCACCGTCGTCAACGACGCGTACAACGCCAACCCCGACTCGACGCGGGCCGCGCTCCGTGCGCTCGCCGGGATGAGCGCCTCGCGCCGCTCGTGGGCCGTCATCGGGTCGATGCTCGAGCTCGGCGAGGGCTCCGACTCCGAGCACGCCGGCGTCGGCAGGGCCGCCGTCGAGCACGGGATCGACCGCGTCGTCGTCGTCGGCGACACCGCCCGTCCCGTCGTCGACGGGGTCGAGGCCGCCCGCGCCGAGCGCCCCTCGAGCCCGACCGGTGCGACCTGGGTCCCCGACGCCGAGGCCGCCCACGCGCTCCTCGGCGCAGCCCTCGCACCCGGCGACGTCGTCCTGCTCAAGTCGAGCCGGGACGCCGGCCTCCGGGTCCTCGGCGAACGCCTCAGCGACGAGACCGGGAGCGCCTCGTGAAGGCCGTCCTCATCGCCGCCGTCTTCTCTCTCGTCGTCGCCCTCCTCGGCACGCCGATGTTCATCAAGCTCCTCGTCCGCAAGGGGTACGGGCAGTTCATCCGCGACGACGGGCCGACCTCGCACCACACGAAGCGCGGCACCCCGACCATGGGTGGGGCGGTCATCATCGGGGCCGCCGTCGGCGCCTACGCCGTCGCTCACGTCGCCACCCTCACCGCGCCGACGGCGAGCGCTCTCCTCGTCCTCTTCCTCATGAGCGGCCTCGGCCTCGTCGGCTTCCTCGACGACTACATCAAGATCAGCAAGCAGCGCAGCCTGGGGCTCCGCTCCCGCGAGAAGCTCGCCGGGCAGACGCTCGTCGCCGTCATCTTCGCGGTCCTCTCCCTGACCTTCCCGAACAGCTCGTTCCGGACCCCCGCGTCGACCCGGATCTCGTTCGTCCGGGACACCGGCATCGACCTCGCCTTCGCCGGCCCGCTCATCGGGCTCCTCCTCTTCGTCATCTGGGCCAACCTCATGATCGCCGGGACGTCGAACGGGGTGAACCTCACCGACGGCCTCGACGGGCTGGCGACCGGTGCCTCGACGATGGTGTTCGCGTCCTACGTCCTCATCGGGATCTGGCAGTTCAACCAGAACTGCCAGTCCAACCCCGGGCTGAAGTGCTACGAGGTCCGCGACGCCCACGACCTCGCCGTCGTCGCCGCGTGCGGGATGGGGGCGTGCTTCGGGTTCCTCTGGTGGAACGCCGCCCCGGCGAAGATCTTCATGGGAGACACCGGCTCGCTCGCGCTCGGCGGCGCCCTCGCCGGCCTCGCGATCACGACCCGGACCGAGCTCCTCGTCATCATCCTCGGCGGGCTCTTCGTCGCGATCACCCTCTCGGTCATCATCCAGGTCGGGTCGTTCAAGCTCACCGGGAAGCGGGTCTTCCGGATGGCGCCCCTCCAGCACCACTTCGAGCTGCTCGGGTGGCAGGAGGTGACGATCGTCATCCGGTTCTGGATCATCGCCGGGCTGTGCGTCGCCCTCGGCCTCGGGCTCTTCTACGCCGAATGGGTGGTGGGTGGCACGTGAGCGCACCGGGTGGGCCGACCCCGAGCCCCGACCTCGACCGCCTCACCCACGGTGACGCCGACTGGGCCGGTCTGCGCGTCCTCGTCACCGGACTCGGCGTCAGCGGCTTCGCCGCCGCGGCCGCGCTCGCCGAGCGCGGCGTCCACGTCGTCGGGGTCGACGCGGGCGACTCGACCGTGACGCCTGCCCTCGCCGAGCGGACCCGGATCCTCGAGGTCCTCGACGTCGACGTCCGGACCGGACCGGAGCACGTCCGCGGTCTCCCGGCCGACCCCGTCGACCTCGTCGTCACCTCCCCGGGCTGGCGGCCGGACCAGCCGGTCCTCGCCGAGGCCGCCGCCCGCGGTGTCCCCGTCTGGGGCGAGGTCGAGCTCGCCTGGCGGCTCCGACCGGTGGAGGGCGCCGCCCCGTGGCTCACCGTCACGGGGACGAACGGCAAGACGACGACCGTCCAGATGCTCACGGCGATCCTCCGGGCAGCCGGGCTGCGGGCGACGAGCGCGGGCAACGTCGGGACCCCCATCGTCGAGGCCGTCCTCGACCCCGACCCGTGGGCGGTCATCGCCGTCGAGCTGTCGAGCTTCCAGCTGCACTGGTCGAGCAGCCTGCGCCCGTACGCGTCGGCGTGCCTCAACGTCGCGCCCGACCACCTCGACTGGCACGGCTCTGCGCAGGCGTACGCCCGGGCCAAGGGGCGGGTGTACGCCAACACCGAGGTGGCCTGCGTCTACAACGTCGCCGACCCCGTCACCGAGCGGCTCGTCGCCGAGGCCGACGTCGTCGAGGGGTGCCGTGCCATCGGGTTCACGCTCGGCCCTCCCGGGCCGTCGATGGTCGGCGTCGTCGAGGGCGTCCTCGCCGACCGCGCCTTCGGCCCCGACCGCCAGCGCCAGGCCGTCGAGCTCGGCCACGTCGACGACGTCCGCGGCGACGCCTCCACCGTCGCCCCGCACCAGGTCGCCAACGCCCTCGCCGCGGCCGCTCTCGCCCGCTCGCTCGGCGTCCCCCCGGTCGCCGTCCGGGACGGGCTGCGGGCCTTCCGCCCCGAGCCGCACCGGATCGCCGAGGTCGCGGTCGTCGCCGACGTCCGCTACGTCGATGACTCCAAGGCGACGAACCCGCACGCCGCGACCGCCTCGCTCGCCGCGTACGAGCGCATCGTGTGGGTCGCCGGCGGACTCCTCAAGGGCGCCGACGTCGACGCCCTCGTCGAGGGCGCGGCCGGGCGGCTGCGCGGCGTCGTGGCTCTCGGCCGTGACCGTTCGGCCATCGTCGACGCAGTCCGCCGACACGCGCCGGATGTTCCCGTCGTCGACCTCGACGCCGTCGACACTGGGGCCATGGAGCTCGCCGTCAGCCACGCCGCCGCGCTCGCCGAGCCGGGCGACGTCGTCCTCCTCGCCCCCGCCGCGGCGTCGATGGACATGTTCACCGACTACGGCGCCCGAGGCGACGCCTTTGCCGACGCCGTCCGCCGGCTCGCCGGTCGCCCGGGGGAGTAGCCCCGTGACGAACGCCACCGCGACCCGCAGCCCGGGGAAGCCGGGCACGAGCGGGCGTCACGGCTGGTGGGCCGACCGGCTCCAGTCGCCCGTGACGACGTACTACGTCCTGCTCAGCGTGACGACGATGCTCGTCGCCATCGGGCTCGTCATGGTCCTCTCCGCGTCGATGATCGTCTCGATCAAGGACACGGCCAACGGGTCGCCGTACGCGATCTTCCAGGGCCAGCTGACGTTCGCCGTCCTCGGCGGCATCGCGATGGCGGTCGCCTCCAGGATGCCCGTCGAGCGGTGGAAGCGGCTCGCGGTCCCCGCCCTCGTCGGCACCGTGGTCCTCCAGATCCTCGTCTTCACCCCGCTCGGCACCGGGTTCCAGGGCAACCGCAACTGGCTCGCACTCGGTCCCCTGACGATGCAGCCGAGTGAGCTCGGCAAGGTCGCCCTCGTCCTCTTCGGCGCGTCCGTCCTCACCCGGAAGCGCGCGCTCCTCGGGGACGTCCGGCACGTCGTCGTCCCGTATGTCTTCCCGAGCGCCCTCGCCGTGCTCGGGCTCGTCATGATCGGGCACGACCTCGGGACGGCGATGGTCCTCGCGGCGATCCTCGTCGGGGTCCTCTTCGCGGCCGGGGTCCCGCTGCGGTGGTTCGCCCTCGGGCTCGGCTCGGTCACCGCCCTCACCCTCGCCGCCGCGAAGACGAGCGCGAACCGGATGGAGCGGATCAGCATCTGGCTCGACAGCTCCCAGTGCAGCCCGAGCCATGACGCCCTCTACTACGGCATCTGCCGCCAGCCCGTCCACGGCCTCTACGCCCTCGCCGATGGCGGCTGGTGGGGAGTCGGCCTCGGCGCGAGCCGGGAGAAGTGGCAGTGGCTCCCCGAGCCCCACAACGACTTCATCTTCGCGATCATCGGCGAGGAGCTCGGTCTGCCGGGGACGCTCGTCATCCTCGGCCTGTTCGCCGTCCTCGCGCTCGTGTGCTACCGGCTCGTCACCCGGACCGACGACATGTTCGTCCGGCTCGCGACCGCCGGGATCATGACGTGGGTCCTCGCCCAGGCGGTGATCAACATCGGGGCGGTCATCGGGCTGCTCCCCGTCATCGGGGTACCGCTCCCGTTCGTCTCCTCCGGAGGGTCCTCGCTCGTGACGACGATGCTCGCCAGCGGCGTGCTCCTCTCTTTCGCCCGGGCCGAACCGGGCTGCGCCGAGGCCCTCGGCCGGCGCCCGTCGGTCGTCCGCCGCTCGCTCGCGGTGCTCCCCGCGTGGAGACGGGGGCGGGGATGAGCGCGACCGCCCCCTCCTCGGTCCTCCTCGCCGGCGGCGGAACCGCCGGCCACGTCTCCCCGTTGCTCGCGCTCGCCGACTGCCTCCGGCGCCGGGACCCGGACGTGCGGGTCACCGCGCTCGGGACGGAGGCCGGACTCGAGTCCCGACTCGTGCCCGCTCGCGGCTACCCGCTCCGCACGGTCCCCAAGGTTCCCCTGCCCCGGCGCCCGAGCGCCGAGCTCGTCCGCCTGCCGAGGAGCTTCCGGACCGCTGTCGCCGCCGCCGGTGCGGCGATCGACGACGTCGGCGCAGAGGTCGTCGTCGGGTTCGGCGGGTACGTCTCCGCACCCGCCTACCTCGCCGCCCGCCAGCGGCGGGTGCCCGTCGTCGTCCACGAGCAGAACGCCCGGCCGGGGGTGGCGAACCGGCTCGGGGCACGGCTGAGCAGCCACGTCGGGGTGACCTTCGCCTCGACCCGCCTCCACGGGAGCCGGATCGTCGGGATGCCGCTCCGACACGAGATCGCCCATCTCGACCGTCCCGCCCACCGTGCCGAGGCGATGGAGCACTTCGGGCTCGACCCGCAGTGGCCCACCCTGCTCGTCACCGGCGGCTCGCTCGGGGCGATGCGGATCAACCAGGCCTTCGAGGCGAACGTCGACCGGCTCCACCACGCCGGCATCCAGGTCCTCCACATCACCGGCGCCGGCAAGGAGTTCACCGCGGAGGTCACCGGCGTCGGCGCCCCGTACGTCGTCGCCCCCTACGTCGACCGGATGGACCTCGCGTACAGCGCCGCCGACCTCGTCGTCGCCCGGGCCGGGGCGAACACCGTCTGCGAGCTCACCGCGGTCGGCCTCCCCGCCGTCTACGTCCCGCTGCCCATCGGCAACGGCGAGCAGCGCCTCAACGCCGCCGACGTCGTCGCCGCCGGAGGGGGCCTGCTGGTCGACGACGCGGACGTCACCCCGGCGTGGGTCGGGAGCGGCCTCGTCCCCATGCTCAGCGACCCAGAGCTGCTCCGCTCGATGAGCGTCGCGGCGAGCACGGTGGGCGAGCGGGACGGCGACGAGAAGCTCGCCGACCTCGTCCTCGAGGCCTACCGCGGCCGGGTGGCCGAGGCCGCCGGTCCCGACGAGGGGGCCAGGTGACCGGCGCGACGACCCGCTTCGACTTCCGTGCCCCGGTCCCGGCGCTCGCCGATCTCGGTCGGGTCCACTTCGTCGCCATCGGCGGGATCGGGATGTCCGGTGTCGCCCGGCTCATGCTCGCCCACCGGGTGTCGGTGAGCGGCTCCGACGCCCGGGACTCCCCGGTCCTCGCGTCCCTTCGCGCCGCGGGTGCCCGGGTGTGGACCGGCCACGACGCCGCTCACGTCGAGGGGGCCGACACCGTCGTCGTCTCCTCGGCCGTGAGGGAGGACAACGTCGAGCTCGCCGCCGCGCGCGCAACCGGTCTCAGGGTCCTGCACCGCTCCCAGGCGCTCGCGGCGCTGACGGCGACCGACCGGCGGGTCGCCGTCGCCGGCGCCAACGGCAAGACGACGACGACGTCGATGCTCACCGTCGCCCTGCGCGCCGCCGGGGTCGACCCATCGTTCGCGGCGGGCGGGGAGATCGCCGGTCTCGAGACGAACGCCGGCACCGGGTCCGGCGGCGTCTTCGTCGTCGAGGCGGACGAGAGCGACGGCTCGTTCCTCGTCTACCGCCCCCACGTCAGCGTCGTGACGAACGTCCAGGCCGACCACCTCGACCACTACGGGGACCTCGAGCACGTCCGCGCCGCCTACCGGGAGTTCGTCGCGACGATGCCCGACGGAGGTCTCCTCGTCGCCTGCGCCGACGACCCCGGCTCGGCCGAGCTCGCCGAGGAGGCCCGCCGCTCGGGCCTGCGGGTCCTCACGTACGGATTCGACCCCGGCGCGGACGTCGTCCTCGGCGAGCCCTCGGCCGCGGGACTGGGGACGACGGCGACCCTCACCGGACCCGACGGCGCCCCCCGGGCGCTCCGGCTCGCCGTCCCCGGCCAGCACAACCAGCTCGACGCGGCTGCGGCGTGGACCGCGGCGGTCCTCGGCCTCGGGGCCGACCCGGACGGGGTCCTCGCCGGGCTCGCAGGCTTCGCCGGGGCCCGACGGCGCTTCGAGGTCCGCGGCCGGGTCCGCGGCGTCACCGTCGTCGACGACTACGCCCACAACCCCGGTAAGGTCGAGGCCGTCGTCCGGACAGGCGCCGGCCTCACCCCGGGCGGACGGCTCGTCGTCGTCTTCCAGCCACACCTGTACTCGCGCACGAGAGACTTCGCGGCCGAGTTCGCCGCTGCCCTCGCGCCCGCGGACGAGGTCGTCCTCCTCGACGTCTACGGGGCCCGAGAGGACCCGATCCCCGGCGTCGGCTCCGAGCTCATCGCGGCGCCGCTCCGGGACGCCGGGACCCCGGTCACCCTCTGCCCGGACCGCTCCGCCGTCGCCGCGCTCGTCGCCGGGCACGCCCACAGCGGCGACCTCGTCCTGACGGTCGGGGCCGGGGACGTCACCGCCCTCGGGCCCGAGATCCTCCTCGCCCTGGAGGTGGGCTCGTGAGCAGCCGTCCCGCCACCCGTCGACGGCTCGGTGCCGAGGCGCTCGTCGCGGCCCAGGACCGCTTCGCCGACCGCGCCCACGCGGCGAGACGCACCGCCCGGGTGCGCGCCGGGGCCGCCGTCGCGGCAGTGCTCGTCGCCGCCCTCGCCGCCTGGGTCGTCCTCGCGAGCCCGCTGCTCGCCGTCAGGAGCGTGCGCGTCACCGGCGTCCCCGCGGGGGAGCGAGCCGGGGTCCGCGCGCTCGCCGACGTCCCCGTCGGCACGCCGCTCGCCCGGGTCGACACCGGAGCCGTCGAGGACCGGGTGGCCGCCCGACCGGCGATCGCCCACGTCTCGGTCCGCCGCGAGTGGCCGAGGACCGTCGTCGTCGACGCGACGGCGCGTACCCCCGTGCTCGCCGTCCGGGACAGCGCCGGCGCGCTCACCGTCCTCGACATCGAGGGGGTCGCCTTCGAGACGGTGGACACCGCGCCGACGGGGGTGCCCGTCATCCGTGCGGACACCTCGGGGTCGGTCTCGGGCGCCGGGGTGCGCACCGCGCTCGCGGTCCTCTCGACGCTCCCGCCCCACATCGCCGAACGGGTGCGCGACCTCACCGTCAGCGACGCCGACGTCGTGACCTTCGGCGTCGGGGGCACCGACGTCGTGTGGGGGACGGGGGAGCGGCCCGAGCTCAAGGGCGAGGTCGTCGCCGCCCTCCTCCGCCGGCACCCGGGGACGATCGACGTCAGCGCCCCGGAGACCCCGGTCACTCGTTGACAGGACCGGGCCTCGGAGGCGGTCAGCGCACCGTCCGACCCCCCCCGCGGCATGCCGCCCACCGCGCCCGGCCGTGCCCGTGGCGGAGGTCGCCGGCGCCGGACGCGAGCAGCCTGCGCCTTACTCTCAACCTCAACGTGAGGATGAGTGTTTGGAGGGGCTCCAGATGGGGCTGAAGTGGCGGATGAGACATCCGGTCGCGGACCATTCGGCGATTGCCGCTATCCTCGGTCCCGACACGCGCAGGGCGTTGTTGCAGGGGGCGTCGCGAGCGCATAGCGTCACACCCAGAACGTCGCAGAACCGTAACCCTATACGTTACATCGAGGGTTTGGGGTGAGCGGCCCCAGACACCCGGTGGCATGAGCACCGAAGCACCCAGGAGAGGCCCACCCGTGGCAGCACCGCAGAACTACTTGGCCGTTATCAAGGTCGTCGGCATCGGCGGAGGCGGTGTCAACGCCATCAACCGGATGATCGAGGTGGGGCTCAAGGGCGTCGAGTTCATCGCCATCAACACCGACGCCCAGGCCCTCCTCATGAGCGACGCCGACGTCAAGCTCGACGTCGGCCGCGAGCTCACCCGCGGTCTCGGGGCGGGCGCCGACCCCGAGGTCGGACGGAAGGCCGCCGAGGACCACGCCGAGGAGATCGAGGAGGTCCTCAAGGGGGCCGACATGGTCTTCGTCACCGCCGGCGAGGGCGGCGGCACCGGGACCGGCGGTGCGCCCGTCGTCGCGAAGATCGCCAAGAGCCTCGGCGCACTGACGATCGGCGTCGTCACCCGCCCGTTCACGTTCGAGGGGCGGCGTCGGGCGAACCAGGCCGAGTCCGGCATCGGGGGCCTCCGGGAGGAGGTCGACACCCTCATCGTCATCCCCAACGACCGGCTCCTGTCGATCAGCGACCGCGCCGTGAGCATGCTCGACGCCTTCCGCAGCGCCGACCAGGTCCTCCTCTCCGGCGTCCAGGGCATTACCGACCTCATCACGACGCCCGGGCTGATCAACCTCGACTTCGCCGACGTCAAGTCCGTCATGCAGGGGGCCGGCTCGGCCCTCATGGGCATCGGCTCCGCCCGCGGCGAGGACCGGGCCGTCCAGGCGGCCGAGCTCGCGATCTCCTCACCGCTCCTCGAGGCGAGCATCGACGGGGCACACGGCGTCCTCCTCTCCATCCAGGGCGGGAGCGACCTCGGCCTCTTCGAGATCAACGAGGCGGCCCGCCTCGTCCAGGAGGCCGCCCACCCGGAGGCCAACATCATCTTCGGCGCGGTCATCGACGACGCCCTCGGCGACGAGGTCCGGGTCACCGTCATCGCCGCCGGCTTCGACGGGGGCTCCCCCCAGAAGCGCACGGACGACCGTGCCCTCGGCACCGTCCAGGGCGGGGGCCGCCCCCCCTCCGTCCCGGCCCAGCAATCCGGTGCCCCGGCGCGGTCCCCGCAGCAGTCCGGAGGGTACGCCCCGGCTGCCCGCCCGCAGCAGCCCGTCCCGGCACCGGTCCAGCCGGCCTACCACGGCGGCGCGGACGGCAACGGCAACGGCCACCCCGTCCCGTCCGGCGGGGAGCAGGACCCGGGCAGGGGAGCGAGCGCGCCCGAGCGGGGCGACGAGGCGAGCCCCCGCGTCCACGAGGAGGCCGCCCCCGAGCGTGAGCGCCAGCCCGCCCCGACCCCGCCGCGGCAGGTGACCTTCGACGACGGCGACGACCTCGACGTCCCCGACTTCCTCAAGTGAGGTTCTGACCAGGCATGTTCCGCTGGCAGGACCGACGCCCCGGGCTCGAGCTCACCTTCACCTCCCGCACGGGAGGCGTGAGCGCGTCCCCGTACGGCACGCTCAACCTCGGGGGGCACGTCGGGGACGACCCGGCCGCCGTCCGGACGAACCGTGAGCGTGTCGCCGCGGCCCTCCGCCTCCCGGCCGACCGGCTCCTGCTCATGGACCAGCGGCACGGGTCCGATGTCGCCGTCGTCGACGCCGGGGCGGCCGACCCGGACCGGTCGGCCCCCGCGGTCGACGCGATGGTGACGACCGAGACCGACCTCGCCCTCGCCGTCCTCGTCGCCGACTGCACGCCCGTCCTTCTCAGCGACGGCGAGCGCGGGGTCGTCGGCGTCGCCCACGCCGGACGGCCCGGGTTCGTCGCCGGGGTCGTCGACCGGGTCGTCATGACGATGCGCGAGGCGGGGGCCGAGCGGATCAGCGCGGTGGTCGGGCCGTCGGTGTGCGGACGCTGCTACGAGGTGCCGGCCGACCTCCGGGACGAGGCCGCCCGCGTCGTCCCGGAGTCGGCCGCGCGGAGCTGGACGGGGACCCCGGCGGTCGACGTCGCGACCGGAGTCGTCGCCCAGCTCCGGGCGAACGACGTCGATGTCGCCTGGCTGCCCGGGTGCACCCGGGAGGACCCCGACCTCTTCTCGTACCGGCGCGACCGGACGACCGGGCGCACCGCCGGCGTCGTCGTCCGGAGGGCGGGGTGACGGCGCTCGAGGCCGAGCCGCCCGCGACCCCGGCCCGCCGCGCCGAGCTGCGCGAGGCGCTCGCCCGGGTCGAGGAGCGGATCGAGCGGGCCTGCGCGAACGCCGGCCGGTCGCGTGCCGAGGTCACCCTCGTCGTCGTGACGAAGTTCTTCCCCGCGTCGGACGTCGACGCCCTCGCCGGGCTCGGGATCCGCGCCATCGGCGAGGCGCGTGACCAGGAGGCCTCGACGAAGCTCGCTGCCGTCACCGCCCGGGACGACCTCGAGGTCCACTTCGTCGGGCAGCTCCAGTCGAAGAAGTCGGGGTCGGTGGCGCGGTACGCGGACGTCGTCCACTCGCTCGACCGCCGCAAGCTCGTCGGCGCCCTCGGCCGGGGGGCCGCCGCCGCCGGTCGCGAGATCACCGCCCTCGTCCAGGTGAGCCTCGACGACGCCCCGGGCCGCGGCGGGGCCCGCGTCGAGGAGGTCCCGGAGCTCGCCGACGCTGTCGCCGCCTCCGGCCTGCGGCTCGGGGGCGTCATGGCCGTCGCCCCGCAGGACGCCGACCCGGGGGCGTCCTTCGCCCGGCTCGCCGAGGTCGCGGCCCGGGTCCGCGCCGACCACCCGGAGGCGAGGTGGGTCTCGGCGGGGATGAGCGCCGACCTCGAGGAGGCCGTCGCGCACGGGGCGACACACCTGCGTGTCGGAACCGCAATCCTCGGTTCTCGCCCGCCACACCGGTAACTTCGACACCGATACGGCTCGGTCACCGGACCCCCAGGTCCAGGCGGGCACACGAGGCAAAGGAAGTGGTCATGGCTGGGGCGCTGCGCAAGACGATGGTCTACCTCGGACTGGCTGAAGAGGACGAGCGGTACGACGCCTACTACGAGGAGGAGTACGACGAGTATGCCGACGACCGTCACGAGGACTCCCCCGAGCAGGGGGCCGAGGTGACCCCGCTCCCCCGCCGGACTCCGGTCGCGAGCGTCGTCCGTGGCCCCGAGGTCGGCGTCCTCAACCGGATCACGACGATCCATCCGCGGACGTACAACGAGGCGAAGAACATCGGGGAGAGCTTCCGGGAGGGGGTCCCGGTCATCATGAACCTCACCGACATGGACGACGCCGACGCCAAGCGCCTCGTCGACTTCGCCGCCGGCCTCGTCTTCGGTCTGCACGGGTCGATCGAGCGGGTCACCGCCAAGGTCTTCCTCCTCTCGCCGTCGCACGTCGAGGTCGCCGCCGAGGAGCCGGGTGCCGCCCCCGCCCGTGGCCTGTTCAACCAGAGCTGACCCCGCCTCGGTCACGCCCGGCTCGAACAGGGAAGATCTCGTATGGCCTTCGTGATCTCCCTCCTCGACTTCGTCCTCTTCCTCGCGTTCCTCGTCCTCATCGGTCGGCTCGTCTTCGAGTGGATCCAGATGTTCGCGCGTGACTGGCGGCCGAAGGGGGTCGTGCTCGTCGTCGCCGAGGCCATCTACACGCTCACCGACCCCCCGCTGCGGGCCCTGAGACGCGTCATCCCCCCGCTGCGGATCGGCGGGGTCTCGCTCGACCTCTCCTTCCTCGTGCTCCTCATCGGCCTCTCGCTCGTCCGGAGCATCGGGATCGGCCTGCTCCGAAGCGCCCTGTGACGCCGCTCCCGTCCTAGGGTGGTCGGTGCCGTCCGGTTAGTCTGGGCGGCGCGCCCCGGGGTTCCCGGGCGAGGCCCTGACGACCACCGACGACCTGAGCGGTTCCCGAGGAGACGAGATGGCGCTCACAGCGGAAGATGTCCTCAAGAAGACCTTCACGCAGACCCAGTTCCGGCGCGGCTACGACGAGCGCGAGGTCGACGACTTCCTCGACGAGGTCGTCGTCGAGATGCGGCGTGCGTCGAAGGAGCTCGACGACTGCCGGGCCGGGCGCGAGGGGACGACGGGCGACGCCGCTCTGGGCACCGGGGACGGGCCGACGGCGGCAGCGCCCGCCGGCGAGACTGCCGGCGATGGTGCGGACTTCGACGAGCGGGTCGCGACCCTCGCCGCCCGGGCCGAGGAGGCCGAGGGAGCGGCGCAGCGGCGCATCGAGGAGGCGACCGCCCGCGCGGAGGAGGCCGAGCAGGCCGCCGAGCAGCGGATCGCCGAGGCCGAGCAGGCGGCGGCGGCCGCCGAGGGCCCCTCGGGTGAGGGCCGGGTCGACGGTCCGGAGGGGACGCAGGGCCCGGACACCGCGACCCTCGCGACGGCCGCGGGCGGCAGCGACGGCGCCGCCAGCCTCATCGCGCTCGCCCAGCGCCTCCACGACGAGCACGTCGCCGCGGGCCGCAGCGAGCACGATCGGATGGTCGCCGAGGCCGAGAGCACCCGCGACGCGATGCTCACCGAGGCCCAGAGCCGGCACGACGAGCTCATCAGCACAGCGGAGGCCCGGCACGAGGAGCTCGTCACGAGCGCGCAGGCGACCCACGACGAGCTCGTCCTCGAGGGCACGACGACCCGGGACGCGATGCTCACCGAGGCCCGGGAGCGGGCGACCGGCATGGTCGCCGAGGCCCGGCAGACGCGTCAGCAGGTCCTCGAGCAGCTTGACCACGACCGCCTCGACCTGGAGCAGCAGGTCGAGCAGCTCCGCGGCTTCGAGCGGGAGTACCGGACCCGGCTGCGCGCGTACATCGAGGAGCAGCTCGGCGCCCTCGACGCGACCGCCGGGACGGCCCCCGACAGCGGCGACGGACACGGCGACGGACACGGCGAGGGTGAGGACGACGCGGACCTGACCGCCGAACAGAGAACGACCTGACCGGCGCGTCGGCGCAGGTCGGCTGCACCAAACTCCTGTACGCGCGAGGGTCGATGACCTATCCTCAAGCGCACCTGTCCGGCCCGCCTCGCGCGGGCCACCGCGAGGCAAAGGGCCCATGATGGCAACGAACAAGACGGCGTCCCACGCGAACGAGCCGGCGCCCAGGCCGGCGCCGAAGAAGCGCACGGGGAAGCGGGCCGCGGCGGCCGGCCAGCCGCCGTCGGACGCCGCCGACCGGGCGGCGCTCGGGCTGACCGAGACCCCGACCGCCGACCTCGCCACCCGCCTCGTCGTCCGCGAGGACGAGTCTCCGTGGACGACCGCGGAGCTCAAGCAGGTCCGCGGGGACCTCGAGGTCGAGGTCGCGCGCCTCCAGGAGGAGATCGAGCTCGCCGAGTCCGAGCTCGTCGACCTCATGCGGGACTCCGGTGACGGGGCCGGGGACGACCAGGCCGACGCGGGTGCCAAGACCTTCGAGCGGGAGCAGGAGATCACCCTCGCGAACAACTCGCGCGACATGCTCATGCAGAACCTCCACGCCCTAGAGCGGCTCGAGGACGGGACGTACGGGGTGTGCGAGAACTGCGGCAACCCGATCGGCAAGCTTCGCCTCCAGGCTGCCCCTCGTGCGACCCTGTGCATGACATGCAAGACGAAACAGGAGCGCCGCTGACCGCCGCGCGGACCCCAGCCATCGATCCCTCCGACCCCACGTCACCCCCGTCGCCGGACACCCCGGGGGTGACGCCGACCCCGGCGTGCCGGGAGCAGGATGTCCCCGTAGCGGCTCGGCGGCGCCTCCAGATCGCCCTCGCCGCGCTCGCAGCCGTCGTCCTCGCGGCCGACCAGCTCACCAAGGCGTGGGCGCTCGCCACCCTCCGTCCCGGCGAGCCGGTCGACCTCGTCGGCGGCTCGATCCAGCTCAACCTCATCGGCAACGCAGGCGCGGCGTTCTCGCTCGCGACGGGGGACACGTGGGTCCTCACTCTCATCGCGTGCGCCGTGCTCGTCGCCATCGTCGTCTCCGCGCGCCGGCTCGGCTCCCGGGGGTGGTCGATCGCCCTCGGGCTCCTCCTCGGGGGCTCCCTGGGCAACCTCGTCGACCGGTTCGCCCGGCCGCCGGGTCCGGGACGAGGGCACGTCGTCGACTTCATCGACTACTTCGGGTACTTCATCGGCAACGTCGCCGACATCGCGATCGTCTCCGCCGCGGTCGTCATCGCGGTGCTCTCCGTCCGGGGCCGGTCGCTCAGCGGCGGCCGCCCCGACGCCGACCGACCCGCGGACCCGGGCTCGGCGGAGGGCTCGCGCCGAGGGGGCCGGGCGTGAGCGACGAGCGCACCGTCCTCGTCCCCGAGGGGCTCGAGGGCGAGCGGGTCGACACCGCGCTCGCGCGGCTCTTCGGGGTGTCCCGGACCAAGGCCGCCGACCTTGCCGCCGGTGGCCTCGTCCAGGTCAACCGGCGCGAGGTCGTCAAGTCCGAGCGGGTGAGCGCCGGCGACATGCTCGAGGTGTCACTGCCCTCGGCGAGCGCGAGCCCCTCCGTCGAGGTCATCGCCGAACCCGTCCCCGGCATGCGGATCATCCATGACGACGACGACCTCGTCGTCGTCGACAAGCCGGTCGGGGTCGCGGCCCACCCGAGCGTCGGCTGGGCCGGACCGACCGTCGTCGGGGGCCTCGCCGCCGCCGGGTACCGGATCGCGACGTCCGGGGCGAGCGAGCGGCAGGGGATCGTCTCCCGCCTCGACGTCGGGACCTCGGGCGTCATGGTCGTCGCGAAGAGCGAGTCGGCGTACTCCGCGCTCAAGCGGGCCTTCAAGGAGCGCCGGGTCGAGAAGACCTACCATGCCCTCGTCCAGGGCCTGCCCGACCCGCACGTCGGGACGGTCGACGCGCCGATCGGCCGGCACCCGGGCCACGACTACAAGTTCGCCGTCATGGAGTCCGGCAAGCCCGCGGTGACCCACTACGAGCTCCTCGAGGCGTTCCGGCACGCGTCCCTCCTCGAGGTCCGACTCGAGACCGGCCGCACCCACCAGATCCGGGTCCACTTCGCCGCGCTCCACCACCCGTGCTGCGGGGACCTCACCTACGGCGCGGACCCCACCCTGGCCCGCCGCCTCGGGCTCGAGCGGCAGTGGCTCCACGCGATGGGGCTCGGCTTCGAGCACCCCGGGACCGGCGAGCAGGTGTTCTTCGAGAGCACCTACCCCGAGGACCTCGAGCGGGCCGTCGACAGGCTCTAGCCAGACCCGTCCCGGGGCCGTCCCGCCCGACCGGGTGGACCCGAGCGGGCGCGCCCCGGCGGAGACGCGTCGCGGGACGGGTGCCCTGACGACACCCGCGGCGACACGCGGGGACCGTCCCCGGAGAGCCGTAGAATCGTCGGCGATGTCATCCCAGGCCACCACCCCCCGTCCCGAGGACAACTTCGTCCACCTCCACTGCCACACGGAGTACTCGATGCTCGACGGGGCGGCACGGATCGAGGACATGTTCGCCCGCACCGCGGAGATGGGGATGCCGGCGGTCGCGACGACCGACCACGGGTACGTCTTCGGCGCGTACGAGTTCTGGTCGACCGCCCGCCGCCACGACGTCAAGCCGATCATCGGCGTCGAGGCGTACGTCACGCCCGGGACGCACCGGAGCGACAAGACGCGGGTGAAGTTCGGCGACGGCGGCCGCAACGACGTGTCGGGGGCGGGTGCCTACACGCACATGACGCTCCTCGCGAAGGACAACTCGGGGATGCACAACCTCTTCCGGATGTCCTCGCTCGCGAGCCTCGAGGGCTACTACTTCAAGCCCCGGATGGACCGTGAGCTCCTCCAGACGTACGGGCAGGGGATCGTCGCGACGACCGGGTGCCCCTCGGGGGAGATCCAGACGCGGCTCCGGCTCGGCCAGTACCACGAGGCCCGCGCCGCCGCCGCGGAGTTCCGCGACATCTTCGGCGCGGAGAACTACTACTGCGAGCTCATGGACCACGGGCTCGGCATCGAGCGGGAGGTCCAGAAGGACCTCCTTCGGCTCGCGAGGGACCTCGGCCTCCCGCTCGTCGCGACGAACGACCTGCACTACACGAACCAGGAGGACGCCCAGGCCCACTCGGCGCTCCTCTGCGTCCAGTCCGGCTCGACGATGATGGACCCCAACCGGTTCAAGTTCGACGCCGACAACTTCTACCTCAAGTCCGCCGCCGAGATGCGTCACCTCTGGCGCGAGCTTCCGGAGGCGTGCGACAACACCCTCCGGATCGCGGAGATGTGCGAGGTGTCGTTCACCGAGGGCGAGGGGCGGTACATGCCCCGGTTCCCCTGCCCCCCGGGGGAGGACGAGACGAGCTGGTTCGTCAAGGAGGTCGAGCGCGGCCTCCACGAGCGCTTCCCCGCGGGGGTGCCCGACTACGCCCGCCGGCAGGCCGAGTTCGAGACCGACGTCATCGTCGGCAAGGGCTACCCGGGGTACTTCCTCGTCGTCGCGGACTTCATCCAGTGGGCGAAGAGCCAGGGGATCCGGGTCGGCCCCGGCCGCGGCTCCGGCGCCGGGTCGATGTGCGCGTACGCGATGCGCATCACCGACCTCGACCCCGTCCCGCACGGCCTCATCTTCGAGCGGTTCCTCAACCCCGAGCGAAGGTCGATGCCCGACTTCGACGTCGACTTCGACGAGCGCCGCCGGGGCGAGGTCATCAAGTACGTCACCGAGAAGTACGGCGAGGAGCGCGTCGCCCAGATCGTCACCTACGGGACGATCAAGGCCAAGCAGGCCGTCAAGGACTCGGCCCGGGTCATGGGGCACCCGTTCTCGATGGGGGAGCGGCTGACCAAGGCGATGCCGCCCGACGTCATGGGCAAGGGCGTCCCCCTCTCCAAGGTCTACGACCCGGCCCACGAGCGGTACGCCGAGGGTGCCGACTTCCGCAGGCTCGTCGAGGAGGACCCGCAGGCGACCGAGGTCGTCGAGACCGCGAAGGGCCTCGAGGGCCTCAAGCGCCAGTGGGGCGTGCACGCCGCCGGCGTCATCATGTCGAGCGAGCCGCTCATCGACGTCATCCCGATCATGCGTCGGGAGCAGGACGGGCAGATCATCACCCAGTTCGACTACCCGAGCTGCGAGACGCTCGGGCTGGTCAAGATGGACTTCCTCGGGCTGCGCAACCTGACCATCCTCGACGACGCGATCGAGAACATCCGCCAGAACCGCGGCTTCGAGCTCGATCTCGACGCGCTGAGCAGGACCCTCGACGACCCGGAGGCGTACAGGCTCCTCGCCCGCGGCGACACCCTCGGCGTCTTCCAGCTCGACGGGGGCGGCATGCGGACCCTGCTTCGGCTCATGCAGCCGGACAACTTCGAGGACATCTCCGCGGCGCTCGCGCTCTACCGGCCCGGACCGATGGGCGCGAACAGCCACACGAACTACGCCCTGCGCAAGAACGGCAAGCAGGAGACCGACTACATCCACCCCGAGCTCACCGAGGCGCTCACCCCGATCCTCGGGACCACCCACGGCCTGATCATCTACCAGGAACAGGTCATGGAGATCGCCCAGCAGCTCGCGGGCTACACCCTCGGCAACGCCGACCTTCTCCGCCGGGCGATGGGCAAGAAGAAGAAGGAGGTCCTCGACGCCGAGTACGTCAACTTCGAGCAGGGCATGCTCGCGAACGGGTACTCCAGCGCGTCGATCAAGACCCTGTGGAGCATCCTCCTCCCGTTCTCGGACTACGCCTTCAACAAGGCCCACACCGCGGCGTACGGCCTCGTCTCGTACTGGACGGCCTACCTCAAGGCGAACTACCCGGCGGAGTACATGGCCGCCCTCCTCACGAGCGTTCGGGACGACAAGGACAAGTCGGCGCTCTACCTCGGGGAGTGCCGGCGGATGGGTATCAAGGTCCTCCCGCCGGACGTCAACGAGTCGGTCGCGAACTTCGCCGCCGTCGGCACCGACATCCGCTTCGGGCTCGCGGCGATCCGCAACGTCGGCCGCAACGTCGTCGACGCGGTCTGCGCTGCCCGCGAGGAGAAGGGCCGGTTCACCTCGTTCGACGACTTCCTCGCGAAGGTCCCGAGCGTCGTGTGCAACAAGCGGACGATCGAGTCGCTCATCAAGGGCGGGGCGTTCGACGACCTCCAGTTCACCCGCCAGGGGCTCGTCCTCGTCCACGAGGAGCGCGTCGACCACCACGTCGCGACGAAGCGCCAGGAGGCGATGGGCCAGGACTCGCTCTTCGGCGGGTTCGACGACGACGAGGACGACGTCATCGGGACGAGCGGCCTGACCCCGATCCCGACGACCGAGTGGGACAAGGCGACCAAGCTCGCCCACGAGCGCGAGATGCTCGGCCTCTACGTCTCCGACCACCCCCTGCTCGGGATCGAGCACGTCCTCTCCCGCTCGGCCGACACCCCGATCGCCGCGCTCATGGACGGGGAGGGCCGTCCGGACGGGTCGACGGTGACGATCGCCGGGCTCATCACCGGTCTACAGATCAAGCGGACGAAGAAGGGCGACCTCTGGGCGATCGCGACGGTCGAGGACCTCGAGGGCGCGGTCGAGTGCCTCTTCTTCCCGAGCACGTACATGACGGTCCAGACGATGCTCGGCCACGACGTCGTCTGCGTCGTCAAGGGCCGGATCAACCGGCGCGACGACCAGACCTCGATCTACGCCCAGGAGCTCACGCTGCCCGACCTCTCCGACGGTCCGCGCGGTCCGGTCGTCCTCCACATGGACCTCGCCCGGGCGACGACCGGGAAGATCGAGGAGCTCAAGGGGGTCCTCTCGGCGCACCCGGGCATCACCGAGGTCCACCTCAGCCTCGCCCGGCCCGGACGGTCGGTCCTCATGCGGCTCGACGACGCCTACCGGGTGAGCGCCACCGAGGCCCTCTTCGGCGACCTCAAGGGGATCCTCGGCTCCCGCTGCCTCGGCTGAGCGACGACGGTGTGAGGACCCGAGCGAGGCCCGAATCGCTCGCGGACGCCGGGGTCGGGTCGTGGGGGCGGGCGGGCCAGCGCATACAGTGCCGCTGTGACCTCGTTGACGACGCAGCCCCCGTCCGACCCGCCGTCCGCGCCCGCCGCGCCGACCCGGGAGCACGTCCGCGAGCACCACGGCGACCGGGTCCTCGACCCCTACGAGTGGCTCCGGGACAAGGACGACCCGGCAGTCATCGCCCACCTGGACGCGGAGAACGCGTACGCCGAGCAGCGCACCGCCCACCTCGCGCCGCTCCGGGCGCGGATCGTCGAGGAGATCCGCTCGCGCACCCAGGAGACCGACCTCTCCGTTCCGGTCGCCGACGGCCCGTGGTGGTACTTCTCGCGGACCGTGAAGGGCGAGCAGTACGCCGTCTTCGGCCGGGTCTCCCGCGACGAGCACCCCACCCGCCCCGAGCTCGAGCCGGGCGTCCCGGCCCGCGGGGAGCGCATTCTCCTCGACATGAACGAGATGGCCCGGGACGAGGAGTTCTTCGCTCTCGGGGCGCTCGGCGTCAGCCCCGACCACCGGCTGCTCGCGTACGCCGTCGACGTCACCGGCGACGAGCGCTTCGACCTCACCGTCGCCGACGCGGAGACCGGGGAGGTCCTCGACTCCGCGGTGACGGGGATCGGGTACGGGTGCGCGTTCAGCCTCGACGGCTCCCATCTCTTCTACACCCGCGTCGACGACGCGTGGAGGCCCCACGAGGTGTGGCGCCACCGGGTGGGCGGTCCCGTCGAGGACGACGTCCTCGTCCACTCCGAGCCGGACGAGCGCTTCTGGACGGCCCTCGACGTCTCGCGGGACGACCGCCACCTCCTCGTCGTCCTCGGGTCGAAGACGACGAGCGAGGTGTGGATCCTCGACGCCGACGATCCCACGGGGGACCTCCGGTGCGTCGCGCCGCGACGTGAAGGTGTCGAGTACGACGTCGAGCCCGCCGGGGACCGCCTCCTCGTCGTCCACAACACGCACAACCCGGACAGCGACCTCGCGTGGGCCCCGCTGGACGCGGCGAGCCACGACGACTGGCGCCCGGTGCTCGCCGCGGCGCCGGGGGAGCGCCTCCTCGGGGTCGACGCCTTCGACGACTTCGCCGTCCTCTCCCTGCGGACCGGCGGCCTCCCCGCGCTCCGGGTCCTCCCGCGGGACGCTGACTCGGAGACCGGGTTCGGGCCCGCGGGGACGGTCCGCGAGGTGACCTTCGGGGACGAGATCGCCTCGGTCCACCTCGGCGACACCCCGGAGACCTCGACCGACCGGATCCAGGTCGTCCACGAGTCGTACGTCACGCCGCGCACCGTCTGGGACGTCGACGTCGCGACCGGGGAGCGCGAGCTGCTCAAGCGCCAGCGCGTCCTCGGCGGGTACGACCCGGGCGACTACGAGCAGCACCGCGAGTGGGTCACCGCGCCCGATGGGACCGAGGTACCGCTCTCGATCGTCACCCGCGCCGGGGCCCGCCCGGACGGGTCGCACGCCGCCCTGCTCACGGCGTACGGGTCGTACGAGATGTCCTCGGACCCGGGCTTCTCGATCGCCCGCCTCAGCCTCCTCGAGCGCGGCGTCGTGTACGCCGTCGCGCACGTCCGCGGCGGCGGCGAGATGGGGCGGGCGTGGTACGACGACGGCAAGCTCGTCCGCAAGAAGAACACCTTCACCGACTTCGTCGCCTGCGCCGAGCACCTCCACAGTCGTGGGTGGGTCGCGCCCGACCGGCTCGCCGTCGAGGGCGGGTCGGCGGGCGGCCTTCTCGTCGGCGCGGCTCTCAACCTCGCGCCCGAGCTGTTCCGCGTCGTGCACGCGGCGGTGCCGTTCGTCGACACGCTGACGACGATCCTCAAGCCCGAGCTCCCGCTCACCGTCGGGGAGTGGGAGGAGTGGGGCGACCCGCTCCACGACGCGGGGGTCTACGCCTACATGAAGTCGTACACGCCGTACGAGAACATCCGACCGGTGACGTACCCGGCGATCCTCGCGACGACGTCCCTCAACGACACCCGGGTCTCCTTCACCGAGCCGGCGAAGTGGGTGGCGCGGCTCCGAGAGACGGCACTCAACGACCCTGGCGAGCGCCCGATCCTCCTCCGCACCGAGATGGTCGCCGGCCACGGCGGCCGCAGCGGCCGGTACAACGCCTGGGAGCAGCTCGCGTGGGAGTGGGCGTTCCTCCTCGACGAGATCGGCGTCTCCGGCTGACCGATGGCGGCACGGCGCGACCGTTGTCGTGCCCCCGGTCAGCGGCCCCGCTCCCGGACGACGAGGACCGGGCACGTCGTCCGGCTGAGGAGGCCCGCCGCGACGGAGCCGAGGAGGAGGCCGGGGAACCCCCCCAGGCCTCGGTTGCCGACGACGACGAGGTCGGCCTCGGCGGCCCCCTCCTTGAGGAGCTTCGTCGGGTCTCCCTGCTCGATCTGCTGGACGACCTTGACCTCGGGGTGCGCGGCGCGCTGCTCGGCGATGGCCCGGTTGACGAGCTCCTCCTGGGCCGCCTCGTACGCCGGCCAGTCCGAGCCGGCCGCGAGCGTCGGGTCGTCGGTGTCCTGGGCCTGCCAGGCGTGGAGGACGACGAGCTCGGCCTCGCGGACCGAGGCGTGGTCGAACGCCTCGCGGAGGGCCTTGAGGGAGAGGTCGGACCCGTCGACCCCGACGAGGACGCGCCCGAACGGCGTCGCGCCGGTGTCCCCGTGGCCGACGACGGCGACCGGGCAGCTCGCGTGCGTGACGACCTGGAGGGCGACGGCGCCGTACGGCGTCCCGCTGAAGAACCCGCCCTGACCGTGGGAGCCGACGACGACCATCCTCGCGTCGTGGCTCGCCTTGACGAGGGCACGGGACGCGAAACCCTGCGTGCACGTCCTCGACACGGAGATGCCCCGGTCGTAGGCGTGCACGCGTGCGGCCGCCGCCTCGAGGAGCCGCTCGCCCTCCGCCCGGACGCTCTCGGTGTCCATGCCGGCCCCGAACCCGAGGGTCGCGAGGTCGGAGGCGAACGCGTGGATGAGGTGGATCGGGAGGTGCCGGGAGCTCGCTCGCTGGATCGCCCAGCTGAGCGCGTAGTTCCCCATCGCGGAGCCGTCGACCCCCACGACGATGCTGCCCGGCTGGTACGTACCTTCCATCGCTCGACCTCTCTCGTCGACACCTGCCGGCGGGGACGTCGTGCGGGACAACGGCCCGTCGCGGACACGTCGGTGGTCCGTTCTCTCAGAGTAGTACCCGGGCCTGCGAGGGGGAGGGACGTGGGTCCCGTCGTGCCCGGTGCAGCGGCCTCCGGGCCGGGCACCCCACTTGCCAGCGTGCGGGCGACGCGCCTCGTGAGCCGGGAACGGCCGAGCCCCCGCCGCCGGGAACCCGTGGCGGTGGGGGCTCGACCGTCGGACGTCAGCGGACGCCGAAGAGGCGGGCGCGCGCGCCCCAGGGGGTGGCGAGCGGCCGCGCACCGCCGCTGAACCGCCCGAAGCCGTCGCCGGCGTAGACGACGACCTTGCCCTTGCCGTCGCGGGCGATGAGGTCGGCCCGGCCGTCCCCGGTGACGTCTCCGGAGGAGAGGACAGTCGTGAACCTCCGCCAGCCCCAGCCGATCTGCCGGCGGGACTTGTAGCCGTTGCCGGACTGGGTGCCCGCGTAGAGGTACATCCTCCCGCTGCGGGTCAGGCCGATGACGTCGGGGCGTCCGTCGCCCGTGAAGTCCCCGGGGGTGAGGATCGCCCGGTAGATCTGCCACCCCCAGCCGATCCTCTTGCCGCCGGCGCTGAAGCCGCCCGCGCCGTCGCCGGCGTAGAGGTAGAGCTGGCCGTCCTTGCGGCGGGCGAGGAGGTCGGCGTTGCCGTCCCCGTTCCAGTCTCCGGGCGCGATGATCTCCCGGAAGGAGCTCCACCCCCAGCCGATCTTCGTGCCGCCGGCGCCGAAGCGGCCGGCGCCGTCGCCCGGGTAGAGGTAGAGCCGCCCGTCCTTGCGGCGGGCGATGACGTCGGCGTTGCCGTCCCCGTTCCAGTCCCCGGGCGAGAGGACGGTGTCGAAGACGTTCCAGCCGAGCGCGACGCGCCGCGCCGCGCCGACGTTCATCGTGCCCATCGGGTAGCGGTAGAGCGTGCCCGTCCCTGACCGGGCCATGACGTCTCCGCGGCCGTCGCCGTCGAACCCCGCCCTCGTGGCGGCCGCGGGGGCGGCCCCGACCCGCGTGTAGGCGAGACCGGAGAGGGCCTTCCAGTCGTTGGCCGCGACCACGCCGGTGACCGCGAGCTTGGCGGCCTTCTGGTAGGCGGAGACGCCCTTGCCGGTCATCGGGCCGAAGGCGCCGTCCGCGGTCCCGACGTTGAACCCGCGGCGGTTGAGCTCGCCCTGGAGCGCGGTGACCGCGGCTCCCGTCGAGCCCTGGCGCAGCGAGGACGTCCCGTACCGCTGGTAGAGGTTCGTCGCGGTGGGCTTCGTGGGGGTCGGCCTGCCGACCTTCGTGTAGCTCCTGCCGGAGAGCGCCTTCCAGTCGTTGGCGGCGACCTGGCTGGTGACCTTGAGAGAGGCGGCCTTCTGGAAGGCCGCGACGCCCTTGCCGGTCATCGGGCCGAAGTCGCCGTCGGCGGTCCCGACGTTGAACCCGCGGCGGTTGAGCTCGGTCTGGAGGTCGCGCACGGCAGGTCCGGCCGAGCCCGTCTTGAGCGTGAGCGTGCCGTAGGCGCCGTAGAGGCCTGCCGTCGTCACGGGCTTCGGCGTGGCGACCGGCGACGTCGAGCCCGCGTACGCGGCCGCCCGGCTCCGGATCGTCCCGAGCTTGGCGTAGAGGTACCGGCCCGGGCAGGCGGTCGCGAAGGTGTCCCGGTGGGCGTCGATCGCGGGCATGGTGACGGTCGCGCCCGCCGGGAACTTCACCCCGCTGCCGCCCCCGGAGGTGAGCCGGGCGCTGCCCAACGGGTTGACGCCGTACTGCGAGAGCTTCCAGCCGGCGACCCGGGCGATCCCGTTGACCAACGCGTCGGGCGGGGCCGCCGTCTCGAAGTTGCCCATGGCGGAGACGCCCATGGTGTCGGTGTTGAAGCCGAGGGAGTGCGCGCCCCGGATGGGCGAGGTGATCGAGCCGGCCCGCCCCTCGTAGATCCGGCCGAAGCGGTCGACGAGGAAGTTGTAGCCGATGTCGGACCAGCCCAGGGAGAGGGTGTGGTAGGCGTAGATCCCGCGCACGAGTCCGGCGGCGCTGCCCGAGCTGTACGAGTTCGGCCCGTCGGTGTGGTGGATCGTCATCGCCCGGACCGTCCGGTTCGTCCCCACGCTGCCACGGAGCCGCTCGTCGGCCCCCCACTGCGAACGGGTGATGATCGTCGGCTGCGCGGCGGCGGCGTCGGCGCTCCCGGCCGGGGTCGCGGGGGTGAGGTCGTCGTCGGCGGCCGAGGTGCCCGGGTTGATCGTGCTCACCTCGAGGTTCGGCGGGGTGGCGCCGGTCTCGGTGTCGACCCGGACCTGGATGCCGGTCGCCCCCTCGGTGACGATGGGCGAGGTGCCGACCCGCGCCCCTGCGGCCTCGGCGCTGCCGGGGTCCGGGCCGTCGTCGGGGGTCTCGAGGGTCTCCCAGTCGGTCCACCCGCTCGCCTCCTCGAGACGCACCTGGACATGGACGTCGTGCGCCGGCAGTGCCGCGCTGGGGGTCCACGAGACGCCGGCGACGGTGAAGAGGCTCGTCGAGCGCGTGTCGGTGAAGACCTCGGGGGACGGCGACGGCGAGGCCGACGTCCCACCCGCGGCCGACGTCCCACCCGCGTCCGACGCCGACGCCGACGCCGACGCCGACGCCGACGCGGGAGCCTGCTTCATCGCGGCGTGGTCGACGCCGTCGATCGGGGTGTTGGTCACCTTCGGCGCCACCGGGTGGGTGGGGTCGGGAGCGGCGAAGGAGACGGTCGGCAGGGCCACGGCGACGGGAGTCAGTGCGACCGCGAGGGCGGCTGAGAGGAGCTTCATCGGCAGGTATCCAATAGCGATCGGGGTCAGAGACGACTTGGTGCTGGCTCGAACCGAGTGTGGTACGCCACGGGGCAAATCGGACTAATCGGGCGAAATGTGAGCCGTTCGGACGACCCTCGCCGTCGTCTCTTCGGCTGCGGGTGCCGCACCCCCGCCCCCGACGGGGGCCTGTGGCCAGGCGGAACGACTCGCGCTAGGGTGGGCGGCGGTTCAGCCACGTGCCAGTACTCCGTTCCCCGAGCGGAGCCCCGGCCACCCACCGGCGCCCGCCACCCTCAGGAAGGCCGCCCGTGGGCATCCGCGTCGCCTCGGTCCCCGCCGGACACGTGTACGTCCGGCACCTCAGCTCTCACCTCCACGACGACGTCGTGCGCCTGCCCGACCCCCTCCCGGGGCCCGACCTGCCGGCCGCCCAGTGGTGGCCGCCGCCCATGCTCGAGGCCGCTTGGGTGCACGCCCACGCGGGCGAGTTCGACCTCATGCACATCCACTTCGGGTTCGACGCCCGCTCCCCGAGCGAGCTCGCCGAGCTCGGCGCGGCCCTCCGGGCCGAAGGAAGGCCGCTCGTCCTCACGGTCCACGACCTGCGCAACCCCCACCACGTCGAGCCCGGCCTCCACGACGCCCAGCTCTCCGTCCTCGTCGAGACCGCCGACGCCGTCGTCACGCTGACCCCGGGCGCCGCCGCCGAGGTCGAGCGCCGGTGGAGGAGGCGCGCCGAGGTGTTGCCGCACCCGCACGTCGTCGAGGAGCCCGTCCTCTCCCGGCCCCGACCGCGGCACGACGGGTTCGTCGTGGGCGTCCACGCGAAGAGCCTCCGGGCGAGCATGGCGCCCCTCCCCGTCGTCGAGACGCTCGTCGAGACCCTCGGGACACTCGCCGGGTCCCGGCTGCGCGTCGACGCCCACACCGACGTCATGACACCTGGCTCCGCGCGCTACGCCCCCGACCTCGCCGAGCCGCTGCGTGAGTTCGCCCGCGACGAGCGCCTCGAGCTCGCGGTCCATGACTACTTCACCGACGCCGAGCTCTGGGACTACCTCCAGGGGCTCGACGTCTCGGTGCTGCCGTACCGGTTCGGGACCCACTCGGGCTGGCTCGAGGCCTGCCACGACCTCGGGACGACGGTGCTCGCGCCCGACTGCGGGTACTACGCCGAGCAGCGGCCCTGCCTGCCCTTCGCGGCCTCCCCCCCGCGGCGTGGGCCGACGCTCGCCGCCGCGGTGCGCCGGGCGTACGTCGAGCGTCCCGCCTGGCGGGCCGACCCCCGGGCCCGCGGGGTCGAGCGCGAGCACCTCGACCGTGCGCACGCACGGCTGTACGCGGCCGCCGTCGACCGGAGCGCGGCATGCACGTCGTGATCCTCGCGTCGGCGAACTACCCGCTCCGGCAGCCCTTCGCCGGGGGCCTCGAGTCCCTGACGTGGGAGCTCGTCGGTGGCCTCCGACGCCGGGACGTCGACGTCACCGTCTTCGCCGGCCCCGGCAGCGACCCCCACCTCGGCGCGAGGGACCTCACCGTCCGACCCCTCGAGCTCAGCCCGGCCGCCCGCGAGGACGTCTCGATGCCCCCGGAGCGATGGTTGCGGGAGCACCACGCCTACCTCCAGGTGATGCTGGAGCTCCAGGGGCGCCGGGACGTCGACGTCGTCCACAACAACTCCCTCCACTACCTCCCGGTGGCGCTGTCCGCAGTCTCCGGGGCACCGGTCGTCACGACCCTCCACACCCCGCCGACGCCGTGGCTCGAGCCGGCCGTCGGCCTCGCCGACCCGGTCCGGGCCCGGTTCGTGGCCGTGAGCGCGCACACTGCTCGACAGTGGAGGCACGCGACGTCGGCGGCGGTCGTCCGCAACGGCGTCGACGTCGAGCGTTGGGCGGAGGGACCCGGAGGAGAGGATCTCGCGTGGTTCGGGCGGTTCGTCCCCGAGAAGGCTCCGCACGACGCCATTCGGATCGCGGCCGCGAGCGGGCGACGGGTCCGGCTCGCCGGCCCGGTCGCCGACCCGGCCTACTTCGCGGAGAAGGTCCGTCCCCTGCTGGGCCGGGATGCCGAGTACGTCGGGCATCTCGACGTCCCCGCCCTCGTCGCGCTCGTCGGGTCGAGCGCAGCCACCCTTGTCACGCCCGCCTGGGACGAGCCGTACGGGCTCGTCGCCGCCGAGTCGCTCGCCTGCGGGACGCCCGTCCTCGGGTACGACCGTGGCGGTCTCGGCGAGATCGTCGTGCCCGGGACGGGGGTCCTCGTGCCCGGTGGCGACGTCGCCTCCGCGGCTGACGCCGCCGGACGGGTCGCCGGCCTTGACCGCGCCCGCTGCCGCGAGCACGCCCGAAGGTCCTGTTCCCTCGACCGGATGATCGACGCCTACCTCGACGTCTACGCCGAGGCAGGGCCGCTGGGGTGGGCCGCGTGATCGGCTACTACGCCCACCACCAGGGGTCCGGACACCTCACCCGGCTCCGCTCCCTCGCCGCGCACGTCGGCGAGCCCCTCTGCGGGGTCAGCTCGCTCCCGCCACCCCCGGGCTGGACGGGGCCGTGGCTCGCTCTACCTCGGGACGACAGTCCCGCGCCCACGACCGTGCGGGATACCCGCGACGTCACGGCGGGCGGCGTCCTCCACTGGGCCCCACCCCACCACCGGGGCCTCGCGGAACGCATGGCGCTCGTCGCCGCGTGGGCGGCCCGGCACCGTCCCCGCGTCCTCGTCGTCGACGTCTCGGTCGAGATCGCCCTCCTCGCGCGGCTCTGCGGGGTGCCGACCGTCGTCGTCGCCCTGCCGGGGGAGCGGCTGGACCGGGCGCACCGGCTCGCCTACGACAGTGCGGAGGCCCTGCTCGCCCCGTGGCCCGCGGAGGCCCACACCGACGGCTGGCCCGACTCGTGGCGGTCGAAGGCGTGGTACGTCGGCGGCATGTCGCGATTCGATGGACGGACGCCTGCGCCACGGCCGGCTCGAGCGGGCTCGCGCCGAAGGGTGCTCCTCCTCTGGGGTGCCGGCGGCCGGGCCCCCGACGGTGCTGCCGTCGCCGCCGCGCGCGCGGCGACCCCCGGGTGGGAGTGGGTCGAGCGCGACCCCGTGACCTCGCCCTCTCCCGACGTGTGGTCCGACCTCGCCGAGGCCGACGTCGTCGTGACGCATGCCGGGCAGAACGCCGTCGCCGAGGTCGCCGCCGCCCGTCGTCCCGCCGTCGTCGTCGCCCAGCCGCGCCCGTTCGGCGAGCAGGCCGCGACCGCCGCGGCCGTCGAGCGCCTCGGCGCCGCGGTCGGTCTCGCCCGGTGGCCCGAGGCCGCGGCGTGGCCCGGCCTCCTCGACCGGGCGCTCGCCGCCGGGGGTGACCGGTGGGCCCGATGGTCGACGGGCGCCGCGGCGGCGTGCGCCGCCCAGCTCCTCGAGCGACAAAACCTCGAGCGACGGAACCTCGGTGGGACCTCCTCGGGTGCGGGCGAGGATCCGGGTCCGTCCCGCGCGCCGGGCCGCCCCGACCCGGAGTCTCCGAGCCGCGCGGTCGTCACCGGGGGGTCGGGATGAACGGCGGCACGGGGCGCGTCGGCGTCGTGACGATCGCCCACGGCCGGCACGCCCACCTCGAGGGACAGCTCAAGGGGCTCGTCCGCCAGCGGGTCCACCCCGACGTCTACGTGGCCGTCGCGATGGACGACGGCGGTGTCGCCGACGTCGTCGCCCGGGGGTCGTCCGCGTCGTGGGTGTGCCGGGTGCCCGCCCTGGCCGGGACCCCCGCCGGGCTCCCGCTCGCGGCGGCGCGCAACGTCGGCGCTGCCGCAGCCCGTGCGGAGGGGGCGGAGACCCTCGTGTTTCTCGACGTCGACTGCATCCCGTCCCGCGATCTCGTCGGCCGCTATGCGAGGGTCCTTGCGGCGGCCGGGGTGCACTCTCCCGGGGGGGAGCCGGTGGTCGCGTGCGGCGAGGTCGGGTACCTGCCCCCGGTCGCGCACCCTCGCGCGTACGACCGGGCCGACCTCGCGCGACTCGCCTGCCCGCATCCGAGCCGGCCGCGCCTCGCGCCAGGGGAGGTTCGCCGCGCCGGGGACCCGCGCCTGTTCTGGTCCCTCTCGTTCGCCGTGACCGCTGCCGGGTGGGACGCGCTCGGAGGGTTCTGCGAGGACTACGTCGGGTACGGGGGCGAGGACACCGACTTCGGGCAGCTGCTCGCCGCCACCGGGGGGAGGATGCTCTGGGTCGGAGGGGCGGCGGCGTACCACCAGCACCACCCGGTCCGGAGCCCGCCGGTCGAGCACCTCGAGTCGGTCGTCGCCAACGCGAACCGGTTCCGGCGTCGCTGGGGCTGGGTCCCGATGGAGGGCTGGCTCGACCGGTTCGCCGACCTGGGCCTCGCCGAGCACGACCGGCGGTCGGGGGACTGGCGGGTCGTCGCCGCCCCGACCGCCTCCCGGTCAGCGGACCCCGGTGATCCGGTTGAGGGTGTGCCAGCCGGCACCGACCCGCCGGGCCGGGGTACGGAGGTGACCCTTGCCGGTCCCCGCGTAGACCGACAGCACGCCGGCGCGGTTGCGGGCGACGAGGTCCGCGCGGCCGTCGCCGGTGAGGTCGCCGGCCCCGGCCAGGAGGTTGAATCCCTGCCAGCCGTGCCCGATGACCCGACCCGTCACGAGCCTGCCCTTCCCGGTTCCCGGGTAGAGGTAGAGCCGACCGGTCCGGGTCGTCGCGAGGAGGTCGGCGCGGCGGTCGCCCGTGACGTCGCCGCTGGAGACGACGTGGGTGAACCGACGCCACCCGGTCGAGGCGAGCCTGCGTCCGCGGACGAAGCCCCCGCTGCCGTTGCCCCGGTAGAGGAAGAGCCTGCCGGCGCGGTCCCGGGCGAGCACGTCGGCCTTGCCGTCGCCGGTGAAGTCGCCCGGTGAGAAGACCTGGGTGAACGAGCCCCACCCCCGGCCGACCTGGTGACGCGAGGCGAGGCCCCCGCGACCGTTGCCGCGGTAGAGGAAGAGCCTGCCGGAGCGGTCCCGGGCGAGGACGTCCCGGCGACCGTCGCCGGTGAAGTCGCCCGGTGAGAAGAAGTCGCGGTAGATCCCCCACCCGGAGGCGATCTTGCGGCCGTGGCGCACGCTCCCGCGCCCCGTCCCCGGGTAGAGCCAGAGGGTCCCGTCGCCCCGGCGGGCGAGGAGGTCGGGGACGTTGTCCCCGTCCAGGCCGCGGCCGGGTCGTCCCGGGGTCGAGCGGGACGTGCCGCCCCCGGGGCTGCCCCCCGGGAGGTAGCGTCGGATGAGGGCCCGCCACGTCGTGGCGTCGGTCCTCCCCGTGGCGGGGACTCCGGCGCGGCGCTGCCACGCAGCGAGCGCGGTACGCGTCGCGGGGCCGAAGCCCCCGTCGGCGGGCGTGCCGATGGCGGACTGGACGGCCTTGACGATCGGTCCGGCCGAGCCCAGGGCGAGATACATCCCCGAGTACGCGACGAGGGTCCTGCCGAGCGCGGGGGCCGAGGACACCGCGCTCACCCGCGGCCGGTTCGGGCACGGGGTGTAGTTCGGGGTCGACCGCGGGGGTGCCCAGTTGAGCCCGGACACCCGGCACGGGCCGTACTCCGGGCGGGCGACCCGCTTGGTCCACCACGAGGTCCGCTTGTGGGCGCCCTCCCACGAGAGCGAGAGGTGCATGTGGTTGCGGTGGCACGTCGTGTCGTACGCGGCCCGGGTGAGCTTCGAGCAGCCGCTGTACTCGCGCCAGCCGTCGGACGGACGGTAGGCGCCCCAGATCTTGCCGTTCCAGATGATGTACATGACCCCGAGCCGGCGGGCGTTGGCGTAGCGTTGGCCCTTGCTGTCGGTGGCGAGGAGCCACGCGATGACGGCGTTGGCCTTGGCGCGTGACGTCGCGCTGCGGGAGCTGACGAAGTAGTCGACGGCGCGGCCGTCGTAGTGCTCCGACGTCGAGAGCGCGTCCGCGCCGCAGTTGCGGGGGATGTTCGAGTTGACGCCGGTCGCCGACTTCAGGAGCGCCGCGAAGGCGACCGTCCCGGCCTTGGCGTGGGCGTCGCACGAGGTCGCCGGGACGTACCGGGCGAGGCTCTCGATCCCGCTCGGGAGCCCGCCCGGCGGACGGGGGAGGGTTGGCGCGACGGCGGTGGCGGACTCCGCCGTCGAGAGCCCGAGACCGCCGACCCCGGCGAGGACGGTGCATCCGGCGAGCAGGGCGGTCGGGAGACTGGTGCGCAGACGGGGCATGACGAAGGGGTCCTCCGGGTCGCGGACAGGGGAGCGACGGTGCTGGGTCGCGTGGGACGACGGCGCGTCCCGGCCCTGATCGACTCCTCGCCCGGTCCTGTGAGCAGCCCCGGAGAATTAAGAGGACAAATCACCCATTTAGCGACACATGCGTCCCTGGCGTCACACCCGCCACGCGAGCCCGGCAGGAGGCCTCGTGATGGGGTGGGGGCGGAGGTCGGCCGTCACGGCCCCTCGGACGGCGTGGACCCGCCGTGGGACGCGGGGGACCTGCCGGCTGGTTCGGCGGATCCGCCGGTCAGACGGGACGGACCTGCCGTTCGAACGGAGTCGACCTTCCGGTCCGACGGCGCAGCAGCTGGCGCTCAGTCGCCGCGGAGCTCGTGGTCCTCGGGTCGGCCAGGACGACGTGGCCGGGCCGACCGTCGAGGACGTCCTCCCGGACGACCGTGGCGCCGACCGCGACGAGCCGCGCGGCGGCTGCCCGGACCCGCGGCCACCGGACGTGACAGGAGACGGCGTCCCGTCCGCCGCCTGCCCGGATGTCGGTTCGCCACGGTCTTCGGCTCGGCGACACCGAGGTCGAGCAGCGCGTCGTCCCCGGCGGCGACCCGCGCGCAGCCCTCCTCTCGGCGCGGACGCGGGCCGTCTCAGCGAGCCGGGGGCCTGTCCTCGCCGGACTCCTCGGCGGCGTCGGCCTCCTCCTTCGTCGCGTGGACCGCACCGTCGGCGTGCTCGGGCGGACCGTAGACGGTGGAGAGGACGAGCGGGTTGACCCCCGTGTTGCGGAAGTTGTGCTCCGTGCCGGCCGGGACGGCGACGAGGTCGCCCTGGGTGACCGGCCTGACCTCCCCGCCGACCTCGGCCTCCCCCGTGCCGCTGACGAAGGTGAGGATCTGGTCGGTGTGCTCATGGGTCTCCCGGCCGATCTCCCCGCCCGGCGGGATCGTCATGATGACGAGCTGGGTGTGGGCCCCCGTCCAGAGGACCCGCCGGAAGTCGGCGCTCTCCTCGGCGACGGTCGCGATGGTGAAGTGCGGCATGCGGTCCATGGTGTGCTCGTCTCCCTCGGCAGTCCCGGTACCGACATTCTGCCCGAGTCCCGCCCGGTGGGCGGTGGCCCGGCAGCATCGGCGGGATGGTCACGAAAGCACCGGGAAGGAGTCATCAGATGGTGAGTTGTCGGTCAGCGAGGTTCAGGTTCGCGGTGCCGACCTCAGCTCGGTCTCGTCCGGGTCGATACTCCCTGTGCTCCTGGCCCCTCGCTGACAGTGCCCGGCGGCAGGAGAGGACACGACTGTGGAGGTCATCGTGGACACGACCGACGAGGCGACCCGACTCATGAACACTCTCACCGAGGCCGAGCGGCGCAAGGTCAGGGCGGCGCTCGCGGGTCTGCCCGGGGGAGCGCCCGTCCCCGTGGACGAGATGCGGGACCTCGTCGACCGGATCCGCGGACGGATCACCTTCGAGGAGTACCTCGGCCGGGCCCGGCACGTCCGGGGCCGGGCCCGACCGCCTGAGCTGGGCACACCTCGGCAGTCGGTCGCCGGAGGGGGGCCCGGACCTCGGCGGTGACGACCCCTGCGACCCGCGCACGACCTAGGACGCCAGGATCTTCGCCTTCTCCGCGGCGAACTCCTCCTCCGTGAGGATCCCGCTGTCCTTGAGTGCCGCCAGCTTCTCCAGCGCCTCGATCCTGGCGTCGAGGTCCACCGGTGGCGCGGTCGCCGCAGGTGGCGTCCCTGGGGGCGCCGTGGTCGGCGTCGGGCTCGGCTCCTGCGGAGCGGGCGCCGACGCCTGCTGGCGACGGGCCACGCGTCCTGAGACCGCGGTGGCGGTGCCGGCCACCACGGCGGTACGGCCCATGGTGCGGATCATCCGACCGGCGGGTCGTCTTCTCGGCATGGTCTTCTCCTTCTCTCTCGTCAGCTGACTGCGGCGGAGTTGAGCGTGTCGAGCAGGTCCTGGACCGGGACCCGGCCCGTGGACACGAGCTCTCCACCCGACTGCAGAATGGCCGTGGCCAGTGGCGCCGCCCAGGTGTTCTCCCACACCATGAACAGCGCCGAGCTCCCCGGCTGAAGGACGCCGTCGGCCGCCCTGATGTCCTCCTCCGTCAGCAGGTCGGTCAGGTCGCCGGAGTAGGTTGCGATGCTCCCGATCTCGTCCTGGCTCATGTCGGCCACCTCGAGGACCTCGACGGCGCCGTTCTCGTCCTTCTTGAGGAAGACGAGGTCAAGCACGGTGATCAGGCCACGCTCGACGAGGTCCACGATGGTGGGGGCGATGGCGCCGTTGAACCGGCTCCCCGGGAACGCGAAGACCGCGTAGTCCACTGGTCCGAGCTCTCTGACGTCGATCTCTTCCATGGTCTCTCCTCTACTCGGCTACTCGGCTACTCGGCTACTCGGCTACTCGGCGGGGCGTGGCGGCGGTGGGACCGACCCGACTCAGCCCGGCCTCAGCGTCCTTGCGGGGCCATCGGGATGGCGCCACCGGCGGTCCACGCCGGCCTCGCTCCTCCTCGCTTGCGCCTGACTGATTCTGTGGCGGACGGACAAGGGGCTCATCACCCCGTGGGGGTGAGGGGCCGGAGTCGCCCGTTCGGCGACCGGGTCGCTGCCTCCCGTCTAGATCTCCACAGGGAAGGTGACGAGCGCGGCCGCGGTGGCGATGATGACAACGAGCGCCAGTCCGAGCATGAACCTGCGGGCTCGTGGTCCGTCGAGCTCGGTGCTCACGCCGGCGAACAGGAGCACGCTGGCGAACAGCACGGTCATCAGGACGTAGTTGTCCCCGGTCTGGTTGGCCCGGCGGGCCGTCTCCCGGTGGGCTTCGGCACTGCGCTCGAGGGCGTCCGCGCGCTCGGCCGAGGAGAGCCGGTACTCCTTCATGTCGAACGGGGTAGGTGGCGCGTCCGGGTTGGTGAGGGGGTCGGTCGCCAGCCAGGCGACGACCGCTGGACGGAACTCGTCGCGGAAGCGTTCGAACAGGAACCCGGACAGCGTTCCGGCCTGCGGTGCGTAGGGCTGCGCGGAGGGCGTTGTGCCGTCACGCTCCCCGGCGACGGCGCTCGCCCAGGCGACGAAGGTGTTGACATCGATGGCGGTCAGTGTGTTGGCGCGGTTTGACTCGCGCACCGACTCCGTGCGCTCCGCGCCGGCGGTGCTGTAGTTGTCTGCCTGGACGCCGCTCCACTTCGTGGACTCGAACGCCGACCACGCGGTCAGGACGGTGGCGAGGGCGAGCACCGCCGTCGCGATCAGTTCGAGCCGCAGTCGCCTTCGCTCACCGGCGGCCTGCCTCGCGCGTGCGTCCGCGGTGACATCCGCCATCCAGCACCAGCTCCCCGTGGGTAGGTGGGCAGCAGTCTGCTCCCCTCGCGGGCTCGCGCAATCACCTGTTTGTGGTGATGGCTCAGAGCAGTTCCAGAGTGCGTGCGCGTCTGACGGCCTCGCTGCGCCGAGAGGCCCCCAGCTTGCGGTAGATGCTCTTGAGATGGGTCTTGACCGTGTTGGGCGAGAGGAAGAGGGCCTCGGCGATCTCGTCGGTCGACATCATCAGGGCCAGCTGGGAGAGAACCTCGTGTTCGCGGGCGCTCAGGTCCCCGACGACGACGGGGGAGTCGCCGTTGTGCGCCGTGCTTGACGCAGGCGCGCCGCTCGCGCCGGTCCGGGCCCACGGCTCGTGCACCCAGTGGTGCCGGGTGGCCACCGGCGACCTGGCGACGAGCACGGCCAGCCAGGATCGCTCGAGAGCGAACGGTCGGCGTCTCTGCTCGGGACGAGCCAGCGTGAGCGCCTCGGCGACCTCACGGAGTGCCCGCTCCGGGCGTCCCGCCTCGACCATGGCGTGTGCGTGCACGAGCAGGGCGTCGGTGAGCACGCCGGCTCGCTCGCCCACACGGCTCCGGAGGATGGGCAGGACGAGGCTGCTCGCCGAGGCGGGGTCCCCCGAGGCGAGTCGAGCCCGCGCCAGCGCCACCGCACGCACCGACGCGTCGTGGGGGGACGGGGGGGTGGGGAGTGCCGTCAGCATCGCGATCGCCCGGTGCGGGTCCCCGACCGAGACGAGCAGGTCCGACTCGCACTCTGCGAGCAGGAGGCCGAGCCAGCTCGGAAGCTCATGGTCGTCGAGGCGCGCCAGGACGGCAGACCGACCCACCTGGAGTTCGTGGAGCGCATCCTCAGGGCCGACGGAGGCACTCTGGGTCCGCGCACGAACCAGCGCGACGAGGGTGTCGACGAGTGGGGTGGCCGTGTCGTACCTCGTCCCGATCCGGTCGAGCTCGCCTTGGACCGAGGTGAGGGCTCCGCGCTCGCTCTCGATCCAGGCGGCTGCGGCGTGCGCCGCATGCGCCTGGCGCATCCCGTTGCCCCCGGTGCGTTCGGCGAGGTCACGTGCCCGGCCGACGAGCTCCGACCCCGCGCGGAGGTTCCCGCGTGCGGCCTCGCCGAGCGCGCGCCGTCCGAGCATGTCGACCCGGATCGGCGCCGTGGCGGGGTCGTCGTCGTTCGACAGACCCTGCCGCAGGAGGTTGTCGGCGACATCCAGGCGGCCGACCCACAGCTGCGCCGCGCCCTCGACGCGCTGCACCACCGCCCGGTTCATCGACGACGTCGGGGCCGCGAGACGCATGGTGTCCAGCAGCTCGCTCGCCTCGGAGGTCGCGGCCGTGGCCACTGCGGCGTTCCCGGTGACCAGGGCGAGCTCTGCCCGGACCTCCGCACGGGCCAGACGGAGAGCCGGGCGTGCCTCGTCGGTGGACCTCACTCCGACAGGACTGTCGAGGAACCCCTGGGCCGAGCGCGCGTCCGCCAGGGCGAGGGCGAGTGCCGCGAGGACGACGGCCGCGTCGGAGCCCGCGGTGTCGACCGGCATCGACGAGAGGGACCGGGTGAGTCTGGTGGCCGACGGGCTGGTGGCGAGGAGTCCGACAGCCACCTGGTCGACGAGCAGTGAGGCGGCCGCCTGCCAGTCCACGGCGGCGGCCTGGTCCACGGCCTCCGCGAGCTCGCGACGGTCACTGAGCCAGCGCGCGGCGCGCAGGCGCAGCTCGGGGACGAGCTGGGGGTTCTCGTAGCGAGCCTGCATGCGCAGCAGCTCGCGGAAGAGACGGTCGTACTGGTAGCAGCAGCGCTGCCCGGGTTCGGCGGCACGGACGAACCCGAACTCCCGCTCGAGGCGGCTGAGCGTGCGGTCTCCGTCGGACCGTCCGGTCAGCGTGTCCGCCAGGTCGGGCCAGATACGTTCGAGGATGCTCGTGCGCAGGAGGAAGTCCCGGGTCGCGTCGGGCTGCTTGTCCAGCACCTCGGACACGAGGTAGTCCGCGAGGGTGCCGGAGCTCAGGGCCAGGTCGTCGACGAACTGGGCCTTGTCCTGCGTCCGTTGCAGGCCCAGGGCGGCGAGGCGAACGCAGGCGGGCCACCCGTTGACGCTCGACACGAGCGTCGTCGCCAGGTCCTCGTCGAGGTCGATTCCTTCCAGTTCCAACAGCTCGGTCGCCTCGGCGGGGGTGAAGGCGAGGTCCGATGCCCGGATCTCGGTGAGGTCACCGCGCAGTCGGTAGCCGGTGACGAGCTCCACCGGGTCGGTTCGCGAGAGCAGCACGACGTGGAGGGACGGCCGTGCCCGGCGGATGACGAAGTCCAGCTCGTGCATCAGCGGTGTGTCTGCAGCGAGATCCCAGTCGTCGAGCACGATGGTCACCGGCCGTGAGGGGTGGGCCAGCCGACCGGAGAGGGTGGCAAGGAAGGACCGGGTCACCTGGTCGGGCCGGCTGGGCGTCGGCAGCCCCGCGAGCGGGAGTCCGGAGCTCCGTATCGCCTCGACCACGTAGAACCAGAAGAGCCCGGGGTCGGAGTCAGCGTCGTCGAGAGTCAGCCAGGCGACGTATCCGGAGCGGGTGGCCTGCCGACACCACTGGGAGACCAGGACGGTCTTGCCGTACCCGGCCGGTGCGCTCACCAACGTCAAGGGTCCGCGGGCACCGGCGGAGAGCTGCGCAAGGAGTCGCATCCGGGCACAGGCCGGGTGGGACAGGTGGGGAGCCGTGAGCTTGGAGACCAACAACGGGTCCCCGGAGGGAGAGCTGCGAGTCTCGTCCTCAGCAGGCGGACCGTCCACGTCCCACCACCACTCACCTTCGCCCGGGGCTCAATCGTCATCGCCGGGGGCACCACGTCGCAAGGGACCTTCAGCACTGGATCGCCCGGCGAGGCGATGCGGGTGGGGGTCCCTCGGCCCGCGTGCCCGCGCGCGCCGAGGCCAGTGCTCGTCTCACCCCTGCGGGGTGGTGACCACCGGCCTGTGCACCGGCATCGTGCGAGTCATGGCTGCACCGCCGTCGGCTGCCGACGCAGTGACCCGGCTTCGTGCCGAGGTGGGTGAACGGTGCGCGGCCACGGACGCGGGGGCGGACCGGCCGAGCCGGGTGACGGCCCGTCACGACATCCGCGCGCCCGCGCGGACCGCGGCAGCGTCGCCGACCGGAGTCGGGTGACAGCGTGCCCGAGGAGGAGGTCGAGATCAGCATCGAGGGGCCAGTGCCGGCCGAGGTCATCGTCGAGTTCGGCGAGCTCGGGTTCGTGGTCGAACCCGTCAGTACGGTGCTGCTCGGACGGGTGGGGGACGACGCCGCCCTGCACGGCATCCTCGAGCGTCTGCGGGGACTGGGTCTTCACGTCGTGGAGATCCGGCGGACGACGACCCCACGGGCGCCACGGCAGGCGCCGGATGTCTGAGGTGTACGAGTTTCGGGTGAGCGGGAACATGGGCCCGGGTCTCCGGGCCGGGTTGGCGGACATGTCCCCGGAGGTGGCCCCCAGCCGGATCGTGCTGCACGGCCGGTTGGACGAGGGGTCGGACGTCATCGACATCGTGGAGCGCCTGCTGGCCAGTGGAGTCGACGTGAGGTGTGTGCGGCGACGGGACTGCCGGCGCCAGCCGTGATGCGACAGAACGGCGCACCGGACGACGGTCGGCAGAGTCCCCTGGTGAGGTTGCTCGTCCGGACGACGCTCATGCTCGCGTTGCTCACGGTCGCGTACTTCGTCGTGCCCCTGCGGGCCGCGGACCGCCACGTGGGAGCGCGTGTCGTCGTCGGGGTGGCGGTGGCGGTCTGCGTCGCGGTCGTCCTGCGGGCGCAGGCACGGGTGGCCCGGCAGGTTGCCGTGCGTCCGTTCGCGGCGATCGAGGCGCTCCTCACGGGTCTGTACCTGATCGTCCTCCTGTTCGCTGCCGGGTACTTCGTGCTCGCCGCCGTGCCGGGGGGGTTCGAGGGCCTGGAGAACAGGATCGACGCCCTCTACTTCTCCCTCGCGGTGGTCACGACGGTGGGTTTCGGTGACGTGCACGCCTCGGCGCCGGTCACGCGTGCGGTGGTCTCCGTCCACATGCTGTTCAACCTGTTCTTCATCGGGACTGCGGTCAGGCTGCTCGGCAGGACGGCGGGCCACCGCGACCCCGGCTGACCGCAGACGTCGACTGCCCACACGCGCACACCGGCCGGGGCCGGGCCTGGGTGAGATGTGGGGCCGTCCGTGGGGAGCAGGGCCGCAGGACCGCCGTCGTCAGCCTAGTGCGCAGACTGGAGGCGGCCGTCGAGGACGGCCTGCGTGACCTGCTCATAGTCCCGGTCGTTCTGGTCGGCGTACGTGCGGGCGAACTCGGCAACGGCCCGGGGGTACGCGTCGTCCGTGCCCAGATACGCGGCGACGGCGACCGGGTCGCCGGAGCGGGCGTGGGCGCGAGCCAAGGTCCAGCCGCAGAGATCCGCGTAGAGCGACATCGACCGGGGGTCCATGCGTTCGACGTCAGCAGAGCCCTTCATGTCGCGGAGCTGACGGAAGTAGAAGTCCCGTCCACGCCGGCCCGTCGCCCAGCCGAGGAAGATGTCGCTCGCCGACTGGATCAACAGCTGGCCCTTCACCACGCGCTCGCCGTGCTGGAGGTACGCGGACGGCGGGAGGTGGTCCTCGAGGACGGAGCGCGTCGACTCCTTCGCCTGGAGGAAGAGGGGATCGGACCGGTCCCGACCCTCGAGGAGGGCGACGAAGCAGCGAGTGCCGAGGCTGCCCACACCCACCGCCTTGTGAGCCACGTCGACAAGGCGGAAGCGGGACAGCAGGGTCCGGCGAGCGTCGCTGAGGGTTGCCGCATAGGCGTCGAACGCCTCTTGGACGACCCGCGCGGCATCGTCGGCGTCCATGATGTCCAGGGCGTCGCGAAGGGGTGTCACCCACGGGGGATCGGCTGCGATCCGGTACTCGCCGCCGACCTCCACCGCCAGCTTGGAGAGGGCGTGGGCGCTGTCCCGCCTCCTCGCCTTGGTCATCGCCGCCTTGACCCGCTTCTTGCCCTTGGAGCGCGTGGTCAGCGACGTGATGTCACGAGCTCGGAGGCGCGAGTACCAGACCTCGAGCGTGGGCATCGCCGCGAAGTCGGACATGGCGCGTCCGTAGGCGGTCACGCTGCGTCGGGCGAGCTCCCGGGTGGTCTTCTCGTCGAAGCCGCGGTCCCGCCCCGCCACGACGAAGCTCGTGGCAAGACGTTTGACGTCCCACTCCCAGGGGCCGGGCAGGGTCTCGTCGAAGTCGTTGATGTCGAAGACGAGGCTGCGCTCCGGTGAGGCGAAGAGGCCGAAGTTCGAGAGGTGCGCGTCGCCACACAGCTGCACCGTGATTCCGCTTGTCGGGGTGCCGGCGAGGTCCGCGGCCATGATGGCCGCGGCTCCCCGGTAGAACGTGAAGGGCGAGACGAGCATGCGAGCGTGCCGGGTCGGCACGAGTGCGGGGACCCGGTCCGCGTTCTGGGCGTCGATCACCGCCGCCGGGTCCGGTCGCTCGGCGGCAGGCACCCACTCCGCAGCGCTCGCGCGGGGAGCCATCTCGCGTCCCAGCTGACCGACGTGCCGACGCTCTCCGACGCTGGGGTGGGCGCCGAGCACGAGCTCGGGGCTGCGCGTGGTCTCCTCATGCCCGCTCACCGAAGACGCTGATGTGTCCACCCGGGCATCGTCCCGCCCTCGGCCCGCGGCGTGCATCCCCCCCGACGGGGGACCCGGCCGCCGCCCGGACGTTCGTGCCGTTGACCGTGATCGCCTCGTCCTCCGGCTCGAGGACGAGGACCTGGTCCGCCTCATGGGCGAGGAAGACGTCGCCGCTCTCGGAGAACTTCGTCCGGCACCTGCCCTCGCCGGTGAAGGCCTCCTTCGAAGATCCGGCCGTTCTGCAGGCCGAAGCGCCCCCGGCCCGCCGGACTGCTCAGACCGGTCGGGCAGCTCCCCGCGGATGACTGGAGCCCCAGGGCGGTCGGTGTACGAGAGGTCCGCGCACGAGAGGGCCCCTGTCTCGCCCCTCGGGGCGGGAGGTGGCCGGCGGACCACCCGATGCCCACGAGCCTCGCAGCCGGACGGACGAGAAGGGCCGCCGCTCGAATCCACGGACCGGCGCGTCGACGCCATCGGCCCGGGAGCCCGGCCCGTGACGACGGACCGGTGCACGGTGTTCGGGGGTGGTGGGATTCGGCGCCCAGCGGGCCGAGTCACGGCACACTGGTGGCGTGGCGAACCCGGCCGATGTGGGGCAGACCGCGACGCCGGGGGCCTGGGCGGCGGGGGTGGCGATCGCGGTCCTGCTCCTCGACGTCGGCGTCAGGGTCTGGGCCGTCGGCTACCTGCCGCGTAACCGCAAGCCGTCCACCGGTACCGCCTGGCTGCTCGCGGTTCTCGCGGTGCCGACCCTGGGCCTGCTCGTCTTCGTGATCTTCGGCGGCACCCGGGTCGGCCGGGCCCGGGTGCGCCGGCAGGAGGAGGTCAACGAGCGCATCGCCCAGCGCACCCGGGCCGTGGTCGACGACCTCGCGGGCGTGGAGGACGCACCGGCGTACCTGGCGTCGGTGGTGTGGATGAACCGGGGCCTGGGCACCCTGCCCCTGGTGGGGGGCAACGACGTGCTCCCGCTGCCCGGGTACGGCGACTCGGTCTCCAGGATGGCCGAGGCGGTCCGAGCCGCCCGGAGCAGCGTCGACGTGGAGTTCTACATCACGGCGTGGGACGAGGTGACCGCGCCGCTGTTCGACGCGATGAGCGCGGCGGCAGGACGGGGCGTGACGGTACGGCTGCTCTTCGACCACCTCGGCTCGCGCGGCATCCCGGGCTACCGGGAGATGGTGGGCAAGCTGTCCGCCACCGGCATCGACTGGCACGCGATGCTCCCGATCCAGCCCCTGCGCGGAAAGCTGCGGCGCCCCGACCTCCGCAACCACCGCAAGCTCCTTGTGGTGGACGGTCGGGTCGGCTTCACCGGATCGCAGAACCTCACCGAGCCGGGCTACAACAAGCCGAAGAACCATCGACTGGGCCGTGAGTGGAACGAGCTGATGCTGCGCCTGGAGGGCCCGGTGGTCACCGAGCTCGCGGCCGTCTTCGCCTCCGACTGGTACGCCGAGACCGGCGACCTGCACCCCGTTCAGCCCGCGACGACGGCCACCGGCGCGGAGGGCGTCGCGGGGGTCGCCTGCCAGCTGGTGCCGAGCGGACCCGGCTACCGGTTCGAGAACAACCTGCGCCTCTTCAACGCCCTTCTTTACGGGGCCACCCACCGGGTCTCGCTGACGAGTCCCTACTTCGTCCCGGACGAGTCGCTGCTCTACGCCGTCACCACCGCGGCTCACCGTGGGGTGGCGGTCGAGCTGTTCGTCAGCGAGGTGTCCGACCAGTTCATGGTCGGGCACGCCCAAGCGTCGTACTACCAGGCGCTGCTGGAGTCAGGCGTGCGGATCTACCTCTACCCCGCTCCCGGCGTGCTGCACGCCAAGCACCTCTCGGTGGACGACGACGTGGCCGTCGTGGGCACGAGCAACATGGACATGCGGTCCTTCTCGCTCAACTACGAGATGTCGCTGATGCTCGTCGGTCGACCCGTCGTGTCCGAGCTGCGCACCGTGGAGGACTCCTACCGTGCGATGTCGCGCGAGCTGACCTTGGAGGAGTGGAGCCGGCGGCCGGCGCGACTGCAGTACGTCGACACGGTGATGCGGCTGACCTCGGCCCTGCAGTAGCGGCCCGGCCGAGCCTGGCGGCGAGGTATTCGTCCTTCGCGATGGCCGTGACCTCGGTCAGGCCCGAGAACCGCTCGAGCACGGCCTCGCGGGTCCAGAAGAGCCGGCCCCCACCGTCTCCCAGCCGCCGTGAGGGCGGGAAGTCGTCCGTGCTGGTGTAACCACGTGCCCGGTCAACGGAGGTGTGGAAGCAGCGACCGACGTGCTCGATGCTCCAGATCGGGTCGGACAGCTCGAGTTGGGTCTTCACGCTCAAGGGCGGTGTCGGGTCTCATGCCCCGGTCCGTCCGCGTCGCGCACGGGTGCGCAATCCCTCCGCCGTCTGGCCGCGAGCGCGCCGAGGCGCGCATGCCCGGGACGGGCGTGGGCCTCCGGATCCGACCCGCGGCGGGCGAGCTCACCACCTCGCGAGGTCGGTCACTGGAGAACCCGTTGTTATGCCAATGTCGTGCGAAAGCGGACCCCCGGTGGGGGTCCGCTTCCGTGTCTGCGCAGGTCAGTTCAGGGTTCCGGCCCTCACGGCCGGATCTGCTCAGATGTCGAAGTACATCTCGAACTCGTGCGGGTGCGGGCGGAACCGGATGGGGTCGACCTCGTTCTCCCGCTTCCACGTGATCCAGGTCTCGATGAGGTCGGCCGTGAAGACGTCGCCCTCGAGGAGGAACTCGTGGTCGGCCTCGAGCGCGTCGAGGACGCCCGGGAGGGACGCCGGGACCTGGTCGATGGCCGCGTGCTCCTCCGGCGGGAGCTCGTAGAGGTCCTTGTCGACCGGCTCCGGCGGCTCGATCCGATTCTTGATCCCGTCGAGGCCGGCCATGAGCATCGCGGAGAACGCGAGGTAGGGGTTCGCCGACGGGTCGGGTACGCGGAACTCGATCCGCTTCGCCTTCGGGTTGTTGCCCGTGATGGGGATGCGGACACACGCGGAGCGGTTCCGCGCGGAGTAGACGAGGTTGACCGGGGCCTCGTACCCCGGGACGAGCCGGTGGTAGGAGTTGACCGTCGGGTTCGTGAACGCGAGCACAGCCGGCGCGTGCTTGAGCAGGCCGCCGATGTACCACCGCGCGGTGTCGGAGAGACCGCCGTAGCCACGCTCGTCGTAGAAGAGGGGCTCACCGCCCTTCCACAGGGACTGGTGGGAGTGCATGCCCGAGCCGTTGTCCCCGAAGATCGGCTTCGGCATGAACGTCACGGTCTTGTTGTTCCGAAGGGCGATGTTCTTGATGATGTACTTGAACTTCAGGACGTCGTCAGCGGCGTTCTTCAGCTCGTTGAACTTGTAGTTGATCTCCTGCTGGCCGGCGGTGCCGACCTCGTGGTGGGCCCGCTCGACGGAGAGGCCCGCCTCCTCGAGGGCGAGGCTCATCTCGTCGCGGATGTCGGCGAAGTGGTCGACCGGCGGGACGGGGAAGTAGCCCCCCTTGTACCGGGTCTTGTAGCCGAGGTTGCCGCCCTCCTCCTCGCGCCCGGAGTTCCACGCGGCCTCGACGGAGTCGATGAAGTAGTACCCCGCGTTCTGCTTCGTCTCGAACCGGACGTCGTCGAAGACGTAGAACTCCGCCTCGGCGCCGAAGAACGCCGTGTCCGCGATTCCCGTCGACTTGAGGTAGGCCTCGGCCTTCATCGCGATGTTGCGGGGGTCGCGACTGTACGGCTCGCCCGTGAACGGGTCGACGATGGAGAAGTTGAGGATGAGGGTCTTCTCTGCCCGGAACGGGTCGAGGTAGGCGCTCGTCGGGTCGGGGATGAGCTTCATGTCCGACTCGTGGATCGCCTGGAAGCCGCGGATCGAGGACCCGTCGAACATCTGGCCGTTCTCGAAGAAGTCGGCGTCGACGCTCTTGGCCGGCACGTTGAAGTGCTGCATGACACCGGGCAGGTCGCAGAACCGGACGTCGACGAACTTGACGTCCTCGTCGGCGATGAAGGTGAGAACCTCGTCAGCGTTGCTGAACAATCCAGCCTCCTGGATGGTGGGGAGGTGGCGGCGGTGATCCGGCCACCATCGTCGCGACGACCCTACCGGGCGGCCATTACTCGGTCATGACTCCGGCGTTTCACGCGTGTTACGTCGTGGACCCGGGATTCCAGCACGTGAGACGAGCGCCTAGGCTGTGGCCGTGGTCGACCGTCGGGACGTCAGCTCGTGGCTCGAGGGCCCGGGCGCGCGCATCGGCCGCTCCGACTACCCGGGTCAGCGCCTCGGCCTACCGCGCGCGGGCCCGGGCTCGCTCGGCCGGTTCGGTCGGCGGCTCGCCGGGGTCGTCGTCGACTGGCTCGTGTGCTCCCTCATCGCCGCGTCGTTCTTCGGCGTCACCGTCGGCCAGACCGGAGCCCGGTCGTTCATCCCGCTCGTGATCTTCGCGCTCGAGTACCTCGTCCTCGTCTCGACGACGGGGTCGACGCTCGGCCACCGGCTCGTCGGGCTCCGGGTCCGCTCGGTGACCCGGCCGGTGCTCACACCGGTCCAGGTCCTCGTCCGGACCGTCCTGCTCTGCCTGTTCGTCCCCGCGGTCATCTGGGACCGCGACGGCCGCGGCCTGCACGATCGGGCCGCCGGGACGGCGATCGTCCGCCGCTGACGGGGTCCCGGGCCGGGTCGGGACCGTGGCCGGTCCTGGACCAGGCGGGAGTCAGGCCGGGCGGTGGCCGGTCGCGAGGGTGAGGCCGCCGAGGCCGATGTAGGTCAGCCCCACCACGACGCGGCCGCGCCGGAGCCCCGCGCCTCGCCGGGCGAGGGCGCGGTGCACGGTGCCGCCGAACAGGCCGTAGCAGAGGTCCAGGCCGCACCCGATGAGGACGAGGACCGCGCCGAGCGCGAGGACCTGCGGAGCGACGGGCAGGGCCGGGTCGAGGAACTGAGGGAAGAACGCGACGAAGAACAGGACGACCTTGGGGTTGCTGATCCCGACGAGGAACCCGGCCCGCCAGCTGGCGAGGCGGTTGGTCCCGGCGGCTGGCGGCTGTGGGCCGGCGTCCGGCACCTGCGAGCGGTCCCGGAGGGTGCGGACCCCGAGCAGGACGAGGTAGGCGGCCCCCAGCGTGCGGATCACCGCGAGCGCCGTCCCCGAGGCGGCGACAACCGCGGTCAGGCCGGTGGCGGTGGCGGCGACGAACGCAGCCGTCGCGGTGTTGACCCCGAGCGCGGACCAGACTCCCACCCGGGGGCCGCCGGCGATGCCACGCGCGACGAGGAAGAGCATCGAGGGTCCCGGCAGGAGGACGAGGAGCGCCGCCGCGACCGCGAACGCGGCGAGCGTCGTGGGCCCGGGCACCGGTGGCTCAGCGGCCGCGCAGGGACCGGCGGTCCATCCGGGCCTTCGTCGGGTCGACGCCGGCCGGGACACCCTGGCGGACGCCCGGGAGCGACTTCAGCCGCTTGTTGACGACCGACATCTCCTCCTTGTTCAGCACGGGCTTCATCTTCGTCATCGTCCGGTTGACCTTGCGGACGGGGACCTGGCCCTTCCCGTCGCCGACCTCGAGGGTGTGGACGGGGACGCCCGGGGCGACCCGCTCGACCTTCTTGCGCTCCTTGTCGAGGAGCTTCTTCGCCCGCGCGGCCGGGCCCTCGGCGAGGAGGACGACGCCGGGGCGTCCGAGGGCGCGGAAGACCATCGCGGCGTTCGCGAGGTCGTTGGGCCGGGCGGCGTCAGCGGCGACCGGCTCCTGGCTGTAGTACCAGCCTCGGCGGAGCGAGCCGAGGGCGCCGGCGGTCGCGCCCGCCTGGCCCTTCATCGCGTCGTACGCGGCCCGCTCCCCGCGCCGGGAGAGGACGACCATCCCGGCGAGCAGGGCGAGGGGGATGCCGATGACGAGGGCGTAGAGCGGGTGGCCGAAGACCGCGCCGACGGCGACGGCGCCGAGGAGGGTGACGACGACCGCGAGGAGCAGCCACCAGCCGATCTTCGGGTCGACCGTCTTGACGCTGCGGTAGACCCGGAGGACCTGGGTGAACGGGTTGCCGCGCTTCGGCTTGTTCTTCTGCTTCTTCTCTCTCCGGGCCATGAGGGTCAGGATACGGTCAGGGCGCGCTGCTGAGCGAACCGCGCGCGAGCGACGCCGCCTCCTGGCGAGCCGGTGAGTCCAGCTTGTCGGCGAGGTGGGAGAGGTGCTCGGGGACGGGCCGGCCCCACTTGCGCATCGCCGTCGCCCAGAGCCGCCCGGCGCGGTAGGAGCTGCGGACGAGCGGGCCGGCCATGACGCCCTTGAACCCGACCTCCTCGGCGAGGTCGCTCCAGTGGACGAACTCCTCGGGCCTGACCCACCGGTCGATCGGGTGGTGGAGCTTCGAGGGACGGAGGTACTGGGTGATCGTCAGGATGTCGCAGCCCGCGTCGTGGAGGTCGCGGATCGCCTGCTCGATCTCGTGGTCCTCCTCACCCATGCCGAGGATGAGGTTCGACTTCGTCACGAGGTCGGCGTCGCGCGCCATGCTGAGAACCCTGAGGGACTTGTCGTACGTGAACGCCGGGCGGATCTGCCGGAAGATCCGCGGGACGGTCTCGAGGTTGTGCGCGAACACCTCCGGGCGGGCGTCGAAGACCTGCCCGACGAGCTCGGGACGGGCCCCGAAGTCGGGCGGGAGGATCTCGACGCCGGTCTCGGGGTTGTGCTCGTGGATCTGGCGGATCGTCTCGGCGTAGAGCCAGGCCGCGCCGTCAGGCTGGTCGTCGCGGGCGACCCCGGTGACCGTCGAGTACCGCAGCCCCATCCGGGCGACCGACTCGGCGACCCGGCGCGGCTCGTCGCGGTCGAGGGCGGCCGGGCGTCCGGTCGCGATGTCGCAGAAGTCGCACCGCCGGGTGCACACGTCACCGCCGATGAGGAACGTCGCCTCGCGGTCCTCCCAGCACTCGAAGATGTTCGGGCAGCCGGCCTCCTGGCACACCGTGTGGAGGCCCTCGGACTTCACCATGGAGTGGAGCTTCGTGTACTCGGGGCCCATCTTCGCGGTGGTCCGGATCCACTCGGGCTTGCGCTCGATCGGCGTCCGGCTGTTGCGGGCCTCGACACGGAGCATGCGGCGGCCTTCGGGGGCGACGGTCACGAGGACTCCCTTGGTTCGTCTTCTCTGCGGGTCCCCGGGCGGGGTGTGCCGGGGGCGCGGGCACGCCCGGGCGGGTGGCCGGGCGTACCCTCCAGCCTACGCCCGGCCCGGGAGGACGGCCCGCCCGGGCGGGCCGTCCTCCCGGGCGCGCCCGGCTCGTTCCCGGCGAGGGGATCGGTGCGCGCCGGGGCGGGCAGGGGCGAGGATGGGGGGATGGACGAGGTACGCGAGCGCCTGGAGGCGAAGAAGGACGAGCTCGAACGTCAGATGGCGACCCTCGAGGAGCGGCCGTCCGAGCAGGGGGCGATCTCGTTCGGCAAGCGGGTCGGCGAGGGGACGTCGATGGCGATCGACCGGCTCCAGCAGGTCGCCGTCCACGACGGCCTCCAGGCCACCCTCGCCGAGGTCGAACGGGCGCTCGCGAAGCTCGACGGGGGGAGCTACGGCCGGTGCGACGCCTGTGGGGACCCGATCCCCGACGGGCGGCTCGAGGTGCTGCCCTGGGCGGTCCTCTGCGTCCGGGACGCCGGACGCCGCTGACGGCTCACCGCTGCCCGAGCCGAGGCGCCGGTGCTGAGGTCGCCCGGGGCGCGCGGCCTCAGCCGCGGACGGCGCCGAGGACCTCCTCGAGGTGCTTCTCGACGTACGGGAGGACGTCCTGGACGCTCACCCGGTCCCCGACCTCCCGGCTGATCGAGCTCACGCCGGCGTCGGCGATCCCGCAGGCGACGATGTTGTCGGCCCAGGAGAGGTCGGCGTCGCAGTTGAGCGCGAAGCCGTGCATCGTGCACTGCCGGCTCACCCGCACCCCGATTGCGCCGAGCTTGCGGTCGGGACCGCGTCCGTCGGCGGTGACCCAGACCCCGCTGCGGCCCTCGACCCGGGTCGTCTCGACCCCGAACTCCCGGCAGACCCGGATCATGACCTCCTCGAGCCGGCGGACGTGCGCGACGACGTCGATGGGCGCGGGGAGGCGGACGATCGGGTACCCGACGATCTGGCCCGGTCCGTGCCAGGTGATCTTGCCGCCCCGGTCGACGTCGACGACGGGGGTGCCGTCGAACGGCCGCTCGTGGGGCTCGGTGCGCTTGCCGGCGGTGAAGACCGACGCGTGCTCGAGGAGGAGGACGGTGTCCGGCTCGGTGCCGGCGACGACTCCCGCGTGGACCTCGCGCTGGTGTTCCCAGGCCTGGAGGTAGTCGACGAGATCCGGCGAGAAGCCGAGGTGGACCATCCGCATGGCCCCCAGCGTACGCCCGGCCCGTACGATGGGTCCTCAGGGTTGCTCAGGGTGCTGAGCGTGCCGTTCCGAGTCAGGGAGAGACCATGTCGACACGCTGGGTCGTCCGCCTGGGCGCACTCGCCACGATCCTCGTCTGGTTCGTCGTCTCCGGCGTCGGGGGCCCGCTCGTCGGCCGGCTCTCCGAGGTCCAGCAGAACGACAACGCCTCGTTCCTCCCCGCGGGGGCCGAGAGCACCGAGGTGACGAACGCGTCCCTGAAGTTCAACGACACGAACGCGCTCCCGTTCATCGTCGTCATGGCTCGTGACGGCGGCCTCACCCCGCAGGATCCCGCTCTCGCCGCGCGCTACCTCAAGGGCGTGCCCGCGCTCCCGCTCGACCTCCCCGGTGACAAGACGGTCGGCGACTACATGGTCGGCCCGCCCCCGCAGGCGGTCCCGAGCGAGGACGGCGAGGCCCTGCTCGCCGTCGTCAGCCTCGACAGCGCCCGGGCGGGGGAGTCGATCGGCGAGACGACGCCGCTCTTCGAGACCGCGGCGGCGCTGCGCGGCTCGGCGGAGAAGATCCTCGACCCGGCCGGGCTCCAGGCGCACGTCACCGGACCGGGCGGCACGCTCGCGGACTTCGTCACCGCCTTCAGCGGGATCGACGGCATCCTCCTCGGCGTCGCCCTCGCCGTCGTCTTCGTCATCCTCCTCATCGTCTACCGGAGCCCGATCCTCCCGTTCGCCGTCCTCGTCTCCGCGATCTTCGGGCTCGCGGCCGCCGCCCTCGTCGTCTTCCCGCTCGCCGAGGGCGGCGCCCTCGAGGTGAGCGGCCAGTCCCAGGGAATCCTCTTCATCCTCGTCGTCGGCGCGGCGACCGACTACGCCCTCCTCCTCGTCTCCCGGTACCGGGAGGAGCTCCACGACGTCGAGAGCTCCTGGGCGGCGATGAAGCGAGCCTGGCGGGGCTCGGTCGAGCCCATCGTCGCGAGCGGCGCGACCGTCATCCTCGGCCTGCTGTGCCTCCTCCTCTCCAACCTCGGGAGCACGTCGGGGCTCGGCCCGGTCGGGGCGTTCGGCATCGTCGGGGCCCTCCTGTCCTCCCTGACGTTCCTGCCCGCGGTCCTCGTCCTCTTCGGCCGGAGGATCTTCTGGCCCGTCGTCCCCCGGGTCGACCACGTCCACTCCGAGGACAAGCTCGGCACCCGCGGGATCTGGGGCCGGGTCGCCGGCCTCGTCGGCGCCCACCCCCGCCGGACCTGGGTGACGACCCTCGCCGCCCTCCTGCTTGCCGCGGCGTTCGTCCCGACCTTCAAGGCCTCGGGCGTCTCCCAGTCCGACTTCTTCCTCAACACCGTCGACTCGGTGACCGGGCAGAAGGTCCTCGCCGCGCACTTCCCCGCCGGCTCCGGGTCCCCGGTCCAGGTCATCGCCCCGGCCGCCGAGGAGAAGGCGGTGATCGCGCGGCTGCGTGACGAGGAGGGGGTCAACGACCCGTACGCCGGCCAGGCGCCGGGGGCACCCGCGAAGGTCGTCGACGGCCAGGTCCTCATCCAGGCGACCCTCACCGCGCCCGCGGACTCACCGGCGGCGAGCGACGTCGTCCAGCGGCTCCGGGCCGACCTCGACGCGGTGAGCCCGCGCGTCCTCGTCGGCGGGAACACCGCCGTCAACCTCGACGTCCGCAATGCCGCCAACCGCGACCTGCGGGTCATCATCCCCGCCGTCCTCGCGGTGATCTTCGTCGTCCTCGCGCTGCTCCTGCGCTCGCTCGTCGCCCCGCTGCTCCTCGTCACCGCGAACGTCGTGTCCTTCGCTGCGACGATCGGGATCGCGGCGATCGTCTTCAACCACGTCCTCGACTTCCCCGGCTCGGACCCGGCGACACCGCTCTACGGGTTCGTCTTCCTCGTCGCGCTGGGGATCGACTACTCGATCTTCCTCATGACCCGGGTCCGGGAGGAGTCCGACCGCCGGGGCACGAGACCGGGCGTCCTCGTCGGGCTCGCCGTGACCGGCGGGGTCATCACCAGCGCGGGGATCGTCCTCGCGTCGACGTTCTCCGCGCTCGCGGTCCTGCCCATCCTCTTCCTCGTCCAGATCGCCTTCATCGTCGCCTTCGGGGTCCTCCTCGACACCCTCGTCGTCCGCTCCCTCCTCGTCCCGGCGCTCTCGTACGACGTCGGTGCGTGGGTGTGGTGGCCGAGCCGGCTGAGCCAGACGTCAGGCGCCGACGAGGAGGACTCCGGCGTCCTCAACGAGCCCCGCCGCCCGAAGCACGCGAAGCTCTGAGGCAAGTCGGCCCGCGCCGGGGAGGCGCCGGTCGGCGGCTCCTCCTGCTCAGCGGCCCGGTGGGAGCCGACGCGGCTCCAGCCGATCCTCGGTGACGGCCACCCCGCCGTCGCCGTCGCGGGCCCGGCGGACGACGTACGCTGCGGCCCCGTCGCGCTCGCTCACGGCCTCGACGAGGTCGGTGCCGCGGTAGACGAGGCCGACGCCGTCGTCGGTGCAGTGGGTCTCCGGGAGGGTTCCTCCCGCGACGAGGTCGTGGACGAGGGGGCGCCGTCGGGCCTCGCTGTCGTAGTGGACGCCGTTGCCGTAGGGGAGCAGTGCGAGCCCGTCGGTCACGGCCCGCAGCCGCGGCCCGAACGAGTCGGTCGTCCCGCCGAGGTACCAGCAGATCGACCCGGCCGAGACGCCGGCGAGGACGACGCCGGCGCGCCAGATGCGCGGGAGGATCTCGTCGAGGCCGTGGACGCGCCACACCGCGAGGAGGTTGGCGACCGACCCGCCGTTCACCCAGACGACGTCCTGGGCGAGGAGGTGACCCTCGACGTCCTCGACGGTCGGCATCGGGAAGAGGTTGAGGTGGCTCTGCTCGAACCCGGCGGAGCGGGAGGCCTCGTCGAGCCAGGCATTGACGTGGCGCTGGTCCCCGGACGCGGTGCCGAGGTGGCAGAGCCGCGGTCTGCGCCCGTGGGCGCCGGACAGCTCCACCGCCTGGTGGACGAGGGGGCCCCACTCGAGCTGGGTCCGCTGCCCGGGCCGGTACCCACCCGATGTCGCGAGGATGGTCGGTTCGCTGCTCGGCATGGCGGCAACCTACCGAGCCCTGTGGACAACCGGGCGCCCGGGGAGGCCGGATCCGGCAGGGTGTGGCGGGTGCGGACCGAGCAGGGGGCGAGGGAGGACCCGCCGGGCCTCCCGGGGTACCGGGTGGGCCGGCGGATCGGGGTCGGCGGGTCGAGCACGGTGTGGGCGGCGATCCGGGAGCGGGACGGGTACGACGTCGCGCTCAAGGTCCTCGACGGACGCCGGGACGAGGATGCCCTCGACGCGGCCGTCCGCGAGCTCGCCCTGCTCCAGCGGGCGGCCGGCGAGCACGTCGTCCGGGTCCACGAGGTCGTCGCCCTCGACGAGGTGGCGGGGGAGTCCGGTCTCGTCGTCGTCCTCGACCGGCTCCACGGGGGGAGCCTGCGCGAGGTCCTCGCCGCCCGCGGACACCTCAGTGACGGCGAGGCGGTCACCGTCCTCGCCCCGGTCGCCCACGCCCTCGCGGGCCTGCACGCACTCGGGATCGTCCACGGCGACGTCACGCCCGGCAACGTCCTCCTCGAGGCCTCGGGACGTCCGGTGCTCTCCGACCTCGGGGTCGCCCGCCTCCTCGGCGAGACCGGGCCCGCCGTGGCCGGGACGGACGGCTTCGTCGCCCCGGAGGTCCTCGACGGAGAGACTCCGACGGCCGCGAGCGACGTGTACGCCGTGGGCGCACTGGGGTGGACCTGCCTCACCGGGTCGGCGCCCGGCCCCGCGGTGCTCCGCGGGGACCTCTCGGTGGTCGTCCCACACGTCACGTCGGCGCTCGCGGCGGCCCTCGGCTCGTGCCTCGCCGCAGACCCGGCCGCCCGTCCCGACGCCGGGTCGGCCGCGGTCCGGATCTACGACGCCGTCGCGCCCGAGCCGATCCGCCTCCTGCTCGTCGGCTCGGGGGCGTCGGGGGCGTCGGGGGCGTCGAGCACGACGGGGATGTGCACGTGCGAGAGCGTGCCGACGGGGTGACTGCGGACGTGGACCTCCTCGGGCTGGGTGCGGCGGACCCAGCGGCGGGGCTCACCCGCCGGATCCGGGCGGCGGTACTTGCGGACCTGCCCGCCGGGCTCTGGGAGGACCCGGTCCCCGAGGTGCCCGTCGTCCCCGCGCGGCGGTGGTGGCGCACTGCGCGGGCCGACCCCCGGCGGGGACGTCGGCGGTGGACGTCCGTCCCGCGGCAGGCGAGGAGGCCGACCGTCCTCGGCGGGATGCTCGGGACGGTGCTCGTCGTGCTCGTCGTCGGCTGGGTCGTCGCCGGCCGCGCGCCGGGTCCGGCGCAGGACCCCCCGGCGCGCTCCACGTCGGTGCCCCCGTCGGTGCCCACGGTGAGGGCCGCCGCCCCGACGGCTCCGAGGCAGCGGTCGACGTCGAGGGTCGGTGGGCCCGCCGCGCCGAGCGGGACGAGGTCGGACGGGACGGGAGCGACCGGGACGGGTGTGACGGCGGCGACGCCCACCCCCAGAGTCGGGGGTGCCGGGCCCCCGCTGCCCGGGGGCTCGCGGCCGCCACGCGATCCGGCCATCAGCGACCCTGCCGCGCCCGACCGGCGCCCCCGCGCGCTCGTCGAGGCGCTGACCCGCGCGCGGGCCCGGGCGTGGAACGCGACCGATCCCGGGTTGCTCGGGACCCTCGACGCGCCCGGCTCGCCCGCCCTGGCCGGCGACCGCCGTGCCCTCCGGGCGGCTCGCGACGCCGGGCTGCGCTACGCGGGGGTCGGCCTCGCCGTGACGCGGGCGCGGCTGCTGCGCCGGGGACCGGGGCGCGCGACGATCAGCGCGACCGTCGACGCCGGCGCCTACCGGGTCGTCCGGGGCAGGACCGTCGTCGAGAGCCGGCCCGGGCGGGCGGGAGCGTCGGTCGTCCTCGACCTCCTCTGGACCCCCCGTGGGTGGCGCGTCGCCGAGGTTGCGGACGGCGCCCCGGAGTGACCTCCGGGAGGGCGACCGGCGGGCGCCTCAGTCCTCGCCGAGCACCCAGGCGAACGCCGACGCGAGGTCGGGGTGGTCGAAGGTGAACCCGTCGGCGAGGAGCCGGGCGGGTCGGACCCGCTGGCTGCCCAGGACCCCTCCGGCGAACTCGCCGAGGACGGCATGGAGCGCCGGAGACGGGGCCGGCAGGACGGCCGGGCGGCCCAGGGCACGCCCGAGCTCGCGGGCGAAGTCCCGCTGCCGGGTCGCCTCGGGCACGCAGAGGTTCACCGGCCCGGTGAGTCCGGGCCGGTCGATGAGGTGGGTGAGCGCGCGGACCTCGTCGTGGAGGGTGACCCACGACCAGAACTGCCGACCGGACCCCATCGGACCACCGAGCCCGAGCCGGAAGAGCCGGAGGAGGGGCTCCATCGCGCCGCCGGTGCGGGAGAGGACCATCGTCCCCGTCCGGGCCAGCGTCACCGCGACCCCGGCCCTCGCCGCGGGTTCCGTCGCGGACTCCCAGGCCCGGACGACGTCGGCGAGGAAGTCGCTGCCGACCGGGGCGTCCTCGGTGAGGACGGCGTCGCCGCGAGGTCCGTAGAACCCCACCGCGGACCCGTTGACGAGCCGGCGCGGGCCGGCGCCGTCGGCAAGCACCCGGGCGATCGTCGCCGTCGGGTCGACCCGCGAGGTGAGCAGCGTCCGCCGGTACGACGGGGTCCAGCGGTGGTCGCCGATCCCGGCGCCGGAGAGGTTGACGACGACGTCGACCTCGGCCAGGGCGGCCGGGTCGAGGCGGCCGTTCGCCGGGTCCCAGCTCACCTCGGCGGCGGTCCGGGCCGGACGGCGGACGAGGTGGACGACGTCGTCGCTGCGGCCGCGCAGGTGCGCGGACAGGGCGGTTCCGACGAGACCAGAGGCCCCGCTGATGGCGATGCGTGTCACGCGGGCTCCTCTGCCGTGCCCTGGGGGGCCTTACTCGGAGGCCGGGGGGCCACCGGTCCGACGGGGCGGACCGGTGGCCCTCACCGGCGGGGGGTCACGCCCGGGTCAGAGCCCGAGCGAGGCCTCGAACTCGCCCTCCTCGAGACGCTCCTTGACGGTCGCGAGGAAGCGTGCGGCGTCGGCGCCGTCGACGATCCGGTGGTCGTAGGAGAGCGCGAGGTACATCATCGAGCGGATCGAGATCGACTCCTCGCCGTCGGCGTCGGTGACGACGACGGGCCGCTTGACGATCGACCCGGTCCCGAGCATGCCCACCTGGGGCTGGTTGAGGATCGGGGTGTCGAACAGGGCGCCGCGGCTGCCCGTGTTCGTGATCGTGAAGGTCCCGCCGGCGAGGTCGTCCGGTGCGATCTTGTTCGCCCGGGTGCGGGCTGCGAGGTCGGCGATCGAGCGGGCGAGTCCGGCGATGTTGAGGTCACCCGCGTTCTTGATGACGGGGACGATGAGGCCCTTCTCGGTGTCGACGGCGATGGAGAGGTTCTCCTGCCCGTGGTAGACGATCTCGTCACCCTCGACGCTCGAGTTGAGGTTCGGGTGGACCTTGAGCGCCTCGACGGTCGCGAGCGCGATGAACGGGAGGACGCTGAGCTTCGTCCCCTCGCGGCGCGCGAACTCGTCCTTGGCCCGGGTCCTGGTCCGCATGACCTTCGTCATGTCGACCTCGATGACCGTCGTCAGCTGGGCGGAGACCTGGAGGGACTCGACCATCCGCTGGGCGATGACCTTTCGCAGGCGCGTCATCTTCTCGCGGGAGCCGCGCTTGGACGGGTCGACCGTGGAGACCGCGCTCGCCGCGGACGCGGCTGCCGGCTTCTCGGGCTCCGCCGGGGCCGCGGCGGCGGCCTTGGCCGACTCCGCGGCCTCGAGGACGTCCTGCTTGCGGATGCGGCCCCCGATCCCGGTGCCGGTGATGTCCGCGAGGTCGACGCCATGGTCGGCGGCGAGCTTGCGGACGAGGGGGGTGACGTAGGCCGCCGCATCGCCCGACGTCGCGCCGCCGCCCGAGGAGGACGTGCCCTGGGGCGCCGGAGCGGCCCCCGTCGAGGCGCCGCCGGACGTCGGTCTCGCCGAGCCGGGCTCCTCCGCGGGAGCCCCCGTGCTCGCCGACTCGCTCTCCGGACGCTCCTCGCGGGAGGGCTCCTGGCGGGCGGCGTCGTCCTGCTCCGGGGACGCCTCCTCGGCCTCGGGCTCCTCCTCGGCCTCGGGCTCCTCCTCCGCCTCGGGCTCCTCCTCCGCCTCGGGCTCCTCCTCCGCCGTGGCGCCGCCGGACCCGCCGACGACGGCGAGGTCGGCACCGACCTCGACGGTCTCGTCCTCCTGGACGAGGATCTTCGTCAGGGTGCCGGCGACCGGGGAGGGGATCTCGGTGTCGACCTTGTCGGTCGAGACCTCGAGCAGCGGTTCGTCGACCTCGACCTCGTCGCCCTCGGCCTTGAGCCACCGGGTCACGGTGCCCTCGGTGACCGACTCGCCGAGCGCGGGCATCGCGACCGTCGTGCCCTCACCGTCGCTCGAGGACGCCTCGGCCTTCGGGGCCTTCGCCGGCTCCTCGGTGTCGCTCGGCGGGGTCGAGGCACCCTCGCCCTCGCCCTCGTCCGGCTGCTCGTCGGACCCATCCTCGGGCTGTTGCTCCGCCTCCGCGTCGTCACCCGACGCGTCGTCACCCGACGCGTCCTCGGCGCCGTCCTCGTCGCCGCTCGGGGAGCCGTCGCCGATGACCGCGAGGTCGGCGCCCACCTCGACGGTCTCGTCCTCCTGGACGAGCACCTCCTGGAGGGTTCCTGCGACGGGGGAGGGGATCTCGGTGTCGACCTTGTCGGTCGAGACCTCGAGCAGCGGTTCGTCGACCTCGACCTCGTCACCGACGTTCTTCAGCCACCGCGTCACGGTGCCCTCGGTGACGGACTCACCCAGGGCCGGCATGGTCACGCGTTCTGACATGAGCCTCGTTCTCCTTCTTCGTGATCGCAGGTGGGTGCGATCAGCATGTCACGGACAGGTCGGGTCGGTCGGGAATGACGGCGCAGGACCACCCGGCAGGCAGGCCGGCACCGCCCCTCGCGGGTCACGCATGGGCGTGCAGCGGCTTGCCGGCGAGCGCGAGGTGGGCCTCGCCGAGCGCCTCGTTCTGGGTGGGGTGGGCGTGGACGAGCGACGCGACGTCCTCGGGGAAGGCGTCCCAGTTGACGATGAGCTGGGCCTCGCCCGCCTGCTCGCCCATCCGGGCGCCGATCATGTGGACGCCGAGCACGGGGCCGTCCTTCTCCCGGACGAGCTTGACGAACCCCTGCGTCCCGAGGATCTGGGACTTGCCGTTCCCCCCGAGGTTGTACTCGAGCGTCTCGACCTCGGTCCCGGACTCACGCGCCTGCGCCTCGGAGAGGCCGACCGAGGCGATCTCGGGGTCGCAGTATGTCACCCGGGGGATCCCGGACTCGAGGACCGGGGCGGGCGCGAGCCCGGCGACGTCCTCGGCGACGAAGATCCCCTGGGCGAACCCGCGGTGGGCGAGCTGGAGGCCCGGGACGACGTCGCCGACGGCGTACACGCCGTCGACGTTGGTCCGGCAGCGCTCGTCGGCGAGGACGAAGCCGCGCTCGAGGGCGACGCCGGCCTCCTCGTACCCGAGCCCGTCGGTGACCGGGCCCCGCCCCACGGCGACGAGGAGCATGTCGGCCTCGAGGGCGGTCCCGCCCTCGAGACCGACGGTGACGGTGTCCGCAGACTGGGTGACGCCCTCGAAGCGGGCGCCGGTCATCGCCGTGATGCCGCGCTTGCGGAACGCCCGCTCGAGCTGCTTCGAGATCGCCTCGTCCTCGGAGGGCACGAGCCGGGGGAGTGCCTCGACGACGGTGACCTCGGACCCGAAGGAGGCGTAGACCGACGCGAACTCGACACCGATGACGCCGCCGCCGAGGACGACGACGCGGTCCGGGACGTGGTCGAGCTCGAGCGCCTGCTCGCTCGTCATGATGCGCCCGCCGAGCTCGAGTCCGGGGAGGGTGCGGGCGTACGAGCCGGTCGCGAGGACGATGGTCCTGCCGGTGAGACGGCGCCCGTCGACGTCGACGGTGTGGGGGCCGACGAGCCGACCGGCCCCCTCGACGTACTCGACCTTGCGGGCGCTGACGAGTCCCTGGAGGCCCTTGTGGAGTCGGGCGACGACGCCGTCCTTGTACGTGTTGACCCCGGCCATGTCGATGGAGTCGAAGGTCGCCCGGACGCCGAACCGCTCGCTCTCTCGGGTGGCGTCGGCGACCTCGGCGGCGTGGAGCAGCGCCTTCGTCGGGATGCAGCCGCGGTGGAGGCAGGTCCCGCCGAGCTTGTCCTTCTCGACGAGCGCGACGCTCAGGCCGAGCTCCGCCGCGCGCAGGGCGCAGGCGTACCCGCCGCTGCCGCCGCCGAGGACGACGATGTCGAAGGTCTGCTCGGCGGCTGCCGACATACGCGGGGCTCCTTGGCTGTCGAGGGGTGGTCGCACGGTCACCTCGGGTCACCCCCGGCAGGTCGTGCCGAGGGGGTGGCGCCACCCGGCATCCTGTCACTGATCCCGAGGGCGCGTCACGGCAGGTTGCGCTCGGCCCACGGGTGGACTCTCTATCGTGGGGTCATGGTGTGGTGGAGGCGACGTCGGCGCGGGGCCCGGCCGGCCGGGCCGAAGGACGGGCCGGGGATGAGCGTCGACCCGCAAGCGGTGCGCGCCCACCTCGCCGACTTCATCGCGACCCGACGGGGCGTCGAGGCCTACGTCGAGCCGGCGACGAACGTCACGACGACGACGGTCATCCTCATCGCCCACGACGGGGAGTGGACGCGCCGCGCCATCGGCTCGCCGGTCGAGGCCTTCAAGGTCGCGCGCGGGCTCGGCGTCCCCGTCTACGACGTCAACCAGACCGGGTACCCCCGCCGGATGCGGGAGTGGAACTCCCGCCAGCGCCGGCAGCGCTGACCCGGGACGACGGGCGTGAGCCCGCCGTCCCGGGTCGAGCCGGTGCCCGCCCGGTGGGAACGGGGCCGCGTTGCTCAGGGGGCGAGGTCCTCGACGAGGCGCAGGAGGGTCGCGACGCCGTAGCCGGTGCCGCCCTTCGGGGTGTGCCCCCAGGCCTTGCCCTCGTTGAACGACGGGCCGGCGATGTCGACGTGCGCCCACGGGATGGGGTCGCCCGCCGGGGTCGTCCCGACGAACTCGCCGAGGAAGAGGCCGGCGGTGAGCGCACCGCCCCAGCGCTCCCCCTTGTGCGAGATGTCGGCGACCTGGGAGTCGAGCGTGGGACGGAGGTCGCCCGGCAGCGGCAGCGGCCAGGCCGCCTCGCCCGCGGCCTGGGCGGCCGAGGTGACCCGGCCCCGGAAGGCGTCGTCGTGCCCCATGACGCCGGCGACCCGGTTGCCGAGCGCGACGGTGCAGGCGCCGGTGAGGGTGGCGATGTCCACGAGCGCGTCGGGCGCGGACTCGCACGCGAGGCTCATCCCGTCGGCGAGGACCATCCGGCCCTCGGCGTCGGTGTCGATGATCTCGACGGTCCGGCCGCCCCGCATCGTCACGACGTCCCCCGGACGCTGGGCGTTGCCGCCCGGCATGTTCTCGGCGAGGCAGAGGTAGCCGGTGACCTTGACGGGAAGGCCGAGCTCGGCGGCGGCGAGGACGGTTCCGGCCACGGCGGCCGCTCCGGCCATGTCGGACTTCATCGTGAGCATCGACCCGGCGGGCTTGATGCACACGCCCCCGGTGTCGAAGGTGATCCCCTTGCCGACGAGCGCCACCGACGGGGCCTTGCGCGCCCGCGGCGTGTACGTCATGACGACGATCCGCGGCGGCCGGGTCGAGCCCTGGCCGACGCCGACGATGCCTCCGAAGCCGCCCTCGGCGAGCGCGGCGTCATCGAGGACCTCGACGTCGACCTTGCCCGCTCCGACCTTGGCCCGCTCGACGACGGACTCGGCGAAGGACTGCGGGTAGAGGATGTTGGGCGGGGTGTTGACGAGGTCGCGGGCGTACGCCGTCGCAGCGCCCAGGGCGGTCGCCCGGGCCACGACGCGCTTGCCGTCGCTCCCGTCGACCGACGAGCTGACGAGGGTGAGCTCCGGGCCCGTGTCGGCAGCGGCGCGGCGCCGGCCCCGGCGAGGAGGGGATCCGGCGTCCGTGGGCGCGCCGGGCTGCGCGGACGACTTGTGCGCGGTGAACGTGTACGTGCCCGCGTGCGCGCCCTCGGCGACGGCGGCGAGCCCGGAGGCGTCCTCGTGGGGGAGGGCGACGGCGACGCTCGCGGCGCCCTCGAGGCCGCGGAGCGCGGCGCCGGCGGCGCGACGGAGGGCGTCGTGGTCGACGGCGACGCCCCCACCGGCGGCGGAGGTCGCGGCTGCCGGGGTGGCGCCGGCGCCCAGCCCGGTGAGGACGACCTTGCCGGCGGCGACCTTGGGGACGGCGGTGAGGGTGAGCACCTCCTCGAGCGCTGCGGTGGCTCCGAGGGCGCTCAGGGCGGCGCCGACGTGCTTCACCGCCGCCGAGGGAAGGCCGTGCCCCTCCGCGAGCGCCGCCCCGCCATCGGTCGGGACGGTGGCGAGGACGACCGCCTCGACCTCGAGGTCGTGGACGGCGTGGGCGGTGAGGGTCAGGGTGGTCACGATCGGTGTCCTCCGTGGTGGTGTAGGTCTGCCCGGAGGGCCGCCTCCCGCCGCGTCACGGTCGCGTGCGCGCAGGGACCACGCCGATCCGGGGCACGTGGGTCCGTCCGAGGCTATCCCGGCGTCCGGGCGGTAGCGTTCCGGGCATGACCGACGCTGCGCTGAAGAGGTCCCCCCTCCACGACCGCCACATCGCCCTCGGTGCGAAGATGGCGGACTTCGGGGGCTGGGAGATGCCGATCGAGTACCCGGGAGGCGGTGTCGTCGCCGAGCACGCGGCGGTCCGGGAGCGGGTCGGCATCTTCGACGTGTCGCACCTCGGCAAGGCTCGGGTGAGCGGCCCGGGGGCGGCGGCGTACGTCAACGCCTGCCTGACGAACGACCTCGACCGGATCGGGCCCGGTCAGGCGCAGTACACGATGTGCTGCACCGCGTCCGGCGGCGTCGTCGACGACCTCATCCAGTACCTCCGCAGCGACGAGGACGTCTTCCTCATCCCCAACGCCGCGAACACCGCCCGCGTCGTCGAGATGCTCGCCGCGGAGGCGCCCGACGCCGTCGAGGTCGAGAACCTCCACGACGCGTACGGGATCATCGCCGTCCAGGGGACGCGGAGCGAGGCCGTGCTCCGCGCGCTGGACCTGCCCGTCGAGCACGACTACATGTCCTTCGTCGAGACGCAGTGGCGCGGGCATCCCGTCATCGTCTGCCGGACGGGGTACACGGGGGAGCGGGGCTACGAGCTCGTCCCGACCTGGGAGGCCGCCGGTGAGCTCTGGGACGCCCTCACCGGGGCGATGGCCGAGCAGGACGGGCTCCCGTGCGGGCTCGGCGCCCGTGACACCCTCCGGACCGAGATGGGCTACCCCCTCCACGGCAACGACCTCTCTCTGGAGATCACGCCGGTCATGGCCCGCTCCGCGTGGGCCGTCGGCTGGGACAAGGAGCGGTTCTGGGGCAGGGAGGCGCTCACCGCCGAGCGCGCGGCCAAGTCCGGACGGCTGAGCCGAGGACTCGTCGTCACCGGCCGGGGGATCCCGCGGCCGCACTGCACCGTCCGGGACGCGAGCGGGACCGAGGTCGGCGTGGTCACGTCCGGGACCTTCTCGCCGACCCGCCGGCAGGGGATCGCGCTCGCGCTCCTCGACCGCTCCGTGACGTGGGACGACGAGGTCGTCGTCGACGTCCGCGGCCGTGAGGTTGCCGCCGTCGTCAGCAAGCCGCCCTTCGTCGAGGTCGGCGTCCGCGCCTGACGCCCGCCCCGTCCGGCTCCCGCCGTCGAGGCCGGTCCTCCCGTCAGGGTCCGCGTGCGTCGAGCCCGGCGTGGACGCGGTTGACCCGGCCCGCGAGGACCCGACCCGGGCGAGCGCCGCCCACACCGCCTGCTCCCGGGCGCGTCCGGCGCTCGTCTCCGCCATGCATCCCTCGTACAGGTGTCCGAATCCACGGGGGACGGCCCGGACGGTGGCGTCCTAGGCTGGCCCCATGAGCGAAGCGTGGACGTGGACCTACCTCGACGAGGACGGCCGGCCGATGGTCGGCGAGGGGCTGACCGAGGCCCTGTTCCCCACCCAGAGCGACGCGGAGGGCTGGTTCGGCGACAGCTGGCAGGACCTCGCCGACGTCGGGGTCGACGCCGTCGTCCTCCGCCGCGACGGCGCCGTCGTCTACGGTCCGATGAGCCTCAAGGCCGCGGAGTGAGCGCACCCGGCGGGCCGAGGACCTCCCGCCGCACGTCGCGCGGCGCCTCGACGCGACGGTCTGGGCGGCGCAGCGGCGCTTCCGGGCGCCGGGGGTGAGTGCCGGACACGGGTCTCGCCGCGCACGGCTTCTCCGTCCCCCCGCACGACCGGACCGCGCGCCGCGAGCCGCGGTTCGAGCTCCGGGCGGTCGCCCCGCTCGGTGGGCTGTGGAGCAGCGTCCCCGACCTCGCCCGGTACGCCGCGTTCGTCGCCGACCCGGACGAGCGGGTGCTCGCGCCGGCGACGCTCGACGAGACGTGCCGCACGGTCATCAAGGCGACCCCCGGTGGAGGTCCGGCCACGGGCTCGACTGGATGCTCCTCCGGCACGGCGACCGGGTCCTCGTCGGACACAGCGGGGGATGCCCGGGTTCGTCACCGGTCTCGAGGTCGACCGCGACACCGGGGTCGGGGCCGTCGCCCTCGTCAACTCGACCGCGGGGGCGGACCCGATGGGCCTCGCCTGGCGGCTCGTCGAGACCGTTCTCGAGGGGACCCCGTCGCCGAGGAGGCATGGGAGCCCGAGCCGACGACGCCGGCGTGGGTTGACCTCCTCGGCTCGTGGTGGATGGAGGGCAGCGAGGTCGTCCTCGAGGTCCGGGACGGCGAGCTGTGGTCCCGCGCCGTCGGGTCGAGCACCGCAGACGTCCGGTGGGAGCGTCTCTCGGACGACGTCTGGCGCAGCGCCGAGGGGCACGAGCTCGGCGAGCTGCTCGAGGTCGTCCGCGACGGGGAGGGCAGGCCGGTCCGGCTCTACCTCGCGACGTATGCCGTCACCCGGTCGCCGCACGCGTTCGCCGACCTCCCCGCCGGGGATGCGACAGGACAGGACGCCTGACGGGGAGACGGAACGGTGGTGGTCGCGTCGCCCGTCCGGGGCGCTCAGCGGGGGAACTGGCCCCGTTCGACGAGCGGCTTCGGCATCCGGGTGCGGCGGATCTGGAACGCGCGCATGACGGCGTACATCGCGAGCCCGCGCATCGAGTGGCCCTCGCCGTGCTTCGCGAGGAGCGCCTTCTTGATCCGGCGCCACATCACGACGGCGTCGATGACCGCGACGAGGAGGACGGCGTAGACGACGAGGAAGACGAGCGTCGCCCACTGGGCCTGGAACACCGACATCGCGAGGACGACGAGCATGAGGGGGAGGAGGTACTCCCCGACGCTCCGGCGGGCGTCGACGTAGTCGCGGATGAAGCGGCGCTCGGGGCCCTTGTCACGCGCGGGGAGGTAGCGGTCGTCACCGGTGACCATCGCCTGGCGCATCTTCGTCTGGGACTCGCGTCGGCGGGCCTTCTCCGCGACACGGGCCGCCTTGCGGTCGGTCTGGACGAGCGGCTGGCGGCGCCGGGCCTCCTGCTCGCGGCGCTTCGGGGTCGGCCGGTTCTTCGCCCCCGGGCGCTCCTCCTTGGGCTCGCTCGTCGAGGCTCGCGCGGTCGAGGTGGTCTCGTGGGTCCTGCTTCGTCCGAACACCCTCCCACTCTAGGTGGTGCTCGACGCGCTCCGGTGCGGACGGCCGTGTCGGTGCCCGCCCGTCACCCTCCCGTTACGCTCGCCCGGTGACCGCCACGCACCTTCCCGCCGACCAGCTCTCCGCCCTCCGCGCCCGAGTGGCCGACGTCATGCCGGGAGTCCGAGCCGACCTCGAGGCCCTCACCCGCATCCCGAGCGTCTCCCTCGACGCCTTCGACCAGGCCCACGTCGAGGCGAGCGCCGAGGCGACCGCGGAGCTCCTGCGAGCCGAGGGGCTCGACGTCGAGATCGTCCGCGAGGGTGGCCGCCCGGCGGTCATCGGCCACGTCGAGGCACCCGAGGGCGCGCCGACGGTCATGCTCTACGCCCACCACGACGTCCAGCCCCCCGGGGAGGACGCCGACTGGGACTCCCCGCCGTTCGAGCCCAGCGAGCGCGACGGCCGGCTGTACGGCCGGGGCGCTGCCGACGACAAGGCGGGGATCATGGCGCACGTCGCGGCCCTGCGCGCCCACGCCGGCGACCTCCCCGTCGGCGTCACCGTGTTCGTCGAGGGCGAGGAGGAGATCGGGTCCGACTCCCTCCCGACGATCCTCGAACGCCACGGTGACCGCCTCCGGGCCGACGCCATCGTCCTCGCCGACTCGATGAACTGGGCGGTCGGCGAGCCCGCGCTGACGACGACGCTCCGGGGCATGGTCCGGGTCGTCGTCACCGTCCGCGCGCTCGACCACGGCATCCACTCCGGGATGTTCGGCGGCGCCGTCCCCGACGCCCTCACCGCCCTCGTCCGGCTGCTCGCCAGCCTCCACGAGGACGACGGCGACGTCGCCGTCGCCGGCCTGCGCTCCGGCGACGCGAGTGACCTCGACTACCCCGAGGAGCGGCTGCGTGCGGAGGGGGGGCTCCTCCCCGGCACCGAGCTCATCGGCTCCGGCTCCCTCCTCTCGCGGATGTGGACCAAGCCGTCGATCACGACGATCGGGATCGACGCCCCCTCGGTCGACCGGAGCTCGAACACCCTCGTCCCCTCCGCACGCGCCAAGGTCAGCGTCCGGCTCGCCCCCGAGGAGGACCCGCAGGAGGCGTACGCCCTCCTCGAGCGGCACCTGCGCGAGCACGCGCCCTGGGGGGTCGAGGTCGACGCCCACCTCGACGACCAGGGCCCAGGGTTCTCCGCCGACGCGCAGGGTCCGGTGTACGACGAGGCCCGCGCGGCCTTCGCCGACGCGTGGGGGGCCGAGCCGGTCGACATCGGGGTCGGGGGCTCCATCCCCTTCGTCGCCGCCTTCGCCGAGCGCTTCCCGGACGCGGGGATCCTCGTCACCGGCGTCGAGGACCCCGACACCCGGGCACACGGCGCGAACGAGTCGCTCCACCTCGGCGAGTTCGAGCGGGTCTGCCTCGCCGAAGCCGTCCTCCTCGCCCGGCTCGGGCTGCTGCAGCGCTGACCCCCTCCCGGGATAGGTTGCCTCGTATGGCTGAGGCACCCTCCGGGACGTACGTCGAGGACACCTTCGAGCGCGACACGACCTACATCACCGACCGGGTGACGAGCGACGGGACCGGGCAGTGGCCGGTCGAGCCGGGCCGCTACCGGCTCGTCGTCGCCCGTGCCTGCCCGTGGGCGAACCGGGCGATCATCGTCCGCCGCCTCCTCGGCCTCGAGGACGTCCTCTCGATGGGCGTGTGCGGCCCCACCCACGACGCGGACAGCTGGACCTTCGACCTCGACCCGGGCGGGGTCGACCCGGTCCTCGGCATCCCGCGGCTCAAGGACGCCTACGAGCGGCGCCACCCCGGCTACCCCCGGGGGATCACCGTCCCGGCGCTCGTCGAGGTCGCGACCGGCCGGGTCGTGACGAACGACTACCCGGTGATGACCCTCGACTTCTCGACCCAGTGGCGAGCCCACCACCGCGCGGGCGCCCCCGACCTCTACCCGGAGGACCGACGCGAGGAGATCGACGAGGTCGCCGCCCTCGTCTACGAGGACGTCAACAACGGGGTGTACCGGTGCGGGTTCGCCGGCCGCCAGGCCTCCTACGAGCGGGCGTACGACCGGCTCTTCGACCGGCTCGACTGGCTCGAGGACCGGCTCGCGCGGCAGCGCTACCTCCTCGGGGACACGGTCACCGAGGCGGACGTGCGGCTCTTCACGACCCTCGCCCGGTTCGACCCCGTCTACCACGGGCACTTCAAGTGCAACCGGTCCAAGCTCGCCGAGATGCCGGTGCTCTGGGCCTACGCCCGCGACCTCTTCCAGACCCCGGGGTTCGGGGACACGATCGACTTCACCCACGTCAAGCGGCACTACTACGAGGTCCACCGGGACGTGAACCCGACGGGGATCGTCCCCGCCGGCCCCGACCTCTCGAACTGGCTCGAGCCGCACGGCCGGGACGCCCTCGGCGGGCGCCCCTTCGGCGACGGCACCCCGCCCGGGCCGCCCCCGGCGGCCGAGCGGGTCGTCGCCGAGCACAACCCGCTGCTCGACCGGACGGGCATGGTCGGCACCCGGCCCTGACCGGGCCGGACGCCGCCCTCGGCGGGGCGCACACGACCCCCGCCCGGGCCGAGGCCCCGGACCTGCCGGCCCGCAGGGCTGGTGCCACGATGTCTCCATGCACGTCCTCATCGCCCCCGACAGCTTCACCGGGACGCTCACCGCCACCCAGGCGGCCGAGGCCATGGCGGCCGGGTGGCGACGGTCGGCGCCGGACGACCTCCTCACCCTCCTGCCGCTCTCGGACGGCGGCCCGGGGTTCCTCGACGTCCTGAGCAACGCCCTCGAGGGCGCCGAGACGGTCGCGGTCACCGTCGCCGACCCGCTGGGCCGTGAGGTCCCCGCCGCCGTGCTCGTCGACGAGGGCCCCGGGGGCAGGCGGACGGCGTACGTCGAGTCCGCGCAGGCCGCGGGCCTGCACCTCCTCGCCGCGGACGAGCGGGACCCGACACTCACCTCGACGCTCGGGGTCGGCCAGCTCCTCGACGCCGCCGTCGCCGAGGGCGCCGAGCGGGTCGTCGTCGGTCTCGGGGGGAGCGGAACGAACGACGCCGGGGCCGGCCTGCTCGCCGGGCTCGGCGCCGGCGACCCCTCCCGGCTCGCCGTCGGCGGTCTCGCCCTCGGCGACCTCGACGGGGACGCGCTGCCGGGCCTCGAGTCCGTCCGGTCCCGGCTCGGCGACGTCGAGCTCGTCATCGCGACCGACGTCGACGCCCCGCTCCTCGGGTTCCAGGGGGCGAGCGCGGTCTACGCCGCGCAGAAGGGGGCGGGCCCCGAGCAGTCCCAGGAGCTCGAGCGCGCCCTCGGCCGGTTCGTCGAGCTCGTCGGGGCGAGCGTCCCGCCGGGCACCGACCTCCTCACCGGGCGCCCGCGGCGGCTCGAGCGACAGCCCGGCGCCGGTGCTGCCGGTGGCCTCGGGTACGGGCTCATGCTCCTCGGGGGGCACCGGGTGAGCGGCGTCGAGCTCGTCCTCGAGGCCGTCGGGTTCGAGACCGTCCTGGCCGCCGCCGACCTCGTCCTCACCGGCGAGGGGACCTTCGACTGGCAGAGCCTGCGTGGCAAGGTCGTCGCCGGGGTCGCGACCGCAGCCCTCGGGCACGCGACCCCGACCGTCGTCCTCGCCGGTCAGGCCCACGTCGGCCGCCGCGAGGCGATGACCCTCGGCGTGAGCGGCTGCTACGCCGTCGCCGGGAGCCCCGACGAGGTCGCCGCCGCGCACGCCGACCCGGTGGGGACCCTCACCGACCGGGCGGCCCGGGTGGCGGCGACGTGGTCCCCCCGACGGTGAGGACGTACGCTGGAGCCGGGAACACCTCGTCACTCCCGCGTGTTGGGACGAGCGCAGGGCCCGGACACGGCACGACCCGACGCGAAGGACGCACCACCATGACGGAACAGGTCGACACCCAGCTCACCCCGGAGACGACGGAGGCCGCGAGCCACGGCGTCATCGTCACGGACGTCGCCGCCAGCAAGGTGAAGTCGCTGCTCGAGCAGGAGGGTCGCGACGACCTCCGCCTCCGGGTCGGCGTCCAGCCCGGCGGCTGCTCCGGGCTCATCTACCAGCTCTACTTCGACGAGCGCAGCCTCGACGGGGACCTCGTCCGCGACTTCGGCGGAGTCGAGGTCGTCGTCGACCGGATGAGCGCCCCCTACCTCGAGGGCGCGACGATCGACTTCGCCGACACCATCGAGAAGCAGGGCTTCACCATCGACAACCCCAACGCGGGGAGTTCCTGCGCCTGCGGGGACTCCTTCAGCTGAGCCCCGCACGGAGGGCCTGAGGGTGGACGCCGCCCCGGTCCGGGTGCAGCCGGGAGAGGGCGGCCGCCGAGCGGACGACCCGACCCGACGGACGGCCGTCCCCGGGCAGGGGGCGGCCGTCTGCGGGGTGACGTCAGGCGCGGAACGCGTCCAGATCCGCCACCAGTGCCGATGCCTCGTCGGGGACGTCGGTCCCGGGGTGCCCGCCGGCCCGCGGCGGGAGGGGGGAATGCGTCGCGGGGACGGCCCCCGAGTGCGAGACCTCGACGCCGTCCCGGACCAGCTCGGCAACGCTGCCGGAGTCGAGGGCGTCGAGCGGCCCCGGATCCGGTTCCTGCATCGGTGTGGCCATGCACCGACGGTACGCCGGTCCGGACCGAAGCACACGGCCCAGGACGCCGCGACCGAGCCCCGCGATAGGTTCCGACCATGCACATCGCCCTCACCGGGTCCATCGCGACCGACCACCTCATGACGTTCCGGGGCCGGTTCGCGGACTCCCTCGTCGTCGAGCAGCTCGACAAGATCTCGCTGTCGTTCCTCGCCGAGGACCTCGAGATCCGCCGGGGCGGGGTCGCGGCGAACATCGCCTTCGGGATGGCGAACCTCGGCCAGCGGCCCGTCCTCGTCGGCGCGGTCGGTGAGGACTTCCACGTCTACCGGAGCTGGCTCGAGCGGCACGGTGTCGACTGCGAGTCCGTCCTCTACTCCGAGACGCGGCACACCGCCCGGTTCGTCTGCACGACCGACGACGACATGGCCCAGATCGCGACGTTCTACGCCGGCGCGATGAGCGAGGCCCGGCAGATCGAGCTCGGGCCGATCGGCACCCGGGTCGGCGGACTCGACCTCGTCCTCATCGGCGCGAACGACCCCGACGCGATGCTCCGGCACACCCGGGAGTGCCGGGCGCGGGGCATCCCCTTCGTCGCCGACCCCTCGCAGCAGCTCGCCTTCAGCGACGGGGAGCTCGTCCGCGAGCTCATCGACGGGGCGACGTACCTCATCACGAACGAGTACGAGGCGGGCCTCACCGAGAAGAAGACCGGCTGGACCGCCGACGAGATCGCCGAGCGGGTCGGCACCCGGGTGATGACGCGAGGCAAGGACGGCGTCGTGATCGAGACGCCGGGCGAGGACCCCATCGAGGTGCCCGTCGCTCGCGAGGTCCGTCGGGCCGACCCGACCGGGGTCGGGGACGCGTTCCGGGCCGGCTTCCTCACCGGCCTCGCCGTCGGGCTCGCGCACCGGGAGTCTGCGGAGCTCGGGGCGATGCTCGCGACGTACGTCATCGAGACCGTCGGCACGCAGGAGTACGAGCTGAGCACGGCCGGCTTCATGGAGCGGCTCGCCGAGGCCTACGGGAGCGAGTCGGCTGGCCTCATCGCCCCGCACGTCCACTGCCCGAGGCCCTAGGTGGCCGCCCGGCGGGGCGGACCGGTGGAGCCGCCCCCCTCGGAGTGGGTCATCACGGCCGCCGAGGCGACGCGAGGGGAGGACCTCGTCGCCGTGGGGGCCGACCTCGCCCCCGGGACCCTCCTCGCCGCGTACCGCGCCGGACTGTTCCCCATGGGGGTGGGCAGCGACGGTGCCGGGCCGGTCGGGTGGTGGTGCCCCGACCCTCGCGGCGTCCTCCCGGCCGGCGCCCTCCGGGTGAGCCGCTCACTGCGGGCCTCGGTCCGTCGGTATGACGTCACCGTCGACACCGCCTTCGACGACGTCGTCCGCGGCTGCGCCGACCCGGCCCGGAGCGGCCGGTGGATCACCCCGCAGATCGCCACCGCGTACGCCGAGCTGCACCGCCTCGGGTGGGCCCACAGCGTCGAGACATGGCACGAGGGCGAGCTCGTCGGCGGCCTCTACGGGGTCGCGGTCGGGGGGCTGTTCGCCGGCGAGTCGATGTTCCACCGGGCCCGGGACGCCTCGAAGGTCGCCCTCGTCGCCCTCGTGGCGCGGGTCCAGGCCGACGGCGACCCCCGGCGGATCGTCGACGTCCAGTGGCGCACCGACCACCTCGCGACCCTCGGCGTCCGGGAGTGGCCGCGGCGGCGCTACCTCGCCGCCCTGGCGGAGGCGCTGACGCTCGACCCGGTCCCCTTCGGCTGAGCCGCCCCCGAGCCGTCCCCGAGCCGTCCCCGAGCCGTCCCCGAACGGCGACAGGTCGGGGTGCCGGGGCCGCGCCCGGGACACCCGCGGGACCGGGCGCGACATGCCCCACCCGCGACGGCGCCCGGCGGGGGGCTGGGGTAGCGTTGACCCCGATCACTGCCGCCCGGACGAAGAAGGTGCACGTTGCGTCTGCATGACGACCCAGCGCCCCGGTCGAGGCGCCGACGGACCTGGAGCCTCGGCATCGCCCTCACCCTCGGCGCGCTGACCCTGAGCAGCTGTGGCCTCGCGGGCGCGCAGGGGAGCGTGACCAACGGCTACCTCCCGCACGGCATCACCGAGGGCGCCGACCGCGTCCGCCAGCTGTGGATTGGCTCGTGGATCGCGGCCCTCGCCGTGGGTGTCCTCGTCTGGGGCCTCATCATCTGGTGCATCGTCGCCTACACCCGGCGCAAGGACGACACGTCCATGCCGGAGCAGCTGCGCTACAACGTCCCGGTCGAGATCCTCTACACCGTCGTCCCGATGTTCATGGTCGCGGTCCTCTTCTACTACACCGCCCGGGACGAGTCGGCCCTCCTCGACACCTCGAAGACCCCCGACGTCACCGTCAACGTCATCGGCAAGCAGTGGAGCTGGGACTTCAACTACGTCGATGCGAACACATACGAGTCGGGCACCCAGGCCGAGCTGACCGGCAAGCCCGGCGTCGAGCAGGCCCTCCCCACGCTCTGGCTCCCGGTCGGCAAGCGGGTCGAGTTCGACCTCACCTCGCGGGACGTCATCCACTCGTTCTGGGTGCCGGCGTTCCTCCAGAAGCTCGACATGATCCCCGGCCGGGTCAACCAGTTCCAGATCGTGACGAAGGAGGAGGGGACGTTCGCCGGCAAGTGCGCCGAGCTCTGCGGCGCGTACCACTCCCGGATGCTCTTCAACGTCAAGGTCGTCTCCGAGGCGGACTACACCCAGCACATGAGCGACCTGCGGGACCAGGGCAACGTCGGCCAGCTCAGCAACGGCCTCAACCGGGAGGGCATCATCCCCCAGGACCAGGGCAAGCTCACACAGGCAGGGAGCAACTGACATGAGTGCTGCCAGCGAGTCCGGCTCGACCTTCCTCCGGTCGACCGAGACGACGTCGTACCGGCGGGTCAAGCCCGGCGCGGTCGCGGTGAAGTGGCTGACGACGACCGACCACAAGGTCATCGGTCACCTGTACTTCATCACGTCGTTCGTCTGGTTCATGTTCGGCGGGCTGCTCGCCCTGCTCATCCGGGCGGAGCTCTTCCAGCCGGGGCTGCAGGTCGTCGACAACCCCGAGCAGTACAACCAGCTCTTCACGATGCACGGCACGATCATGCTGCTGCTCTTCGCGACGCCGCTGTTCGCGGGCTTCGCGAACGCGCTCATGCCGATCCAGATCGGCGCGCCCGACGTCGCGTTCCCGCGCCTCAACATGTTCGCGTACTGGCTCTACCTCTTCGGCGGCATCATCGCCGGCGCCGGCTTCCTCACCCCGGGCGGGGCCGCCGCCTTCGGGTGGTTCGCCTACGCTCCGCTCTCCGACTCGGTGTACAGCCCCGGGCTCGGCGGCGACCTCTGGGTCTTCGGTCTCGCGCTCGCCGGGTTCGGGACGATCCTCGGCGCGGTCAACTTCATCACGACGATCATCTGCATGCGTGCGCCCGGGATGACGATGTTCCGGATGCCGATCTTCACCTGGACCGTCCTCATCACCTCGGTCCTCGTCCTCATGGCCTTCCCGGTGCTCGCCTCGGCACTCTTCGCGCTCGGAGCGGACCGCCGGTTCGGTGCCCACATCTTCGACCCGAGCGGCGGTGGGCCGATCCTCTGGCAGCACCTGTTCTGGTTCTTCGGCCACCCCGAGGTCTACATCATCGCGCTGCCCTTCTTCGGGATCATCTCCGAGATCCTCCCGGTGTTCTCCCGGAAGCCGATCTTCGGGTACAAGACACTCGTCTTCGCGACCATCGCCATCGCGGCCCTCTCGGTGAGCGTCTGGGCCCACCACATGTACGCGACCGGCCAGGTGCTCCTCCCGTTCTTCGCGGTGATGACGATGCTCATCGCCGTCCCGACCGGGGTGAAGTTCTTCAACTGGATCGGGACGATGTGGGGCGGGAAGCTCTCCTTCGACACCCCTCTGCTCTGGGCGGTGGGCTTCCTCGTCACGTTCCTCTTCGGCGGGTTGACCGGCGTCATCCTCTCGAGCCCCGCGCTCGACTTCCACCTCTCCGACTCCTACTTCGTCGTCGCCCACTTCCACTACGTCGTCTTCGGCACGGTCGTGTTCGCGATGTTCGCAGGGTTCTACTTCTGGTGGCCGAAGCTCACCGGGCGGATGCTCGACGAGACCCTCGGGAAGATCCACTTCTGGATGCTCTTCATCGGGTTCCACACGACCTTCCTCATCCAGCACTGGCTCGGCGTCGACGGCATGCCACGTCGGTACGCCGACTACCTCCCCGAGGACGGCTTCACCCTCGCCAACCAGGTCTCGACGGTCGGCGCGTTCCTCCTCGGAGCCTCGACGCTGCCGTTCCTCTACAACGTCTGGAGGACGTGGCGCACCGCCCCACTCGTCGAGACCGACGACCCGTGGGGCTACGGCGCGTCGCTCGAGTGGGCGACCTCCTGCCCGCCGCCGCGGCACAACTTCACGTCGATCCCGCGGATCCGCTCCGAGCGGCCGGCGTTCGACCTCCACCACCCCGAGCACGCGCCGCCGGCCGTCCAGCCCAAGGCAGACTCCCTCGTCACCGCGCTCGGCCCGGCGGACCAGGGCGGGAACGCCATCCACCACCCGCGGAAGGACGAGCAGTGAGGGTCGAGTACCGCTTCTTCGTCGTGATCGCGGTGTTCTTCGCCGTTGTCGCCACGATCTACGGCTTCTGGACGGGGTGGGCGGAGCCGGTCGGCGCGACCGCGCTCTACCTCTGCTTCGGCCTCGGGCTGATGATCTCGTTCTACCTCTACATGACCGCGCGCAAGCTCCCCGACCGCCCCGAGGACAACCCGCTTGCGGAGATCGCCGACCAGGAGGGCGAGTACGGCGTCTTCTCGCCGTACAGCTGGTGGCCGCTCTGGCTCGGCCTCACGGCCGCGGTGTGCTTCCTCGGGCTCGCGGTCGGGTGGTGGCTGTTCATCATCGGTGCCTCCTTCGGAGTGTTCGCCCTCGTCGGGTGGACCTTCGAGTCGTACAAGGGCCGCAACGCCCTCTGATCGGCCCGGAGGCGAGGTGAGGCGCCCGGCGCGCATGCCCACCCCGGGCAGACGCATCCGCCGCCGGCCCCCGGCAGCGCTCGGAGTCCTCGTCCTCCTGCTCGCACTCGGACTCAGCGCCTGCCGGTCGGACGGCGGCGGGCCGGACGCGGCACCCGCCGCCTCGTCGACGGCCTCGCCGACGTCGCCGGCCCCCGAGTCGTCCTCGGGGTCCCGCGGGACGGAGTCCCCGCAGGCGATGGGCGTCGCGGACGTCGCCGTCACCCCGGGCGACGCGGCGACCGACGTCCGGCCGACGACTCCGGTCACCGTGCGCCCGGAGTCGGGCACCCTCTCCGGGGTGACGGTCACCGCCGGGGGCGCCCAGCCACTGGGGGGGAGCATGGGCACGGACGGCGTGTGGAGGTCGAAGGGGCGCCTCCGGCCGGACACGACGTACACCGTCGAGGTCGAGGCGAGCGACGAGAACGGCCGGGCGGCGACGGCCCGGTCGACGTTCACCACCCTGACCCCGGACGTCACCGCGACCTACGGGATCAACTACACCGGCCACACCGTCGGCGTCGGGATGCCGGTGAGCATCCAGTTCGACTCCCCGGTGACGAGCGCGAAGTTCCGCGCGGACGTCGAGCGGCTCGTCTCGGTGTCGACGAGCCCGAGGACCGAGGGCGCCTGGGGGTGGCTCGACCACCGCCAGCTCATGTGGCGTCCGAGGCACTTCTGGAAGCCGGGGACCCGGGTGACGGTCACCGCCCCGCTCACCGGAGTGCAGACCGGCCCCGGCAAGTGGGTCGCCAACGACGACCGGGGCGGCTTCACCGTCGGTGAGCGGATGGTGAGCACGGTCGACATCCATAGCCACACGATGACGGTCCGCAGGAACGGCGACGTCGTCCGGCGAATCCCCGTGAGCACGGGCCGACCCGGGCCGAAGACCGAGACGCGCTCGGGGACGAAGGTCGTCATCCGCAAGGAGGGCAAGGTGGTCATGGACTCGACGACCGTCGGGATCCCGAGGTCGAGCAAGAGCTACTACAAGATCACGACGCGCTGGAACCTCCGGGTGACCTGGACGGGGGAGTACCTCCATTCGGCGCCGTGGTCGGTGGGCTCACAGGGCTCGACGAACGTCTCGCACGGGTGCACGAACATGGCCCCAGCGAACGCGAAGTGGATGTTCACCCACTCCAGGGTCGGCGACGTCGTCCGGTTCACCGGGTCGAGCCGGCAGTTCCGGCCCACCGACGGCATCGGCGTCTGGGTGTACGACTGGCCCGGCTGGCGCGCGCGCAGCGCCCTCGCCCACCAGGGGTCGCCGAGGTCGCCAGGTCGGTGACAGTCGGCTGAGGGCGGGGAGTCCCGCCGTGGGCGGTGCCCGGGCCGAGGACCCGACTCCGTCTCGCGGCTCGCGGGTGACCGCTCACCGACCCCGGCCCGAGGACCCGTGCGGGTGGCGCACCGGGGCAGACGCCGGTCGGCGGCCCGACCGGGCTCAGCCCCAGCCGAGCTCGTGGAGCCGCCCGTCGTCGATCCCGAAGTGGTGGGCGATCTCGTGGACGACGGTGACGGCGATCTCCTCCCGGAGCTCCTCCGCGTCCTCGCACATCCGGGTGAGCGGCCCGCGGAAGAGGGTGATCCGGTCCGGAAGCGTGGCCCTGCCCCATCCGAGGTCCCGTTCGGTGAGCGGGACGCCGTCGTACACCCCGAGGAGGTCGGGGTCGTCCGGCGGGGGTTCGTCCTCGACGAGGAAGACGACGTTGTCGAGGAGGTCCATGAGCTCGGTCGGCACGTCGTCGAGCGCGTCCGCCACCGCATCGTCGAACGGCGCCGGCCCGAGGTTCACCATGGGACCAGCCTCGCAGGCGGGAGCGACGGCGTGGCGGTCGGACGAGACGCGCCGCGGCCGGTGTGCCGTCTCGGGAGGGGGGCACGCCGGCCGCCGCGGAACACCGCTCAGCCGGTCGGGCCGCGGCTCATTCGCCCTGCCGCTCGGGGCGGCCGGCCTCGATGAGCGCGCCGTCGTCGCGCGACTCGGCGGCCTCCTCGGCGGGACCGATGGTCTCGGCCTCCTGGCCGTCGTGGTGGGCCGCCTCGAGCTCCGCCGGCGTGACGGGCTCGACCCGGTCCCGGAAGTAGAAGTTCGACAGCCGGGCCCGGACCCGGTCCTTCGCGGCGGTCGGCGACGCGACGCCGTTGGCGTCCCGGGCCGGCTCGATCTCCGCGGGGCGGTGGCCGTCGTGCTGGACGAGGTGCCACCGCGTGTACGGGTCGAGCTGCTCGTGGGCCTCGAAGAACCGGCCGTCGGCGGTCCGGACGATCCGGCCGGTCTCGCGCCCGTGGAGGACGAGCTCCCGGTCGCCGCGCTGAAGGCTGAGGCAGATCCGCTTCGTCACCCAGAACGCGAGCGGCGGGAAGACGAACAGCCCGATCCGGAACAACCACGTGAGGTCGTTGATCGACAGGTCCATCTTGATCGCCATGATGTCGTTCGCCGAGGCGAAGAGGAAGATCCCGTAGGTCGTGATCGCCATCATCCCGAGCCCGGTGCGGACCGGGGCGTTGCGGGGACGCTCGAGGAGGTGGTGCTCGCGCTTGTCGCCGGTGACCCAGGCCTCGAGGAACGGGTAGGCGCCGGCGATCGTGTAGAGCACGGGGATGAGCGCGAGCGCGCCGAGGGCGACGTTGAGGCTGAGGGTGTACCCGAAGCCGGAGAACTCGAGCCAGCCCGGGAGCAGTCGCAACGCTCCGTCGGCGAAGCCCATGTACCAGTCTGGCTGGGCGCCCGCGGTGACCGGCGACGGGTCGTACGGGCCGTACGCCCAGATCGGGTTGATCTGGACGAGCGCCGAGATGAGGGTCGTGGCGCCGAAGACGATGAAGAAGAAGCCTCCGGCCTTCGCCGCGTAGACCGGCATGACCGGGTAGCCGACGACGTTGTCGTTCGTCCGTCCGGGGCCCGGGTACTGGGTGTGCTTCTGGACCGCGACGAGCACGATGTGGGCGGTGAACAGCCCCACGAGGATCGCCGGGAGCAGGAGGACGTGGACGGTGTAGAGCCGAGGGATGATCATCTCCCCGGGGAAGGGCCCGTCGAAGACGAAGTACGCGAGGTAGGACCCGATGACCGGCGCCGACTGCATGAAGCCCTCGGCGGCCCGGAGTCCGGTGCCAGAGAGCAGGTCGTCGGGGAGGGAGTAGCCGGCGAAGCCCTCGACGATGGCGAGCATCGAGAGGATCGTCCCGATGACCCAGTTGATCTCGCGGGGCTTGCGGAACGCGCCGGTGAAGAACACGCGGAACATGTGGACGGTGACCGCGACGGTGAAGAGCAGGGCCGCCCAGTGGTGGATCTGCCGGATGAGGAGCCCACCGCGGATGTCGAACGAGATGTCGAGGGTCGAGGCGTACGCCTCGGAGACGGTGACGCCCCGGAGCGGGAGGTAGGAGCCGTCGTACACCGTCTCACCGGCGCTCGGAACGAACCAGAAGGTCAGGAAGGTCCCGGTGAGCAGGCAGATGATCATCGAGTACATCGCGATCTCGCCGAGCATGAAGGACCAGTGGTCGGGGAAGACCTTCTTCATGAGGTACCCGACCCCGCCGGCGGAGCCGGTGCGGTCGTCGACCCAGCCGGCGACACCGCCCACGGTCTTCAGAGGACCGGGTGCGGAGTGCTTCGGGGGCGTGTCTCCGGCGCGGAGGCTGTCCGCGGGGCGGCTGCTGTCCATGGTGCTCATCCACGCTCCCAGAAGCTCGGTCCGACAGCCTCCTGGAAGGGCTGCGCGGCGATGAGGTAGCCCTCATCATCAACCGTGATCTTCAGCTGCGGCAAGGGCCGGCCGGCCGGGCCGAAGATGACCTTGCAGTCCCTGGTCACGTCGAAGGTCGACTGGTGACACGGGCACAGCAGGTGGTGGGTCTGCTGCTCATAGAGCCCCACCGGACATCCGACGTGCGTGCAGATCTTCGAGTAGGCGACGATCCCCTCGTAGCCCCAGTCCCGCTCCTTCTGCGACTCGATGTCCTGCGGGTCGAGCCGCATGAGGAGGACGGCGGCCTTCGCCTTCTCCTCGAGGACGTGCTTCTCGAGGTCGAGAAGGCCCTCGGGCTGGACGTGGAAGACCGCGCCGAGGGTGACGTCCGAGGCCTTGATCGGGGTGTTCTCCGGGTCCCGCATGAGGCGCAGCGGGACGAAGTGCCGCTTGCCGTCCTCGCCGACGGGCCCGTTCCAGAACGTCAGCGACAGCTCGTTCTTCGGGAGCGGGCCGAGGCTGCCGACGACCTGGAGGAGGAGGGGCAGCGAGAAGAGCCCGAGCGCTCCGCCGAGGGTGTACTTCAGCAGCGGCCGGCGGGTGAGCTGCGAGCTCTCGCCGCCGCCGAGGAGCGTCGCGACGGCCCCGCTGCGGGCCGCGTCGCTCGAGCGCATCGGGTGACGCATCTCGACGACCTCCTCGTCGGGCATGAGCGTCTTCGACCAGTGCACTGCGCCGAGGCCGATCCCGAGCAGGGCGAGCGCGAGACCGATCCCGAGCAGGACGTGCCCGACGGGGGTGCTCCCGACGCCGGGGATGAACGTCGAGGCGTCCTCGGGCACGGCGAAGTAGGAGACGATGAAGACGAGGGTGCCGAGGATCGAGATGCCGAAGAGGGCGGCGACCTGGTGCTCGGCCCGCTTGGCGGCCCGTTCGCTGAGGTCGGCAGCCCGCGGGACGTGCGGGGGCAGGCCCGGGTTCTCGAACCGCTCGGGGAGACGACCGGTGCCCTCGACGTGGCCCTGGTCGAGCCGGGCAGGGGACGAGCCGTGCCCGTCCGAGCCGTCCCCGTCCGAGCCGTGGGACACCTCGGAACCGTGCTGGGTGTCGTCGTGTTCGTTCATCGTGGCGTCAGTCCTTGTCGGTCCGGCGGCGGGCGGGGGCGTGGGTCATCAGGCTCCCTTCTGGCCGAGCCAGACGGCGGCCGCGATGAGGATGCCGAGGCCGAAGACCCAGGCGAAGAGTCCCTCGGTCACCGGACCGAGCGAGCCGAGAGCGTAGCCGCCCGCGTTGCGGGTCTCCTCGATGGAGTTGAGGTAGGCGATGATGTTCCGCTTGCTCTCCGGGTTGATGTTCTGGTCGCTGAAGACCGGCATGCTCTGCGGACCGGTGACCATGGCCTCGTAGATGTGGGTGGGCGAGGAGCCCCTGAGCGACGGCGCGTACTTGCCGCGGGTCAGCGCTCCGCCGGACCCGGCGAAGTTGTGGCACATCGCGCAGTTGACCCGGAACAGCTCGCCGCCCTTGGCGACGTCGCCCTTGGACGGGTCGACCGCCTCGCTGGACGGGACCGCCGGCCCCGGGGCGAGCGAGGCGACGTAGGCGGCCATCGCGGCGATCTGGGTGTCGTCGAAGACGGACTCCCCGCGGGGGGCCTGGACGCCGGGTCCGGAAAGCGGCATCCGACCGGTGCCGACCTGGAAGTCCACAGCGGCCGCTCCGACGCCCGCGAGCGCCGGACCGTTGTCGGTGCCGACGGCGCCCATCCCGTGGCAGGTGGCGCAGTTCGCCTTGAAGAGCTTCTGCCCCTCGGCGACCTGGTCGGCGCTCGTCGTCGCGGCCTCCGCGGGGCGGGGTGCGACGGCCGAGTAGACCGTCCCCGTCACGAGGAGGCCGAGCATGAGCAGCAGGGCAATCGCAGCCGGGTGTCGGCGGCGGGCGGCCAGAGCGTTCACGGTGCGTTCCTGTCGTCTCTCGTCGATGGTCGTCGGCGGCGGCGGTTACTGGAGGATGTAGATCGTGAAGAAGAGGGCGATCCACACGACGTCGACGAAGTGCCAGTAGTACGAGGTCACCACGGCACCGATGGCCTGGTGGTGGCTGTAGTACCGCGTCGTGAAGGTCCGACCGATGATGAGGAGGAACGCGATGAGCCCGCCCGTGACGTGCATCGCGTGGAAGCCGGTCGTGAGGTAGAAGACCGACCCGTAGGCGTCCGACGAGAGGCTGATGCCCTCGTGGACGAGGTCGGCGTACTCCTTGACCTGGCCGCTGACGAAGACGGCGCCGAAGATGTACGTGAGGACGTACCACTCGCGCATCCCCCACGAGCCCACCTTGAGCAGCGACCCGGTTCGCGACGCCTGCCCGTGCTCGGCCTTGTAGACCCCGAGCTGACACCACACGGAGGAGATGACGAGGACGAGCGTGTTGACCGTTGCGTAGGGGACGTTGAGCGTCGGGGCGCGCTCCGCCCACAGCCCGGGCTCGATCGAGCGGATCGTGAAGTACATCGCGAACAGGCCGGCGAAGAACATCAGCTCGCTGGCCAGCCACACGATGGTGCCCACCGAGACCATGTTCGGCCGCGTCACCGGTCCCATCGAGGGCGATGCGGGCATCGGCCTGGACGGGTCTGTCTGCACTGTCGCTGCTGTCGCCACGTCGACATTATTGCCTGTCGGCGCAAGGGGCGTGCGGCGACCCCCCGCGGCGCGCGTGCCGCGTCGCCGCGCGTGCGGCAGCGGTCGGCTGCGGAGTGGGCCGGGTGCTCCCCGCGGTTGCGGCTCCTCCGGATGTGCCGCTGGCTACCCGCGATCGGTTGGCCGGGCGTGTCGCGGGCGTGTCCCCGACCCGTCGCGGGTGCAGACCGGGCCGGGGAAACCCCGGGGTGAGGGGTGGAGCCGTCCCGCCACGGGACCCCGGTACGATCATCGCCATGACCGCCTCACCCGCGCACGCCGCCTCCGAGAGCCTCGCCGACGCGGCTCCGGCACGTCCGGTCCCGCACCGGGTCTCCGTGCTCCTCTACAGCGACAACATCACGACGCGCGACGCCGTCCGGGCCGCTGTCGGCCGACGTCCCGCGCGGGACGTCGAGGTGACGTCGTGGCGCGAGTGCGCGACGGCCCCGGCGGTGCTCGAGGCGGTCGCCGAGGGGTCGTACGACCTCCTCGTCCTCGACGGTGAGACCTCGCCCGTGGGCGGTCTCGGGCTGTGCCGCCAGGTCAAGGCGGAGGTCTTCCACTGCCCGCCCGTCATCGTGCTCACCGGACGCCCGCAGGACGGGTGGCTCGCGGCGTGGTCGATGGCCGACGAGGCGGTCCCGCACCCGCTCGACCCGCTCGCGGTCGCGGACGCGGTGGCCGACGTCGCCCGGCGCCCCCGCGGCACGGACTGACCCGCCCATGACGGCGCATCCGGAGGGCGGGGAGGGCTCCCCGACCTGGCCGGACCTGCTCACGTCGCTGCTCGCGGGGACCGACCTCACCGTCGGCGAGACCACCTGGGCGATGGACCAGGTCATGCAGGGCGAGGCGTCGCCCGCCCGGCTCGCGGGGTTCCTCGTCGCGCTCCGCGCGAAGGGGGAGAGCGTCGCCGAGCTCCGCGCGCTCGCCGACGTCATGCTCGCCCACGCGAACCGGATCGAGGTCTCCACCCCGAGCATCGACGTCGTCGGCACCGGCGGGGACCGTGCCCAGACGGTGAACATCTCGACGATGGCCTCGGTCGTCGTCGCGGCGTGTGGGGTCCGCGTCGTCAAGCACGGCAACCGGGCGGCCTCGTCCCGGTCGGGCTCCGCGGACGTCCTCGAGGCCCTGGGGGTCAACCTCGGCATCTCCCCGGCGGACGTCGCCCGCGTCGCCGAGGAGGTCGGCATCACGTTCTGCTTCGCGCAGGCGTTCCACCCCTCCTTCCGGCACACCGCCGCCGCCCGGCGCGACCTCGGCATCGGCACCGCGTTCAACGCACTCGGCCCGCTGACGAACCCCGCGCAGCCGACCTACGCGGCCGTCGGCGTCGCCGACGCCCGGCTGGCCCCGCTCATGGCCGGGGTCTTCGCCGACCGCGGGAGGGACGCCGCCGTCTTCCGCGGGGACGACGGGCTCGACGAGCTGACGATCGCGACGACCTCGACGCTGTGGTGGGTCCGGGAGGGGGCCGTGCGCCAGGTCACCGTCGACCCGCGCGACCTCGGACTGAGGCTCCACCCCGTCGAGACCCTCCGGGGCGGCGACGCCGAGCAGAACGCGGGCGTCGCTCGGGAGGTGTTCGCCGGAGGCCGCTCCCCGGTCCGGGACGCGGTCGTCCTCAACGCCGGCGCGGCTCTCGCGCTGAGCCACCGGGACAGCGGGGCGGGGCGGGAGGACCTCGTCCGGGACCTCCGGGCCGGGATGGACCGCGCCGAGGAGGCGCTGGACAGTGGGGCCGCCGCCGCCGTCATCGGCCGGTGGGCCGAGGCGACCCGGGCCGCGGGCTGACGGCGACCCGGGTCGGTGGGCCGGGGGCACCGCGCACCCGGGGTGGCCTGCCGTGGCCGGATGCCTCCGGTCGACACCGGTGGGCGGCGGAGGGGCCGCCGGGATCAGCCGTCGAGGCCGAGGTTGAACGCCGCCTCGAGGTCGTGCCGGGAGTACGTCCGGAACGCGATGTGGGTCGAGGTCCCGACGACGCCGTCGACCTTGTTGAGCTGGTCGGCGATGACGTCGTTGAGGTCCTCGTGCTCGTGGACCCGGACCATGGCGATGAGGTCGGCGTCGCCGGCGACGGAGTAGACCTCGCTGACGCCGTCGATGTCGGCGATGGTCTCGGCGACCTCGGGGATGCGGTTGACCTCGGCGTTGATGAGGACGATGGCGGTGATCACGCCGCCAGCCTAGCCGCCGGGTGTGCCGGGACCACTCAGCTGGCCGCGACGAACCCGGAGGCGGCGCGGCGGGAGACGGCGAGCGGCTCGAGCTCGGCGCGGGCGGCCCCGGCGCCGCCGACAGGGCAGGTCCACGTCCCGTCGAGGTCGACGACCCGGACCCCGGGAGACTCGAGCCAGCGGAGGACCTTCTCGGTCTCCTCGGGGATCGCGGCGGGCGCAGGCCGCGTCGCCGGTGCGACCACCTCGGCGCTCGCCCGGAGGGCCGCGACGTACGGCATGGGGTCGGCCCCCCGGGGCGAGTGGCTGCTTCCGGCGAGCCGGCCGTGGCGGACGCAGACGAGCTCCCACCCGCCGGTGGGGGTGCGCCGGGCCGCGACGAGCTCGGCGGTCGCCGCGAGCGGTGCGATCCGCTGGGTCCGGGCCATCCCGCGGACGAGGGCGAGCATCCGGTCGCGGACGGTGGCGGCGTCCTCGTAGCGCTCCTCCCCGGCGAGCGCGCCCATCCTCGTGTGGAGGTCGGCGAGCAGGGGACGGGAGTCCCCGGCGAGCGCGGCCGCGACCCGCGTGGCGACGACGCCGTACTCCTCGACGCTCTGCGCCCCGGTGCACGGGGCCCCGCATCGCCCCATGTCGGCGAGGACGCAGGCGGTCCCGCGCCGGCGGGGGGAGATCCGCTGGACGCACTGCCGCAGCGGGACGACCTCGTGGACGGCGCTGACGGCCTCCTCGGCGGCGGACCGCGAGCCGAACGGGCCGACGTAGCAGCAGCCGTCGTCGCGGACCTGGCGGACGACGCTCAGCCGGGGGAAGGGCTCGTCGGTGAGCTTGACCCAGAGCGCCCGCTCGGGGTGCCGGGAGCGCCGGTTGTACCTCGGCTTGTGCTCGGCGATGAGGCGTAGCTCGCGCACCTCGGCCTCGAGGGTCGTCGCGCACACGACGGGGGTGACGCTCTCGGCGAGCCGGACCATCTCGGCCATCCGGGTCCGCTGCTCGGACGCGGTGAAGTACGACCGGACCCGGGTGCGGATGTCGACCGAGGTGCCCACGTAGAGGACCCGCCCGTCGCCGTCCTTGAACAGGTAGACCCCGGGGGCGCTCGGCAGGTCGTCGGCGAGGTATCGCTTGCGCCGCTGCGCGGGGCTGACCCTCGCGGTGTAGCTGCCGAGCTCCTCGAGGGTGTGCACCCCGAGGGAGCCGACCCGCTCGATGAGCGCGTGCAGGACGTCGACGGTCGCGCGGGCGTCGTCGAGGGCCCGGTGGGTCGGTGTCGTCGCCGACCGGAAGAGCCTGGCGAGCGTCGCGAGCTTGTGGTTCGGCGCCTCGTCCCGCGGGACGAGCTGGCGGGCGAGCCTGACGGTGTCGAGGACGTGCGGCTCGGGCCACGGCAGGTCGCACGCCCGGGCGGCGGCCTTGAGGAAGGAGATGTCGAAGCCTGCGTTGTGCGCGACGAGGACGCCGTCTCGCGCGAACTCGAGGAAGGCGGGGAGGACCGACTCGATGCGGGGCGCGTCCGCGACCATGGCGTTCGTGATCCCCGTCAGGACGGAGATGAAGGCGGGGACGGGCTCGTGCGGGTTGACGAGGCTCTGGAACTCGCCGAGGACCTCACCTCCCCGGACCCTGACGGCCCCGACCTCGGTGATCCCCGCCTCGGCGGGGCTGCCTCCGGTCGTCTCGAGGTCGACGACGACGAAGGTCGTCTCGGCGAGCGCGGTGCCGAGGTGCTCGAACGTCGTCTGGACCACCTGCATGCCGAGCACGGTATGCGGCGGGTCCGACAGCCGGACGCAGGCGCGCAGGGCTGTCGGTGCCCTCCCCTAGCGTCGTCGTGGTCGGGACGCCACCGGGGCGGACCCCAGGGCGGACCCCCGCGGCCCGCCGGCGGAGCCAGGGCGGACACCGCCGCGGACAGACGAGGAGTGATCACCGTGATCATCGAGTGCATGACGTGCCCCGTCCGGGGGACCCGGTGCGACGACTGCATGGTCACCGCGCTGCTGATGCCCGAGGCGCCGGACCTCCCGCTCGACGGGGCCGAGCGCGCGGCGGTCGGCCGCCTCGTCGCTGCCGGCCTCGTCACCCCCGAGACCGCCGGGGAGGTGCGCGCCCGGCGGGAGCCGTGGCAGCGCCGCCGTGCCGTCGGCTGAGCCTGCGATCCACGATGTCGACTTGGCCGGTCGGTTCGCCGCGCCGTCGGTGAGGCGGGGGTGGTGCGGCGCGGCTGGTCGGCCGGCCTGTGCCGGCTCGTCCATGTCGGGGTCCTCGGAGAGCGTCGTCGCGGGCTTGCGGTCAGGGTGTCGGGAGCGCGGGCGCGCCGATCCTGGTGGACCGGTGGACGGTCACCGGACCGGTGGACGGTCACCGGACCGGTGGACCAGGGCTCAGTGGGCCAGATCGTCCGGGAACAGGTTCGTGTGCTCGGCCAGCTCGACCCGGGTCCGGCGGATGTGCTGGGCAAGCGTCACGCTCGCGCCGTCGATGTCGCGCTCCGCGATCGCCTCGATGAGGAGTCGGTGCTCCGCGTTGATGATCCAGGACCGCCTCCTGCCTGCCAGCCGCGTGAACGCGCGCCGGTAGTGCTGGGTGGTGTCCCACAGCCGCTCGACCATGTCCGCCAGCTGGGGCGCCTGGTGCCCGGCGTAGGAGGTCCAGTGCAGCTCACGGTCGAGGACGAGGAACCTCTCGACGTCCTCGTTGGCCTCGATGTCGTCCTGAACCGATCGCATCCTCGCGACGTGGGCGTCGGTCAGGCGTGGGAGGCTCACCTCAAGGAGCAGGGGCTCGAGCCGCTCGCGGATCTTGTAGGAGACCTCCAGGTCCGCAAGGCTCATCTGCGCTACCCAGGCGCCCGTGTTGGACCGCAACGTCACGAGGCCGCGGGCGGCGAGGATCCGCAGCGCCTCCCGGACGGGGATCCGGCTGGACTGCAGCTCCTCCGCCAACTCGTCCTGTTTGATCCTCGTGCCGGGCGCGAGGTCTCCCGCGAGAATCCGCCCCGCCAGTGCTGCTGCGATCCGCTGACTGGCGACGGGCGTGACCGTAGCGGGGCTCGGGTCGCTCATCTCGGCTCCGATCTCGCTCAGTCGAAGGCAGCGGGGTTGGTGTCGAACGCCTTGCCGTGCGGGTAGGAGACCAGCTCGAACTGCATACCCCACGGCGACAGGAAGTAGATCCACCGCTGGCCCTCACTGGCCCCGCGGCTCGTCGTGGGGTCGCCGAGAACACGGAGGCCGTTGCGGTGCAGGGCGGCCACCGCGGCGTCCAGATCGGTGACGTACAGCGCGACGTGATGCCCACCGACGTCGCTGTTCCGCGGGGGCGCCGTCGCCTGGTCCACCGCCTCGTACTGGAACACCTCGAAGATCGCCTGTCCGCGGAGGCGGTAGAAGTGCAGCCGGCGCATCACCGCCTGGTCGTCGACGTTGAGATGCTCGCTCATCCAGTGTCCGGAGCTCTCGAAGGGGCCGAGCCGGTACATGTACTCGCAGCCCAGGACCTCTGTGAAGAACACGTGCGCCTCGGCCAGGTCGGGAACAGTGATCCCGATGTGGTCCAGCCGCGTGATCCCGGGGATTGGTGTGACGGGCATCGCAATCACTCCTTGCAATGGATCCATTGGTGGCCCTACCATAGACCCACTGAGCGCAATGCTGCAGAGTTGTCGGACCAGATGGATCCATTTCCATCATGCGCTCGTCGACACGACCACGCGAGGAGAGCCATGGCCGAGAACCTCCCCCTGGAGACCGACGCTCGCTGGTCGGAGGTGGTCGTCGACGAGGCGGACTGGGACGCGGCCGAGCCCTCGCTGCTGCTGACCATGTTCACCCAGCTCCAGCTGATCCGCTCCTTCGAGGAGTACGTGCTGGAGCTGTCGGCCGCGGGACTCGTCCACGGCCCCGCGCACTCCAGCATCGGCCAGGAGGGCGGTGCCGTCGGCACCGTCCTGGCCCTCGGCGAGGGCGACACCGTGAACGGCTCCCACCGAGGGCATCACCAGTTCCTGGCGAAGGTCCTCCACCACCTGGCACCCGAGGGGGTCCCCGTCGACGGAGACTTCCCCGACGACGTGCGCTCCGCGCTGTTGCGCAGCCTTGCGGAAATCTGCGGTCTCGACCGCGGCTTCAGCCATGGCCGAGGTGGCTCGATGCACCTGCAGTGGAAGGACGCGGGTGCGATCGGCACCAACGCCATCGTCGGCGGCGGGGTGCCCCTGGCGGCCGGGTCCGCGTGGTGCCATCGCCATGCCGGTACCGACCGAGTCGCCGTCACCTACTTCGGTGACGGAGCGGTCAACATCGGCTCGACCCTCGAGACGTTCAACCTCGCCGCCGCCTGGAAGCTGCCGATCTGCTTCGCGATCGAGAACAACCAGTACGCCGTGTCCACCAGCGTGCAGGAGGCGACCGGTGAGCCCAGGCTGTCCGCGCGCGGACCGGGGTTCGGGATCGCGAGCTGGAAGGTCGACGGCATGAACCCCTTGGCGACGTACCACGCGATGTCGCAGGCCGTGGACCACATGCGCAGCGGTCGCGGCCCTGCGGTCGTGGAGCTGGACGTGTACCGCTACTTCCACCAGAACGGCGGGTTCCCGGGCTCCGCATTCGGCTATCGCACCAAGGAGGAGGAGAAGTCCTGGCGCGCACGCGACCCCATCGCACAGGTGACCGGTCACCTCATCCGTCGGGACATCCTGGACCAGGGTGCCGTGGACGGCTTCGTGAAGGCGGCCGGTGCCCTGATGGACGAGATCGGCGAGGTCATCCTCGAGCCACTCCCCGACGGGAAGCCGGGCCAGCGCCGGATCAGGCCGGCGGAGTGGCCGGACCCCGACTTCGTCAACGTGGGCGTGCGGGGTGACCTCAGCGAGTTCGACGACGCGCCTCTCCTCGAGGGGGAGCCCGCTGTCGAGGTGACCCAGGCCCGGTTCGTCGACATGATCGCCGCCGTTATAGGCCGGCGCATGGAGACCGACGACTCGGTCGTGGTCCTGGGGGAGGACGTCCATCGGCTCAAGGGCGGCACGAACGGCGCCACCCGCGGTCTCTCCGAGAGGTTCCCGGACCGGATCCTCGGAACCCCGATCAGCGAGAACGCCTTCACCGGCCTCGCCGGGGGGATGGCCCTGGACGGGCGATGCAAGCCGGTGATCGAGTTCATGTACGCCGACTTCATGTGGGTGGCGGCGGACCAGCTGTTCAACCAGATCGGCAAGGCGCGCCACATGTTCGGTGGTGACGACGACGTGCCCGTCGTGCTGCGCAGCAAGGTGGCGATGGGCACTGGCTACGGGTCACAGCACTCGATGGATCCCGCGGGCGTGATGGCCACCGCTCCCGGGTGGCGGATCGTCGCCCCGTCGACCCCGCTGGACTACGTCGGCCTGTTCAACAGCGCGCTGCGGTGCAAGGACCCGGTGGTGGTGCTCGAGCACGTCGACCTCTACACCTCGACCGGTGACGCGCCGGTCGACGACCTCGACTCCTGCCTGCCGGTCGGGAAGGCCGCCATTCGGCGCGAGGGCAAGGACCTGACGATTCTCACCTACCTCGCCATGACCGGCTACGTCCTCGAGGCGGTCGAAGCCACCGGTTCCGACGCCGAGGTCATCGACCTGCGGTGGCTCGATCGGGCGAGCCTCGACTGGGACACGATCGGCGAGAGCATCAAGAAGACCAACAACGTCCTCATCGCTGAGCAGGGAGCCGTCGGTACGTCGTACGGCGGCTGGCTGGCGGACGAGATCCAGCGCCGCTTCTTCGACTGGCTGGACGCACCCATCGAGCGCGTCACCGGCGGCGAGGCCTCCCCGAGCATCAGCAAGGTCCTCGAGCGAGCCGCGATCGCGCGGTCCGAAGAGGTCGTCGCGAAGCTCGAGCAGCTGGCGGGTCGCTGAGATGGCGCATCTGCTGCGGATGCCCGAGGTCGCCGCCGGCTCGGCTGAGGCCGTGCTCCAGGAGTGGTCGGTCGCGGAGAACGAGACGTTCTCGGCCGATGACGCGCTCGCAACGATCGAGACGGACAAGGCAGTCGTGGAGGTCGAGGCCGAGTCCGCGGGCGTGATCCTGCGCACCCTCGTGGAGGCAGGGGCCAGCGTGGCCGTGGGTGACCCCATCGCCGTCGTGGGTGAGCCCGGGGAAGACGTGCCCGACGTGGACGCGCTCCTCGCCGAGGCGGGCGTCGGGGACGGCGGTTCCGCGACCGCGGGAGACGGAGCGGCGCAGGCGACGGACGCCCCCGAGCGCCGCTCGACCCCCGAGACCCCCGAGCGCCCCGAGACCCCCGAGACCACGGACGTCGAGCCGAGCTCGGCCCCGGCCGGGGCCGGGTCCCGGCTGTTCATCAGCCCTCTCGCCCGAAGACTCGCGAACGAGGCGGGCCTCGACCCCTCGCAGCTCGTGGGCACGGGCCCGAAGGGCCGGATCCGCAAGCGCGACGTCGAGGCCGCGCTGGCGGGCGGAGCCGCCGCCCCGACCGACCGGCCGCAGCCGTGGGCACCCGAGCCGCCGGGGCACGGCCCTGCGCGGAACGAGGAGAAGGGGGGCGCCCCCTACACCGACGTGCCGCACACGCGTCTCCGCCGCGCGGTCGCGTCGCGACTGACCGAGAGCAAGCGCACCGTCCCCCACTTCTACGTGCGCGGCACCGCCGACGTGAAGGCACTCGTCGCGCTGCGCGAGGAGCTCAACGCCGGCGCCCGGGTGAAGGTCTCGTTCAACGACCTCCTGTTGAAGGCCGTGGCGGTCGCGCATCGACAGCACCCGGAGATGAACGTCATCTGGACCGAGGACGCGGTTCGCACCTTCGAGCACGTCGACATCGCGGTGGCGATCGCGAGCGAGCGCGGGCTCGTGACCCCGGTTCTGCGGAGGGTCGACACGATGAGCGTGACAGAGGTCGCCGACGCGGTCCGAAGCTTCGTGGAGCGCGCCAACGGGGGCAAGCTCAAGCAGGACGAGCTCGAGGGAGGCACGGTCAGCCTGAGCAACCTGGGCATGTATGGCGTCGAGGAGTTCTCCGCGATCATCAACCCACCTCACGCCGCCATCCTGTCGGTGGGTGCGATCCGCGAGGAGCCGGTGGCCCACCGGGGCAAGCTCAAGGTCCGTCGGGTGCTGCACTTCGTTCTCTCGGTCGACCATCGATCGGTGGACGGCGCGGTCGCCGCCGACTGGATGCGGACGTTCCTCTCCCTCCTCGAGAAACCGGTGCAGATCCTCGCCTGAGTCATCGCCACGAGGGCGAACGAGTCGCGCCGTGGTCCCCCAACGCCCAGGGCATGTTTACAATCGGACCGGCAGATGTTCTGTCCAGACGAACATGCGCGGGAGCTATGGTCATGGTTGCGAACGACTCGACGTCCGAGTGGGTCGGCATCGGCGGCCGCATCCGCACGGCTCGCCAAGGCGCGCACATGAGCGTTCGGGAGCTGGCCCGGCACATGAACGTCTCACCGAGCCACGTGTCGCAGGTGGAGCGCGGCCTCGCTGCCTTCAGCGTGCGGGCGCTCTACAACGTCGTCAGCGTGCTGGACATCTCCATGGACAGCCTCTTCGACGACGGTCAGGCCCCCGCTGGACTGGCCGTGCTTCCCGCTCCGAGTGAGGTCGAGCCCGACCGGGCAGACCCGTTGGCGGACGCCCTGGTCGTGCAACGGGCGGCGGCACGTCCGTCCATTCCCCTGGAGCGTGGCACCCGGTGGGAGCGGTTGACCCCCAAGCCTGAGGCGGCGGTGGAGTTCATCGAGGTCGTGTACCCCCCGAACCGGGGCACGGCCCCGCCCGACGACCTCATCCGGCACTCCAGCCGTGAGTACGGCGTCGTGACCCAGGGCTCGTTGACCGTCCAGGTGGGATTCGACCGGACGGTGCTGCGCCCTGGCGACTCCATCGCCTTCGACTCCGTGACCCCGCACCGGTTCTGGAACGACACCGCGCACGAGGTGCGCGCGGTCTGGTTCATCGTGGACGTGGCAGGCGCGGACGACACCGGCGCTCCCAGGGCGGGCGAGCGCGTCAACCGCGGGCACTGAGCGCCGCCGGACTCGGCGCACGCACCCCTTCATCGGCACACGACCCCGTCATCCGCGCACGACCTCATGAGGTCGAGCAGGAGGTGGCGGCGACGTCGTCGTTCTCCTGATGCCCGTTCTCCTGAGGCCTCTTCTCCGGAGGCCCCATGACCGAGAAGATCGCCAGAGGTCTTCCCAGGGCGTGCACTCCTAGAGTACATTGCTTCGAGATCCGGTGATGTCAGTGAACGCTGACTCGTCGGGCGAATCCCGACGCAAGGAGGCGGCAGAGCATGGAAGAGGACACACCCGAGGCGCCTGGAGCGGTAGTCCTCGAGGCCGAGTCCGTCGTCAAGCGCTTCGGCGGCGCCGTGGCCGTCGACGGCGTCAGCGTTCAGGTCCGCGCCGGCGAGATCTACGGGATCGTGGGCGAGAACGGTGCGGGCAAGTCGACGCTGATGAGGATGCTGGCGGGGATCCTGACCCCCACTGAAGGGGTCGTGAAGGTGGACGGCCAGCCGCTCGAGGGGGGCGCCAAGGGCGCCCTCGAGGCCGGCATCGCGCTCGTGCACCAGGAGCTGAGCCTGGTGCCCGAGATGACGACCGCCGAGAACATCATGCTGGGCGCCTTTCCCACGAGGGCGGGCTTCACGAGCTCGACGGAGCTCAGGAAGGTGGCCGCCGACGCGCTGGAGGAGATCGGCGTCTCGGTCGACCTGGACGAGCGGGTGGCCCGCCTGTCCGTGGCTCTCCGCCAGTTCGTGGAGATCGCCCGTGCGGTCGCCCGCAAGCCTCGCGTGCTGATCCTCGATGAGCCCACCGCGACGCTGACCCCTGCGGAGACCGAGTACCTGCTGGCCATGCTGCAGCGGCTGGCGGGGCGCGGCCTCTCCGTTCTCTACATCTCGCACCGGCTCCCCGAGATCTTCGCGATCTGTGACCGCGTCACGGTGCTCCGGGACGGTCAGCACATCAAGACGATGAACATCGCCGACACCACTCCCGACCAGCTCGTCGACAACATGATCGGTGGCGAGCTGAAGGTCGACCTGCAGGTGAGTCGAGAGAGCGAACCAGGGGAGGTGGTCCTCGATGCCCGCGGAATCCGGGCACCGCGGGTCCACGGGATCGATCTGGAGGTGCGTGCCGGTGAGATCGTCGGGCTCGGGGGGCTCGTCGGGGCCGGCCGCACCGAGCTCGTCCGCGCGGTCCTCGGGGTCGACCCGAAGACCTCGGGCCAGGTGACGATCACCACCAGGGGCAAGACGAAGAGGCTCGTCAGCTACCAGTCGGCGGTGAGAAACGGGGTCGCCTACGTGCCCGAGGAGCGTCGGACCGACGGCCTCGCTCTGACGATGTCGGTCTCGGACAACATCGCGCTCCCCAACCGCGCCAAGGTCTCGGTCTCCGGTGTGCTGATGCCGAGGAAGATCACGTCGTTCGCCCAGACCTTGGCAGACGCCGTCGGCCTTCGGCCACCAGACATCCGCCGCGCCGCCGGGGACTACAGCGGTGGGAACCAGCAGAAGATCGTCATCGCGAAGTGGCTCGGTCGGGAGCCGGACCTCATCGTCCTCGACGAGCCGACCCGCGGCGTCGACGTGGGCGCCAAGGCCGAGATCCATCGACTGGTCCGCGACCTCGCGGATCACGGCACGGCCGTCCTGCTGGTGAGCTCGGACCTCGCGGAGCTGCTCGACCTCTCCGACGTCGTCCACGTCATCAGGGACGGCCGAATCACCGGGACGCTCACCGCGGACGAGGCCGACGAGAAGTCGGTCATGTCGCTGGCAGCAGGAGGAACGATGGTGGAGACGCCATGAGCAAGCTGTCACCGACCCAGGCGGGGGGGAAGACCCAGGCCCCAGCCCCGGGCAGGGACGCCTCGGCACGGAGTGCGGCGCTGCTGCAATGGACAGCCGAGCGCGGCATCATCGTCTTCACCCTCGTGCTCATCGTGTTCGCCGCCTTCTTCGTCGACGGTTTCGCGTCGCTGGTGAACATCACCGATGTGTTCCACCGGGCTGCTCCGATCGGGATCGTCGCGGTCGGAATGACGTTCGTCGTCATCTCCGGCAACTACCTCGACCTCTCGGTGGTCGCCCAGGTCGCCACCTCGGCGGTCATCCTGATCGGCATCAGCAACTCGTACGGGATCCCGCTCGCCATCGCCGCCGCACTCCTGGTGTCGCTGGTGTACGGCGCCGTCAACGGTGCCGCCGTCGGCTACTTCAAGGCCAATGCGGTGATCGTCACGCTGTCGACGAGCTACATCGGCCTCGGGGTCCTGCGCTGGCTGTCCGGCGGGAGCATCTTCTTCGGGCCGGCCGACGGCCCGATCGCCACGATCGGGCAGGTGAAGCTCGGTCCGGTGCCCTTCTCGGCCATGTTGCTCATCGTGATGACCCTCGTTCTCGCGTTCGTCCTCGACCGCACCAACTTCGGCTTCCTGATCCGTGCGTTCGGCTCGAACAGGGAGGCGACCCGTCTCACCGGCGTGGCCACCCCCCGGGTGGTGCTGGGCGCCTTCGTGATCACCGCCTTGTCGGCGACGGTCGCCGGGTTCGTCCTGGCGGCGTTCTCCAACACCGCGGTGTCCACGATGTCCGAGGGGTACGACTTCGGTGCGCTGGCAGCGATCATCATCGGCGGCACCAGCGTCTTCGGCGGCAGGGGAAGCGTGCTGCGGACCCTGCTCGGAGTGGTGTTCGTCAGCGTGCTGACGAACATCCTCGTGATCTCGAACATCGGTTTCGGCTGGCAGCAGATGGCCATTGGGGCGCTCATCGTCCTTGCCGTGACCGTCGACTCCCTCGCCCGGAAGGGATCCAAGCGATGACGAACCTCGACAGGCTCGACCTCGATCAGGGCACGGGCGGCTCCAGCCGCCTGCGTGCCTCCCTCGCCCGGCGCACCGAGTGGCGTGCCGTCACACTCCTCGGGGTGGTCGTGGCCGTGGCCCTGGTGTCCGAGCCACTCGTCTTCACCGCCTACCAGGTGACGCTCGGTAGGGTGGCGTTGATCGGCCTCGTCGCACTGGGGCTGACGGCGGTCATCCTCATGGGAGAGCTCGACCTGAGCGTGGCCAGTACGCTGGCAGTCTCCGGCGTGGTCATGGCCATGGTCCCGAACTTCGCCCTGGGCATCCTCGCCGCCCTCGCGACCGGACTGGTCATCGGCGCCGTGAACGCCTTCTTCGTGGTCAAGGTGGGGATCAACTCCTTCATCGCCACTCTCGGGATGCTCTTCCTACTGCGTGGTCTCGCGTTCGTCCTCTCCGACGAGAAGCCCGTCCGGCTCACGAACATCGACGCGGGCATCGCCTTCGGAACGCCCTTGATCGGCCCGATCACGCCACGCATCGTGCTGTTCCTGCTCGTGTTCGCAGCCCTGCAGATCTTCGTCACCCGAGTGCGGGCGGGCCGTGAGTTCTTCGCGGTCGGTGGCAACCGCCAGGCGGCGCGCGATGCCGGCATCCCGGTGTCGCGGCGAGTCTTCACCGGCTTCATGATCTCCGGCTTCGTCGCCGCCCTCGGCGGAGTCATCAACACCATGGAGCTGACCGCGGCCGACCCGACCGCCGGCTCCACGGTGCTGCTGTCGAGCTTCGCCGCGGCGATCATCGGTGGCGTGGCCCTCACGGGTGGCCGCGGCTCGATCGTGGGCACCCTCATCGGCGCCCTCTCGCTGGGGATCCTCGAGGTCGGCCTCACGTTCTCGGGCGTGCAGGTCGATGTGCAGCAGATCTTCATCGGAGGCGTGCTGCTCATCGCCGTCATCACCGACCCCGCCAGTCTGCGAGTCGTCCGAGGAAATGTCCTCACCTTCCTCCAGAGTCGCCGCTCAGCCGTGTGACTGGGCAGGCTCCGCCGATCCCGGCGGCGTCACCGTAGGAGACGAAAGGAAAGAGCATGCGCGAACCCCGCATCACGGTTGGAGCCCTCGGGCTCCTCGCAGTCTCAGGAATGGTCCTGGCCGGCTGTGGCACAGGAGGCGGCAGCGGCTCGTCCGGCGGCTCAGGAGGTTCCGGCACGTACAAGGTCTACGCCCTCCTGCCGCAGGGCACCGACCAGCCGTACGGAACGACGTACCTGCCGGCGATGAAGGCAGAGGCCAAGAAGGACGGGATCGACCTCACGATCACCAACTCGCAGTACGACGCGAACAAGCAGGCGAGTGACTGCAAGGTGGCGGTCGCCGCCCAGCCCGACCTGATCATCCTCTGGCCCGCGGTCAACGACACCGTGCGGCCGTGCCTGGCGTCGGCAAAGGCCGCCGGCATCCCGGTGACGATCACCAACTCCGATGTGAACCCCGAGGACAAGAGTCTCACCTCGGGCTACTCCGGCCCGAACACCTACGGCCAGGGTGAGGCATCCGCGCAGATGATGTGTGGCCTCGCCGACGGCAAGCCGTCCAACATCATCGTGGTGAACGGGCTCACCGGGAACTCCACCGCCATCAACCGCCGCCAGGGGTTCCTCGACACCATCAAGAAGGACTGCCCGAACGTCAAGGTCCTCGCGGAGCAGCCCGGCAACTGGAACAAGGACGACGCCCAGACGGTCACGTCCGAGATGCTCACCTCCGTCGGGGCCAACAAGGTGGACGGGATCTTCGCCGCCGACGACACCATGGTGGCCGGGGCGATCGCCGCCTTGAAGTCCCGAGGAATCGACCCGAAGCCTCTGGACATCACCTCGATCGGCAACACGAAGCTGGGCAACCCGCTCGTCAAGTCGGGTGCGCTCGACGGAACCATCTTCCAGTCCTCGTCGTGGGACGGTCGGAACGCGATCGTCGTCGCGGACAAGGTCCTGACGGGTGAGAAGGCCGGTGGCGACCTGTTCATGCCGTCGGTCAAGGTCACTGCGAAGAACGCGGCCGACCCCGCGGTCGCGCCCGAGTGGTGACGGTCAGTTGTTGAGCCGGGAGGAGTGCGGTGCGCGGCGTCGTCCTGCTGCGCCCGCGCCCGCTCCCACCCATCTGCGTTGGAGACATGACATGACGATCACCTCTGAACGACCCCACGAGCCGGCCAGGCTGACGCCGGCGCTCGACTTCGGGGTACGGAACATCCCCGCGTCCGGCCACATGGGCGTCGACTACGAAGCGCGAGTCGACTTCCACCGGCTCCGCGAGTACCGGCTGGGCCGGGCCGTCCAGGCCCTGCAGGCCAGCGGTTGCGGCGCCTTCCTGCTCTTCGACTTCTACAACATCCGCTACACGACCCAGACATGGATCGGTGGCGCCCTGGGCGACAAGATGTCGCGCTACGCGTTGCTCACCAGCGACGCCAAGCCGTTCCTCTGGGACTTCGGGTCGGCCGCGAAGCACCACAGGCTCTTCGCCCCCTGGCTCGAGGAGGACCGATGCCGGGCGGGCATGCTCGGCCTGCGCGGTGCCATCAGCCCTGAGGCGGGGTTGATGAAGGAGGCGGTCGCGACCATCAAGGGCCTGCTGACCGATGCGGGTGTGGCAGACGAGCCCGTCGGCGTCGACATCGTCGAACCCTCGTTCCTCTTCGAGATGCAGGCGCAGGGGCTGAAGGTCGTCGACATCCAGCAACACATGCTGGACGCGCGCTCGATCAAGTCGGTCGACGAGATCATGCTGCTGAGCCAGGCCGCCGCCATGGTCGACGGGGTCTACCAGGACATCGTGGACGCGCTCAGGCCGGGCATCCGCGAGAACGACATCGTGGCCCTGGCAAACAGGCGACTGTACGAGATGGGCTCCGAGCAGGTCGAGGCGATCAACGCCGTCTCAGGTGAGCGCTGCAACCCGCATCCGCACAACTTCACCGACCGGATCATCCGTCCGGGCGACCAGGCGTTCTTCGACATCATCCACTCGTTCAACGGGTACCGGACGTGCTACTACCGCACGTTCTCGGTCGGTGCTGCGACGCCGCCACAGCACGATGCCTACACCCGGAGCCGGGAGTGGATGGACGCCGCCATCGAGAAGGTCGCCGACGGGGTCGGGACCGACGAGGTGGCCCGGCTCTGGCCCAAGGCCACCGACCTCGGCTTCGCCAGCGAGATGGACGCGTTCGGGCTCCAGTTCGGGCACGGTCTCGGGCTGGGTCTCCACGAGCGTCCGATCATCTCCCGGCTCAACAGCCTCGAGCACCCGGTGGAGATCAAGAACGGCATGGTCTTCGCGCTCGAGACGTACTGCCCGGCCTCCGACGGGGTCTCGGCCGCGCGGATCGAGGAGGAGGTCGTCGTCACCGAGAAGGGCGCCGAGGTGCTGACCCGGTTCCCCGCCCAGACGCTGTTCGTCGCCAACGAGTACTGACCTCCACCACATCACGCACACCGAGAGGAACACGCATGGACACCACCCGCTTGGCTGGAAAGAACGTCCTCGTCACCGGGGCTGCTCAGGGCATGGGCGCAGCCGTCGCTCGCAACTTCGCCGCCCAGGGCGCCCAGGTCTGCCTGGGCGACGTCAACGTCGAGGGCGCGGCCGAAACCGCCGAGGAGATCCGCCGCGACGGCGGCACCGCCACGCACGTCAAGCTCGACGTCTCGAGCGAGGAGGAGGCCGCCGCCGCGGTGGCGCACACGGTCGAGCAGTTCGGCAGCCTCAACGTCCTGCTCAACAACGCCGGCATCAACAAGCCGCTGTTCTTCCTCGACATCACCCGAGACAACTGGCAGCGCATCATGGACGTCAACGCCTGGGGAACGCTCAACTGCATGCAGGCCGCGGCTCGACAGATGAAGGCGCAGGGGAAGCAGGACTATCCCTACAAGATCATCAACGTCGGGTCCATCCTCTCCCGGGAGGTCTTCGACGACGTCGTCGTCTACTCTGCCAGCAAGCACGCGGTCCTGGCGATGATCAAGGGCGGCGCCAAGGCGCTGATCGAGCACAACATCACCGTCAACGGCTACGGTCCGGGCGTCGTCCGCACCGAGCTGTGGGAGCAGCTGGACAAGGACCTGGTGGCGATCGGGAAGTTCGCCAAGCCCGGTGAGTCGATGGACTCCCTGGCCGAGAACATGATCCTGATGAAGCGCTACTCGTTCCCCGAGGACGTCGTGGGCACCGCTTCGTTCCTGGCAAGCGCGGACAGCGACTACATGACGGGCCAGCTGATCATGATCGACGGGGGCATGGTCATCCAGTGAGACCTCACGCAGCCCCCAGACACGTGGGCCGACCCGCTTCCTGCTCGTGAAAGGAATCTGACATCAGCACGATCAACGCTCCGTCCCACCTCCTGATCGGGGGGGAGTGGGTCGCGTCCGCGAACCACCTCGCCGTCCACAATCCCGCGACCGGCGAGATCCTCTCCGAGATCGGGGACGCCACGGTCGACGAGGCGCTCCAGGCGGTGGCGTGCGCCCACGACGCCGCCGGTGCCTGGGCGTCGACGTCCCCCCGGGAGCGGGCAGAGATCCTCCGCCGGTCCTTCGAGCTCATGAGCGAGGAGATCGAGGACTGTGCCCGCCTCATCGTCCTCGAGAACGGCAAGGCATGGAGCGACGCGATGGGCGAGGCGCGCTATGCCGCCGAGTTCTTCCGCTGGTTCTCCGAGGAGGCCTGTCGGATCACGGGCGACTTCCGGCTGGCCCCGGCGGGAGACAAGACCATCGTCGTCGACCATCGTCCGCTCGGTGTCGCGTACCTGATCACCCCGTGGAACTTCCCGGCGGCGATGGCCACCCGGAAGCTCGCTCCGGCGTTGGCGGCGGGCTGCACGACGATCCTGAAGCCGGCCGCGGAGACGCCGCTCACGGCACTCTGGGTCGCCGACGTCATGCAGCGTGCCGGTGCGCCCGCGGGCGTCGTCAACGTGATCACGACCTCCGCGTCCGGCCCGGTCTCAGAGGCGGTGCTCGCGGACTCCCGGGTGGCCACCCTGTCCTTCACCGGGTCGACCTTCGTCGGCAAGCTGCTCCTGTCCCAGACCGCGCAACGTGTCCTCCCATCCTCGATGGAGCTCGGTGGCAACGCGCCCTTCCTCGTGCTCGAGGGAGCGTCCGTGGAGCACGCGGTCGAAGGTGCGATGGTCGCGAAGATGCGCAACGGCGGGTCGGCGTGCACGGCAGCGAACCGCTTCTACGTCCACGAATCCGTGGCGGAGGAGTTCACGGCGCAGTTCCAGACGGCCCTCTCCTCGTTGCGGGTCGGCCCGGGGATCGACAAGAGCAACGATCTCGGGGCGATGGTGAGCGTCAGGGAACGCGACAAGATCCTCGACCTGGTGAGCCGGGCGGAGAGCGAGGGCAGCCACGCCACCAAGGTCTCCGAAGCTCCGCCCGGCGGTGCCTTCCTGGCGCCCCACATCGTGCGCGACGTCGAGCACGGCTCCGTGCTCACTCGCGACGAGATCTTCGGCCCGGTGGCGCCGATCGTGACCGTCGCCTCGACCGAGGAGGCCGTCTCGATGGCCAACGACACCGACTCCGGCCTGATCTCCTACGTGTTCGCGGGGGACGACGCGGAGGGTCTCCGGGTCGGGCGGCGGATGGAGTCGGGAATGGTGGCCGTCAACCGCGGCGTGGTGTCCGACCCCGCCGCCCCCTTTGGTGGGATGAAGCAGTCCGGCCTCGGCCGCGAGGGCGGGTTCGCCGGCATCCACGAGTTCCTCGAGAGCCAGTACCTTGCGGTTGACCTCTGATGCGTCCGCACCTCGCCGGACCCGGGGCACGACCGCCGCCGCCGCGGGGGTGTCCCGGCGGCGCGGCCGAGGACCTCCCTCCCAAGGTGTGAGAGGGAGGAGTCCAGGGCGGCGTCCTCGGTCGCGGTGAGGCCGGACGGACACCGTTCTCGACATCGGCGTGACCGTCCACGTCCGCGGCACGACTCCCCGATCCCGAGGTCCGTGGGATGAGCGGGGGTCAGTGCTGAGGGAGCTCCTTCGTCCGGTTCCACGTGTGGATCGCCGGGCGCTCCCGCTCGAACTCCAACACGCTCACCGAGCCGGCGTCGAGGAGGAGCTGGGCCCCGAGCCGAGGCTCGGCGCGGAGGAAGACGGCGGCGAGGATGCGCAGGCAGTGGCCGTGCCCGACGAGCGCGACGTCGCCGGCCTCCATCGCCGCCACGGCGCGGGAGACGACGCGGGAGGCGCGCGCGGCGACCTCCTCGACGGTCTCACCTGGGGTGGCGCCCGGGGGGACGCCGTGGGCGAACACCGTCCAGTCGTAGCCGAGCTCCTTGCGGATGTCGGCCGTGGTCCGGCCCTCGTAGGCGCCGTAGTCCCACTCGAGGAGGTCGGGGTCGACCTCGGGGGCGAGGCCGGCCAGCTCGGCGGTGTGCCGGGCGCGCCGGAGCGGCGAGCAGAGGACGAGCGAGAAGTCGTACCCCGTGAGGAGCTCTCCCGAGGCCCGGGCGAGGCGCTCGCCGTTCGACGTGAGCGGGATGTCGGTGCGGCCGGTGTGCTGGCCCGAGCGCGACCACTCGGTCTCGCCGTGGCGGAGGAGGACGAGCTTGCCGTCGGGGGGAGCGGGGTGCCGTGTCGTCGTCACCCACCCACCCTAGGGCGGCGCCGGCGACTCCGGACGGGGGACGCCGGACGCGCGGACGGACCGGGGCGTGGCGGCACCGGCGGACCTCGACGCGGCGGGTGCCGGACGGCGCGGCGCGAACGGGCCCGTGCGGGCGGGTCGCGCGACTAGCCTGTGGCGGTGACGAGGGGAGCGAGGGCACTCGTGCTGGCCGGTGCGCTCGGTGCCGCCCTGCTCGTCGTCACGGTCGCCGGTGACCTCGCGGACTCCCCGCCGGCCGTCCTCCCCGGCTCGGCCCCGGCCGACGCCGGGCACACTGCCGGTGGCCCGGCGACCGCGCAGGAACGGACCCCCGGGGACGGAAGCCGCATGGCCGACGACACCGACGAGGGCGCGGGGGCCGCCTTCGGCCGCGGCGCCGACGTCGCGGCGCGGACGGACCTCCTCGCGCTGTTCGCCCTGCGAGCCCGGGCAGAGGCCGGCGGCGACCGCCGGGGCTGGGCGGCGACCGTCCTCGCGCCGTCGAGCCCCCGCGGCCGGGCCGAGGTCGCCGTCCTCGACCGGATGCGGGCGCTGCGGGTCGCCGGTCTGCGCTACACGTCGGTGTCCGGCCTCCGCCGGCTCGATGGGGCCGAGGCCGTGCCGCTCGCCGGGGGTCCGGACAGCGCCGGGATGAACGGTGGGTCGCCGACCCGGTGGGTCGCCCGGGTCGAGGGCCGGTACACGCTCGCCGGGGTCGACCGCGGCCCCCGGCGGTTCACCCGCGTCGTCGAGGTCGTCCACACCGGGACGGCCTGGTGGGTCGTCGGCCGGGCGGGGCCCGCGGACGTCGGGGCCCCCACCCCGGTTCTCGAGCCGTGGGACCTCGCCGGCGCCGCCGTCGTCCGGGGCCCGCACGCGGTCGTCGTCGGCGCCGGGGGCCGCACCGTTCTGCGGTCCTACCTCCGGACCGCGGAGCGGGCCGCGGGCCGGGTCACCGGCCTCTGCGGCGCCTCGCGTCCCGGGGTGGCCGTCCTCGTCCCCCGCGGGCCGTCCGAGCTCGCCGCGCTGCTCGGCGGCGCCGAGGTCGACGGCGAGCAGGTGGCCGCCCTCACCGTGGGGGACGTCCCCGGCGGCGGCACCGCCCGCTCCGACCGGGTCATCGTCAACCCCGCCGCCTTCGCCCGGCTCGGCCCCGTCGGCCGACGGGTCGTCCTCACCCACGAGGTGACCCACCTCGCGCTCCGGGCGACCGTCCCCGGACGCCCGGAGGCGTGGCTCTCCGAGGGGCTCGCCGACGTCGTCGGGTACCGCGGTACCGGCCTCGGGGACCGTCGGGTCGCGGCCGGCCTCCTCGACCAGGTCCGTGCGGGAGCGGGACCCCGGCAGCTGCCGGGCCGGGCCGCGTTCGACAGCGAGGCCGCGACGATCGCCCCGAGCTACGAGGCGTCCTATCTCGCGGTCCGGCTGCTCGAGCGCCGGTACGGCATCCCCGGCGTCTGCGACCTCTACCGGACCGCCGCCGGCCTCGGGGGACCGGACGGCGCCGGTTCCGCGGACACGGCGGCGGCCTTCCGCCGCGCGCTCGGGACGGACGAGGGGGAGTTCACCCGGTCGTGGCGGGGGCGGCTCGCCGCGCTCGCGCGGTCCTGAGGCTCCGCGCGCCCGCGGGCACGGCGAGCGAGGCGGCGACGAGACCGCCGACGAACCAGAACTGGTTGTAGAACGCCTGCTTATTGACGAGGTTGGCGACGGCGAGCACGAGGGCGCACCAGCGGAGCACCTCGCCGAGGTCGGGCTGGCGGCGGTGAACCGCGGCCATCGCCGTCCCGAGGGCTGCGAGGACGCAGACCCCCGTCAGCCAGAACGGCAAGGTCACCCCGAACGTGTTGAGCGCGAGGAGGTAGAGCGTGTTCGCGAACCGGATGGGGTGGAAGCCGACGAGGAGCGTCACGGTGTCGTGGAGGAAGTCGGCGGGCGAGGCGAGCACCCAGGGCGCGACGAGGAGGCCGGCCACCGCCCCGGTCGCCACCGCCCGGCGCCAGCCGAAGGGTCGCCAGAGCATGAGGACGGGGAGGAGGAGGACGAGGTGCTGCTTGCTCGCGCACGCGAGAGCGAGCGGGAGGACCGCCCACCACGGTCGTCCCGACCGCACGAGCGCCGCCCACCCGACGACGCCGGTGAGGAGCAGCGGCTCGGTCCAGGCCTGGTCGACCTGGGTGAGCGTCCCGGGCGCGAGCAGGAGGAGGGCCACCGCGCCGGCGGCCCCGCGCTCCCCACCCGCCGTCCCCGTCTCCCGCGGGCGGCCGAGCCACCACAGCCCGGCGGCGAGCAGGACGGTCCACGCCGCCTGCATCCACCGGACGTCCCCCGCCAGCCAGCGGCCCGGGGCGAGGAGGACCGCGGTCCACGGGAGGTAGGTGAAGGCGTCCTGGATGCCGGGGGAGCCGGACCACGTCATCGCGTAGAAGTTCTCGCCCCGGGCGAGGGCGTCGGCCGCCTGCTGGAGGGTCACCCACACGTCGATCCGGGGTGCCGGGTCGGTGATGACGGCGGTCGCGGTCACGGCGAGGTTGCCACCGAGCGCCACGACGGCGGCCGCGGCCGGCCGACGGACGAGGAGGAGCGCGGCGGTGCCGAGCGAGGCGGCGACGAACGTCGTCCGCGCGACGACGTCGCCGCCCGGGGAGAGGTAGCTGAACAGCGGCACGGTGACGGTGACGACCGCTCCGACGGCGAGGACGCCGGCCACCACCCGGCCGTCGAGGCGGACGGCGACCCTGCGGTGGAGCCACCACCCGAGGACCGCGGCCGCGGCCGTGAGCGTGAGGACGATGGGGACGCGGTAGCGGACGACGCTCCACTGGAGCACGCCGAAGGCTGCGAGCCACACGAGACCGAAGACGACGTCGGCGCGGGCAGGGCGGGGACCGGGCATGACGAGACCGTATGTGCTCCCGGCCCCGGCACGTCCCGCGGGCCCCCGCCCTGGCGCAGGCGCAGGCCGTCACGACGGCGCGGCCACGCCCGTGCGCGCGGGGCCCTGCTGCGGGGCCCTGCTCAGGTGTAGATGCCCTCGATCTCGTCGGAGTAGTCGCGCAGGACGACGTTGCGCTTGAGCTTGAGCGACGGCGTGAGGTGCCCGGTCTCCTCCGTGAAGTCGGTCCCGAGGATGACGAACTTGCGGATCGCCTCGGCCTTCGAGACCGCGGCGTTCGCGTCGTCGACGGCGTTCTGGAGCTCGGCGAGGACGGTCGGGTCGGTTCGCGCCCGCTCGGGGGAGAGGGTGCCGAGGCCGTTGTTGCTGCTCCACTCGGGGAGCATCTCCTCGTCGAGGGTGACGAGGGCGGCGATGAACGGCTTCTGGTCGCCGACGACCATGCACTGGGAGATGAGCGGGTGGGTCCGGAGCCGGTCCTCGAGGACGGCGGGGGCGACGTTCTTCCCACCCGCGGTGACGAGCATCTCCTTCTTGCGCCCCGTGATCCGCAGGTAGCCGTCCTCGTCGAGCTCGCCGAGGTCTCCGGTGTGGAACCACCCGTCCTTGATCGCCTCGGCGCTGGCCGCCTCGTTGTTGTGGTACCCCCGTAGGACGCAGACGCCGCGGACGAGGATCTCGCCGTCGTCGGCGATGCGGATGGCCACGCCCGGCAGCGGCGGGCCGACGGTGCCGATCTTCACGCGGCCCGGGACGTTGACCGCTGCCGGGGCGGTCGTCTCGGTGAGTCCGTACCCCTCGAGGATGGTGACCCCGGCCCCCCGGAAGAAGTGGCCGAGCCGCGTTCCCAGGGGGGCGCCGCCGGAGACGGCGTACTCGACGCGGCCTCCCATGCGCGCCCGGAGCCGGCTGTAGACGAGCCGGTCGAAGAAGGCGTGCCGGGCGCGGAGGAGGAGGCCGGGACCCCCGGCGTCGAGGGCCTCCGACCACGCCGTCGCCGTGTCGACGGCGGCCTCGAACACCCGGCCCCGGCCGGCGGCGACGGCCTGCGACTCCGCCTTGTTGAAGATCTTCTCGAACACCCGGGGGACGGCGAGGATGAAGGTCGGTCGGAAGCTCGCGAAGTCGTCGAGGATGTTCGCGACGTCGGCGCTGTGCCCGAGCTGGACGCCGGAGGCGACGGCGAGGACCTCGATGTACCGGGCGAAGACGTGCGCGAGCGGGAGGAAGAGGAGCGTGGAGGCGTTCTCGCGGAGGACGACGTCCCCGAGGCGGCTGATCGCGCTCTCCGCGAGGGTGAGGAAGTTGCCGTGGGTGAGCTCGCACCCCTTGGGCCGCCCGGTCGTCCCCGAGGTGTAGATGATCGTCGCGAGGTCGGACCGGCCGAGCGCCTCGACGCGGGCGTCGACGTCGGCGTCCGGGACCTGCCGCCCGCCCTCGGTGAGCTCGTCGAGCCCGCCCGCGTCGATCTGCCAGACGTGGGCGAGGCGCGGCACGTCCTCGCGGACCTCGGCCACGGTGTCCGCGTGCACCGCGCTCTCGACGACCACGCCCACGGCGTCGGAGTCACCGAGGATCCAGCGAACCTGCTCGGGGGAGGACGTCTCGTAGATCGGGACCGCGACGCCCCCGACGCTCCAGATGGCGAAGTCGACGATCGTCCACTCGTAGCGGGTGCGGCTCATGATGGCGACCGCGTCTCCCGGCTGGATGCCTGCCGCGACGAGCCCCTTGGCGAGCCCCCGGACCTCGCCGTCGAACTCGCTCGAGGTGACGTCCTCATACCCTCCGTCGACCTTCCGGGCGAACGCCGCACGGGTGGGGTGCTCCCGGGCGTTGCGCCCGGGGAGGTCGGCGAGGCTGTCGTTCGGCGCGGGCTCCACGCCGAGGGGCATCACGCTCTCCTGCACGGGGCGCTCCTTCGTTGGCCGGGGGTCCCGGGTCGGTCGTCGTCGACCCCCGAGCCGGTCGACTCGCGGCGGCCGGGCGGCGGGGTTCCAACCCTATCCTCGCCGGGGCGTGCGACTGAGGAGGACGGCAGGGTCGGTTCCCGGCGCCCGGCCGCATGTACGCTTCCGGCCATGGCCGAGAGCACCGAGTCCAGCATCGTCATCGAGGCCCCCCCGGGTGCCGTGCTCGACGTCATCGCCGACTTCGAGAGCTATCCGGAGTGGGCCACCGAGGTCACCCGGGTCGAGGTCCTCCTCGAGGAGGGGGACGGCTGGGCGGACAAGGTGGAGTTCACGCTCGACGCGGGCGCGATCAAGGACACGTACGTCCTCGACTACGAGTGGGACGTCGCGCCGGACGGGACCGGCGTCGTCTCGTGGGTCCTCGTCGAGGCGTCCGTGCTCAAGGCGCTCGACGGCTCGTACCGGCTCGAGGCCGACGGGGCGGGATCGACCTCGGTGACGTACTCGCTCACCGTCGACGTCAAGATCCCCATGCTCGGGATGCTCAAGCGCAAGGCGGAGAAGATCATCATCGACACCGCGCTCAAGGAGCTCAAGAAGCGCGTCGAGGGCTGAGCCGCCCGTGCCCACTCGTTCGTCCGCCACCTCGCGCGACGGTCTCCGCCCCGGTGCGGAGTCCGCCGCGCGGTCCGGGACGTGCCGCGTCGTCCTCGTCGCCGGCAAGGGCGGGGTCGGCAAGACGACGACGGCGGCGGCGACGGGTGTCGCGGCCGCCGCGGCGGGGCACCGGACCCTCGTCCTCTCGACCGACCCGGCGCACTCGCTCGGCGAGGCGCTCGCGTGCGACCTCTCGGCCGGGGACCCGCTCGAGGTCGCTCCCGGGCTCGCGGCGCTCCACGTCACCCGGGGCCGCCGGCTCGACCCCTCCTGGCGGGCCGTCGAGGGCTGGCTCCTCGCGGTGCTCGCCGACCTCGACTGCGACCCGGTCCTCGCCGCCGAGCTCGCCCAGCCTCCGGCCGCGGACGAGGTCGCCGCGCTCCTCGAGATCGGGGAGCAGGCCCTGTCGGGGAGGTGGGACGTCCTCGTCGTCGACTGTGCCCCGACGACCGAGACCCTCCGACTCCTCGCCCTGCCGGAGGTCCTCGGGCGGCGGCTGCGGCCCGGACCCGGGACGTCCGGCCTCCTCCAGCGGCTCGCCGGCGCTGCGACCGGCGTACGCCTGCCCGGGCCCGAGGTCCTCGCGGAGGTCGCCCGCTGGCAGGAGCGGATGCGCGCGGTCCAGGACACCCTGCGCGGTCCCGGCGCGTCGGTCCGGCTCGTCCTCACCCCCGAACGGGTCGTCCTCGCCGAGAGCCGGCGGCTGTGGACCGCGCTCGGCCTCCACGGGTACGCCGTCGACGCGGTCGTCGTCAACCGCCTCCTCCCGGCAACCGGGCGTCGGGGGAGGGACGGCGCGCCGGAGTGGCTCGCGGCGTGGGAGGACAGCCAGCGCCGCACCCTGGCCGAGGCCCGCGAGTCCTTCGACGGCACCCATCTCGTCCTCGCCGAGACGACGCCGGAGGAGCCGACCGGCACCGACGCCCTCGCTCGGCTCGCCGCGACGTGGCGGACGGGCGCCGGGGACCCCGTGCGGCCGGACGACCTCGTCGGCCCGACCGACCGCCGCGCCCTCGAGGTCGAGCGCACCGACGGCGGGTACGCCCTCTGCCTCGAGCTCCCCCTCGCCACCGCGGAGGACGTCGGGCTCCAGCGCCGGGGCGGCGACCTCGTCCTCACCGTCGGGGGGCACCGCCGGGTCCTCACCCTGCCGGCCGCCCTCCAGCGCTGCAACGTGACGGGCGCCCGGGTCGCGGACGGCCGGCTCCGGGTCGCCTTCGTCCCCGACGAGAGGGTGTGGCCCCGTGGCTGAGGACGGCGACCCCGTCGGGTCGGTCGCCGAGGAGGCGGCCAAGCTGCTCCGGGCGCTCGGGACCCACGCCGGCGCACCTGACGCCGACGGTGGCCACCCTCAGGGCGGTCGCTCTCGCGCCGATCGCTCTCACGGTGGTCAGGCCCGCGGCGGACGCGCCGACGCCGGGGCCCCCGCCTCGTCCGGGGACGCCGGGCCGACGTCCGCGCCTCCGGGCGGGTCGGCGGACGGATCGGCGGGACGGTGCCCCGAGTGCGGCGACACGGTCCCCGCGGCCTGCCGGGTCTGCCCCGTGTGCCGTGGCATCGCCCTCGTCCGGGAGGTCCGGCCCGAGACCCTCGACCGACTCGCCGACGCCGTGGGGCTCGTCGGGCAGGCCCTGCACGACCTCGCCGCCCAGGTCCGGTCCCGGCCGTCGCCCGGGCGCAACGCCGAGCCCGACGTCGAGGACATCCCCGTCGAGGACGGCGACGGCGGGTGGCGCCGCGGCACGACGACGACCCGCACCGTCCACCGCGACGACACCGTCCACCGGGACGACACCGTCCACCGCGACGACACCGTCCACCGGGACGACACCGTCCACCGGGACGACACCGTCCACCGGGACGACACCGTCCACCGGGACGACACCGTGAAGGAGCGCAGACGATGACCCTGACCATCGGACTCGACATCGGCGGGACGAAGATCGCCGGCGGTGTCGTCGACGAGCACGGGACGATCCGGATCGAGGACCGCCGCGACACCCCCGCCGAGGACCCGGCCGCCATCGCCGGCGAGGCGGCCGCCCTCATCAGGGACCTCGTCGGACGGGTCGCCGACGGCGCGGCCGGGGACTCCGGCGCGGGCGGGGTCGCCGGGGTCGGGGTGGCGTGCGCGGGGTTCGTCGACGCGAGCGGGTCGACGATCCTCTTCGCCCCGAACCTCGCCTGGCGGGACGAGCCCTTGCGGGAGCGGCTCGAGTCGATGACCGACCTCCCGGTCGTCATCGAGAACGACGCCAACGCGGCGGCCTGGGGGGAGTTCCGGGTCGGCGCGGCGAGCGACGCCGACGACATGCTCCTCGTCACCGTCGGCACCGGCGTCGGTGGCGGCATCGTCTCGAACGGGGCGCTCCTGCACGGCGCCTACGGGCTCGGGGGGGAGCTCGGGCACGTCCGGGTCGTCCCCGGCGGTCACCGGTGCGGGTGCGGCAACCGCGGCTGCCTCGAGATGTACGCCTCCGGCAACGCGCTCGTCCGGGAGGCCCGGGAGCTCGTCGCCTCCGCGACCCCGCACGCCAGCACCCTCTCCGACCTCTGCGGCGGGGACCCGGCCGCGCTCCACGGGAACCACGTGACGACGGCCGCCCGCAGCGGCGACGTCGCCGCGCGTGAGCTCCTCGAGGACCTCGGCACGTGGCTCGGGGAGGGCATCGCCTCGATCGGCGCCGTCCTCGACCCGGGGCTGGTCGTCATCGGCGGAGGTGTGGCCGACGCCGGCGACCTTCTCCTCGACCCCACCCGGTCGGCGTTCGCGCGCAACGTCATCGGACGGGGCCACCGGCCCGTCCCGGAGCTGCGGGTCGCCGAGCTCGGCAACGACGCCGGCCTCATCGGCGCCGCCGTCCTCGCCGGGGAGGCCGTGGTCCGGTGAGCGGCGACGCGCTGAGCATCGGCATCGACATCGGCGGCACGAAGGTCGCAGGCGGCGTCGTCGACGAGAGCGGCCGGGTCGTCGAGCGCGCCCGCCGCGACACCCCGGACCGGTCGAAGAGCCCGCGAGTCGTCGAGGACACGATCGTCGACGTCGTCGACGAGCTCCGCGGGCGGGTCGGCCCCGACCGGGTGACCGGGGTCGGTGTCGGTGCCGCGGGGTTCGTCACCGCCGACCGGGCCACCGTCGTGTTCGCCCCGCACCTCTCGTGGCGGGACGAGCCGCTCCGGGACGCGCTCTCCCGCCGGCTCGACGTGCCGATCTGCGTCGACAACGACGCGAACGCCGCCGTCTGGGCGGAGTGGAAGTTCGGGGCCGGCCGGGGCGAGACCCATCTCATGATGGTCAACCTCGGCACCGGCATCGGCGGAGGGATTCTCCTGGGGGGCCAGGTCGTCCGGGGCCGGTACGGCATCGCCGGCGAGTTCGGGCACATGCAGGTCGTCCCGGGTGGGCAGCGGTGCGAGTGCGGCAACCGTGGCTGCTGGGAGCAGTACGCGTCGGGCAACGCCCTCGTCCGCGAGGCCCGCTCCCTCGCGACGGCGAACAGCCCGATGGCGACCGACCTCCTCGAGCGCGTCGACGGCGACCCCCGGCGGCTCACCGGACCCCTCATCACCCGGGCCGCCGCGGAGGGCGACCAGACCGCCGTCGAGCTCCTCGCCGAGATCGGCACGTGGCTCGGGGTGGGGATCGCCAACCTCGCCGCGGCCCTCGACCCCGGGACGTTCGTCATCGGGGGCGGGGTGAGCGCGGCCGGCGACCTCCTCCTCGAGCCTGCCCGGGAGACCTTCAAGCGTCAGCTCACCGGCCGCGGCTACCGGCCCGAGGCGCGGATCGTCGCCGCCGAGCTGGGGAACGAGGCCGGCCTCATCGGGGCCGCGGACCTCGCCCGGGTCGAGGCCGGGCCGCTGCCGGTGCCGTGACCCGGATGCGGGTCGCGTCGTACAACGTCGGCGACCTCCGCGGCGACCCGGAGGCTGTCGCCCGGGTCGTCCGGGCCGTCGACCCCGACGTCCTCGCCCTCCAGGAGGTCCCGCGACGGCTCCTCGGGGGTCAGCGGGTCGCCGACCTCGCGGCGGCGTGCGGCCTCCTCTGGTCGGGCGGGCACCGCGGCAGCGGTGGGACGACCCTCCTCACCTCGATGCGGGTCGACGTCGGTGCCGTCGCGCACCGCCGGCTGCCCGTGCGCGTCCCCGACCGGACCCGCGGGTACGCCCTCGCCCGGGTCGCCCTGCCCGGCTCCGCGCCGGTCGTCGTCGCGAGCGTCCACCTCTCGCTCGACGGGGATGAGCGGCGCCGGCACGCACGGCTCGTCCTCGACGGGGCGGGCGACGTCGCCGGCGAGCCGGGCGGGTCGCTGCCGGTTCTCGTCGCGGGGGACCTCAACGAGCCCCTCGACGGGCCGGCCGGGTCGCTCCTCGGCGAGGGCCGGGTCCTCGCCAGCCCGCGGACGCCGACCTACCCCGCGCGGCGCCCCCGGACCCTCCTCGACGTCCTCCTCGCGCCGCCCGGCGTCGCCGTGCTCCCGCACGCGGAGGTCGACCTCGACGAGGGGGACGTCCGCGTCGCGAGCGACCACCGTCCCGTCTGGGCCGACCTCGGGCCGGTGCGTCGGCGGTGACGCGGCCCGGCCGTCGAGCTCCCGGTGACCGTGCGACCCTCGCGGGCGACGGCGACGACCGCCCCGAGCTCGGCGACGTCGGCCATTCGGTCTCGCCCGTGGAAGGACCTCGGGGACGGCTCCGCGCGGCGGGGTCCGGAGGTGGCCGGGGGTGGCCGGCCGGTCACCCGCGGACCGGAACGGCCTAGAGGCGAGCGCCGTGGTCGGGGCCGTCGTCCTCGCGGTGGCGGGGCTGGCGGAGGACGAGGAGGACGAAGCCCCCGACGGAGAGGACGAGCGCGAGCCACGTCCACCAGTGCGAGACGTCCGGGCGGACGAGGACGAGCCAGAGGAGGAGGAGCGGACCGGCGACGAGGCCGACGACGATGCCCCAGAAGTGGAGGTCCTCCTGCGGGGGGAGCGGCGCCGTCGGGCCCGGGACGAAGTGCTCGTCCTCGTCGCCCTGGTCCTCCTCCTCGGTGCCGGTCGGGTCGTCGGCGAGGGGGTCGGCGCTCGGTCCTCGGACCGGACCGCGCCAGACCGGCCACGGCGGGTTCGTCGTCTCGTCGGCCGGGGTCGGGCCGCCGGGCTCGCCGGGGCCCCCGCCGGCCGGCGGGCCCTGCGTCAGGCCCTGGGTGAAGTCCGGCGCGGAGGCCCGCGAGGGGCCCGGCGCGGAGACGTCGGGCGGGTCGTTCTCGGGCCGGTCGGGGAGCGAGGGGACGTCGTCCCAACCTGCGACGACCGCCTCGAACCTGCTGTCGAGGTCGTTCTCGTCGGCGCCCGCCGGGTCGCGCTCGCTCACCGTCGGCCCTCGGGGTCGGGCCGGTCGCCGACCGGGTCGCGGTCGTCCGCGGTGCGGGCGTCGGCGCGGCCGCGAGCCGAGGGCCCGCCGCCGGCGACCCGCTCGACGAAGGCGAGGGAGTCGGCGAAGATCTGCTCGGCGTCGTGGTCGAGGGTCGCGACGTGGTACGAGCGCTCGAGGACGGTCTCGGTGACATCGGTGCTCGACAACCGGGAGAGGAACAGCGCCGAGCTCGAGGGCGGGACGACGTGGTCCTCGCGTGATCGCAGGAGGAGCGTCGGCTGGGTGACGAGGGGGAGGTCGCGGACGACGGTCGCCCAGAGCCGGGTCTGGCTGTGCAACGCCCGGAGCGGGACCCGGTCGTAGGCGACCTCGTCCCGGCCGGGGCGGGCGATGTCGTTGGCGATCCCCGGGAGCGAGGGGACGAGGTGCTTGAGCACGGGGAGCGCGCGGAGCCGGACGTCCTCGACGGCGTACGCGGGGTTGACGAGGACGAGCCCCTCGACGAGGGAGCCGTGCACCTCGGCGAGCCTCGTCGCGAGGGTCCCGCCCATCGACAGGCCGGCGACGACGACCCGGTGCCCGCGGCCGGTGAGGTCGAGCAGGTCGCGCTCGAGGACCGCGTACCAGTCCTCCCAGACGGTGCGGTTCATCTCCTGCCACGTCGTCCCGTGGCCCGGGAGGCGGGGGAGGCGCACGGTGAGCCCCGCAGCGGCGAGGTGCTCGGCCCAGGGGCGCAGGCTCGCCGGGCTGCCGGTGAACCCGTGGCAGAGGAGGACGGAAACGTCCGACCCGTCGTGGGCGAAGGGTTCGGCTCCCGGGACGACGGGCACGGTGGTCCTCCTCGGTGCTGGTCCGACGCTGAGGGTGATCCTCGCACGCGGCCGGGCCCGTCGGTAGACCGTCCGGGGGACCCGCGGTGACGTAGAGTTCGCCTCGTCGCACATGGAGGTGTCTGGCAAGTGATCTACTGGGTGCTCAAGACGATCATCCTCGGGCCAGTGCTCAAGCTGCTCTTCCGGCCCTGGGTCGAGGGCGCGGAGCACGTGCCCGAGCACGGTGGGGCGATCCTCGCGAGCAACCACCTGTCCTTCTCGGACTCGATCTTCCTTCCGCTTGTGCTCGACCGGCGGGTGACCTTCCTGGCGAAGTCGGACTACTTCACCGGGGTCGGGATCAAGGGGCGGCTCACGGCGGCCTTCTTCAAGGGGGTCGGGCAGCTGCCCGTCGACCGCTCCGGCGGCGGGGCGAGCGAGGCGGCGCTCCGCTCGGGCCTGAAGGTCCTCAGCCGGGGCGAGCTCCTCGGGATCTACCCGGAGGGGACCCGCTCGCCGGACGGGCGGCTCTACCGAGGGCGCACCGGGATGGCGCGGATGGCCCTCGAGGCCCGGGTCCCCATCCTCCCGGTCGCGATGATCGGCACGGACGAGGCGCAGCCGACCGGGAAGGTCATCCCGAAGATCATGCGGATCGGCATCCGCATCGGCCCCCCGCTCGACTTCTCCCGGTACGAGGGGATGGAGGACGACCGGTTCGTCCTCCGCTCCGTCACCGACGAGGTCGTCTACGACCTCATGGTGCTCTCGGGCCAGGAGTACGTCGACATGTACGCGACGTCGATGAAGGACCGGCTGCTCGCCGCGGCGAGGTCGAAGGCCCGCGAGCTGCAGGAGGCCGCCACCCCTGGGCGAGCGGCCCGCGAGCTCGAGGAGGCCCTCGACCGGATGGACGGCGGCGACGCTCCCTCCGCGGGGCCCGAGCCGCCTCTCGCGGGACCGGCGGCCCCCGAGGGCGGGGACGAGGACGCGCCCGACGCCGACGGCGGCCCGGCCCGCGCCGCGGGCTGACCCGCCGGGCGCCCGCGACCGGCGCGGGCCGGCGGTCGCCGCTGGGCGGTCCTGACATGCGGGCGGCCGCGTGGACCGGCGACGCCGCACCTATCCTTGACCCGTGACGAGCACGACGACCGCCCCCTTCGCCGCCCTCCGGGCCGGTGCCGACCTCCCCGCCGGGCAGCAGCCGATCTGGCCCGACCCCGGCGCGCTCGCCGTGGCCGTCGAGACCCTGCAGACCTACCCGCCGCTCGTCTTCGCCGGGGAGTGCGACATCCTCCGCGAGCGGATGGCCTCCGCCGCGGTCGGTGAGGCCTTCGTCCTCCAGGGGGGTGACTGCGCCGAGACCTTCAGCGCCGCCCAGGCCGACAACATCCGCGACCGGGTCAAGACGATCCTCCAGATGGCGGCCGTGCTCACCTACGGCGCCTCGGTGCCCGTCGTCAAGGTCGGCCGGATGGCGGGGCAGTACGCGAAGCCGCGCTCGAAGGACACCGAGACCCGCGAGGGCGTCACCCTGCCCGCCTACCGGGGCGACATGGTCAACGACTTCGCGTTCACGGAGGAGTCGCGCCGGCCCGACCCGCACCGGCTCGTGCGGGCGTACCACGCGAGCACGGCGACCCTCAACCTCGTCCGCGCCTTCACCCAGGGCGGCTTCGCCGACCTCCGCTACGTCCACGAGTGGAACCGGGGCTTCATCGCCAACGCCGCGAACTCCCGCTACGAGCGGCTCGCCCGCGACATCGACAAGGCGATGAAGTTCATGGCCGCGTGCGGCGCCGACTTCGAGGCGATGAAGGCGACCGAGTTCTTCTCCGCGCACGAGGCGCTCCTGCTCGACTACGAACGGCCGCTGACCCGGGTCGACTCGCGGACCGGCGACCTCTACGACACGTCGGGGCACTTCATCTGGGTCGGCGAGCGGACGCGCGACCTCGACGGCGCCCACGTCGACTTCGTCTCCCGGGTGCGCAACCCGATCGGGGTCAAGCTCTCCCCGAAAGCGGACCCGGACGAGGTCCTCCGCCTCATCGACAAGGTCGACCCGCACCGTGAGCCCGGCCGGCTGACGTTCATCACCCGGATGGGGGCGGGTGCGGTCCGCGAGTCGCTGCCGCCGCTCGTCGAGCGGGTCACCGCGTCGGGCGCCGTCGTCACGTGGATCTGCGACCCCATGCACGGGAACACCTTCGAGTCGGCGTCGGGGTTCAAGACCCGCGACTTCGAGGACGTCGTCGGCGAGGTCCGGGGGTTCTTCGAGGTCCACGAGTCGCTCGGCACCGTCCCCGGCGGGATCCACGTGGAGCTCACCGGGAACGACGTCACCGAGTGCATCGGCGGCGCCGAGAAGATCCTCGACGCCGACCTCGGTACCCGGTACGAGAGCGTCTGCGACCCGCGGCTCAACCACCAGCAGAGCCTCGAGCTCGCGTTCCTCGTCGCCGAGATGCTCAGCAGGGACTGACGGGTGAGCGCACCAGCGATCCGGGCCGACCTGCTCTCCGACACCCTGACGAGACCGACCGGGGCGATGCGCGCCGCGATGGCGCGGGCCGAGGTCGGGGACGACGTCTTCGGCGAGGACCCGACGGTGCGCGTCCTCGAGGAGCGCGTCGCCCGGCTCCTCGGCCACGAGGCCGGGCTGTTCACGCCGACGGGCTCGCTCGCCAACCAGCTCGGCGTCCGCCTGCACGTCCGCCCCGGCGAGGAGGTCCTCGCGGACTCGCTCGCCCACGTCCTCCGCGCGGAGATGGGGGCGGCGGCGGTGTTCTCGGGAGTCACGTCGCGCTCCTGGGACGCGGCCGCCGGGCTGCTCGACCCGTCCGCGCCGCTCGGGCTCCTCGCCACCGGGACGGGCCCCTACCAGGTGGGAACCGCCCTCGTCGTCGTCGAGAACACCCACAACTTCGGCGGGGGCACCGTCCAGCCGCTCGACGCGGTCCGCGCCCTCCGGGCGGCCACCCGCCCGGTCGGCGTGGCGATGCACCTCGACGGCGCCCGGCTGTGGAACGCCCACGTCGCCTCCGGGGACCCGCTCGCCGACCACGGGGCGGAGTTCGACACCGTGAGCGTGTGTCTGAGCAAGGGGCTCGGTGCGCCCGTCGGGTCGGTGCTCGTCGGGTCCGCCGACCGGGTCGCCGAGGCCCGGGTGTGGCGGAAGCGGTACGGCGCGGGGATGCGCCAGGTGGGGATCCTCGCCGCCGCCGGGCTCCACGCCCTCGACCACCACGTCGAGCGGCTCGCGGACGACCACGGCCGCGCGCGCCGCGCGGCGGAGGCCCTCGCCGAGGCGGCTCCGGGGGCCCTCGACCCGACGAGCGTGGAGACGAACATCGTCATCGCCGACGTCTCCGTCGCCGGGTGGGGGGCCGCCGACCTCGCGGACGCGGCGCTCGCCGAGGGTGTGCGTGTCTACCCCCTCGGGCCGACCCGCGTCCGGCTCGTCTGGCACCTCGACGTCGACGACGCGGCGACCGCGCTCGCCGTCGACGTCCTCACCCGGCTCCTCCGCTCGGGCCCGCCCGCCTGAGGTCCGCCCTCCCCGCCGCCCCCCTCGGGCACCCGACGGTGCAGAGGCAGGTCCCTCGGGCCGGGGTCGGCGGGGGCTCAGGGCTCGTGGTGGAGCGCCTCGGCCGGGGGGTCGACGTCGGCGGGCAGGTGCCCGCCCTCGCGTCTCCCGCCGAGCTCGACGGTGTACATCGCGGTGAGGACGAGCGCCCCGCCGAGGACCATCCGGGCGGTCGCCGGCTCGCTCCCGAGGAGCACGGCGAAGGTCGCGGCGAACACCGGCTCGAGCGTCAGGACGATGGCCGCCCGGGCGGCGGTGATGTGGGACTGGGCCCACGTCTGCGCCCAGAGTGCCCCCGCGCCGGCGACGAGCGCCATGTAGAGCACCGAGGACCACTGCCCGGCCCCGGACGGGAGGGTGAGACCGCCCGGCGCGGCGCCCCCCGCGCAGACGAGCGCGATGACGACGGTCTGGACGGTCGCGAGGCCGGTCGCCTCGGCCGCGGTGCTCCACCGGCCGAGCCCGACGATGTGGAGGGCGTAGAAGAGCGCCGAGGCGAGCGTCAGTGCCTCGCCCGTCCCGACGGCGAACCCGCGCAGCGAGAGGACGGTGAGGCCCGCCGTCGCGAGGCCGACCGCGGCCCACGTCGACCGGTCGACCCGGTCGCCGAGGAGGGCGGCGCCGAGGAGCGGGGTGAGGACGACGTACGTCCCCGTGACGAACCCCGAGACCGACGCGTCCGTCGACTCGAGCCCGACCGTCTGGAGGAGCTGGGCGACGCCGTAGAAGACCCCGAGGACGACCCCGATCCGCAGCTGGCGCCGGGTGAGGCCGAGGACGTGCCGCCCGAAGACGGCGAGCATCGCGACAGCCGCGACGCCGAACCGGACCGCGAGGAAGTCCGCCGAGGGGATGACGGCGACGAGGTCTCGGATGAGGAAGAACGTCGAGCCCCAGACCGCCGTGACGGCGACGAGGAGAAGCGTGGCGAGGCCCACGCCCGTCACTGACCGTGGGGGCGCCTCGGCGTGTCCGGTCACACGACCGTGATCGTCACGGTGCTGCCCTTGGGCGCGTCCGTCCCGCCCTGGGGGTCCTGGGAGCGGACGGTCCCGAAGAACCCGCCGAGGATGCGCCGGACCTCGACGGCGAGGCCGGCACGTTCGAGGGTCGTCCGGGCCTGCTCCTCCTGCATCGACTGGACGTCCGGGACGGTGACCATCTCGGGCCCCTTGGACGGGGTGAGCGTCACGGTGTCGCCCCGGTAGAGGGTCCCGGAGGCGGGGTCCTGGGCGGCCACCGACCCGTCCGGGACGTCGGTGCTGTACTCCGGCGTGGCCGTCTCGACGGTGAGGCCCCGGTCCTCCAGGGCTGCCGTCGCCTCGTCCACGGTCTGTCCGACGACGCTCGGCACCTCGATCGGCTCGCGGCCCCGGCTCACGACGAGGTCGACCGAGGTCCCGGGCCTGAGCCGGGTCCCGACCCCGGGGTCGGTCGAGACGACCCGGCCCTTCGGCACGTTCTCGTCGTACCGCCGGGTCACCGAGCCCGCGGCGAGCTTCGTCTGCTTCAGCGTCGCGACGGCCGCGTCCCGGGGGCGCCCGGTGACGTCCGGGACGGCGTACCGCTCCGGGCCCCTGCTCACGGTGAGGAGGACCGACGACCCGCGGCCGAGCTCGGCCCCCTGGCCGGGCCGGGCCGCGATGACCCGTCCCCGGGCGACGTCCTCGCTGAACTCGTCCCGACGGGAGGCCTCGAGGTGCGCCGCGGAGAGCCGCTCCCCGGCGGCGGCCACGGTGAGCCCGGTCAGCGACGGCACGGTCGTCCGCGCCCCCGGGCCGAGGACGAGGTACCACGCCGTCGTCGCCGCGCCGAGCAGGAGGAGCGCGGGGAGGAGCACGGCGAGCCTGCGCCGCGTGAGCGGCCGGCGGGACCGGGGACGTCCGGCGTCCGGGCCGTGGACGGGGAGGACCCCCGTCGCCTCGGTCCCGCCCACCGGCCGGTCCCGGACCGGCCCCGCGAGGGGGAGGACGGTCGTCCGGGTCGGCTCCTCGGAGGACGCCCGGGCGGCGACGGGCCCGGGCCGGGCGTCGAGGGCGCCGGCGTCGAGGCCCGCGCGGACCTCGCGGAGCTCGGCGAGGAAGGCACCGCCGTCGGCCGGCCGGGCGTCGGGGTCGCGCGCCGTCGCCCGGGCGACGAGGGCGTCGAGCTCGGGGGGGATCCCGACGGCGACGTCGGAGGGGACGGGCACGGTGCCGTGGACGTGCTGGTAGGCGACGTGGATCGGGCTCTCCCCGGCGAACGCCTTCCGTCCGGTGAGCATCTCGAGGAGGACGAGCCCGGCGGCGTAGACGTCGCTGCGGACGTCGGCGATACCGCGCTCGACCTGCTCGGGGGAGAGGTAGGCGACCGTCCCGAGGACGAGCCCGGTGTGGGTCGTCGACGTCTGGGAGGTCACCGCGCGGGCGAGCCCGAAGTCGGCGACCTTGACGACCCCGTCCTCGCGGAGGATGACGTTCTCGGGCTTGACGTCCCGGTGGATGTACCCGGCCCGGTGGGCGGCGTCGAGGGCCTGGAGGACGGGGTCGAGGATGTCGAGCGCCGCCCGGGGGGTGAGCGCCCCCTCGGCCTGGAGGACCTCGCGGAGGGTCCGGCCGGGGACGTACTCCATCGCGAGGAAGACCCGGCCGCCGTCCTCGCCCTGGTCGCTCACCTGGACGACGTGCGGGTCGGAGAGCCGGGCGGCCGAGCGTGCCTCCCGGCGGAAGCGGCTGACGAACGCCTCGTCCTCGGCGAGGTGGGGTCGCATGACCTTGAGGGCGACGTCCCGGTCCAGCCGGGTGTCGGTCGCGAGGTAGACGCTCGCCATCCCGCCCTCGGCGATGTGGGCGACGACGCGGTAGCGCCCGTCGACGAGTTCGCCGACGAGGGAGCCGTTCACGGTCGAGGACACGGGCAAAGTCTACGGAGCCCCCCGGTCGGCGCCGGGACGCCCGGCGGGGGTGTCCCGGCCCGGCCGCGGCCGGGCCGGGACCCCGGGGGCACCGGGGGCACCGGCTCCGGCTCGCCCGCGCCGGGTCAGCGGGCTCACATCCGCGCGCGGTGGGCGTTGACCGCCGCGACGTAGCCGCGCGTGTCGGCGTACATCCCGTGTGCCTGCACCGATGCGAGCCCCTGGTAGTAGCCGGCGATCGCGTCGTCGGAGGATGCCGCCGAGCGGGTGAGGACCCGGAGGATGACGACCCCGGCGGTGATGTTGTCGCGTGCGTCCCGGAGGTCGAGGTCGCGCCCGGCGAGCTGGGAGGCCCAGGCCCCGGAGCTCGGGATGACCTGCATCGTCCCGACGGCGTTGGCGACCGACACCCTGCGCTGGTTCCAGCCCGACTCCTGCCACGCGATCGCGAGGGCGAGCCGCGGGTCCACGCCGTACCGACGGGCCGTCTCGATGATGAGGTCGCGGGCCTCGCTGCGGCTCGGGACCGGCGTCGCGGCGAGCCGAGCCCGGTTCTCCGCGGCCGCGCCGACGATCTCCGGGCCGTACGTGCGCCCGGCGAAGGTCGCACGGAGGTCGCTCGGCGCGGCGGAGGCCCGGGCGGGGACGACGAGGCGCCGGCCGACGCGCAGGGCGCGGGGGTCGGCGATGCCGTTCGCCTTCGCCAGGCGGGCGACCGTGGACCCGTACCGGGCCGCGACGTCGGAGAGCGTCTCGCCCGCCGCGACCGTGTGCCGCCCGGTCGGTGCGGGGCGCTTGGCCGCCGCCGTGCGGGACGAGGGGAGGGCTCGCGTCGCCGAGCCGGCCCCGGGGACGGAGAGCCGCTGTCCGACGCGGAGGCTGCCGGGGTCGGCGAGGCCGTTGGCCCGTACGAGCGCGGACACCGTGACCCGGTACCGCTGCGCGATGTCCCAGAGCGTCTCGCCGGACCCGACGACGTGGCTCGCCGTCCTGCCGGGGGCGACCACGGGAGAGGCACCGGAGGAACGCGGGACCCAGAGGTGCTCGCCCGGGCGGACGACGGCGGCCGGGCCGAGATCGTTCCGCGCGACGATGACCGACACCGTGCTCCGATGGCGGACGGCGAGGTCCCAGACCGTCTCCCCGGGCCCGACGCGGACCCGGGTCCAGCCGGCGGGGGCCGGGTCGGCGGCGACGACCGCCGAGGCCGGGTGCTCGACGGCCAGCGACGGGGGAACGGTCGCCGGGAGGGCGACGAAGAGAGGAGACATGTCGCTGCCGGTCCTTCCGGTGAGGGCCCCGTGGGGCGCGTGGGACGTATGGGGTATATGAGACTAGTGTTACAGAAGGTACACGACGACTGGTCTCCGTGGGCGGTGTCGGCGGTGCCCCGCCGCAGCGTGGCGACCCGGCGGGGGGCGCGCCGCGGCTGTGGCACGCTGGTGCCGTGGAGCGAGACGAGCAGACCCTGGACGCCCTCGTCGGCGAGTGGCTCACCGTGCCCGACGTCGCGGACCGTCTCGGCGTGCCGGCCTCGGCCGTGCGCCGGATGGTCGAGGAGCGCGAGCTGCTCGCCGTCCGCCGTGGCGACCGCTCGGTGCTCAGCGTGCCGGCCGCCTTCCTCGACACGGACGGCCCGCTCCCCGCCCTCCGGGGGACGTTCACCGTCCTCGGGGACGGTGGGATGGACGCCGAGGAGACCCTCCGGTGGCTCTTCACGCCGGACCCGACGCTCCCCGTCGACGGGGCCCCGATCGACGCGATCCGGGCCGGCCACAAGACCGAGGTCCGACGGCGGGCGATGGAGCAGGCCTTCTGAGCCACCTCGCCTACGCGGCGATGCTCGCGTTCTGCCTCGTCGCGACCCTGCCGCTCCACCGGGTCTTCCGGCTGCGGGTGTTCCGCCGTCCCCGACGGCTCGCGCTCACCCTCGGCGCCGTCGCGGCCCCGTTCCTCACGTGGGACGTTCTCGCGACCCGGGCCGGGCACTGGCGGTTCGACCCGGCCCAGGTCCTCCCCGTCCGGGTCCTCGGCCTTCCTCTCGAAGAGGTCGCGTTCTTCGTCGTCGTCCCGCTCGCCGGCCTCCTCACCTACGAGGCGGTCGGCGCCGTCCTGCGTCGACGCGGCGGCTGACCGGTGCCGGCGTACACCGCCGCGGCGCTCGTCGCGGCCCTCGCCGCCGTCCTCGCCGACCTCGTGCTCCTGCGGACGCGCCTGCTCCTCACCCGGCAGTGGTGGCTCTCGTACGCCGTCGTCGTCGCCTTCCAGCTGCTGACGAACGGGTGGCTCACCGGGCGTCGGGTCGTCGAGTACGCGCCGGGGGCTGTCCTCGGCGACGGTCGCGTCGAGCTCGCCGGGGACGGCCGGCTCGCCTACGCGCCGGTCGAGGACCTCGGCTTCGGCTTCGCCCTCGTCCTGCTCACGTGCGTCGTGTGGACCCGTCTCGGCGGGTCGGGCCCCCGGCGCGCGGCGGGCGGGACCGGGGGAGGTGCCGGGTCGGGGACGCGAGGGGTGACCGGGCGAGGAGGGACTGGGCGAGGAGCGGGGCAGCGACGGCGGCCCGACGGCGCCGGGGGACGGTGACCCGCCCGGAGAAGACGTCTCCGTCGGCGGCGCGCACCCGGTCGGCGATGTCGCGGTAGAGGACGAACGCGCCCCGCAGGCACGGCTGCGCCCACGCGGCGGTGAGGGCGATCCCGGGGCGGGCGCGCTCGTACAGGCCCATCGCGACGTCGACCTCGAGGAGGACGAGGTCGCGCACCGCCCGCGACGGGACGCCGCTCGACGCCGCCGCCGCGAGGTCGGTCTCCGTGACGCCGCAGGCGGCGAGGTCCTCCAGGGGCAGGTAGAGCCGCCCCCGGCCGAGGTCCTCGGCGACGTCGCGGATGAAGTTCGTCAGCTGGAACGCCTCGCCGAGGGTCCCCGCAGGCGCGAGGGCGACCGGGTCGCTCGCGCCGAGCACGGGGGCCATGAGCTCGCCGATGACGGCCGCGCTCCCGCGGGTGTAGCCGCGCAGGTCGGCGTGGGTGGCATACCGGCGCACGGTGAGGTCCATCCGCATCGAGCGGGCGAACTCCTCCCAGAGGTCCGGGTCGAGGCCGTAGGTCCGCATGGTCCGCCACGTCGCGGCCACCACGGGGGCGGTGACCGGGTCGGGCGGGGTCGGCGCGCGCAGCGCAGCCAGGGCGGTCGACTCCCACCGGTCGAGGTCGCCCGAGGGGTCTGCGCCGGGCTCGTCGACGAGGTCGTCCGCGGTCCGGGCGAACGCGTAGAGCGCCCAGACGTCCGGGCGGCGGTCCGGGGGGAGGAGCGAGGTGGCGAGGTAGTACGTCCGGCCGTGCCGGCGGGCGAGGTCGCGGCAGCGGGCGTACGCCGCGGCGACCCGGTCGTCGGTCCCACCGCGGGTCACGGCCAGGCCCGCGACCGGTAGCCGGGGCGGTGCCCGGTGAGGCGTTCGGCGGCGAGCCGGCCGCTGATGAGGACCATGGGGACCCCGACGCCGGGGACGGTCCCGGACCCGGCGAGGACGACCCCGGGCGCGACGACGTTGCCGGTGCGGAAGGGCCCGGTCTGGGTGAGGGTGTGCGCGGCCGAGAACGGGGTGCCCGCGGCCATTCCCTGCCGGGCCCAGTCCGCCGGGGTGATGAGCTCCTCGACCTCGATGGCCGAGCCGAGTCCCGGGGCGACCCGGTCGGCCGAGGCGAGCATGTGTGCGCGGAACGCCCCGCGGAGGCGGTCCCACTCCCGGCCGTCCGGGCCGACGTCGAGGTTGGGCGCCGGGAGGAGGAGGTAGGTGCTGTGCCCGCCGGGCGGGGCGAGCGCCGGGTCCGTGAGCGACGGGACGGAGAAGAGGACGGACGGGTCGCGCATCGGCCGCCCGCGCTCGAGGTCCTCGAAGACGCCGGTCCACGCGCGGCCGAAGCCGATCGTGTGGTGCGGGGCCGACGGGTCGGGCGGGGACCAGCCCCGGGTCCCGGCGGCGAGGACGACGCACGAGGGGGAGTGGGTGAGCCGGCGGCGCGTCACCCTCCCGGTGAGGAGGGTCTCGGCCTCGGGGAGCTCGGTCGTGAGGACGACGGCGTCGGCCGGGACCCGGTCGGTGTCGGTGACGACGGCCCGCACCGCGCCGCCGACGCGCTCGACGTGGCGGACCGCGCTCCCGTAGCGGAGCTCGACCCCGGCGTCCGCCGCCGACGCGGCGAGCGCGCGGGGGAGGGCGCAGACCCCGCCGCGGGGGTAGACGACCCCGCGGACGAGGTCCAGGTAGGAGATCACGGCGTAGAGGGCGAGGGCCCGAGCGGGGGAGACCCCGGCGTAGAGGGCCTGGAAGGAGAAGACCCGGCGCATCCGCTCGTCGGTGAACGCCCGGTCGACGGCGGGCCCGAGCCGGCCGAACCCCCCGCGGGCGAGGAGGCCGACCAGGTCGGGGCCGAGGAGCCCGAGGGGGGAGTCGACGTTGCGGTCGATGAAGGAGCGCTGCTCGAGCCGGTAGAGGTCGGTGACGTGGGCGACCCAGCGTCGGTACGCCGCCGCCTCGCCGGACCCGGCGAGCTCGGCGACCCGGTCGGCCATGACGTCGGGGTCGGTCGTGATGTCGAGGTGGGTCCCGTCGTCGAAGCACGCCCGGTACGCGGGGTCGAGCCGGACGAGGTCGACCCGGTCCTCGAGCCGGTCCCCGACCGCGGCGACCGCGTCGGCGGCGACCTCGGGCAGGGTGAGGACGGTCGGACCGGTGTCGAGCGACCACCGCCCGCCCGGGCCGTCGAGGACGACGCCGGCGGCCCGCCCGCCCGGTCCCTCCGCGCGCTCGAGCACGGTGACGTCGCAGCCCGCTCCGCGCAGGTGGAGGGCCGCGGAGAGCCCGGCAAGGCCGGCGCCGACGACGACGACCCGCCTCGGTGGGGTCCTCACGCCGACCGGGAGGTCGTCGTGTCGACGAGCCCGTGGAGGACGGTGACCGCGTCCGGGTCGAGGCCGGTCGTCGAGTCGAGCGCCCGGCGGGCGCTGTCGGCGAGCGTGTGGATCTCCTCCTCGACCGCGGCGACCGCGCCCGAGCGGGTCATCGTCTCGCGGAGCTCGCCGACCCCCGTGTCGTCGAGGTGGGGGTCGCCGAGAAGGCTCTCGACGCGGAGCCGTCCCGGGCGGTCGGCGCCGGCGAGGGTGTGGGCCACGAGGACGGTCCGCTTCCCCTCGCGGAGGTCGTCACCGGCAGGCTTGCCCGTCGAGGACGGGTCCCCGAACACCCCGAGGAGGTCGTCCCGCAGCTGGAAGGCGTGGCCGAGGTCGAGGCCGTACGCCGAGAGCGCGACGAGGTCGGTGTCGGCGGCGCCGCCGACGGCCGCCCCGATGAGGAGGGGGTGCTCGATGGTGTACTTCGCGCTCTTGTACCGGATGACCCGCTGGGCGCGGGCGATCCGCTCCTCGGCGCCGACGCCCTCCCACGGGCGGACCGACTCGACGACGTCGAGGAACTGCCCGGCCATGAGCTGGGTGCGCATCCGGCCGAAGAGCTCGCGGCCGCGGGCGAGGTCGTCGGCCGGGAGCCCGCACGAGGAGTACAGCTCCTCGGTCCACGTGAGGCAGAGGTTGCCGGCGAGGATCGCGCCGGCGAGCCCGAACCGGTCGGCGTCCCCGCCCCAGCCCCGCCCGGTGTGGTCGGCGGCCAGCGCCCGGTGGGCGGCCGGCCGGCCACGGCGGGTGTCGCTGTCGTCCATGACGTCGTCGTGGATGAGCGCGGCCGCCTGGAAGAACTCCATCGAGGTCGCGAGCCGGACGGCGGCGGCCGAGTCCGGGCCGCCGGCAGCCCGGTAGCCCCAGTAGAGGAAGGCGGCCCGGAGCCGCTTGCCGCCGGAGAGGAGCGAGGCGATCGCCCGCAGGAGGTCCTCGACGTCGGGCCCGAGCTCGGCGAGGACGGCGGCCTGGGCGCCGAGCTCGTCGTCGATGCACCGCTGGACGCGGGGACGCAGGTCCGCCGAATCGAGGGGGTCGTGCACGGGGCGTCTCCTCACCGCCGGGGCCGCTGGGTCTCAGCATCCGTTGGACCAGAGCCTACGACGTGCCCGCTCGACTACCCTCACCCGCATGACGATCGGACGGGCCACCCGGATCCCACGGCCGGAGAACCTCCTCCGGTCGATCCCCGGTCTGCTCCGGGACCCGGCCCCGGCGGTGAGCTTCGAGTTCTTCCCCCCGAAGAGCGACGAGGCCGAGGTCGCGCTCTGGGACGCCATCCGACGGCTCGAGCGGGTCCGGCCCTCGTTCGTCTCGGTGACGTACGGGGCGGGGGGCTCGAGCCAGGACCGGACCGTGCGGGTCACCGACCGGATCGCCCGGGAGACGACCCTCACGCCGCTCGCCCACCTCACCTGCGTCGGGGCCTCGGTCGCCCAGCTCCGGCACGTCGTCGGGCAGTACGCCGACGGGGGCGTCCGCAACGTCCTCGCCCTCCGGGGCGACCCCCCGGGCGACGTCCGCGGGGCGTGGGTCGCCCACCCGGAGGGGCTCGACCACGCCGACGACCTCGTCCGGCTCGTTCGGTCGCTCGGGAGCTTCACCGTCGGCGTCGCCGCGTTCCCCGACGTCCACCCCGAGTCGCCCGACCTCGAGCACGACGCCGAGGTCCTCGTCCGCAAGGCCGACGCCGGCGCGGAGTTCGCGATCACCCAGATGGTCTTCGACGCCGAGAGCTACCTCCGGCTGCGGGACCGCGTCGCCGCCCGCGGTCGGGACCTCCCCATCACTCCCGGGCTCATGCCCGTGACGAACCTCAGGCAGATCGCCCGGATGTCCGAGCTCATGGGCACCCCCCTGCCCCGCGCCGTCACCGAGCGGCTCGAGGCCGTCGACGGCGACCCCGTCGCGGTCCGGGAGGTCGGCGTCCGGATCGCGTCCGAGCTCGGGGAGCGGATGCTCGCCGAGGGCGCCCCGGGGCTGCACTTCATCACGATGAACCGCTCGACGGCCACCCTCGAGGTTCACGACAACCTCGGCCTCGGGGCGGCTCAGCCGACGTCTGCCGCCGCGACGGTGGCCGGCTCGTCGGACGCGGTCCGGCCGTGGACGTACGGGACGACGTCCGCGATCGAGTCGGCGACCTGGGTGGGCCGGTAGGGGTAGGTGTCGACCTCGTCCCGGTGCGTCGAGCCGGTGAGGACGAGGATGGTCCGCAGCCCGGCCTCGAGCCCGCTGATGACGTCGGTGTCCATCCGGTCGCCGATCATCACCGTCGTCTCGGAGTGCGCCTCGATCTGGTTGAGGGCGCTGCGCATCATCAGCGGGTTGGGCTTGCCGACGTAGTACGGCTTGCGTCCGGTGGCCGCCTGGATGAGCGCCGCGACCGACCCCGTCGCGGGCAGCTTGCCCTCCTGGCTCGGCCCGCTGACGTCGGGGTTCGTCGCGATGAACCGTGCGCCGCGCTCGATGAGGCGGATCGCCTTGGTGATCGCCTCGAAGGAGTACGTCCGGGTCTCGCCGAGGACGACGTAGTCAGGGCTGCGCTCGGTCATGATGTAGCCGACCTCGTGGAGGGCCGTGGTGAGGCCGGCCTCGCCGATGACGAAGGCCGTCCCGTTGGGGCGCTGCTCGGCGAGGAACTGCGCGGTCGCGAGGGCGGAGGTCCAGATCGAGGACTCCGGGACCTCGATGCCGCTCGCGGCGAGCCGGGCGTGGAGGTCCCGGGCGGTGTAGATCGAGTTGTTCGTCAGGACGAGGAACCGTCGCCCGGTCGAGGTGAGGGCCGCGATGAAGTCGCTCGCCCCGGGGATCGCGTGCTCCTCGTGGACGAGGACGCCGTCCATGTCGGTGAGCCAGGTCTCGACCGGCTTGGGTGCGCTCATGGCGCCAGTGTCCCACCTGGGCCCGGGTCCCGGGGGCCACCGCGCCCGTGACCGGCATGAGCGTCACTGTCGTGGCGGGCTGCTCGCATGCCCGCCTACCTTCTCGTCCTGCCCGACCGTGACGACGCCGAGGCGCTCGCCGAGGACCTCGCGGTCGAGCTCGAGGACGAGCTCGGGGAGGTCCGCGTCGTCCGTGAGGCGCTCTCGGGGGAGGACGACGCCGAGGACCACGACTGGGCGGTCCACGTCCAGGTGGCGGGCGACGACGACGGGAGCCTGGCCACCGGCCTCGGGAGGCTCCGGAGCCGGCTGAGCGCGCTCGCGGAGGAGTACGGGGGGTGGCTCGACCCGGAGCCGTGGTGAGGTCCCGGGGCGCGCTGACGGCCGGGCACCCTGACGGCGCCGTCCTGGTCAGGCGACCTCCATCGGCTGACCTCCGGTGATCCGGAGCAGCTCGTCGTAGGTCGTCGCGAACACCGAGTGGCTGTGCCCCGCAGCGGCCCACACGGTGTCGTACCGGCTCAGCGACACGTCGACGATCGTCCGGATGCGTTCGGGGTGCCCGACGGGGGCGACCCCCCCGATGGCGAAGCCGGTGCTCCGGCGGACGAAGTCGGCGTCGGCGCGGTCGACGAGGGCGAGGTCGGCGAGGCTCGCGACCTTGGTGAGGTCGACCTGATGGCCCCCGGAGGCGAGGACGAGAAGGGGGCTGACCGAGCCGTCGCCGTCGTGGGCCCGGAAGACGAGGGAGTTCGCGATCTCGGCGGGGGTAACGCCGAGGGCGTCGGCGGCGGCGCGGGCGGTCCGGACGGCGTCGGGGAGGTGGCGGACCTCCGGGGAGAGGTGGTGAGCGGCGAGGACGGCGAGGACCCGGGAGACCCCGAGGTGGTCGCTGCGGTCGGCCGCGGGGGCCGCAGCGACCGCCCCGGACGTCCCTCGGGGCCGCGCCGGCGGGGAGTGTCGGGGACGGCTGTCGCTCATCGGGGCCTCCTCGGACCGGTCCGCTGACTGGAGCCTAGTGACTCCGCGGGCCGGCGAGGAGAGGGGTGGCCCCGCTCGTCTTGACGGGTGGTCGGCGGCCGGGTGTACAGTCGTCCGTATTCGAACAGGTGTTCGAACGCAGGGAGTGGGGTGACCTGGACCTGACCGTCCGGGTGCCTCACCGACGGCTCCGGCCCCCGCCGTGCCTCGACCCCACCGCGTGGGCCGGAGCCGACATCCTCCCCTGCCCTCTTCGATGTTGTGCCCTCTCGTCCCGGAAGGAGCCCGGTCATGGTGCGTCGGTACGAGGAGTCCATCGAGGTCCGGACGCCGGCCGCCCGGCACGCCGGCGGTGAGGAGCCCGACGCCTTCCTCTGGCGGGGACGGATCTACCTCGTGCGTGAGGTCATCGACCACTGGCAGGAGCGCCGCGCGTGGTGGCGCGACCCCGCGGGTGAGGACGGCCCGGCGGCCGCGGGCACGGAGGGGGACACCGGGCTCGGCGAGCGTGCGGGTGAGCGGGAGCGCCGAGTGTGGCGGGTCGCCGCGAGCCCGGGGCGGCTCGCCGGGACCGGGGTCTACGACCTCGGCGCCGACGGGGACCCCTCCCGCTGGCTCCTCCTGCGCTCCCACGACTGACCTCCGGGCGCCGGCCCCCGCCCACGAGCCGACCCGACCCGACCCGACCGACCCGACCGACCCGACCGAGGTGTCTCCCGTGACCGATCCGACTCCCCGCACCACGGCCGCGCCGCCGTCGACGGGCCTCCTCGAGCTCGTCGACGGAGCCCGGACGAGCCTGCTCCGGGCGAGCCGCGCCGGCGACGTCCCCGAGCGCCACGTCCACGCCCAGCTCGCCGCGCTCCGTGCGGCCGCCGCCCTCGTCGCGGCCCGCCGCCCGGACGCCGGCCCCGTCGACGCGTCGAGCCGGCACGGGGCGGGCTCGCCCACCCTCTGGGAGCTCCTCCCCGACCTCGCGCCCGAGCTCGCCGAGTGGGCGGGGTTCTTCGCCCACTCGAGCACCCGCCGGTGGGCGGTCGACGGTGCGGGGGACCCGGCCGCGCTCGTCTCGGCGCGCGAGGCCGACGACCTGCTCCGCCAGGCCGAGACGTTCGTCGGGCTCGTCCACGACCTGCTCGGTCTGCCCCGCCCCGCCGACGGCCCGGCTCGGCTCACGCCCGTCCGGGCCGGGACGGTGGCCGGGCATGGGTGAGGAGTTCGCCCACCTCCACGTCGCGTCCGGCTTCTCCCTCCGCTACGGGGCCTCGACCCCCGAGGCGCTCGTCGAGCGGGCCGCCCAGCACGGCCAGCCGGCGCTCGCGCTCACCGACCGTGACGGCCTCTACGGGGCCGTCCGGTTCGTCCGGGCGGCGACCCTGGCCGGCGTCGCCCCCGTCCTCGGCGTCGACCTCGCGATGGAGGTCGACGCCCGAGGCGGCGGCCACCCGCCGCACGACCACCAGGGGTCCGGCCGTCCCGGGCACGAGGGCCGCGCCGCCGCCGGGGACGGTGTCCCCGGTCGGTCCGCGCGAGGTCCGGCCACTCCGGTCCGGGGCGGTGCGGTCGTCGACCCGCGCCGTCCCCGGGTCACCGTCCTCGCCCGGGGCGGGGCGTCCGGGGTGCCGCACGGACGGGGGTGGGCGGCCCTGTGCCGGCTCGTCACGGCCACCCACCTGCGGGGCGAGCGGGGCCGCCCGGTGGCCTCGCCGGCGCTCGTCGCGGAGCACGCCCGTGTGGACGCCGGGGAGGCCGGCCCGCTCGTCGTCCTCCTGGGTCCCGACTCCGACGTCGGCCGGGCGGTGCTCGCCCGGCGTCCCGCCGCTGCCCGCACCCTCCTCGACGCCTGGCGGGGGGCCCTCCCGCCCGGCTCGCTCGCCGTCGAGGTCGTCGACCACGGCGGCCCTGCGGGCACCCCCGCCTCGCCCGGGCACGCCGCCCGGATGCTCGGCCTCGCCGACGAGGCCGGGGTGCCCGCGGTCCTCAGCGCGGCGGTCCGCCACCGGGACCGCGAGGACTCGCGCGTCGTCGACGTCCTCGACGCCGCCCGGCGGCTCGTCGTCCTCGACACCCGTCACCTCGACCGGGTCACCGACGCCGGGCACCTCGCCGACACCCCGACGATGCGGGCCACCGCCGAGGAGGTCGTCCGCAGGGCCGGCTGCGGGCCCACGGGGGGCCGGACGAGCGAGCGGCACCGGGTCGACCGGCTGCTCGGCGACACCGTCGCGCTCGCCCGGGCGTGCGCCCAGGACGGTCGACGGGACCTCGGGATCGGCGGTCTCCACCTCCCCGAGCCGGCCGTCCTCGGCATCCCCGGCGGCGTCGACCCCCAGGAGGTCCTCGAGCGGCGCTGCCACGCCGCCGTCCTCACGCGCTACCCCGGGACCGGGGAGCGTGCGCGGGGCGAGGTCGAGCGTCGCCTCCGTGCCGAGCTCGACGTCATCGCCGAGCTCGGCTACCCGACGTACTTCCTCACCGTCGCCTCCGTCGTCGACCTCATCCGGGAGATGGGCGTCCGGGTCGCGGCGCGCGGCTCCGGCGCCGGCAGCCTCGTCAACCACCTCCTCGGGGTGAGCGGGGTCGACCCGGTCCGGCACGGCCTCCTCATGGAGCGGTTCTGCTCCCCCCTGCGCGCCGAGCTGCCCGACATCGACATCGACGTCGAGTCGGCGCGTCGCACCGAGATCTACGAGCGGGTCCTCGACCGGTTCGGCGGGGAGCGGGTCACCTGCGTCTCGATGATGGACACCTACCGGGTCCGGCACGCCGTCCGCGACGTCGGGGCCGCCCTCGGCCTCCCCCCGATCGAGGTCGACGAGATCGCCAAGGCATTCCCCCACATCCGGGCCAAGGACGCCCGGGCCGCCATCGCCGAGCTGCCCGAGCTGCGGAGCAAGGGCCTTGACGCCCCCAGGCTGCGGACCCTGTTCGACCTCGTCGAGCAGCTCGACGGCCTGCCCCGCCACGTCGCGCTCCACCCGTGCGGCGTCGTCCTCTCCGGGGCGGGACTGCTCGACCGGACCCCCGTCGAGGCGAGCTGGCTCGGGTTCCCGATGAGCCAGTTCGACAAGGACGACGTCGAGGCGCTCGGCCTGCTCAAGCTCGACGTCCTCGGGATCCGGATGCAGTCGGCGATGGCCCATGCCGTCGCCGAGGTCGAGCGGGTCGACGGGGAGCGGGTCGACCTCGACGACCCCGCCGACGTCCCCTTCGACGACGAGGCGACGTTCCGGCTCATCCGCACGACCCGCACCCTCGGGTGCTTCCAGATCGAGAGCCCGGGCCAGCGGGAGCTCATCGGCAAGTTCGGCCCCGAGCGGTTCGAGGACCTCGTCATCGACATCTCGCTCTTCCGTCCCGGTCCGGTCAAGTCCGACATGATCCGCCCGTTCCTCGAGGCCCGGCACGGGTGGGCGCCCCCCCAGCACCTCCATCCCACCCTCGTCCCTGCGCTCGCCGAGACCGAGGGCGTCGTCGTCTTCCACGAGCAGATGCTGCGGATCATCGCCGAGACGACCGGGGTGTCGCTCGCCCAGGCCGACGAGGTCCGGCGCACGATGGGCAGCCCCGCCGGGCAGGAGGAGATCGAGGGGTGGTGGCGCCCGGCCGCACGGGCGCGGGGCTACACCGCCGAGGACGTCGAGCGGATCTGGGCGGTGCTCAAGGCGTTCGCGTCGTTCGGCTTCTGCAAGGCCCACGCGGCCGCCTTCGCGCTCCCGACGTACCAGTCGGCGTGGCTGAAGACCCACCACCCGGCGGCCTTCCTCGCCGGGGTGCTCACCCATGACCCCGGCATGTACCCCAAGCGGCTCATCCTCGACGACGCGCGGACCCTCGGCATCACCGTTCTCGGGCTCGACGTCAACGCCTCCGACGCGACGTACCGGGTCGAGCGGGTCGACCCCGACGCGCGGCCCCCCGCCCTCGACGCCCCCCGCGGTGGGCGGGGACCGGTCCCGCCCGACCCCGACCTGCCCGACGGCAGCCGGCACGGGATCCGGCTCTCCCTCGCCGACGTCAAGGGGATGAGCGAGGCCGAGGTCGCCCGGGTCGTCGCCGGCCGCCCGTACGAGTCGCTCGCCGACTTCTGGAACCGGGCCCGGGTGAGCCGTCCCGCCCTCGAGCGGATCGTCCTCGCCGGCGGGTTCGACGCCGTCTACGGGATCGGGGCGGTCCGGGGTCCGGGCCGCCGGGGACGGGTCACCCGACGCGACCTCCTCCTCCACGTCGCCGAGCTCGACCGGTGGCACCGGAGCCTCACCCGTCGGGGCCGCCCCGCGGGCCGGGGCGGCGGACACCTCGGCGTCGGGGGCCGGGGGAGCCGGGCGGGCACGCCCGGGCCGCCCCCGGACCCCACCGACGTCCGGGCCCGCGCGGCGGCCCAGTCCCGGGCCGCCGCGCCGGTCCGGGACGAGGGGACCCAGCTCGCCCTCGACCTCGGCGACGCCCCCGAGCTGACGGCGGGCACCGGGCTGCCGGAGATGAGCGCACCCGAGCGCGTCCGCGCCGAGCTCGACATCCTCGGGCTCGACGCGTCGAGCCACGTCCTCGACGGGTACGCCCCGCTGCTCGACGCGCTCGGGGTGACCCGGAGTGCCGACCTCCTCGGCGCCCGGAGCGGCTCGACCGTCCTCGTCGCCGGGGTCAAGGTCGCGACCCAGACCCCGCCGGTCAGGTCGGGGCGACGGGTCGTCTTCCTCACCCTCGACGACTCCACCGGCCCGGTCGACGCGACCTTCTTCGAGGACGTCCAGGGCCCGTACGCCGGCACGGTCTTCCACGCCTGGCTCCTCCTCGTCCGTGGGGTCGTCCGCCGGACCGGCGCCCGCGGCGTCTCGCTCCGGGCGACCGGGGCGTGGGAGCTCCCCCCGCTGTGGGAGGCGTGGACGACCGGTGGGGCCGAGGCCGTGCTCGCGGCCGTCGACCCGGCCGAGGCCGCCCCCGGCCGGCCCGACGCGGTCGCCGGAGAGGGCGCCGGGGAAGCGGGAGGGCGACGTCGGGTCCTCGTCCACGCCTCGGGCTTCCGGCAGTCGCCGTACGCCGACGTCCGGCCCCCGGGAGCGGACGTCCGGGGGACCCGGGGCGCCGCCGCCGGCGCCTCCCTCCCCGACGCCGGCGCCCCGCCGCGCAAGCTGTGGCACTCCAGTCCGGGGAGCTCGGGGCACTAGGGTGGACCCGTCCCGAGCCGGAGGACCGCCGGGGTCGTCCCGGCACCACCGGACGAGCACGCCGGCGGGCGTCGGTGCCTTCCCTCCGACCGCAGCCCCCCGACCGCAGCCCACCGAAGGAGTACGCCGTGGCCGACGAGCGCCGCCCCGCGCGCCGCCCCGGCGCCCCGACCGGTCTGCGCACGGCCGCCGTCTGGGCGAGCGTCAACGCCCTCGCGACCGCCCGCCGGGCCGAGCTCGGCCGCCCCCTGCGCGTCCTCGACGTCGGAGGCGGCACCGGCGGGCTCGCGGTCCCCCTCGCCGAGGAGGGGCACGAGGTCGTCGTCGTCGACCCGAGCCCCGACGCCCTCGCCTCGCTCCGCCGCCGTGCCGAGGAGTCGACCGCCGGTGCCCGGATCACCGCGGTGCAGGGCGACAGCGACACCCTCACCGACGCCGTGGCCCCCGGAGAGGTCGATCTCGTCTGCTGCCACGGCACCCTCGAGGTCGTCGACGACCCGGAGGTCACCCTCGGCCGTCTCGCCGAGGTCCTCGCCCCGGGCGGCCACCTCTCCCTGGTCGCGGCCCAGCGGGTCGCCGTCGTCCTCGCCCGCGCCCTCGCCGGTCAGTTCCACCACGCCCGGACCGCGCTGCTCAGCCCGGACGGACGGTGGGGCGACGCCGACCCGATGCCCCGCCGGTTCGACCAGGACGCCCTCACCGCCCTCGTCGTCGCCGCCGGGCTCGAGGTCGGGACCGTCCACGGGGTCCGGCTCTTCAGCGACCTCGTCCCCTCGGCGTACCTCGACTCCGAGGCCGACCGGACCGCCCTCCTCGAGCTCGAGGAGGCGGCGAGCACCCACCCCGTCCTCGGGTTCCTCGGCCAGCTCGGGTCGGCCGTCCACGTCCTCGCGGAGAAGCCGGCCCAGCGCCGCTGAGGACCGGGAGGGAGGAGGAAGCACGTGAGCCGTCGGCAGTTCAGCCTGCCCGAGCGGACCGAGCCCGGACCCCTCGACGACACGGGGTGCACGATCCTCCACGTCGACATGGACGCCTTCTACGCCTCCGCCTCCCTCCTCGCCCGGCCCGAGCTGCGCGGCACCCCGGTCATCGTCGGCGGCGGCTCCCGCGGCGTCGTCCTCTCGGCGACGTACGAGGCGCGGGCGTACGGCGTCACCTCGGCCATGCCGATGACCCGGGCCCGTCGGCTCTGTCCCCGGGCGACCGTCCTCGCGCCCGAGCACGATCTCTACGGGCGGATCTCCGACGCCGTCATGGAGACCTTCCGGGCGGTGACCCCCGCCGTCGAGCCGCTCTCCCTCGACGAGGCGTTCCTCGACGTCTCCGGCGCCCAGCGTCTGCTCGGCCCGCCGGCGACCATCGCCCAGCGGCTGCGCGACACCATCGCCGACGAGCAGGGGATCACGTGCTCGGTCGGGGTCGCCCCCTCGAAGTTCGTCGCCAAGCTCGCCTCCTCACTCGACAAGCCGGACGGGATGGTCGTCGTGCCCCGGGCCGAGGTCGTCGGCTTCGTCCAGCAGCTCCCGGTCGGCGCGCTCTGGGGAGTGGGGGAGCGGACCGAGGAGTCCCTGGCCCGCCTCGGGCTGCGCACCGTCGCCGACATCGCCCACACCCCGCTCGCCACCCTCCGGCGGGCCCTCGGGGAGGCCGGCGGCACCCACCTCCACGAGCTCGCGTGGGGGCGCGACCCGAGGCCGGTCCAGCCGGTGCGCAGGGAGCGGAGCATCGGGTCGGACGAGACCTTCGCCCACGACGTCGACGACCCGACGCAGGTCCACCGGACCCTCCTCAAGCTCAGCGACCGGACCGCGGCCCGGATGCGGGCGGCGGACGTCATGGGCCGGACGGTCTCGATCAAGGTCCGGTTCGCCGACTTCACGACGATCACCCGGGCCCGGACCCTGCGCGACCCCACCGACACCAGCCGGACGATCTACGAGACCGCCCGGGACCTCTTCGACGCCCTCGGTCTCCAGAGGGCCCGGCTCCGCCTCGTCGGGGTCCGGGTCGAGCAGCTCGTCGACGCCCAGGGCGCCCCGATCCAGACGACGCTCGACGAGCGCGAGCACGGGTGGCGGGACGCCGACCGGGCCGTCGACCGCGCCAGCGCCCGGTTCGGCGCCGGAAGCGTCCGACCGGCGAGCCTCATCCAGAGTTCGACTTCCCCCAGCGCGCGAGGCGACATATCCTGAGAAGACCACCGGGACGCAGCGGTCACGGCACCATCGGGCCGCCCCACACGTTCACTGTGGTGAGAACTCACGTCGGCGCCCCAGCACGCGCCGGACAGGCCACCGGGAGGTCACCGTGCCGCTGTCGGAGCACGAACAGCAGCTCCTCGAGCAGATGGAGCAGGCGCTCTACGCCGAGGACCCCAAGTTCGCGTCGCACATGAAGGGCAAGGCGGCCCGCTCGGCCGCGCGGCGCCGCTACGTCGTCGGGGCGCTCGGTGTCGTGCTCGGTCTCGGTCTCGTCCTCGTCGGGGTGAACACGACGATGTGGGTCGGCGTCGCCGGGTTCTCCCTCATGGTCGCCGCCGCCATCTACGCCTTCGCCCCTCCCCGCCGCGCCGCCACCCCGGGGCTCGGCACGGTCCGTCCGGACGGGACCGTCGGCCCCCCAAAGGCGAGCCGCAAGCGCCGCGGAGGAGCCCCGTCCGCGGCTCCCGCTGCCTCGCGCGCCCCGAAGAGCGGCACGTTCATGCAGCGGATGGAGGCCCGCTGGGAGCGTCGGCGGTACGACCGCTGACACCCCGGTCAGCCGCGGGTGAGGGCGACGCCGGTGAGCCACACTGCGAGGACGGCGAGTCCGGTGAGCAGTTCGATGCCCATGCTCTGGACGACCGCGCCGAGGGCGCTCCGGGTCGAGTCCCAGGCCTCGGCGCCCTGACCCCGCGTGCGGGCGAGCTCGGCGAGGTAGACACCGAGGACGAAGCCGAGCGGGAGCCCGACGACCGGGACGACGACGAACCCGACGAGGGCGAGCGCCGCTCCGGTGCCGAGCGTGAGCGTCCCCACCCCCGCCCGGCGCATCCGGCGGCCGGGGAGGAGGTACTGCAGGAGCGTTCCGGCGCCCGCGAGGAGGGCGCCCGCTCCCGCGACGACCCATGCGGTGACACCCCCGGTGAGGACGGCCCAGAGGACGACCCCCCCGACGACGAGGAGCAGGCCGGGGAGCACCGGCAGGACGATCCCGGCCATGCCCACGGCGATGAGGAGGGCCGGGACCCACACACTCGCGCCCCCCGGGAGGAGCGTCGCTGCGCTCATCGCCGGGGGGCGCGGTCGTCGGTCACGGTGGTCCGTCTCGGCGCGCCGGGGCGCGGAGGTGGTCAGCCCGCGTCGGAGGGCGTGGGGGCCGTCTCGTCGTGGAGCTGCTGGGTCTCGTCCTCGATCTCCGCGAGGCCCTTGAGCTTCGGGAGGTGCTCGCGGCCGTGGTGGGCGCAGAAGAACAGCTCGCCACCGGCGTGAAGGCGGGCGCGGACGTAGGCCCGGGCGCTGCAGCGGTCACAGCGGTCGGCCGCGGTCAGTGAGGGTGCCAGTGCAGTGGTCACGTCAGCCTTCTTCCTGTCTCGTCGTCAGATGACGTCGTACCGGGCCATCGGAGTACCGGGTGGTCCGGCACCAGTGGAACAGTCAAACACGCCGTTACCTTCCCATCGGACAGCGCCAGCGCCGTGTGAGTCATCTCATCCCATCCTCGCCGACGATGCACCCCGTTCGCGTCACGGGTCCATCACGACTCGGACGCAACACCGCCGTCCACACCGGCACGGCGCACCGGCACCGACGCCGGCAGGGACCCAGCGCGCCTGACCGGGCGGGTCGGGGCCCCCGGATAGGCTGCGGGTGCCGCCCGGTGCGGCAGGACGACCCGAGCCGGTCCCGCCGGCCGTGAAGCGAAGGGATGACGCGTGGCTGCCGCCACCTCGACCACAGCGAACTCGACCACCGCGAACTCGACCACAGCGAGGAGGACCGCGACGAGCAAGTCGGCGAGCGACTACACCGCCCACCACCTCCAGGTCCTCGAGGGCCTCGAGGCGGTCCGCAAGCGCCCCGGCATGTACATCGGCTCGACCGACAGCCGCGGTCTCATGCACTGCCTCTGGGAGATCATCGACAACGCCGTCGACGAGGCGCTCGCGGGGGAGTGCGACCGGATCGAGGTCCTCCTCCACGCCGACGGCTCGGTCGAGGTCCGCGACAACGGGCGCGGCATCCCCGTCGACGTCGAGCCCCGCACCGGCCTCGCGGGCGTCGAGGTCGTCTTCACGAAGCTCCACGCCGGCGGCAAGTTCGGCGGGGGCTCCTACACCGCCTCCGGTGGCCTCCACGGTGTCGGCGCGTCCGTCGTCAACGCGCTCTCCGCCCGGCTCGACGTCGAGGTCGACCGGGGCGGCAAGACGTACGCGATGAGCTTCCGCCGCGGTGAGCCGGGGTCGTTCTCCGACGTCGCCGGGTCGAAGGGGGCCAAGGACCCCGGCCACGACTTCACGCCGTACGAGAAGCGCAGCGAGATCGCCGTCGTCGGCAAGGCCCGCCGCGGGGCGACCGGCACCCGGGTGCGGTACTGGGCCGACCCGCAGATCTTCCTCAAGGACGCCCGGTTCGACTCCGACGCCCTCGCGGCCCGCGCCCGGCAGACGTCCTTCCTCGTCCCCGGCCTGACCATCGTCGTTCGCGACGCTCGTCCCCTCCCCGGCGCGCAGGAGCCCGGAGAGCCGCGCGAGGAGGTCTTCCTCCACGAGGGCGGCATCAGCGAGTTCGCCGAGTTCCTCGCCCCCGACGGCCCGGTCACCGACGTGTGGCGGCTCCAGGGGTCGGGGACGTTCACCGAGACCGTCCCCGTGCTCGATGCGAAGGGCCACATGACCCCGACCGAGGTCGAGCGGGAGTGCGGTGTCGACGTCGCCCTCCGGTGGGGCACGGGGTACGACGCCAAGGTCGCCTCCTTCGTCAACATCATCGCGACCCCGAAGGGCGGGACCCACACGGCCGGCTTCGAGCAGGCCCTCCTCAAGGTCTTCCGGAGGCAGCTCGAGGTCAACGCCCGCCGGCTCAAGGTCGGCAGCGACAAGGTCGACAAGGAGGACGTCCTCGCCGGTCTCACCGCGGTCGTCACCGTGCGGCTCGCCGAGCCGCAGTTCGAGGGGCAGACCAAGGAGGTCCTCGGGACCTCCGCGGTTCGGGCGATCGTCGCCAAGGTCGTCGAGACCGAGCTCACAGCGCGGCTGACGTCGACGAAGCGGGGGGAGAAGGGCCAGGCGGCCCAGCTCCTCGAGAAGGTCGTCGCGGAGATGAAGTCGCGGATCAGCGCGCGGCTGCACAAGGAGACCCAGCGCCGTAAGAACGCCCTCGAGACCTCCACCCTCCCGGCGAAGCTCGCCGACTGCCGGAGCACGGACGTCGAGCGCTCCGAGCTGTTCATCGTCGAGGGGGACAGCGCCCTCGGCACGGCCAAGCTCGCACGGAGCAGCGACCACCAGGCGCTCCTGCCGATCCGCGGGAAGATCCTCAACGTCCAGAAGGCGTCCGTCACCGACATGCTCAAGAACGCCGAGTGTGCGGCGATCATCCAGGTCATCGGGGCCGGGTCGGGGCGGAGCTTCGATGTCGACGCCGCCCGGTACGGCAAGGTCATCATCATGACCGACGCCGACGTCGACGGCGCCCACATCCGCACCCTCCTGCTCACCCTCTTCTTCCGGTACATGCGCCCCCTCGTCGAGGCGGGGCGGGTGTACGCGGCGATGCCGCCGCTGCACCGGATCGAGGTCGCCGGGGCAGGAGCCCGCAAGCACGAGTACATCTACACCTACACCGAGGCGGAGATGCGCCGGACGGTCGCCTCGCTGACCAGGCGCGGTCGCTCGATCAAGCAGCCGATGCAGCGCTACAAGGGTCTCGGGGAGATGGATGCCGACCAGCTCGCCGAGACGACGATGGACCCCCGCCACCGCACCCTGCGCAAGGTCACCCTCCGGGACGCGGAGGCGGCCGAGCGGGTCTTCGAGCTCCTCATGGGCAACGAGGTCGGTCCCCGACGCGACTTCATCGTCGAGTCCGGGGGCCGGCTCGACCGGGAGCGGATCGACGCCTGACCGGATCAGCCCGGAGCACGGGCGGTCGAGCGGCGGACGACGAGCTCGGTCGGAAGGAGGACGTCGAGGGCATGGCTCCCGGTCCGCCCCACCGTCGCGTGCGGGTCGTCCCCGGCCGGCTCGCGGGTGAGCCGGAGCTCCGCGCCGTCGAGGACGGCGGAGAGGAGGAGCCCGGCGGCCGCGCTGCCCTGGCCGACGACGTCCTGTCGCACGGTCGTGAGGTCGAGGACCGCGGAGAGGGTGTGGTCGTCGATGCCGATGACGGAGAGGTCCTCGGGCACCCGCAGCCCCACCCGCCGCGCCTCGGCGACGACACCGATCGCCATCTCGTCGCTCGCCGCGACGACGGCGGTCGGGCGGTCGACCGCCCGGAGCAGCCCGGCCACCTCGGACGCGGCGCCGGCGGCTGTCCAGTCCGCGGCGCGGACCCACTCGGAGCGGACGGGGACGTCGTGCTCGACGAGTACCGTGAGGAACGTCTCGAGCCGGTCGAGGGGGGTGAGGATGTGCGCGGCGTCCTCGGGGACGGCGCCGACGTACCCGATCCGGCGGTGCCCGAGGCCGAGGACGTGACCGACCGCCTGTCGCATGGCCAGCCGGTCGTCGATGCCCACGCAGGGCCACCCGGGGATGGGGTTCCCCACGGCGACGACGGGCGGCCCGAGGGCGTCGAGGAGGGCGAGCTCGTCGGGGTGGATCGGCAGGTTGAGTGTGATGAGCCCGTCGACGCGGCGCCAGAGCATCTCCCGGGTGAGGGAGCGCCGGGTGCTGTACTCCTCGGACTCGAGGTCGAAGAGGAGGACGTGGTGCTCGCGCTCGCGCAGGGTCTTCTCGATCGCGCTGACGAGCATCGTGAAGAACCACCGGGTGAGGAACGGCGCGACGACGCCGACGACCTTCGTCCGACCGGAGGCGAGCGAGGTCGCCGTGGGGGAGGCGACGTAGTGGAGCTCGTGGGCGGCCCGGAGGACCCGTTCGCGGGTCTCGGGGTTGACCCGCTCGAGCCCGCGCAGGGCGCGGGAGACCGTGGCGACGGACACCCCGGCGACCCGGGCGACGTCGGCGATCGTCGTCACGAGGCCCCCCGGGTCAGACCTGGATGCGGCTGCGGGCCCGCCAGGTGAGCCAGGTGAGCACGCAGAGGACGGCGAGCACGGTGGCCGAGAAGCCGGCCGGGTCCCCGCGAACCTCGAGGACGACGGTCTGGATGGCGGCCATGAGGGTGAAGAACCCGAGGATGCCGAGGAGCATCTCGAGCCGCTGCCTGCGGGCACGGGGGTGGGTCCCCGTCCCCGTGCCCGCGTTGAACAGCCCCATCCCGGCTCCCGTCAGCCCTTGACGCCGCCGGCGGTGAGGCCGGAGACGATCGCCCGCTGGAAGACGAGCACCATGAGGATGAGTGGGATCGTGACGATCGTCGCGGCCGCCATGACCGCGGTGTACGGCTCCTGGTGCGGCTGGGCCCCGGCGAACCCGGCGATCGCGACGGTGACCGGCTGGCTCTGCTCGGTGTAGAACTGCGACGCGAGGAGGAACTCGTTCCAGCTGCTGATGAACGCGAGGATCGCCGTCGTGAAGAGCCCGGGCAGGGCGAGCGGGAGCATGATCCTCCGGAACGCCTCGAGCGGGGTGCACCCGTCCATCCGCGCGGACTCCTCGAGCTCCCAGGGCATCTCCGAGAAGAACGCCGTGAGGGTGTACACGGTGAGCGGGAGGGCGAACGAGATGTTCGGGATGATGAGCGCCTGGTAGTTGTACCCGGTGAGCCAGCCCCAGCTCGAGAAGAGCTGGAACAGCGGAGAGACGAGTGCGACCCCGGGGAACATCGACGCACCGAGGATGAACCCGAGGACGCCGTACTTGAACGGGAACTGGAGCCGGGCGAGTGCGTACGACGCCGAGACCCCGACGAGCATCGCGACCGCCGTCGTGACGACCCCGATGAGCGTGCTGTTGAACAGGGCACGGCCGAAGTGGTTGCCGCGGTCCGTCGAGAACGCCGTCCGGAAGTTGTCGAGGGTGACGTGGCTCGGCCAGGGGTCGGTGACGAAGGTGAAGTCGACGTCTCGGAACGCGGTGACGACCATCCAGTAGAACGGGGCGAGACCCCAGAGGACGATGACGGCGAGACCCAGGTACATCCGGATGTTCGCGCTGCGCTGGGACTTGAAGTGGTAGGCGTGGGCCTCGGCCGAGGCGGTCTCCGCCGCCGAGCCGTCCGCGGTGATGGTGGCCATGGGTCAGACTCCTTCGGCGTTGCGGCGGCGGCGGCCCAGCAGGGGCCAGCGGCGCGTCTTCTTCTGACCCGGTGGGCGCTGGACGACGTCGGCACCGCCGAACTTGATGAAGAGGAACGCGACGACGGCGATGATGAGGAAGACGATCGTCGAGAGGGCCGAGGCGCTGTTGAAGCCCTGGCGGATCTGCTTGATGACGAGGATCGACAGGGTCGTCGTCGCGTTGCCGGACCCGCCGCCGCCTCCGGTGAGGATGTACGGGAGGTCGAAGATCCGCAGGGTGTCGAGGGTGCGGAAGAGGACCGCGACCATGAGCGGGACCTTGATGAGGGGCAGCGTGATCTGGCGGAAGGTCTGCCACTTGCTCGCCCCGTCGATCTGGCAGGCCTCGTAGACGTCGGCGTTGATGAGCTGGAGGCCGGCGAGCGTGAGGAGGGCCATGAACGGCGTCGTCTTCCAGACGTCGGCGATGATGACGGCGAACCGTGCCGGCCACGCGTCGCCGGTCCACAGCAGGGGCGAGATGCCGACGTACCCGAGGAGGGTGTTCGCGATGCCGTTGTAGGCGAAGATGAAGAACCAGAGTTTCGCGGTGACCGCAGTGGGGATCGCCCACGGGATGAGGATCGCGGCCCGGACGAGCCCGCGTCCCTTGAACGTCCGGTTCATGATCGTCGCGAACCACAGCCCGAGACCGGTCTCGAGGGTGACCGCGACGACGGTGAAGAAGAGGGTGACGAAGAGGGCGTCGTAGAACTGTGCCCCGAGCGAGCCGGGCCCGCAGGGCACCGTGCCGGCCCCGCTCGTGCACTCCTGGAGGAGCCAGTGCCGGTAGTTCGAGACCCCGGCGTACCCGCCTTCGACGAACATCCCGCTCGCCGGGTCCAGGCCCGAGTCCTTCTGGAAGGACATGACGACGGCCTTGGCGAGCGGGTAGACGATGATGAGGGTGAGGAAGGCGATCGTCGGGGCGATGAAGAGAATGCCCCTGCGTCCCTGTCCGGCGTTGAGACTCTTCGGCCCGCGCTTCCTCCGGGTGCTCCCGGGCGCGGTCTGGACGGCACTGCTCATCTGGCAACTCCTCGACGGGGGCCCGTTCACGCGGCGCCCTGGTTGTGGTCGGGAGGGCAGGGGGGCGGCTGCGGCCGCCCCCCGCCGCGGCGAAGGACGCCCCGTCAGCCCTGGGTGGCTGCCGAGATGGCGTTCTGCATGTCGCTGATCGCCTGGTCGACGCCCTTCTCGCCCTTGATGGCCGAGTAGGCGTTGTCCTGGATGGCCTTGGTCACCGCGGGGTAGAACGGGGTGACCGGCCGGGGGACGGCGTTCTCGATGGCCGTGAGCAGGGTCGGCAGGTACGGGGCCTGCTTGACGAGCTCGGGGTCGGTGTAGATCGACGAGACGACCGGGGCGAGCGAGCCCTGCTTCATGAAGAACTTCTGCTGGGCGTCCTCCTCGATGAACTTGAGGAAGTCGAACGCGGTCGCCTTGTACTTCGAGTACTCGTTGATCCCCTCGCTGTGACCGCCGAGGCTCGACGCGCCGGGGCCGTCGACGCCGGGGAGCGGCGCGACGCCGAACTTGTCCTTGACCTTCGAGGACGCCTCGGTCTTCGCGAGGTTGTAGACGTAGGGCCAGTTCCGGTGGAAGAGGAGCTTGCCGTCCTCGAACATGATCCGGCCCTGCTCCTCCTGGAAGGTGATCGCCTGACGAGGGATGTCGCCGTTCTTGTAGTGGTCGGCGAGCATGCCGAGACCCGCCTTGGCCTCGGGGGAGTCGACGACCGCCTTGCCCGTGTCGTCGACGAAGGAGCCCTTGTACGTGTTGACCGCCTCGGCCGTGTTGACGGTGAGGCCCTCGTACTTCGCGTACTGGCCGGCGTAGCACGACATGTTGTTCTTCTTCGCGATGTCGCACATCTTCCACATCTCGTCGAGCGTCTTCGGGGGCGCCTTGACGAGGTCCTTGCGGTAGTAGAGCATCCCGCCGTCGCTCGCGAACGGGGCGGCGTAGAGCTTCCCGTTGTACGTCGCGGCGGTCACGGTCGGCTTGAGCAGCTTCGAGGTGTCGAGCGCGAAGTCGCCCTCGAGCGGGACGAGCCAGCCCTTGGCGGCGAACTCCGCGGTCCAGACGACGTCGACGGTGACGATGTCGTAGCTGGGGTCCTTCGCCTGCATGTGCTGGACGATGTCGTCGTGCTGCTGGTCGGCCTGGTCGGTCTGCTCCTTGAGCGTGACCTTCTCGTCCGGGTGGTCCTTGTTCCACTTCGCGATGGTCGGGGCCCAGACGTTGGAGTTGTCCTTGCCGGTGACGAAGGTGATCGGGCCGCGGGCCGAGTTGGCGGACGTGTCCCCGCCGGACGAGCCCCCGCTGTCGCTGCCGCCGCAGCCGGCGGCGACGAGGGCGACCCCGGCCATTCCGGCGCAGGCCACGAGAGAGCGTCGTGAGAGTGGTCGGGACATGCGCCCGCCTCCGTTTCGGGTCGGGCCGAGGCCGGGACCGCCTCGGCGCTGAGGACTGCGGAAGCAATGAAAGCGCTTCCACGGCTCGGCCCGCAACGGCCTGCCGTCACGAGACGGTAACGATGACGTTTCGGGGGAACTCCGGTCCGGCGGAGCTCCGCGCACCCGGCCCCGGTTCCGCGGATCGACCGGGCGGATCAACCTCCCGAGGTCGGCTCCCGGCTGCCGGCGGTCGCCGGCACCCGGCACGTCAGGCGCGTGGAGGCGACGCGACCGCGGCGACGACGACGCTGCCGGGTGTGCCCGACCCGTCCCGCCGCCCGTTCGCCTCGGGGAGCTCGACGGGGGCCCCTCCGTCCCCGGCCGCCCGGGGCGCGCGGCCCGCCCAGGCGAGGACGAGGGTGTCCTCTCCCTTGAGGAACCGGTGGCACCGGACCCCGCCGGTGCCGCGGCCCTTGGCCGGGTACTCGCCGAGCGGGGTGACCTTGACCGACCCGGGCTCGGTCCCGGCGAGGGCGCCGGAGGACCCGCTGACCGTGACGACGACCGGGCCCGCGTCGCCGCCGTCGGACCCGCCGCCGGTGTCCGCCGCCGGCGGGACCGCCCCGAAGAAGACGACCCGCTCCCCGGCGGCGAGCCGGATCCCCGCGACCCCGCCCGCGGCCCGCCCCTGAGGGCGGACGAGGTCGGCGGGGAAGCGGAGGAGCTGGGCGTCCGAGGAGACGAGGACGAGCTCCTCGTCGCCGGTCCTCAGCTCCACGGCGCCGACGACCTCGTCGCCGTCCCGCAGGGCGACGACCTCCCACGCGTCCCGGTTCGGGTGGTCCGGCGCCACCCGCTTGACGACGCCCTGGCGGGTGCCGAGCGCGAGACCCGGGCCGCCGTCGTCGAGCGAGGTGAGGGCGAGCGGCTCCTCGCCGGAGGGCAGGTCGACGTACGCCGCGAGCGGGGCGCCACCGGAGAGGGTCGGGGCGTCGTTCGTCGGGGGGAGGGTCGGCAGCTCGAGCGTGGAGAGGCGGACCATCCGCCCGCGGGAGGTGACGAGCCCGACCTCACCGCGGGCGGTCGTGCGGACCGCCGCGGTGACGACGTCGTGCTTGGCGCGCCGACCACCTGTCGGCAGCGGGTCGTCGGACGTCGTCCGGGCGAGCAGCCCCGTCGAGGACAGGAGGACCCAGCACGGGTCGTCGCTCACCTCGAGCGGGTGGGCCGCCGCGGCGGGAGTGCCGGCGGACTCGAGGAGGACGGTCCGCCGTGGCGTGCCGTGCGCCTTGGCGACGTCGGCGAGCTCGCGCGAGACGGTCCGCAGGAGGAGCTGCTCGTCGGCGAGGATCGCCGCGAGCTCCTCGATCGCCGCCTCGAGCTCCTCCTTCTCCTTCTCGAGCTCGATCCGGGAGAACTTCGTCAGCCGCCGGAGCTGGAGGTCGAGGATGTACGTCGCCTGCGCCTCGGAGAGGTCGAAGACGTCGATGAGCCGGGTCCGGGCGATCCCCGCGTCGTCGGAGGAGCGGATGACCTGGATGACCTCGTCGATGTCGAGGATGGCGACGAGCAGCCCCTCGACGAGGTGGAGCCGCTCGCGCCGCCGGCCGAGCCGGTACTCCGTCCGCCGGCGGACGACGTCGGTGCGGAAGTCGACGTAGCAGCGGAGGAGCTCCTTGAGCCCCATCGTCCGGGGCTGTCCGTCGACGAGTGCGACGTTGTTGATCCCGAAGGAGTCCTCCATCGGGGTGAGCTTGTAGAGCTGCTCGAGGACGGCCTCGGGGTGGAACCCGTTCTTCACCTCGATGACGAGGCGGAGGCCGTGGGTGCGGTCGGTGAGGTCCTTGACGTCGCTGATGCCCTGGAGCTTCTTCGACTGGACGTGGTCCTTGATCTTCTCGATGACCTTCTCGGGGCCGACGAGGTAGGGGAGCTCGGTGACGACGACGCCCTGCTTGCGGGCGGTGACCTTCTCGACGCGGGCGGTCGCTCGTGTCCGGAACGTCCCCCGACCGCTGAGGTAGGCGTCCCGGATGCCGTCGAGACCGACGATCCGGCCGCCGGCGGGCAGGTCCGGGCCGGGGACGAACTTCATGAGGTCGTCGAGCGAGCACCCCGGATGGGCGATGAGGTGCCGGGCGGCCCCGATGACCTCGACGAGGTTGTGCGGGGGCATGTTCGTCGCCATCCCGACGGCGATCCCGCTCACGCCGTTGACGAGGAGGTTGGGGTAGGCGGCGGGGAGGACCGCGGGCTGGGTGAGCTGGTCGTCGTAGTTCGGGACGAAGTCGACGGTGTCCTCCTCGAGCCCGGTGACCATGAGCATCGCGGCGGGCGCCATCCGGGCCTCGGTGTACCGGGCGGCCGCCGGGCCGTCGTCGAGGGAGCCGAAGTTCCCGTGCCCGTCGACGAGCGGGAGGCGCATCGTGAACGGCTGGGCCATCCGGACGAGCGCGTCGTAGATCGCCTGGTCGCCGTGCGGGTGGTACTTGCCCATGACCTCGCCGACGACCCGGCTCGACTTGACGTGGCCGCGGTCCGGGCGGAGCCCGAGCTCGGACATCCCGTAGAGGATCCGCCGCTGGACCGGCTTGAGCCCGTCCCGGACGTCGGGGAGGGCACGGGAGTGGATGACCGAGTAGGAGTACTCGAGGAAGGCGTTCGACATCTCCTCCTCGACGTCGATGTCGATGACGCGTCCCTCGACGACCGGCTCGGCTGGGGGCTGCGACGGGCGACGGGCCATGGGACGAGCACTACTCCTTCGTTGCGGGCGGGTGGTCCGTCCCGGCGGCGGGACCGGGCGGGCGGGGCCCTCCCGGCGTGGGCAGGGCCCCCTGATCATCCGCCATCCTCGCCGACGGCCCCCCCGCCGGGGTGGCGGACTCGCCGTACCTGCCCCAGTGCGCGATGGCCTCGACCCCGCGCCGGCCCCTCCGCAGCGACGGGCTGCGGACGCGCTCGGCCTCCTCGCCGAGCGCGACCACCCCGACGAGCCGGCGGCCCTCGGGAGCCCCGAGCGTCGCGAGGACACGGGCGTGGGCGGGGCCGGGGACGCCGAAGAAGAGGGCCCCGAGGCCGGCGTCGACGGCGCCGAGGAGGACGGTCATCGCGGCCATCGCCGTGTCCGTGTCCCAATAGGGGACCGGCCACCGGAGCGGGTCGCGGTCGGGCCACCCCTTGTCCGGCTCGGCGTACCGGTCGAGGTAGGCGCCGGGGTGGGAGAGGCAGACGAGGAGCGTCGGGGCGGCGGAGACACCGGCGAGCCAACCGGGGGCGGGGGACGACCCGGACGGCTCGACGCCCACGTCGTCGGAGGGCTCGGCGCCCCTGCGCCGGGCGGACGGGGGAGCGGCCGCGTCCCAGAACGAGCCGCGCTCCTCCTCGGTGCGCAGGACGACGAAGTCCCACCCCTGGCTGAACCCGGCGCTCGGCGCCCGGGAGGCGAGGTCGAGCAGGTGACGCACCGTCGCCTCCGGGACCTGCGGGGCGGCGCGGAAGCGGCGCACCATGCGCCGCCGGCGGACGGCGTCGGCGAGCTCCATGGGCCCAGTCTCGCCGCTGTCGGCGGTCCTCGGGGCGCTGGCCGGGGGCCTCGCCGCCGCTCGTGCCATTCTGGAGCACATGATCGCCCCCGGTGACCCCCCCGGCTACCCGGCGCAGTGGGAGGCCGACGTCGTCCTGCGAGACGGGACGGTCGCCCACGTACGCCCCATCCGGCCCGGGGACGTCCCGGCCATCCACCGCTTCCACGCCGGGCAGTCGGAGGAGTCGATCTACCTGCGCTTCTTCGCCCCGCTCAAGCGCCTGAGCGACCGCGACGCCGAACGGTTCGCCAACGTCGACTACGTCGACCGGGTCGCCCTCGTCGCGACGATGCGTGGCGAGATCATCGGCATCGGCCGGTACGACCGGCTGACCCCCAGCCACGCCGAGGTCGCCTTCAACATCAGCGACCACTACCAGGGCAAGGGCATCGGCTCGGTCATGCTCGAGCACCTCGCGGCGATCGCCCGCGAGGAGGGGATCACGGCGTTCGAGGCCGAGGTCCTCCCGCAGAACCGGAAGATGCTCGCGGTGTTCGCCGACGCCGGGTACGAGGTGAGCCGGCGAATCTCCGACGGTGTCGTCACCGTCCACTTCGACATCGAGCCGACCGAGCAGTCGACGGCCGTCCGGACCGCGCGGGAGCACCGCGCCGAGGCGGTGAGCATGCAACGGGTGCTCTTCCCGTCCTCGATCGCCGTCGTCGGCGCGAGCCGCCGCCCGCGCTCGATCGGCAACCAGGTCCTCCGCCACATCGAGGCCGGCTTCACCGGGCCGGTCCACGCGGTCAACTCCGAGGCCTTCGAGGTCCTCGGCCGCCCCGCGTACCCGCGGGTCACCGACGTCCCCGGCCCGGTCGACCTCGCCGTCATCGCCGTCCCGGCGGAGTCCGTCCTCGACGTCGTCGAGGACTGCGCCACGGCCGGTGTCACCGCGCTCCTCGTCATGTCCTCGGGCTTCGCCGAGGCCGGCCCCGAGGGGGAGGCGCTCCAGCTGCGGCTTCTCCGGGTCGCCCGCGACTCGGGGATGCGGGTCCTCGGGCCGAACTCCTTCGGCTTCATCAACAACAGCCCCGACGTCCGGCTCAACGCGAGCCTCGCCTCGACGCTCCCCCCGAACGGGCACTTCGGCCTGTTCTCCCAGAGCGGGGCCCTCGGCATCGCCGTCCTCGCCTCCGCCGCCCGGCGCAACCTCGGCGTCTCGGTCTTCGCGTCCGCGGGGAACCGGGTCGATGTCTCCGGCAACGACCTCATGCAGTACTGGATCGACGACGAGTCGACCCACGCCGTCGGGCTCTACCTCGAGTCCATGGGCAACCCGCGCAAGTTCTCCCGGGTCGCCCGGGCGCTCGCGATGATCAAGCCCGTCATCGTCGTCAAGTCCGGGGTGTCCGCCTACGGCGTGCCGCCCGGGCACCGGGCCCGGCGGACCCGGGCCCGTCCGGAGGCGTTCGCCGCGATGCTCCGCCAGGCGGGTGTCATCCGCGTCGAGAACGTCCACCAGCTCTTCGACGTCGCCCAGCTCGTCCTCCACCAGCCCTACCCCAGGGGGAACCGGGTCGCGGTCGTCGGCAACTCGGCGCAGCTGTCCGCCCTCACCGCCGACAGCTGCGTGAGCTGGGGGATGGAGGTCGCCCACGGCCCGGTCTCGGTCCGCGCCGAGGCGACCGCCGAGGAGCTGCGTGCCGCCCTCGACGAGGCGGTTGCGGCGCCCGACGTCGACAGCCTCGTCATCTGCTTCATCCCGCCGCTCGAGTCCCAGGACGAGGACGTCCTCGAGGCGATCCGGGCGGCGGTCGCCGAGACCGACAAGACGTGCCTCGCCACCCTCCTCGGGCTCCAGGGGGTCGACGCCGGCGCGACGACGATGGGGGTCGAGAGCGCGCCGGACGGCCCGCCGCGGGCCATCCCCCTCTACACCGTCCCCGAGGACGCTGTCCGGGCGCTCGCCGCGGCGACGCGGTACGGGCAGTGGCGTGCCAAGGACCGGGGGGTGCCGGTCGCCCCGGCCGGGATCGACCGCCCGGCGGCCGAGGCCATCGTCGACGCCGTCCTCGAGGAGTGCCCCGAGGGGCGCGCCCTGACGTCCGAGGAGGCGACGGCGCTGCTCGGGGCCTACGGGATCGGGCTCTGGCGACGGGTCGAGGTCGCGAGCGCCGACGAGGCGGTCGCGGCCGCCCGCGAGGTCGGGCTCCCCGTCGTCCTCAAGTCGCTCTCGCCGCTCGTGCGGGGGCAGTCGGTCCTCGACGGGATCCGGGTCGACCTCGCGACCGAGTCCGCGGTCCGGGAGGCGTTCACGTCCCTCAACGACCGCCTCGCCCCCCTCGACGCCACCTACTTCGTCGTCCAGAAGATGGCGACGCCCGGCGTCTCCTGCGTCGTCTCCAGCGACGAGGACCCGCTGTTCGGTCCGGTCGTGAGCTTCAGCATCGCCGGGCCCCCGACCGACCTCCTCGGTGACATCGGTCACCGGATCCCCCCGCTCACCGACGTCGACGTCTCCGAGCTCATCTCCTCGGTCCGCGCGGCGCCCCTCCTGCACGGGCACAACGGGGCGACGCCCGTTCACCGCGCGGCCCTCGCCGACGTCATCGCCCGGGTGTCGGTGCTCGCCGACGACGTCCCCGAGCTGTCCTCGCTGACGCTCAACCCGACGATGGCCCACCCCGGAGGGGTCGACGTCCTCGGGGCGGAGATCCACCTCGCGCCCGCCCCGAGGCGCAAGGACCCCGGCCGCCGGTCGCTCACCTGACCTCGGCTCGCCCGGGCCCCTGGGAGCGGCCCGCCGTCCGAGGGCTGGGGCACAATGGACGTCATGGACCGCGCCCACGCCCCTCTCCCCGTGCACCCGCTGCCCGAGGAGCTGACCCGGGCGATCGAGCGGGCGGGCTACTACCCGGCGCTCGTCGGGGACGTCGTCAGCGCCGCGCTCGCCGGCGAGGAGCTCCGCTCCCACCTCGTCCACCAGGAGACGACCTTCGACCAGGATGCCGTCCGCCGGCACATCACCGTCCTCGCCCTGACGAGCACCAGGCTCGTCATCGCCCACGCCGACGACCACACCGACGACCCGCAGGGCCGCGAGGACCTCGCGACCGCGACGACCGAGAGCATCCCGCTCAGCGCGGTCCGCGGCGTGATGATGACCCACGTCGTCCCCCAGCCGGCGGAGTACCGGCCGGGCAGCCTCGGCCGCGAGATCACGCTCACCCTCGGCTGGGGGGCGGTCAACCGGATCGACCTCCTGCCCGCCGTGTGCAGCGACCCCGACTGCGAGGCCGACCACGGGTACGAGGGGACGGTCGCGTCCGACGACATCTCCCTGCGGATCAGCGCCGACGCCGACGGCGAGGGTGCCTTCGGGACGGCGCTCGAGTTCGCGCACACGCTCTCGGCGTCGATCGGCCGGTGACCCGCCCCCCCGAGCCGCCCCCCGTGCCCCGGTACGGCGAGGGATCGCTCGCCGACGTCCTCCCCGCGGTCGCGTCCTCCCTCGCCGGCGCGGCCCCCCGGTCCACGGATGTGGCCGACGGGCCGGACCCGTCCCGGCTCCGGCTCCCCCCGGCCCCGCGCTGGGTCGTCGTCCTCGTCGACGGCCTGGGCGACGCGCTCCTGCGCCGGCGGAGCGGGCACGCCCCGTTCCTCCGGTCCCTCCTCCCCGACGGGAGGTGCCTCGACGCCGGGTTCCCGTCGACGACGGCGACGTCGATGGGGACCTTCGGGACCGGTCTCCCCCCGGGCGGGCACGGACTGCTCGGCTACGAGGTCCTCGTCCCCGGGGAGGACCGGCTGCTCAACGAGCTCTCGTGGGAGGACGGACCGCGCCCGGAGGCGTGGCAGCCGGCCCCGACGGTGTTCGAGCGCGTCCTCGGCGACGGGGTCGCGGTGACCCGGGTCGGACCGGGGTTCTTCGCCGGCTCCGGCCTCACCCGGGCCGCGCAGCGCGGCGGCCGATTCGTCGCCGCCGACCGCCTCGCCGACCGGGTCGACGCGGCGGCCGCTGCCGTCCGCTCGGCGCCGCGGTCGCTCGTCTACCTCTACTGGGGGGACCTCGACAAGGTCGGACACGTCCACGGCTGCTCGTCGTGGGAGTGGGGGGACGAGCTCGAGTCGCTCGACGCCGAGCTGCGCACCCTCGCCGCGAGGCTGCCCGCCGACGCCGGCCTCGTCGTCACCGCGGACCACGGGATGGTCGACGTCCCGCACGCGGACCGGCTCGACCTCGCCGACGAGCCCGCCCTCCGCCGGGGGGTGCGGCACGCCGGGGGAGAGGCGAGGGCGCTCCACCTGTACTGCGAGCCGGACGCGGCCGCCGGCGTCCTCGCCCGGTGGCGCGACCGGCTCGGGGCGGCCGTGTGGTCGGGCACCCGGGCCGAGGTCGTCGAGGGCGGCTGGTTCGGGCCGGTCGCGGACGGCTACCTCGAGCGTGTCGGGGACGTCGTCGTCGCGATGCGGGACCGGGTCGCCGTCGTCGACTCCCGGAGGCAGCGGCCCCAGCTCCTCGCCCTGCTCGGCCTGCACGGATCCCTCACGGTGGACGAGGTCGCCGTCCCCCTGCTCACCGTCCCCCCGCGACGGAGCGCCTAGGGTGGTCCTCCGTGGCTGAGCTGGTCTTCTTCTCCGGAACCATGGACTGCGGCAAGTCGACGCTGGCCCTCCAGGTCGACCACACCCACCGCTCACGCGGCCGCGGGGGGATGATCTTCACCAAGCTCGACCGGGCCGGGGACTCGGTCCTCTCCTCGCGGCTCGGCCTGTCGACGGCCGCCCTCGAGGTCGACGACGACCTCGACTTCTGGGACGTCGTCGTCGGGTGCCTGACGAGCGGCCGCCGCGTCGACTACCTCATCTGCGACGAGGCCCAGTTCTACACGCCCCACCAGGTCGAGCAGCTCGCCCGGCTCGTCGACGAGCTCGACCTCGACGTCTACGCCTTCGGGATCACGGCGGACTTCCGGACCGAGCTCTTCCCCGGGTCGCGGCGGCTCATCGAGCTCGCCGACCGCGTGCAGGTCCTCCAGGTCGAGGCCCTCTGTTGGTGCGGCCGCCGGGCCACCCACAACGCCCGGGTCGTCGACGGGGCGATGGTCGTCGAGGGGGAGCAGGTCGTCGTCGGGGACACCGGCCACGAGAGCGGGGGCGGGGGCGTCGTCGAGTACGAGGTCCTCTGCCGCCGGCACTTCATGCGCCGGATGAGCTCGCACGCCGCCCGGGCCGCCGCGCACTCCGCGGACGTCCTCCCGTTCGAGCTCGACGCCTGCCCGCTGCCACGCACCACGTGCTCCAGCCCCGGCTCCGCGCGCCGAAGTCGCGGCTGAAGGAGGTCGGCCGCCGCGGTCAGCCGCGGCGGTGGGTGCCGCCGCCCCCGAACATGACGTCGTCCCAGCTCGGGACGCTCGGCCGGCCCTTGCGTCGGGGGCCGGGGCGGGCCGGGGTGGGGTCGCTCCCTGGTCCGTCGCCTTCGGCGCCGGCGTCGGCGGGGCCGGGGCCGGCGGCCTCCCCCGGGTCGCCGTCGGTGGGGTCCTCGTCGGCCTGCGCGACCGGGTCGTCACCGGGGTCGACGGCGGAGGCGGGGTCGACCCCGGATGCGGGCGCCGCGGTTCCGACGACGGCGAGCGTGGCCGCCGGGCCGTCGGGGACGGCCTCGCGGGGTGCCGCGCCGGGGTCGCCGGGGTCCTTGTCGGGCGCGGTCCCGGTGTCGGGCGCGGTCCCGGTGTCGGCGGGGGGCCGGGTCGCCTCCCCGGCCTGCTCGCTGGCCGGCTCGTCGAGCGGGTGCGGGCCGGCGGCGGCGGGCGGGGCGCCGGGGTCGCCGGCGAGCTCCTCGATGGGGAGCGCGTCGGTGCGCGGGCTGTCCTCGACGGGAGTGTGCGCTGCGCCCCCGCGCCGGCGGGAGCCACGCCGACGCCCGCGGGCCGCGCTGTGCTCGCGGATCGCGCTCATGAGGTCGATGGGGTCCTCCCCGGCGGCGCTCCCATGGTGGGTCCTGCGGGCGACGGTCTCGCTGACCCCGCCCTCGGCCTCGACGTCGAACACCGTGCTCGCCCGGCTCGGCCCGAGGGCGTGCGGTGTGGGGATCGGCCCGGCCTGGGCGTCCTCCTCGGCGAGCCAGCGGGCCTCGTCGTCGCGGGCGACGACGGTCCGGGAGGACGTGTCGACGTACCAGCTCGCCGCCCGCTCACGGCCGCCCGCGACGAAGGTGACGGTGACGGTCCACCTGCCGTCCTCCGAGCGGGCCGCGTCCCACGCAGCCCGCTCGCTCTCGACGTCACGGGCCTCGAGCCGTGCGGTGACCCGGGCCCCGAGGGTCTGCGAGCCCCCGCCGGACCGGCTCCGGAGCCGGACGTCGCGGGCGAGCCCGGCGACGTGCTCCCGCTCGGCGAGGACCGGACCTTCGTACCGGGCGACCTTCTCGACCGGCCAGCCCGTCCGGTCGGCGACCTCGGCCGCGGTCGCCCCGGCGCGGATGAGCGCCTGGACCTCGCGGGGGCGGACCGAGCTGTCGAGCTGGATCTGGAGCTGCCCGAGCCGGGGGCGGTCGCGGCGCACGGCGGCACGGATCGCGTCGTCGATGCGGACCCGGAAGCGCTCACCGTCCCCGCCGCTGAGGAGCAGGTGCTCCCCGTCCTCGTGGACTCCGATGAGTCGCAGCTCGTGCATTCGTCTCTCCCGCTCGTCCCGGTGCTCCCCCGACTCTGCCACCTCACGGCGACCGTCACCAAGGTCACCACGCCGCCCCGGTAGTTTTGGGGCGACATGTTGACGTACGACCCGTCCCTCCAGCTCGCCCTCGACCTCGTCGGCGTCTTCGTCTTCGCGCTCTCCGGTGGCCTCGTCGCGGTCCGCAAGCGGTTCGACCTCTTCGGGGTCCTCGTCCTCGCGACCGTCGCCGGGCTCGGGGGAGGGATCGTCCGCGACGTGCTCATCGGGGACACCCCCCCGCAGGGGATATCGGACTGGCGTCTCCTCGCGGCCGCCGTCCTCGCCGGCGGCACGACCTTCGTCCTCCACCCGTCGGTCGCCCGGATCGCCGGGTTCGTCCGGGTCCTCGACGCCGCCGGACTCGCGGCCTTCACCGTCGCCGGGACGCTCAAGGCCCTCGGGTCGGGCGTCGACCCCGTCCCCGCCGCCCTCATCGGGTGCGTCACCGCCGTCGGCGGTGGCGTCATCCGCGACGTCCTCGCCGGTCAGGTCCCCGAGGTCCTCCGGCGCGAGCTCTACGCGACGCCGTCCCTCCTCGGGGCCACGCTGCTCGTCCTCGCGAGCTCCTGGGAGATGATGTCCATGGTGGTCGTGTGGGGCTGCGTCGCCCTCGTCTTCCTCATCCGCATGGTCGCCGTCGTCCTCGACCTCAACGCCCCGGTCGCCCTTCGAACAGGAGACTCACCGTGAGCCCCGACCCGACGTCACCCCTCGCGCCGTACGACGGCATCCTCCTCCTGTCGTTCGGCGGCCCGGAGAAGCCCGAAGACGTCCTGCCCTTCCTCCGGCGGGTCACCGCGGGCAAGGGGGTCCCCGACGACCGGCTCGAGGAGGTCGGTGCCCACTACCACCTCTTCGGGGGACGCAGCCCGATCAACGACCAGAACCGCGCCCTCCTCGCCGCCGTCCGCGAGGAGCTCGACCGCCGCGAGCTCGCCGCACCCCTGCTCTGGGGCAACCGGAACTTCGCCCCGTTCGTCGTCGACGCCCTCGAGGAGGCCCGTGAGCGGGGCCTGGAGCGGGTCGTCACGGTGACGACGAGCGCGTACTCGTGCTACTCCTCGTGCCGGCAGTACCGCGAGGACCTCGCCGCCGGGGTCGCCGAGGCCCGGGAGCGGGGGGTCGACGTCGCCGTCGACAAGGTCCGCCCGTACAACCACCACCCCGGGTTCTCCGCGACGAACAGCCGGCTCGTCACCGAGGCCGTCCGCTCGGTCCGCGACGACGCCGACGGCGTCCGGCTCCTCTTCGTCACCCACTCGATCCCGACGGGGATGGACGAGACCTCCGGTCCCGGCGACGGGGAGGGCCGGCTGTACTCGCGCCAGCACGCCGAGCTCGCTGCGGCGATCACCGCCGAGGTCCGGGCGACCCTCGAGGTCGACCTCGACGGCGAGCTCGTCTACTGCTCCCGGTCCGGTCCCCCGAGCCAGCCGTGGCTCGAGCCGGACGTCAACGACCGGATCGAGGAGCTCGCCGCGGACGGGGCCCGGACGATCGTCCTCGCCCCGATCGGCTTCGTCTCCGACCACATGGAGGTCGTCTACGACCTCGACACCGAGGCGGCCGAGACGTGCGAGCGGCTCGGCCTCCGGCTCGTCCGGGTCCCGACGGTCGGGACCGACCCGGAGTTCGTCTCCGGCCTCGTCGACCTCCTCCTCGAGCGAGCGGCCGAGGCGCGTGGCGAGTCGCCCGACCGGCCGACGTGGCCGGCGGGGGACGTCCGCCCATCGACGTGCGCCCCCGGGTGCTGTCCCAACCTCCGGGCGGACCGACCGGCCCTCTGTGGGAGCGACTGATGGGGACGCCGGTCAGCGGCGGCCCCGAGCTCGACCGCGCCACCCTCGCCGAGCTCGAGCGGGTCGCCGTCGCCGCCGCGACCGCGGCGGGACGGCTCATCGTCGACGAGCGGCCTCGGGACCTCGCGGTCGCGCAGACGAAGAGCACGATCACCGACGTCGTCACCGTCATGGACCAGCGATCCCAGGACCTCCTCCGGGACCGGCTTACCGACGCCCGGCCGGACGACGGCTTCTACGGCGAGGAGCAGGGCGGTCACGAGGGCCGGTCGGGGGTCACCTGGGTCGTCGACCCCATCGACGGGACGGTCAACTACCTCTATGACATCCCCGCGTACGCCGTGTCGGTCGCCGCCGTCGTCGGTGACCCGCACACCCCCGGCGGGTGGCACCCCGTTGCCGGCGCGGTCCTCAACCCCGTGTCCGGCGAGCTCTTCCACGCCCGCCGGGGCGGGGGCGCGTGGCGGACCCGGGGCCGCCTCCCCGCCCGGGTCATCGAGGTCGGCCGGGGCGACCGGCTCGCCCTCGCCCTCGTCGGGACCGGCTTCGGCTACGCCGCCGAGCGGCGCCGGTGGCAGGCCGACGTCCTCCGGTACCTCCTCACCGAGGTCCGTGACATCCGCCGGATCGGCAGCGCCGCCCTCGACCTCTGCCACGTCGCCGACGGGACCCTCGACGGGTACTACGAGCGCGGCCTCAACGCGTGGGACTTCGCGGCCGCCTGGCTCGTCGTCGAGGAGGCCGGAGGGCGGGTGACCGGCGCCGACGGCGGGCCGCCGTCAGCTGCGCTCACGCTCGCCTCCGGACCGCCCCTCCACGCCGGGCTGAGTGACGTCGTCGCCCGCGCCGAGGCCGCGGCCGGGCACGAGGGCCCGACGGCGCCCTAGGCGAGCTCGGGGATGGTGAGCTCGTGCTCGCCGGCGAGACGGGCGAGGGAGTCGAGCTCGGCCTCGCGGACGGTGGCGAGGTAGTCGTCGCCGGATTCGCGCGCCTCGTCCAGTGAGGTCCGGGCCTCCACGACGCGCTCGCGGATCTGTGCGCTGAGCTCGGTCATCGTCCACCTCTTCTCGTCGACTGCTCGCTGTTCCCGGGCGTGCCCGGGCCGTTCCGCCGGCCGCCGGCGGGGGCGCCCGAGGCGCCCGTGGGGCGGTCCGCGACGCCGGCCCCACATCGGTGGGCTCCGGCGCCGTGGGTCGGCACGATACGCGAGGAGGGGACCCGGCGACGATCCCGCTCCGGTGAACGTTGGGTCACGACGCGGCGCGGGGAGCGGCCGCGGGCCCGCCCGACGCCCCCCGGCCAGGCCCCGGTGAGGCCTCCGGACGGTCCCGCCCACCCCCGCCGACGGTGCCGCGCCGCCCCGCCGGGAGGCCCCGCCGACCTGTCGGGTGGACACGGATGTGACGCCGGGCGCCGGATGCGGCACAATCCGGCGCGCACCGGGCACAAAACCGTGACCCGCTGCGTTGAGTGGGGCACGGCCGCACGCGGACACGCGAGCAGCTTCCGGAGGCATTGCAGGATGGAGTGAAAGGCACGAGATGGCCACTGACTACGACGCGCCACGCAAGACCGACGACGAGATCGCCGAGGACTCGATCGAGGAGCTCAAGTCCCGGCGCGTGGACAAGAACGCGTCCAGCGTCGACGTCGACGAGACCGAGCAGGCCGAGGGGTTCGAGCTGCCCGGCGCGGACCTGTCCGGGGAGGAGCTGTCGGTGCGGGTGCTCCCGCGCCAGGCGGACGAGTTCACGTGTTCCAGGTGCTTCCTCGTCCACCACCGCAGCCAGCTCGCGAAGGAGGACGCCGGGATGCCGGTCTGCCGCGACTGCGCGGCCTGAGCCCGGAACGGTCCGCTCCACCACGCCCCGGTCGACGACGCTGCTGACGGATAGGGTCGGTCCCCGTGACCGACCCTTTTCGTGTGCCCGACGCCCCCCACACCGGCGACCCCGAGGCCGTGCCCGTCCAGGTCGTCCGCACCGACCCGGCCGCATCGGTCCCCGCGTACGCGAAGGACGGGGACGCCGGCGCCGACCTCACCGCGACGGTCGGGCTGACCCTCGAACCGGGCGAGCGCGCCCTCGTCCCCACCGGCGTGACGATCGCGCTCCCGGCGGGCTGGGTCGGGCTCGTCCACCCGCGTTCCGGCCTCGCCGCCCGGCACGGCATCGGGATCGTCAACGCCCCCGGGACCGTGGACTCCGGGTACCGCGGGGAGATCCTCGTCAACCTCGTCAACCACGACGCCTCGTCGAGCTTCACCGTCCACCCGGGGGACCGGATCGCCCAGCTCGTTCTCCAGCGGGTCGCGACGGGGGTCTTCACCGAGGTCGATTCGCTTCCGGACAGCCTGCGGGGGGACACTGGACACGGGTCCAGCGGGGGATTCGGCCCCCGTGCGGGCGCACCGAGCAACGGAGAGTCAGGACAGTGAGCATCTTTCGACGTCGCAGCAGCGGCACCGACTCCGGTACCGACCCCGTCCGGGCGGACGGCGAGCAGCCGGCGGGGGCGAGGCCCGGTGACGCCGCGGCGGGCGGGTCGTCTTCCGTGCCGGAGTCGGCGCCGGCGGCGGCCGCCACCGAGGCCGTCGCGGACGGCCCCCACGACGCGGGCGCCGTCGACGGACCCGGGGAGCGGATCGACCTCGGGAGCCTCTGGCTGAGCGGGACCCCGGGGATGGAGCTCCGGCTCGAGGTCGACCAGTCGACCGGGGAGATCTCGGCGGCCCACGTCGTCCTCGGAGACTCGACCCTGCAGCTCCAGGCGTTCGCCGCTCCCCGCACCCTCGGGATCTGGGACGAGATCCGCGGGGAGATCGCCGAGTCGATCACGTCCCTGGGCGGGACCGCCGACGAGGCCGACGGCGCGTTCGGCCTCGAGCTGCGGACGAGGATGCCGCAGGCGGGGCCGGACGGGCGGACGGTCTTCGCGCCCGCCCGCTTCCTCGGCGTCGACGGCCCGCGCTGGTTCCTCCGCGGCGTGCTCTCCGGGCCCGCCGCGATCGACGACGGCGCTGCCTCCCCGCTCGTCGACGTGCTCCGCTCCCTCGTCGTCGTCCGCGGGGAGGACCCGATGGCGCCCCGGGAGATGCTCCCCCTCAACGTCCCCGACCTCCCCGGCGACGCCGAGACAGCGGACGGGTCGCCCGACGAGACGCCCCCCGACGAGGACGACGCGACCGGTGGCCTCAACCCCTTCGAGCGAGGCCCTGAGATCACCGAGGTGCGGTGATGACGCAGACCCGGCGCTCGGTGCTCGGACGGCTCACCGACCGGCTGTCGCGCACCGAGGAGCAGATGGACGCCGACGAGCTCCAGCGCGACTCGACCCGGATGGGCGCGGTGCCGATCAGCAGCCTCGTCGACCGGGAGGTCGCCGTCGTCAGCGGCACCGTCAGGTGTGTCACCCTCCGCCCGCGGACGAACGTCCCCGCCCTCGTCGTCGAGGTCTACGACGGGAGCAAGACGCTCAACCTCGTCTGGCTCGGGCGCCGGACGATCGGCGGCATCGAGCCGGGTACGTACCTCAAGGCGACCGGACGGGTGTGCTTCCGGGGCGGGACCCCGGTGATCTTCAACCCCGCGTACGAGATCGTCCCGGGCCGTGGACGCTGACCTGCCCCCGCCGAGGGGGGAGCGGCACACCGTCGAGGAGATCATCCGGCACCGGCTGGGCACGGCCCTCGGCGGCCCGCGGGGGTCGGCCGAGACGGCCCTGCCCATGGTGGCCTTCGTCGTCGCATGGATGTGGCGGGGGGACCTCACGCTCGCCCTGTGGGCCGCGGTCGGCGTCACCGTCGCGCTCGCCGCGGCCCGGGCGCTCCAGCGCCAGACCCTCCAGTACGTCCTGTCCTCGGTGGTCGCCACCGGCCTCGCGGCCTTCTTCGCGCTCCGGAGCGGCCGGGCCGAGGACGCGTTCCTCCCCGGCATCCTCGGGAGCATCGCCTGGGGGACGGCCGCGTTCGCCTCCGTCGTCCTCCGGTGGCCCGTCGTCGGGTTCATGGTCGGGGCGGGCGACCCGGCGGCCCGGGACGACCCGTTCTCGTGGCGGCGCGACCCGGGGATGGTCCGGGTGTGCTCCCGGCTCACCCTCGTCCTCGTCGGGCTCTACGTCGTCCGGGTCGGGGTCATGCTCCCGCTCTACCTCGTCGGCAACGTCGCCCTGCTCGGCGTCGCCAAGGTCGTCCTCGGGTGGCCCGCGTGGCTCGCGGCCGTCGCCGTGATGGGGGCGATCCTCGTCCGCGGCCGCACCCCGCACCCGGCGCCGGCCGCGCCCCCGGACGGCTCCGGCGGCGCCCGTGAGCCGGGGGTCAGTCCTCGCGGGGGCGCTTGACCCGCACGCCCGGGCTGAGCATGGACTCGAGCTCGTCCTCGACGTTCGGGGTGGTGAGGAAGAGGAGCTCGTCGTGCGCCTCGAGGGAGTCGTCGGAGCTCGGGGCGATCGGGTACTCCTCCCGGATGATCGCGACGAGGACGGTCTCCTCGGGGAACTCGACGTCGCCGAGGCGCTTGCCGACGTAGGGGCTCTCGGCCGGGAGGGTGAGCTCGACCATCGTCGCGCGGCCCTGCTGGAACTCGAAGATCCGGACGAGGTCGCCGACGCTCACCGCCTCCTCGACGAGCGCGGTCATCAGCCGCGGGGTCGAGACCGCGACGTCGACCCCCCACGCCTCGTCGAACATCCACTCGTTCTTCGGGTTGTTCACCCGGGCGACCGTCCGGGGCACCCCGAACTCGGTCTTCGCGAGGAGGGAGACGACAAGGTTGACCTTGTCGTCCCCGGTTGCCGCGACGACGACGTCGCAGTCGGCGAGGCCGGCCTCGTGGAGCGCGCTGATCTCGCACGCGTCCGCGGCGAGCCAGCTCGCGTCGGTGACCTTCGCGACGCGCTGCTCGTCGGCGTCCTTGTCGACGAGGAGGACCTCGTGGCTGTTGTAGAGCAGCTCGCGGGCGATGGAACGACCGACGCTGCCGGCTCCGGCGATGACGACGCGCATTGACTTTCCTCGGGTCGGGGCCCGTCCCGTCCTCGCGGGCACGGACGGGGTCGGTCAGCTGGGGGGTGGCGGCGGGGAGTCGAGCACCCGCTCGACGGCGGGGAGGTTCTCGCGGAGGACAGCGACGTGGACGAGGTCGCCCTCCTGGTACACCGTGTCGCGGCTGGGGATCTGCCCCTCGCCGAGCCGGGTGAGGTAGGCGACCCGGGTCCCCGACACCTGCTCGATCTCGGTGAGCCGGCGGCCGATCCACTGCTGGGCGAGCGGGATGTCGGCGATGGCGACCTTGCCGGACGGGTCGGTGAGCTCGGGCACGTGGCCCTGGGGGAGGAGCCGGCGGAGCATCTGGTCGGAGGTCCACTTCACCGTCGCGACGGTGGGGATCCCGAGCCGCTGGTAGATCTCCGCGCGCCCGGGGTCGTAGATCCGCGCGACGACGTACTCGACGCCGAAGGTCTCGCGGGCGACCCGGGCGGCGAGGATGTTCGAGTTGTCCCCGCTCGACACCGCCGCGAACGCGTAGGCGTCCCTGATCCCCGCCTCCTCGAGGGTGTCCCGGTCGAACCCGACCCCGGTGACGCGGCGCCCCTCGAAGGCCGTGCCGAGCCGTCGGAAGGCCGCCTCGTCCTGGTCGACGACGGCGACGTCGTGGCCGTTGCGTTCGAGGGACCGGGCGAGCGATGACCCCACCCGGCCGCAGCCCATGATCACGAAGTGCACACCTGCGACGCTACACCGGCGCCGGTGTGGCGGCGGGCGCCCCCGCCGGGGGAGCCCGCCGCAGACCGGTGTCCCGCCTAGAGTGGCCCCGTGCCCTCAGTCGTCCCCACCGGTCGCGCCATCAAGCGAGTGCTCGTCGGACGCGCCATGCGCAGCGAGGACCTCGGCGAGACCCTCCTCCCGAAGAAGCTCGCCCTCCCGATCTTCGCGAGCGATGCGCTCTCGTCGGTGGCGTACGCCCCGGACGAGATCTTCCTCACCCTCGGCCTCGCCGGGGGGTCGCTCGCGCTGACCCGGTCGTGGCAGATCGCCCTCGTCGTCGTCGTCGTCATGCTCGTCGTCGTCGCCTCGTACCGGCAGAACGTCCACGCCTACCCCTCGGGTGGCGGCGACTACGAGGTCGCGAGCACGAACCTCGGCCCGCGGGCGGGGCTGACCGTCGCGAGCGCGCTTCTCGTCGACTACGTCCTCACCGTCGCCGTCTCGGTGTCCTCGGGCGTCCAGAACGCCGCCGGCGCGTTCGAGTTCGTCCGCGGCCACGAGGTCTGGGTCGCCGTCGGCCTCGTCGTCGCCCTCACCGCGATGAACCTCCGGGGAGTCCGCGAGTCGGGCAAGGCGTTCGCCGTCCCGACGTACCTCTTCATCGTCACCGTCCTCGCGATGGCCGTCGTCGGGTTCGTCCGGGAGGCCACCGGCACCCTGCCGCCGGCGGAGAGCGCCGGCCTCGAGCTCCTCCCCGAGCAGTCCCACCAGGCGCTCGGGACGATCGCGATGGCCTTCCTCCTCCTTCGCGCCTTCTCCTCCGGGTGCGCCGCCCTCACCGGTGTCGAGGCGATCTCCAACGGGGTCCCGGCGTTCCAGAAGCCGAAGAGCAGGAATGCGGCGACGACCCTGCTGTTCATGGGGCTCATCGCGATCACGCTGCTCATGTCGATGATCGAGCTCGCCCGGGCCACCGGGGTGAAGTTCGCCCAGGACCCCTCGACACAGCTCGCCCTCGACGGCGAGCTCGTCGGACCGGACTACGTCCAGGACACGATCATGGCGCAGGTGAGCAAGTCCGTCTTCGACGGCTTCCCGCCCGGCGTCGTCCTCGTCTCCATCGTCACGGGGATCATCCTCATCCTCGCGGCGAACACCGCGTTCAACGGCTTCCCCGTCCTCGCCTCGATCCTTGCCCGGGACGGCTTCCTCCCGCGCCAGCTCCACACCCGGGGCGACCGGCTCGCCTTCTCCAACGGGATCCTCTTCCTCGCCGGTGGGGCGGTGTTCCTCATCGTCATCTACAAGGCCGAGGTCACCGCCCTCATCCAGCTCTACATCATCGGCGTCTTCGTCTCGTTCACGCTGAGCCAGATCGGGATGATCCGGCACTGGAACCGGCACCTGCGCGTCGAGCTCGACCCCCGGGTCCGGATGCGGATGCGGCGCTCGCGGCTCATCAACGGCGTCGGTGCCGCGATGTCCGGCACCGTCCTCTTCGTCGTCCTCATCACGAAGTTCGTCCACGGCGCCGGCTTCGCCATCGCCGCCATGGTCGTCCTCTTCGTCCTCATGTCGGGGATCAGCAACCACTACCGGCACGTCCGCGAGGAGCTCACCGTCGCCGAGGCCGACACCGGGGCCCAGGTTCTCCCGTCACGGGTCCACGCCATCGTCCTCGTCTCGAAGATCCACAAGCCGACGCTCCGCGCGCTCGCGTACGCCCGGGCGACCCGGCCCTCCCGGCTCGAGGCCATCACCGTCAACGTCGACCCCGAGGAGACGAAGGTCCTCCAGGCGGCGTGGGACCGCCGCGGGATCCCCGTGCCGCTCAAGGCGCTCGACTCGCCCTACCGGGAGATCACCCGCCCGATCGTCGACTACGTCAAGTCGATCCGCCGGACGAGCCCCCGGGACGTCGTCGTCGTCTACATCCCCGAGTACGTCGTCGGCCGCTGGTACGAGCAGATCCTCCACAACCAGAGCGCCCTGCGCCTCAAGGCGCGGCTGCACTTCACCCCCGGCGTCATGGTCGCGAGCGTCCCGTGGCAGCTGCGGTCCTCGCAGGGGCACGAGGACCGCTTCGACGGTCCCGTCGTCGGCGGGATGCGGCGTGGCTATGAGTGAGCCGGCGGGTGCGGGGTGCGGCCGGTGAGTGACGTCGTGGACGAGCCGGGTCCGCTCGGGGCCGAGTCCCCGCAGCCCGGGGACGAGCTCGAGCTCACCGTCGGCCGGGTGGCCCACGGCGGCCACTGGGTCGCGCGGCACGAGGGCCGCGTCGTCTTCGTCCGGCACGCCCTCGAGGGCGAGCGCGTCCGGGCCCGGGTGACCGGCGCCGGGCCGGGCGGGCGCTACCTGCGGGCGGACGCCGTCGAGGTGCTCGAGGCCTCGACGGCACGGGTGACCCCCCCGTGCCCGTACGCCGGTCCCGGTCGCTGCGGCGGCTGCGACCTCCAGCACGTCGCGCTCCCCGAGCAGCGCGCCCTCAAGGCCGCCGTCGTCCGCGAGCAGCTCTCCCGGCTCGCCGGGCTCGACGTCGCCGTCGAGGTCGAGCCGGTCCCGGGGGACGATGCCGGACTGCGCTGGCGGACCCGGGTTGAGTTCGCCGTCGACGACGCCGGACGGGCCGGGCTGCGCCGGCACCGCTCCCACGACGTCGTCCCCGTCGAGGACTGCCTCATCGCCGACGAGCGGGTCGTCGCGACGGGGGTGCTCGGCCGGACGTGGCACGGGGCCGCGTCCGTCGACGTCGTCGCCCCGAGCGGGGGGCCCGCGGTCGTCGTCCCCGTCAGCGGTGACCCGGGCGGCACGACCGGTCCGACGGTCACCGAGGTCGTCCCGACGCCCGTCGGGGAGGTGACCCACGAGGTCGCGGCGCGCGGGTTCTGGCAGGTCCACCGTGGGGCGCCCGCCGCCTTCGTCGGGGCGGTCGTCACCGGGCTGCGCCCCGAGGAGGGCGACGACGTCCTCGACCTCTACTCCGGCGTCGGCCTCCTCACCGTCCCGCTCGCGCGCGCCGTCGGCGGGCGCGGGCGGGTCCGCGCCGTCGAGGGCGGACGGACCGCCGTCGGGCACGCCCGCCGGGCCCTCGCGCCGACGCCGTGGGCGAGTGCCGAGCGCGAGCGGGTCGACCGGTACGTCCGGCGGCTCGCACGGGCCGGCGACCGCGTCGACCTCGTCGTCCTCGACCCGCCCCGCGTCGGGGCGAAGCGGGCCGTCGTCCGCGACGTCGTCGCTCTCGGCCCGCGCCGGGTCGTCTACGTCGCGTGCGACCCGGCCGCCCTCGCCCGGGACACGGGCTACCTCGCCGACTCGGGCTACGCCCTCACCGGCCTGCGGGCGTTCGACGCCTTCCCGATGACCCACCACGTCGAGTGCGTCGCGGTCTTCGAGCCGGCCTGAGCGTCCGGCCCGGCCGCGGGGTCGACACGGCGGCCCGGGTGCGGAAGTCTCGGGAGTGGACCCCGCGGTCCCGCGGCGTGCCGATGGGTGCGCCCGGCGGCGGCGTGTGGTTAGATATCTTGACATCAAGATAAATCGCGTGTTCGCGTGAAGGGAGCCGGCAGTGGCCAGCGCAGACAGCTTCAAGGCTCGCGGGGACCTCCAGGTCGGGGAGTCCACGTACGAGATCTACCGCCTCGACGCCGTGGAGGGGAGCTCGACCCTCCCGTACAGCCTCAAGGTCCTCCTCGAGAACCTCCTGCGCACCGAGGACGGCGAGAACATCACCGCCGAGCACGTCACCGCGCTCGGGGGATGGGACGAGGGCGCCCAGCCCGCCACCGAGATCCAGTTCACGCCGGCGCGGGTCATCATGCAGGACTTCACCGGCGTCCCGTGCATCGTCGACCTCGCGACGATGCGCGAGGCCGTCAAGGACCTCGGCGGCGACCCGGCGAAGATCAACCCGCTCGCCCCGGCCGAGCTCGTCATCGACCACTCGGTCATCATCGACGTCTTCGGCCGGAGGGACGCCTTCGAGCGCAACGTCGACTTCGAGTACCAGCGGAACAGGGAGCGCTACCAGTTCCTCCGCTGGGGCCAGACCGCCTTCGACGACTTCAAGGTCGTCCCGCCGGGCACGGGGATCGTCCACCAGGTCAACATCGAGCACCTCGCACGGACGGTGATGACCCGTGAGGTCGACTCCGGCGACGGCGCGGTGACCCAGGCCTACCCCGACACCTGCGTCGGGACGGACTCGCACACGACGATGGTCAACGGCCTCGGCGTCCTCGGCTGGGGGGTCGGCGGCATCGAGGCCGAGGCGGCCATGCTCGGCCAGCCGGTCTCGATGCTCATCCCCCGGGTCGTCGGCTTCAAGCTCTCCGGCGAGATCCCCGCGGGCGCGACCGCGACCGACGTCGTCCTGACGATCACCGAGATGCTCCGGGAGCACGGCGTCGTCGGCAAGTTCGTCGAGTTCTACGGCGAGGGGGTCGCCGCCGTCCCGCTCGCGAACCGGGCGACGATCGGGAACATGAGCCCGGAGTTCGGCTCGACGTGCGCGATCTTCCCCATCGACGAGGTGACCCTGGACTACCTCCGCCTCACCGGCCGCTCCGGGGACCAGGTCGCCCTCGTCGAGGCGTACGCCAAGGAGCAGGGCCTCTGGCACGACCCCGCGAACGAGGCCCGCTACAGCGAGTACCTCGAGCTCGACCTCTCGAGCGTCGTCCCCTCGATCGCCGGGCCGAAGCGGCCCCAGGACCGGATCGCGGTCACCGACGCCAAGGACTCCTTCCGCAGGGTCCTCCCGACGTACGTCGCCCACCACGAGGGAGACCCCGGCGCGGCCGGCTCGTTCCCGGCGAGCGACCCGTCGGCAGGGGAGGCCGAGGGCTACAACGGCGGGGACAGGCCCGGCAGCGAGGGGGACGGCCTCGACCGCCCCTCGAAGAAGGTCACCGTCCGGACCTCCGAGGGCGCCGAGTTCGAGATCGACCACGGCATCGTCGCGATCGCGTCGATCACGTCGTGCACGAACACCTCGAACCCGTCGGTCATGATGGGCGCGGCGATGCTCGCGAAGAACGCCGTCGAGAAGGGCCTCACCGTCCCGCCGTGGGTGAAGACGTCGATGGCGCCGGGTTCGCAGGTCGTCACCGGGTACTACGAGGCGGCCGGGATGTGGCCCTACCTCGAGAAGCTCGGGTTCTTCCTCGTCGGGTACGGCTGCACGACGTGCATCGGCAACTCGGGGCCGCTCGATGACGAGATCTCCCAGGCCGTCCAGGAGAACGACCTCGCGGTGACGTCGGTCCTCTCCGGGAACCGGAACTTCGAGGGGCGGATCAACCCCGACGTCAAGATGAACTACCTCGCCTCGCCGCCGCTCGTCATCGCGTACGCGCTCGCGGGGACGATGGACTTCGACTTCGAGAGCGAGCCGCTCGGGAGCGACGGCGACGGCAACGACGTCTACCTCCGGGACATCTGGCCCTCGCCCGCGGACGTCGAAGAGACGATCGCCCGCTCGATCAGCACGGCGATGTTCACGAAGGACTACGCCGACGTCTTCGCCGGGGACGAGCGGTGGACCTCGCTGCCGACCCCCGAGGGCGACACCTTCGAGTGGGACGCGGAGTCGACCTACGTCCGCAAGCCGACGTTCTTCGACGGGATGGGCCCCGAGCCCGAGCCGTGCGAGGACGTCACCGGCGCCCGGGTGCTCGCGCTCCTCGGCGACTCGGTGACGACCGACCACATCAGCCCGGCGGGGTCGATCAAGGCGGACAGCCCGGCCGGGCTGTACCTCAAGGAGCACGGTGTCGAGCGCAAGGACTTCAACTCCTACGGCTCGCGGCGCGGCAACCACGAGGTCATGATGCGCGGGACGTTCGCGAACATCCGACTGAAGAACCTCCTCCTCGACGGCGTCGAGGGAGGGTACACCCGCAACCTCCTCGACGACTCGGGCGACGGGGAGCCGGTGTCGATCTTCGACGCGGCGATGGCCTACGCGGAGGCCGACGTCCCCCTCGTCGTCCTCGCCGGCGCCGAGTACGGCACCGGGTCCTCGCGGGACTGGGCGGCCAAGGGCACCCGGCTCCTCGGGGTCCGGGCGGTCATCGCCCGATCGTACGAGCGGATCCACCGCTCCAACCTCATCGGCATGGGCGTCCTCCCGCTCCAGTTCCCCGAGGGCGAGAGCGCCGAGAGCCTCGGTCTGGACGGGACCGAGACGTTCGACATCACCGGCGTCGCCGAGCTCACCGACAGCCGTCCCGCGACCGCGCACGTCACGGCGACGAAGGAGGACGGGCAGACCGTCGAGTTCGACGCCGACGTCCGGATCGACACCCCCGGCGAGGCGGAGTACTACCGCAACGGGGGCATCCTCCAGTACGTCCTCCGTTCGCTCGTCGACGCCTGAGCCGCCGGTCGCCCCGCCGGACGGCCCGGCCCGCCCCTCGGCCGGGCCGTTCCGGCGTCGCCGGTGTCGCGGGCGTCGGGGCCGTCGGTGGGGGCGCCTAGGCTCGGGCCATGCCGGCCTCCCCCCTCACCGCGTCCCTCGACTGGGCCCTCGACAAGTCGGTCGTCCTCGGCTACACCCGGGTCGGCCCCGTGCTCCGGCGGCACTGGTGGCCGGCCGACCCCCGTCCCGGGGCGCTGCGCGACCGGCACGTCCTCGTCACCGGGGCGAGCGGGGGGCTCGGCCTCGCGACCGCCGCCGGCCTCGCCCGGCTCGGGGCGACCGTCCACCTCGGGGGCCGGTCGGCCGAGCGCATCGAGCGTGCCCGCGCCCGGGTCCTCGCGGCCGACCCGGCGGCCCGGGTCGAGAGCGCGGTCTGCGACGTCAGCGACCTCGACGCCGTCGCCGCGTTCTGCGAGGACCTCACCGCCCGGGTCCCCCGCCTCCACGCCCTCGTCCACAACGCCGGGGTCATGCCCCCGACCCGGACGACCTCGGCCCAGGGCCACGAGCTCACCCTCGCGACCCACGTCCTCGGGCCGCACCTCATGACGTTCCTGCTCGCCGACACCCTCGCCGGGGGACGGGTCGTCACGGTGTCCTCGGGTGGCATGTACGGCCAGAGGCTCCCCAGTGGGGACGAGGAGTACGAACGCGGCCGCTACTCCGGAGTCACGGCGTACGCCCGGACGAAGCGGATGCAGGTCGTTCTCGGCGAGCTCTGGGCCGACCGGCTGGGCGCCGGGGACGTCACCGTCGCGACGATGCACCCCGGGTGGGCGGACACCCCGGGGCTCGGCGAGGCCCTCCCCGGCTTCGCCAGGGTGGTCGGGCCGCTCATGCGGACCGCGGAGGGGGGAGCGGACAGCGTCGTGTGGCTCGTCGGGACGCAGGAGCGGCTGCCGAGCGGGCGGTTCTGGCACGACCGGCGCGCGCGCCCCACCCACTACGCTCCCGTGGCCGTCGAGAGCGCGCAGGACCGGGCCCGGCTGTGGAGCTTCGTCCGTGACCAGACCGGCGTCCCCCTCGACGGGGGCTGAGCCCCTCCCCGGCCCGCGGGGCGACCCCGCCGTCGCCGCCCGGACGCCCGGGGCGAGGATGGAGGGCATGTCCGACGTCGTCCTTCCGCACGCGCTCCCGCAGGCCCGTCCCGCGGTCCACCCGGCCGCCCATCACCTCCACCCGGGCCAGACGCCCCTCGTCAAGGACGACGGGGTCATGGACGCCGGGGTGCCCGACGAGGACGACCCGGGCAGCGCCGCCGAGCTCACGGGCCGGTGCGGCGACGGCGTCCCGGCCCCGGTGGGCTGAGCGGTGGCGGGGCAGACGCCCGAGACCGGACGCCGGCACCCGTGGCTCCACGAGCGCGAGATCGCCGTCCACGGGAACATCACCTCGGTGAGCGACCGGGCCGGGGCCTTCGGGTCGTCGGGGACCGGGCTCTACGTCGACGACAGCCGGGTCCTCGACCTCCTCGCCGTCCGGCTCGAGGGGGAGGACACGACCCCGATCGCCGCGGCCAGCCGGGGGAGCAGCTCGCGGTTCTGGGGGTCGGCCCGGCACGTCGGCGACGGCGGGCCGGAGCTCACCTGTGAGGTCCAGCGCGACCGCACGCTCACGGACGCGGGGATGACCGAGACCGTCGCCCTGACGTGGCGCGAACCGGGGGCCGTCTCGGGCCGGCTCGTCGTCGACGTCCGCGGGGACGGCGCGAGCATCGCCGCGGTGAAGGGCGACGTGCCGCCCCCACCGTGCCCCGCAGCGACGTCCGCCGACGGCCGCGGGCTCGAGTGGGCCACCGAGCGGCACGACGTCGCCGTCCGGCTCGGCCACCCCGGGACCCGGGCCGTCGTCGCCCCCGACGGCGCGGGGGGCCGGCTCGAGGTCGACCTCGAGCTCCCGGCCGGGACGATGGTCGCCGTCACGCTCACCGTGGCGTGCGTCCGACGGGGCCGGTCCGACTTCGACGCCGACCCGGGGTCCGACGCCGTCGACTGGTCCGACGTCCGCGTTCGCTCCGGCGACGAGCGGCTCGACGACCTCCTCGAGACATCCCTCGCGGACCTGCGCGAGCTCACCCTGCGCGACCCCGAGTCCCGGGGCGACGTCTTCCTCGCCGCGGGATCGCCGTGGTTCCTCACCCTCTTCGGCCGCGACTCGGTCTGGGCGGCACGCTTCCTGCTTCCCTTCGGCACCGACCTCGCCCGCGGCACGCTCCGCGCCCTCGCCCGCCGCCAGGGGAGCGTCGTCGACCCCGTCTCGGCGCAGGAGCCCGGCAAGATCCTCCACGAGGTCCGGCGGGACGAGTACGTCAACGAGACGATCGGCCTCCGCCTCCCGTCGCTCTACTACGGCACGGTCGACGCGACGAGCCTCTGGGTGGTCCTCCTCCACGAGGCGTGGCGGTGGGGTCTCCCGGACGACGACGTCCTCGAGCTCCTGCCCCACCTCGAGCGCGCGCTCGAGTGGATGCGCCGGAGCGTCGCCACGAGCACCGACGGCCTCCTGCACTACCTCGACGACGGGACCGGGTTGAACAACCAGGGCTGGAAGGACTCCCGGGACGCGATGCGCCGGGCCGACGGGTCGCTCGCCCCAGCGCCGATCGCGCTCGTCGAGGCGCAGGCGTACGCCGTCGAGGCCGCGACCGGGGCGGCCGACCTCCTCGAGGCGTTCGGGCGCGACGGGGCGGACCGGCTCCGGGGCTGGGCCTCGGAGCTCGCCGCGCGGGTCCGCCGGCGCTACTGGGTCGGGGACGGCGACGACGCCTATCTCGCGATGGCCATCGACGGGGAGGGCGAGCCCGTCGACGGGCTCGGGTCGAACATGGGCCACGTCCTCGGGACGGGGACGCTCACCCCGGACGAGGCGCGCCGGGTGACCGCGACGCTCACCGGGCCGGAGCTCCTGCGCGAGGTCGGCGTCGCGACGCTCTCCCGGGACAACCCCGGGTACAACCCCATCGGCTACCACACGGGTTCGGTGTGGACCCACGACACGGCGATCACGATGCGGGGGATGGTCCGGGAGGGGCACCGCGCCGAGGCCGCCGGCCTCGTCCGGGCGCTGCTCCGCTCGGGAACGGTCTTCGACCTCCGCCTCCCCGAGCTCTACGCCGGGGAGAGCATCCACGGGCGGCCCGCGCCGTACCCCGCGTCCTGCCGTCCGCAGGCGTGGTCCGCCGCCGCCGCGCCGGCTCTCGTCGAGGCCCTCCTCGGGGTCGACGCCGACGTCCCGAACGGGCGCCTGCGGCTCGCACCGATCCGACCGCTGCCCGTCGGGCCGCTCCGGGTGACCGGGCTGCGCTGGGCCGGCGTCCCCTTCAGCGTCGAGGTCGACGAGGACGGCGTCCGCACCGATGGGCTCCCGGACGGGGTGGCCGTCGACGCCCGCTGAAGGCGGTGGGCGTCGACGCGGGGGCGACCGCGTAGAATCGAACACATGTTCGATGACCCGCGGGGGTGTGCGCCGTGAGCGCCCCCGCCCCACCGGGGTGGCCCCCGGCGGTCCCGCCGCCGGAGGTCGAGGGATGGCAGGTCCCGGCGGTCTCGTGGCTGCTCGACCACTGCCCCGCGGACTACCGGGGGTACGCCGCGTGGCGCCGCCACCCGGTCGCGCTCGCCTGGGTGACCGAGCGGCACATCGCCGCCCAGCTCGTCGCCATGCGTCAGGCCTACCGGGAGGCCCGGGTCGACCTCGGCGAGCTGCTCCCGGCGAGCGGGGTCCGGGACGTCCTCGCGAGCCTCGAGGCCGAGGGAATGCGGCTGCGGGCCGCGCACCGGGCCGCCGAGCTCGTCCACGAGGCGCTCCGTGGGAGGCGCTTCGTCCCCCGGCTCTGACGGCGGGGTCGGACCGGGACCGGGGCCGGGACGGGCCGTACACTCGGGGGACGCCGCACCGGCGTCCCCCGAGTGGAAGGACCCTCCCGACCGTGAGCCTGCTGGAGACCATCACCGGTCCGGCGGACCTCAAGGCGCTGCCCGCGTCGAGGCTCTCCGAGCTGGCCGAGGAGGTCCGCGCCTTCCTCGTCGACCGGGTGTCGCGCACCGGTGGCCACCTCGGCCCGAACCTCGGGGTCGTCGAGCTGACGATCGCCCTCCACCGCGTGTTCGCCTCCCCCTCGGACACGATCGTCTTCGACACCGGCCACCAGTCCTACGTCCACAAGCTCCTCACCGGTCGGCAGGACTTCTCCGGCCTGCGGACCCGTGGCGGCCTCTCCGGGTACCCCAGCCGCGCCGAGTCCGAGCACGACGTCGTCGAGAACTCGCACGCGTCGACGTCGCTGTCGTGGGCGCACGGGATCGCCCGCGGTCGGCGCCTGCGTGGCGGGGGTCCACGGCACACCGTCGCCGTCATCGGGGACGGCGCGCTCACCGGCGGGATGGCCTGGGAGGCGCTCAACAACATCGCCGCCGACAAGGACCTCCCGCTCGTCATCGTCGTCAACGACAACGAGCGCTCGTACTCGCCGACGATCGGTGGTCTCGCCGAGCACCTCGCCACCCTGCGGACGACCCGGGGGTACGAGCAGTTCCTCACGTGGGGCAAGCACACCCTCCGGCGGACCCCCCTCGTCGGCGGTCCCGTCGAGCGGGCGCTCCACGGGATGAAGAAGGGCCTCAAGGACGTCGTCGCCCCGCAGGGGATGTTCGAGGACCTCGGGCTGAAGTACGTCGGCCCCGTCGACGGCCACGACGAGGCGGCCGTCGAGTCCGCGCTCCGCAGGGCGCGCTCCTTCGGCGGCCCCGTCCTCGTCCACGTCATCACCGAGAAGGGCCGAGGCTACGAGCACGCGACCCGGGACGAGGCCGACCAGTTCCACTCCGTCGGGGTCATCAACCCCGAGACCGGCCTGCCGCTCGAGATCGCAGGCCGGAGCTGGACCGACGAGTTCGGTGACGAGATGGTCCGGCTCGGGGCCGAGCGGGACGACGTCGTCGCCATCACCGCGGCAATGATGATCCCCGTCGGCCTCGGACCGTTCGCGGAGCGCTACCCCGAGCGGATCCTCGATGTCGGGATCGCCGAGCAGCACGCGGTGACGATGGCCTCCGGGCTCGCCTACGCCGGGCTCCACCCGGTCGTCGCCGTGTACGCGACGTTCCTCAACCGGGCCTTCGACCAGCTCCTCATGGACTGTGCGCTCCACCACGCCGGGGTGACGTTCGTCCTCGACCGGGCGGGGATCACCGGCCCGGACGGGGCCTCCCACCACGGGATGTGGGACCTCAGCCTCACCGGCCTCGTCCCCGGCCTCCACCTCAACGCTCCCCGGGACGGGCAGCGCGTCGCCGCAGCCCTGCGCGAGGCCGTCGACATCGCCGACGCCCCGTCGGTCGTCCGCTTCCCGAAGGGCTCGGTGTCGGCGCCCATCGACGCCGTCCGCCGGGTCGGCTCGGTCGACGTCATCCACGACGTCGACGGGGACGCCGACCCCGACCTCCTCCTCGTCGCCGTCGGCGTCATGGCGGCGACCGCCGTGAGCGTTGCCGAGAAGCTCGAGGTCGAGGGCTTGCGCGTCCTCGTCGTCGATCCCCGCTGGGTGCTCCCCGTGAGCGGCGACCTCGTCGACCTCGCGCACCGGGCCGAGGCGGTCGCCGTCATCGAGGACAACGTCGTCACCGGCGGAATCGGTGCCCAGGTCACCCTCGCCCTCGACGGGGCCGGGGTCGAGGTGCCCGTCCACGCGTACGGCATCCCCAAGCGGTTCCTCGGACACGCCAAGCGCGGCCAGCTCCTCGAGGAGATCGGTCTCACCCCGGACGCCATCGCGACCTCGCTGCGGTCCAGGGTCGGCGGGGGCCCCGGGACGCACGTCCTCGGCGGCGGCTGACCCGGACGCGCCCGGGAGGCTCAGGTGAGCGGTGCTCCTGCCGATGTCGGGGGGAGGACCGGTCTCGCCGCCCGCCGGGTGCGGGTCTCCGGCGTCGCCGTCGTCAGCCGGATCCGAGGAGGTGCTCCATGGATGGCCCACCAGCCGAGGTGGTGACCCGGCACGAGCGGGTCGTCCGGTCCGCGCGCGACCTCCTCCTCCGGAACGGGTACGCCGCGGTGACGCCCGCCGCCGTCGCGGCCGCCGCCGGGCTCCCGGTCGGCGCCGTGACGGACGCCTTCGGGTCGGCGGCTGCGCTCGTCCGGGCGGTGTGGGAGGACGCGGCCGGGGGTCGTGACGGCGAGGGGATGCGTGCGGCCCGGCGCGACCCGGTCGGGACGAGCGAGGAGCGCGTCGTCGGGTGGGTCCGGGCCGACCTCGAGGAGGTCCGGCGCACCGAGCCGGTCCTCGCCCGCGTCCGGGAGGCGGCCGACCCCGCCGTGGCCGGGCAGCACGCGGCCGACGACGGTGCGGCCGACCTCCTCGCCGGGATCGAGCGGGCCCGGGCCACCCGGATGCTCGGCCGCGCCGAGGCGCTCGAGCGTCGCGGCGACCTGCACGACGACCTCGACGTCGAGCGGGCCCGCGACCTGCTCCTCGCGGTCACGGGGGACCTCCGCGACGCCCTCGTGCTCCGCGCCGACTGGTCCGACGAGGAGTACGCGAGCGTCTGGGGCCGCGCCCTCGCGGCGGCGCTCCTCGCCCCGGAGGTGCGCCACGACCACGGCGAGGGGACCACGGGCGCGTCCGTCATCGCGACGCCGGGAGCGGTCGTGGGCGGTCCGGCCGTCGACGTCCGTCCCGCCGGGCTCGGCCTCGGGGGGCGCCCTCCCGTCCTCGGGGAACGCCCTCCCGTCCTCGGGGTCCCGACGCGCTCCGGCGCCCCCGGGGGGTGGCGCCGCGCCGAAGGGGGCGGCCCGAGCTCGGTGACGTGGTCGTCGGCGGCCTTCACCGACGAGGCGACCGCGTGGGTCGACCACGCCCTCGGCCGGGCCGGGGCGACCCGGACCGGTCAGCCGGAGCGGACGAGGGTGCGGCCGTGGTCGATGCAGCTCCGGGTGCCCACCGACGTGGGGCCGGTGTGGTTCAAGGCGTGCGCACCCGCGCTCCGGCACGAGGCCGCGCTCACGACGGTGCTCGCGGAGGTCGCGCCCGACGCCGTTCCGAGCGTCGTCGCCGCCGACGCGGCCCGGGGCTGGCTCCTCCTCCGGGACGGGGGGCGGCCGCTGCGGGAGAACGTCTCCCGGGAGGCGCTGCCGACCGTGTGGGCCGACGTCCTGCGCCGGTACGCCCGACTCCAGCGCGACGCTGTCGGCCTCGTCCCGGACCTCCTCCTCGCCGGGGTCCCCGACCGCGGGCCCCGCTCGCTCGTCACGGCGTGGTCGGGGTGGCTCCGGGCGGGGGTGCCCGGTTCGGAGAGGGGCGGGGAGGCGGCCGCCGCCGTCCACCGCGCGGCCGCGTTCCTCGAGGACGGGCCCGTCCCCCTCACGGTCCAGCACGACGACCTCCACCCGGGGAACGTCCTCTGGTCGCCCGACGGGGGCGAGGTCGTCCTCGACTGGGGGGACGCCCACGTCGGCCACCCCTTCGCCTCGCTCCTCGTCGCCCTCCGCTCGCTCGGGCGCGAGCTGCCCGAGGGGGTGACCCCCCCGGTGAGGGCCCGGCTCCTGCGCGCCTACCTCGAGCCCTGGGGCGAGCTCGGAGACCGGGCGGAGCTCGCGGCGCTCGTCGCACCCGCGCTCCTCGTCGCACGGATCGGACGCGTCGCCGGCTGGGAGGCCGCGCTCGCGTCGGCGAGCGAGGCCGAGCACGAGGAGTGGGACGGGCGCCCGGCGAGCTGGCTGCGGGAGGTCACCGACGTCGTCCGGAGCGGGGCGGCCCTGACCGATCCCTGGCGGGAGAGCTTCCGGGCCGCGGCTCGGTGGCAGGGCCCGGCCTGAGCGTCGGCGTCGTCACGGGGAGATGAGGACGCCGATGGTGGCGCGCAGATGGTCGCGATCACGACCACCTGCGCGCCACCATCGGTGCCGCCACGGGGCGTCGACCCGGGCCGGGGAGGCCGAGAGGGTCAGCGAGCGCTGCTCAGATGTCGCGGAACGTCTCGATCGTCGCGCCGAGGGCATTGAGCCGCTCGGCGAGGTCCTCGTAGCCCCGGTTGATGACGTAGACGTTCCGGAGCACCGACGTCCCGGGCGCGGCGAGCATGGCGAGGAGGACGACGACGCCCGGACGGAGCGCGGGCGGGCAGATGACCTCGGCCGCCCGCCACCTCGGCGTCGGCCCCTCGATGAGGACCCGGTGCGGGTCGAGGAGCTGGACCTTTGCGCCGACCTTCGTCAGCTCGGTGAGGTAGATCGCCCGGTTCTCGTAGACCCAGTCGTGGATCATCGTCGTCCCCTCCGCCATCGCGGCGATGAGCGCGAAGAACGGGAGGTTGTCGATGTTGAGACCGGGGAACGGCATCGGGTGGATCTTGTCGATCGGGGCGTGCAGCGGGCCGGGGATCGTCGTGAGGTCGACGAGGCGGGTGCGCCCGTTCGCCGAGACGTACTCGTCGGTGACGTCGTACTTCATCCCCATGCCCTCGAGGGTCGCGAGCTCGATCTCGAGGAACTCGATCGGGACCCGCTGGACCGTGATCGAGGACTCGGTGACGACGGCGGCGGCGAGGAGGCTCATCGCCTCGATCGGGTCCTCCGAGGGCGAGTACTCGACGTCCCGGTTGATCTCCCGGACCCCGCGGACCCGCAGCGTCGTCGTCCCGATGCCGTCGATCTCGACGCCGAGCTCCTGGAGGAAGAAGCAGAGGTCCTGGACCATGTAGTTCGGGCTCGCGTTCCGGATGACCGTCTCGCCGTCGTGACGAGCCGCGGCGAGGAGGACGTTCTCGGTGACCGTGTCACCGCGCTCGGTGAGGATGATCGGCTTGCCCGGGCCGGTCGAGGAGTTGACCGTCGCCTCGTAGAACCCCTGGGTCGCGGTGACCCCGAGGCCGAAGGCGCGCAGCGCCGCGAGGTGCGGCTCCACCGTGCGGGTCCCGAGGTCGCAGCCGCCGGCGTACGGCAGCTGGAAGGTCTCCATCTCGTGCAGGAGGGGACCGAGGAACATGATGACGGTCCGCGTCCGGCGGGCCGCGTCGATGTCGATGGCGTCGAGGTCGAGCCGCTCGGGCGGGACGATCTCGAGATCGTTGCTGTCGGGCAGCCAGCGCGTCCGGACGCCGATCGAGGTGAGGACCTCGAGGATCCGGTTGACCTCCTCGATCCGGGCGAGGTTGCGCAGCGTCGTCCGGCCCTTGTTGAGGAGCGAGGCGCACAGGAGCGCGACGGCGGCGTTCTTCGAGGTCTTCACGGGGATCGACCCGGAGAGCTGCTGCCCTCCGACGATCCGCAGGTGCTGGGGCCCGCTGTGGCCGAGCGAGACGAACTCGCTGTCGAGGCTCTCGCCGATCCGGGCGAGCATCTCGAGCGAGAGGTTCTGCTTGCCCTGCTCGATCCGGGCGACTGCACTCTGGCTCGTCCCGAGGGACTCCGCGAGCTCGCTCTGGGTCATGTTCTGGTGCCGGCGGGCGTCGCGGATCAGGGTGCCGATTCGGGTGAGGTAGCTCTCCGTCATGGCCCCAACCCTAACTCACATATGAGATAGGGCGAATCGAGGTGGCCCCCGGGCGTGTCGTGCGGCGCCCGTCGGGACGCCGCACGACACCTCGCTCAGCGGGGGACGCTGGCGGCCCCGGGGGGGAGGAAACGCCGTCCCGCGGCGCGTTCGGAGGCGCCCTCGCGGTCGAGGAGCGGGGTGAGCCCGCCGTTCCAGGACTGGAACCCGGCGCCCGTGATCATCGCGAGGTCGACGTCCATGGGGGACTGGGCCACGCCCTCGTCGAGCATCCGGGCGACCTCGTCCGCGAGGGCGGTGAGGACCCGCTCGCGCACGGCGTCGGCGTCGAGCTCGACGGGGTGGGCCGGGGTGACGAGCATCGCCTCGACCTCGGGGTCGAGGACGGGACGGCCGCCCTCGGTCGTGTAGTAGCCCGGCTTGCCCGCCGCGACGATCCGGCGGAGGTTCTCCGAGACGGGGAACCGGTCCCCGAACGCCGCGTGGAGGGTCTCGCTGTTGTGCAGGGCGATCGCCGGACCGACGAGCCCGAGGAGGACGAACGGCGGCATGGGGGCGAGCCCGGCGACGCCCCGGTCGGCGACGGCGACCGGCGTGCCCTCCTCGACGACCTGGGCGAACTCCCCCATGAAGCGCCCGAGGAGGCGGTTGACGATGAAGGACGGGGAGTCCCGGACGAGGATCGTCGTCTTCCGCAGCGCGCGGCCGGTCGCGAAGGCCGTCGCGAGGGTCGCGTCGTCGGTGCGCTCGCCGCGGATGACCTCGAGGAGCGGCATGACGGCCACGGGGTTGAAGAAGTGGAGGCCGACGACCCGCTCGGGGTGGTCGAGATCGGCGGCCATCTCGGTGACCGAGAGCGAGGACGTGTTCGTCGCGAGCACGCACTCGGGGGAGACGACCCGCTCGAGCCCGGCGAAGACGTTCTTCTTCACCGACATCTCCTCGAAGACCGCCTCGATGACGAGGTCGGCGTCCGCGAAGCCGCTCGTCGAGGTCGAGCCGGTGACGAGGCGGGTCAGCCGGTTCGCCGCGTCCGCGCTGATCCGCCCCTTCTCGCGGAGGGATGCCACCTCGGCGTGGACCCAGCCGACCCCGCGGGCGAGTCGGTCCTCGTCGAGGTCGGTGAGCACGACGGGGACCTCGAGCCGCCGGACCGCGAGGAGGGCGAGCTGGCTCGCCATGAGGCCGGCGCCGACGACCCCGACCTTCGTCACCGGGCGGGCGAGCGCGCGGTCGGGTGCCCCGGCTGGGCGCTTGGCCCGCTTCTGGACGAGGTCGAACGCGTAGAGCCCGGCGCGGAGCTCGTCGCTCATGACGAGGTCGGCGAGCGCCTCGTCCTCGGCGGCGAACGCCTCGTCACGGGTCGCCGTCCGGGCCCCCCGGACGAGCTCGAGGGCGCGCAGGACGCCCGGGGAGCGGCCGGCGGTCTTGGCCCGGACGGTTCGGGCGGCCGCGTCCAGGGCGGCCTCCCACTCCGCCTCGTCGCCGGTGACCTCGCGCCGGTCGACGGCGCTCTCGCCGGTGACGACGCGAGCGGCCCAGGCGATCGACTCCTCGAGGAAGTCCGCGGGCTCGAGCACGACGTCGGCGATCCCGAGCCGGCGGGCCTGGGGGCCGGTGAGCATCCGGTTGTTCGCGAGCGGGTTGTCGACGATGACTGTGAGCGCGTCGGCGGGTCCGACGAGGTGGGGGAGGAGGTAGCAGCCGCCCCAGCCGGGGAGGAGGCCGAGGAAGGTCTCCGGGAGCGCGACCGCCCGCACGCCCGCGGAGATGCTCCGGTAGTCGCAGGCGAGGGCGAGCTCGAGGCCGCCACCCATGACCGCGCCGCCGACGAAGGCGAACGTCGGGACGGGGAGGTCCATGAGGGTCGCGAACGCCCGGTGGCCGGCGCGGGCGAGGCCGAGCGCCTGCTCGCGGGAGGCTCCGGCGGCGACGGCGGTGAGGTCGGCTCCGACGGCGAAGACGAACGGCTTGCCCGTGACGCCGACGGCCGCGATCTGCCCGGCCTCGGCCCGCGAGCGGAGACCGTCGAGGGCGGTCTGGAGCTCGGTGACGCCGGCGGGGCCGAACGTCGTGGGTCGGGTGTGGTCATGGCCGTTGTCGAGGGTGAGGAGGACGAGGGTGCCCGCGTCGCCGGGAAGGGCGACGTCCCGGACGAGGGCGTGCGTGACGACCTCCTCCCGGACGCCGGCCGTCGCTGCCGCGTTCGTGCTCGTCGACGTGCTCGTGCTCACGGGGAGGCCTCCGTGCCGTAGTCGGGGTGGTGGGGGTTCTCCCAGATGACGGCGCCGCCCATCCCGATGCCGATGCACATCGCGGTGAGGCCGTAGCGCACGTCGGGGTGCTCCTCGAACTGGCGGGCGAGCTGGGTCATGAGGCGGACGCCGGAGGAGGCGAGCGGGTGGCCGGTCGCGATCGCGCCGCCGTACCGGTTGACGCGCTCGTCGTCGTCGGCGATGCCGAAGTGGTCGAGGAAGGCCAGCACCTGGACGGCGAAGGCCTCGTTGAGCTCGAAGAGACCGATGTCCTCGATCGTCAGCCCGGCGCTCGCGAGCGCCTTCTCCGTCGCCGGGACCGGGCCGACGCCCATGACCTCGGGCTCGACACCGACGAAGCCGTACGACACGAGCCGCATCCGGGCGGGGAGCCCGAGCTCGTCGGCGGCCTCCTGGCTCGCGACGATGCACGCCGTCGCGCCGTCGTTGAGCCCGGCACTGTTGCCTGCGGTCACCGACCCGTGCGGGCGGAACGGGGTCTTCAGGGCGGCGAGGTCGGCGAGCGTCGTCCCCGGCCGCGGGGGCTCGTCGGCGGTCGCGAGGCCGTAGCCGCGCTCGGTGCTGCGGGTTGCGACGGTGACGAGGTCGGGCTGGATCCGGCCCTCCTCGTAGGCCCGCGCGAGCTTCGTCTGGGAGTTCACGGCATACGCGTCGGAGCGCTCCTTCGTGATCCCGGGGAAGCGGTCGTGGAGGTTCTCGGCCGTCCTGCCCATGACGAGAGCGGACGGGTCGACGAGCTTCTCGGCGACGATCCGCGGGTTGGGGTCGACGCCCTCGCCCATCGGGTGGTGGCCCATGTGCTCGACGCCGCCGGCGATGGCGACGTCGTAGGCGCCGAACGCGATCGACGACGCCGTCGTCGTCACGGCGGTCATCGCTCCGGCGCACATCCGGTCGATGGAGAACCCCGGGGTCGTGGAGGGCAGCCCCGAGAGGAGGGCGGCGAGGCGCCCGAGGGTGAGGCCCTGGTCCCCGATCTGGGTCGTCGCGGCGACGGCGACCTCCTCGACCCGCTCCGGGGGGAGCTCGGGGTGGCGGCGGAGGAGCTCGCGGATGCAGCGGACGACGAGGTCGTCGGCGCGGGTCTCGGCGTACATGCCCGACTCGCCGGCCTTGCCGAACGGGGTCCGGACGCCGTCGACGAAGACGACCTCACGCAGGGTGCGGGGCACGTCGGCCTCCTGGGGTGGGTGGTCGGTGGGTGGGCGAGGGGACGCGCGGCACCCGGGTTCGCGCCCACCCTACTAAGCGGTCGCTCAGTCGCCGAGCCACCCTCGTGGTGAGCGTCGTCACGTCCCGGCGTCCGCGGGCGCTCAGTCCTCGTCGGGGTGGGCGGCGAACGCTGCGGCGAGGAGGGGGGCGACGATCTCGCGCTGCCACGCACGGGCGCCGAGCTCGGCGAGGGCGGCGTCGAACGCCGCGGCTGTGAGATCGGTCGGGGGGGTCCAGATGACCCGGCGGAGGGAGTCCGGAGAGCAGACGTTCTCGACGGGGACGACCCGCTCGGTGGCGAACTCGGCGAGCCGGGCACGGACCTCGGTGAGACGGGCCGCGGCGACGGGGTCGCGGTCGGCCCACGAGCGCTGCGGGGGCGGAGCGTCCGAGCGGACCGTCACCGGGGGCAGCTCGCTCTCGGGGAGCTCGGCCGCCCGCCGGACCGCGGCGAGCCAGTTCCGCTGGTGCCGGGTCACGCCCCGGTGGCCGCCGGGCAGGTCGACGGCGGTCGTCGGGGCGCGCTGGGCGAGCTCGACGAGGAGGGCGTCCGGAATGACCCGGCCGGGGGAGACGTCGCGCTCCATCGCGATCCGGTTCCGCTCGAGCCAGAGCTCGCGGACGGTGGCGACACGCCGGGCGCCCCGGACCTTGTGCATCCCGGACGTCCGCCGCCACGGGTCGGTCCGCACGGCCGGCTGCCACTCGAGGAGCGCTGCGAACTCCTGCTGGGCCCACTCGGACTTGCCCTGGGCCGCGAGGTCGACGCCCATGAGGTTGCGGACCTCGACGAGGACCTCGACGTCGAGGGCGGCGTAGCGCAGCCACGGCTCGGGGAGCGGCCGCGTCGACCAGTCGACCGCGGAGTGCTCCTTGGCGAGGCTCAGCCCGAGGTAGTGCTCGACGACCGCCGCGAGGCCGACCCGGGGGCGGCCGAGGAGCCGGCCGGCGAGCTCGGTGTCGAAGAGCTGCCGGGGGGTGAGCCCGACCTCGGCGAGGCAGGCGAGGTCCTGGGTGGCGGCGTGGAGGATCCACTCGGCCCCGCCGATGGCCTCGGCGAGCGGGCCGAGGTCGGGGAGCGCGACGGGGTCGATGAGCCACGTCCCCGCCCCCTCCCGGCGGAGCTGGACGAGGTAGGCACGCTGGCCGTACCGGTAGCCGGAGGCGCGCTCGGCGTCGAGGGCGACCGGTCCCGAGCCCACGGCGACCGCCCGGGCGGCCTCGAGGAGCTCGCGCTCGCTCGTGATGACCTCCGGGGTCCCGTCCGAGGGAAGGGTGAGCGGCGTCGGCTCCGGGGAGGCCGGGTCGGCGCCGTCGGGGGGCGTCCCGTCGCCGGCCTCCGCGCGGTCGGGTGGGCTCGTCATCCGTCTCCGCCCGTCAGCGCCGACGGCTCGGGAGCGCGACGACGCCGGCGGGCAGGGGCGGCAGGCCCGCGATGGTGCACAGGAGGTCGGCCCACGCCTCGAGGTGCTCGCCGACCGGCCCGAGCGGCGTCCACGAGGCACGGACCTCCATCTCGACGCTCGGGGCGCGGTCGGACAGCGCGCCGAAGCTCTCGGAGACGACCCGGGTCACGGTGCCGCCCTCGGCGGTGAGCGCGACGCCGTGGTCGCGCAGGGAGTCCATGAGCCACGACCAGCCGACCTGGCCGAGCATGGGGTCGGGCCCGACCTCGGGCTCGAGGGTGGCCCGGGCGAAGGTCACGGCCCGCCAGGCGCCCTCCCACGGCTCGGGCTCGCTGGGGTCGTGGAGGAGGACGAAGCGTCCGGTCGCGAGCTCGTCCTCGTCGTTCGGGGCAGCGAGGACGTCGGCCGTGAGGGCGGCGGCGAACGGGGCGATGCGGGAGGGGGCAGGTACCTCCGTGAGCCGGACCTCGGGACGAAGCCGCGCGGCTCGCAGCGCTGCGAGGGCCTGCGTGAACTCCGGGGACTGGGTGCCCGGCACGGATCGAGTTGCCACACGGGCAGAGTAGGCGAGTGCCGGGGTTCACCAAGGGAGGCCACGCCGACCCCACGGTGCGACCGTGCGGCGTGGGACTCCGGATGGTTCCCCCCAGTTGGGTCGTTTTGTTCGAGTATGCCCTGTATCGCCGGTCCGCGCCACGCCAGGACGGGTCCCCGGTGCCTCCCGGGTGGGCGCGCCGGACCGGACCGCGGGCACCGCGCGGGCACTCGCTACCGTGCGGACGTGCTCTCCCTGCTCGCCCTCGCCTCCTCCGCCGTGTGGGGCACCTCGGACTTCCTCGCCGGGCTCACCTCGCGCCGGCTGCCCGCCGCGGCGGTCGTCGGCTGGTCGCAGGGGGTCGCGCTGCTCGCCATGACCGTCGCCGTCCTCCTCACCGGGTCGGCACCGGGAGCGGGCTGGGTGGCGTGGTCGGTCGCGGCGGGTCTCGCCGGGTCCACCGGGCTCGTCTCCTTCTACGCGGCGCTCGGCTCGGGGACGATGGGGGTGGTCGCGCCGGTCGCCTCCCTCGGGGTCGTCGTCCCCGTCGTCCTCGGCCTGCTCGGCGGCGAGGCGCCGGGTCCCCTCGCGTGGGTCGGGATGGTCGTCGCCGTCACCGGGATCGTCCTCGCGTCCGGACCGGAGCTCACCGGAGCCGTCTCGGCGCGCCCGCTCGCCCTGGCCGGCGTCGCAGCCCTGGGGTTCGGTCTCGCGCTGTACTTCCTCGACCGAGGCTCGCGGGTCTCCGTCGTCCACACGCTCTGGGGGATGCGCCTGACGTCCGTCGTCGTGTTCGTCGTCGCCGCCCTCCTCCTGCGGACCGCCGGCGGTGTCGCCGCCCGCGACCTGCCGCTGCTGGCCGTCATCGGCCTCGGGGACCTCGGGGCGAACGCCCTCTTCGCGGTCGCGTCCTCGAGCGGGTACGTGAGCGTCGCGAGCGTCCTCGGGTCGCTCTACCCCGTCATGACGGTCCTCCTCGCCCGGGTGTTCCTCGACGAGCGGCTCCGGCGGGTCCAGCAGGCGGGGGTGGTCGCCGCCCTCGTCGGGGTGGCACTCATCGCGAGCTGACCCGCGCGCCCCGGCCGGGGCCCACGGCACGCGCCGGGGCAGCCCCGGGCGCGTGCGAGGATCGGTGTCGTGACGACGACCGAGTCCCCCGCCGACAGCCCGCTCGTCCGCGCCGCCCGGCAGCGGCCGGTCCCGCACACCCCGGTGTGGTTCATGCGCCAGGCCGGCCGCTCCCTGCCCGAGTACCGGGCGGTCCGCGAGGGCGTCGCCATGCTCGACGCGTGCCGCCGACCGGACCTCGTCGCCGAGATCACCCTCCAGCCGGTCCGGCGCCACGGCGTCGACGCCGCGATCTTCTTCTCCGACATCGTCGTCCCGCTTGCCGCGGTCGGGATCGACCTCGACATCGTCCCCGGCACCGGACCCGTCGTCGCGAAGCCGGTTCGGACCCGGGCCGACCTCGACCGGCTCCCCGAGCTCACGCCGGAGCACGTCCCGGACATCACCGAGTCGGTCCGGATCCTCACCGCGGAGCTCGGGTCGACGCCGCTCATCGGGTTCGCCGGAGCGCCGTTCACGCTCGCCTCCTACCTCGTCGAGGGCGGCCCGAGCCGCAACCACGAGCGGACGAAGGCGATGATGCACGGCGACCCCGAGCTGTGGAACGACCTCTGTGCCCGGCTCGCCCAGATCTCCGGGGCGTTCCTCCGGGTCCAGGCCGAGGCCGGCGCGAGCGCGGTCCAGCTCTTCGACTCGTGGGTCGGCGCCCTGCCCCGGGCGGACTACGAGCGGTTCGTCCGGCCGCACTCGTCCGCGGCGCTCGCCGCGGTCGCCGACCTCGACGTCCCCCGGATCCACTTCGGGGTCGGGACCGGCGAGCTGCTCGCGCAGATGGGCGCCGCCGGCGCCGAGGTCGTCGGGGTCGACTACCGGGTCTCGCTCACCGACGCCCTCGCCCGGCTCGGGGGCCGGTACGCCGTCCAGGGCAACCTCGACCCGGCGCTCCTCCTCGCACCGTGGGAGCCACTGGAGGCCCGGGTCCGCGAGATCGTCGAGGAGGGTCGGGCCGCGCCCGGCCACGTGTTCAACCTCGGGCACGGGGTGCTCCCCGCGACCGACCCCGACGTCCTCACCCGGGTCGTCGAGCTCGTCCACGAGATCTCGGCGCGCTGACCGATGACGCCGCACGTCGTCGTCGTCGGGGGCGGCATCGCCGGGCTCGTCGCCGCCCGTGACGTCGCGCGCGCCCTGCCCGGAGTGCGGGTGAGCCTCCTCGAGGGGGGGGACCGGGTCGGGGGCAAGCTTCGCCGCGAGGAGGTCGGCGGCCACCTCGTCGACGTCGGCGCCGAGTCGCTGCTCGCGCGGCGCCCGGAGGGGCTCGACCTCGTCGCCGAGCTCGGCCTCGCCGACGACGTCGTCCACCCGGCGACGGCGAGCGCGAGCATCTGGTCCCGGGGACGGCTCCACCCGCTCCCGGGCGGCACGCTCATGGGCATCCCGTCCGACCCGGAGGGGGCCCGCGGTCTGCTCACCGCTGCCGAGGTCGCCCGGGCGGTCGCCGAGGAGCCGTGGCCCGGCGGTGCCCTCGACGGCGACGTCTCGGTCGGCGAGTACGTCGCCGCCCGCGTCGGCGGCGGCGTCGTCGACCGCCTCGTCGAGCCTCTCCTGGGCGGGGTGTACGCCGGACACGCCCGCCGGCTCTCGCTGCGCGCGACCCTCCCCCAGGTCTGGCCCGTGGCGACCGCCGGGGAGAGTCTGCTCGGGGCGGCCCGCGACGCCTCCCGCCGGGCCGCCGCGCGTGCCGGCGAGCCGGTCTTCGCGGGACTGCGCGGCGGGGTGGGGCGACTGCCCGACGTCCTCGCCGCCGACCTCGTCGGCCGGGGGGTCGAGGTCCGCACCGGTGCCGTCGTCCGGGGGCTCGACCGGGTCGACGGCGGGTGGTCCGTCACGGCCGGTTCGACCCGGGACCCGGAGCGGCTCCGGGCCGACGCGCTCGTCCTCGCCGTCCCGGCCCGGCCCGCTGGGCGCCTCCTCGCCCCGCACAGCCCGGACGCGGCGGCCGCTCTCGGCGGCATCGAGTACGCGTCGATGGCGATCGTCACCCTCGCCCTGCCCGCGGAGGTCACCGCCACGCTCACCGGGTCGGGGTTCCTCGTCCCGCCCGTCGACCACCGGACGATCAAGGCGAGCACGTTCAGCTCGGCGAAGTGGCCCGCGATCGCCGAGGCGACCCCCGGCGTCGCCTACCTCCGGGCGTCGGTCGGACGGGCGGGGGAGGAGGCCGAGCTGCAGCGGCCCGACGAGGAGCTCGTCCGGGTCGCCGCCCACGAGGTCGGGCAGGCGCTCGGGGTGTCCCTGCCGACCCTCCTCGACGCCCACGTCCAGCGCTGGGGCGGGGCGCTGCCCCAGTACGCGGTGGGCCACCTCGACCGGGTCGCCCGGGTCCGGGCGGCCCTCGCCGGTCTTCCCGGGGTGGCCGTCGCCGGCGCGGCGTACGACGGCGTCGGCGTGCCCGCCGTCGTCGGGACGGCCCGTGCCGCCGCCCGGGAGGTCGTCACCCACCTGAGGGAGCGGGGACCCGGCGGGGAAGAATGAGGCCATGAGCGACACGAGCACGAGGCAGTCCGGGAAGCCGAGCCCCACCCGCATCCGCGAGATCAACGACACGATCCGGTACGCCATGTGGTCGGTGTTCGCGGCGACGTCCCCGCTCGGGGACGACCGCGACCGGATGGCCGACGAGGTCGAGGGGCTCCTCGCCGACCTCGAGGCCGCCGGCGTCGTCGTGCGCGGCCTCTACGACGTGGCCGGGCTGCGGGCCGACGCCGACGTCATGGTGTGGTGGCACGCCGAGAGCATCGAGCAGCTCCAGGAGGCCTACCACCGGCTGCTCCGGACCGAGCTCGGGACGCACCTCGAGCCGGTGTGGTCCCAGGCCGCGCTCCACCGCCCGGCTGAGTTCAACAAGAGCCACATCCCCGCCTTCATGGCCGACGAGGAGCCGCGGGGCTACCTCTGCGTCTACCCGTTCGTCCGCTCCTACGAGTGGTACCTCCTCGAGGACGACGAGCGGCGGGACATGCTCCGCGAGCACGGGCAGCTGGCGCGCAACTACCCCGACGTCCGGGCGAACACGATCTCGTCGTTCGCCCTCGGGGACTACGAGTGGATCCTCGCGTTCGAGGCCGACGACCTCCATCGGATCGTCGACCTCATGCGCGAGCTGCGTGCCTCCCGCGCCCGGATGCACGTCCGCGAGGAGGTCCCGTTCTACACCGGTCCCCGCGTCGGGGTGCGCGACCTCGTCCAGCGCCTGCGATGACCCTCGGTGGCCGGTCGACGTCCGGACGCCGGGACGTCGACCGGTCCGCGACCGTGCGCTCGTGGCTCGCCGTCGCGGGGGTGTGCGTCCTCGTCAGCGGCGCTCTCGCGCTCCTCGGGTCGCCGTCGCCGGTCCTCTTCGGGGCGCTCGCCGCCGGCATGGGCCAGGCGCTCCTCGGCGCCTCGCCCGTCGCCCTCCCGCTCCCGGGGTTCCGACTCGGCCAGGCGCTCATCGGGGTGACCGTCGGCGCCCTCGTCGAGGTCTCGACCCTCGCCCGGCTCGCGACCGACTGGCCGTCCGTCGTCCTCGTCACCGTGGGGACGATCGCCGTGAGCCTCCTCGCCGGACGGCTCATGGCCCTCCTGAGCGACGTCTCCACGACGACGGGGCTGTTCGCCCTCATCGCCGGCGGGGCGTCCGGGGTCGTCGCCGTCGCCAGGGACCTCGGCGCCGACGACCGGGTCGTCACCGTCGTCCAGTACCTCCGGGTGGTCGTCGTCGTCCTCGTCATGCCGCTTCTCGCGACCGTCGTCTTCCACCCGCCCACGGGCCGGGGCCAGCTCGCCTCGACGGCGACCCGCTGGCCGGCCGACCTCGCCTACGTCGCTCTCGCGGTCGCCGGGGGGCTGCTCGTCGCCCGGGTCGTCCGGGCCCCGGCGGCGGCCCTCCTCGGGCCGATGGTCGTCGCGGTCGCGCTCGGGGCGAGCGGTCTCCTCGGCGCGGTCACGGTGCCGGCGCCGGTCCAGGCCCTCGGGTACGCCCTCGTCGGCGTCGCGGTCGGGCTGCGCTTCACCCGGGCGAGCCTGCGGAGCATCGCCCGACTCCTCCCGCTCACCCTCGCGCTCATCGCGTTCCTCATCGCCGCGTGCGCGGGGCTCGGGCTCCTGCTCGCGGCCGCGACGGGGGTCGACCCGCTCACCGCCTACCTCGCGACCACTCCCGGCGGGCTCTTCGCCGTGCTCGCGCTCGCCGCGGACAGCGGCTCGGACCCGACGTATGTCCTCGCCGTCCAGGTCATCCGGGTGTTCGCGATGCTCCTCGTCGCGCCGCTCCTCGCCCGGCACCTCGGCGGCCGGGGCGGTCCGGCCTGACCGTCAGTCGGTCGGCCGGAGCTCCATCGAGATGCTGTTGATGCAGTACCGCTGGTCGGTGGGCGTGTCGTAGCCCTCGCCCTCGAAGAGGTGACCGAGGTGGCTCCCGCAGCTCGCGCAGCGGACCTCGGTGCGGGTCATCCCCATCGACCGGTCCACGATGTACTCGACCCGGTTCTCGGCGAGCGGGGAGTAGAACGACGGCCAGCCGCAGTGGCTCGCGAACTTCGTGTTCGACGTGAACAGCTCGACGCCGCAGGCGCGGCAGCTGTAGACGCCCTCGGTCGTCGTGTCCGTGTACTCCCCGACGAAGGGACGCTCGGTGCCCGCCTCGCGGAGCACCTGGTACTCGGCGGGGGACAGGCGTCCGCGCCACTCTGCGTCGGTCAATGTCACGGGGTAGGTGCGGTCGGTCGGCTTCATGTCGGGGACAACAGCGCAGCCCTCCGGAAAGTTCCGCAGGACCCCGCCCGCGAGAACCGGGGGAGTGGTGACGCCCGCGCCCGTAGGCTGCCGTCATGGCTGCCTCCGCGACGACGCTGTCGGTGACCGCGCCGGACGGCACCGAGCGGGCGGTCCGCGTCTCAAGCCCTGACCGGGTCATGTGGCCGGGGGACGGAGTCACGAAGCGCGAGCTCGCCGAGTACGTCGTCGCCGTCGGCGAGCCGCTGCTCGGGGCGCTCGGGGGCCGGCCGGTGACGCTGCAGCGGTTCCCCGAGGGGATCGAGGGGGAGGCGTTCTACTCGAAGAACCCGCCGAGGGGGGTCCCCGGGTGGGCGCGGACGGTCATGCTCACCTACCCGTCCGGGCGGCAGCACACCCAGCTCGTCGTCGACGAGGTTGCGACCGCGGTGTGGGCGGTCCAGATGAACACGGTGACCTTCCACCCGTGGCCGGTCCGGGCCGGGGACCCCGACGACCCGGACGAGCTGCGGATCGACCTCGACCCGCAGCCGGGCCGGGGGTTCCGTGACGCCGTCGAGGCCGCGCAGGCGCTCCGGGAGCTGCTCACCGAGCTCGGCCTCGTCGGGTGGGCGAAGACGTCGGGCAACCGCGGGGTCCACGTCTTCGCCCGGGTCGCGCCGGACCGAGAGTTCCTCGACGTCCGGCACGGGGTCATCGGGATCGCCCGGGAGCTCGAGCGCCGGCTGCCCGACCTCGTGACGACGGCGTGGTGGAAGGAGGAGCGCGGGGAGAGGGTCTTCGTCGACTTCAACCAGGCCTGCCGGGACCGGACGATCGCCTCGGCGTACAGCCCGCGACCGCTGCCCGGTGCGCCGGTGTCGATGCCGGTGCCGTGGGAGGAGCTCGGGGACGTCGTCCCGGGCGACTTCACGGTGCGGACCGTCCCCGGGGTGCTCGCCGACCGGGGCGACGCGTGGGCCGGGATCGACGGGCACGTCGGCGACCTCGGGGCGGCGACGGCTCTCTGGAGGGCCGACGTCGAGGAGCGCGGGCTCGGGGAGATGCCCTTTCCCCCGGACTACCCGAAGATGCCGGGCGAGCCGCCCCGGGTCCAGCCGAGCCGGGCCCGCCGCGAGCCCGGCTGAGGAGCCGGTCGCCCGGTCGGGCCTCGTCGCGTCACCCGCCGGCGCGGCCGCCGCGGAGGACGTCGGAGAGGTCGTACGCGGTCGCGCGTTCGACCTGGTCGATCGTGCAGGACTCGGGGTCGCGGTCGGGGCGCCACCGGAGGAAGCCGACGGCGTGCCGGAACCGGTGGCCCTCCATCTGGTCGAACTTCACCTCGACGACCCGCTCCGGACGCAGCCGGACGAAGCTGACGTCCTTGTTCGCCGAGAAGCGGGAGCGGTCGGTCTCGCCGGTGACCGTCCGCCCCTCCTCGTCGTGGACGACGTAGGGCTCGAGCTCGTCGACCAGGTGGAGCCGCCGGGCGTCGGTGAAGGCCGAGATCCCGCCGACGTTGAACAGACGGCCGTCGTGGTCGTGGAGGCCGAGGAGGAGGGAGCCGACGCCACGGCCGGACTTGTGGACCCGGTAGCCGACGAGGACCGCCTCGGCGGTGCGCGAGTGCTTGACCTTGACGAGGGTGCGCTTGCCGGGGGCGTACGGCTGGGCGAGGGGCTTGGCGAGGACGCCGTCGAGTCCGGCGCCCTCGAAGCGCTCGAACCAGTCCCGGGCCGTGTCGGGGTCGCGGGTCGTCCGGGTGAGGTGGACCGGGGCGTCGTCGGCGAGGCCGGCCAGGGCGTCCTCGAGGCGGGCGCGGCGCTGCCCGAACGGGGTGTCGAGGAGGGACTCGTCGCCGAGGGCGAGCAGGTCGAAGCAGACGAGCTCGGCCGGGGTCTCGGCGGCGAGCCTGCGCACGCGGGAGTCGGCGGGGTGGATCCGCTGGGCGAGGGCCTCCCAGTCGAGCCGCTCGGCGCCGGGGTCGCCCGCGCGGACGACGACCTCGGTGTCGACGACGCAGCGTTCGGGGAGGTGGGCGAGGACCGCCTCGACGACCTCGGGGAAGTACCGGGTGAGCGGCTTGCGGCCCCGGCTCGCGAGCTCGACCTCGTCGCCGTCGCGGAGGACGACGCACCGGAAGCCGTCCCACTTCGGCTCGTAGGCGAGCCCGCCGGCGACCGTGTCCGGGTCGGGGACCGCGGGGGCGGCCTTGGCGAGCATGGGGGAGACGGGCAGGTCGATGGGCTGGCGCACGCCCCCATTGTGCGGGGTGGGGGAGGCCCGAGCGGTCCCCAGGGGCCGACTCGCGACGCGGGAACACGGCACACCCCCTCCGCACCGCCTCCTCCCGAGCGGGAGTCGCCCCGGGGCCGAACCTGCGACGATGTGCCCATGTCATCTCACCCACGCCTGCGGCGGGCAGGTCTCATCGGTGCGGCGGCCGCGGGCTCGGTGGCGACGGGGGTCGGGGCCGCGTCGATGACGGGTGCCCTGTACTTCGCCCGGCGCGTCCTCACCCCCGACCCGCGCCGTCCGGACGACTGCTACCTCCACGTCATCCACACCGACAGCGTCACCCTCGGGCTCACTCCCGAGACGCTCGCCCCGGGGCGGTACGGCCTCTGGCTGGACGGGGGCGCGGGCCATCTGCGGGTCGGCGAGGTCCTCGAGGTCGACGAGAAGCACGGCCGGGTCCGTCGCGAGCTCATCGGGCTCGACTTCGGCCAGCTCCGGCCGGGTCCGGCACGCTGGAACTCGTACTACTGGGCCCAGCCCCCGGACGTCGTGCTCGGCGTGCCGACCGAGGACGTCATGATCGGCACGGACGTCGGGCCGGCCCCGGCGTGGGTCGTCCCCGCCGAGCGGGAGACGACGAGGTGGGCGGTTCTCGTGCACGGGCGGGGCGCCCGGCGCGAGGAGTGTGTCCGGGGGGTCACACCGCTGCGGGAGGCGGGGCTCACCGTCCTCATCCCCACCTACCGCAACGACGAGGTCGCCCCGCCGGGCCCGGACGGGCGCTACAACCTCGGCCTGTCGGAGTGGCACGACATCGAGCAGGCCGTCCTCTACGCCGTCGAGCACGGGGCGACCGAGGTCGTCCTCGTCGGGTGGTCGATGGGCGGTGCGATCGCCCTCCAGCTCCTCGACCGGTCGTGGACGAGCACCTTCGTCAGCAAGGTCGTCCTCGACGGGCCGGTCATCGACTGGAACGACGTCCTCGCCCACCACGCGCGCCTCCACCACGTCCCGAGCACCGTCGGCCGCCTCGGCCGGACCCTCATGGGACGGCGGTGGGCGCGGCGCCTCGTCGGCGTCCACGAGGCCGTCGACGTCGCGAAGACGAACTGGGTGCGCCGCTCCGACGAGCTGCGCCACCGGATCCTCCTCATCCACTCCCGGGACGACGAGTTCGTTCCCTGCGGCCCGTCCGCCGCGCTCGCGACGGCCCGCCCCGACCTCGTCCGGTTCGAGGAGTGGACGGGGGCGCGGCACTGCAAGGAGTGGAACGCCGACCCCGAACGGTGGGAGCGGGTCGTCCGCGAGTTCGTCCGCCGCTGACCCACGAGGCGACGAGCGACCCGGGCGAACCGGCGGCCCGGCCGGCTACCGGTCGAGCCGCCAGAGCCCGAGGAGGGTGCCGTCCTCCTCGACGAGCACCCGCGGGACCACCGCGACGTCGAGGGACTCGCCGCCGTGCGCGATCCTCGGGTGGGCGCCGGCGACGAGGCTCGGCGCCCACGTCAGCGCGAGCTCGTCGACGGCGCCGGCAGCGAGCGCGGCGGCGTGGAGGGACGGACCGCCCTCGCAGAGGACCCGGCCGCGTCCCTCGGCCGTGAGCCGGGCGCGCAGGCCGGCGAGGTCGATCTCGTCGTCGCCGAGGACCCACACGGCGTCCGCGCCGAGGGCGTCCCGGGCCAGGGCGATCGCCTCGGCCCCCGCGCGCTCGCAGGTGACGAGGACGGCGCCACCGCGCCCGGGCTGGAGTCCGACGACCCGCGGGGGGACGTGACCCGACCGGCTCGCGACGAGGAGGACCGGCGCCGTGCCGTCGGCGCCGGGCTCGACCTGCTCGTACCCCTCGGCCTCCGCGGTCCGGGCCCCGACGAGGACGGCGTCGCAGAGGGACCGCTGGAGGGCGAAGACCCGGTTGTCCGCGGGGGTGTTGATCGATCCCGTGCGCCCGTCCGCGCCCGTCGCGGCACCGTCGAGGGTGCTCACGAAGTTGACCCGGAGCCAGTCCGCCTCGGGGTAGGTGTACAGGGCAGCGAGGTCGTCGTCGGTGAGGGACGTCCCGGGCCCGTCTGGGAGGAGCTGGCGCATGACCGCAGTGTGCCACCGCGCTCGCCCTCGCCTCCGCGGGCGGTCTGCTGCGAGGATCCCCCCATGGGCAAGAGCGCGAAGAAGGCAAAGGCCAAGGCCAAAGACGCGAAGAAGCGGCTCGCCGCCACCGGCGCGACCCGGGCGACGGTCTCCCGGGACGACCTCGAGGCGCTCCTCGACGACGTCGGGGACACCGAGGCGGTCAGGTCGAAGGCGGTCGAGGCCCGTGAGGCCGCGGCCGACGTCCTCGTCGCCGGCCGGAGCTTCGGCCGGGCGCTGCGGGTCGACGGGGAGGTCGACCTCGCCGAGATCGACCCGCGGGCGACCCCGGCGTTCCCTGGTGACAAGGCCGCGGGCAAGGCCCTCATCGGCCACGTCGGGGAGCGGCTCAGCGACCTCCAGGAGCGGCTCTGGGCCGAGGGGCGGTCCGGGGGCGGGCGGTCGGTCCTGCTCATCGTCCAGGGCATGGACACCTCGGGCAAGGGCGGGATCATGCGGCACGTCGTCAGCGCCGTCGACCCCCAGGGCGTCGAGACGACCGCGTTCGGGGCGCCGACCGCGGAGGAGCTCGAGCACCCCTTCCTCTGGCGGATCCGCAAGCAGCTCCCCCGGCCCGGGACGATCGGGGTGTTCGACCGCTCCCACTACGAGGACGTCCTCGTCGCCCGGGTCCGCGAGCTCGTCCCCCGTCAGGTGTGGGCGCGTCGCTTCCACCAGATCAACCAGTTCGAGTCCGGGCTCGTCAACCGCGGGACGACCGTCGTCAAGGTCATGCTCCACATCTCCCGGGAGGAGCAGGCCGACCGGCTCGCCAAGCGGCTCGACCGAGCCGACAAGCACTGGAAGTACGACCCTGGCGACCTCGACGACCGGGCGTACTGGCACCCGTACCAGGAGGCCTACGAGGACGTCCTGCGGCGATGCTCGACCGACGCGGCGCCGTGGCACGTCGTCCCCGCCGACCGCAAGTGGTACGCCCGGCTGGCCGTGATGAACCTCCTCCAGGAGCACCTCGAGGACATGGACCCGCAGTGGCCGTCCGCGGACTTCGACGTCGAGGAGGAGAAGGAGCGGCTCGCGCAGTCCTGACCGACGAGGGCCGGCCCGGGCAGGGGAGCGTCAGCCCGCGACGGTCGCCCGCGCGAGGAGGGCCGGGGCCGCGGCCCCGACGGCGTCCTCGCCGAGGGTGCCGAACGTCGCCCCGTGGTCCCCGGCGAGCCGGCTCCCGACGAAGGCGTCCGCGACATCGGCGGGGGCGTGGCGGACGAGCAGCGAGGCCTGGAGGGTCGTCGCGAGCCGCTCGACGAGCCGCCGGGCGCCGGTGGGCACGGGGGTCGCCGCTGCGGTGCGGACGGCCGCGGTGACGTCCCGGACTGCGGCGTCGAGGCGGGCGTCCGCACCGTCGGCGAGGGCGAGCTCGGCGAGGAGGGCCTCGACGCTCTCGGGCTCCCGGTCGAGCGCCCGGAGGACGTCGAGGGCGTTGACGTTGCCCGAGCCCTCCCAGATCGAGTTGAGCGGGGCCTCCCGGTAGAGCCGGGCGAGGCCGTTCTCCTCGACGTAACCGTTCCCGCCGAGGCACTCCAGCGCCTCGGCGACCATCGGGGAGGTCCGCTTGCACACCCAGTACTTCCCGATGGCGACCCCGAGCCGGGCGAGGGCGCGGTCGCCGGAGTCGACGGCGTGGGCGAGCCGCATCCCGAGCAGGGTGGCCGCCTCGGACTCGAGGGCGAGGTCGGCGAGGACGTTGCGCATGAGGGGCTGGTCGGCGAGGAGGGCCCCGAAGGCGCGCCGGTGGCGGGCGTGGTGGACGGCCCGGACGAGGGCGGCGCGCATGGTCGCCGCCGAGCCGAGGACACAGTCGAGCCGGGTGGCCGAGACCATCTCGATGATCGTCCGGACCCCGCGGCCCTCGTCGCCGACGCGGACCGCCCACGTTCCCTCGAGCTCGACCTCGGAGGAGGCGTTCGAGCGGTTCCCGAGCTTGTCCTTGAGTCGCTGGAGCGCGAACGCGTTGCGGGTTCCGTCCGGGAGAACCCGGGGGAGGAGGAAGCACGTCACGCCGGTCGGGGTCTGGGCGAGGACGAGGAAGGCGTCGCTCATCGGGGCGGAGCAGAACCACTTGTGACCGGTGAGGCGGTACGAGCCCTCCCCGAACGGTCCGGAGGGGTCGGCCCAGGCCCGGGTCGTGTTCGCGCGGACGTCGGAGCCGCCCTGCTTCTCCGTCATCCCCATCCCGGTGAGGGCGCCGGCCTTGCCGGCGACGGGGGCGAGCACGGGGTCGTACGTCCGGGAGGCGAGCTTGGGGAGCCAGCCGGCGCAGAGGCCGGGGTCGGCGGCGAGGGCGGGCGCGGCGGCGTACGTCATGGACACCGGGCAGAGGTGGCCGGCCTCGGCCTGGGACCAGACGAGGAACCCGGCTGCCCGGTGCACGTGCGCGCCGCTCCCGGGCGGGCGGGTCCACGGCTCGGCGGTGAGGCCGTGCCCGACGGCGGTGGAGAGCAGGGCGTGCCAGGCGGGGTCGAACTCGACCTCGTCGACTCGCGCCCCGGTCCGGTCGTGCGTGCGCAGGAGGGGCGCGTGGCGCTCCGCGCGGTCGGCGAGGTCGCCGACCGCGGCGGAGCCGGCGCGACGGCCGAGGTCGTGGAGATCTTTGGTCCGGGTGGGGTCGCCCCACCGGGCGAGGGCGTCGAGGAGGGCGGGGTCGGCGGCGAGGACGTCGTGCTCGGGCAGCGGCGGGACCTGGTTGGTGACCTCGTGCGTCGGCATGCCGCCAGCGTAAACACGCAGGTGTCCCCGGGGGGACGGTCCGGCGCACCCGGCTACGGTGGTGTCGTGAACGTCAAGGCGCAGGCCGTGCGGCAGCTCTCCCGGTTCCCCGGGGCGCTGCCGGTCGCGCGTCTCATCGTCGAGACGGTCCGCGTCTGCCTGCGGTACCGGGTGACCGGTCTCGCGTCCGAGGCGGGCTTCTTCGCCCTGCTCTCGCTCCCGCCGCTCGTCCTCGGGCTCTTCGGCGGGGTCGGGTACGTCGGGAACTGGCTCGGGACGGGGACCGTCGACCGGGTCACCCAGGAGATCGTCTCCTACGCGGGCCGGTTCCTCACGCCGTCGATCATCCAGGACCTCCTCCTGCCGACCGTCTCCGACGTCTTCCGGAGCGGACGGTTCGACCTCATCTCCGTCGGGTTCCTCTTCTCCGTGTGGTCGGGGTCGCGGGCGCTCAACGTCTTCGTCGACACGATCTCGATCATGTACGGGCAGTCGGGGGTGCGGGGGATCGTCCGGACCCGCGTCCTCAGCCTCTCGCTCTACCTCGTCAGCCTCGTCGTCGGGGTCGTCATCATCCCGCTCGTGCTCATCGGCCCGACGATCCTCGGGCAGATGCTGCCGGCCCGGCTCGGCTTCGTCGTCATCCTCTACTGGCCGGTGGTCACCGTCCTCGTCGTCGCGAGCCTGACGACGATGTTCCACATCGCGACGCCGCACCGGTCGCCGTGGATCCGGGACGCCCCCGGGGCGCTCCTCACGCTCGTGCTGTGGGCGCTCGCGTCGTACGGGGTCCGCGGGACGATCTCCGCGTCGCTCGGCGGCTCGTCGATCTACGGGCCGCTGAGCGCGCCGATCGTCCTGCTCATCTGGCTCTACTTCATCGCCATCGCCGTCCTCATCGGCGCCGCGCTCAACGCGGCCATCCGGATCCTCTGGCCGAGCCCCGAGGTCCGGGCGCTCCGGGTGCGCCGGGCGCTGGCCACGCTCGCGGCCGAGGAGCACCCCGCCGAGCAGGCCGAGGCCGACGGTGGGGTCCCGGCGCGCGGTGAGGACCGCGGCCGGGACGTCGTCCCGGGCGCCCGGAGCGGGGCACGCAACGGCGCGAGGACGGCGAGCCGGGCGGGCGCGAAGGTCGCCGCGAGTGCCCGTGCGAGACGTCGCCGCGAGTTGCTCGAGGCGGCCGTGCGCACCCCGCTCGAGGACGTTGACAGGGAGGGTCTCGGGGAGGGCGAGGAGACCCGTGGGCAGCCGAAGTCGGTGGCCCACCACGACCGGCGACCACTCACGCCGTTCCCCGAGGGAGCCGAGGAGGAGGGGGAGCGGGCCCAGTTTGGAGATGGCGATGGTGATCGGCTACTGTCGCTGCGCACGCACAGCGGGGGCGCACCCCGCTAGCGGCGCGGATGTAGCTCAGTTGGTAGAGCGCAACCTTGCCAAGGTTGAGGTCGCCGGTTCGAACCCGGTCATCCGCTCGGAGGAGAGCCACCTTCACGGTGGAGTGGCCGAGAGGCGAGGCAGCGGCCTGCAAAGCCGTTTACACGGGTTCGAATCCCGTCTCCACCTCTCGGGGACACGATCCCCCGACGGGCGATTGGCGCAGTGGTAGCGCGCTTCCTTGACACGGAAGAGGTCACTGGTTCAAACCCAGTATCGCCCACCACACGAGAACGCCCCCTGACCTGCGGAGACGCGGGTCAGGGGCCGTTTCGCGCCCCCTGTGGAACTGGGTCCGGACTGGGGGTGAGTGACTAACTGAGTGACTACGGACCCGCATCGGGAGCCTGACCCTTCTCGTGGTCGCTGTCCTCGTGAGCGAACAGCCGGTCCATCGTCTCCGCGCCCTGGGTGATGACGGGCCGGAGCTGCTTGCGGTAGACCGCCTCGGTCACGACGGTCCCGCGGTGACCGACCAACCGCGCGATCTCCTCGACCGGGACCCCCGCGTCGGACAGCAGCGAGGCGAAGGTGTGACGGAGCTCGCGCGGGGTCCACTCGGTGGGGTCCAGGCCTGCCTCCTTCGCGACGGCGCGAAAGGCGCGGCGGACGTTGGCCGCGTCCAACGGCGTGCCGTAGCGGGTGCAGAAGACGAGCTGGAGATCCACCCACGAGGCGCCGGCCCCAACCTTCTCTCGAGCCTGGGAGTCCCGGTGACGCACGAGGGCCTCCACGCACCGCTCGGGCAGCCGCAGGGTCCTGCGGGAGAGCCGGGTCTTGGTGTCGCCGCCGGAGCGGACGGACCTCCACAGCTGAACGGTCGGGGGCACCGGAGGCTGGGCCTCGGGGTCGCCGGTCAGGTCGACGTCGGACCACCTGAGCGCCCTGAGCTCCTCCGTGCGGGCGCCGGTGAGAATGGACAGGCTGACGTAGCCATACATGTCGCCCGTCTCCGCGGCGGACAGCAGGGCCCGGGCCTGGTCCAGGGTGAGGGACTTCGACGGGCGGCCCGGCCGGGCGCGGGAAGCTCGCAGAGCCTGGCGACGTTCCGCTTGACCCGCTCGCGAGCCATCTGCCGGTCGATCGCGCGGGTCAGGGTCGACAGCATCTTGCTCAGGGTCGACCGGCTGACGTTCGCCGCCGTCGCGGCCAGCCACCGGTCCACGTCGTCTGCGGTCAGGTCTCTCAGGCGGCGCGAGCCCAGTCCGGGGCTGGTGTGCCGCTCCACCAAGATCCTGCTCGTCGCGATGGTCTTCGGGTCGCGGCCGCTGAGTCCGTGGACCAGCCAGTCGCTCAGGGCGTCGTCCACGGTGAAACCGTGCCCTTGGACGCTCACTCCCTCGTCGAGGTCCCGGATGATCTCCTTGAGGCGTTCCTTGGCCTCCGTCTTGCTCTTGCCGCTCGCGCGCTTGACACGTCGTTTGCCATTGGGGCCGTAACCCACGTCCGCGGTGGCGATCCATCTCTTGCGCGATTCCGAATAGTGGAGGCCTCCGTCCCCTCGGCTACGCCGGCTCGCCATGCCTCACAGCCTCGCTCTCGAGGAGCTCGACGTAGCCGGCGATGGCGGAGGCGGTGACGTACCTCCGCCTCCCCAGCTTTACGGTGCGCAGGCGACCGGACCGGATCTGCTCGTAGATGACTGTGCGGCTGACGCTCAGCAGCACCATGGCTTCGGGAACCGAGTACATGATCCGGTCGGTGGTCTCAGGCATGGCTCCTCCTGACGTCGTCTCCCTCGGACAACGACCCGGGCGGGACACCGTTCGACCCAGGAGTCGAGTGCGTGGAGTGACAGCCGTCTCGTCAGGGCGAGCGATCTCCCAAAGAGGGGATGGGGGAGTGGCCTGGGTTGTCGAGGTTGTACGACGACGTGTGGACCGAGCCCGCAGGGAACGCTCGCCGAGCTCGGGATGGTCCCGACGTACGCCCAGGTCGCGGCCCGCGCGGAGGGCGGCGACGCCGCCGGCCGTTAGCGCTCGTAGTCGCCGGGAGTCAGCGCGGGCGCGAGCACGCTTCCGGAGGCGGTGGTGTGCTCGAGGCACGAGCCGTGGGCGAGCTCGTGCTCGAGGAAGCCGCGCTGGCCGCTGAGGCCTCCAATGCGTGGCCGAGGCCGTCGCTGGTCAAGTCGGCGTCGAGGACGACGTCGGCGGCAACGATGCGGTGCATAGGGGGGGCTGAGCACGTGCCGGATCGGTAGGCGCCGACGATGGCGGCGGCTGTGTTGAGGGTGTAGACGATGTCGCGGCAGGGCGCCCACGTGGCGGGGTGGCGGTCGGGACCGGGACCAGTCGGGTGGTGGGGGTGTCGATGACGGTGTTCACGAGGCGTGAACCCTGCCTTCCTGTGGGGGTGGCCGGCCCGCGTGCCCGGGGCGGCGTGGACCCCCAGTACGCCACGTGTCCCGGACAGTCGTCGCTGGCTCCACCGCTGTCGTCTCTGGGCCGGCGGCAAGCGCAGGGGCTCACAGGATGGCGCGTCGTCTCAGGTCAGGGGCCATTCGGGGATGCTGCGGCAGGGGCCCATGGGATCGGCTGCCCATCTTGACTTCGGTGCCCCACAAACCGCTTGCCCGGCTGTCCTCGCTGCCTGTGCTGCCACGCCGACGGCCGCGTCGTCGCAGGCCAGAGACCCTCCACGCAGGGGCCCGCTCGTACAGAGCGTGCCCGCCGCCCCTCCTGTCGTTGTTCTGGTAGACGACAGAACCGACTGGGATGTGGGTGAGGGTCACCTCGAGGGTGAAGGGGGCCGGCGGGCAGTGGGGTCCCACACGGCGAGTGTTCCCGTGGGCGTCCGGGTGGTCCTGGAGGTGTGGCGCGACCTCGGACGTCTCCCGGGTCGCCGTGTCCACGGCTGTCGGTGGAGGTCAGGGAGGAGGGGGAGCGCGGCGCGGACCTGGTCGCTCCATCACCCCGCGAGGTCGTCGCGGTCGGCACGCCGCGCGGCCTCTTCCTCGTAGGTCTGGGCGAACCACGACTCGAACCCGAGGAACTGGACGGCGCTGCCCAGCAGCGCCAGGCGCAGCTGGGGCTCCCACCAGGCCCGGTCGAACCGGTCACCGAGCGCACGGGCCAGGTGCTCGCGGTAGACCTCGATCACCTCGGCTCGGGACCACGGGATGTTGTCCCTCGAGGTCGCCAGGCGAGGTCGACCGCGGGCGGCGCCGACGCCGCGCGGGCCCAGTCCAGGAGAACGACGCGGGGAGCCTGATCCGTCGAGCTCGCCACGACGCCGAGGTTGGCCACGCGCAGGTCGGCGTGCGCCAGGGTCGTCGGGTACCGCCAGAGCGCGGTCGTCAGCGGCGCCGGGTCGTCGGCCAGCGAGCGGACGACGCGCGCGACCTCGGCGTCGACGAACTCCCCGAGCAGCGGCCACACACCGGCGAGCATGTCGACCGCGCTCCACGACCCGTCGCGGCACAGCTGACCACGTCCGGGGCGCAGACCTTGTACAGGGCACAAGGGGAGCACAGCCCCCGATCGCCGCGATCTCGGTGGCCTGGTGCCCCAGGACGTGGCCGAACAGGCGGTCGAACTGCTCCTGCTCGGTCCCGCGGACCTCCAGTCGGACCGGACAGCCGTGAACGGGGCTGTGGGAGAGCCGCTGTCCGGCGCACGGGGCTATCCCTTGCCGTTGCCACCGAGGTCGACGCAGATCTCGCCGGTCACCGTCTCGGTGAAGTGTCCCTCGGGGTCGGACAGGTCCTGCACCCCCGCGAGCGTGAGCTCGCCGCTCGCACCGGCGAGCTTGCCCGTGGCATCGCTCACTTCTCCCGACGCCTCGAACTCGCCGGTGGTCAGGTCGAACGTGCCCTCGAGGTCGACGGTGAGCGTGGCCCGGTTCGTGGTGAACGTGACGGGGCCTTCGAACGTGATCCCGGTGGGCGTGGATCTGGTGGGCAGGAAGGCGGCCTCCGTCGTCCCCTGCAGCAGGCCCCCGCCGCTGATGCGGGCGACGGTGCGGATCAGGCTAGGGTCCTCGCCCTGTCGCGCGGGGGCACCGTGACCGGTGCCCTTTGCGTTGATCTGGTGACAGGACTCGGCGGCCGTGGCCGGTCCGGCCCCCACCCACATCAGCAGAAGCAGCAGGGCCAGCACCGAAAGTCGTCGCATCAGAGTCTCCCCTTGGGCGAGCGTTCTCTCAGTTGTGTTCTCTTCGTGTGCCCGGGCCACCCCGTACTGGATGGACGGTAGGGAACCCCCGGGGGTGCAACATCCGGGAAAGTACGTATGCGCTCGGCCCGCGCAATATGCCGGGCCGGGCGCGGGGCAGCTTGCGTCGGCGCGCCGCGAGACGAGCAGGCGTTCGCCGGCCTTCTCTGCCCGCCGGTCCCTCGGCGGCCAGGGGCGCGCGGCATCGCGCCGGGCGGTGGGAGCCGGCCCTGAGCTTGTCCCGGCGGTCAGTGGTCCCCGGCCCGCTGCACGGCTCGGCGACGAAGCCGGGAGAGTGCCACCGTCCCGAGGAGCCAGAGCCCGACCGCAGCCGGCACGAGGGCGAGCAGCAACTCCAGGAGACCGCTGCCGCCGTCCGGTTCGGCGCCGAGGCTCTCCTCGAGCCAGACCGTGGACAGCAGCGAGAGACCCAGCCCGGGGACGAGGAGGACCGCGCCCCAGATCGTCTTGATCTTCTCCTTGCGCGTCCTGACTGTTCCCCTTCGGTAGTGGGTTCGCGGTCCTGCCAACTGCTTGACCGCGGGCCAGGGGTGCTTCGCGGCAACGGCTGTCCCGGCCAGTTCGCCCTGGTTGAGGTGAGCGGGTGCCCCAGCCCTCTTGGGTCGACGCCGTGCTGGGGGCCCAGGAGTCCGCCGGGCGACGGCCGCTGCGGTCGCCGACGGGTTCTACGTCTCCGTCGTCCCGAATGTTGTGCCGGGGCGGTGCGTCGGCTGTCGGACGGACAGATGCTCTCCCGGACCAGATGTGTCGGTGACCGTCGCGTGTCCGGTTCGGGCTAGGAACCGGTTGCGAAGGGCCACCCGGAGGCGCGCCAGCCGATCGGGAGGGAGCGCACGCGGTAGTTGCTTGAGCGCTCGGCAGTCGCTAGGGCAGCCGCGTGGTGGTCGGCGTCGTCGCGCTCGGCGAAAACGGCGACCCCCATGGGGTCGTCCCTCCACGCTTGCCCAGCGCCCTCGGTGCCGGCCACGGACTTCCCGAGACCTCCCAGGCTCACGATGTGCACGGCGTCCCCGGGCTTGCCGGTGACCTCGAAGGTCTCCCACGTCACCTTGGCGCCCGGGAACCGCTCGCGAACCTCGAACTCCAGGGCGCTGGCCTCGTCGTGGGTCCGAACGACGGCGACGAGCGGCTCCGGGGCTACCGGGGTCGCGCAGGTGTACACGAGCCGGACCTCCTCGCGGGGCTGTCCCGAACGGCGTCGGGACGCTTGGCGGAACAGGCGCACGTCACCCTCCACACCTCAGCGATTTCCGCGGCTGGTACACCCTGGCGTAGAAGTGCTTGCCTCGGTAGACGATCGTACCGAGCGTCGGCGTCGTGCCGCGCCAGGTCGTCCTCTCCCAGCTGTGGCAGCGGTAGGCGACGTCAGGCGGATCTTCCAGGTCCGGGCGTGACGTTCACCGGACGCCGCAAGCACGAGCACGTGCCCTGCCGGCTCGTCGTGCGCCGGGTTGGGCGCCTGCAGCCGCTGGCCTCCGACGACTCCGTGCAGGGCGAGCTGTTCGCGACCTGGCGTCACCACGCGTTCATCACCAACAGCGACCTCGACACCGTCCAGGCCGACCTGGCCCACCGCGGGCACGCCATCATCGAACAGGTCATCGCCGAGCTCAAGGACGGACCCCTGGCCCACCTGCCCTGCGGGCGGTACGCCGCCAACGCGGCCTGGGTCGCCTGCGCGGCCATCGCGTTCACCATCGCCCGTGCCTGCGCCGTCGCCGCAGGAAGGGCCACGGCCCGCTGGGCCACCCTGCGCCGCCAAGTCATCACCATCCCGGCCAGGACCGCCACCACCGGCCGGCGCCTGGGCCTCCACCTGCCCTCCCGGTGGCCGTGGGCCACCCCCTGGCAGGCGCTGTGGGCCGCCGCCACCGGTCCGCTCCCGAGCAGCTGAGCACCTGACCACCCAGCCGACGAACCGCGCGACCCGAGGACCGAAGTGGAAGAGCCGGACGGACCGGCGGACCCCTCACGCCCACGCAGCCACAGACGCCCGCCCCGACCCGAGCCAGCGACTCACGACCACCATCGGTGGATCAGGGCTCAGATCTCCTCGGGGAACATCTGGATGGCTCCGGAGGGACACTCGGCGACGCACAGGCCACAGCCCTTGCAGTAGTCGAGGTCGATGAGGTACTTCTCGCCAGGCTCGCCGAGCTTGATCACCGCGTTGTCGGGGCAGACGCCGTAGCAGTTGTCGCAGCTGAAGCAGTTGCCGCACGACATGCACCGGCGGGCCTCCATGAGGGCGGTGGACTCGTCGTGTCCGAGCACCACCTCCTCGAAGGTCGACTCGCGTCGGGCGCGCTCCAGTACGGGACGGTGCGCGCGGGGGGCGTCGGCGTAGTACCAGGTGTTCAGGGTCTGGAACGTCGCGAGGGCCGGTCGGGTGGTGGCTTCGGGGGCGGCGCCGGACAACCAGTCGTCGATGTGGCGCGCGGCGCGCTTGCCGTGCCCGATGGCGACGGTGGCGGACCGTTCGAACGGCACCATGTCGCCGCCGGCGAAGATGCCGGGGCTGCCGGTCATCAGGTCAGGACCGACCGCCACCACCCCGTCCTGCACGACGAGGTCGGGGACGCCGTCGAGCAGTGACAGGTCGGTCTCCTGGCCGAGGGCCAGGACCAGCGAGTCGGCGTCGAGCTCGTCGACGTCACCGGTGGGCTGGGGGAACCCGGACTCGTCGAGCTCCATCCGCTCCACGACCAGCTTGCCGGCCTCCACCTGCTTGATCGTGGTGAGCCACTTGAAGAGGATGCCCTCCTCCTCGGCCTCGGCCAGCTCGGACTCATGGGCCGGCATCCGGTTCTTGGTACGGCGATAGACGACGATCGCCTCCGAGGCCCCGAGACGCTTCGCGGACCGGGCCGCGTCCATCGCGGTGTTACCGCCGCCGTAGACCGCCACCCGCCGGCCCAGCAGCGGCTTCTCGCCCGTCTCGAGGTCGTGCAGCATGCTGACGGCGTCGAGCACGTGCGCGGCGGAGCCTGCCGGGATGTAGGCGCGCTTGCCCAGCTGGGCGCCGACGGCGAGGAAGATCGCGTCGTACTGGCCACGCAGCGTCACCAGGTCGGTCACCTTGGACTCCAGCTCGAGGGTGACCCCGAGGTCGAGGATGCGCTGGACCTCGGCGTCGAGGACGTCCCGGGGCAGGCGATAGCGCGGGATGCCGAAGCGCATCATGCCGCCCGCCATCGGGCCCGCCTCCTGGACGGTCACGCTGTGGCCGCGGCGCGCGAGGTGGTAGGCCGCGGACAGGCCGGATGGTCCGGCGCCGACGACGAGCACCCGCTTCCCCGTCGGCGGCACCTCCACGGAGATCGTCCACCCGTGCCGGATCGCCTCGTCGCCGACGAACCGCTCGACGGAGTTGATCCCCACGGCCTCGTCGAGCTGCGCGCGGTTGCAGGCCGTCTCACACGGGTGGTAGCACACCCGGCCCATGACCGCGGGGAACGGGTTGTCCTCCATGATCTTCCGCCAGGCCTGTTCGTACCCGACGCCGCCCGCCTCGGCCTCGTAGAGCCACGCCTGGATATTCTCCCCGGCTGGACAGGCGTCGTTGCACGGCGGCATGCGGTTGGTGTAGACCGCCCGCTCGGTGCGCCAGGATCCGGTCTTGTTCGCGCGGCTCGAGCCGATCTCGAGGGTGATCGCGAAGGGCTTGTCCATCAGAGGTCCTCTTCCGGGAGAAGCCCGAACCGGGCGATGTTTCGGTTGGCCCGCTCCTGCAGCCGCGCCACGATGTCGGGTCGGCCGGGATCGCCGAAGAGGTGGGCGTAGCGCTTCTGGGGGCGGAGGTACTCCGCCACGGGGACGGCTCGCCTGATCTTCGAGACCTCGGTGACCTCGCCGTGCTCGGCCTCGAAGACGGGGAAGAGGCCGGTCTCCTTGGCGAGCCGGGCGAGCTTGATCGTGTCGGCCGACGCCGCGCCCCAACCGAGCGGGCAGGGTACGAACACGTGCAGGTAGCGGGCGCCGTGGAAGCTCATCGCGCGCTCGACCTTGTACTCCAGGTCACGCAGCTCCGCGACGGTCGCCGTCGCGACGTAGGGGATCTCGTGAGCCATCGCGATCAGCGGGACGTTCTTGCCCTGGCCGAACACGTTGCCGGGTTCGGGACCCAGGGCCTTGGTGTTCGCGGTCCGGGCGGCCGGTGGGGTGGCGCCGGACCGCTGCACCCCGGTGTTCATGTAGCCCTCGTTGTCGTAGCAGACGAAGAGCACGTCGTCGTTGCGCTCGAACATGCCCGAGAGGGTGCCGAAACCGATGTCGACGGTGCCCCCGTCGCCGGCCTGGCCGACGACCCGGACGTCTGCCTGGTCCTTGGCCCGCAGCGCGGCCGCGACGCCGGCGGCGACGGCAGGGCCGTTCCCGAACAGCGAGTGCAGCCACGGTAGCTGCCAGGACGACTCGGGGTACGGCGTCGAGAACACCTCGAGGCAGCCGGTGGAGTTCACCGCGACCATCTTCCCCTGGGTCGCGCGCATGGCCGCGTCGAGCACATAGCGCGCCCCCAGCGCCTCTCCGCACCCCTGGCACGCCCGGTGGCCCGAGGTCAGCGAGTTCGACCTGCCCATCCGCGCCTGCACCGACCGCTGCTCGGGGTCGAGCAGCCGGTTGCCGACGACGAAGGTGCCGGTCTGGTACAGCTTGATCTCCTGCAACGCCACGTCAGCCTCCTACTCGAACGCGCGCGACGCGACGGCGCCGACATCGCGCAGCATGTGTTCGGCGTGTGGGCCCGGGCGCCGACAGTGCCGGGATCTCTCCAGCTCGCGCTGGACCAGGGCGAAGTCGAGGTCGAGGAAGTGCAGGCGCCGTGGGTCGAGCCGCGACGCCAGAACGTCGTCGAACAGTTGCCGCAGCGAGGCCCGCGTGATGGACCGCCCGCCGAGGCCGGCCACGACGTCATGCACCTGCAGGGGGAGCCCCCGGGTCGCATCGCGGACGTTCTGGCCGACGATCCCGCCGGCGCCGACCGCGAAGGCCTTCTCCACGACGACTGCCCGGGTGGCCCCGGTGAGCGCCTCCCGCACCTCCGCCGCGGGCCAGGGCCGGAAGCAGGTGACGCCCAGGGCGCCGATCCGGTGTCCCTCGTCACGCATGGCGTCGACGACTTCCTCGATCGTGCCGAGCACGGAGCCGAGGGCGACGACCACGGTCTCGGCGTCCTCGAGGCGGTAGGACTTCAGCAGCCCACCCGAGTCGCGTCCGAAGGCCGTGCAGAAGTCGTCCGCTATGGCAGGGATCTCGTCCAGGGCAGCCATCTGCTTGGCATGCATGAGGTACTTGACCTCGGCGAACGCCTCGGGCCCGACCATGGCGCCGATCGTGACCGGGTCATCGGGGTCGAGTTCCTGCTGGGGGACGAACGCGGGCAGGAACGCGTCCACCTCCTCCTGCGTGGGCAGGTCGACCGGCTCGAAGGCGTGGGTGAGCACGAAGCCGTCCATGCACACCATCACCGGCACCGACAGGGACTCGGCGAGTCGGTAGGCCTGGACGTGCAGGTCCACGGCCTCCTGGTTGGACTCGGCGTAGAGCTGGATCCACCCGGAGTCACGCATCGACATCGCGTCGGAGTGGTCGTTCCAGATGTTGATCGGCGCGCCGATCGCGCGGTTGGCCACAGTCATGACGATGGGCAGCCCCAGTCCGGAGGCGTTGAAGAGCGCCTCGGCCATGAAGAGCAGCCCTTGGCTCGAGGTGGCCGTGTAGGTGCGCGCCCCCGCTGCCGAAGCCCCGATGCAGGCGGACATGGCCCCGAACTCGGACTCCACCATGAGGTACTCGCAGCGCGCGAGCTCGCCGGTGCGCACCCGGTCCGCCAGTGACTCCACGATGTGGGTCTGCGGCGAGATGGGATACGCGGCGATGACCTCGGGCCGACACAGGGTGACCGATCGCGCCACTGCCTGGGAGCCCTCGATCTGGCTACGCATCTGCCAACCTCTCCAGGGATTCCCGGACGTGATCGTGTGCCGCCCGTGCGGCGGCCGCGTTCCCGTCGCCAACCGCACCGGGGAACCGTGCGCGGATCGCGTCGCACACCGCTCCCAGTGACACCTGACCGGTGAGGGCGGCGAACGCCCCGAGCAGGGCAGCGTTGGGCAACGGCCGGCCGAGGTGCTCCCGGGCGACCTCGGTCGCAGGCACCGTCACCGCATGCTCGGGGGTGAGTCTCGCAGTCAGGTCCACCAGGCCGAGCGAGGCGAACGTGCGCGAGGTGTTGAGCAGCAGGAAGCCGTCGGGCTTCAGGCCGGCGAAGAGGTCGACCTGGTGAAGCAGGGTCGGGTCCTGCACGATCAGCGCGTCCGGATCGGCGATGGGTTCTCTGAGCCGGATGGGACGGTCGTCGATGCGGCAGAAGGAGACGACGGGAGCTCCGGTGCGCTCCGAGCCAAAGGTCGGGAACGCCTGGGCGTCCCGACCCTCGTGGAACGCGGCCACCGACAGCAGCTCGGCGGCGGTCACAGCCCCTTGGCCGCCACGGCCATGGATACGGACAGCGAACATCGGGCGACCTCCTCGTCGGCGAGCGTAGGCGCTGACGCGTAGCGCGGTCAGGGCCCTTGTACCCCAGTCCGGGGTTCACCGCGCCTGCCGGACGGCACCCGTCGCGCGCGAGGAGCAGGGGACCGGGCTGAGCGGTCTTCTGCCAGCTTCACGGACCGCCGCGTCGCCAGCAGTGGGACCACCCGGCCCGCCTTGCCCGGCCGCGGCTACGGCTCCAGGCAGGTGGGGATCGAGTCGGTGTGACCCCAGGGCCGCTCGGTCTGGCCGCTCGGGTCGTAGATCTTCACCCAGCGCACCGACGGGAACTGCCTGAGCGACGGCATGATCTCCCCGGCGATCGTCACGGTCGAGCCGCCGCTGCTGCACCCGCCGGTGAGCTGGACCCGGGCGACCGCGTCGGAGATGCGCAGCTTGGTGAACCCGGTCGCCCGCGAGCGGACGAGTCGCAGGCCGAGCGCCTTCTCGCCCTCCGTGGGCCCGGCGAAGATCCTGTCCATGACTCCGGTCGCGGGGGCGCTCGTGCGCACGGGTCGGTTGCGCGGAGTGAAGAACGGGGACGTGTTCGCGATGAACCGGGGCTGGTTGAGCAGCCACATGCGCTTCGCCGTCGTGGTGAACGCCGTCTTGCTGTCGACAACGACCCGGTCGGGGTTGGTCAGCCTGGTCACGGTGTACTTCGTGCGGTTGGCCAAGCCGATCCCGTAGGTGACGTAGCCCTCGAAGTCCCCGGAGCGCACCGTGGTCATGATGTTCTTGTACGGGAACGCCAGCCGTCCGGGGGCCGTGCTGACGCCGGCTCCCACGTGCGCCTGGGCGGGGAACATCGACAGCTCGAGGATCGCCCGGCCGGCGATGCGAACGGGTAGACCAGAGCCGTCGGCGGTGAGGGTCCTGACGTACCTGAGGTTGACGTGGGTGGGCAGTCCGCCGGCGAAGTCGTAGACGATCCGGTCGAAGCCCGGGTGCTGCGCCGCGCGGATCCCGACGAGCGTCGGGTTGGCAGGCGCCTGCGACGGGGATGCGGCGGCCGTGGCCGGGACGGCGACGGCGAGCCCGAGCAGAAGGGCGAAGAGCAGGCGAACACGTCTCATGGTGGCAACCCCCGCGGCAGAGTGCCCGAACGACTCGGGACCACACCAATATGGCACCGGGCAGAGCGTGCGCAAGGGACAGAGGTCCCGATCAGGACATCCTTGCCGGCGGTCGAACTGGTGGCCGTGCCCGAACGGTGCGCCCGGCCGTACGATGAGGCCCGACGGCCCGCGGGCCGAGGCGCTCGGCGGGCCTCGACTCCCCGCCCGTGGTCCATGCCCGTGGTCCGTGCCCGCCCCCGTCGCACCACGATCCGGAAGGGAGGCCCTCATTGGGTCAGGCCCTCGGTGCGGCGCTCGGCTACGCAGTCGGTATCGCGATCAGCCCGATCCCGATCGCGGCCGTCATCCTCATGCTCTTCTCCGCCAGGGCACGCACCAACAGCGTGGTGTTCCTGATCGGGTGGGTCGTCGGAGTCGCGCTGGTCGTCACCGTCGCCCAGTTCCTGCCGGTTCTCGACTCCGACCGTGGCGAGCCGACCTCCACGACCGGGTGGGTCAAGCTGGCCCTCGGTGTCCTCCTGCTCCTCGCCGGGGTCCGGCAGTGGCGTTCGCGCCCCTCGGGTGAGCAGGCGCACTCCGTTCCCGCGTGGATGCAGCGGATCGATGAGCTGCGGCCCGGCCCGGCGCTGGCGATGGGCTTCCTGCTCTCGGCGGTCAACCCCAAGAACCTCCTCCTTGCGATGGCCGCCGGAGCGACGATCGCGACGGCTGACGTCTCCGGGGCCGAGGCGACGCTCACCGTGGCGGTCTTCGCGTTCCTCGCGGCCTCGACGGTCATCGTCCCGGTCATCGGCTACCTCGTCGCCGGGCCTCCCGTCGCCAGCTCGCTCACGGAGCTGAAGGACTGGTTGGTCGGCAACAACGCCGCGGTGATGTCGGTCCTGTTCCTCGTGTTCGGAGCCAGCCTGCTCGGTGACGCCATGCAGATCCTGACCCGTTGACCGCCTGGCACCATGAGCCCCGTTCGTCCCGGCCTGGACGCACCCGGCGCCCGCGAGCCCCGTCCGAGCCTCCCAGCGGCCCCGCGAGGGCGGGACGCTGTCGACGTCGTGCGCGGACCGCGGGGCTACCGGGGGGTGCGGCGATCTCCCCGGAGGCAGCCGGCCGAGACCATCGTCGACGGTCCACCCGTGGGAGCTGACGGACACAGCGATCCTCTCCTGCGGACCGAGGGCCCGGTCCTCGGCAGTGCGCCCAGCGAGGCCCCTCGCGCCGCGAACCGCCGTGGTCCTCAACGCGCCGTTCCGGGCGCTGAGCAGCTCGGGACACGTCTGGTCATGGCGGGAGGACGCACGCTCAGCGGCATGAGCGCCTGGTTGGACCCCCGTCCGGGCGATGCCCCGTCCTCCACCTGGGGGAGGTGCGAACGTGCCCGCGCCGACGTGGGGTTCACCTGGGTCGGGAGTCTGCGGACGGTCAAGCGCGCGCCGCCGACGTGCGCCGGGCGCCCCCGTCGCCGATGGCGCAGGACCGAGCGGCCGTCCCGGCCGGAGCGCCCGACCACGCACGCGGACAGGAGGGCCGACTGCGGCGGAGCAGCCCCCTCGCCGCGGCATGTCCGCGCTAGTCCTCGATGACGTCGAGCCCCTGCTCCCGGAGCTGCGCGAGGCGGTCCAGCATGCCCTTCAGTACCTCGGGGGGGTGGCCGTGCCAGCTCTGCAGCTCGGCGGCGATGCGCAGGGGGTGACGGGTCCGGTAGGACTGCGTGGGGTTGCCCGGGAACCGCTTGTTGGTCACGTTCGGGTCGTCCTCGAACGGCCCCAGGGGTTCGACGACGTAGATGTGGCCCCGCTCCCCGCTCCCGGCCAGCGCGGTGGCCAGCTCGGCTCCCCAGGCGGCTGTCTCGACGAGCGCGGTGAAGTAGATGTTGTTCGAGACGCGGCCCTCATGGAAGTTGGAGCCGTAGCCGGGAACGAGCTCGGTGCTGACCTCGAGCACGGACTTCGTGCCGTGGTAGAAGGGGCCCGCGATGTGGGCGCAGCTGTCGTAGGTGACCGGCGCGTGGTCTCTCGGCTGCTCGCCCACGGGTGTCGCTCCTGGTCCATCACCTGGTTGGCCGGCGCCGCCGCGACCGGTGAGGCTCGCGGCGAGCATGACGATGATCCCCTCCGGGCCCGGGACGCCGCAGAGGCGATGGACGTCCTCGAGGTCCTCGACGAGGATTCCGAGGTGGCCGAGCCCGAGCACACCCACGCGCCGACTCTATGACCCAGGAGCGCGTCCCGGCAGGGCGGCCGTGAGGGACGACGCTCCGCCGGCCCGAGGACAGCCTGCGGTGAGGGCCAACGGTCTCCAGCACTGGACTGCCCACGAAGCGACGCCCCTGTCGGCGAGCGCTCGTCAACGGTGTCCGGAGATGCCCCGGAGGTGCCGACCCCGAGGACGAGCGCGAGCAGCACGTCGCCGTGGATCTCGTCGCCGATCCGGCAGTGCCCGGTGCGGACCCGCCCCTCGCCTTCGCCGCCGACCATCGTCGTGGCTGCGCTGGGTCGTGCCCGCGCTCAGTCGGACCCGGCGTAGGTGCCGAAGCTCCAGCGGTTCCCCTCCGTGTCGGCCACGCTGAACCCACGGGATCCGTAGTCGGTGTCCTCGAGGTCGCGGATGACCTGGGCGCCGAGTTCCTTGGCACGTGCGAGGACGGCGTCGGGGTCGTCCACGACGACGTACACGGAGCCCGCGCCACGAGGCACGGCGAACGTGTCGTCGCTCCGGCGGCGGCTGGAGAGCATGACGCGTCCTCCCTCCGGCCAGATCATCTCGCTGTGCTGCACGGTGCGCTCGTCCGGGGACATGACGAGGACTCCCTCGGCGAAGCCCAGGGCCGAGAGCCATGCGCGGGCGGCCATCGCGTCGTCGTAGGTGAGACCGGCCCAGATGTTGTGGTCAGTTCGTGGTGTCATGCCGTCGATCGTCGCGGCGTGGGACCGCTGCCGTCTTGAACGTTTGCGAGCACGTCCTGGTGCATCCAACGCCCGGGAGTCGTGCCGGCGAGACGTTGCCACTCCCGGGTCATGTGCGCCTGGTCGGCGAAGCCGCACCGTGCTGCGATGAGGGCGAGGTCGTGACCGTCCGCGACCAGGGCGGTGGAGCGCCTGAACCGCATGATGCGCGCCACGGTCTTCGGCGCCAGGCCGACCGCCGCGGTGAACTCCTTCGTGAGATGTCGCGGGGACCAGCCGACGTCCGCGGCGACCTCGTGCACCCTCAGCGTCCCTGCGGAGGCGGACAGCTGGCCCCAGGCCCGCTCCACCTCGGGGCGCACGTCGCCACCACGTTCCTGTCGGTCGAGCTGTCGGAGCAGTGCCTGTTCCACCAGCCGGCGCCTGCGCGGCCACCGCGACTCGGTGGTGACGCGGTCCACGAGCGTCGCCGCCGTCCGGTCCCCGATCACGTCACCCAGCTCGACGGCTTGGCCGGTGACCTCACTCGCGCGGACTCCGAAGAGCTTCCCGAGGTGCAGGGGGCTCAACGCCAGCTGGATCCCACGCTGGGTGCCGTTGTGGTGGATCGTCGCTGCGCCGTCATGAAGGCCCGCGAGGCAGACGCTCAGCCGGCGCCGAGTCAGTGCCGGCATCGAGAGGTCCAGCTGCTCGTCCACCGGGATGACCAGGGTCACCGTGGCCGACGGTAGCCCGACATGCTCACCGGCGGGGAAGCCGTCGATGTCGTAGAGACGCAGCGAGGCCACGTACCCCGCAAGAGCGGCACGGCGCCGTCTCGCCTCAGGCCTCACGGGCCCATGTTCGCGCGCCACCAGCCGAGGGTGCAAGGGGCGCTTGTGCCGCGGAGGACGCGCACTGGTCCCCGGGACGGGCTGGGCCCCCCGTCGTGTCCTGGCGGGCCAGCCATGGAACGCGACCCCTCGAGACCTCGCCCGGCACACCGGCCGGGCACCAGGGCCATCGTCGCCTCGGCTCCACCAACCCGCCTTGTCGATGGCACGGAACCTTGCCGTCGTTTCGGCAGGCTGGGAGGCCGACGATGGGACTGCGGCAGCCTTCGGTTCAGCGGTCTCCTTCCCGCTGTGGTCTCATTGGTGGGCTCATGGTTCGTGACGCATAACCGGGGCCGGGTCGGCGTGCGTCGGCGACTCCTGCCAAGATCGGTGCGCATCGGCCTCCACGAGGTCACCAACGAACGCCACCACCGCCTCGCTGGCATCCTCAGCCGCGCACACCGACCGGATGGCTCGGTGCGGCCCTCGACCCGTCGCACCGAGCCGCTCCCTCCGCCAGATCCGCAGAATCGGAGACAGAACCCCGTGAACATCCCGCAGCACGACCCCCTCGCCCCGTCCAGTCCACGTCCCGCGGCGGGAGTCGGGCGATGAGCCGCCGTGGGCCGCGCCGCAGGAGCGGCGACACCCTGCCGGCGCTGCCGCGGAACGGACTGCGGGTCGTCCCTCTGGGTGGCCTGGGCGAGGTCGGGCGCAACATGACCGTCTTCGAGCACGCCGGGCGTCTGCTCGTGGTCGACTGCGGTGTGCTCTTTCCCGACGAGCACCAGCCCGGTGTGGACGTCATCCTCCCGGACTTCACCTGGATCCGGGACCGTCTGGACCGGGTGGACGCCATCGTGCTCACCCACGGCCACGAGGACCACATCGGCGGCGTCCCCTACCTCCTGCGCGAGCGCCCGGACATCCCCGTCGTCGGCTCGCGACTCACCCTGGCCCTGCTCGAGGCCAAGCTCGTCGAGCACCGCATCACCCCGGTGACCGTGGAGGTCGCCGAGGGGGGACGACGCACGCTGGGCCCCTTCGACTGCGAGTTCGTCGCGGTCAACCACTCCATCCCCGACGGGCTGGCCGTCGCCATCCGCACCGCGGCGGGGTTGGTGCTCCACACCGGTGACTTCAAGATGGACCAGTTCCCCCTCGACGGCCGCATCACCGACCTGCGCGCCTTCGCGCGCCTGGGCGAGGAGGGTGTCAACCTGTTCCTCGTCGACTCCACCAACGCCGAGGTCCCCGGCTTCACCGTCTCCGAGGGGGAGCTCGCCCCCGCGATCGACACCGTGTTCCGCACCACCAAGGGCCGGGTCATCGTGTCGAGCTTCGCCAGCCACGTGCACCGCATCCAGCAGATCCTCGACGCCGCTCACCGACACGGACGCAAGGTCGCGTTCGTCGGGCGGTCGATGGTGCGCAACATGGGCATCGCCCGCGAGCTCGGGTACCTCACCATCCCCGACGGTCTGGTCGTCAAGGACCTCAAGGCCCTGGAGCGGCTGCGACCCGAGCAGATGACGATCATCGCCACCGGGTCGCAGGGCGAGCCCATGGCCGCGCTGGCCCGGATGGCCAACCGGGACCACCCGGTGAGCATCACCGAGGGTGACACGGTGCTCATGGCCAGCTCCCTGATCCCGGGCAACGAGAACGCCATCTATCGCGTCATCAACGAGCTCACCCGGTGGGGTGCGACCGTCGTGCACAAGGGCAACGCCAAGGTGCACGTCTCCGGGCACGCCAGCGCCGGCGAGCTCGCATACTGCTTCAACATCATCCGCCCGTCCAACGTCGTGCCCGTCCACGGTGAGTGGCGCCACCAGCGGGCGAACGCCGACATCGCCATTCGCACCGGCGTCGACCGTGAGCGCGTCCTCATCGCCCAGGACGGCAGCGTCATCGACCTCGTCGACGGCCGCGCCACGATCACCGGCACGGTCCCCGCGGGGCTGGTCTACGTCGATGCGAAGACCGTCGGTGGCACCACGGAAGAGATCCTGCACGTGCGGCGCACCCTGGCCGAGGAGGGCGTGGTGACCGTCGTGTGCATCGTCGACCCCGACACCGGCACCCTCACCGAGGACCCCGACTACCTCGCCCACGGCTTCCCGCCCGAGGTCATGGACTTCTCGGCGGCCACGCCGGCCATCCAGAAGGCCCTGACCAAGGCGACCCGCGACGGCATCGAGGACCTCGAGCAGATCGAGGACCTCGTCCGCAGGGCCGTCTCGGCCTGGGCCCACCGAAGCCACCGCCGAAGCCCCTTGGTCATCCCCGTCATCGTCGACGCCTGACCTTCACGGGGCGAGGACCTCAGCGGCACGCGGGTGGCCGACGACATCCGTCCTCGCGGAGGGCGCGGGCCCCCTGCACCGCGACCTCATCCCGCGACTTCTGTGGCAGGTTGTCGTATCGGCGGGACGCCGTTCGTGGTAGGAGTGGCAGCGGTCATCAGGGCCGCCCGGGAACCGAGGAGAGCGCGATGACGCACTACTTGCTGGCCGTGCACGGCCCGGCCGAGAGGGACGAGTTCGGCAACTATGGGTCCAAGGAGGAGATGGAGGAGGCGTTCGCCGCGACCGACGCCTTCAACGACGGTCTGCGCGCCGAGGGCTACTGGGTCTTCGCGGGTGGGCTTCAGCCCGCGTCGACGGCGACCGTCGTTGACGCCCTGGGCGAGACGCCGGTGATGACCGACGGCCCCTACCTGGAGACCAAGGAGGTGCTCGGGGGCTTCTGGGTGATCGACGCGCCCGACATCGACGTGGCGCTGAGGCTCGCGGCCGAGGGATCGAAGGCGTGCCGGGGCAAGGTCGAGGTCCGCCCGTTCGACGGCCTCGCCTGAACCGGCTCGACCGAGGGTTCATCGATGCACGACGGAACGGCGGCCGTCGAGCGGGTGTTCCGCGAGGAGTACGGCCGCGTCATCGCCTCGCTTGTCCGGCGTTTCGGTGACATCGACATCGCCGAGGAGGCGGCCGGCGAGGCGTTCGTGGCCGCGCTGGAGAAGTGGCCGGTCGCCGGCGTACCTCCCAACCCGGGAGCCTGGCTCACCACCACTGCAGGCCACCGCGCGATCGACCGGATCCGACGCGAGAGGCAGCGTGGCGCCAAGCATCAGGCGGCCCTCATCTACCACGACGACACGCCCCACGAGCCCACCGGACCGGTGGAGGACGACCGGTTGCGCCTGCTGTTCACCTGCTGCCACCCAGCGCTCGCACCCGAGGCACGGATCGCGCTGACGCTCCGGCTCCTCGCTGGCCTGGCCGTGCCCGAGATCGCGCAGGCGTTCCTCGTGCCCGAGGCCACGATGGCGCAGCGGATCACCCGGGCGAAGAAGAAGATCGCGGGGGCGGGGGTGCCCTACCGGGTCCCCGAGGCCGCCGACCTCGCCGAGCGGCTCGACGGCGTGCTGGCGGTGCTGTTCCTCGTCTTCAACGAGGGCTACCTCGCCAGCGGCGGTGTCGACCCGGTCCGCGCGGAGCTCACGGGGGAGGCCGTCCGGCTGACGCGGATCCTCCGCCAACTGCTTCCCGAGGAGCCGGAGGTGGCCGGCCTGCTTGGGCTGCTGGTGCTCACCGACGCCCGGCGTGAGACCCGAGTGCGGAGTGGGCAGCTTGTCCCGCTCGACGAGCAGGACCGCGCAGGCTGGGACCGCGCGCTGGTCGCCGAGGGCCACGACCTCGTCCGCGAGTGCCTCGCGGTCAACCGACCCGGCCGCTATCAGACACTCGCCGCGATCAACGCCGTCCACACCGATGCCCGCACCTCGCCGGACACGGACTGGTCACAGGTCGTGGCGCTCTACGACCAGCTCACGCGGCTCGACCCGTCGCCGATCGTGGCACTCAACCGTGCGGTCGCGGTCGCGGAGCTGGACGGCCCGAAGGTGGCCCTGGCTCTGGTCGACCCCCTGCCGCTCACCGGCTACCACGCCTGGCACGCCACCCGAGCCGACCTGCTCCGCCGACTCTGCCGAAGCGCCGAGGCGAAGGAGGCGTACGACGCCGCGATCGCCCTCAGCCAGAACACCGCCGAGCGCGCCTACCTGGCCCGAAGGCGCGGCGAGCTGGTCTGAGCGGTCTCCGGCCGACGGATTGCCTGCCTCGGCGCTCCAGCGGGGTCCTTGGACGTGGCTGCTCGCGTTGAAGCTGTTCGTGGGGGCGCTCCGGGAGGGAGCGCCCCCCGAATGGGTGACATCTGATCTGTGGTGCCGTGAGGTGCCACGGGAGAGGCCGTGCACCGTGCCCAAGGACCGTGCTCACCGGACGGGCGGGCCGGCGCGGTCTGCGATCGAGCTGCCGTCGACCGGCCCGCTCTGCGTCGCCCCGGACGGTGAGGACGTTCGTCCCCGCGGGGCCGGCGGTCAGCGGTCCTCTGCCCTGAGGTGCTCGGCTACGAGGGAGGCGAGGTGGGCGCGGTTGGAGACGTCCATCTTCCGGTAGGCGTGCTGCAGGTGGGTCTCCACGGTGCGGCGGGAGATGAGCAGCCGCTCGCCCATCTCCCGATTCGTCAGGCCCTCGGTGACGAGGGCGCACACGTCCCGCTCCGAGGGGGTGAGCGCCGCCCAGCCGGTGCGTCCTGCCGCCCGTGGTGCCCGTGGCCGGGTCGCGACCCCGAGGCGGCGGAGCTCGGCGGCGACGCGCCGGCGGTCGTGGCTGGCACCGATCGCCTCCCAACCCCCGAGGGCGGTGCGGTAGGCCGTGACGGCCTCGGCGCGGCGTCCGTGCCCGAGGAGGGCGGACGCGTGGTCCTCGCCGGCGCGGGCGGCCTGACCGCGCCACCCTTCGCGGGCGAGCGTCGCGGCGGCGGTCTCGAGCAGCCCGGGGTCGGACTGGAGGATTCCGCGGCACCAGTCGGCGGTCGCGTGCGCGCTCGCGGCGTCCGGTCCGGCACGGTCGGCACCTACCGCCGCCGCGTGGGAGACGTCGGTGGCGGTGCCGGGGTCCAGGTGACGGGTGAGCCGGACGAGGTCGGCGGCCATCATCCGCCACCCGTACAGGTAGCGCAGTCCCGGCTGGGCCTGCCAGGCGCGGGTGGCGGCCCGGGCGGCGTCCGCGTCCTCGCCGTGGGCCTCGTGCAGCAGGGCCCGCACCCACGTCATCCAGTCGTCGGCGTAGCCGTGGGCGTGGTCACCGGGTGCGGGAAGCTCGGTGACGTCTTCGAGCCGGCCGTGGTGGAGCAGGCAGCGGGCGCGGATCGAGACACCGACCGAGGTTCCCCAGCTCTCGCCGGTCTCGCGGGCCTGCTCGAGGCCGGCGCTGGCTTCGGTGACGGCGTCATCGAGCCGACCGGTGAGGTAGTGCACCCCGACCAGGCCCCAGTGGTAGCCCGGCGGCGGGTCGGTCCCGGCCTTGAGGCTGAAGCGGGCGATGAGCCGGAAGCAGCGTTCAGCCTCGGCGAAGTCGTCGAGGTGGATCATGACGTTGCCGAGCGTCATGTAGGGGTCGATGACGACCGCCCGGGGCAGCTGCCGGGCATCGGCGAGCGCGACGCCACGGCGGGCGAGGGCAAGGGCCTCGGGGAGCTCGCCGCGGGCCGTGGCAGCGAGCGCGCGGGTCGCGAGCAGCGTGCTGCGGGTGCCGTCGTCGAGGTCGGATCGTTCGAGCCGTTCGCAGGCGGCGACGGCGCGGGGCTCGTCGCCGAACCAGAGCGCGAGCGTCGCGCCGAGCGCGGCGAACGGGACGACGCGGGGGTCGTGGACGTTGGACGGGGTCTCGGCGAGGGCGTCGAGGTCGGCGAGCGCGTCGGCGACCTGCCCGGTGCCCATGAGCGCGAGCCCGTGCCAGCCTCGCACCTCGGGATCCTCCCCGGCGATGAGGAGGGCGGCGGACTCGTCGAGGACCGCCCGGTGGCGTCCACAGGCGGCGAGCGCCGGCAGCCGCTCCCGCTGGATGTCCCGACGGCGGGGGTCGCGCTCGGCGAGGAGCCCGAGCGCGCGGTCGAGCATCGCGAGCGCGGTCACCGGGCTCGGGCAACCGGCCGCGGCCCTGCGCAGCCAGCGGGTGGCGTCGTCGACGTCGCCGGAGCCGGCGGCGACGGCCTCGGTCCACTGGTCGGCGACCCGGGCGGGCGGCCGCCCCGCCCGGCCGAGGGCGAGAGCGGCGTCGCGGTGCAACGCCCGTCGGACGGCTTCGGGGGTGTCGGCCAGGACCGCCTCCCGGACCAGGTCGTGGGTGAACCGGAGGGTGGCGCGCGCCCGGTCGTCGGTGAGGACACCGGCGCGGGTGGCCGCGTGGAGCGGCCCGGCGAGGACGGCGGCGGGGACGCCGCAGAGGAGCTCGAGGTCCGGGACGTGGAAGTCGGCTCCGAGGACCGCCGCCGGGCGCAGGACGTCCTCGACGCCGGTGCCGCACTCGGCGACGCGGCGCAGCGCGGCCCGGCGCAGCTCGTCCAAGGGGTCTGGCGCGTCCGTGCCGGGCGGTGACGGCGGCGTGCACTGGCCGGCACGGACGCTCTCGATGACGTAGAACGGGTTCCCGCCGGTCTTCGGCAGCAGCGCGGCGACGTGCGCCGGCAGCGGCCCCCCGGCGGCGCTCTCGGCGAGGGCGCGGGTCTCGGCGGGCGTGAGTGGCCCGAGCTGCAGCCGGCGCGGGCCGCAGCGGGTGAGGTCCGCGAGGGCGTCCATCACCGTCGGCGGGAGGGGCCAGCGCCGGTGGGCGACGGCGAGCACGAGCGGCCAGGCGCCGGTCCGGGACCCGAGCGCGGAGAGCAGCCGACAGCTGAGCGGGTCCAGCCACTGGGCGTCGTCGACGGCGAGCAGGACCGGCTCCCGCACCGTGAGCGCCTCGAGCCGGTCGAGGACGAGGGTGAGTGCGGCGCGGTCGCCGCGGGTGACGGCACCGGGCCGCAGCCCGTCGGGAAGGGCGGCGAGCGGGACGTCCTGGAGGTCGCGTTCGGCGCGGGCACGGGTGACGGCCCACCCGCTGGCGGCGGCCACGGCCGCGGCCTCGTCGAGGAGCCACGACTTGCCGATGCCGGGGTCGCCGTCAACGAGGAGGCAGCTGCCGCGCGGTGGCGGCCGGAAGAGTGCCGCAACGTCGTCGACCTCGCGGGCACGGGGGCGTGCGTGCCGGTCGAGGCCGTCCCGGGGCGCCATCCCTCCACGGTATGGGCGCAAGGGCGACCTGTGCGCCTTGGACCGTCCCCGGCAGGTCGCCGAGGGGGGCGGTGGGGGGAGCCGACGCCGTCCAGCTGGCGGTCGACGCGGCCGGCGGGGGTACCCGCCGGCCGCGTCGGCTCCTGCTCGGGGAGGGGCGAGCTCGGCCTCCTCTCACGGGTGGCGGGCGCCGACCGCCCGGCCGAACATGTCGCCCTGCTGGGCGACCCCGGCGATGCCGGGGCTGTTCTGCCACCAGACCTGGTTGCCGACCCGGGTCAGCCCGGAGAACGAGCCGTAGATGACGTTGACCGCGCCGTCGTTGGTGCCCGCCTGGTCCTCGTAGGGGACCCCGACGGCAAGGTCGGCGTAGCGGCCCTTGCCGAAGTTGGCGGCCGCGAGGGACAGACCGAAGTAGTCCCCGGTCTCGGCGACCCCGGCGATGCCGGGGCTGTTCTGCCACCAGACCTGGTTGCCGACCCGGGTCAGCCCGGAGAACGAGCCGTAGATGACGTTGACCGCGCCGTCGTTGGTGCCCGCCTGGTCCTCGTAGGGCACCCCGACGGCGAGGTCGGCGTAGCCGTTCCGGCCGAGGTTCGCCGCGGCGAGGCTGTAGCCGAAGAGGTCCCCGCTCTCGGCGACCCCGGCGATGCCGGGGCTGTTCTGCCACCAGACCTGGTTGCCGACCCGGGTCAGCCCGGAGAACGAGCCGTAGATGACGTTGACCGCGCCGTCGTTGGTGCCCGCCTGGTCCTCGTAGGGCACCCCGACGGCGAGGTCGGCGTAGCCGTTCCGGCCGAGGTTCGCCGCGGCGAGGCTGTAGCCGAAGAGGTCCCCGCTCTCGGCGACCCCGGCGATGCCGGGGCTGTTCTGCCACCAGACCTGGTTGCCGACCCGGGTCAGCCCGGAGAACGAGCCGTAGATGACGTTGACCGCGCCGTCGTTGGTGCCCGCCTGGTCCTCGTAGGGCACCCCGACGGCGAGGTCGGCGTAGCCGTTCCGGCCGAGGTTCGCCGCGGCGAGGCTGTAGCCGAAGAGGTCCCCGCTCTCGGCGACCCCGGCGATGCCGGGGCTGTTCTGCCACCAGACCTGGTTGCCGACCCGGGTCAGCCCGGACGTCGAGCCGTAGATGACGTTGACCGCGCCGTCGTTGGTGCCCGCCTGGTCCTCGTAGGGCACCCCGATGGCAAGGTCGGCGGGGCTGCGCAGGCCGTGGCCGAGGTTCGCCGCCGCGAGGCTGTAGCCGAAGCGGTCCCCGGCCTCGGCGACCCCGGCGATGCCGGGGCTGTTCTGGGTCCACAGCTGGTTGCCCGCGGCCCGGAGGCCGGTGGGCGAGCCGTAGATGACGTTGACCGCACCATCGTCGCGATGGGCGAGGTCCTCGAACGGCACCCCGACCGCGAGGTCGGTGTACCCGTCCCCGTTGAAGTCCTCGGCGGCGACGCTGTAGCCGAACTGGTCCCCGGCCTCGGCGACCCCGGCGATGCCGGGGCTGTTCTGGGTCCACAGCTGGTTGCCCGCGGACCTGAGCCCGGCGGCGGAGCCATAGATGACGTTGACCGCGCCGGCGTTGTTCGCGCCCGGCAGGTTCTCGCCGGGGACGCCGACCACGAGGTCGGCGTACCCGTCGTTGTTGAAGTCGGCGACGAGCTGCAGGCTCTGCGCCGATGATGCTGGTTGGGTGGCCGTGGCCGTCGACGCGGTGACGAGCGACAGCGCTCCCACCATGCCGACGGCGGCGACAGCCCCGAACTGACGACGTGACATGACGACCTGCTCCCTTGCTGGACCGGGACCCCCGGCGTCGGTCGTCCCCGTGGGCGGCATCCGCATCCGGTGGCTGCAGCCTGCTGCTGCGGTGTCGAACGTGACAGAGAGGCCCGGGCGCTACATCCGGCACTTACCGGATATTTCAGCACGAATAGCGTGACGTGGGACGGACCACCGGCACGGGACCCGCGTCGTCCCAGGTGGCGCCGTCGCGGCACAGACGGCGGCCCCGACGGTCCGTGAGCCGGCTCTGCGCCCGGCTGGGGACGGGGTGGCCCTGGCGCCGCCGAAGGCACTGGGCGGACGACACGGGCGGAAACACGCGCCGTCCGCGGCAAGATCTTGTAATCTCCTGACAGTTTCTTGGTAGAGCGGTGACAGAACGGGCCGCGCGCCGGGAGGCTCGACCTCAGCAGAGGAGCGCTCGTGGTTTCGACGGTGGACGACGGACCGGGTCCCGGTGGCAGGCGCGTGCGCCTGCAGCCGGGACCGGGAGTCCGCCCGGCAGACCTACCCCCCGGAGCCGCCGCGGCGCGGCGACCGGGTCCGACGTCGACCCGGGCCGCAGGCGTCCCGGGCCGGACCCCCTCGACCATGAGGAGCAGACCGATGAGTGCCGCTGACGAGAACGGTGAGGTCCTCCTCACCCCGGCCGAGGTCGCTCGGCTGTTCCGGGTCGACCCGAAGACGGTGACGCGGTGGGCGAAGGCCGGCAAGCTGTCGGCGATCCGGACCCTCGGCGGCCACCGCCGGTTCCGCGCAGCCGAGGTCAACGCGGCGCTGCACGCCGAGCACGGCACGCTCGCGGACGAGGGCCCGGAGCCAGTCCCCCCCGCGCCCCGGTCGACTCGCCGGCGAACGCGGCTGCGCGTGCACTCGCCGGTCCCCGGCGCGGCGTGCAGGCGCCGGCAGCGCGGTAGCGCCGGAGCGCGGCGCCGGGCGATCTCCGCGAGCTCCAGCAGGGCCGGGTCGAACCGCCATCGGGGGTCCGCGCGCGCCAGCGGCGGTGTGGGGCTCCCAGGTCGGCTGGTGGTCAGGGGTGGGTCCCGTCCGCGTGGTCGTGGTCGAGCAAGTGCCTTCGCAGGAACGTCACGATGCGGCGCTTCGCCTGCTCGGCGGACGGGGCGTTGAACTCCATGCCGGCGAGCCTTCCCGCGACCACGGCCCAGCTCGGGGTCTCGCTGCGCGGGTGGTCGTTGAGGAAGGAGTGGCCGGCGTCCTCGTAGGTCGTCACCTCGTGGTGGATGCCGTTGGCCGTGAGGGCGTGCTCGAGTCGTGCGGGGTCGGTGCGCAGGGTGCGGTCCAGGGACCCGTAGCTGCCGATCACCGGGCAGGCGCGGACCATGAGCTGCTCGGCGTCCTTCGGCACGCTCCCATAGTTGACGCTGGCGGCGTCGTACCTCCCGCTCGCGGCGAGCAGCACCGCGAACCCACCGCCGAGGCAGAAGCCGATGACGCCCACGTGTCCGGTGCAGTCCCGGTGGTCCGTCAACCACGCGCGGCACGCGTCGATCTCCCGGAAGCTCCTCCCGTCGCGGCGGGTGACGTCGCGCATCGCCGCGACGACGCAGCGAAGGCGGGCGCCCCAGTGGAGCAGGTCGGGCGCAATCGCGAGAAAACCGCTGTCCGCCAGCCAGTCGCACTGCCGCCGCAGGTCGCTGGTCATGCCCAGCGCGTCGTGGATGACCACGACCCCGGGCCATGGCGGGTCGCCCGCGGGGGTGGCGAGGTATGCCGGGAGTGGACCGCGGGGTGTCTCGAGCGAGGTCATGGACATGGTCCTCGTCCTTCGGTCATGAAACGTTCGAGCCCGCCCAGGACGATCCCGGCCGGGTCCAGCACGGGCGGTCACCTCCGCATCCTCTCTCCACGCTACCGACCATGGCCGTCCCCGTCATCACGACCCGGTGCGACCGTGCAGAGGTCGGGCGACGCTCGGACGGCTCCGCGGGCAGCAGCAGGCCCCGGGGGGTGACGCCGGCGGTCGACGGCCGGTGGGGAGGGCGGCACCCCCACGGAGTTCGCCGGGGTGCCGCCAGCGGAGGGTCAGAGCCCGATCTTGTCGCCCAAACCGCCGAGGTCTCCCCCGCCCAGCAGGTCGGTAGGGTCGATTCCGAGCCGGCTGAGCAGGTCGGAGTGCTCGTCGGTGTCGACCTGCTCGGGCAGTTCGGCGTCGGCCTGGTGGGCCGTGGTGTCCTCCCCTCGGCTCTTGAGCATCTCGAGGATCCGCTGCTTGTCGATCTCCATCGGTGGGCCGCCTTGGTGGTGCTGCGTGTCGGTGTTCCGTCGGCGACGCGTCACGGCTCCGTCGTCGGTGGGGCCGTCGGGCGTGGCTGGGTGGCCAGCCGTCCCCGGTCGACCGTGCGGTGCAGGCGCACTCCGGTCAGGCGCTGCTCGTCGCCGTCGGATCGGGCCGTCCGGCACGGCGGCGGTTCTCACGACGATGATGCCGATCGCGACGACAGTCGGCGGAATGCCACCATCGCGGGCGATGATGCCCAGTGCGGGGGAGGGCATCGTCCATGCGTGGGTCTCCTCGTGGGCCCCACTCAGCACGGAGCGGGGTGGCTAGCCGGCCGGCTTCGTGACCGTCCGCTTGAGAGAACCGCGTCTCGTGTGCAACATGGACCGCGCTCGAATACACTGTAAACCCCAGGGGGCGCCTCAGCTGTCGGGGACCGGGCTCCGTCGCCGCGAGCTCGCATCCTTGGCCTACCCGGGCCGGCGCCACCGACGGACCCGGAAGGACGACATGACTGACGACCCCCAGCCCTCCCCGGGGGACCTCGCCTCTCCCCGTCGGCCGTTGAGCCGCCAGCTCATCGTCGGTGAGGCGATCGCGATGATCGACGAGGAAGGTCTGGCCGCGCTCACCATGCGTTCTCTCGGTGGTCGTCTGGGCGTCGAGGCGATGGCGTTGTACCGCTACGTCAACGGCCGGGAGGACCTGCTCGAGGGGATCGTCGACGCTCTCGTCGGCCAGATCCAGGTCACCCCGGATGGGCGGCTCGGTCCCACCGAGGGCTGGCAGGGACTCCTGCAGTGGCTGGCCCACGCTGTGCGGCAGATCGCGACCGAGCACCCCAGCATCTTTCCTCTCGTGGCGACGCGGCCCTCCGCAGCGCCGTGGCTGCGGCCGCCGCTGCGCAGCCTGCGGGTCGTCGACGAGTTCCTGGCCGCCTTGGTCGATCGGGGTTTCACCGACCGGCAGGCGGTGCACACCTACCGAGTCTTCACGAGCTTCCTGCTGGGCCACCTCCTCCTCGAGGCCTCCGTGCGGGGAGCGTCGACGGGGGTGATGCGCGAGCCGCTCGACGAGGGCGGCGCCGGCGTCTCCGCGCCGGGCGCGGGCGAGGTCTCGGACTACCCCACCCTCGACCGCACCGCGCAGATGCTCGCCGACGACCACACCCACACGGAGTTCGAGCAGGCGCTCGAGGCACTTCTGGACCGTCTCGAGCGCGAGCTCTTCCGCTGAGCCCGGGCCCACCTCGGCCCTGCGACGTGCCGGAGCCCGGCACATCAGCAGGGGCAGGCCGGCGGGTCGAGCGCTCGGCGGACAAGAGTCGCAGGTCATCGCACGTTTACTGTGTAAGCACTCGGGTTATGGTTGTGGTGACCGCGCAGACGCCGCGGGCGTCCGACCTCTGAGGAGCAGACGATGAGCAAGATCACGATGGCCGCCGCCTTGGGCGTGGGCTACGTCCTGGGAGCCCGCGCCGGTCGCGACCGGTACCGCGAGATCCGGGCCCGAGCGACGTCCCTGTGGCAGAGCGAGGCCGTGCAGACGCAGGCGGCGCGGGCGCAGGAGGTTGCCAAGGACCAGGCGGCGAAGGTGCAGGAGGCTGCCAAGGACCGGCTGCCGTCCCAGCTCGGCGGACGGGCCGATGGCTCTGCTCCCAGCGGGCGGGCCGAAACCCCCGCCGGGAACCCCGGCACGGCATCCGCCACGGACGGCGCCAGCGCGCCGGATCGAGAGCTCGGAGCTGTGGACGCGCCGGGAGCCACGGCGTGACCCAGGCCGGGAGCACCGGGCGCTCCACGTCCAGCACCCACGCACAGACCGGCACTCCATCTCCCTCCACGGCCTCGACCGGTGAGCTGATCGCGAGGCTGAGCGACCAGACGAGGGTCCTCATCCGCGACGAGATGCGCCTGGCCCAGGCGGAGTACTCCGCGAAGGCCAAGCACGCCGTCACCGGGCTGGGCATGTTCGGAGCCGGGGGCCTGTTGGCCTTCTACGGTCTCGCGGCCCTCGTCGCGGCCGGTGTCCTCGGGCTCGCCGTGGTGCTGCCCGGCTGGGCCGCCGCCCTGGTCGTCGGTGGCGCCCTGTTGGCGGTCGCGGGCCTCGTCGCGCTGCTGGGCAAGCAGCAGGTCCAGGAGGCGTCGCCGGCGTCTCCCGAACGAACCGTGAGCAGCGTCAAGCGGGACATCAGCGAAGCGAAGGAGCACGCGCATCATGACACCCAGTGACCAGCCGACGAAGGCCGCCTCGACCGAGCCCGGGGAGGTCGAGGCCGACATCGCCCGGCACCGCGAGGACCTCGGCGAGACCGTCGACGAGCTCGTCGACCGCGTCAACGTCAAGGCACGCGCGCAGCACAAGGCCGAGGAGACGAAGCAGCGCGTCTCCGCCGAGGTGGACCGCTCGAAGCAGCGTCTGCAGTCGGGAGACCCGGCACAGATCGCGGCAGCCGCCGCCCCCGTGCTCGTCGCCGTCGCCGCGCTCGCCCTGTACCGGATGAGGCAGCGTCGGTGACCTCGCAGACACGCTCCGAACACCTGGACCCCGAGGAGGACCAGCCGGACAAGCCTGACACCCCGGCCGAGGTCAGTGCCCGGGGGTGGAAGTACACCGCTCGCAAGGCCTACCGCGAGTTCAGCGAGGACGAGTGCACCGACCTGGCCGCGGCCCTGACCTACTACTCCGTGCTCTCGCTCTTCCCCGCGCTCATCGCCGTCCTCTCCCTGCTCGGGGTCCTCGGGCAGAGCCAGAAGACGATCGACGCCGTGATGCCGGTGCTCGACGGCGTGATCGGGCAGAGCGGCGCTGACACCCTCAAGCCCGTCATCGAGTCACTGGCCACGTCCTCAGGTGCCGGGCTGGCACTGGTCCTGGGGCTGGCGACGGCCCTGTGGTCGGCCTCCGGCTACGTCAGCGCGTTCGGCAGGGCGATGAACAGGGTGTACGAGATCGGCGAGGGCCGACCCTTCTGGAAGCTGCGCCCGGTCATGATCGCGATCACGGCGGCGATGTTGCTGCTCGTGGTCCTCGTCGCCCTGATGCTCGTGCTGTCCGGCCCCGTGGCCCAGGCCGTGGGGGACGCCGTCGGGCTGGGGTCAACGACACTCGCCGTGTGGAGCGTGGCCAAGTGGCCGGTCATCGTCGCCCTCGTCATCCTCATCGTGGCGCTGCTGTACTACTCGACCCCGAACGTGCAGCAACCCAAGTTCCGGTTCATCAGCGTTGGAGCGGCCATCGCGATCGTCGTGTGGGTGCTCGCGTCGCTGGCGTTCGGTCTCTATGTCACCCAGTTCGCAAGCTACGGCAAGACGTACGGCTCGATGGCCGGCGTCGTGATCTTCCTGCTGTGGCTGTGGCTCACCAACCTGGCCCTGCTCTTCGGTGCCGAGGTCGACGCCGAGCTCGAGCGCACCCGAGAGCTCGAGGGAGGCATCGAAGCCGAACGCGAGCTGCAGCTGCCGGCCCGGGACACCAGCAAGATCGAGAAGGACGAGGAGAAGCGCGCCCAGGACGAAGAGCAGGGCCGCGCCCTACGCCGCGCCAGCAAGTCGCACTGAGCCTCGGAGCCCGGGCGGACTGCCCTCTCACGCACGCGACGCCCCCCGAGGGCCACCGTCTGGCGTCCATCCGGCGACGGCGCTGGACCGCGCCGGTCCTGCCCCGGGGGTGCTGAGCGTTCTCCGCCGGCACGTCGGCCAGGTCCGTGCGGACCCGGCTCGTCCTGGCGGCCGTCCGGGCTCCGTGGTGTCGAACGTCCGCCCTGTCGATGAGCGGGTCGGGAGAACACCCGGCGGCGTTCATCCCCGCCTGGATCCGGAGAGCCCTACTCCGGCGGCGCGCTCCCCCACAGGTCGGGCCCGAATACCTCGTAGCGGATCCGGTCGGCCGGCACACCCCGGCCGAGCAGGGTGGCGCGGACGTGCCGCATGAACGGGAGCGGGCCGCAGGTGAACACCTGGACGTCCGGCGGGAGCGGGACCTCGGAGAGGTCCATGTAGCCCTCCCGTGCCCCGCGGTCGGCGGGGGCCACGCTCTCGTACCACGCGTACGTCGTGAAGTCGTCGATCTGGCCGCCGACGTGCAGGACGGTGTCCCGCAGGGCATGGTCGGCCGACGTCCGGTCCGCGTGGGCGACGATGACGGGGCGCTGGGGCTGGGTCCGGCCGATGTGCTCGACGATCGGCAGCACGGTGGTGATGCCGGCGCCCGCGCTGGCGAGCAGCAGCGGACCGTCGGCGTCGTCGAGGACGAAGTCCCCGGCGGGGGCGCTGACGTCGAACACGTCGCCGACCTGGGCGTGGTCGTTGAGGTAGGAGGAGACCCGGCCGTCCGGCGCTCCGCCGACACCGGTCACCCGGCTCACCGTGATCTGCAGCCGGGTCCCGGTCGCGGTGGAGGAGACGGTGTACTGCCGGGGCTGCCGCTCCCCGTCGGGCAGGTCGACGAAGACCGAGACGTACTGACCGGGGACGATCCGCGGGAGCGGCTGGCCGTCGTCCGGCTCGAGGACGAGGGAGACGACGTCGTGGGTCTCCTCGATGCGGCGGACGACCCGATAGGGACGCAGCGGCTGGGTCGGGTCGACTCCGGACTGCTGGTAGAGGCGGGCCTCCTCGGCGACGAGCTGGGTGGCGAACAGCCAGTAGACCTCGTCCCATGCTCGGGCGACCTCCGGGGTCACCGCGTCGCCGAGCACGTCGACGACCGCTCCCAAGAGGTGCCGGCCGACGATGGTGTACTGCTCGGGGCGGATCCCGAGCGAGATGTGCTTGTAGGCGATGCGTCGCAGCACGTGGTCGAACCGGGGCGCCTCCGGGTCGACGAGGTGGACGGCGTACGCGACCACCGAGGCAGCGAGAGCCTTGCTCTGCTCCCCGGTCGCCTGGTTGCCCTGGTTGAACACGCGGAGCAGATCCGGCCGGGCGGCGAACATGCTCGGGTAGAACCGGGCGGTGATCTGCTCGGCGTGCTCGGCGACCACGCCGGCGGTCTCACGGACGACGACCTCGGACTCGGGGGACAACAGGGACGTCGTCGTGACCGGAACACTCGTGGGCATGCTGACTCTCCAACGTGGCGCGGGCGGCGGTGCCCTCCATCGTGGCACTCGGTCGGGGGCCCGGCAAACTCCCGGTAGCCCTCTGCTCCGTGGTGGTCCGTGGCGTCGTCACGGCGCCATGGTCGCCCGACGACGGCTCTCCCGGGGGCGGGGGAGGGGCCGTCCAGCGTCCGGGGAGGGGTTGCCCGTGCTCACTCGCCGGGGGCGAAGGTGTACGTCGAGGGGACGCTGACCTCGTCCTCGGGGGAGCCGTAGACGAGCGCGATCTGGCGGTGGGGGCGCAGCTCGACGTCGGCGGGGTCGCCGGGGACCTTGGCGCCGTCGACGTAGGCGGCGAGCCGCGCACCGTCTCCTGCCGTGAGGCCGCCGAGGTGCGTGGCGTCGAGCCGGACGCCCCACTCGGTGAAGACCTGGCCGAGGGTGTAGGTCCTGCCGGTGGAGGGGGACTCGACGTGCAGGACCCCGCTGGCGTCGTGGCTGTGGAGCTCGCTCATCGCTCCCGTGCTGATGTCGATGCCGATGTTCGGGGCGACGGGGACCTCGTTGCCGTCGACGAGGATGTCGAGGTGGCTGTGGAAGTGGGTGGCGGTCCCCTCCATCGTCGAGGCGTCCAAGCCTGCCGCGCGGATGCCCGCCGCCGGGTCCGCCGGCGCCGGCCACGGCGGCAGCGCCGTGCCGACGTCCCGCGCCGAGCCGCCGTCCCCGCTGCCGAGCGCGAGGGCGGTGGCACCGCCGACGACGCCGAGGCCGACGACGGCGGCCGCGGTGGCGATGAGCGCGCGGTGCCGCCGCTCGGTCCTGCGGGCCTCGGCGCGGGCGGCGGTGAGCTTGGCCTCACGGCCGTCTCGGGTGCTCGAGCGCTGCGTCGGTCGGCCGGTCGAGGCCGGTGGTCGGGTCATGGTCGTGATCCTCTCGTCGGGTCGGTCACCGGGGCCGTGCGCCCGGTCGGCCTCGGCGCCGGTCTCAGCGCGGGTGACCGTGCGCCGAGCGCAGGACCTCACGCCGTGCGGTGTACTCGTCCGTGTCGATCTCGCCGCGCGCGTAGCGCTCGTCGAGGAGGTCCTCCGGAGTGTGCGGGTGACCGCCCGCCGAGGGCGTCCCTCCGGGGCGAGCACCCCGGAAGAGGGCCACGACACCGAACACCACGAGCGCCCAGAAGGCAACCATCACCAAGGTCATCACGAGCCAGCCTCCCCAGCCCATGCCCCAACCGTCGTCCCACCACATCATCGCCGGTCAGCTCCTCTCATCTCCCGCTTCCCCTTCTGCTTCCACCTCTCATCCTTCGTCGCGGACCCACCCGAACCCATGGTGGTTCTGTGAAGGTTCCCTGAAGATGGCCGTCGGCACGGTGGGGATCGGTGGGGGTGGCAACGGGCCCTGTCACGATGGGCACATGGGTCAGAGTGAGGTCGGCCGAGCCGCGGCGGGTCGCGCCCCGACGCCGGTCGCTTCGCCTCGGCGGTCGTTGTCGGGGCACCGGGCGTTGGTCGTCGAGGACGAGGTCGCGCTGGCCACGGTGGTGGGAAGCTACCTCGAGCGGGACGGGTTCGAGGTCGTCCTCGTCCACGACGGCGACACCGCGGTGGTCCGGGCGCGTGAGGTCGACCCGGACGTCGTCGTCCTCGACCTCGGCCTGCCCGGTCTCGACGGGGTGGAGGTATGCCGGCAGCTGAGGACGTTCTCCGACGCCTACGTCGTCGTGCTCACCGCCCGCAGCGACGAGGTCGACAAGCTCATCGGGCTCTCCGTGGGTGCCGACGACTACGTGACCAAGCCGTTCAGCCCCCGCGAGCTCACCGCCCGGGTGCGCGCAATGCTCCGGCGCCCCCGGCCACTGCACGACAGGGGCGGGGACCCCGGCGAGCGGCGGTTCGGGCCGCTGACCATCGAACCCGGCGCTCGGGAGGTGTGGCTCGACGGTGAGCCCGTCCCGCTGACCCGCACGGAGTTCGACCTGCTCGCGGTGCTCTCGGAGCGGCCTCGCATGGCCTTCAGCCGACGACAGCTCATCGACGCGGTGTGGGGGCCGACCTGGGTGGGGGACGAGCACCTCGTCGACGTCCACGTCGGCCACCTGCGCCGCAAGCTCGGTGACGACGCCGCGGCGTCCCGGTTCATCCGTACCGTCCGCGGCGTCGGGTACCGGATGGGACCCGGACAGTGATGCCGCCGCGACGGGAGGGGTCCGCGGGGTGGTTGTCACGGTCCGGGCTCGGTCCCCGGCTTCTCGTCGCCCAGGCGCTCGTGCTCCTCGCCGGGGGGATGACCTCCTGGGTCGTCGCCACCGCCGTGGGACCGGGCCTCTTCCACGAGCACCTCGGCCGGGCGGGGGTGACCCAGTCCGCGAGCGAGTCGGCGCACGTCGAGGCGGCGTTCACCTCGGCCCTGCTCATCGCGGTCATCGTCGCCCTCGTCGTCTCCGTTCTCGTCGCGCTGGGCGTGACGTGGTACCTCACCCGCCGCGTGCAGCGGTCGGTCGCCGACGTCGCCGACGTCGCCGGCGAGATCGCCGAGGGCGGCTACGCCCTGCGGGTCCCCAGCCCCGGTCTCGGCACGGAGTTCGACCAGCTCGCGGTGACCGTCAACCACCTGGCAGAGACGATGGAGTCCGTCGAGGCCACACGGCGCCGGATGCTCGCCGACCTCGCGCACGAGATGCGCACCCCGCTGGCGACGATCGACGCCCACCTCGAGGCCCTCGAGGACGGCGTGCTCGCCCTCGACGAGACAACGCTCCCGGGGACCCTGCACATCCTGCGCGGCAGCACCCAGCGTCTCGGGCGACTGGCCCAGGACATCACCGCCGTCTCTCGCGCCCAGGAGGGCCGGCTCGAGATGCACCCGGTGGCGACCTCCCCCGAGCCCCTGATGCGGGCGGCCGTCGAGGCGGCCGGGGAGGCGTTCGCGGGCAAGGGTGTCCACCTCGTCCTCGACATCGAACCCACGCCGCCGGTTCGCGTCGACCCCGAGCGAATGGCACAGGTCCTCGGGAACCTCCTCGACAACGCCCTCCGTCACACGCCGGCCGGTGGGGTGGTCACGCTCAGCACACGTCGAACCGGTCCCCGCTGGGTCGAGGTCGCCGTGGCCGACACCGGCGACGGGATCGCCTCGGACGCCCTCGGCCACGTCTTCGACCGCTTCTACCGCGCCGACAGCGCGCGCGACCGGGACCGCGGCGGCAGCGGCATCGGGCTGACCATCAGCAAGGCCATCGTCGAGGCCCACGGGGGGCGCATCACCGCCCACAGCCCCGGCCCCGGCTCCGGGGCCAGCTTCACCCTCCGGATCCCCGTGGTGGACCCGGCACACGCGTCATCGAGAGAAGGGATGGTGTCGTCATGATGGGCGGCGGCTTCGAAATGGGCATCGGCTGGATCTTCGGCCTCCTCGTCCTCGTCGGCGTGGTCCTCCTCGTCGTCGTGGCCGTGCGCGCCGTCGGCGGGGGCATCACGACAGGCACGACCGGCGGGGCGGAGACGGACCGATCGCACCGGGCCCGGGAGATCCTCGACGAGCGGTACGCCCGGGGCGAGCTCACGACCGAGGAGTACCGGGAGCGGCTGACCACGATGGGGGAGGACTAGGTGCGCCCGATCACCCGCCGTCACGCCCTCCAGCTGACCGCCGTCGGGCTCCTGACGACCGCCACCGGCGGCGTGGGCCTGTGGCGGGCCGCCGGCGGGACGAGGGCTGCGGTCGGCGCCGCGCTCGTGGAGCCCCCCGTCCTCGCCAGCGAGGGGGGCGGGCTCGACGTGACCCTGCGCGCGGCCCGGGGGACGGTCGACGTCGCCGGACAGCGGGCGCAGACCCTGTCGTACAACGGTGGCCTCCCCGGCCCGACGGTGCGGGTGGCGGCGGGGGACCGACTGCGGGTGCGGCTCGTCAACGATCTCGACGAGCCGACGAACCTCCACGTCCACGGTCTCCACGTCTCCCCCCGAGGCCACTCCGACAACGTCTTCGTCGCGGTGAGACCGGGCGAGACCTTCGACTACCGCTACGACCTCCCGGGCGACCACCCTCCCGGCGTCTACTGGTACCACCCCCACCACCACGGCGCCGTCGCCGACCAGGTCTTCGGAGGCCTCTACGGGGCCATCGTCGTCGAGGACCGCGCCGCGGAGATCCCGGCCGACCGGGAACGCGTCCTCGTCGTCTCCGACATCTCGCTGGTCGGCGGCGCCGTCGCCTCACCCTCACGCATCGAGCGGATGGCCGGGCGCGAAGGCGACCTCGTCCTCGTCAACGGGCAGCGCCGCCCCGTCCTCACCACTCGCGAGGGCGCCCGGGAACGGTGGCGTGTCGTCAACGCCTGCTCCTCCCGCTACCTGCGCCTGCGGCTGCCGGGCCACGAGATGCGCCTGCTCGGTATCGACTCCGGGCGCTTCGCCGACCCGGAGCTGGTCTCCACGGTCACCCTCGCTCCGGGCAACCGGGCCGACCTCCTCGTCGACCCGGGCGCCGACGCCACGGAGCTGGTGACCGACGCGGTGGACCGCGGCGGCCCGGGGGGCATGATGGGTGCCGGAGCTCGCTCAGTGGGGAACGGGAACGGGTCGACCGTCCTCGCCGACGTGGAGGTCTCGGGCTCGGCGGCCGGCCCACCCCCGCCCCTGCCGAGCCTGGCCCCGGTCCGCGACCTCCGTGGCGCGACGGTCTCCCGCCACCGTCGGCTGTCGCTCGGCATGGGCATGGGCGCCGGGATGGGCAGGGGGCCCGGCGGGGGCATGGACTTCACCTTCGACGGCCGGACCTTCGACCCCGACCGGGTCGACCAGGCCACCGCCATCGGCGACGTCGAGGAGTGGACCCTGGTCAACACGACCCCGATGGACCACCCGGTGCACCTCCACGTCTGGCCGATGCAGGTTCTCGACCGCGACGGGGGCACGGCCGGCCCGCCTCGATGGCAGGACGTCGTCAACGTCCCCGCCGGCGGGGAGGTCGCCGTCCGCGTCGCCTTCGACGACTATCCGGGTCGAAGCGTCTACCACTGCCACATCCTCGACCACGAGGACCTCGGGATGATGGGCACCGTCGAGGCCCGGTGACCGGACCGGGAGGGTCACACGGAGCTCCCCATACCGTCGTCAATACCCTCCGGGGGTATCGTGGTGACAGCAGGTGCGTTGCCGCGGCCCCGACCGGCCGGCCCGAGCAGGTCCGCGAGGCTCGTCGAGACGACGGCCAGGCTCCCGCGGAGCTGAGCGCCGTCCCCGGCGGCCGGCGGTGGTGCGAGGCGGCCTCGCGAGATGCGGAAGACCCGACGACGAAGGAGAACAGCATGAGCGTCACGAGCACGTACACCGTCACGGGGATGACCTGTGGCCACTGCGTCGCGTCCGTCACCGAGGAGGTCGAGGAGCTCTCCGGCGTCGAGGCCGTCGAGGTCGACCTGTCCACCGGCGCCGTCGAGGTCACCAGCTCCGCACCGCTCGACCGCGACGCGGTCGCCGCCGCCGTCGGCGAGGCCGGCTACTCGCTGGCCTGACCCGGGACCGAGGCCCCGCCCCACCTGATCACCGAAGGAGGACCCCATGACCTCCACTCCCACGCCACCCCAGGCCCTGGGCCATGTCGAGCTCGCGGTCACCGGCATGACCTGCGCCTCGTGCGCGAACCGGATCGAGCGCAAGCTCAACAAGATCGACGGCGTCACCGCCAGCGTCAACTACGCGACCGAGAAGGCGACCGTCGACTACCCCGGCGGGGTCAGCCTCGACGACCTCCTCGGAACGGTCGAGGCGGCCGGGTACCACGCCGAGCCGCCCCGCCCGGCGGAGACCGCGGACGAGGGCGAGTCCGGCGTGGGCGACGCCCCGAACGATGCGACCGCGCCCCTGCGGCAGCGGCTCGTCGTCTCGGCGGTCCTCACCGTCCCCGTCGTGGTCCTCGCGATGGTCCCGGCCTGGCAGTTCACGAACTGGCAGTGGCTCTCGCTCACTCTCGCGGCTCCGGTCGTCGTCTGGGGGGCCTTGCCGTTCCACCGGGCCGCGTGGACGAACCTCCGGCACGGGGCGTTCACGATGGACACCCTCGTCTCGATGGGGACGCTCGCGGCCTTCGGCTGGTCGCTCTACGCTCTCTTCCTCGGGAGCGCAGGGATGCCGGGCATGCGGCACGGCTTCGAGTGGACGACCGCCCGCGGCGACGGCGCCGGGAACATCTATCTCGAGGCCGCCGCCGGCGTCACGACGTTCATCCTCGCCGGCCGCTACCTCGAGGCGCGCTCCAAGCGGCAGGCGGGCGCCGCGCTCCGGGCGCTGCTGCAGCTCGGCGCCAAGGACGTGGCCGTCCTGCGGGACGGCCCGGACGGGAGGGTCGAGGAGCGGATCGCCGTCGCCGACCTCGCCGTCGGGGACCTCTTCGTCGTCCGGCCGGGCGAGAAGCTCGCCACCGACGGTGTCGTCGTCGAGGGCACCTCGGCCGTCGACGCCTCGATGCTCACCGGCGAGTCCGTTCCCGTCGAGGTGGGCCCCGGCGAGGAGGTCGTCGGGGCGACCGTCAACGCCGGCGGTCGGCTCGTCGTGCGGGCCACCCGCGTCGGCGGGGACACCCAGCTCGCCCAGATGGCCCGACTCGTCGAGGAGGCCCAGACCGGCAAGGCGGCCGTCCAGCGGCTCGCCGACCGGATCTCCGGGGTCTTCGTCCCCGTCGTCATCCTCATCGCGGTGGCGACCTTCGCCGGGTGGCTGCTCGCCGGTGGCGGGACCACGGCGGCGTTCACCGCCGCGGTGGCGGTCCTCATCATCGCGTGCCCGTGCGCCCTCGGCCTGGCCACCCCGACCGCGCTCATGGTCGGCACCGGCCGTGGCGCCCAGCTCGGGATCCTCATCAAGGGTCCGGAGGTCCTCGAGTCCACCCGGCGGATCGACACCGTCGTCCTCGACAAGACCGGCACGGTGACCACTGGACGGATGGCCCTGCTCGACGTCGTGCCCGCCGCCGGGGAGCACGTCGACCGGGTGGCCTCTCTCGCGGGAGCCCTCGAGGACGCCTCCGAGCACCCGATCGCCCGGGCCATCGCCGACGGTGCCCGCGCCAGGGGTCTTACCCTGCCGAGCGTGTCCCGGTTCGAGAACGTCGAGGGTCTCGGCGTCAGCGGCGAGGTCGACGACGGAGGCTCGCCCCTCGCGGTCACCGTCGGGCGCCCCGACCTGCTCCGGGACCGGGCCCTGACCCTGCCCGACGACCTCGCCGACGCCATCCGTGCGGCCCGCCGGCGCGGTGCCACCGTCGTCGCGGTGGGGTGGGACGGAGCCGCCCGGGGCGCCGTCGTCGTCGCCGACGAGGTCAAGCCGACCTCCGCGGAGGCGGTCCGGGACCTCACCCAGCTCGGCCTCACCCCGGTCCTGCTCACTGGCGACAACGAGGACGTCGCCCGGGCGGTCGCCGCGGACGTCGGCATCAGCGACGTCATCGCGGACGTCCTCCCGCGGGAGAAGGTCGCGGTCATCACCCGCCTCCAGGGCGAGGGGCGCGCGGTCGCCATGGTCGGTGACGGAGTCAACGACGCCGCCGCCCTCGCCCAGGCCGACCTCGGTCTGTCGATGGGCACCGGTACCGACGTCGCGATCGAGGCCGCCGACCTCACCCTCGTCCGAGGTGACCTCCGGGTCGCCGCCGACGCGATCCGGCTCTCCCGGCGCACCCTGGCGGTCATCAAGGGCAACCTGTTCTGGGCGTTCGCCTACAACGTCGCCGCGCTGCCGCTGGCCGCGGCCGGGCTGCTCAACCCGATGATCGCCGGCGCCGCGATGGCGTTCTCCTCGGTGTTCGTCGTCACCAACAGCCTCCGGCTGCGCCGCTTCCGCCCGGTCGCGCACTGACCGTCGCACCCGGAGGCGGTGTGGCCCCGAGGCCGCCCCGCACACGTGTCACCCTGAGGAGCCGCCGATGAACCCCGTTCTGACCAGTGGGCTGCCCGCCGAGGCCGGGGGAGCGGCCGGAGCCGGAGCCGGATGGTTCGGCTCCGGCGCCGGCCTGATGGCGGTCGTCCTCCTCGTCCTCCTCGGCTTCGTCGCCTGGTGGGCCTCCCGGCCGGCCCGCCGCGACCGCGCCACCCGAGAGCGAGCGCGGGCCATCCCGAGCGCCGAGCGCGAGAAGGATCTCCCGTGATCGCCATCGGCCGGCTGCCGGTCGTCCGCTGACCGCGACGCGGTCGGCGGCGACGGCATCGGGGCGTCACAGCCACCCGCTCAGCCGAAGCGACTCAGCTCGGTGAAGAAGTCGTCGACGACGTGCAGCTCCCCGGAGCGGGCCACCTCGTCATACACGTACTTGCCGACGGCGAGGTCGAGCACCCCCAGGCCGAACGGCGAGAACACCAGTGGCCGGTCCACCGGCAGGCTGACCTGGCCGGCCATCACCTCGGCCAGGGTGCCGTCGACAAAGTCCCGGCTGCCGGACAGCTGTTCCGCCAGGTGCGCGGAGGTGCCGGCCTTCAGACAGTGCTCGACGTCGTCGAGGACGTTGGTCGAGGCGAGGAGGATCTCCGGCGCGAGGTCGCGCAGCGACACCTGCAGCACGAGCGGGTTGTGGGCGAACCACGACAGGTCGTGCACGTGCGGCTCGCCCGCGATGGTCGCGAACACGAGGAGTTCGCTGGAGCGGATGAGCTGCTCCGGGGTGTCGTGGACGGTCACCCGGGCGGAGGTGCCCGTCTGCTCGAGGTAGCCGCGAAACCCCCCGGAGCTGTCCGAGGACAGGTCGTACACGCCGATCTCGTCGAACGACCACCCCGCGGCGGCGAGGAAGGTGTGGACGTAACGGGCGATGAGGCCCACGCCGAAGAAGCCGACCCGCGGGGCACGACCACGCTCCCGGCTGAGCCAGTCGGCGGCCGCGGCCGCCGAGGCCGCCGTCCGCGTGGCGCTGATGATCGAGCTCTCCAGGCACGCGAAGGGGTAGCCGGTGTCGTAGTCGTTGAGGATGAGGACGGCCGAGGCCCGCGGTATGCCGGCTGACACGTTGTCGGGGAAGCTCGAGACCCACTTGATGCCGTCGACGCCCACGCTGCCCCCGATCGAGGCCGGCAGGGCGATGATTCGAGACGTCGGACGGTCGGGGAAGCGGAGGAAGTAGGACGGCGGGTTCACCGAGTCGCCCGCTCCGTGCACGCGGTAGGTCTGCTCGACGAGCTCGATGATCCGTGTCTCCCGCCCGCGCAGCGCCTGCGTCACCTGAGCGCCCGTGACCACGGCGAAGCTCGGCACGCTCGCGGCCGACCGCGTCACGGGGTGGGGGGCGACGCTCGTCATCGGAGGTCGTCCGCGGGGGCTGCCGCGAGCTCGGACGCGCGCACGGGCTCCGCCATGCCGACGAGCACCTCGCGCGGGCCCTCGTACGCCTCCCGGCTGTGAGCGGTGCGGACGTTGTCGACGAGCATGAGGTCCCCGGCCTGCCACGGCTCGCGTGCCGTGTGGGACTCGTAGACGTTGTTGAGCAGCGCGACCACGTCCTCGCCGATCGGGTCACCATTGCCGAAGCGGGTGTTGAAGGGCAGCCCGTCCGCGCCGTACATCTCCACGAGGTACTCGTGCACCTCGGGCGCCATCGTCCACTCGTTGAGGAAGGCGACCTGGTTGAACCAGCAGCGCTGACCGGTGGACGGGTGCCGCACGACCGCGGGACGGCGTTGCCTGGTGCGCAGCTCGCCGTCCGGCCGCCACTCGAACGCGATGTCGTGGGCCCGGCAGTAGCTCTCCACCGCACTGCGGTCCTCGACACCGAACGCCTCCTCCCAGGACGCTCCGATGTCCTCGTTGTAGCTGCGGGCCAGCACCCAGCCCTCCCGCTCGAATCGCTCGACGAGGTCGGACGGCAGCGCGTCGAGGACGGCGGGAGCGTCCGCCACACCGGTAGCACCACCGTCGGTGGGCGCCTGGAGACAGGCGAAGAGCATGAGGCCGGGGACCTCGTCGGCGTAGCTGACCTCGTGGTGCATGCACATGGGCTGGTTCGCCGGCCACTTCAGGGAGGAGTACACCCCACCGGAGTAGCTCTGTCGGCTCGCGAAGCCCTCTCGGTGGGGCATGAGTCCGGCCGGGGCGAGCTCCCCGAAGACGGCCGAGACCTGACTCGGGTCGCCCAGGCCGAGACCGCGGACGAGGACGGCGCCGTGCTCGGCGACCGTCGCACGCAGGGCTTCGCGGTGCGCGGCCGCCCAGCCGGGGGCGTCACTGCCGGCCGGGACCCGGAGGACCGGTGGGCGGCCGACCTGGGCGTCGACGTCGAGGGCGGGTGCCGGTGATGGGGATGACATCTCGGTGTCCTTTCGGCTGGTGGGCGGGTGAGACGCCGCGGCCCTGGTCATCCGGCTGACGGGGCCGGGTCGGCGACCCGGTCGGGTTCGGTGGCCGGGGTCGAGGGCGACGGTCCGGTGGCCCGGTCCCTCGACCCGTCCACGAGGTCGGCGAGGTCGGCGAGGACGGGAGTGCCGACGATGTCCTTGAGGGCGACGGCCCGGTCGAGCGCCACCGCCAGCTTGACCGCGGACAGCGAGGTGCCACCCAGCGCGAAGAACGAGTCCTGTCGGCCGATCCGGTCCGCCGGGACGCCGAGGACCGTGGCCCAGGCCCCCGCCAGGCGCTGCTCGGTGGGCGTGACCGGTGCGGAGTAGCCGTCCTCGGCCTGCGCCAGCTCGACTGCCCGGCGGATCAGCACCTTCCGGTCGACCTTGCCGTTGGCCGTCAGCGGCAGGGTCGCCTGCCACTCGCACGCGGACGGGAGCATGTACTCGGGCAGGCGCTCGCGCAGCGCGGCCCGGAACAGGTCCCCCTCGAGCGGGGCGCTCCCCGAGTAGAACGCCACCAGGTGCTTGGTCTGGTCGGCCCCGTGGGCGACGACCACGGCCCCGTCGCGGACCCCGGGCACGCCGAGGAGGGCGTTCTCCACCTCGCCGATCTCGATCCGGAACCCCCGGATCTTCACCTGGTTGTCCCGGCGTCCCAGGAAGTCGATCTTGCCGTCCGGCCGCCAACGGCCGTAGTCCCCGGTCCAGCAGATGCGGCGACCCGGTCGGTTCGGGTCTGGCCTGAACATCTGGCTCGTCCGCTCCGGATCGTTGACGTAGCCGCGGCCGACGCAGACCCCGGAGAAGGCGATCACGCCGGGCGCGCCGAGCGGCACCGGCGCGAGGTTCTCGTCGACGATGTCGACGCAGGTGTTGATGATGGGCCGCCCGACCGGCACCCGGTCACCGTCCGGCACCCGGTCGATGACCTCGTGCAGCGCGTCGTCCGAGGTCTCGGTCAGCCCGTAGGCGTTGACGAGGGGGACCTTCGGCTGGGCGCCGAACCAGCGTTGCACGAGCTCCTTCTTGAGCAGGTCCCCGGTGGGGGACACGCAGTGCAGGTCCGTCAGCTCACGCGGCCGCTGCTCGAGATAGGTGACGACGACATCGAGGTAGGAGGGCACGACCTGCAGCACTCCCACGCGCTCGTCGACGAGGGTGTCGACGAACCGCTCGGCGTCGAGGATGACGTCCTGTTCGACGAGTACGGTCCGCCCGCCCACGAGCAGGGCGGTGACGAGCTGCCAGACCGAGATGTCGAAGCACTGGGGGGCGGTCTGCGCGATCACCTCGCCCTGGCGGACACCCAGGTCCTCGACCTTGGCGTAGAGGTGGTTGAGCATCCCCGCGTGCTCGAGCATGGCCCCCTTCGGCTGGCCGGTGGAGCCCGAGGTGAACAGGACGTAGGCGAGCTGGTCGCCGGCGACGGGGACGCCGAGGTTCTCCTCGTCGTGGTCCTCCGCGCAGAGCGCCTCCACGAGGACCGCGGTGACCTCCGGCCGCGCCTCGAGGGCCTGGTCGAGGGTCCCGGTGCTGCCGCGCTCGGTCAGGACCAGCGCGCACTCGGCCCGCGTGATCGCCGCGTCGATGCGCCCGGCGGGGAAGTGTGGCTCGAGGGGCAGGTAGGCCAGGCCGGCCTTCCAGATCGCCAGGACGGAGGCCAGCCAGTCGAGGTTGCGCTCCATCACCACGGCGACGACGGCCTCCCGCTGGAGGTCTCGGGCCAGCAGGGCCCGGGCGATCCGGTTGGCCCGGGCGTTGAGCTCCCGGTAGGTCCACTGCCGGTCCCGATGCACGGCGGCAGGGGCGTCCGGGTGCGTCGCCACTCGCTGCTCGAAGAGCTCGTGCATCCGCCGGTCGGGCAGGTCGCGGCGCGGCCCGGCGAGCCCGTGCAGCTGGAGGTGCAGCTCCGCGGCGGAGAGCAGGCTGCCGCGACCGTGCTCGGCCCCGGGGTCCGCCGCCATGCGGGCGAGTGCGGTGAGGTGGTAGCCAGCGATCCGGGCCGCCGCCTCGTCGTCGAGCGCGTCGGTGCGGTACCGCAGCCGCAGCGCGGGCCGCTCGCCCTGCAGGAGCAGGGCCACCTCGAGCACGGTCGCGTCGGCGAGCTTGCGGTCGCCGCCGCCGGCATCGAGCACGGTCTCGAACCCCGGTCCGGCGAGCCCGAGCTCGCGTCGGACGTCGTCCACCGAGAACGGGCCGCTCGCGGCCCCCAGCCGGGTGCGCAGGTCGGCCTCCACCCGGGACGTGGCCTGTACGAGGGCGCGCCAGGAGACCGGCTCCGTCGAGAGCCGTACCGGCACCGGGGGCAGGCCGGCTCCGGCGGCGTAGCCCGTGACGACCTCGCCTTCGCCGGACAGCGCAGCGAGCACCGTGGCGTGCGCAGCGAGGAACACCGAGCTCACCGGCAGCCCGAGCTCCCCGCAGAGCCGGCCCAGCGACACCAGCTCGTCCGGGGGGATCGGCGCGACGTGCTCGGCGACGCCCGGGCGCGGCTCGAGGGTCCACCGGGGGAGGGGGGCGAACCCACCACCGTCGACCAGCCCTCGCCAGGCTTCCCGATCGGGCTCTCTGCGCACGTCCACTCGTTCGCCTCCTGAGGTCCTCGTCCCCTCGTGTGCCCTCATCGCACGCCCACGGCGAGTGCGCCGCCGCTGCTGTTCTCTTGGGCGGTCGCAGCCACGGGACTGGGTGCCGTGGGCCCCGGGCCCGCCACGAGCTCCTCGGCCGGGTTGCCACCCCAGACCGCGTGCGCGGGGACCTCCTCGCCCTTCATGAGAAAGGAGTCGGGGGCGAGCACCGCCCCCTCGTCCATCGTCACCCCGTAGTGGACGAGGGCGGCCGTCCCGACGGTGCAGCGCGACCCGATCGCGGTCGGATCGGACTTGAAGGCGTAGTCCTCCTGCGAGTGGCACTGGATCACGCTCTCGACGTTGAGCGTGACGTGGTCTCCGAGGGTGACGAGGTTCCTGTCCACGATTGCTGCGCCGTCGTCGAAGAGCTGCCTGCCGACGTGCACGCCCGCGAGTCGCCAGACCACGGCCTTGAACGGCGTACCGGCGGCCAGTCGGTACACCACCGGCGGCACCGTGAGCTTCCAGAAGCGCTCGGTCTGCCAGAACCGGCGCTCGTAGATGGAGCAGCGAGCCGGCCGGTTCCCACGGAACCCGGTGGAGAGGCGCTCGACGAGGGTGAAGTAGAGGATGGAGAAGACGACGAGCAGGACCTCCAGGGCGGCGATCGCCGCCCCACCGAACCGGGCGTGGACGTCGGCGGTGCCGAAGACGAAGGCGAGGAGTGCGAACGTGTACACCCACCGCGACAGGAGCAGCAGGCCGATGCTGACGAGGTTGTGCCGGTTCTTCGCGGCGAGCCGCCGCGGGAAGTCCTCGTCGTGGGCCATCTGCATGAACACGCTGTCCCGCTGGACCGTGCGCGGGATCTCGAAGGCGGGGGAGCCGAGCAGCCCGACGCCCGTGCGGACCTCCCCGTCGATCGGGACGAGTGCCTTGGTCGCGATGAGGCAGTTCTCGCCGGCCCGTCCCTGGGCCGGGTACACGATGAGGTTCCCGAGGAAGCTGTGGGGCCCGATCCGGCCGCGGGACACGGAGAAGGAGGTGGCGGAGTAGTTCGTCGTGAGGACCGACAGGCCGCCCGCGATCACCGTGCCTTGGCCGATCGCGGTGAGGAACGGGTTGTCGTGCTTGAACTCGTCGCCGAGGTTGGAGCCGGTCTGGACGACGGGCGTGAGCCGGTACCCCAGACCCCGGAGATACGGGACGACGTAGGAGCTGTCGCCGAGGGCGAGGTGGAAGAACCTGCGGTTCGTGATCCGCTCGATCCCTCGCTGACAGGCGTAGTGGAAGCCGAACAGTGGGTACGTCCTGCCCGGGGTGAGGGCACGGTTGAGGACCCTGGGGGCGGTCATCACGACGAGCAGGCCGAGGAGCATCCCGCCGAGGTACAGCACGAGTGAGGCCCCCAGCGTGTACTCCCAGAACCGGAGGTTCATCACGTGGAGCTGGTCCGTCGTCGCGAGCTTCGACAGCCACGGGACGTCCTCGATGATCCGGGCGACGCCACCGAAGGCCACGGGGAGGACGACGACGAGCAGGTACGCCAGCTGGAGGAGGGCGTACCGGGCACGGCGCCATGTGCCGCACCTCGCTGAGGCCACCAGGCGGTAGTTCGAGTCGGTCGGTTCACCCGGCGACCCGTGCCACCGCTCGCCGGCGGGGACGGCCTGGCCCGCGTGCAGGGAGGAGGCGTGGCCGAGCTGTGAGCCGTCGCCGAGTGAGGTGTGGATGTCGAGGATGGCCTTGTCGCCGACGAACACGTCCGAGCCGATGGTCACCGGCCCGGTCTGGATGACCCCGGAGACCGCCCGGTAGCAGTTGAGCCAGGAGTCCTTCTCGATGAGGGTGCCGTCACCGATGGTCAGCAGGTCGGTGCACACCGGTGCGTGCCTGCTGAAGACGACGACGTCCCGCCCGACCTTGGCGCCGAGCGCGCGCAGGTAGAACGTGTACAGCGGCGACCCGGCGAACAGGACGAGCGGGTTCGCGACGACCAGGGTCTTGACGAGCCAGAAGCGGACGTAGGCGAGCGTCCAGACGCGGATCTCCTGCGGCTTCCAGCGGCCGATGAGCACCCACTTGACGAGGATGGGCAGGAGGCACGTGGTGACGAAGACGGCCGCGCCGAAGGCGACCGAGCGCAGGTAGGCGTCGAGCACGCCGGTGCCGGCCCAGACCATCCTCAGGCCGGTGTCGAAGACGACGCCGACCACGACGGCGTAGGCGCAGAAGATGAGGAGCTGCAGCGCTCCGCAGAGGACGTACTGCCCCGTCGTCACGGGATCGGCTACCGGAACGGCAGGCGGGACCGCGGCCGGGACCCGCTCCGGGACCGGCGCCGGGGTCCGGTGCGCGCGGGGAGCTGCCGCTGGCGCGGCGCCCGCGAGCGCGGTCCCCAGACCCGTGATCGTCTGGTGCTGGTAGACGTCCTTGATGGACACGGTGGGCAGGTCGGGCTGCTTGCGGACCCGGGCGCAGAACTGGGCCATGACCATGGAGTCGGCGCCCAGGTCCTCGAAGAAGTTCGCCTCGGCGGGGACGTCGGTGGGGTCGACGTGCAGGACGCCGGCGAGGATGTCGGTGAGCTGGGTCTGGAGTGGTGGGGGTGTCACCGGGATGTCGAGGGCGTCCGCCAGGGCGGCGACCGTGGGGTGCTGGTAGGCGTCCTTGATGGACACGGTGGGCAGGTCGGGCTGCTTGCGGACCCGGGCGCAGAACTGGGCCATGACCATGGAGTCGGCGCCCAGGTCCTCGAAGAAGTTCGCCTCGGCGGGGACGTCGGTGGGGTCGACGTGCAGGACGCCGGCGAGGATGTCGGTGAGCTGGGTCTGGAGTGGTGGGGGTGTCACCGGGATGTCGAGGGCGTCCGCCAGGGCGGCGACCGTGGGGTGCTGGTAGGCGTCCTTGATGGACACGGTGGGCAGGTCGGGCTGCTTGCGGACCCGGGCGCAGAACTGGGCCATGACCATGGAGTCGGCGCCCAGGTCCTCGAAGAAGTTCGCCTCGGCGGGGACGTCGGTGGGGTCGACGTGCAGGACGCCGGCGAGGATGGCCGCCAGCCGCCCCGCGAGCGGAGCCGTCCGAGGCACGCGGTTCGTCGCCGTTGTGCCGGCCTGGGGCACGGGCGCGTGATCGATCAGGTGATCCACGGGGATGTCTTCCTTGGACAGCAGGGGTCAGGCCTGGGAACGGGAACCGGCGAGAGGGGCGTCACCGGTGCCGGCGTCGGCTCCGAAGTGGTCCAGCACCCAGTCCGGGTGGTAGATGGTGTCGAGGTAGGGGTTGCCGAGGTCGGGGGAGATGGCGACGGCGGTGGCGGGGTGGGCGTCGTGGTCCTCCAGCCACCTCACGGCGCCATTGACGACCGTCCCGGTGGAACCGCCGAAGAGGAAGCCTCGGCCGGCGAGCAGGTGGCAGGTGCGGATCGTGTCGATCTCTTCCACGTGCACGACGTCGTGAATGAGGGACTCGTCCAGCTGGTCCGGGCGCATGCTCATCCCGAGACCGGGAATCAGGCGCGGGGCCGGAGGGCTGTCGAACGTCACCGACCCGACGGCGTCGATCGCGACCACCCGCACGGAGGGGCGGTGGTCTCGGAAGTACCGGGCGCATCCCATGAGGGTCCCGGTCGTCCCGGCGCCCACGAAGAGGATGTCGAGGTCGGGGAACGTCCTGACGATCTCGGGTCCGGTCCGTCGGTAGTGAGCGCCCCAGTTCGCCGGGTTGACGTACTGGTTGAGCCAGACGTACCTCTCGTCGGAGTCGCACAGCTCACGGACGAGGTTGATCCGGGCGCCGAGCAGTCCGCGGATGGGGTCCGGCTCGGTGACCACCTCGACGCGTGCGCCCATTGCCGCCATCCGTCGACGACTGACCGGGCTGCACCGGCCATCGGTGACGCAGATGAACTCGTACCCCTTGCTCGCGGCGATCGTGCTCAGGGCAACGCCGAGGTTGCCCGAGGAGGACTCGACGAGGACCGACCCCGGCCCGAGGATGCCGTCGCGCTCGGCCGCCTCGACCATCTCCAGCGCCGTCTTCAGCTTGATCGAGCTGGCGAAGTTGAGTCCCTCGACCTTGAGGTACAGAGAGTGCCCGACGAGCGCGGCGAGATCGACGAAAAGCCCCTCCTCGTTGAAGAGATGGGGTTCGCTGATGATGGGCATGGTGAACTCCCCCCGACCGCTGAAGCCAGTCCGCCCAGATGGGCCCCGGCGAGCCGCGCGTTGATTAGGCGCGATATTGGACGTTCAGGTTAATTGCAGCCGCGGAAAGAAGTCAACCCTTGATTCTGCAATTGTGCTATTGGTGCCGAGTCTGTCCTGTATTGCGTATATCGTAAGCATTTTTCCGGGCACTTCCTCCGGGGACAATGCGGTCATCCGCCACGTCTGCGCTGGTCAGCAGCCCGCACTGTCCCTCGAGCGGCGGCGCGGTGTCGTTCCTCCTGGAGGGACCGTCAATGCGGAGCGGCCAGCCAGAACTGTAGGATCCGGACATTCTCGGGAGCACGCGCTGCTGTCTCAGGGCGGGGGCGACCAAATGCAAGAAAAGAATGATGGTGGACTGGCGGGACGCGTCAAATAGTGGCGCCGGGGGCCTTGTCCTGACGACCGCTACCGAAGCAGGACGGGGAACGTCGCCACCCTCCCGACGGGGAGCGTGGCCGCGACGGCGGCACGGTATCCGGCGTCGGTGGCCACGTCCCGGACGTGGATGGAGGACGTGGTGCCCGCCTCGGGGGCGGTGAACCTCACCCGGGGTCCCCGCACGTCCAGGCCGGAGCAGTCCGCGCTGAGCCCCACGCCGAGAGCCTTGAGGGCCGCCTCCTTGCGCACCCACGCCCGCAGGAGCCAGTCCGCACGTCGCCGGCCCGGCAGGGCCTCGTACGCCACGATCTCCTCCGCGGCCAGGATCGTCGCGGCGAGCTCGTCCGGGCGCTCGACGCCGCCTGCGGGCTCCAGGTCGACACCCACCCCGCCACCGCCGGTTGCCGCCACGAGCACCCGGCCGCCGCCGTGCGACGCCGACACGGCCAGCCCGCCGCCATCGGTCACCTCGGGCGGGCCGTGGCCCGGGGTGCCGCACACCCGGCACCGCCGGTCGATCCCCACCAGCTCGGGGGGCAGAGCGAGGTAGTGGGCGGCGACGAGGCGAACGAGCGACCGCGACACGGTGGTGAGCTGCCGGTCCGTGGGGCGCCGGTGCCGGTCGACGTACTGCGTGTCCTGCGGGGTCAGGAACCGTCCCCAGTCGCCCTCGTTCTCGGCGGTGGTCAGCCACAGGTGGCACGTCCCGTGCGGGGGCGGCTGCCCCCGGGGCGGCAGCGCCGCGCCCGCCAGACCGTGGATCACCGGGTCCCCGCCGGGGGTTCGTCGTGCCGTCCGGGCTGCGCGCTGTGGAACGGACCATGTCCGGGCACGGACCCAGTCTGTCACCCGACTGCCGCCCCGGGGTGGACCGCGGCCGCAGTCGGGTGACAGACCGGACCTGCGGTGCGGGCTCCGCCGGGAACGCTCCGGGGTGGCCCGGAACGCCCCTCGCCGTCACCCCGCCGGGGTGCCGGCCGCGGCCCACGTCACGAGGTCCCCGAGGAGCGCCCTGGCCGCGGGTTCTCCGTCGACGGTGGCCCGGGCGAGGCGGAGCTGGCAGAGGACGAGCCGACCGTGGCCCACCCGCTGCTCGGTGACGACGGCCCCGACGAGAGTCTCGGGCGGGGGACGATAGGCGCCGACGACGACGGACGCGGCCTCGAGCGCGGAGCCGGCGCCGACGTCGAGCACGGCGGTGCCCTCCACGCGGACGTGCTCGGTGGCGAGCAGGCGCCGAGGCGGCAACGAGGGCCAGGGCGGCGTGGCCGTGGTGAACTGGAACACGGTGGGTCCCCACTGGGGGTGCGTCGGCACGAGTCGTACCGGGACGGGGTAGCTGCCGGCGTGGGCCGCCTCCTGGTGGAGGACGACGACGGTCCTCCCGGCCGCGAGCGCGCTCGCGGCCCCCCGCCCGACGGCGTCGTCGAGCGCGTCCTCGGCGACGAGCAGGACGGCCCCCCCGGTCGTGGCGACGCCGAGCGACCTCAGCGCCGGCTCCGTCGGCCCGGAGCCGACGAGGTCCACGGACGCGGCCGGGCTGGTGGCCCGCACCACCCACACGGGGTAGCGGTTCGTCGCGACGACCCGGCCACGGGCGGTGAGGACGAGCCGGAGCTCGCTGTCCCCGGTCGCCGTCGGGGCCGCGAGGACGAGCGGGCCGAGATCGGTCGCCCTGTGCGCGGGGAGGTCCCCGACGTCGACGCCCGAGCCGTCGTCCGAGCCGAGGGTCGCCTGGAGGGCCACGCTCTCCAGACCTGGCCCGTCGTTGGCGACGTGGAGGGGCACCGTCACCGTCGTCCCGGCCTCGACGGTGAAGGTGTCGAGCGCTGCCATCGGCAGCACCGGCTGGTTGAGGCGCCTCACCTCGTCGAGGGCGGCAGGCTTCGGCCTCCGGTCGAGGTCGAGGATGCCGTTGAGCTCGTACGGGACGTCGGTGAGCTCGGTGAGGCAGTAGCCTGCGATGTCGTCATGTCGGCGCAGTACCTCGCCCTGGAGACGGTCCGCGAGGCCCTGGTAGCGCTGGGTTCCGGTGACGAACTCGGCGACGGTCCCGGACCAGGCCGTCGCGGCGATCTCCTCCGAGAGCCGCGCGCCCTGCCACCAGAAGGCCGGCTCGCCGTGCCCCTCGAGCTCGGGCAGGCCCCAGTCGCCGAACTCGGTGACGAGCAGCGGGCGGTCGGGACCCGCGTGGTCCCCGGCCTTCCGGGCGAGCTCGCCGAGGTAGGCCGTCTGGAGCCGGCCGTACCAGTGCGCGGTGAGGACGTCCCCGGTGAAGACGCGGTCAGGGTCGGGTTCGACCCAGTCGTTCTCGATGACCGGGCGGGTCGGGTCGGCGGTCCGCACGGCGGCACACAGGGCCCGGGCGAACGCCTCGTAGGCATCCGTGGCCCGGCTGCTCGGCCGGCCGAGGCCGATCTCGTTCATGGCGGACCAGAGGATGACCGACGGGTGGTTGCGGTCGCGCCGCACCTGGGCCTCGACGGCGGCGAGGCACCGGCGGGCGAGCTCGGTGTCGGACCCGAGGTCGTCGTGGTCGATGGGTTCGGCCACGGGGATGTCGCAGTGCACGAGCATCCCGGTCTCGTCGCAGACGTCGAGGTAGGCGGGCTCGAAGGCCTTGACGTGCAGCCGGAGGGTGTTGAACCCGGCGTCCCGGGCGGCGGCCACCTCGGCCTCGATCTGCTCCCGGCCCGGGGCAGCGTAGAGCGACCCCGCCCAGAACCCCTGGACGAGGGCCGCGCGCATGCGCAGCGGCCGGCCGTTGAGCAGGAGCCGGCTCCCGTCGACCCGGATCGTCCGGAGGCCGACTCGACCGGTCCACCCCCCGACGTCGGCGCCGTCGCGGGAGAGCTGGACGCGCACCTCGTGCAGGACGGGGTCGGTCGGGGTCCAGCGGGCCGCGGTGGTGGCCCCGAGGTCGACCCGCGCCGCCACGCGGCCGCCGGCCGGGACGGTGACCTCAGCGGTGCCCACGAGCCCGGCCGCACGCACCGTGAGCCGGCCCGTCCACGGCTCCTCGCGGCGGCTGACGACCTCGCCGCGGACGGAGAGCGCGTCCGGGTCGGGGTCGACGGCGACGTCCTCGATCGTCACCGCCCCGTGCGACGAGAGCGTGACGGACTGCCAGATCCCGCCGTACGTGGCGTAGAGGCTGGGGGGGCTGGGGAAGACCTCGTTGAACCAGCCCTGCTTGCCGTGTGCGGAGCGCGGGACGCGTGGGTCGTCGCGGGGCGGGTCGTCCACGCGGACGGCGAGGGTGTTGACCCCGGTCCGGACCGCGGCCGTGACGTCGACCTCGAACGGCGTGTAGGGCAGCAGCTCCTGCCCGCCGACGAGCTGCCCGTTGACCCACACGTCGGCGCTGTCCATGACCGCGTCGAACCGGATCCGCCAGTAGGTGGCCTCGCCCGTGTGGTCCGGAAGCTCGAACGTCCGGACGTACCACGCGACCCCGTCGAGATGGACGAGGCCCTGCGCCTCCCACAGGCCGGGCACGACGATCGGGCGGCCCGGGAGGTCCTCGACCCCCGCCGGCGTGCCGTCCGCCGTGTCGCCGGGGTGCAGCGTCCAGCGTCCGTCGAGGACGAGCGCGTTCGGGCTCATCCCTTGATGCCGCTGCCGGCGACGCCCTGGACGATCTGCCGCTGGAAGAAGAGGAACGCGACCATGAGGGGGAGGCCCCCGAGGATGGCCATGGCCATGATGTCGGCGTAGTGGACGCCGGTGGCGCTCGTCACCGTTCCGAGGCCGACGGGGATCGTCATCATGCTGCTGCTCGTCACGGCGATGAACGGCCAGAGGAAGTTGTTCCACGCGGCGACGAAGGTGAAGACCGCGACCGCGGCGACGGCGGGCCCGGACAGCGGGAGCCAGAGCCGGCGGAACACCGTCCAGTGGGTCGCCCCGTCGGCCATGGCGGCCTCGCGCAGCTCGGTGGGGATGCCGTCGAAGAACTGCTTGAAGATGAAGACGGCGATGGGCAGGGCGATCTGCGGGAGGATGATCGCCCAGTACGTGTTGATGAGCTTCCACGAGCTGAACTGGCTGAAGAGCGGGACGATGAGGACGTCGAGGGGCACGGTGAGCCCCGCCATGATGAGCCAGAACAGGAGACGCCGGAAGCGGAACTCCATCTGGGAGAAGGCGTAGGCGGCGAGCGCGGAGATGACGACGGTCGTGAGGGTGATGACCGTGCTCGTCACCGCGCTGTTGACGTACCAGTGGAGGATGTCCGTCCCGGAGAGGACGCGCCCGTAGGCCGCGAACGTCGGGTTGTCCGGGAACCACGTGACCGGGACCTTGATCGTCTCGGTGTTCGGCTTGATCGAGGTGTCGAAGGCCCACAGCAGGGGCGCGACCCAGAGGAGCGCGAAGAGGATGAGGGCGCCGAGCGCCGAGCCGTTGACGAGTCGGCGGGGCCACGGTCCCTGTCGCCACGGCAGCGGCTCGGAGCCGTCCGAGGGTCGGGGAGGGGGCGCCGTGCGGGTCTGCTCGGTCGTGGTCATGACGATGCTCCCTTGCTCCGGTCCCGGAGGAGGAACACCTGGCCCACCGAGACGATGATGACGACGATGAAGAAGATGACCGACATGGCGGCGGCGTAGCCGACCCTCCACTGGGTGAACCCGACCTCGTAGATGTTGAGGAGGGCGACCCGCGTCGCGTTGTTCGGTCCGCCGTTGGTCATGAGGTAGACCTGCGCGAAGATCTTCAGCGAGGCGAGCACCTGGAGGACGAGGACGAGCACGTGGGTCCGGGTGAGGTTGGGCACGGTGATCCGCCAGAGCTTCTTCCACGGGCCGGCCCCGTCGATGTCCGCTGCTTCGTAGAGGACGCCCGGGATCTCCTGCAGGCCGGCCGTGTAGAGGATGAAGTTGAACCCGAGGGTCCACCAGATGGTGGCGATGGCGACCGACCACATCGCCGCGTTCGTCCCGCCGAGCCAGTCGACCTCCGGCAGGCCGACGGTCGTGAGGACGTTGTTGACGAGGCCGAACCCGGGCTGGAGGAGCCACACCCAGATGAGGGCGATGACCGAGACCGGCAGGACGTACGGCATGAAGAACGCGAGCCGGAACGCCCACCTCGCGGGAACCGCCCGGTTCGCGAGCACGGCGAGGAAGAACCCGAGGATGACGAGCGGGGGGACGGTCATCAGGGTGATGACGAGGGTGTGCCCGAGCGAGGACCAGAAGTCGCCGTCGGTGAGCACCTCGGTGAAGTTCGACAGCCCGAGGAACTGGGTGCCGCCGGGCCCGGCGAGGCTCTTGTTCGTGAACCCGAGGATGAGCTGGTTGAGGGTCGGCCACAGGAGGAACAGGGCGTAGAAGAGGAGGAAGGGTGCGACGAAGAGGAGCGCAGTCCGGGTGGTCCCGGGCTGGTCCTCGGGGGCGTCGAGGTCATCGCGCGCCGGCGCGACGCCGTCCGCGCGGTCGGTCGGGGGCTTCACCGTGGTCATGCGTCCTCCCGGTCAGAAAGGCTCGGGGAGGGCCAGCAGGTCCTCCATCGACGAGCGGAGCTGGGCGAGCCCCGCGGTGGGGGTGAGCTGGTCGTTGATCACCGCGGCGAGGATCGAGTTGGCCCGGTCCTCCATGTGGCTGGCGGCGCCCGAGAACCACACGGGCGGGTCGTAGGCGACGTGCTCGATCTCCGAGGCGTAGTGCGACTGGGGGACGAGGTCGAGGTACGCCGGGCTCGTCCGGACGGGGGTGTATGCCGGGATGTGGCCGCCCTTGGACCACGTGAGGCTCTGCCGGAGCATCGCGCCGATGAACGTCACCGCGGCCTCGACGTTCTTTGCGCCGGCGGGGATGACGAAGGCGTGTGAGTCGGCCCACGTCTGCTTGTCGTCGAACACCTGCGGCATGAGCGTCATGTCGAACGGGAGCTTCGCGTCGGTGAACGTCGTCACCTCCCACTCGCCGTTGAGGTGGAAGCCGGCCGCGCCCGCCTGGAACAGGGCGACCGAGGCGGCGTAGTCGCGCCCGGCCGGGGCGAGGCCGCCGTCGTGGGTCAGCCCGCGGAGGAACTCGAGGGCGGGGACGCCCTGGGCGTCGTCGAGGACGTACCGGGAACCGTCGTCGCTGAAGAGCTGCGCCCCCTGCTGCCGGATCAGCGGCCAGAAGAGGCGCCACGGAGAGTACTGCTGGGTGTCGAAGGTCACGCCGTACTTCCCGGTGACCTTCTTCGCGGCGGCGAACGCGGCGAGGACGTCGGCCTTGCCGGTGAGCGGCTTGAGACGGCCGTCATTGTCGAGGAGGCCGGCCTTCCGGCACACCTCGGTGTTGTAGTAGAGGACGAGCGGGTGGGTGTCGAGGGGGACGGCGAGGAGCCGGCCGTCGTACGTCGCGCCCTTCCACAGCAGGGGGGCGATCGTCTCCTCGGAGACGTCGATGCTCCTCAGCTCGTCGGCGCGGAAGGGGCGCAGGAGCTTGGACGGGCCGAACTGCGGCATCCGGGAGAGGTGGAGCACGGCGACGTCGGGCGGGCTGCCGCCGGCCATCGCCATGGCGAGCTTCGTGTAGTAAGGCACTCCCCAGGTGAGGGTGACCGCCTGGAGGTCGGCGCTTCCCGGCTGGCGACGGTAGGCCTGCTCCATCTCGCTCATGCGGGCGCCGTCACCTCCGCCGAAGAGGTTCCAGTACGTCAGTCCCGCGCCCGAGTCCCCGGTGAGGGCCTCGGCGACCGGGCCCGCGCACCCGGCGAGCGCGGCGACGGTTCCCACCCCCGCGGCGCCGCGGAGGAAGCTGCGCCGGTCGATCGACGCCGGGCCCCGCGCGGGGCTCATGCCCGCGCCTCCTGGGCGGGTGCGCGGTCGCCCTCGGGGGAGCGTTCGCCCACGACGAGGCCGTTCGAGGTGTCGAAGAAGTACAGGTGGTCGGGGTCGACGGTCAGCTCGACGGTGGCGCCGGTGGCGGCGCTCGACCGCGCGTCGAGCACCGCCGTCCAGAGCACCTGGCCCTCGTCGAGTGCGAAGCCCGACTCGTCGGCGGCGGACTCCGCGCCGCTGCCCCTCACCCCCGGCGCGCCGGTGGCCTTCTCGGCGTCGAGGGCGAAGAAGATGTGTCGCTCCGTGCCGAGCTCCTCGACGACGTCGATGCGGGCACTCAGGGTCGGGAGGGGGCCCGGCCCGTCGGCGACGGCCAGCTCGGACGGCCGGATGCCGACGACGAGGTCCTCCCCGAAGTACTTCTCGAGGCCCGGTCGGGACGCGATCGCGGCGGGGTCGATCGGCAGCCGGTGCGGGCCGAGGAGGAGGGCCGGACCGTCGTCCTTGACGAGACGTCCCCGCGCGAGGTTCATCGGCGGCGAGCCCATGAAGCCCGCGACGAAGAGGTTCGCGGGGTGGTCGAAGAGGTGCTGCGGCGTCCCGACCTGCTGGAGGTGACCCTCGGAGAAGACCGCGACCCGGTCGCCGAGGGTCATCGCCTCGACCTGGTCGTGGGTGACGTAGACCGTGGTCACGCCGATCCGGTCGTGCAGCTGCTTGAGGGAGGCGCGCATGGCCACCCGGAGCTTCGCGTCGAGGTTGGACAGCGGCTCGTCCATGAGGAACGCCTGCGGCTCGCGGACGATCGCCCGTCCCATGGCCACCCGCTGCTGCTGCCCGCCGCTCAGGGCGCTTGGCCGGCGCTTGAGGAACGGCTCGAGCTTGAGCACCTTGGCGGCGTCGAGGACACGACGCCGACGCTCCTCCTTCGGCACGCGCTGGAGCTCGAGCCCGAAGCCGAGGTTCTCCTCGACGGTCATGTTGGGGTAGAGGGCGTAGTTCTGGAAGACCATCGCGATGTCCCGGGCCTTCGGGGGCAGACCGCTCACCGGTCGGCCGCCGATGCTGATCCGGCCACCGCTGATCTGCTCGAGCCCGGCGATGCAGCGCAGGAGCGTCGTCTTCCCGCAGCCCGAGGGGCCGACGAAGACCATGAACTCCCCGTCCTCGATCTCGAGGTCGATGCCGTCGAGCGCCTGGACGCCCCCGTCGTAGACCTTCTGCACGCGGTCCAGCACGATGCTGCCCATCGTTCCTCCTCGTCCGGCGAGCGTCGGCCCGGACGTCCGACCCGGCTGTCGGACGGAGGAGCGGCGCTCTTTACAACGTTGTAAAGTCGGCTCATTGATGTAAGCACGGACCTGTCGACAGGTCAAGGTCTGAACGTGCGACAGTGGCAGCCCCGACGAGGAGGAGGGCCGGTGCCAGCAGGTCTGCGGGACGTGGCCGAGCGCGCAGGGGTCTCGGTCAAGACCGTCTCGAACGTCGTCAACGGCTACGAGCACGTGCGTCCCGAGACCCGGGCGCGCGTCCAGCGCGCGCTCGACGAGCTCGACTACCGCCCGAACCTCTCGGCGCGCCACCTCCGCCGGGGGCGCGGTGGACTCATCGCGGTCGCCCTGCCGGACCTCACGGTCCCCTACTTCGCCGAGCTGGCGAGCGCGCTCGTCGACGCGGCCGCCACCCGCGGCTACACCGTGCTCGTCGACCAGACGAACGCCCGACGCGACAGCGAGCTCCTCGCGGCCCAGGGGCTGCGCACTCCCCTCATCGACGGTCTCATCCTCAGCGCGCTCTCCCTCCGGAGCGAGGACCTGCGCGACCGCGAGCCCGGGCTGCCTCTCGTCCTGCTCGGGGAGCACCCGACCACGGCCGGCAGCGACCACATCGCGATCGACAACGTCGCCGCCGCCGCCGAGGCCACCGGCCACCTCCTCGAGATCGGTCGGCGGCGGGTCGCCCTGCTCGGCGTCCAGCGCCGCGAGGCGAGCCACATGGCGGCCCTGCGAGACGAGGGATTCCGTGCCGCCCACGCGGCCGCCGGGGTCGCGGTGGACGATGACCTCCTCATGCCGACCGAGGGGTTCCAGCGCACGGACGGGGTGGAGGGGATGACGCGCCTGCTCGACTCCGGCAGCGCCCCGGACGCGATCTTCTGCCTCAACGACCTCCTCGCGGTCGGGGCGATGCACGTGCTCGCCGAGCGGGGGCTGCGGGTACCCGAGGACGTCGCCGTCGTCGGCTTCGACGACATCGAGGAGGGCCGCTACCAGAGGCCGGCGCTGACGACGGTGGCGCCGGACAAGGCCCAGATCGCCCACCTCGCCCTCGACCGGCTCCTCGAGCGGATGGCCGGCAGGGGAGACGCCGAGCCTCGTGAGGTCGTCGCCGACCACCGGCTCGAGGTGCGGGGGAGCACCGTCGCCGGCCGCGTGGCCCGCTTCCCTCACCGCTGAGGTCCCGGGGGCGGCACCGAGTCGGGGTTCCTGCGGCCGGGAGTGGCGTCCCGGGGCGGGCGTTACCGTGGTCGGGTGGCCGACAACGAGGTCCTGGAGTTCGAGGGCGAGGCGCCGCGCGGGTCGCGGGTGCCGCGGGCGGTCTACGACCACGGCAGCGAGCCCGACCCGCTCTACACGCTGGCCAACGAGCGGACGTACCTCTCCTGGCTCCGTCTCGCGGTGACGCTGCTCGCGTCCGCCGTCGCCATCGACCGGCTCTTCCTCGAGCGCCCGTGGTTCGGCAGCGAGGTCCTCGCCCTGGTCCTCGTCGCCTTCGCGCTCGGCGCCTGCGTCATCGGCGTGCGCCGCTGGTGCTCCACCGAGCTCGCCCTCCGGGTCCGCCGGCCGCTCCCGGGGTTCGGCGCCCCGCTCCTCGGTGCCGTCGCGGTCGCCCTCGTCGGTGGCGGCGTCGTCCTCCTCGTCCTCACCCCCCGCGGATGACGTCGCACGGCCCGGGGGACCCGCGGCTGTGGGGCCGGCAGTCCCCGTTCGAGCGCAACCACCTCCAGCGCGGCATCACCCTCGCCGGGCTGGTGGGGGTCTTCGTCGTGACGATGATCCTGCTCGTCCACGCGGACGTCGCGGGGGTCCTCGGGATCGGCCTCGTCTGCGGCGGTGTGGTGTCCGGGCTCGCGGCGGTGTCGCGGCTGCGCTACGTCCGCGAGACCCGGGCGGGCTTCGCCGTCCTCCGGACGAGGGACGGGCGGTTCGTCATGGTCTCCGCGTCTGCCCTCGTCGTCGTCGCGGGGTTCGTCATCGTCCTCATCCTCGGCTAGCGGGGCGGCGGGCCGGAGGCGATGATGGAGGTCTCGCCCTCGTCCGCGACAGCGGTGAGCGTCGCTCACCGCGCCGGCCGCCCAGCAGGGGGCTGGGGATCGTCGACGGAGGTCAGGATGTCCAACCCGGGCCAGCCCACCATCAGCCCCGGCGCGACCGGGGACGTCGTCCGCCGACTCCAGAGAGCGCTGCGGCGGACGCCCAACCTCGAGCTCGTCGTCGACGGGATCTACGGGCCCGGGACCGAGGCAGCGGTGAGGGCGTACCAGGAGGGGGCGTCCCTGGCCCCGGACGGGATCGTCGGCCCCCTGACCTGGGCCGCCCTCCCCGACGGCGGTCCGATGCCCGTCCTCGCCGAGGGGGCCACCGGCCCGGTCGTCCGGCGGCTCCAGGAGGTGCTCACCACCGGTGCCGCCGGACAGTGGGGGACGACACCCGGCCCGGTCGACGGCGACTTCGGACCGCAGACGCGAGCCTCGGTCGAGGCGTTCCAGACGTGGGGGGGCGTCGCGGTCGACGGCGTCGTCGGCGACCGGACGTGGTCGGTGTCGCTGCACGCCGCCTCGGCGACCCTCGAGAGCGTCGTCGGCCTCGACTTCGTCACCGGCTGACCGGCTCGCCTCCCGTGAGGCCCCGGTCCGCGCGCGGGCGGTCCGCCCGACCGGCGTCGCCAGCCGTGAGCGGCGGGCCGAGTGGCGCACCACGACCCTCAGAGCTGGGTGTTGAGGTAGCGCTGGAGGAGGACGAGCATGCGGGCGTTCCACGTCCGCGCTCCGTCCCGCGCAGCCCCGAGGTAGTCCTGCAGGGCGGCCATCGACGCCGGTCCCCAGGCACCGTCGGCGGCGGTCCCGACCCGCCGCTGGAGGGCGAGCGTCGTCCGCCGGTCGAGGCGGCCGGTCCGGGGGACCCGGAGCCAGCGCTGGAGCGCGGTGACCGTCCGGGAGCCGAGGGCGCCGTCGGTGGACAGCCGGCTGGCGAGCATGCCGGTCGAGGCCTTGAGGGTGAGCACCCGCAGGGCCGCGGCGTCCACGGTCCGCCTCATCGCCGGGTGCCGGGCGGCGCGCGAGGTCACCGTCTCGACCATGGTGTGGACGAGAGCCGGGTCGACCGTGAGGACGATGTCGCCCCCGGCCCGGAGGAACATCAGTGCCCGGGCCGACGGCGACCACGGCTGCACCTGGGCGGCGCTGCCGACGTCGTCGCTGACGACGACGCCGTCGAAGCCGAGGTCCTGGCGGAGCAGCCCGGTGACGACCTTCGACGAGAACACGGCGGGAAGGTCGGGGTCGATCCGGCTGTAGACGGCCGAGGACATCATCACCGTGTCGGTGCCGGCCCGGACGGCCGCCCGGAACGGGTCGAGCGCGCTCGAGCGGGCGGTCGTCACCGTGTCCGTGACGCCCCTGGTCGTGTCGGTGTTCGCGCGGACCCGGCCGAGGCCGGGAAAGTGCTTCGCGGTCGTCCCGAGGTCCTGGGAGCGGAACCCGCGCAGCACGGTCGTGGCCTTGCGGGCGACGACGGAGGGAGTGAAGCCGTACTCGCGCTCGTAGCGGCCGATGGGCGCGTTCTGCGACGCGAACCCCTTGGCGACGGTGCCCATGACCGGCGCGAGGTTGAGGTCGACGCCGGACCAGCGGACGGTCCGGCCCCAGTACCGGGCGTGCCGGGCGAGGCTGAGGTCGTTCCACCCACCCTGGGTGAGGGCGGTCGGCATGCGCCTGAACCCGGGGCCCTGGAGGACCTGGACGTACCCGCCCTCCTGGTCGGTGGCGATGAGGAGGGGGACGCCGGCGGTCGCCGACGACGTGGTGAGCGCGTCCATCGAGGCGGTCACCCCCCGGACGGGCGCGGCCCCCGAGGTCGTCCGGCCGGTGAGGACGACGTTGCCGACGTGGTCGCGGGTGACCGCCCGACGGGTGGCCGCACCGGGACCGGTGACCGGGCCGCCGACCATGAAGAGCTGGCCGACCCGCTGGCGCAGCGACATCCCGGCGAGCACGGACCGTGCACGCGCCTCCGGGGCCTGTGCCCGAACCGCTGCGGGGGTCGCCGTCACCGCGGGGCTCGCGGCTGCGGTCCGTCCGGGGGTCGAGGTGCTGGTCCGGGCGGCGAACGCCGCGGGTGACGGCGCGAGGAGGGCGGTGCCGGCGACCGCGGCGACCACGGCGAGGGTTCGCCGGCTCGCGAGCGGCGCGGTGGTCGGGCCCGGGGGGTCATCACGCTCCATGCGCTCGACCCTACGCCGGTTCCGCCGTGGCGACCGGGCGTCGCCGGCCGGTCGGCGCGACCGTCTCCACGCGGACGGCTCGTGCGCCCAGCCCCTTGCCGCGGGGGAGCCGGTGGGCGACGATGAGAGGGAGCGCCCGCGCGCACCTCGCACGAGCGCACGGTCAACGCCGACGTCACGCCCTCCCGCCGAGGCTGGACGCGGACTGCTGGGAGAAGGGGACGCGGCGGTCCCGGCTCGCGGAAACGGCCCGTCACGACGGCGAGGGCCGACGTCCGCCGGGCGACCCGATCGGTGACCACGCCTGCCGGGCGTGGTGGCGGGTCGCGGACGGGCCCCGCGAGGTACCACCCGACGACGAAGAGGACATGACCATGGCAGACGAACGGAGCAGGACCCACGAGCACACCGAGGGGGACGACGCCGAGCCGGAGGGCGAGCGGATCCAGGCCGAGGGCCTCCTCGCGCAGACGTCCGAGGAGGGCCGGCACGCGGCGCTGGACGAGACCGTCGAGCCGGAGAGCGAGCGGATCCAGGCCGATGGCCTCCTCGCGCAGACGTCCGAGGAGGGCCGGCGCGCGTCGCTGGCCGGGACCGTCGAGCCGGAGAGCGAGCGGATCCAGGCCGATGGCCTCCTCGCGCAGACGTCCGAGGAGGGCCGGCGCGCGTCGCTGGAGGAGACCGTCGAGCCGGAGAGCGAGCGGATCCAGGCCGAGGGCCTCCTCGCGCAGACCTCCGAGGAGGCCCGGCGCAGGGCGGTGGACGAGACCGTCGAGGAGGGCCGGCGCACGGCGTTGGCCGAGACCGGCGAGCCGGAGGCCGAGCGGGTCCAGGCCGAGCGCCTCCGCCCGCCGGGGCGACCCGTGGACCAGGCCGCCGACACTGACGAGTCCTGACCCGGCGACCCGCGGTCTCCTCGCTGACCTGCAGTGCCTGCGTCCTCAGGGGCGGGTGTCACCGGGGGCCGCGGGCTGCCGGAGCCCGGTGACGGCGGAGGGCGCGGTCGCCGGGGAGGGGCGGCGCTCCCCGAAGATGGGCCGAAGCAGGGGCGTGCGGCGGAGCCATCCGGTGACGAGGACGAGGAGCGGGCGCGCCAGTGCCCATCCGGCGAGCGCGACCCCTGCGCCGAGCGCCAGCCCGGCGAGGACGTCCCACGGGTAGTGCGCGGCGATGTACACGCGCGCGACCGCCATCGCGGCAGCGGCGACCGCGGCGACGACCCCGAGGCGCCTGTTGACGAGGAGCAGCCCGGCGGCCACCGCGCCCGCCATGACCGCGTGGTCGGACGGGAAGGAGAAGTCGGTGGTGAGGTCCGCGAGCCGGAGGACGTCCGGATGCGCCGCGTACGGCCGCGCCTCGTGGACGAGGCGGCCGATCGGCTGGTTCGCCGCGACCGCGAGGAGCGTCGCGAGCGCCGCCCACCCGGACGCCGCGAGCCGCGGGGTCGGGGCGTGGCGGGAAACGACGACTCCGGTGACGAGGAGGGCGGCGAAGAGCACGACCCCGTAGGTGGCGTAGTCGAGCACGAACGCGTGGAGCCACGGCGTGCCCCGCGCGAGGCGGTTGATCGCGAGGAACAGCTCGTCGTCGAGTCGGAGGAGGACGTTCACGGGGGCCTTTCGGGACGGACCGCACGGGGGCGAGCGGCGGGGCATTCCAGGTCGCGCACCGCGGGACAGGGGTGGGCACGCGCGGAGGACACGGTGGCAGGCGCGGCTGGGAGCTGTCTGAACATCGGCGGTGCGCCCGCCGTCGCCAGGACCTCGCGCTCCGGCCCCCGTCGCCCCTGCCCGGAGAACGGACCCGGGCGTCCGCGGCGGGGAAAGGTAGGTTAGCCTTACCTCAGAGTTCGAGTGCTGGGCCGACGAGACCCGTTGTGGAGGGACGAGATGAAGCTCGCGCAGATGCGCCCCGGAACCGGGGCGTCGATCACGGGTGTCGAGGGGAGCCCCTCGGTCGCCCGCCGCCTCGCAAGCCTCGGATTCCGCCCGGGCACCGAGGTCGTCTGCGTCCGCAGGGCCCCGCTCGGGGACCCGACGGTGTACCGGCTCCGCTCGTACGAGATCTGCCTCCGGCGTCGCGAGGCGGGACAGGTGTCGGTCGCGCTCGAGGAGCCGTGAGGCGTACGGCACCCCCCGCCGCCACCCGGGCGACGACCCTCGTCGCGCTGCTCGGAAGCCCGAACGCGGGCAAGACGAGCGTCTTCAACCACCTCACCGGGCTGCGCGCCAAGACGGGCAACTACCCGGGGGTCACCGTCTCGAGCGCCGTCGGGCCGGTCCGCGGCGCCGACGTCGAGGTCGAGGACCTCCCCGGGACGTACTCCCTCACCCCGGTGAGCCCGGACGAGGAGGTCGTCGTCCGTGTCCTCCGGGGAGAGCACGACCGGGTCGCGGCGCCGGACGCCCTCGCCGTCGTCGTCGACGCGACGAGCCTCGAGCGCTCCCTCTCCCTCGTCGCCGAGGCGCTCGCGCTCGGCCACCGGGTCGCGGTCGTCGTGACGATGACCGACGAGCTCGTCGCCCGCGGCGGCCACGTCGACATCGAGGGGCTCGCCGGCGGGCTCGGGGTCCCCGCGGTCGCCGTGGTCGGCTCGAGCGGTCTCGGGGTCGACCGCCTGCGCGACCTCCTCGGGGAGGCCGGGACGTGGCCGACCGCGCTCGTCCCCCCGCCGACGGACGGCCCCGAGCTCGACTCGTGGTCGGAGTCCGTCCTCGCGGCGGCGGGGTACCGCGCCCCCTCCGGGGACACCCGCACCCAGCGCGTCGACGCCGTCCTCCTCCACCCCGTCTGGGGGAGCCTCGTCTTCTTCGTGGCGATGTTCGCGTTCTTCCAGGTGATCTTCACCGTCGCGACCCCGCTCCAGGACCTCGTCCAGGTGGGGTTCGACTGGCTCGCCGGGCAGGCGGGCCGGATCCCGAACGCCACCCTCGCCGGGCTCGTCGGCAACGGGATCGTCGGGGGCGTGGGCGCCGCGCTCGTCTTCCTCCCCCAGATCCTCCTGCTCTTCCTCCTCATCTCCCTCATGGAGAGCGTCGGGTACATGTCGCGGGCGGCGTTCCTCATGGACCGGGTCATGGCTCGGACCGGCCTCGAGGGGCGGGTGTTCGTCTCGATGCTCTCGTCGTTCGCGTGCGCCGTCCCCGGGATCATGGCGACCCGGACCATCCCCTCCTCCCGAGACCGGATCGCGACGATCATGGCGCTGCCGCTCATGACGTGCTCGGCCCGGCTGCCCGTGTTCATCCTCCTCACCGGGCTCCTCGTCCCGCAGGGCGCCTCAGCGGGGCCCTTCGACCTGCGCGGCGTCGTCCTGTTCGGGCTCTACGTCCTCGGCGGGGTCTCCTCGCTCGCCGTCGCCTGGGCCTGGAAGGCGACCGCGCTCCGGGACCCGCTCACCCCCTTCTACATGGAGATGCCGCCGTACCGGGTGCCCTCCGCGCGGTCGGTGCTCGCCTCGGTGTGGGGGTCGGCGGGGATGTTCCTCCGCAAGGTCGCCCGGATCATCTTCGCGGTGACGATGGTCCTCTGGCTCCTCCTCAGCTTCCCGGCCCGCGGCGCCGAGACCGCGGACATGGCCCCGGCCCAGGCGACGTCGTACACCGTCGAGCACAGCTACGGGGCCGACCTCGGCCGTGCCATCGAGCCGGCGTTCGAGCCCCTCGGGTTCGACTGGCGCATCGACGTCGGGCTCATCGGGTCGCTCGCGGCGCGCGAGGTCTTCGTCTCGACCCTCGGGCAGGTCTCGTCGGCGGAGAACCCCGACGACCCGCGGCAGGCACTCGAGCACGCCCGCTTCACGCAGGGTCCGAACGCCGGTGACCCGGTGTTCACCGCCTCCACGGTCGTTGCCCTCCTCGTCTTCTTCGTCTACGCCCTCCAGTGCATGTCCACGGTCGCGGTCATGCGCCGGGAGACGAACTCGTGGCGGTGGCCTGCGGTTGCGGTGTCGTACATGTTCGTCCTCGCGTGGACGATGGCCTTCGCGGCGCGGCACCTCACCCTGCTCGTCGTCGGCGGGTGAGCGCGCGATGATCCCCCTCCACCCACGGCCGGGTCCTGACCCGCAGACCGTCCACTGGCACGTCCCCGCGGGAAGCCTCCCTGTCCGCGGCCGCGTGACGACCGTGCCGGGGCCCCTCGCCGCCCTCGTCGGCGCCGGGGTCGTCACGGAGGTCGTCGTCCGTGCCGACCACCTCGCCGTGACCCTCGCCCCCGGGGGGAGCTGGCGGGGGGACGGCCCCCGGGTCCGCTCCGCGCTCCTCGCGGCGCTCGAGGACCCCGCCGGCTGGGAGACCGCTCCGGGTGGGGGCACCGGTCCGGACGGTGCCGGGGACGGCGCGACGGCCCCCCGCACCGGGGAGGACGACGCGACGCTCCGGGAGGCGGCGGAGGCCGCCATCGCCGGGGGCGTCGGCGAGCTCGCCCACTCGCACGGGGGCGCGATCACCCTCGAGTCGGTCGAGGGCGGCGTCGTCACGGTCCGGATGCGCGGCGCGTGCTCGGGCTGCCCGGCGGCCGGGCTCACCCTCCACGCCCGCCTCGAGGAGGATCTCCGGGCCGCCCACCCGGGACTGCGCGAGGTCCGCGCCGTCGACGAGGGCCGGGGTCACCGGGGCCGGGTCCTGCTCGGTCTCATCGGCCGCCGCCCGGGCTAGGGGCACATTGCCGGGGAGCCGGACTTCCTCGTGGCGAGGACGTGCCTGGGTGGGCCCTCCCTGACTAGCCTGGTCACGTGGCATCGGGGGAGAGATGGAGCGACGAGGAGAACGAGGTCGTCGCCGTCGACTACGTCTAGTGTCGCGCGTCTGAGTTTCGTTTACGGGTGGCGTGGGGCAGGATCTCGTCGGCGGTCTTGGTCCAGGTGAAGGGGTGGCAGCGGTCGTTCCAGCCGTCGATGAAGGCACTGATCGCAGCGATGAGTTCCTTGACGTTGTTGAAGGACCCGCGCCGGATCGCCTGTCGGGTGATGATCCCGAAGAACACCTCGACGAGGTTGAGCCAGGACCCTGAGGTCGGGGTGAAATGCAGTGTCACCCTGGGGTTCTTGGCCAGCCAGGCGTTGATCTCGGGGTGTTTGTGGGTGTGGTAGTTGTCCACCACGACGTGCAGTCGGCGCCGCGGGTAGGCCTTGGCGACCTTCTTGAGGAAGTCGAGGAACTCGGCCTTGCCGTGCCGGTCGTAGCACTGGTCGGTCACCTTGCCGGTGGCGACCTCAAGCGCGGCGAACAAGGTGGTGGTCCCGTTGCGCTTGTAGTCGTGGGTCGCCCTCTCCGGCAGGCCTTCTCGCAACGGCAGGATCGGCGCAGTCCGGTTCAACGCCTGGATCTGGGACTTCTCGTCCACGCACAGCACGACCGCCTTCTCCGGCGGGTTCAGGTACAAACCGACGACGTCGCGGACCTTGGCCTCCAGCTGCGGGTCGGTGGAGAACTTGAACGTCTCGCGCCGCCACGGTTGCACCCGGTACTTGCGCCACGCCCGTGCCACGGTGGCGTCCCCGACGCCCAGGTGCTTGCCGAGCAGCCGACTCGACCAGTGCGTCACCGCCAGCGAGTCCGGCGGCGGCTCCAGCGTCGCGGCGATGACCGCCGAGTCATCAACGGTCTTGGGCCGCCCCGGGCGCGGCTCGTCCTCCAACCCCGCCACCCCGAGCTCAGCGAACCGGTCGCGCCACTTGATCACCGTCGGGCGCGACACCCCGACCTCGCGCGCCGTGCCCGAGGTGCCCTTGCCGTCCGCGACCGCCAACACGATCCGCGCCCGCTCCACATGACTCGCCCGGATCGCCCGCGACCTGGCCCACGAGTCCAAGGTGGCCCGGTCCTCGTCGCTGATCACCAACACCTGTGTCGACATGCCTCATTCTCAGGCAACCACAACTGTAAACCAACTAACGACGCGCGACACTAGATGCTCGAGGCAGAGCTGCTCGGGCCGGATGGTGATCAAGGCGCGCGTCAACGGCTTCTGAGGCCGTCACGGCTCCCCCCACCGACCCATCCGCCAGGGTCGACATCCATCTCGTCGCCGTGTCCGAGGGGGAGCTTGGCCCCAACCCAGGAAGCCGCATGCCCTCACGGGCGACTACGTGCGCCTGGACGCCGAGAACCACCGCCTGGGACTGGCAGGGGAGAGAGCCGTCGTCGAGGACGAGCGCCGCCTCCTCAGGAAGCCGGTCGTACGGACCTTGCTGGCGGGGTGGAGCATGTGAGCCGGGCCCGTGGCGACGGCCCTGGTTTCGACGTCCTTTCCTTCGATCCTGAGGGAACCGAGCGCTACCTGGAGGTGAAGACGACCCGTCAGGGATTGCACTGGCCCATGCTCGTCACGAGGAACGAGGCGGCCTTCAGCCACGAGGCCGCCTCTCGCTTTCACCTCTACCGGGTCTTCGACTTCGGCCGCCCCGCGCTGGCCTGGACAGCGTCGCCGGCAGCATCGCCCAGAGCTGCTTGCTCGAGCCGGCGACCTTTCAGGCACTGCCCCGGCACGCCGCTCGCGTCTGAGAGCGCGCTGGCTCGACGCGTCGACTGACGAGGGCCTACGCCCCGTCCTCGGCCGAGGCCGCCGCGGCGATGCCGTCGAGGAGGAGGTCGAGGCCGAACTCGAACGAGGCACCGAACGCGTACCCGGGCCGGAGGACGTGCTCGGTCGTCAGCTCGACGAGACGGGGGTAGTCCTGCGCCGGCAGCGGCTCGATGATCGTCTCGGCGAGGTCGGCGATCTCCGCGCCGCCACCGAACGGGAGGTTCGCCTCTTGGAGGGCGAAGCCGTAGACGAAGCTGTCGATGATCGCGTACGCGTGCGCGGTGAGGCCGAGGGAGAGCCCGCCGCCGCGGAGGCAGCCGAGGACGGCCTCGTGGTGGCGCAGGGTCGCCGGGCCGGGGGAGCGCCGCGACTCCATGAGCGGGGGTGCCCACGGGTGGCGGCCGAGCACCGCGCGGGCGGAGACGCACCGCCGCCGCACCGCGCTCCTCCACTCCGCGTCCGACGGCGGGAGGTCGATCTCCGCGAACACGCGGTCGACCATGCCGTCGAGGATCGCCTCCTTGTTCGGGACGTGGTGGTAGAGGGCCATCGGCTTGGCGCCGAGCTCGTCAGCGAGCCTGCGGATCGTCAGCGACTCGACGCCGATCCGGTCGGCGAGGCTCGTGGCACCCGCGAGCACCCGCTCCCGGGTGAGCGGGGGACGGGGGGTGGTGTTCGGGGTCGCGGTCGCCATCGGGGCACCTTTCGGGTCGGCTCTTGACGCACCGTACTTAGTACGGCTACCGTCATGCAAGTCGAACCGTACTAAGTACGGAGCCAGCCCGAGGAGCCCACGATGCCGAACACCCCGCGCCCGACCGCCACGACCCCGACCGCGACGACCCCGACCGCGACGAACCCGCACCCGGCGACGCCCGCGGCGACCAGCCGAACCGTGACGTCCGGCGCCCCCCTCCCCAGGCGGATGCGGGCGGTGACCCAGCGCCGGTACGGCGACACCGACGTCCTCGCGGTGCGGGACGTCCCCGTCCCCGCCCCCGGCCCCGGGGAGGTGCTCGTCGAGGTCCACGCCGCCGGCGTCGACCGCGGCGTGTGGCACCTCGTCACCGGCAGGCCGTACGTCATGCGGCTCGCCGGGTTCGGCCTCACCGGGCCCCGGCAGCCCGTCCCGGGCCTCGACGTCGCCGGCCGCATCGTCGCCGTCGGCGACGGCGTTACCCGGTTCACGGTCGGTGACGAGGTCTTCGGCATCGGCACCGGCACGTACGCGGAGTACGCCCGGGCCCGCGAGGACAGGCTCGTCCAGAAGCCGGCCGGCCTCGGGTACGTCGAGGCCGCGGCCGTCGCGGTCTCCGGGCTCACCGCGTGGCAGGCCGTCCACGACGTCGGCCGGGTCCGGGACGGGGACAGGGTGCTCGTCCTCGGCGCGTCCGGGGGCGTCGGGAGCCTCGCCGTCCAGCTCGCAGTGGCGGCCGGTGCCGAGGTGACCGGCGTGTCGAGCGCGGCCAAGGCCGACCTCGTCCGCTCCCTCGGCGCCGCCCGCGTCCTCGACTACGCGACGACCGACCCGACGGCCGGCGACGTCCGGTACGACGTCGTCCTCGACGTCGGCGGGCGGAGGCGGCTCTCCCGTCTCCGTCGGGCGCTCACCATCACCGGGACGCTCGTCATCGTCGGTGGCGAGGGCGGCGGCCGCTGGACGGGTGGCGCCGGGCGCCAGCTGCGCGCCCTCGCCCTCTCGAGGCTCGTCCCCCAGCGGCTGACGACCTTCGTCTCGAGGGAGCGCGGTGACGGGATCGAGCGGCTGCGCGCGGCCATCGAGTCCGGAGACCTCGTCGTCCCGGTCGGCCGCACCTACCCGCTCGACGAGGTGCCGCGGGTGCTCCGGGACCTCACGGCCGGCCGCGTCCGCGGCAAGGCCGTCGTCGAGGTCCGGCGCGCCCGCTGAGCAGGACATCCCACCCGTAGGAAGGACACCGCCATGACCCCCGCAGACACCTCCCTCATGGCCGCGGCCCGCACCGCCGGGATCGGCTACGCCGCGATCTTCGTCCTCGCCCTCTTCGCCAACTTCGCCGTCCGGATGCGTCTCGTCGTCCCCGACGACGCCGCCGCCACCGCCGGCAACCTCGCCGGCTCCGAAGGGCTCTTCCGCGCCGGGATCGCCGCCTTCGTCGTCGTCTTCGTCCTCGACATCGCGGTCGCATGGGGTCTCTACGTCGTCCTCCGGCCGGCGGGCCGGCAGCGCTCCCTCCTCGCCGCGTGGTTCCGCCTGACGTACACCGCGTTCCTCGGCGTCGCCGTCGTCTTCCTCGTCCTCGCGCTCGACCTCGCGACGGCGGCCGGCCCGGTCGGCGCGCTCGGAGCCCTCGGGACGCCGGAGCGTGAGGCGGGGGTCGCCCTCGCCGTCAAGGCGTTCGACATCACCTGGCTGATCGGGCTCGCGGCCTTCGGCGTCCACCTCGTCCTCGTGGGGCGCATGATCGTCACCTCGCGGGTGGCCCCGAGGCCGCTCGGCCTCGTCCTCGTCGCCGCCGGCGCGGCGTACGTCGTCGACACCTTCGCCCATCTCGTCCTCGAGGACTACGCCGCCTACGCGAACGCCTTCCTCGTCGGCGTCGCCGTGCCCTCGGTCGTCGGGGAGCTCGGGCTCACCGTGTGGCTGCTCGCGCGAGCGGGACGGACGGCCGGGGCGGACCCAGGGGAGGGGCACCTGCCGCCCGCCGGGGGCGCTGACACGCTCCGCCCGGCTCGGGCCTCGTGACCGGCGGGTGGTCGGGCCCGGGGTGCCCGCTCCGCGGACGGCTCGGAAGGGGACCGGGACCGCGAGCAGGCCGGAGCCGGCCGCCCGCCCCGAGACGACCCGGCAGAACTCGACGGCGTCGAGCCCGAGACGCTCGGGGCGCCGCCGCCGGAGAGGGCCCCGCCGCCCGGACCCGTGAGCACGAGGTCGTACCCGGCGCGGTGGCGCCGGGCCCACTCGCCGACGACGTCGGCGACGATCCGTCCGTCGTGGCCCGCGGTGAGGTCGACGTCGGCACCGACCGCGCGGCAGAGGTCGACGCGGTGGAGCCAGGCGTCCCGGGTGAGGAGGACGTCGACGAGGTACCCGAGCCGCCACGTCTCGGTCGTGTCCGGGACGGTGACCGGGAAGCGCACGAGCCGACTGACGAGCGCGGGCGTCCGCCGACGTCCCGCCGCGGGGGAGCACGAGGGAGCGGCGCTCACGGGTGGGGGCGGCCGTCCCGAGGGACGCCCGTCAGGCCGGTGAGCATCGCCGTCCGGAGGTCGACGTGCCGAGGGCCGCCCCACCCCGACGGCCTCGAGGCTCTGCCGGAGACGCTCGAGGTGGGCGACGGCGAGGCGGTACGACGCCTCCGACGGCTCGAAGCCGGGGATCGTCCGCTGGAAAGAGCAGCTGGTAGCGGACGGTGTCCTCGGTGCAGAAGGTGAAGAAGTCGCGCATCGCGTCCCGGAACGCCGCCCGGGTGCGGGGTGGCTCGGGGTGCCGGGCCAGGACCGCGGCGAGCTCCTCCCGGCCCTCGGCGAACGTCGGGTCGTGGATCGCGTCCTTCGAGGGGAAGCACGAGTAGAGGCGCGGGGCCCGCATGCCGACCGTGGCGGCGAGGTCCCTCGGCGAGAGCGCGGCGAGGCCGTGCTCCCGGCAGAGCCTCCACGCGGCGGCGAGGACGTCGGTCCGGGTCGCCGGCGCCGGTCCCGAGGGGACGCCTTCGACGAGGCGGCCTTCGTGTCCAACACGGTTCGAATCATCGAACCCGTGAGGTGGATCGTCCACGGCTCGTGCCGGGCCGCGGAGTACCGTGGGGGAGTGCGAGGAGACCGCGTGGAGGTCGTCATCGACGCCGGTGGCGAGGTCCGCACCTACGAGATCGTCGCGACGCGCAACGGCCGCCGGGTCGAGATCGAGACCGGGCGCGGGCTCGTCACCGTGTCCGAGGTCACCCGTGGCGGGTCGCCGGTCCGGACCGCCCGCTTCATGGCGAGCCGGATCCTCGCCCTCGTCGAGCACCCGGCCGCCGACGAGAACATCGCCCGCGAGGTCATCGAGCCCCGGCCCATCCGGTCCTCGGGGTGACCGCACCGTGACGCCTGCATGAGGACGCTGACGAAGCGCGAGGTCGCCGAGGCCGGTCTCTCCGACTGGTCGCTGCCTCAGGGGGGCCTGGGCACCCGCCTCCTCACGCGCACCATCGGCGGGCTCGCTGCCGCGGAGCGGGTCCCCGCGACCCCGGCCGCCGTCCAGCTCGTCGAGCTCGGACTCGACACCCCCGACGCGGACGGGTGCGCCCGTTCGGGCGGGCGGTCCTCGCCAGGCGCGAGGTCGGCGGAGGTGCGGGCGACGCCGAGCTGCGCGACGACGTCCTCCCCGCCCTGTGGTTCCAGCGCTCCGGGAGCGAGCAGCCCCGCCAGCGGATCCCCCTCCACCTCTGGGTGGCGCCCGCCGATGCCGACGGGAACAAGGTCTGCCTGTGCACGTGGCAGGACCAGGACGCCCCTGATGGGGTTTCCCCGGACCGCGTGCGAGCGTAGCGTTCGCGCAGGGACGCGGCGGGCGGTGGGAGGCCGGCATGGGCAACGTCGAGGCGGTCCGGAGCATGTACGAGGCGTTCGGCCGCGGGGACGTCGGCACCATCCTCGAGCGGATGACGGAGGACGTCGACTGGGAGTACGAGTCCGTCGACCACGGTGTCGAGCACCTGCGACACCGGCGTGGCCGGCCGGCGTCGCGGAGTTCTTCGCCAGTCTGCAGGGCGCCGAGTTCGAGCGCTTCGAACCGGTGTCCCTGCTCGAGGGCGACCACGAGGTCGCTGCGGTCATCCGTGTCGAGATGAGGTCCCAGCGGACCGACCGGGCGGTCAGGGACCTCGAGATGCACCTGTGGACGTTCGACGACTCCGGGCGGGTCACCCGGCTGCGCCACTTCCTCGACACCCACCAGCACGTCGAGGCCTTCGCCGCCCCGTAGCCCCGCCTCCCTCCCGGGACCCGCGCACGCAGGCCCACCGCGGTCACGGACGGACCGGATGGGCGCTAGGATCGGGACCGTACCGGCTCACCAGCGCCGCCCTCGCGGTGGCGGCGCCGGCCGGCGCATGTGGGTCTCCCACCGGCCGGGGCTCCGGGTCCCAAGCCGTGGGCGATGTCGTCGCGCTCGGCCGGGACCGTCCGCCGACGTGCGGGCCCGGGCCGGTCCGCGGGGCCGCCGACCCGGCAGGTCCTGCGCGGAGCACCGTCAGTGCGGTGGAGCGGCGCGGCCCGGCCCGCGTCGCGTGCCGCCGCCGCGCCGGGGTGACCAGAGGAGGACGTGTGGCACGACGAGGCAGGCGCCAGTCCGGCGCGACCCGGACGGCACCCCGGGCGGCGGGGCGGCGACCCCGGGAGCGTGGCGCCGAGGGGCTCATCCCCGTCCTCGCCCGTGCCGTCCGCGAGGTCGAGGCCGGGGCGCAGCGCGGGACGGTCTCGCCCGCCCGGCGCACGAAGTTCCAGGTCGTCGCCCTCCTCGTCCGCGAGGAGCGGGCCCGGGTCAAGACGGACGGATCGGGTGGCGAGGCATCCCGGGCCGAGCAGCTCAAGCGCCTCGACGGGATCGCGACGATCCTCGCCAAGGTCGCCGCCCGCGACACCTCGCTCCTCGCCCTGCTCGCCGAGGACGTCGTCGTCTCCGAGGCGGCGCTCGCGCTGCGGCGCCGGATGCTCGAGGACGCCGGCGTCGAGCCGGCGCCCGAACCGGAGCCGACGGGGGAGGAGGCGACTGCCGAGGCCGTCCCGGCCCCGTCGCGGAGCGAGCGCCAGGTCGTCCCCCAGTCGGTCGTCTCCCGCCAGCTCGCCAACCCGTTCCTCGCCCCCGACTTCTCGGCCGCGGGTCGCCAGAAGCCCCGCCCGCGCCGGCTCGCGAGCTGGGAGCTCCTCGGGCCGCTGTTCCGGTCCTTCGAGTACGGGGGAGACGCCTCGTGCATGGACCTGCCCGACCCGCGGTCCCTCGGCGCGCCGGGGGGGATGGAGCTCATGCGCCACCAGGCACAGCTCGTCGCGGCCGCTGCCGACGGCCACCGGACCTTCCTCCTCGCCGACGAGCCGGGTCTCGGCAAGACCGCGCAGGCGCTGCTCGCCGCCCAGGCCGCGGACGCCTACCCACTCCTCGTCGTCGTCCCCAACGTCGTCAAGGCGAACTGGGCCCACGAGGCGGGGATGTGGACGCCGGGCCGACCCGCCACCGTCGTCCACGGCGACGGCGCCACCGTCGACGGGTTCGCCGACATCGTCGTCGTCAACTACGAGGTCCTCGACCGCCACCTCGGGTGGCTCGGCACGTTCGGGTTCCGCGGGATGGTCGTCGACGAGGCGCACTTCATCAAGAACAAGACGTCACAGCGCTCCAAGCACGTCCTCGAGATCGCCGACCGGATCCGGTCCCGCGTCCCGCGACCGCTGCTCATGGCCCTCACCGGGACGCCGCTCATCAACGACATCGAGGACTTCCGGGCGATCTGGCAGTTCCTCGGCTGGATCGACGAGAAGAAGCCCCGGGCCGCGCTCATGGAGTCCCTCGAGGCGACCGGCCTCACGCCGGCCGAGCCCGGCTTCTTCGCCGCGGCTCGGGCGAGCGTCATCGACCTCGGGATCGTCCGCCGACGCAAGCACGACGTCGCCGCCGACATCCCCGCCCGCCGGATCGCCGACCTGCCGGTCGAGATCGACGACGAGGCGGGGCGGACGGTCCGGGCCGCCGAGGAGGAGCTCGCGCGACGCCTCGTCGCACGGTACGACAGCGCGCTCGCCGCCCGGACCTCCGACGACGTCGAGGGCATCGACCACGACCTCGTCCGACGGGTCGCGCGGTGGGAGCGCGAGGCCTCGGAGGGGACGGGCGGGGACAACGTCTTCAGCGTCATGCGGCGCATCGGCCAGGCGAAGGCCGGTCTCGCCGCCGACTACGCCGCCCAGCTCGCGCGGAGCGTCGGCAAGGTCGTCTACTTCGCCAAGCACATCGACGTCATGGACGTCGCGGAGGAGACCTTCGCCAAGCGCGGCATCCGCTCGGCCTCGATCCGCGGCGACCAGACCCCCCGGGCGCGCGCGGAGAGCCTCGACGCGTTCGTCAACGACCCGGAGGTCGAGATCATGGTCTGCTCGCTCACCGCCGCGGGCGTCGGGCTCAACCTCCAGGTCGCGTCGAACGTCGTCCTCGCCGAGCTCTCGTGGACGAACGCCGAGCAGACTCAGGCCATCGACCGGGTCCACCGGATCGGACAGACCGACCCCGTCACCGCGTGGCGGATCATCGCCGCGCAGACGATCGACACGAAGATGGCCCAGCTCATCGACAGCAAGGCGGGCCTCGCTGCGAGGGCGCTCGACGGGTCCGACGAGGAGGTGCTCTCCTCGGCGGACATCCAGGTCGAGGCGCTCGCCGCGCTCCTCACCGACGCCCTCGCGGACCGGCGGTGAACGTCTGGGCTGTTTGGGCCCCTCAGCGTCCATTTCCTCCCGGACGGCACCTGTCGGCCCTATCGTGGGAGGCGTGTTCCCCGGGCCCAGCGTCTCGTCGACGAACCGCCACGCCGTGGCCTTCTACGACGACGCGTCCGAGGTCGCGGAGACCGTGTCCGCGTTCGTCGCCGAGGGAGTGGCCCGGGACGAGCGCGTCATCGTCGTCGGGACCGCCGGCCTCCGGGGCGACGTCGAGGCGAGACTGCGCGCGCTCGGGCTCGACCCCGCGCGCGAGCAGGCCGAGGGGCGCTACGTCACCCTGGACGCCACGGACACGCTCGAGACGTTCCTCGTCGACGGGGTGCCTGACCGCAGACGCTTCCGTGCCGGCGTCGGCGGCGTGGTCCGGGCCGCGGCCGGGGACGGGTCGGTGGTCCGCGTCTGCGGGGAGATGGTCGCCCTGCTCTGGGACCGGGGGGACGCCGTCGGCGCCCTCACGCTCGAGTCCTTGTGGAACGAGCTCCTCGAGGACCTGACGTTCTCCCTGCTGTGCGCGTACCCGAGCACCGTCCTCGGGGAGGCGAGCCTTGCCGACCTCCGTCGGGTGTGCGAGTCCCACTCCACCCTCTCGCCTCCGGCACGCCACGTCCCCGGCACGAGCGCGCAGGACGCCGGCGAGCTCGACACGGTGCAGCGCAGCGAGGTCTTCGTCCCCGTCCCGTGCGCGGTCCCCGCCGCGCGACGGTTCGTCACGCGCGTGCTCGAGGAATGGGGCGAGCAGGCCCTCGAGCCGGTGGCGGAGCTCGTCATCTCGGAGCTGGCGACGAACGCGGTCGTGCACGCCGGCTCGCCGTTCCGGGCGTTCCTCCATCGGTCGGGGGGAGTCCTGCTCGTCGCGGTCAAGGACGCGACGGGGGGCCGGGCCGAGCGCCGGCAGGCGACCCTCGACGGGCTCGGCGGCCGCGGTGTCGCGATCATCGAGGCGCTCGCACAGCGCTGGGGCAGCGAGACCCTCCCCGAGGGCAAGCTCGTCTGGGCGGAGCTCCCCTCGCCATGACGGACTGGAACGCGAGGGTCATCGAGGAGTTCCGGGCGAACGGAGGCCGGGTCGGCGGGCCGTTCGAGGGTGCCCCGCTGCTGCTCCTCCACAGCGTCGGAGCCCGGACCGGCGCCGAACGGGTCCACCCGATGATGTACCTCGCCGTGGGCGAGAGCTTCGCCGTGTTCGCCTCCAAGGCGGGAGCCGAGACGAACCCGGCCTGGTACCACAACCTCGTCGCCCACCCGGACGCCCGCGTCGAGGTGGGCGTCGAGGCCGGGGGCGAGACGGGCATCGACACGGTGGACGTCCTCGCGAGGGTCCTCGACGAGAGGGAGCGGGCTGTGATCTGGGAGGAGCAGAAGGCGCGCTACCCGGGCTTCGCCGACTACGAGTCCCGGACCGACCGGGTCATCCCCGTCGTCCTCCTCGAGCGACGATGACCGCGTGGCGAGGTGCCGGGCCCCTCGCCGAGGGCCACCAGACCGTTCTCGCGGACACCGTCGGCATGGGGTCGCGACCGCTGCTCACCGCGCTCCGGTGACGGCGGCGGGATCGGCACGGGGCGAGCGAGAGGTCACACGACGAACTGCTTGAGGTCGACGCCGCTGAGCTGCTCGTACGTCCGCAGCCGCATCCGGAAGTGCCCGGCGTCGCCCCACGACGTCCCCCAGCTGTTCGCATAGACGAGCGCGCTGCTGAACGCGTCCTGCTCGTCGACCTCGACGCCGACGGCCTCGATCTCGTGGCCACCGGCGAGCCCGCTTGTCGGCCAGGCGGGGTTGGCGTCGATGAACCCGTCCGCATCCGGCTCGAAGAAGGCCTGGTACCACGGCATGCCCTGGAGGACGGGCCCGCTCTGAAGGAGGCGGAGGAGGCCGTACGCCGTCCGCGCCCAGCGGTAGCCGCTGATCGTGCCGCGGGACGTGAGGACCCGGCAGATCGCCAGGCCTGACGATCCGGTGTCGTCGGGGGGGTAGGTGCCGGGGTACCCGTCGACGACCGTCGCGTCCTTGTAGAGCTGGACGGCGAACTCCTCCCCGGCGACGGCGTCCTCGGGGGAGGGGAGCACCGAGCTCCCGGCGGCGTCGTAGAACGGCTGCGTCCCGAGCGCGCCGGTGGCGGCGTTGCCCGTGCACGAGCCGAGGCTGCCCTGGTCGAGGATGGCGACCACCCGCTCCCACTGCCGGCTCTCGATCGGGCCGGCCATCTCGCGAGCACTGTTCTCGACCATGTGGGCGAGGCTGCGCCCGTCGAGCCAGAGGTTGCGCCCGAGGCGCATCCCTTCGTGCGGGTCCTCGTCGAACTTGTGGTAGACGAAGCCGCTCTCGAGCAGTCCGATGAACATCACCCATCACCTCTCTCCGGCGGTGACCGCCGGTACTCGTGCCTCGGGCCCGCGAACGCCGGCCCGTCGGCGTGCGACGCTGGTCGCGTGTGGGACGCGGCCGCCGAGGGTGGCCGTGGAGCGAGGAGGAGGCCCCGGGTGGACACCGAGCTGCGCGAGGCGGACGGCGGGTCCACCCTGCGGGTGCGGGCCGGCGAGCACCTCGTCGTCCGGCTCCCGGAGACCCCGACGACGGGGTACCGGTGGGTGGCCGACCATGACGGGTCCCGGCTCGCGCTCGTCGACGACCGCTTCGAGGGGCCGACCTCGCCCCGCGGAGCCGGCGGGGAGCGGGTCCTCGTCCTCCAGGCGCGCGGCTCCGGGCCGGTGACCCTCCGGCTCGTCAAGCGGCGCGCCTGGGGCGGGGGGGAGCCGGCCGAGGTCTTCACGGTGGAGGTGGACGTTCGGGCCTAGCGCGGCGCGGTGCGCGCCCGGACGGCTGCCGCCCCGGAGGGTCCCGCGCTCGTCCATGCCTGCTCCCCGGGGTCGGTCCGGCGCGTCGCCCGGCCGACGGGGAGCGGCCCGAGCCTGGCGACGTCAGCGTGGCAGGCGATCCGTCACCCGCCCGTCACCCGTGCGTCACGGCACGGGTGGGTCCGGCGACCGCAGGTCCACGGGCCGACCCCGGCCACCGGGCACCGCGCGTCTCGGGGCGATGGCGTCGAACCCGGCGCCGAGGCAGATGAACCCGGCGGAGGCCGCGAACGCCGCCGGGTCGCCCTCGTCGACCTGCTGCTGGGCCCGCGCGAGGGCCGGCGCGACCGCGACGCCGCGGGCGAGGAGGCTGTGGAAGGCGACCATGAGCGGCGCCGTCGCCGCGTCCGGCACCGGGACGACCGACGCGACGACGTGCCGGGTGGCGCCCGCGAGGAACGTCGCCCCGAGCCCGAGCATCTCGTCCCCGGCGAGGACGACGTCGCGGCCGCCCTCGCAGGCGGCGAGGACGACGGTGTCGGCCCCCCGGTCGACGCGCTCGAGGTCGTACACCGTGAGTGGCCCGTCGGCGAGACGGAGCGAGGAGAAGAGCGGGTTGTCCGCGCGGACCGCGCCGTGGGCCGCGAGGTGGGCGACGGCCGCCCCCGACAGGGACGCCGTGACCGCCCCCACCGTCGCCGCCGCACCGACGAGCGCGGGACCGGCGGCGTAGAGCCCGGCCACATCGACGGCCTCCCGGTCCGCCGCCGAGAGCCCTGGGCCGGCGACGGAGACGACGTGCCCGGGCGCGGGACGTCGTCCCATGGCCGCGTGCCAGAGGACCGTCGACGGCGCCACCGCCAGCGCTCGTCCGGCCACGGAGGGGAGCAGCGACCACGGCAGGGACTGCAGGACCCCGGTCGGGACGACGACGAGCGGTCGGTCGGCGAGCTCCCGCTCGAGGGGGAGGAGGAGGAGCTCGTCGAGCCGGGAGGCGGTGTGCCGGACCAGGGCCGTCGCAGCGTCCGTGCTCGCGTCCACCCTCGGACGGCGGGCGAGCCGCGAGAGCGCGAACGGGAGCCAGCGGACGAGGTCGCGGACCGGCGCGAGCGGTCCGAGAGGCCGCCGGACGGCGCGACGCCCGACGACGCAGACGGCGTGGAGGGTGTCGTCGAGCTCGACGAACTCGACGAGCGCACAGTCCCCGAGGCGGTCGGCGAGCACGGCCGGTCCGGGGCTGCCCGCCGCGGTCGACGATGCCGACCCGAGCCGGCGCCGGGTCGCCTCCCGGACGGCGCGTTCGAGGGAGACCTGCCGGCGCACGAGGGCCGGCACGCCTCGGCGATCGCCGGCGAGCTCGGTCGTCACGGCACGGAGCTCGGCGAGGAGTCCGGCGACCTCCGGGTCCTCCGGGGGGAGGGCGGGGCGGGAGAGGAGGTGCCGGGCACGGCCGCGCTCGGCCCAGTCGAGGACCTCCCGGGCGGAGCCCCCGTCCAGCGCGTGGCGGAGGCCGAGTCGGGCGAGCGCGACGCCGTGCCCTGAGACCCCGGCCCGCAGGTCGGTCGCGGCCATCGTCCCGCGGTAGTCGTCGATGACCCGCAGGCCGTGCCGGGCCGCGGCACTCGCGCCGCGACGGTCGCCGGCGTCGCCCCGCAGGAGGGCGGTGGCGAGCCATCCGCGGGCCCGTCGATCGGCCGGCCCCCGGGACCGGGAGGCCGCGACGCGAGCGAGCTGCTCCCGTCCGCGGGCGCGGTCCCTGGCCGTCCCCGCCAGCCCGACCTCGCCGGCCCGCAGCCGGACGTCCGCCGCGGTGGCCGGCCACCCCGCCGCGTCGGCCGCGTCGGCGGCGCGCGCGAGGGTGGCCGTCGTGGCGCTCGCCCGGTGCTCGCCCTCGAGCCGGGCGAGGAGGAGGATGCACCGGGCGAGCGCGACCCACTCGTCGCGACCCTGGCGCCGGAGCTCCCGGACGGCCTGCTGGGCCTCGGCGACCGCGAGGTCCGGGTCGCCGTCCAGGGCGACGACCCGGGCGAGGAGCAGCCGGGCCTCCGGCGTGTGGATGCGCCGGTGCGCTCGCTCGAGCTCGGCGACCGCCTGCTCGACGGCCTCCCGCGCCTCGGCGAGGAGGCGGACCGAGAGGAGGACCTCGCCGCGCTCGACGAGGAGCGAGCCGATCGGGGCTCCGACCGAGGTGTAGATCCGCTCGGCCTCGTCGAGGTGGTGGAGGGCGCTCGGGACGTCGCCGAGCCGGCGGTCGACGAGCCCGAGGTTCTCGTGGACGAAGGCGGCGGGGAGCGCGAGGCCGAGCCGGGTGCAGACCCGCTCGGCGTCGAGGAGGTCCCGACGCGCGGCGAGGTACTCGTGCCGGAACGCGTGGAGGACCCCGCGGTTGAGCAGGACCCGCTGGACCCAGACGAGGTCCTCGGCGCGCCGGAGGACCGGCAGCGCGCTCTGGTAGTCGGCGACCGCGGCGTCGAGCCGCCCGACCTGCTGGAGGATGGCCCCGCGCTGGGCCACCGCACGGGCCCGGGCGGCGCCGGTGAGGTCGGCGGCCGCGGCGTCGACCTCGGCGAGCCCCCGGACCGGGTGTCCCTCCCGGGCGAGGACGAAGGCGAACGTCATTCTCGCCTCGGCGACGAGCTCGCGGGACCCCGCGCGGCGCCCCGCTGACATCGCGGACCGGAGGTGGTCGTGTGCGACGGTGAGGTCGTGGAGATGGAGGGAGGCGAGACCGAGCGCGCGCTCGGCGACGCTGGCCGCGTCCCACCGGCCGGCGGCCCGGGACGCGGCGGACACCGACGACGCGAGCTCCGCGGCCGCGCCGGGGTCGACGGGGACGAGGCGCAGCGCCTCCCGCGCCAGTGCGAGGCTCGCGTCGGCGGGCATACCGGGCAGTCTAGGTCCGCGACGGAGCGGCTCACCGACGCCCGCGTCCCGCCGGTACTGGTCAAGACGGTCGGTGGGGGACATCATCAAGAGGGAGGAGGTGTATCAGCAGGCCCCGGGCTCCCTCTGGCCCAGGGAAAGCACGCACGCGCAGAGACGAGGCGGACCGATGGCGACGTCAGGCACGGCTGGTGGCAGGGGAGTGTCCGGGGGACGCCTCGCGCGGTACCGGGAGGACGAGCTCGTCGTCGGGCTGCCGTACGAGGCGATCGTCCTCCGGCGCCTCGAGCGGTGGGGCGCGCTGCCGGCCCTCGACCCCGCTGACCGCGACCCCCGGCTCGGTCTCGGCCGGGTCCGGCTCGACGCGGCCGCGGCGACCCGGCACCTCGAACGGGAGCACCCCGGGTGGGTCGAGCGTGCCCGCGGGGCCGCCCGCGCCGAGGGCTATGAGGCGAGCCCGCTCGACCTCGTCGTCCGCTGCCTGCGCGAGCACTTCCGCAGCGCCTACGCGGGGTGGGTCCCGACGTTCGCGAAGAACCGAATCCTCGAACGCCGGGTCGCCGGGTCCTACGTCATCGACGGGGGCGGCGACGGTGGCCCGACGCCGGTCCCCGACTACGTCCTCGACACCGCCGGCGGGGGGGACGGCCCCGACCTGCTCAGGGTGGGGGCGCGCGAGCTGGCGCCGGGGTCGGGGGTGCGGGTGGGGGTCGTCGACACCCGGCTCGCGCCCCACCCCTGGCTTGCCGGCAGCTACGTCGCGTCCGCCGCCGACATCCGGTCGGGGCATGCCGACGCGCCCCGGCCGTGGACGTCCGACCACGCAACGTTCGTCAGCGGGCTCGTCCTGCGGCAGGCACCGGGTGCGGTCGTCGTGCTCCGCGCGGGGCTCGACGACGACGCCCGGCAGGACAGCTGGACGGTCGCCCGTGTCGTCGCCGAGCTCGCGGCGAGCTCGGTCGACATCGTCAACCTCTCGTTCGGCTGCGCCACCGACGACGGACGTCCGCCGCTCGTCCTCAGCGCCGCCCTCGCCGCGCTCGGGCCCCGCACGCTCGCGGTCGCGGCGGCGGGCAACCACGGCTACGCGCACGACGGCCACGGACCGGCGCCGTCGTGGCCGGCGGCCCTCGAGAACGTCGTCGCCGTCGGGGCCCTCGACGGCGCGGTACCGGCGGAGTTCAGCCCGGTGTCCCCGTGGGTCGACGCGTTCGCCCCCGGGGTCGGGGTGACGAGCACGTGCGACCCGGGTCGGGCGGGCGGCGCGGTCTTCGCCCGCTGGAGTGGGACGTCGTTCGCCGCCGCCACCGTCGCGGGGGCTCTCGCCGCCCGGGTCGGACCGGGAGTCGGCCCCGTCCAGGCCTGGGAGGAGATCCGGTCGACCTCCGTCCTCGACGCTCACGGTCGTCCGCTCATCGCCCCCACGACCCCCAAGGACTGGCCGCCCGACGAGCCGACGGACGGTGGCTGAGCCGTGCAGGTCGAGCTCGAGGAGGTCGAGGTTCTCGTCGCCGCGGCGAGCGCCGGGGACGAGGCGGCCTGGAACGCCATCGTCGACCGGTACGCCGCGCTCGTCTGGTCGGTGTGCCGGAGCTTCCGGCTCGGGGACGCCGACGCCGCCGACGTCTCCCAGACGGTCTGGTTGCGCGCGGTCGAACGGCTTCCGACGCTCCGCGAACCCGCGGCTCTCCCCGGGTGGCTCGCGACGACGACCCGCCGGGAGTGCATCAAGGTGAGCTCGTCGAGGTCGAAGGCGCCGAGGTCGCTCGACGTCATGGTGCTCGAACCGGCCGCCGACGAGGAGCGCACGGCGCCCGACGCCGACCTCCTCGCGGCCGAGCGGCGGGCGACGGTCCGGGAGGCCTTCGCCCGGCTCCCCGAGCACTGCCAGCGCCTCCTCGCCCTGCTCGTCGCCCCCGACCGGCGACCGTACGCGGAGATCGGCGCCCGGCTGGGCATGCCGGTCGGGAGCATCGGACCGACCCGCTCTCGGTGCCTCGACAAGCTGCGCGACTGCCCGCCCCTGGCCCAGTGGGCCGCCGCGGACGGCGTCCGCGAGCCCGAGGGAGGCCGTCGTGGATAGCCGGTTCGGCCGGGACGAGGACCTGCTCGCGGAGCTCCGGGACGCCCTCGAGGAGGAGGCCCGGGTGCCCGAGGGCGTGCGCGAGGCGGCGTACGCGGCCTACGCCTGGCGCACCGTCGACGCCGAGCTCGCCGCCCTGACGTACGACTCCCTGCTGGCGCCCCCCGAGCTCGCCGGTGCCCGCTCCCACGACCGTGCGGTGCGCTCCCTCACCTTCACGGCGGGCCCGGTGACGGTCGAGCTCTCGGTCGAGGGCGACACCCTCCTCGGCCAGCTCGTCCCCCCGAAGCCGGGGGAGGTCCGCGTCGATCTCGAGGACGGGCCGGGCGCCACCGTCGATGCCGACGTCATGGGGTGCTTCACCCTCGCCCCCCTCCCCACCCGACCGTTCCGGCTCGCCGTCGTCGCCAGCGGTGTCGTCACCGACTGGGTGAGGCTCTAGCTCCGGCGCCTCACTCGGCCACGGCCCGGGCCCGGCGGAGGGTGACGACGAGCAGGACGAGGGCGACGACCTGGGTCGCCGCGACCGCGAGGGCGAGAGCGAGGACGGAGCGGGAGTACAGGGCACCGGCCATCCCGCCGCCGAGGACCGCTGCCGACCCCTGGACCGCGGCGAACAGGCCGTACGCCGTCGCCCGGCGACCGCTCGGGACGAGGTCGGCGACGAGGGCCTTGACCGTCGAGTCCTGGACCCCCACGGCGCCGCCCCAGACGAGCACCCCGGCCACCGACGCGGAGACACCGGTCGAGAAGGCGAGCGGGGGGACGGCGGCGACGAGCACGGGCAGGGCGAGGAGGACCCGGGCGCTCCACCGGTCGTAGAGCCAGCCCGTGCCGAGCGCGGCGACCGCCGCGGCCGCCATGCCGGCGGCATAGACGACGGGGACGGCCGACAGGGGGACGACCTGCTCCTGGACGAGGTGGTAGGAGATGACCCCGAACGTCACCAGGCCGGCGGTCGTCGCCCCGGCGGACGCCGCGAAGAGCCAGAACCGCCGCGGGAGGGGGACACCCGGCGCACGGCGGCGACCCGGCCCGTTCGGCGGGCGCGGGCGCGGAACGTCACCGGCGGCGTCCCCGGGGACGGCCGGGTCACCGAGACGAGCCCGGAGCCGGACGAGCAGGACGAGGGCGGCGGCGCCGGGGAGGGCGAGGAGGAGGAGCCCGGGCCAGAGCGTGCCGGTGACGGCGGCGACGCCGGCGACGAGCAGCGGGCCGGCGAAGGCGCCGACCTCGTCGAGGGCCTTGTGGACGGCGAAGCCGCGGCCGAGCCCGACCCGGGCGGCGGCGTAGGCGAGCAGCGTCGACTTCGAGGGACTGCGTACCGCCTTCCCCGTCCGCTCGGCGAGGACGAGGCCGCAGGCGAGAGCGAGCCCGGCCCCCCCGACGAACGGCGTGACGGCGAGCAGCGGGACACAGACCACGGTGAGCGCGTACCCCGTCATCGTCAGGCCCCAGTGCCACCCGGTGCGGTCGGCGAGCGGTCCGAAGGCAAGCCGGAGGACGAGCGCGGCCGCCTCCCCGGCCCCTGTCACGAGCCCGACGAGCAGGGCGGACGCCCCGAGGCCCGCGAGCAGTGGCCCGGTGACCGAACGGGCGCCCTCGTACACCATGTCGGCCGCGAGGCTGACGAGACCGAAGCCGACGACGGCCCGCCACGGTGACCATGCTGCGCGCCCGGGGCGGGTCGGGGGCCACGGATGGGGGACCACCATCACCTCCTCGGACCGGGGTGGCCGACCTGGTCCAGCATGACGCACGACGGCCCCCGGGGTCTGGCCCCGCGCGGCGTCCGGTGCGAGACTGGTCGCTGGCGACGGCTGCGTCACCAGCCGACGGCCGGCAGGGGGTGGTCCCGATGGGCGAGTACGTCGACATCGACGGTCGCCCCACGTGGGTGGAGACCCGGGGGAGGCCCCCCGGGGAGGCGGAGCCGCTGCTCCTGCTCCACGGCGGCCTCACCGACAGCGACCTCGTCCTCGACGCCATCGGGGGCCCGCTCGCCGAGCGGTTCGCGGTCGTCGCATACGACCGCCGGGGGCACGGCCGGACCGCCGACACCGAGGCGCCGTTCCACTACGCCGACATGGCCGACGAGGTCGTCAGCGTCCTCGAACGGGTCGTCGGGGGGCCGGCGCACCTCGTCGGGTGGAGCGACGGCGGGGTCGTCGCGCTGCACGTCGCCCTCCGGCGGCCGGACCTCGTCCGCAGGCTCGTCCTCGTCGGCGTGAACTTCCACGTCGACGGGATGCGCCCGCTCGAGCTCGACGAGGGGTCCGCGCTCGTCGCCCGGATCACGGCCGCGTACGGCGAGCACTCCCCGGACGGCCCGGAGCACTTCGAGACGTTCTTCGGCAAGTCGGTGGCGATGGTCACGGCCGAGCCGATGATGACGAGGGCCGATGTCGCCCGGGTCAGCGCACCCACGCTCGTCCTCGTCGGGGACGACGACATCGTCGACCTGGGGCACACGTGCGCCCTCTACGAGTCCCTCCCCGCCGGCCAGCTCGCCGTCGTCCCGGGCGCGTCCCACCTCGTCCTTGCCGAGAAGCCGGCGGAGGTGGCCCGGCTCGTCACCGAGTTCCTCGCCGCGCCCGTGCCCCCGGAGACGCTGATGCCCTCCCGTCGGGGCCACGGCGGCTCCGCGTCGACGCTGGCCGGCTGACCCGTCGGGCGGCAGGGTCTCGTCCCGCGAGCGGCACCGTCTCGCTAGCCTCGACCCGTCCGGCCGTTCGACCCGTTCGACCCGTTCGACCCGTTCGACGGGGCGACCGCCGCGGCCACCGACGACCTGAAGGGGACGACCATGACCGACCACACCGCCGCCGCTGACGCGCCGGGCCCGGACGGGCCCGGGCGCCCGCGGGTCATCGTCTTCGACGTCAACGAGACGCTCTCCGAGATGGCCCCGATGGCGGAGCGCTTCGAGGACGTCGGCGCACCCGCCCACCTCGCGCGGACGTGGTTCGCGTCCCTCCTGCGGGACGGGTTCGCCCTCACCGCGACCGGAGCCAACCCGTCCTTCGCCGACCTCGGCTCCGGGTCGCTCCGGGTCGCGCTCACCGGTCTCGTGGAGGACGTCGACGGCGCCGTCGACCACGTCATGTCGGGCTTCGCCGGGCTGCCGGTCCACCCCGACGTCGTCGAGGGGGTCCGCGACCTCCGGCGGCTCGGCATCACCCTCGTCACGCTGAGCAACGGCTCGGCGTCCGTCGCCGAGGGTCTGTTCGAACGGGCCCGGATCGCCGACTGCTTCGACAAGGTCCTCTCGGTCGAGGACGCCCCCCTGTGGAAGCCGGCCGGCGCGGCCTACGCCTACGGCCTCGAGCGGTCGGGCGTCGGGGCCGCCGACGCGATGCTCGTCGCCGTCCACCCGTGGGACATCCACGGGGCGCACGAGGCGGGGCTCACGACGGCCTGGATCAACCGCGGCCGGGGCGTCTACCCGGGGTTCTTCCATGCCCCCGACATCGAGGCGGAGTCGCTCGTCGACCTCGCCGCCCAGCTCGGCGCCGTCGGCGGCTGACGCCGGCGGGCCGTCCCGACGCCACCCGGACCAGGCAGGACGGCCCGGCCGTGCGACCGGGTCGAAAGCCCCTGCCCGGCCAGGTCGGCGCGCGGGAGAGTGGCCACGTGAGCTCGAGTCCCGCGCGGAGGGCGCCACGCCGGTACGAGCGCGACCCGGCCGCACGGAAGGTCATCGTCGACGTCGGGGCCGCGGCAAGCCGGCGGCACGCGGTCCCCGCGTGGTTCGCCGTCGACGTCACCGACGTCCGGCCGCGGCTGCGGTCCGGGGTCCCGGTGTCCCTGACGACGTACGTCGTCGCCACCGTGGCGAGGGCGGTGGCCCGCCGCCCCCGCCTCCACGCCCTCCGGGACCTCCGGGGCAGGGTCGTCCTCTTCGACGACGTCGACGTCAACGTCTCGGTCGAGGTCACGGTCGGGGGGCAGCCGTTCCCGATGAACCACGTGCTCCGCTCGGCGCAGTCCCGACCGCTGCCCGACCTCGACGCCGAGGTCCACGCTGTCGCGGCCGACCCCGGTCTCAGCGACACCGCGCGACTCGCCGGTCCGGTCCGGGCCTACCTCGCCCTGCCGGCCCCCGTCCGACGGCGGGTTCTCGGCTCGCTGCACCGGTTCCCCGACCGGCAGAAGGCCCTCGTCGGGACCGTCGGGGTGACCTCGGTGGGCATGTACGCCCGCGGTGGCGGGCTCGGCCTGCCGTTCCTCGTCCACACCCTCGACGTCCTCGTCGGCGGCCTCGAGACCCGGGCCGGCGTCGCCGGCGACGGCCGGGTCGTTCGACGTGAGCACCTGTCCGTCGCCATCGTCGCCGACCACGACCTCGTCGACGGGGCACCCCTGGCGCGCTTCCTCGCAGAGCTGCGCGACGACCTCGAGTCGGGCCGGATGCTCGGCTGAGCAGGGTCGTGCGGGCGAGCGCGGCGGCGTCGACGCCCTCGACCGTCGGACGGTTCAGCCCGTGGCACGGACGAGGTCGACGACGACGTCCCCGAGCCGTCCACCGGCGTCCTCCTGGAGGAAGTGGCCGGCACCCTCGAGCGTAGGGTGCCGAAGCCCCCGAGCCCCCGGGACGGTCCGGCGCAGGACGGGTCCCATCGCGGCGGTGATCGGGTCACCGTCGCTGAAGGCGACGAGGAACGGCTTCTCCCACGCCGCGAGCGTCGCCCACGCTGCCCGGTTCGCCGGAGCGGCCGGGTCGTCCGGGGAGGTGGGCACGAGGGTCGGGAGGGCACGGGGCCCCGCCGTGAAGGACGCGTCCGGGAAGGGCGCGTCGTACGCCGCGAGGACGTCGGCGGGCAGGGCCGTCCGGCAGCCCGCCTGGACGACGCGGCTGACGTCGAGGGTGTCGGCGCCCTCGACCATCCGCCGGAAGCGCCACCAGGCCTCCGGCATCGGTACGTCGCCGGTCGGCAGGCCGGTGTTCGCGGCGACGACGCGGGCGAACCGGTCCGGGTGCTCAGCGGCGAGCCGGAGCCCGAGCAGGCCGCCCCAGTCCTGGCCGACGAGGGTGACCTCGGTGAGGTCGATGACGTCGGCGACGAGGGCACGGAGCCACTCGACGTGCCCCGCGTAGGTGTGGTCGCCCGTCCGCCTCGGCTTGTCGGAGCGGCCGAAGCCCACGAGGTCCGGCGCGACCGCGCGCAGCCCGGCGGCGGTGATCCGGTCGATGACGTGCCGGTAGAGGAAGGACCAGCTCGGCTCCCCGTGGAGGAGGAGGACGGTCGGCCCGTCGGCCGGACCGGCATCGACGTACGCGACCCGGAGCCTGCCGCCGTCGCCGTCGGGGACCTCGGCGTACCGCACGGGGTGGTCGAACCCGGGCACGGCGGCGAACCGCTCCTCGGGCGTCCTCAGGACCTCCATTGCTCGGTGCTCCTCTCGTCGTCGGCTCCTGCTGCCCCGGGCGTGCGCGCTCGGCGGCGGCGCGTCGTCATCGCGGACGGACCCGCCGTCTCGGGGTGCGCCCGGTCGACCCCAGGCCGCGTCGGCGAAGGCCGCTGGACCGGGCGGTCATCGCAGAGGCAGGCCGAAGGCGTCGGACATCGAGGCCGCCGACGTCGCCTCGCCGAGGGGGGAGGTGTGCAGGACGTCGTCGTAGAGCCGGGTCAGGGAGTAGTGGTCGAGCGGGGTGTCGACGACGTTCGCGTGCTGGCTCGGATGGATGACGGCGGTGAGCACCCGGTTGTCCTGGTGGTGGTCGTCCTCGTCGGCGGTGAGGACGACCGCGAGGTGCCCGGAGGCCCAGTCCGGGCCGGCGAACACCTCGTCCATGAGGGTGCGGAACCACGCGTCGGCCTCGGAGAGGTCGCAGTCGTGGGCGTCGTGGCAGACGTCCGGGATGGCCATCCCGGCGTCGGGGAGCCGGCCGGCGGTGATGAGCGCCGCGAGGTCGGAGTACGGCCGGTCGCCAGCCTCGCACGCCGACCGCTCGTCGGTGAAGTACGCCCACGGGTTGTGCCTGACGGCGTAGCCTCCCTCGTTCGTCGTCCCGCAGGTGCCCGTCATGCCCTCGGCGAACAGCCCGGCCGTCCGGCCCGCGGCGAGGGCCTGCCCGAAGACGGTGGAGCCGGTGAGCCGGTGACCGGCGGGGTCGTCGTCGTCGGCGATGCCGTGGGTCGAGCCGCTCGCGATGGCGAGGTAGTTGGGCAGCGAGGGGTGGCTGACCGCCGAGTAGTGCGTCGCGTAGCCGAACCGCTGCGCGAGGGCGAAGGTGTCCGGCATGCCGGTCCGCATCTGGTCGAGTGAGTGGTTCTCGACGACGACGACGAGGAGCTTGGTCACGTCGGCGGACGAGGGGACGCCGTCCGGGCCGGACGTGGCGGGCAAGGGAGGGTGAGGAGGCGAGGACGACGGTGGCGAGGTGCCCTGCCCGGGCCCGCAGCAAGCGAGGACGGTGACCAACAACGACGCGAATGCGATCTGAGGCAGTCGACCCCGCCCTCGCCCCACCTGCATCCGCCGAGTCTACGGTCGCCGGTCACCGGGACGGGTCGACAGACGCGCGAGCGCCGTTCGCCTGCGCTCCCCGGAGCGCAGCTCGGCCGTCCCGGTCAGGGGCCGCCGCGCATCCCGTTGGAGCGCGAGAGTGCCCGCCGAGCGCCCCCCACGGCCGGGGCCGGGGCCCGTATGCTGGCGCCAGCCGTCAACGCCGACGGCACGGGCCCGCGTGTGGTGGACGCCCGGCGGTCGGCCCGTGGGGAGGAGCCCGCCCGTGCCGCGCTACGTCTACGACTTCACCGAGGGTGACAGGGACCAGAAGGACCTTCTCGGGGGGAAGGGGGCCAACCTCGCGGAGATGACCCGCCTCGGGCTCCCCGTCCCTCCCGGCTTCACCATCACGACCGAGGCGTGCCGCCAGTACCTCGAGCAGGGGGCGCTCCCCTCCGACCTGCGTGTCCAGGTCACCCGGACGCTGCGGGCGCTCGAGGACGAGGTCGGCAGGCAGCTCGGTGACCCGGAGGACCCCCTGCTCGTCTCGGTCCGGTCCGGCGCGAAGTTCTCGATGCCGGGGATGATGGAGACCGTCCTCAACGTCGGCCTCAACGACGCCTCCGTGCTGGGTCTCGCCCGGATCTCGGACAACCCACGGTTCGCTTGGGACTCCTACCGGCGTCTCGTCCAGATGTTCGGCAGAACCGTCCTCGGGGTCCCCGGGGAGCGGTTCTCGGAGCCGCTCGAGGCGGCCAAGCGCGCCCGGGGGGTGGAGGCGGACGTCGACCTCGACGCCGAGGACCTCGAGAAGCTCGTCGAGCTCTACAAGCAGGTCATCCACGAGGAGACCGGGCGCCCCTTCCCCCAGCACCCGCGCCAGCAGCTCGACGAGGCGATCCGGGCCGTCTTCGACTCGTGGAACACCGACCGGGCGCGGCTCTACCGCCGGCGGGAGCGGATCCCGCACGACCTCGGCACCGCGGTCAACGTGTGCACGATGGTGTTCGGTAACCTCGGGGACACCTCGGGCACCGGCGTGTGCTTCACCCGTGACCCGGCGAGCGGGTACCAGGGCGTCTACGGCGACTACCTGCCCAACGCCCAGGGCGAGGACGTCGTCGCGGGGATTCGGAACACCCTGACCCTCGAGGACTTCGGCCGTCTCGACCCGGACAGCGCCGCCGAGCTCCGGACCGTCATGCGGCGGCTCGAGACCCACTACCGCGACCTGTGCGACATCGAGTTCACGGTCGAGCGCGGCACCCTGTGGATGCTCCAGACCCGGGTCGGCAAACGCACGGCCGCGGCCGCGTTCCGGATCGCCGTCCAGCTCGTCGACGAGCAGCTCATCACGCTCGACGAGGCCCTCCAGCGGGTCACCGGCGAGCAGCTCGCGCAGCTGATGTTCCCCCAGTTCGACCCCGCCGTCGAGCGCCGGCTCCTCGCCCGGGGGATGGCTGCCTCCCCGGGCGCGGCGATCGGGAACGTCGTGTTCGACAGCGCCGGCGCGGTCGCCGGCGCCGCCGCCGGGGAGCCGACGATCCTCGTCCGCCGGGAGACCACGCCGGACGACCTCGAGGGGATGATCGCGGCGACCGGCGTCCTCACGACCCGCGGCGGCAAGACGTCGCACGCGGCCGTCGTCGCCCGCGGAATGGGAAGAACGTGCGTCTGCGGGGCCGAGGCCCTCGACGTCGACCCACGGGCCAGGGTGATCCGGGTCGGTGACGTCACCGTCAGCGAGGGGGACCGCATCGCCATCGACGGGTCGACCGGCGAGGTCTTCCTCGGGGACATCCCCGTCGTCGACTCGCCCGTCGCCCACTACCTCGCCGAGGGGCTCGAGGCCGCGGTCGCGGACGCCGACCCCGAGACCGCCGAGCTCGTCCGGGCGGTCGACACCCTGCTCACCCACGCCGACACGGTCCGCCGGCTCGCCGTCCGCGCGAACGCCGACACCGGCGAGGACGCGCGCCGGGCGCGGCGGATGGGCGCCGAGGGGATCGGGCTGTGCCGGACCGAGCACATGTTCCTCGGGGACCGTCGCCGGCTCGTCGAGCGGGTCATCCTCGCGGACACCCCCGGCGAGCGCGACGAGGCCCTCGCGGCGCTCCTCCCGCTCCAGCGCGAGGACGTCACCGAGCTCCTCGAGGCGATGGACGGCCTCCCCGTGACGGTCCGTCTCCTCGACCCGCCCCTGCACGAGTTCCTCCCCGACCTCACCGAGCTCGCCGTGCGGGTGGCGGTGGCGCGCGAACGGGGGGAGGACACAGCGGAGACCCATCGGGACGCCGGCCTGCTCGACGCCGTCGAGCACCTCCACGAGTCGAACCCCATGCTCGGGCTGCGGGGGGTCCGGCTCGGGCTCGTCATCCCCGGCCTGTTCGCCGTCCAGGTCCGCGCGATCGCCGAGGCCGCCGCGGCCCGGCAGGCCGCCGGGGGCACCGCCCGGGTCGAGATCATGGTCCCGCTCGTCGGGTCGGTCATGGAGCTGTTCCTCGTCCGCGACGAGATCGACGGGGTCGTCTCCGCGGTGGCCGCGGAGACGGGCGTCCCCCTCGACATCCCCGTCGGGACGATGATCGAGCTGCCGCGGGCGGCGCTGACCGCCCACCGGATCGCCGAGGCGGCCGACTTCTTCTCGTTCGGGACGAACGACCTCACCCAGACGACGTGGGGCTTCAGCCGCGACGACGTCGAGGCGGCGTTCTTCGCGGCGTACCTCGACAAGGGCGTCTTCACGGTGTCCCCGTTCGAGACCCTCGACCGGGACGGCGCCGGCCGGCTCGTCGCCATCGCCGCCGAGGAGGGCCGGCGCGCCAAGCCCGGGCTCAAGCTCGGGATCTGCGGGGAGCACGGCGGCGACCCCGACTCCATCCACTTCTTCCACGACACCGGGCTCGACTACGTCTCGTGCTCGCCGTACCGGGTCCCGGTGGCCCGCCTCGAGGCGGGCCGGGCCTCGACGAAGTCCGAGGACTCCTCGACCGCCTGACCCGTCGCACGCGCCCGCAGCCGACTGGGCCCCACCCCCGAACGCGGTCGTCGCCGAGCGTCCCGCGCGCCGCGACTCGCCGACGGTGGGTGGGCGTGTCGTCCGGGGAGAGGGGCGGTGACCCGCGGGGAGAGGGAGTCCTGTGGACGGGCCGCGGTGACTCTCAGGCGAACGTGGTGAACTTGGGGCAGCCCAGTCGGTCGAGACACCGGAGGAAACGATGCATCCCGAGGACGGCTTCGAGGACGACACGGCGTTCGAGGACGACACGGCGTTCGAGGACCTGAGTCGGTCCACCCGGCGCCTCGAGGGATGGGCCGGAAGGGTCGGCCTGGCGCTCATGGCGGTGGGCGCCCTCGTCGTCGCCGTCCACTGGCTCCGCCACCTCGGGCTCCTCGGAGGCGGGACCACGCCGTTCGCGGACGTCCACGTCCTCCACGCCGACGTGGCCACCGTCCTCGTCGTCGGCGCGGTGCTGGTCACCCGAGCGCGGGGGCGCCGGGTCTGACCCACGCCTCCTGCCTTGGGCGCGGCTATCGCAGGGTCGTGCGCGGGTGGACGGGGAGCAGGGTCGGCGGACGGGGGCGCTGGGTGAAGTTGAAGTCGCTGACGAGGCTCCCCAGGCCGGGGGCGTCCTCGCGGACGTCGAGCCGCGGGTCCGGCCGCCCGTCGGTCCGGGGGTCGAGGCGGGCGCCGTGGAGGAACGCGTCCTCGACGAAGGTGAGGTAGGAGTCGAAGGACAGGGTCTGGTGGTCGACGTACCCGTGCCGGGCGTACGGGCTGATGACCATCGCCGGGACCCGGAAGCCGTACCCGTTCCTGTCGACGCTCGGCGGGGGGGCGTGGTCGGAGAAGCCTCCCCAGTCGTCCCAGGAGAGGAAGACCGCCGTCGAGGACCAGTCCGGCCCGGACATGACCGCGTTGACGAGCCGGGTGACGAAGGACTGGCCCGCGCTCACCCGGTTCGGGGGGTGCTCGCTCACCGGGTCGGAGGGGACGACCCAGCTCACCGCGGGGAGGGTCCCGGACCGCGCGGCCGCCCGGAACCCGGCGACCGGCTGGATGTTCCCGAGCTCGTGGTCCTGCCGAACGGTGACGAAGCTCGGCAGGGGGTTCCAGATGCCCGGGGTCCTCGCGCCCTGTGGGCGGGGCGCGCACGTGACCGCGGCGCTGTTCCGGCAGTCGGGCTCGGTGCCCGGCGTGACGTAGTAGCCCCAGCTCACCCCCTGCGCGTGGAGCAGGTAGGTGAGGTCGGTCCACGCGTACAACGGTCGCGGGGCCGGCGCCGAGCCCGTGCCGACGTACCCCGCCGGCGGCCTCGTCATGTCCGAGGACTGCCGGTTCGTGCAGCTGAACGGGTCGGTGCTCGTGCAGCTCGCGGACCACCCGGACACGGCGTAGAGGTGCGAGGGCAGGCTCCACGAGTTGCTCGACTCGAACATCCGGTCCTGGAGGACGTACGACCTCGCCCAGGCCCAGTAGTTCGGGATGTCGCTGCTCGTGTGGTACCCCATGACGTCCACCGGCCCGGCGCGCCGGCACTCCGGGGCGTTCGGGTCCGTGCACCTGTCGACCGCTCCGGCGGCCGTGCGGACGAACCCGTCCATCGCGCCGCCGTCGAGGTCCTTGTGGAAGGCGGCCTCGCCGTGCGGCCCGCCGGTGTTGACGTCGGCGTGGTCGGGGTAGGGCCGCTGGCAGCCTCCCGTCCCCGTGGGGACGCACGGGCCGGGCCGGCCGTGCGCGCCGAGGATGCCGTCCGCGCCCGGGAAGGTCCCGAAGTACGAGTCGAACGACCGGTTCTCCTGGGTGATGAAGACGACGTGCTTGATCTTCCCGATGCCCGTCGTCGCGGCGTGCCGGGGCGGCCAGTCGTGGACGAGGCGGACGGACGGCTGTGCCCAGAGCGCCCAGACGGCGACGAGCGCCCCCGTGAGGACGGCTGCGGCGACCACGACGAGGGCCGGGCGGCGGCGTGCCCCTCCGCGGCGGTCGCCCTCGACGGCGGCGCTCACGCGAGCCCCGCGTCGGGCCGTGCCCGGAGGCGGCGGCCGCCCGACGACGTGCTCCCCAGCCGTCCGCAGGCGGGGTCGTGCCCTCCCGCGGCCGCCCGCCGCCCTCGGGCGCGCCGGGCCGGCGTCAGGCGGCGAGCTCGCCCGAGTGGACGAGGGCCCCGACGAGGGCCTTGCGCCAGGGCACCCGCGCCGGCGCGGTCCGACGGAGCCGGCCCCCGCAGGAGCAGGTCCACACCCATCCCTGGAGCGGGTCGCGATGGACCACCGGGTGGTGGTGGGCGGTGTCGGCGTGCCGGCAGGGTCCCTGCCGTCGCGGGAGGTCGGTGGACATGACGGGTTCCGTTCTGCTGCGTCGAGGTCGTCCGGGTCCGTGGGCGGCCCGGCCGGGCCGGTGCGTCCACCTCTGTCAGAGCCCTCGGCGACCCGGGAGATACACGGGTGCCGGCCGACCCGGTCCCTGCGGGGCGCGGGGCCCCACCCCGTGCGGGGACGTCGAGCAGGGCCGCGAGCCCCGCCCGGGCTCGTGTGCCGTGTCCGGGACGACCCTGTGACGACATGACGATCGCCCTCCTCGGTGGCGGCCGTGCGGCGCGTCCGACCCCGTGCTCGTGACCGTCCCCCCGGTCCGCGCTCCGGGTGGTCGCCTGGTGCCCCCCAGCCTCCTCCCGGATGCTGGGAGGTCGCTGGACGCCGGCTCGGACTCACCTCGGACGGACCCGTCCCACGCGATGTCGGCCGGGGTGTGCGACGCTGACGACGCACGAGCCGTCCGGTCCCGGGCGCGGCGCCCCCGGCGCCGGGACCCGGTCGGGCCACGACGTCACCACCGCCTCCCCCGCGGAGGCTCACGCGAGAGGTGCCTGCATGACCGAGTACGCCGTCATCGACCCCACGACGGGGGAGACCGTCACGACCCACCCGACCGCGACCGACACGGAGGTCCGCGACGCGGTCGAGCTCGCCGACCGCGCCTACGCCGACTGGCGGCGGACCCCGGTCGAGGGCCGGGCCGCCCTCCTGCGCCGGGTCGCGGACGCCTACACCGCGCGTCGGGACGAGCTCGCTCGGCTCATCGCCCGGGAGATGGGCAAGCCGGTCGCCCAGGGTGGGGGCGAGGTCGACATCGTCGCCTCGATCTACCGCTACTACGCCGACAACGCGGCCTCACTCCTCGCCGAGGAGAAGGTCGACGTCGCCGCCGGCGGCGACGCCGTCGTCCGCCGTGACCCGCTCGGGGCGCTGCTCGGGATCATGCCGTGGAACTACCCGTACTACCAGGTCGCCCGGTTCGCTGCCCCGAACCTCCTGCTGGGCAACACCGTCCTCCTCAAGCCCCCGCCGCAGTGCCCGGAGTCGGCGCTCGTCATGGCCGAGATCTTCGCGGCCGCCGGGGCCCCCGAGGGGGTCTACGCGAGCCTCTTCGCGACGAACGAGCAGGTTGCCGCCGTCATCGCCGACCCGCGCGTCCACGGGGTGTCGCTCACCGGGTCCGAGCGGGCCGGGGCCGCGGTGGCCGAGATCGCCGGCCGGAACCTCACCAAGGTCGTCCTCGAGCTCGGCGGGTCCGACCCGTTCCTCGTCCTCGGGCCGGTCGACCTCGACCGGGCCGCGAAGCATGCGCTCGTCGGTCGGATGGGCAACGCCGGACAGGCGTGCAACGCGGCGAAGCGGATCATCGTCGAGGACGACCTCTACGACAGCTTCCTCGAGCGCTTCACCGATGCCGTGCGCGGGATCACCCCCGGCGACCCGCAGGACCCCGCGACGTTCATGGGGCCGCTGTCGTCGGCCTCGGCCGTCGACGGCCTGGCGGCCCAGGTCGACGACGCCGTCGCCCGGGGGGCGACCGTCCGGACCGGCGGGAAGCGGGTCGAGCGGTCCGGCGCGTGGTACGAGCCGACCGTCCTCACCGACGTCACCCCGGACATGCGGGCCTACCACGAGGAGCTGTTCGGGCCGGTCGCCGTCGTCTACCGGGTCTCCGACGTCGACGAGGCGGTCGGCCTCGCGAACGCGACGGCCTACGGGCTCGGGGCCGTCGTCGAGTGCGACGACGAGGCCCGGGCGCGTGCGGTCGCCGACCGGCTCGACGCCGGGATGGTGTACGTCAACGAGGCCGGCGGGACGGCCGCGGAGCTGCCGTTCGGAGGGATCAAGCGCTCCGGCTTCGGCCGCGAGCTCGGCCGGCTCGGCGTCGAGGAGTTCGCGAACAAGAAGCTCGTCCGGGTCGCCGGCTGACGGCACCACCCGACGGCCGCGCCGCCCGGCCCGGGGCCCACCCCGGCTGGGCGGCGCGCGTCCGCGGCTCCGCGCTACCCGTCGAGGGCGTGGCCGGTGTCGTCGTCGGTGTGCCACGACTGGCTCTGGAAGGCGAGGAAGACGGCGACCCACCGCTCTGCCGCCGGGTGGTGGAGGAGGAGACCACCGTCCTGCCAGACGCCGTCGGCGCTGCGGTACCGGCCCGCGTTCCCCTGGTTCATGTGGATGTCGTGGACCCCGTTGCCGGGACTGAACCCGAAGACCGCGTCCGGGACCCCCGGCTCGGGTCCCCATCGCTGTCCGAACGCGTAGAGACGTGCCGCCGGGTCCGCGGCGGCCTCGGAGACATGCTGCCCGAGCAGCTCAGCGAGGTCGTTGTCCGGTCCGGGTCGCGTCGCCGGCACGGGCCGCATCGCCGCCGGGTCGAAGAGGCCCGCGCGGACGAAGTCGAGTGCCACTCCTCCGGGTCGGCTGGGCACGGCGGTCCAGCCGTCCTCGACGGTGACGAGCTCGGCGAGGAGCGGGTGCGCGAAGTCCTCCTCCGCGATCGAGAGCAGCTCCGGCGGGGACTGCTGGGAGAGGACGTTCACGGCGACCCGGTAGTCGGTCCCGCCGGCCCGGACGCGGACCTGGAAGTGGGGGGTGTCCGCGGCTCCCTCGGCGCGCGCCCCGGTGACCTGCCCGACGAGGACGCCGTACCTGCCCAGTGGCACCGTCACCCCTCCTCGCCGGCTCGCGGATCCGGAAGCCCGGGGCAGCGGCTCCGCCGTCCCAGTGTGCAGCCTCCTCCCCGGGGAGGGAAGCCCACGGCCTGCCGGTGGCACCGCAGGGAAGCACGGCCGGGAGTCCCCTCCCGGGCGGCCCGCCCGGCGTCGCCGTCGGTCGCGGGCGATACTGGGGCGATGACGCAGGAACCTCGGGACAGGCGGGCGAAGGGCGTCTGGGCGACCCTCGGAGAGCCGCGGACGACGGTCGAGCTCCTGGGGGCCGGGTTCGACTGGGTCGGCCTCGACGCCCAGCACGGCCACTTCGACGACGCCGCCCTCCGCGGCGTCTTCGCGCTCCGCCGGCACCGGTCGGGAACCCTGCTCGTCCGGGTCGCGGCTCCTGACCCCGCCCTGGTCGGACGGGCCCTCGACGCGGGCGCCGACGGGGTCATCGTCCCGATGGTCTCGGACGCCGAGGTGGCCGAGACCTGCGTCGCCGCGGCCCACTACCCGCCGCGTGGCGTGCGCAGCTGGGGGCCGCTGCCGGGGTCCGCAGGCCCGGACGGGGTCGCGGGCTGGGGCGGTCACGGGCACGACGAGGCCCGGCGTGGACCGCTCGTCGCGGTGATGGTCGAGACGGCGGGCGCGGTCGCCGCGGTCGACGGGATCGCCGCCACCCCCGACCTCGACATGGTGTTCGTCGGGCCCTTCGACCTCTCACTCGCCCTCGGACGCGACGTCGACGACGTCCTCGCCGACGTCGGAGACACCGCGCCGCTGCCGCGGATCGTGCGGGCGTGCCGGGAGTCCGGCGTCCGGGCCGGGGCGTTCGCCGGGACCCCGGAACGGGCCCTCGCCCTCTGGCGACAGGGCTTCTCCTGGGTCGCCGTGACGACCGACGCCGGCGTCCTCGCGCTCGGGAGTGCCCGGGCCCGTGCCGAGGCCTCCGCCGACGGGCGACCCCGCCCGGCGCGCCCGGCCCCCAGGCCACGGACCCGCCGCGGTCGCAGTCCGACCCGCCGCCGTCCAAGCGGAGTCTCAGGTCGCCTTGGCAGGCTGGGCGTCCACACCCGTCCCGCGCCGCACGGCGCCCCGAGCCATGGAGCGCCATGCCCCGACCTGCGCTGCGCCGCCGGATCGCCGTCGGTGCCGTCCTCGTCGCCGTCGTCGGTGGCCTCGCCGGGTGGCGCATCGTCGACAACGCCACCGTCGGCTACCGGACCGAGGACAAGATCGTCTCCAGCCGGACCCCGACCGGGACGGTGTCCCTCGACACCCGGCTCTACGTCCCGGACGGGGCGTCGGCCTCGTCGCCGGCCCCAGCGGTCATCCTCGCCCACGGTTTCGGCGGGACGAAGGCGTCGGTGAGGGCCGACGCCGCCGACCTCGCCGACCGGGGCTACGTCGTCCTCACGTACAGCGCCCGAGGGTTCGGCCGGAGCACCGGGTCCATCGGTCTCGACGCGGTCGACGGGGAGGTCGCCGACGCGCGGAACCTCGTCAGCCTCCTCGCCCGGCGCGCCGACGTCGTCCGGGACGGCCCCGGCGACCCCCGCGTGGGCGTGGCGGGGGAGTCGTACGGCGGTGCGCTTGCCCTCATGGCCGCGGGCACCGACGCCCGGGTCGACGCGATCGTCCCCGAGATCACGTGGAACCGGCTCTCCCGGGTCTTCTTCCCCAACGGTGCCGGGGCCGGACGCCAGGGCGGTCCCGCGGCCCCGTCGGCCGCTGACGGCACCCCGGGGGCGTACAAGCGCGAGTGGGCCGGGATCTTCTTCGGCATCGGGAAGGGACTCGACCTCGGCAGCCTCACCGGGCTGGGGGCACTCGCCGGGGGCGGGCAGACGGGCGCGGCAGCGTCACCCACCGGTCAGCCGCCGGCCTCCGGGCTCGGCACCACGGGCGCCGACGCGCCTGGGGCGGCGGCGGGCACCGCCGGGACCGAGGCGCTCGTCTGCGGCCGGTTCGCCGCCGACATCTGCCGGGTCGCGACGACCGCCGCCGCGACGGGGACCCTCGACGACGCCGGGCGGACCCGCCTCGACGCCTCGAGCCCGTGGAGCGTCGCCGGGAGGATCACCGCGCCGACCCTTCTCGTCCAGGGCGAGGCGGACACCCTCTTCCCGCTGTCGGAGGCCGACGTCACGGCGAGCCAGATCGCGGCGCGCGGGACCCCGGTCGCCGTCCGGTGGACCTCCGGAGGACACGACGCCGGAGGCGTCACACGGAGCGCGGCGTCGTCGGCGGACCTCCGGGACGAGGTCGCCGGGTGGTTCGACCACTACCTCCGCGACACCGGACCCACCCCGGCGGCCGACTTCCGCTTCGAGGAGGAGACCGGGCTGTCCAGCACCGCCTCCCGACCGACAACCCGCACCCAGACGGCACCGAGATACCCGCTCGGCGCCGAGGTCGAGACCGCCACCGTCCGCCTCACCGGGCCCGAGCAGGCCGTCGTCCGCCCCGCCGGGGGAGCGCCGGCGTCGCTGACGAGCCTGCCCGGGGTCGGGGCCGCGCTCGGGCCACTCGCCTTCGACCCGCCCGGCCAGGCCGCACTGTTCTCCTCGCCGGAGCTCGCGCGTCCAGTCGACGTCGTCGGCAGCTCGACCGTCCGCCTGCGGGTGAGCGACGCCCCGGAGGGCACGACACTCTTCGCCAAGGTCTACGACGTCCCCCCGCAAGGCCGTCCCCAGCTCCCGCAGGGACAGGTCGTCCCCGTCGTCGTCCCCCCCTCGGGCGCGCCCCGGGCCGTCGACGTCGTCCTCCCCGCCCTCGCCCACCGCTTCGAGGCCGGCCACCGGATCGTCGTCGCCCTCGCGACGACCGACCGGGCGTACGCCACGGGGACGTCCCAGCAGATCGTCCGGGTGGCGCTCGCGGGGCCGGACCTCACGGTCGCCCGGGTCCCGGCCACGGCGGCCGGCGCGGAGACCTCCGCCTGGGTCTGGCTCGCCGCGGCCCTCACCGCCCTCGCCCTCCTCGGGTCGCTCACGGCCACCCTGTGGGGGCGGCTCGGCCGGCGTCGGACGGTCGCCGGGACGGACGCCCGGCTCGTCGAGGTCCCCGTCGTCATCGAGGGGCTCGCCAAGGAGTACGACGACGGCTTCGTCGCGGTCCGCTCCGTCGACCTCCGGGTCGAACGCGACGAGGTCGTCGGGCTGCTCGGGCCGAACGGGGCGGGCAAGACGACGTCGCTGCGGATGCTCATGGGCCTCATCCGGCCGACCGCCGGGACGATCCGGGTCTTCGGGCACCCGGTCACCCCCGGGGCGCCGGTCCTCAGCCGGATGGGGTGCTTCGTCGAGGGCGTCGGCTTCCTCCCGCACCTCTCGGGCCGGGCCAACCTCACCCTGTACTGGGCCGCGACCGGTCGCCCCGAGGAGGACGCGTGCGTCGGGGACGTCCTGCAGATCGCCGGCCTCGGCAGCGCGATCGACCGCCCGGTGCGGACGTACAGCCAGGGGATGCGTCAGCGGCTCGCGATCGCCCAGGCGATGCTCGGCATGCCCGAGCTCCTCGTCCTCGACGAACCGACGAACGGCCTCGACCCGCCCCAGATCGCCGAGATGCGTGAGGTGCTGCGCGGTTATGCGGCGGAGGGGCGCTCAGTCCTCGTCTCGAGCCACCAGCTCTCCGAGGTCGAGCAGACCTGCAGTCACGTCGTCGTCATGGACCGCGGGCTCGTCATCGCCTCGGGCACGGTCGAGGACGTCTCCGCATCGGTGCCCGAGGGCTCGCGCCACCGCCTCGAGGAGGCCTTCCTCGCGATGGTCGGCACCGGGGCGGGGGAGGGGAGGTGACCGCGCGGACCGACGGCCTCGCCGCCCAGGGCGCGGCGCCCGGGTTCGACCCCGGCCGGACACTCCGGCTCTCCGTCGAGGTCCGCCGGCAGCTGCGGCGGCGCCGGACGGTCGGGCTGTTCGCGTTCATGGTCGCGCTCCCGCTCCTCCTCGTCCTCGCCTTCGCCGTCGGGGACGAGCCGCAGGGCCGCCGGGGGGTGAGCCTCATCGACGTCGCGACGAGCGGCGCGCTCAACTTCGTTCTCTTCGTCCTCTTCGTGAGCACGGGGTTCCTCCTCGTCGTCGTCTTCGCGCTCTTCTTCGGCGACACCGTGGCGAGCGAGGCAAGCTGGGGAAGCCTGCGCTACCTCCTCGCCATCCCCGTCCCGCGGACACGGCTCCTCGTCCGCAAGCTCGTCGTCGCCCTGCTCCTCTCCGTCGCGGCGCTCCTCGTCCTCGTCCTCACGTCCCTCGCCGTCGGGGTCCTCTTCTACGGCTGGTCACCGGTGACGACCCCGGTCGGGTTCCAGATCCCCCCGGGGGACGCGCTCGCCCGGGTCGCGGGCATCACGGCGTACCTCGTGGCGAGCATGACGATGGTCGGCTCGCTCGCGTTCATGCTCTCCGTGCGCACCGACGCCCCCCTCGCCGCGGTCGGCGGAACCGTGCTCCTCGTCATCGTCTCGAGCATCCTCGAGCAGATCGACGCCCTCGGCGCCGTCCGGGACTGGCTGCCGACGCGGTACACGCTGGCCTGGGTCGGCCTGCTCGGGGACCCTCCGGACACCGCGGACATGGTCCGTGGGGTGGTCTTCGCGCTCGGCTACTCCGCGGTCTTCCTCGCCGTCGCGTTCCGGCACTTCCAGCGCAGGGACGTCGTGTCCTGACAGGCACTCGTCTGCGTTCGTGTGCGGTTGCGCTCAGCGGCATGGCCGGCAACCGACCGCCACCGGCTCTCGGGCTCGGTGCCTTCGGTCGGCAGTGCGGCGAAAACCCTTCCCAGCCGGCCCGCTTCACGGCATGATCGCCACCGCTGGCCACCGTCGACCGGACTGGAATGGGTGTGTGACATGACCTCTGCGAACGAGCCCCAGGCGATCCCGCTGGACCCCGACCGGAACCTCGCCCTCGAGCTCGTCCGGGCGACCGAGGCCGCGGCGATGTCGTCGGCCCGCTTTGTCGGGCGGGGGGACAAGAACCAGGTCGACCAGGCCGCGGTCGACGCGATGCGTCCGGTGCTCGGGTCGGTGGGGATGCGTGGCATCGTCGTCATCGGGGAGGGGGAGAAGGACGAGGCCCCGATGCTCTTCAACGGCGAGGAGGTCGGCAACGGGTCCGACCCGCACGTCGACATCGCCGTCGACCCGGTCGACGGGACGACCGCCGCGGCGAAGGCGCTCCCGGACGCCGTCGCCGTCGTCGGGCTCGCCGAGCGCGGCACGATGTTCGACCCCGGCCCGTGCGTCTACATGCACAAGATCGTCGTCCCGAAGGTCGCGGCCGACGCCGTCGACCCCACGGCCCCGGTCGCGGACGTCGTCGCCGACGTCGCCCGCTCCCTCGGCAAGGCCCCGCGCGAGGTGACCGTCGCCGTCCTCGACCGCCCCCGCCACGAGGACCTCGTCGCGGAGATCCGGCAGACGGGTGCGGCGGTGAAGTTCCTCCTCGACGGGGACGTCGCCGGGGCGATCGCGGTGGGTCTGCCCGAGTCGAGCGTCGACCTCCTCCTCGGCATCGGGGGGACGCCGGAGGCGGTCATCGCGGCCTGCGCCCTTCGTTGCGTCGGCGCCGAGATCTTCGGGACCCTCTACCCGCGCGACGAGGGCGAGCGGACGGCTGCCCTCGAGTTCGGCCACGATCTCGACCGGGTGCTCGCGACGCGCGACCTCGTGTCGGGCGAGGACGTCTTCTTCGCCGCGACCGGGGTCACCGACGGCGCCCTCCTCCGGGGGGTCCGGTTCGGCCCCGACTGGATCACCACCCAGTCGCTCTCGATGCGCTCACGCTCCGGGGCGGTCCGGACGATCGAGACCCGCCACGACCGCGAGCACTCCAACCTCATCGCCCCGGACAGCTGAGCTGCGCCCCGGGCGCCCGCGGGTCCCGGCGTCCCGGCCCTCAGGCCGGGCTCCGGGCCCGGCGACGGGCGCTGGCCACGAGGTCGACGACGGCGAGGAGCGGCGGGAGCAGGACGAGAAAGAGGACGACGGGCCAGAGCCAGCGATGCTCGTCGAGCCACCCGGACGTGGCCGGGCTGAGCACCGAGTAGAGCCGCTCGCGCAGCCACGGCAGCCACGGCGTCGCGCCGACGACGAGGAGGGCGAGCGCGAGGAGGAGCCGGAGCACGCCGACGGTCGTCGGGCCGAGACAGACCGCGAGGAGGATGGCGCCGGCACCGAGTGAGACGACGCCGGCGACCCCGAACAGGACGGTGTCGGTGAGCATGCCGAGGACCCCGAAGAGGAGGAGGCCGACCGCGGCGAGCGTCATCGACCGGCGGACCCCGCCGGTCACCGTCATCGCCGCGTAGGCCGTCTGGGTGACCGCCCGGGCCGTCGTGAACGTCGGCCGGAGCGAGGTCGGTGCCCTGCCGAGCCCGGTGCCGGAGGCGGTCGCGACGGCCACCGACCTCGTCAGCGTGCGGAGGTAGAGCGGTGTGCGCGCCTCCGCCTCGGCGGTGAGCGTCTCCGCGGCGACGGGGCACCGGTCGAGGAGGTCGGTGAGGACGTCGGGGGACGGGGCCGCCCCGGTCCGCTCCCACTCCGTCCCGTCGAACGCGGCGAGCCACGTCACCGCCGCGCGCGAGGGCCCACCCTCGTCGCTGGTGCGCAGGTGGGCCGCGACGACGGGGAGCTCGGCGACGAGGACGTGCTGCTGGAGGACCCCGGCAGCCCACAGGGCGAGGTCGGGAAGGCTCACGGGGATGGGGAGGCTCGCGTCGTCGAGGTAGGCGAGGTCCGCGAGCAGGCCGCGGGGGAGGGGCCTCTCGAGGGCGTCCGAGAGCCGTCCGCCGAACGTCTCCGCCCGCTGCCCCGGGGGGACGCCGTCGTTCTCCATGACCGTGAGGACCCGTCGGGGGTCGAGGAGGACGTGGACGAGCCAGCCGCACCCGTCGAGCCGCCCCCACATCCAGTCGTTCGCCCGCCATGACGTCTTGTAGAACGCGCCGAAGTGGTGCATCTGCATGCCGGTGAGCTTGCTCGCCGCCGTCGGGTGCCTCGGCGCCAGCGCGCAGCGGGTGTCGGCGCTGACCTGGACGAGCTCGACGGGCTGCTCGACCTCGAGGAGCACGGGAAGGACCGAGCGGACGGCGACGTGGAGGTCGAGGAGCTGGGCGACAGGGTTGCCGCGGTCGAGGAAGCGGACGTAGCTCGTGAGCTCGGCGGCCGCCGCCGCGCGACGGCGGTGGAGTGACCGGCGCGGTCGGCCGCTCACGGGGGTGTCCGCGCCGGCGGCGGCGGGCGGAGCGCCGTCGTCGTGGGCGCCGGCCCGGGCGAGCCCGTCGAGAAGGGGGAGGGCGCTCGCGGTGGCCGCGCCGAGCGCCCTCCACGCCGTACGGAGGGGCGCCTCGCCGCCCTGGGCGGCCCCGTAGTCGTCGGTGACCCGCACGACGACGTCCTCGAGGGACGGGGCGGGGTCCTCTGCCGCCGCCGCCGCGAGGTGGCCGGCCACGAGGCCGCGGACGTCGGTCCGGGCCGCGGTGTCGAACGCGTGGTGGACGTGCATCCCGAGGCGCGCGAGGCAGGTGCGCTCCTCGACCGCCTCCGCGAGGACGTAGCCGTGACCGAGGAGGCGCAGGACGGTGGCCTTGGCGGCGTCGAACGCCGAGCGGCCGAGGGCGGCGGCGGCGCCGAGGGCCTGCTCGTCCTCGGGCGGACGGCGGGGCCACGCCCGGGTCGCCTCGGCGTGCGCCGCCCCACGGAGGCGGGCGTCGCGGTTCGTCCCGCGCGGGGACGACCAGCCGGGAGGGACCGGCCCGTGCCAGGTCGCGAGCTGGCGGGCGATCTCCGTGACGAGGGGACCGACGAACCAGTCACCCTGCCGCTCGACGTAGTCCGCCCAGGCCGTGGCGTCGGCGAGCGGGGTCCCGTGCGGGAGGGCGCCCCCGAGGGTCGCGAGCCGCAGTCGCGTGTCCGCGTGCGCACGGGTCCGGTCGTTGTGCTCCTTGATGACCGCGAGGTCGGCCGCGATCGACTGGTTGAGGGTCGCTCCGAGGTCGCCGAGGAGGGCCTGCGGCAGGGTGAGGGGTCGGGTCTGGTCGTCCTCCGGGGAGGTGTCGGAGCCATCGCTGGAGGGGACGATGTAGAGGAGCGTGCGCCGCACCTCGCGGTCGGTGTCGCGGTCGAACACGGACTGGAGCAGCGGTGCGAGGGGTCGGTTGACGAGCAGGCCGCCGTCGGCCGCCCAGTGCGAGCGGGTGGCGTCGGTGAAGGGGGACATGTCCGGGTGTGCCGGGTCCGACCTCCCGGCGGGGGGAGGACCGAACCGGACGAAGGACGGCTCGAACGCCGCCGGGAACGACGCGCTGCTCCGGGCCGCGAGCGCGAGCGCGGGCACGACGTCCGAGGCGGTGAGCGAGACCTCGTCGAAGTGGAAGAGCGCGTGGTGGTCGGTGTCGACGATCTCGGTGCCGTAGTCGTCGGCGAACCGGCTCGACTCCGGGGAGAGGAGCGTCGTCGTGATGTAGACGTCGGTCCGACGCGGGTCCCCGGTCGGTGGTGCCGCGCCGATGAGCCGCCGGATCCCCGAGGTAAGCTCGGCGAGCATCCGGCCGTCACCCCTGAGCAGCGACGACGGGGCCTGCTCCTTGGGGTCGCGCAGGAGCTGCCCGAGGTCCCCGGCGCTGAGCCAGATGTCCCGGAGCTCGCCGAGGTCGAGGCGGCGGACGTTGACGAGACCGAGCAGAGCGGCGTTGATCCCGCCGGCGCTCGTCCCGGCGAGGACGTCGACGGCGACCTGCGCGTCGAGGATGTCGAGCAGCCTCCGGTACCCGCGTCTCAGCGGGTCGCTGTCGGGGGTGCTCGGGTCGGCCGCACCGTCGTCGACGATGCGGCGCCGGTCACTCGCCTGGACGAGGAGGTCGAGCTCCCGGGCCACCCCGCCCATCCAGATCGCGAGGCTGACGCCACCGGTGAAGGCGAGGGCGAACCGGATCTCCTGGGTCCCGATCGTCGACGGTCGCGGCTCCCGGCCGTCGCCCCGGTCCGGGGTGAGCTCCGGCCGCTGCGGGCGTGCGTCCTCGTCGTCGGGCGTCACGCCCGGCTCGGCGGCGGTCGTCTGCTCGGCGGGGGGGACGGGCTGGGGGGAGGGTGTCGTCATGGGAGCGCTCCGGGCTCCCGGGCCAGGTCGGGAGGCACCTCGGGGCCCGGGCCCCGACCCTCGACCGGGCGTGCACGACCGTCGTCGTCACGATGGACCTCGACAGCCGTCATGTCGTCTCCCGCGAATCCGGATGGTGCCCGCCGTCCGATTCTTCTCCTTCGCGGCGGCGAATGGGCGATTTCGCACGAGGGGGAGGCGCGCCAGCCCGTGCACCCGGCGGAGGGCGCCGCGATCGGCCGGGGTCGGCGGCGAACGCCGCGAGGCAGCTGGGGCCGAGAGCGAGGACCAGGGCCCGACGGCGATGGCGGCGGCCCGCTGGTGGGCACGCTCGTAGGCGGCGACGTCGTCGGGTCACGTCCGAAGGGCGCCGCCGCGCCATGGCGTACCGTCGGCAGCGACCGGGACATCGCACACGGGAGGGTGGACGAAGATGGACGACGACCCCGAGGTGGCGGTGGTCGGCGCCGGCATCGTCGGCTTGTCCACGGCGTACGCCCTCCTCGAGCGCGGCGTCGGCGTCCGGGTCTACGAGCAGGGGGTGCCCGGCAACGGGCAGTCGGGCGGCGAGTCGCGGATCTTCCGGCACGCCCACGACGACCCCCGGCTCGTCGAGGCCGCCCGGGAGAGCCGCGCGACGTACGACGCGTGGGGGGAGCGACTCGGGGTCGAGCTCGTCTCGGACGACGGGGCCGTCGCCATCGGGCCCGCGGTCGAGAGCCGGCTGCCCGTCCTCGAGCGGCTCGGCATCGCCGCGCGGCGCATCGGCGCGGCCGAGCTCGCCGAGCGCGTGCCTGTCCTCGCCGGGTACGACGGCCCGGCGATGCTCGACGAGCGCGGCGGCTCGATCCGCACCTCGGCCGCGGTCTGCGCGCTCTCGGGCGCGCTCGGGGAGCGACTCGTCTCCGACGAGGTCCTCGCGGTCCGGCCCGTCCGGGACGCCGTCGAGGTCCGCAGCGGGGGCGCCACGCACCGCTACCGGAGCGTCGTCGTGTGCGCCGGCAGGGGGAGTGCCGCGCTCGCTCGCTCGGTGGGTCTCTCGCTCCCGGTCCGCCAGTCGGCGCACGTCCGGCTGACGTACGCCGTCCGGGGCCGGCCGCCAGCGACCCTGGCGACCCTCCAGGACTCGAGCGGCGCGTTCGGGGAGACGGGGATCTACGCCGCGGCGCTGCCCGGGAACACCGGGCTGGGCGTCGGCCTCAGCGCGACGACGCCGGCCCGCGACGACGCGAGCCTCCTTGCCGCGGGCGAGCTCGGCGAGCTCGCGGACCGGGCATCGGCCTACGTCCGGCGGGCGCTGCCGGGCCTCGACCCGGACCCCGTCGACGTCCGGCACTGCTGGGTGACCGAGCTCCCGTGGGGGTCGGACGGCGTCGCCGTCTGGGAGCGGGACGGGATCCTCTTCCCCGTCGGCCACAACCTCTTCAAGCAGGCGCCCGGCCTCGGGCGCCACCTCTCGGCCGCAGCGGCCGGGGAGCCGCTGCCCGAGGTCCTCCGGCCCTCGAGCACGCTCGGCTCGGGCTGAGCGGCGGCGCCGCCGCCGTGGTCACGGACGAGCGGTCACCGCCGGTCGGCGACCGCGTACGACGCGGCGGCGCTCACGGCGGCCGCCCCGAGGACGGCCGGCCACGCCCCGACCTTCTTCGCGAGCGGGTGCGAGGCGCCGAACCCGCCGAGGTAGACGGCGGACAGCGCGACGGCGGCGGGCAGGCCGGCCTTCGCCCGCCACGTCCGACCGGCGTACAGCCCGGCGAGCCCGAGGACGACTCCCCCGAGCGGACGGACCCCGCTCTCGCGGGCGGTGAGGTACCCCCCGACGAGGCCGAGGGCGGCGAGTGGGGCGGTGGTGACGTCGTCGGCGGTGCGCAGCTCCATGCTCCGAGGGTAGGACGCGCCTGCCGAGGGCCGGACGGCAGGAGGCCGAAGCTGCCCGGGCACCGCCCAGGTGGCGTGGACGGTCTCCAGGTCGGTGCGTCCGCAGGCGCGTCCCCCAGTCGTTCCGGCGTCACCGGGCGGCCGGCGCCTCTACCCCGGCAGGAGACGTCCCGGCGGCCGTCCCGAGGCCCGCAGCGTCGCGGGGGCGTCGCCCGCCGCCGCCCACGGTCCCGTGAGCCCGACGACGGCGAGGGCCGACGTCGGGATCCGGACCCGGTCGCCGGTGAGCAGGGCGGCGAGGTCCTCGATCCCGGGGTTGTGGGCGACGAGGACGACCGTGCCGGCGCGGGCGGGCAGCCCCCGGACGACGCCGAGGAGGTCCTCCTCGGATGCGGCGTAGAGGCGCTCGTCGACCCGGACCGGGGGCGGGTGGGGCAGCTCCGCGGAGGCGAGCGCCCAGGTCGAGGTCGCCCGGGTGGCCGGCGAGACGAGGACGAGGTCGACCCGTGCGACATGCCTCGCAAGCCAGCGGCCCGCGTCCGGCGACTGCCGCCGTCCGCGCCGGGCGAGGGGGCGGTCGACGTCCGGCTCGCCGCCGGACCAGTCCGACTTCGCGTGCCTGAGGAGGACGAGGTCCCTGTCCGGCATCCCCGCTCATCTCCTCTGGTGGACGGGTGGTCACACCCGAGTCTCGCACCGGCCGGTGGACCTGCGTGCACTCCCGTCGGCGCACGCTCCCCTCGCTGCCGACCGGGTCGTTCTCGCTCGCCCGCTGCCGTCGGGCGCGGCGCGAACGTACGATGCGAGGAACCGCACCGGACTGGAGGCGCGATGAACCTCGAGAAGGTCATCTTCGGCTTCTTCGTGCTGCTCGCCGCGACCCTGAACTTCGGGTTCTTCCTCGGGGACATCGGCGACCCCCGGGTCCACAACGTCTACGAGCTGTTCGCCGCCGTCGTCGTCAACCTCATCGCGACCGTCCTCAAGTTCGGTGACCGGACCCAGATCGGGGCGGTCCACCTCGCGACGAGCCTCGTCGCGAGCCTCCAGCTCATCGCGGCCGCCGCCGTCTGGGCGTACGCGACGAACGTCGCTGCCGGTGGGCTCACCGAGGAGATGACGGCGAGCGTCATCTCGCTCTCCGGTGGAGCCCTCCTGGCCAACGTCGTCTCGGTCGTCCTCCTCGTCGTCGAGACCGTCTCCTTCCAGCGGCGCTAGGGAGCCTCGTGGCGAACCCCCTGCTCGCCCTCTGGCACCGGATCCTGCTCGACCGGGACGTCGACGAGCCCGGTCGCCCTCCGGGGCCGGACGAGCTGCCCGATGTCTTCCCGCCGCAGGCGTCGACGGGGCTCCTCCTCGTCCTTCGGCGGATGCGCGTCCCGCTCATCGTCCTCATCGTCGTGTTCGCGGTCGGCGTGCTCGGTCTGACGCTCGTCCCCGGCGAGGACTCCCTCGGCCGGCCCGTGCGGATGGGCTTCCTCGATGCCTTCTACTTCATGAGCTACACGGCGACGACGATCGGCTTCGGCGAGATCCCCCACCCCTTCACCCCCGCTCAGCGGATGTGGGTGACGTTCGCGATCTTCCTCTCCGTCATCGGGTGGGCCTACGCCATCGGGTCCCTCTTCGCCCTCATGCAGGACCGGGCGTTCCGTCGGGCACTCGCGCGCCAGCACTTCGCCCGCAAGGTCGCCCACCTCGGCGAGCCGTTCCTCATCCTCGTCGGGTACGGCAACGCGACGAAGCGGGTGGCCCGCTCGCTCGACGACATGGGTCGCCGGTTCGTCGTCCTCGACCGGGACGAGAACCGGGTCGCGGCCATCGACCTCGAGGCCTACCGCGCCGACACGCCGGCGCTCCTCGGCGACGCCCATGACACGTCGAGGCTCGCCATTGCCGGGCTCGGGCACCGGCACTGCGAGGGCGTCGTCGCCCTGGCCGGCGACGACGAGGCGAACCTCGACGTGACGATCACGACGGCCCTGCTCCGGCCCGACCTGCCGGTCATCGCCCGGACCCGGTCACGGGACGTCGCCGAGCAGATGCGCCTGGTCGGCAGGACCGAGGTCATCAACCCGCTCGACCGGGTCGGGGACCACCTGCGGATCCTCCTGCGCTCCCCGGCCGCCTACCAGCTCATGATGTGGCTGACGAGCGCGCCGGGGACGGAGATCCCGTCCCGGCTCGCCCGTCCGCCGTCCGGCCGGTGGGTACTCTGCGGCTACCCCGGGATCGTCGGGGAGCTCGCCGCCGACCTCCGTGCCGAGGGTGTCGAGGTGAGCGTGTTCGACTCCGTCCACGCGCGTCCCTCGCGGGAGGACCACGTCGGACGGGAGCCCCTCGACGAGGCCGACGTCGAGCACGCGGCGGCGTTCGTCGCAGCGACGACGAGCGACACGACGAACCTCTGGCTCGTCAAGGCGGTCCGACGGGCCAACCCGGACGCCTTCGTCGTGACGATGCAGAACCACGCGGGGAACTCCCCGCTCTTCGAGGCGGTCGGTGTCGCGTTCGAGATGGTGCCGGACGAGGTCGTCGCCCACGAGGTTCTCGCTCGACTGGCGAACCCGCTGCTCATGGACTTCCTCCCGCAGGTGCCGCGACAGGCCGACGGGTGGGCGACGCAGGTCGTCGACCGGATGACCGAGCGCTGCGGGCCACGGATGCCTGACCTGTGGCGGGTCCGGCTCACCCCCGCCGAGGTGCCCGCGGTGGCTGGGTGGCTCCGGGCCGGCACGCTGCGGCTCGGGGACATCGTCCGCAGCCCCGTGGACCGGGAGCAACCGCTCGACGCCGTGCCGCTGCTCCTGTGCCGCGACGGCGCGAGCGTCCTCACCCCCGAGGACGGCGAGCGGCTCGCCCCCGGCGACGAGCTGCTCATCGCGGGGGGACGAGCGGCGCGACTGGCCCTCGACGCGACCCTCACCCACGAGCCCACCGCGGCGTACGTCGTCGACGGGCGGTTCGTCCCTTCCAGCTGGGTCTGGCGCCGGCTCGCCGGCCGAGGTCGCCCCGGGCCGGACGAGAGGGGTGTGACGGACGGGTCCCGTCCGTGACGAGGAAGCGAGGTCGAGGTCGAGGTCGAGGCGTGGACGAGGCGTCCGGGTCTCGACGAGGAGGTCGAGACGGCCCACGGACCGTCCCGCCCTCTGAGCTGCCGCTCAGGCCATCGCGGAGCGCTCGGAGCCGGAGGCGCTCCCGAACCACGGGTGGTGGAGGTCGAGGTAGCTGACGTCCACGGTCATCCGCATGACCTCGGCCCACTGCTTGGCGGCCTCGGCCGGCATCTCCCGTTGCTCGCCGGCCCGCGCCTCGGCCTCGCTGCGGAACGCGACGGTCTCACAGAACCACCCGTCGGCGTCGAGGGCGACGGTCCCGCCGATGATCTCGGGCCGCTGCTCGTGGAGCATGTCCATGGGCTGCGACATGAAGGTGCGGAACCCCTCGGGGTCGGTGACCCGGCCCTCGATGACCTGGACGAACCCCGCGTCGTCGGACCCGCCGTCGAGGAACATCGTCGCGTCCTCGCAGTCGTGGAACGTCACCTCCCCGTCGAAGGACGCGTGCGTGCCCTCCCACCATGCCTCCTGCTCGGGACGGGCGGAGTTGCGGGCCGCCGCCTCTCGCGACTCGAAGCGGACGATCCCGACGAACTCGCTCGCGTCGGTGAGTCCGTAGGTTCCTCCGAGCCAGCCGTGCGCGCCCGGCGCCAGGTCGCTCAGCCACACGTCCGTGGCGCGCTTGAGCGCGGCCTCGTCACTGCACCTGCCTTGGATGATCTGGATGAACATCGCTCAGCCCTCCCGGTCTCGGGGGCCGCCTCACCGTGAAGTGGTCCACCTGTCGACGCTACGCCGGCCGCCGGCTGATGTCACCGTCTGCGGGCGGGAGCGTCACCGGGTCAGGGTCGACGGCAGGCTCGGTGAGCGGCGCGTGCCGGTCCTCGGCTCCGGCGACGGCGCCGACTCCGCACCACGTGGGGGCCGGGGGCGGCCGGCCCCCACGGGGAGCGCGAGGTCCGTCGGTGACGGTGTCGTCGAGGTCGTGCCGGCAAGCTGACCTGTATGGGAATGGAGCACGACCCCCACCCGGTGATACCTGCCCTGCACGCACCCCCGCCCCCCGGGGGGGGGGCACACTGGACCCATGGATCGTGGGGACGTCCAGCGGTGGGTCGCCGGGTACGAACGGCTCTGGCGGAGGCCGGGGACCGACCGGCTCGCGGAGCTGTTCACGACGGACGTCTCCTACCTGCCCTCGCCCTGGGCGCCGCCCGTCGAGGGGGTCGATGCGCTCGGCCGGTTCTGGGAGGCCGAGCGGGACGGCCCCGGCGAGGCGTTCACGATGGTGAGTGAGGTCGTCGCCGTGGACGCCGGCGTCGCGGTCGTCCGGGTCACCGTCGAGTACGGAAGCCCGGTGGTGAGCGCCTGGCGCGACCTCTGGGTTCTCGGGTTCGCCGCCGACGGACGCTGTTCGACGTTCGAGGAGTGGCCGTTCTCGCCGGACCGCCCCGACGGCCACGACCCGACCTGAGTCCGGACGTGCCCGTCGGCAGGCGTGGCGGTCACGGGTCCAGTCCTCGGTCCCGGAGGAGCCTGGTCCGGTGCCACGCGTAGCCGACCATCCAGTGCGGCCGGAGCCGGTAGAGGCGGATGTCGTCGCCCCAGTCGAGCGGGGAGCTGCCGTAGTGCTCCGTGAGGTGGGCGAGAGTGGTCTCCCACCGGGGGTCGGTGTCGTTCAGGCGTTCGGCGCGTCCGTGGCTGAAGACCGCGAGCTCCTCGCCGTCGACGTGGGCGACGCTCACGCCGGGCCGGACCGCCAGGTGGCGGGCCTTGGCCGAGGTGCCGCTCGAGCTGAACGCCCACGTGCCGTGGAGGAAGTGCCCGTCGAGGGCGCTGATGCGCGGTTCGCCGTGCGCGGTGACGGTGGCGACCGCGACGACTCTCATCCCGGTGAGGAGGGCGGCGACGTCGCGGGCGGAGAGTCTCCGATCGTCGGTGATGATCCCACGCAGGTGCTCGCTCGAGGAGCGGTGCGAGCGGTCGAGCAGCTCTTGGAGCGAGTCGAGCTCGGCGGCGGTCTCGCGCATGCTCACCACGGTAGGGCGCCGGGAGGGTCGCTGGCGAGGGTCTGACCGGGCCCCGCCGGGGCGGTGGCCTCGAGGGAGAAGGCGCTCGAGCGTGAGAGGTCGGTGGCCGTCAGCCGGACGGGGCGCACTCCCGTCGGGTCGATGAGCGCCCTCTGGGTTCGCGCGCCTCGCGACGTGGCGTCGTGCCGTCCGTCGTGCGTGGGGTTCAGCCCGCCGTGGCCTCGGCGGCGAGGGGGAGGCCGTGGCCGTTGATGGAGGTCACGGTCCAGGTCGTCCCCTCCTTGACGACGGCGACGGCGACGCTCGTCCCGACGAGCCCGGCGAGCTCCGCGCCGGTTCGTTCGACGACCCCGTCCCCGTCGTAGTCGGCGCTCGCCGGGGTCTGCGGCTCCGTCGACCCGAGATCGAGCGGCGTGCCGGCGAGACAGTAGCCCTCCGCGCACACCTCCCACGGCCCCGACTCGGTCACCGGGGACGGGGGTGTCGCCGTCCCGGTTGACGTCGGGGCCGGCTCCGCCGTCGTCACGGGCGCCGGCGTCGGTGCGGGGGTGTTCGGCGTCGGCGTCGGCGTGGGCGTCGGTGCGGGGGTGTTCGGCGTCGGCGTCGGCGTGGGGGTGTTCGGCGTCGGCGTGGGTGTCGGTGTAGGGGTGCTCGGCGTCGGCGTCGGCGTCGGCGTGGGTGTCGGTGTGGGGGTGCTCGGCGTCGGCGTCGGCGTCGGCGTGGGTGTCGGTGTGGGTGTCGGTGTGGGGGTGCTCGGCGTCGGCGTCGGCGTGGGTGTCGGTGTGGGGGTGCTCGGCGTCGGCGTCGGCGTGGGTGTCGGTGTGGGTGTCGGTGTGGGGGTGCTCGGCGTCGGCGTCGGCGTGGGTGTCGGTGTGGGGGTGCTCGGCGTCGGCGTGGCCGAGTGGGTCGGTCGGGGGGTCGACGTGGGGGTGCTCGGCGTGGGTGTCGGTGTGGGGGTGCTCGGCGTCCGCGTCGGCGTGGCCGAGTGGGTCGGTCGGGGGGTCGACGTGGGCGTCGGCCGAGCACCGGCGGCACCCGCGGTCAGACGCCTTTGGGCAGCGCCGGTGCGGCCCGTGCCGGACACCGTCCGCCGGGGCGCGGCCGGGACCGCCCGCGGCTGGCCCTCGGCGCCGAGGGCCGGGACCGGTGCCGAGGGAACGACGTCGCTCGTCGGCGCTCCGACGGCGAAGTGGCCGCCGCGGTAGAGCCGCTCGTACGCCATGACGAGCTGGCCGTAGGAGTCGGACGCGTTGTACCGCAGAAGGGCGCGGCGCATGTTCGCCGGCGCGTCGAGGCCGGAGGTGCCGGAGCAGAGGTAGCCCGCCGCGGCCCGCGCCGCGTCGTTGATGTCGTTGGGGGAGCGGACCCCGTCGCCGTCGCCGTCGGCTGCATGGGCCGCCCACGTGCTCGGGATGAACTGCATCGGCCCGACGGCCCGGTCCCACACGGGGTCACGGTCCCACCTCGCGTGGTCGGTGTCGCGGATGGCGGCGACGGGGCCGACCCCGTTCAGTGGCAGCCCGATGATGAGCGGCGAGGACACCCCGTCGGCCCCGAGGGTGGCGCCGCCGTACCGGCCGTGGTCGGACTCGACGCGGCCGATGCCGGCGAGGAGCGTCCAGGGGATCCGGCACCGGGGATCCGATACCGCCGTGGCGGCCGCGGCACGACGGTACGCGGCGAGGGCGGTCGCGGGGATGTCGTACCGCACCGTCCCGCTCTCGGCGACGGTGCGGGGGCCGGACGGGGTCGTCGCGACGGCGACGAAGGACACGCGCCGACGGGCCCGGACGAGCTCGGTGGCCGTTCGGGTCTCCCGGCTGCCGGTCAGCTCGACGTGGAGGGGTGCGCGGTCGCGCGCGGACATGGAACGTGCCTCCCCCGCGACCGTCGGAAGGTGCAGGGCGAGGCCCGCGGGAGCCCCACCGGCGACCCCTGCCGGGCGCTCGACCCCGGCGAGGTCCGCGGGTCGACCGACCACGAGGAGCTGAGGGCCACCGGCGACGACCGTCGCGGTGACCACGCCGACGACGACGGCCTCGTAGCCGGGCAGGTGACGACGCCGCGCGGCGACGTCGTGGAACCGGCGGACGACCCACCACGGCCCCGTCCTCGGCACCCGGCCGTCGGCCCCCCCGGGGCGCATGCGCGCGCCGGCCCTAGCGGAGGACCCGCGCGGGGGCGGGCTCCGGCTCGAGGACCCTCCGGAGCCGTCCGAGGCTCTCCGTCCAGCATGCCGAGGCGAGACGGCGCCCAGGTCGGCCGTTCACCGCTCCACCTCCTCGGGTCGAGTGGGACCCTCTCCCGTGGCCCGGCAGCACGTCGGGTGGACCGGTGCCCGGCTTCCGGATGCGCCCCCGATGACGGCGGCCCCCTCGGTTCTCGAGGCTAGCGGCTGGCCCCCGGACAGCGGGCGGCTTTGCCAGCACTCATCGGGTCCACCCGCGGGAGAGCGCGCTGCGAGCGGCGGCCCGGCCGAGCTCGATCCCCGCGTCGAAGTACTCCTCGTCGAAGAAGAGGTAGCTGAGGACCTCGCGTCGGCCGGCGGCGTCGCCCGCGCCGCGGATCGCCCGACCGAGGAGCCAGTTGTCCAGCTCGCTGAGGCGGCCGAGTCCGCGCGTGCGCCTCCGGAAGACGTCGGCCGCGACCCGCCCCATCTCCCCGGGCGGCGGCGAGACGGCGAGGACGTCGACCGGCCGGTAGGGCCGGCCACTGGCGGCGGTGAGGCCGCCCGGCCGGGGCACCGTGGACGTCGCGGTCGCCGTCTGGGAGAGGAGGCGGTTCACCCTCCGGAGCGCGTGGAGGTCCTCCGTCGTCCGGTCGGAGAGGGCGGCCGTGAGGACCTGAGCGGCCGTGTCGGCGATGTCGGGGGTGGGGGCGGACGGGGTCGGCCCGGGCGCGGGGGCGTACGTCGTCGACGCCGCGGAGACGAGGACGACCCTCGTTGCGCCGAGGCCGACGGCGGGGTGAAGAGGCGCGTTGAGGCGGATGCCGCCGTCGACGTACCAGCCTGCCGCCGGCGACGGGCTGGTCACCCGGACCGGGGGGAAGGCGACCGGCACGGCGGAGGAGGCGAGGACGTGCTCGATGCCGATGCGCCCGCGGAGGACGTCGAGGGCCCGGTCCTCGTCCCCGTCGTACGCCCGGGGGCGGTGCTCGTCGAGGAAGAGCACGCTGCGGCCGCTCCCCGCGCCGGCGACGGCGGTGCCCCTGCCGCTGGGAACCCGGGTCGCGACGACGCCGACCGCGGTGACGACCCCGTCGGCGACGTTCCGCGCCAGCCGGGCGGGGTCGAGCAACCGCGCGGCCGTCGCCCGCAGCGGCGCCGTGTCGAGCAGGCTTGTCGTGCCGGGGCCGACGCCGAGGAGGGCTCCGGCCGCGTACCGGAGGCCGGTACGGGCCGCCGAGAACGGCAGGGGGCGGTAGACGTCCCCGGCGCCCATCTGCCGCCAGACGCCGACGACCTCCTCGGCCGCGTCGTCGGGACCGAGGTGCGCGGACGCCCCCCAGAGCACGGTGTTGATGCTCCCGGCGCTCGTGCCGAGCCACACGGTGGGGGCCAGACCCTCACCCACGAGCGCGGGGACGAGCTCGGCGAGGGCGCCGGCCTGGAACGCGCCGCGGGCGCCCGCCCCCGAAAGGACGACGGCGACCGCCGGCGACCGCGAGTCCGGACGCGGCCTCGGCCGTCCCCTCATCTGGCCCCCTCCGATCGTCCGACCGCCCGGTCGTCCCGGACCGGTCACTGAGCCAACCGTAGGTCCACGGGGGGAGCGCCGTCGTCAGCCGTTCGGCAGTGCCCCGCAGTACAGCCACGTGCCGGACGTCTGGACGAACCGCGCGACGAGCGTGGGGTTCGGCGTGGTGTCGCCGCGGACGGTGTACGCGACGAGGGCGTCCCGGTCGACCTCGACACCGGGGTCGACGAGCTCGGCGACGTCCTCGGCGCCGGGGCGAGCAGCGTCGATCTCGGCGAGTGCGAGGGTCTGGCCTGGCCCGTTGGCGAGAGCCGCGGCGTACTCGTCGGCGCTCTGACCGCGCAGGAGTCCGGGGCACGCCATGGTCGCGACCTCGGCGTAGGCTCCCGCGCTCACCGCGGCGCCGTACGACTCCGCCCGGGCGCGGAGGGCGTCGGACGATGCCGCGGTGAGCGCGGCGGCGGCGGGCGTGGCGACAGCAGGCGCAGGGGCCTGCGTGCCCGAGGTCGGGCTCGACGAGGTTGCGCTCGCCGCCGGGCTCGAGGACGAGGTCACGCCCGGGCTCGAGGTCGAGGTCACCGCCGAGGGCATGGGAGCGCTCGAGCAGGCGGTTGCGGTGGCGCCGAGGACGGCGACGACGACGGCGGTACGGAACGGGGTGATCTTCACAGGGCCTCATCAGGGTGCGCGCACTGGGACGCCGCTCCGATCGGCGGCCGAACCCCCGATCTGAGGGAAACGCCGCGGCCCTGCTCGGCGCATCCGCGCGTGCGCCGGGTTCGCCCCACCGCGAGGCTGCCGGAGCTCCGCACCCCCTCCACGTCGCGGGTGGCTGGTACCTCGCCGGCCGGGGGCCGGGTGGGGCTGTCGGACGCCGCCCGACCGTGGGAGACTGCAGACAGCCCACGCGACCTGAGAACTGTCCATCCACACGCTCCCCCGCCGCGTCGAGACCTGCGGAGAGAGGGCGGCGAGGCGGATGCCGAGATCACTCGCTCCCCCGACCGACGGCACGTCCGCGCGGGAGCGCTCGGCCGCCGGGAGGGACGCCCCATGACCGCCGTCGCCGTCCTGGCCGTCGTGGCCGGGCTTCTCCTGCTCGCCGAGCTCGCCCTCGGGGTGCGGATCGTCAAGCAGTACGAGCGCGGGGTGCTCTTCCGCCTCGGACGGGTCGTCGGGACCCGAGGGCCGGGCGTGCGGTTCATCATCCCGTTCGCCGACAACCTCCGCCGCGTCTCTCTGCGGATCGTCACCCTTCCCATCCAGTCCCAGGGGATCATCACCCGGGACAACGTCAGCGTCGACGTCTCCGCCGTCGCCTACTTCCGCGTCGTCGACCCCGAGATGTCGGTCGTCGCCATCGAGAACGTGTACTCGGCGATCGACCAGATCGCCCAGACGACCCTGCGCAAGGTCGTCGGCCAGCACAGCCTCGACGAGACCCTCTCCGAGACCGACAAGATCAACCTCGACATCCGGGCCATCCTCGACGTGACGACCGTCGAGTGGGGGGTCGAGGTCACCCTCGTCGAGCTCAAGGACATCCAGCTGCCCGAGAGCATGAAGCGCGCGATGGCCCGGCAGGCCGAGGCCGAGCGGGAGAAGCGGGCGAAGATCATCAACGCCGAGGGCGAGTCCCTCGCCGCCGCGGCGCTCGGGGACGCCTCGGACACGATGATGGCCCACCCGCTCGCGCTCCAGCTGCGCACCCTCCAGTCCATCCTCGAGCTCGGCGTCGACAAGAACACGACCGTCGTCTTCCCCGCCCCGCTGATGACGACGATCAGCGAGCTCGCGTCCTTCCTCGCCCGGGAGGAGGCCGCGGCCCGCTCGGCGGGCATGCCCGTGCCCGTGCCCGAACACGATGGCGAGCCGGGCGAGGTCGGGACGTGAGGCCCCCACCTCCGCTCACGCCCCCGGCGCGGGCGGGGACGGGGGGCCGGGCGGGGGCGCCGGCGGCTCGGTGACCTCCTCGAGCCACTCCCGGACCACCCGTCCGACCTCGTCGGCGCCGACGACGAGGTCGGTGCGGCTCGCTCCGTTACCTGCGGAGGAGGTCACCCGCGCCACAAGCCGGCCATCGTCGACCCACGCCCGGACGAGGATGACGCCCGACCGGGCCCCGTCGCCGTCCACGGCCACCACGCTAGGTCCGGGCCCGTCCCCGTCGCGTCACGCGGGCGTCACGCCTGCGAGGTCACCGCCCGCGCGGGTCTTCCGACTCCACCGCGCATACTCGACGGAGGGGCACGCCGCCAGGCGGCCCCGGTGGGCCGATGGTCGAGACCGACGGGGACCGCTCGGAGGAGTTCGCCGACCGGATGGTGGGGCGCCTCACCCTCGTCGAGGACGAGGTCATCGAGTGCTTCCGGGGCGTCGGCGGGGTGCCGTACGACCGGTTTCCCCCGATTCACCTCCCTCGTGGCCGAGGACAGCGCCGCGGTACGTACCCTCGACGGCACCGAGGAGCTCGACCTCGTCACGACCTTCGACTCCGCCCACGACCAGGCCCGTCCCGACCTCGCCCTCCGGGGGATCGCCTCGTCGCTGAGGCCGGGTGGGACCTACCCCTGTGTCGAGATCGCGGCGTCCTCAACCCTCGCCGGGAACCTCGACCGGCCCCTCGCTCCGATGGTGTCCACGATCTCGTGCAAGCACTGCATGACCGTCTCGCTCGCCCAGGGCGGCCTGGGGGTCGGCGCGATCCGGGCGAATCTCGGCCTCGGGTCCCGGGTCCTCATGGGCCTCGCGCGAGTCAGCCGGTCGGGGAGGCGGTCGCGCGTCCTCCTGCGGGCGAACCGGAGGACGGGCCGGGCCGCGGCGACGAGGCCCCAGTGCGGGCACTGGCGCCGCCCCCTCCGCCCCGCGGCCTCGCCGTGACGACGTGGCCGACGAGCGGGGCGGCGAAGCCGTCCCCGGTCGCGAACCCCGAGAGGCGCGCGCGGCACTCCGCGAGGATCCGCTCGTACTGGTCGTCGCGGAGCCGGTCCGCGAGCGGGGTGCTGTCGACCTCGGTCCGGACCATCGCCTCGAGCGACGGGTAGCGGATGTCGATCGAGCGGGTGCGCGCGGCGATCACCTCGAGGCCCGCGGAGGTGGCGAGCTCGGCGAGCCGGTCCCGGTTCCCGAGGGCCCAGTACGCCGACACCATGCTCACCGCCTCGGGTCCGGCGTGCCGGCCGACCGCGGTGACGAAGGGCCCGAACGCCGGCTGGTCCACCGCCGCGGCGGGCACCATGACGGTGACCCGTCCGGCGGGGCGGACGACCCGGGCCATCTCGGTGAGGGCGGCGCCGGGGTCGGGCACGAACATCATCGCGAACTGGCTGAGGACGACGTCGAAGGACGCGTCCGGGAACGGGAGGGCCATGGCGTCGCCCTTGCGCCAGACGAGGTCGGGGCGGAGCCGCCGGGCGACTGCGAGCATCACCGGGTTGAGGTCGAGGCCGACGACCTCGCCGTCCCCGCCCACCCGCTCGGCCGCGCCGCGGGTCGCGACGCCGGTCCCGCACCCGACGTCGAGGACCCGCTGCCCCGACGCGACCCCGGCGGCGTCGAGGACGGGGCCGACCCAGTGGACGAAGAGGGCGGGGACGAAGGCGGCCTCGTGGAGCTCGGCCTGCTCGGAGGTGATCTGGAAGGTCTCGGTCTCGGCGGACATGACCGGCTCCTTCGCTCGGGTGGTGGCTGGACGTGTCCCATCCTTCGCGGCCGGCGCGGTCGCGACATCGGGCACCTGACCCATTCGTCCCACCCCCGCCTCCGAACGGGTGACCTCCGAACGGGTGACCTCCGAACGGGTGACCTCCGAACGGGTGACCTCCGACCCCGTGACCTCCGACCCCGTGACCTCCGACCCCGTGACCTCCGACCCCGTGACCCCGAGACCGATCGGGACGACGATGGGGGCATGTCAACCCCGCACGCGGGAGGGGAGCCCGCCGCCCCGCTCCTCTTGGGCCGCACCGATGACCTCGCCACGGGGGACGCGGCGCTCGCGGAGGGTCGCTGGGCGGACGCCCGCGACGCCTTTGCGGCTGCTCCCGAGTCCCCGGAGGCCCTCGACGGTCTCGGCCACGCCCTCCACCACCTCGGCGAGTACGCGGCCGCGATCCCCGTGCGGGAGCGCGCCTTCGCCGCGTTCCGCGCCCGCGGCGAGACCCGCTACCCCGCCGTTCTCGCCGCCCGGTGGATCGCCTTCGACCACGCCGCGGTTCTCGGCGAGGACTCCGTCGCGAACGGGTGGCTCGAACGGGCGCACCGGCTCCTCACCGAGTCCGGGGACTGCGTCGAGAAGGGCTGGGTCGCGCTCGCCCGGGCCCTCGTCGCCGCCGACCTCGACGAGACCGACCGCCTCGTCGCCGAGGCCGCCGACCGGGCCCGGCGGTTCGGGGACACCGACCTCGGGTTCCTCGCCCTCGCCCACGCCGGCGCCCTCCACGTCCGGCGCGGGCGGGTGCGCGAGGGGATGCGGTGCCTCGACGAGGCCGTCGCGGCGGCCCAGTCGGGGGAGGTGGCGGACCCCTCCGTCGCCGGGGAGGTCTTCTGCAAGATGCTCCTCGCGTGCGAGGCGGCGCTCGACGTCCGACGGGCGCAGCAGTGGATCGCGGTCGCGACGGCGTTCGAGCGGCGGAACGGCACCCGGTGGATCTCGGCAATCTGTCGGATGCACCACGGCGGGCTCCTCGTCGCCGCCGGGCGGTGGGCCGAGGCGGAGGCCGAGCTCGCCCGCTCGGTCCGGGACTACCACGCGAGCTTCGAGCCGCTGTGCGCGGGCGCCGTCGCCCGCCTCGCCGACCTCCGGGTGCGCCAGGGCCGGCTCGACGACGCCGACCGGCTCCTCGAGGGCCATGAGGGCGACGCGTACGCCGTCCGCCCGCTCGTCGGTGCGAGCCTCCTCCGGGGTCAGGCCGACGTCGCCGCGGGACTCCTCCGCCGGCACCTCGGCGCCGGACCCGACGAGGTGGCCGCGGCTCCGCTCCTCGAGCAGCTCGTCCGAGCCGAGTGGGCGTGCGGTCGGGTCGAGGACGCGTCCGCGGCGGGCGCCCGGCTCGACACCCTGGCCGCCTCGGCCTCGGTGACCGCGTGCGCGGACCTCGCCCATTCCGTCCTCGCCGGCGAGGACGACGCGGCCGCCTCCCGCCACCTCGAGTCGGCCGTGACGGGGTTCGACACGGCCTGCCTGCCCTACGAGGCCGCCGGCGTCCGTCTCGAGCTCGCGCAGCGGCTCGCCGCGGGATCGGCCGGCCTCGCCGACGCCGAGGCGCGCCGGGCGCTCGCCGCCTTCACCCGGCTCGGTGCGGTGGCCGCGGCCGAGACGGCGGCCGGCGTCCTCCGCCGGCTCGAGCGGCGGGCGTCGGAGGGTCCGGGTCAGGTCAGCGCCCTCTCCCCCCGGGAGCGAGAGGTTCTCGACCTGCTCGCGCTCGGCCTGTCCAACCCCGAGATCGCCGCCCGCCTCGTCATCAGCCGCAAGACGGCGGCCCACCACGTCAGCGCCGTCCTCGCCAAGCTCGGCGTGCGGAACCGGGCCGAGGCGGCGGCCCACGCCGCCGGGCTACGGGCCCGGTCGGGGCGAGCCGTGGACACCGGATGAGACCGCCCCGGGGCCCGCTCGCCCCGGGCGTCGTCGAGCTCGCCCGCTACGAACGCGGGTGGCTGCGCGGCGACGTCCTTGCCGGGCTCACCGTCGCGGCCTACCTCGTCCCCCAGGTCATGGCGTACGCCGGGGTCGCCGGCCTGCCCCCGGTCGTCGGGTTGTGGGCCGCCGCCCCCGCCATGGTCGCCTACGCCGCCCTCGGCTCGAGCCGACAGCTGTCGGTCGGGCCGGAGTCGACGACGGCACTCATGTCGGCGGTCGTCGTCGCACCGTTGGCGGCGGGGGACCCGGCGCGCTTCGCCGCGCTCGCCGCCGGCCTCGCCGTCCTCGTCGGGGCCATCTGCCTGCTCGGCTGGCTCGCCCGGCTCGGCTTCGTCTCCGACCTGCTCTCCAAGCCCGTCCTCGTCGGGTACCTCGCCGGTGTCGCCGTCGTCATGGTCGTCGGCCAGCTCCCCCGGACGACGGGGGTCCCCGTCTCCGGGACGGCGCTCGTCGCCCAGCTCGGCTCGTTCGTCGCCGGTCTCGACGCCGTCCGCGTGCCGACCCTCCTCCTCTCGCTCGGCGTCCTCGCGTTCCTCTTCGTCGTCCAGCACCGGTTCCCCCGGGTGCCGGGACCGCTTCTCGCCGTCCTCCTCGCGGGCATCGCCGTCGCGGTCCTCGGGCTCGACCGACACGGCATCACCGTGGTCGGTCCGGTCCCCGGGGGGCTTCCCGCCCCCGCCCTCCCGGCGCTCTCGCAGGCCGACCTGCGCGCCCTCCTCCTCCCGGCGGTCGGGGTCGCCGTCGTCGCCTACTCCGACAACGTCCTCACCGCCCGCGCCTTCGCCGAGCGGAACCGGTACGCCGTGGACGCCAACCAGGAGCTTCTTGCGCTCGGCGTGGCCAACCTCGGCGCAGGCCTGCTGCGGGGGTTCACCGTGAGCAGCAGCGCGAGCCGGACCGCCCTCGGCGACTCGGCGGGGAGCCGGACCCAGCTGTCCTCGCTCGTCGGGGTCGCCGCCGTCCTGGGGACCCTCGTCGTCGGCGGGTCCCTTCTCGCGATCTTCCCCGAGGCCGCTCTCGGCGCGCTGATCATCTTCGCCGCAACCCGCCTGGTCGACGTCGCCGAGATCCGGAGGATCGCCCGGTTCCGGCGCAGCGAGGCCGTGCTCGGGCTCGCCGCCTTCGTCGGGGTCCTCGCCGTCGACATCCTCTACGGAGTCCTCGTCGCGGTCGCGCTCTCCGTCGCCGACCTCCTCAAGCGCGTGGCCCGACCGCACGACGCCGTGCTCGGCCGGGTCGCCGGGCTCGCGGGGATGCACGACGTCGACGACTACCCGGGGGCGACGACGATCCCCGGGCTGGTCGTCTACCGGTACGACTCACCGCTGTTCTTCGCCAACGCCGAGGACTTCAAGCGTCGCGCCCGCGCCGCGGCGCGGACGACGACACCGCTGCGGTGGTTCGTCCTCAACGTCGAGGCGAACGTCGAGGTCGACGTCACCGGGCTCGACGCCGTCGAGTGGCTCCGTGTCGAGCTCGACGCGGCCGGCGTCGTCCTCGCCCTCGCCCGGGTCAAGCAGGACCTCCTCGGCGACCTTCGGGCGTTCGGGCTCGCCGACTCGATCGGGGAGGACCGGTTCTTCCCGACCCTCCCGACGGCCGTCGCCGCGTACGAGCGCTGGGCCGCGGAGCATCCGTGACACCGTTGCCCTCGGCGGCGAGGAGGGGGAGGCTGGGGTGGGGGACCCCCCGCCACGAGGAACGGAGAGCGCCGTGAGCGAGCCGCAGGTCAGCGTCGTCCCGGTCGAGGTCCCCGCTGGCGCGAACGTCGTCCTCGGGCAGGCGCACTTCGTCAAGACGGTCGAGGACCTCTACGAGGCCCTCGCCGGGTCCTCGCCCCACCTCCGGTTCGGGCTCGCCTTCTGCGAGGCGTCCGGCCCCCGACTCGTCCGCCGCGCGGGCAACGACCCCGAGCTCGTCGACGCGGCGGTCCGGAACGCCCTCGCCGTCGGGGCGGGGCACAGCTTCGTCGTCCTCCTCCGCGAGGGGTTCCCCCTCAACGTCCTCAACCAGGTCAAGGCCGTCCCCGAGGTGTGCCACGTGTTCTGCGCGACGGCGAACCCCGTCGAGGTGCTCGTCGCCGAGACCCCCCGGGGTCGCGGCGTCCTCGGTGTGGTCGACGGGGGGGCGCCGCTCGGCGTCGAGGACGAGGACGACGTCCGGGCGCGCCGCACCCTCCTGCGCGACATCGGCTACAAGCTCTAGCCGGCCCGACGACCGCGTCGGGCCGGCGCCGCCCGTTGACCGGGTGGGCGGCGACGGGGGATCGTGGCGGTGGACGCCCGCGCCGAGCCCGGCGCCGCCACGACGCGAAGGACACCCCGATGCCGGGTTCGACCGCCCCCTGGCCCCTCGTCCGCACGGGCGACCACGGCCATCCCGTCCGCACGCTGCAGGACCTGCTCAAGGCCCGGGGGTACCCTGTCGGCGGCGACGGGATCTTCGGCCCCCTCACCGAAGACGTGGTCCGCCGGTTCCAGCGCGCGAAGGGCCTCGACGTCGACGGCGTCGTCGGCCCCCTGACGTGGGCCGCGCTCGCGGTCATCGTCCACCTCGGCAGTGCCGGGGACGCCGTCCGCGGGGTGCAGGAGGAGCTCCGGTTTCGGGACCTCTCGGGACAGCCCGGGGCCGCCCTCGAGGTCGACGGCGTGTTCGGCCCGAAGACCGACGCCGCGGTCCGCGGCTTCCAGCGGGCGCTGCACGCCGACGTTCCGGCGGTCGTCGTCGACGGGGTCGTCGGGCCGGTGACGTGGCAGGCCCTCGTCAGCGGGATGCTCGCCGGCTGAGCCCGACACGGCGCCGAGGTGTCCCCGAACCGGGGAGCCGGTCGGGGACACTGGCGCCCATGGACGACCGATTCCGCCTCCCCACCTCGCCGGTGGCCCGACCGGAGGCCGTCCTCCGGGGTGACCGGTGGCGTGTCACCGTGCTCGCCGACGGCCTCGTCCGGCTCGAGTGGTCCGACGACGGCCGCTTCGAGGACCGGGCCTCGACGCTCGCCCTCCACCGGGACCTGCCCCTCCCCGACTTCGCCGTCACCGAGACGCCCTCCGCGCTCGAGGTCGTCACCGAGCGGTTCCGGCTCACGTACGACCGCGGGCCGTTCACCGCCTCCGGCCTCAGCCTCCAGGTCCGCGGGAACGTGTCGAGCTACCACAGCGTGTGGCGCTACGGGGAGCCCGTCGACGACCTGCGCGGCACCGGGCGCACCCTGGACAACGTCGACGGGCGGATGCCGCTCGAGCCGGGGGTCGTCTCCCGGTGGGGCTTCGCCGTCCTCGACGACTCGGGCTCCTTCCTCCTCGAGGGCGACGGCTGGGTCGCACCCCGGGAGGGGAGCGGCACCGACCTCTACGTCTTCGCCTACGGTCACGACCACGAGGACGCGCTCGACGCGTTCTACGCCCTCTCGGGGGCGCCGCCGGTCCTGCCCCGGTGGGCCCTCGGCAACTGGTGGAGCCGCTACTACGCCTACACCGGCGAGGAGTACCTCGAGCTCCTCGACCGGTTCGCCGCCGAGGACCTCCCGTTCTCCGTCGCCGTCCTCGACATGGACTGGCACCCCGTCGAGGGCGTCGACCCCGTCCACGGGAGCGGCTGGACCGGGTACAGCTGGAACCGCGACCTCTTTCCCGACCCGCGCAGCTTCCTCGACGCCGTCCACCGGCGCGGGTGCCGGGTCACCCTCAACGTCCACCCCGCCGACGGCGTCCGCGCGTACGAGGACGCCTACCCCGCGATGGCCGAGGCACTCGGCCGGGACGTCGCGCAGGGCGAGCCGATCGCCTTCGACGTCACCGACCCCGACTTCCTCGAGGCGTACTTCGACATCCTCCACCGGGGGCTCGAGGACGACGGGGTCGACTTCTGGTGGGTCGACTGGCAGTCGGGTCACCACTCGCGGGTCCCCGGCATCGACCCGCTGTGGATGCTCAACCACTTCCACTTCCTCGACTCCGCGCACGACGGTCGCCGTCCGCTGACGTTCTCCCGGTACGCGGGCCCGGGAAGCCACCGCTACCCGGTGGGCTTCTCCGGGGACACGGTCATCTCGTGGTCCTCGCTGGAGTTCCAGCCCGAGTTCACCGCGACCGCCGCGAACATCGGCTACGGCTGGTGGAGCCACGACATCGGCGGCCACATGTTCGGGACGCGCGATGACGAGCTGTCCCTGCGCTGGCTCCAGCTCGGCGTGTTCTCGCCGATCCTGCGTCTGCACTCCTCGCGGAACCCGTTCCTCCTCAAGGAGCCGTGGCTCTACGGTGCCGAGACGGCCCAGGCGATGGGGGAGGCCCTCCGCTTCCGTCACCGGCTCGTGCCCTACCTCCACTCGATGAACCACCGCGCCGCCGAGCAGAGGCGGCCCCTCGTCCGGCCGATGTACCACGTGTGGCCCCGGGCCGCTGAGGCGTACGCCGCCCCGACGGAGTTCGTGTTCGGCACCGAGCTCCTCGTCGCCCCGGTGACCCGCCCCTCCGACCCGGTCACCCTCCGGGGGGCGGTCCGGGCGTGGCTGCCTCCCGGCACCTGGGTCGACGTCTTCACGGGCACCGTGTACGAGGGCGACCACGAGCTCGAGCTCCACCGCGACGAGTCCTCGGTGCCGGTGCTCCTCCGGGCCGGTGGCCTCGTCCCGCTCACCGCGCCCGACGACCTCGACGCGACGACGAACCCGGCGCGGCTCGAGGTCCTCCTCGCCCCCGGCGCCGACGGCCGGTTCGAGCTCGTCGAGGACGACGGGACCGGGTCCACCTCCGCGGACATCCCCACCGCCCGGACCTCGCTCTCCTGGGACCAGGGGTCGGGGACCTTCACCGTCGGGGCTGCCGCCGGCGCCGGCGCTGTCGTCCCGAAGCGCCGGACGTGGACCCTCACCGTCCTCGGCGTGACTGCGGCCGATCTTCACGGGGTCGGCGTCCGGGCGAGTGCAGGCCCGGTCGACGTCGAGGACGACGGGGACCGGGTGCGGGTCACCGTCGCCGGCGTCCCCGCAGCCACCGGGACCGACATCATCCTCGCCGCCGGCCTCACCCCGCGGACGGTCGACGTCCCCGGGCGGCTCCTCGACGTCCTCGGGCGTGCCCAGTACGGGTACGAGGCGAAGTCGGCGATCTGGGACACGCTCCGGTCCGAGCGGACCCCGGCGGCCCAGCTCGCCGCCCTCCATGCCCAGCACGTCCACGGACCGCTCTTCTCGGCGATCGCCGAGCTCCTCACCGTCCGGCGGTGACGGGGTCAGAGCCGGGTCGGCCGGCGAGCGGCCCGGGGGAGGAGCATCGCGAGCCGCGGTGACGGGAGGACCCCGAGCTCGCGCTCGAGGAGGGTCCGGAAGGACGTGTACTGGTGGACCGCGTCCGCGACGTTGCCCTCGGCGAGGTAGACGGTGATGAGGGCCGCCTGCGCGCTCTCCCGCAGCGGCTCGGCCCGGACGGCCTCGAGGGCGAGCCGGAGCGCGAGGTCGAGCTCGTCGAGCCCGGTGAGGAGCCGGGCCCCGGCCTCGAGGGCGTGCAGGCGGAGCTGGCCGAGCCGTTCGCGCTCGACGACGACCCAGTCCTCGTACCACCCGGGGAGGAGCTCGTGGGCCCACAGGGTCTCGGTGGCGGCACGCACCCACGAGGTCTCGCGCGCGTCGAGCGGCTCGAGGGCCGGGTGGGAGCCCCGGCGCATGAGGCGGACGGCCCGGTCCTCGAGCTCGTGGCTGTCGACGACGAGGTCGGGCGAGACCGCGAGGCACTGGTCGTCGCTGACGAGGAGCTCCGGCAGGCACCGGTGGACCCGCCACACGCCGGTGCGCAGGCTCGCCATCGCGTGCTGGTCGGGAACGTCGGGCCACAGCGAGCCGGCGACGAGGGGGCGCGGGGCCGGGCCGCGCAGCGCGAGGAAGGCGACGAGTCGCCGGGCGCCGTGCGGGAGACCGACGAGGGCGCCCCCGGACTCGCACGCGAACCCGCCGAGGAGGCGCAGTCTCGGGACGGGCATCACACTCCCCCAGGTGATGGTGGTCCGGCAGGCGACGTCGTGGGCGATGGCCGAAACGCCGGAGACGTCGCCGTTGCGGCGCTTGGTCCGATGATAGGAGGGTCCTCGTGCGGTGACCACCCCCTGCGTCGCTCGGCCGGCGGCACCGCCCTCCGGCCCGGTGAGCCCGGGTGAGGTCCCCTGCCGCGAGGGGGTAGAAGTGGAGGATGACCCCTGCCGAGCCGGAGCCCGTCACCGTCCAGGCGCCACCCCTGCGCGGGCCGGTGATGATGAACCAGGACTGGCTCGACCTCACGTTCTGCCACTGGGCCGTCGAGCCCGAGCGGGTGGCCCGTCACCTGCCCCCCGGTGTCCGCCCCGACACCCTCGACGGACGGACGTACGTCGGGCTCATCCCCTTCCGGATGGTCGGCGCCGGTGTCGCCCGCCGGCCGGGCGTGCCGTGGGCCGGGACGTTCCTCGAGACGAACGTCCGCCTCTACTCGGTGGACCGCACCGGGCGGCGGGGCATCGTCTTCCTCAGCCTCGACACCGACCGGTCGGTCGTCGTCGCCGGGGCCCGCGCGGCGTTCGGCCTGCCGTACCGGTGGGCACGGATGCGGTTCGCCAGGGTCGACCGGGGGTCCCAGACGGAGTACCGCTACGACGCCCGGCTGCGGTGGCCGGGGACCCGGGCGGCGAGCACCCTCGTCGTCCGGGTGGGCGAGCGGCGCCCGGCCGAGCCGGTCGACGAGTTCCTCAGCGCCCGCTGGGGCCTGCACGTCCGCCACCTCGGCCGTGACCTCTACGTCCCGAACACCCACCCGGCCTGGCCGCTCCGGCATGCCGAGGTCGTCCACCTCGACGACGCCCTCGTCCGCTCCGTCGGGCTCGGGGACCTCGCCACCCGACCGCCGGACCACGTCGCGTTCAGCGAGGGCGTCCACACGGAGTTCGGGTTCCCCACCGACGCCCGCCGCCCCCGCCGCACGGGCTGAGGGCGCGAGGGTCCTAGGTCCCTAGTGCTCGACGGCCCGTCCCGGGATGCTCGCGGGGAGAACCGGGGGCCACGTCACCCGAACGGGAGGGCCATGAGCGACACGAGGCTCGTCGACCTCGACCGGATGCAGGCGCTCATCGACGCCCTCGCCGGGCGCGGGTACACCGTCCTCGGCCCGACGGTCCGGGACGGTGCGGTCGTCCCGGGCGAGGTCCGCGCCGTCGCCGACCTCCCCGTCGGCTGGGGCGACACCCAGGACGCCGGCCACTACCGCCTCCGCCGCCGCGACGACGACGCTCTCTTCGGGTACGCCAGCGGGGCGCAGTCCGCCAAGCCCGTGTTCTTCCCCACCGAGGAGGTCCTCTGGCGGGGACGCCGGGACGGGGTGTCGTTCACCGTCGAGCCCGACGCCACCGCGGACGTGGCCGGTCCGTACGCGCTGCTCGGGGTTCGCTCGTGCGACCTCGCCGCGGTGGGCATCCACGACACCGTCCTCCTCGGCCGCCGGTTCGCCGACGCCGGGTACGGCGCCCGACGGGCGGACGCCTTCGTCATCGCCGTGACGTGCTCCGACCCCGCCGGGACGTGCTTCTGCGTCTCGATGGGGTCAGGACCCCGGCCCGGCCCGGACACCGGCCCGGGGTACGACCTCGCGCTCACCGAGCTCCTCGAGGGGGGCCACCGGTTCGTCGTCGCCGTCGGCAGCGAGCGCGGCGCCGAGGTCGTCGACGAGATCGGCGCGCCCCCGGCCGGGGCGGACGACCTCGGTGCCGCCGACGCGGTGGCCGAGGACGCCGCCGGACGGATGGGACGGACGCTCGAGACCGACGGTCTCAAGGAGCTGCTCTACGCGAGCGCGGAGAGCCCCGTGTGGGATGACGTCGCCTCCCGGTGTCTCGCCTGCTCGAACTGCACGGCGGTCTGCCCGACGTGCTTCTGCACGACCGTCGAGGACGTCACCGACCTCGCCGGGAGCACCGACGAGCGGACCAGGGTCTGGGACTCCTGCTTCACGACCGACTTCTCCTACCTCCACGGCGGGTCCGTGCGCAGCTCGACCCGCTCGCGGTACCGACAGTGGATGACCCACAAGCTCGGCTCCTGGGTCGACCAGTTCGGGACGTCCGGGTGCGTGGGTTGCGGCCGCTGCATCACGTGGTGCCCCGCCGCCATCGACATCACGGCGGAGGCGGCCAAGCTCCGAGCCGCGGCCGCGGAGGACGAGTGAGCCCGATGCGAGGGATCGTCGACGAGCTGCCCGAGCACCCGTTCTTCGCCGGCCTCGACCTCGCCGCCGTCGTGCTCCTCGCCCGCTGCGCGGTGCACACCCACTTCCGCCCCGGGGAGGTCCTGTTCCGCGAGGGCGAGCCCGCCGACGCCTTCTACGTCCTCCGGCACGGCCGCGTCGCCATCGAGCTCCGGCTGCCCACCCGTGAGGTCGTCCTCGACAGTGCCCACGACGGCGACGTCGTCGGCTGGTCCTGGCTCGTGCCCCCCTACCGGTGGGCGTTCGACGCACGGGCGACGGAGGAGACGAGCGCGATCGCCTTCGACGGGGCCTGTCTGCGGGACCGGTGCCAGGCCGACCCCGACCTCGGGTACGCCCTCCTCCAGCGCGTCGTCACGGTCATGGGCTCCCGGCTGCGCTCGGCCCGGGTCCGGCTGCTCGACCTGTACGGGCAGCCGGCATGAGGACCGCGGACCGCTGGCCCGCGGTGGTCCCGGCGAGCCGCGACCGGGCGGACGGGGCGGGCGCCATGGTGCCGCGGCGCTTCGTCGTCATCACCGTCCGGAGGGACACCCGGGACACCGTCACCCTCGGGCTCGAGCCGCTCGACGGCCGCCCGCTCCGCTTCGCCGCCGGGCAGTTCACGATGCTCGACGCGTTCGGGGTCGGGGAGGTCCCGATCTCGGTCAGCGGTGACCCGACGAGCCCCGAGGTCCTCGTCCACACGGTCCGCGACGTCGGGTCCGTGTCGCGCGCCCTCGCCTCGGTCACCCCGGGCGCGGTCCTCGGGGTCCGCGGGCCGTTCGGCACCGGGTGGGGGGTCGCCGACGGACGCGGGGGCGACGTCGTCGTCGCCGCCGGCGGTATCGGGCTCGCCCCCCTCCGGCCCGCCGTGCTCGAGGTCTGCGCGCAGCGGGCGGCGTACGGCCGGGTCGTCCTGCTCTACGGCGCGCGGACCCCCGAGGAGATGCTCTTCGCCGAGGACCTGCGCCGGTGGAGGGACGAGCACGACGTCGCCGTCGACGTCATCGTCGACAACGGCCAGGGCCACTGGTCGGGCCGGGTCGGGGTCGTCACCCAGCTCGTCGAGCGGGCCCGGTTCGACCCGGCCGCGACGCTCGCGCTCGTCTGCGGGCCCGAGGTCATGATGCGGCACACGGCCGCCGCCCTCGTCGACCGCGGCGTCCCAGCGGGCGCCGTGCGGCTGTCGATGGAGCGGAACATGAAGTGCGGCGTCGGTCTGTGCGGCCACTGCCAGCTGCGTGAGCTCATCCTCTGCGTCGACGGACCGGTCCTCGGCTACGACCGGCTGGAGTCCCTCATGGCCCGAGCGGAGCTGTGACGATGACGACGACCCCTGCGCGCCGGCCGACCCTCGCCGTGTGGAAGTTCGCCTCCTGCGACGGCTGCCAGCTCACCCTCCTCAACTGCGAGGACGAGCTCATCCCCCTCGCTGGCGAGGTCGAGATCGCCTACTTCCCCGAGGCGACCAGGGCCGTCGTCGAGGGCCCCTACGACGTCTCCCTCGTCGAGGGGTCGGTGACGACCCCCGGCGACGTCGAGCGCATCCAGCGCGTCCGCGAGGTCTCCCGGCGGCTCGTGACCATCGGGGCGTGCGCGACGAGCGGGGGCGTCCAGGCGCTGCGGAACTTCGCCGACGTCGCCGAGTTCCGCTCGATCGTCTACGCCCACCCCGAGTACCTCGCGACCCTCGACCGGTCGACGCCGATCGCCGCGCACGTCCGGGTCGACCTCGAGCTGCGCGGCTGCCCGGTCGACAGGCGCCAGCTCCTCGAGGTCCTCGCCGCCGAGATCCAGGGGCGGGCGGCCCGGGTCCCCCGGCACAGCGTCTGCGTCGAGTGCAAGCGGCGCGGGACGGTGTGCGTCGCCGTCGCGTCCGGGACGCCCTGCCTCGGTCCGGTGACCCAGGCCGGGTGCGGCGCGCTCTGCCCGACGTATGCGCGCGGCTGCTACGGCTGCTTCGGACCGCAGGACACCCCGAACACCGCATCCGTCGCCTCCCGCCTGCGGACGTGGGGGATGAGCGAACCCGAGGTCGTCCGGGTGTTCCGGACCTTCAACGCCGCGTCGGAGCCGTTCCGGGCCGAGAGCGAACGGCACGAGGTAGCCCGGCACGACGAGGACGGGCACGACGAGGGCGGGCACGACGAGGACCGGCACGACGAGGACCGGCACGACGAGGGTCCCGGGGAGGGGCCGTGACGCACCGGCTCTCCGGCGACGGCCGGGTCCTCCGCGTCGGGACACTCGCCCGGGTCGAGGGCGAGGGGGCGATGCACGTCGCCTTCCGGGACGGAGGGGGCGTCGACGTCGAGCTGCAGATCTACGAGCCGCCGCGCTTCTACGAGGCGTTCCTCCGCGGGCGCGCGCACACCGAGCCGCCCGACATCACCGCACGGATCTGCGGGATCTGCCCGGTGGCGTACCAGACGAGCGCGTGCTGGGCCGTCGAGGACGCGTGCGGGGTCACCGTGCCCGACGAGATCCGGCTCCTGCGCCGGCTCCTCTACTGCGGCGAGTGGATCGAGAGCCACGCCCTGCACGTCTTCCTCCTGCACGCCCCGGACTTCCTCGGATACGACGGGGCCATCGAGATGGCGGCCGACCATCCCGCGCTCGTCGAGCGGGGGCTCCGGGTGAAGAAGGCCGGGAACGCCCTCATGGACCTCGTCGGGGGCCGCTCGGTCCACCCGGTCAACGTCCGCGTCGGCGGCTTCTACCGGTTGCCGACGCCGGCGGAGCTCGCGCCGCTCCGGCCTGTTCTCGAACGGGCGTTCGGGGACGCGCTCGAGACGGTCCGGCTCGTCGGGGCGTTCGAGGTCCCCGACATCGAGCAGCCCCACGAGTACCTCGCTCTTCGGGCGGAGTCGGGATACCCCATCGAGTCAGGCCGCGTCGTCACGACCTCGGGTGTCGGGTTTGACGTGCGCGACTTCCCCGCTCACATCGAGGAGGTCCACATCGCCCACTCGACCGCCCTCCACGCAGTGCTCGACGGTGGCGCCCGAGGGCCGTACGCCGTCGGTCCGCTTGCCCGGTACAGCCTCAACGCCGACCGGCTCTCCGAGCCCGCTCGCGAGGCCGCTCGGGCGGCCGGGCTCGGGCCGACGTGCCGCAACCCGTTCCGCTCGATCGTCGTCCGCGCCGTCGAGATCGTCGAGGCCCTCCATGAGGCTCTGCGGATCATCGACGGCTGGGCCGGCGGCGGCGTCCCCGCGGTCCCCGTCCCGCCGCGGGCCGGCGAGGGCTTCGGGGCGAGCGAGGCCCCGCGCGGCGTCCTCTTCCACCGGTACGTCCTCGACGCCGACGGGATCATCCGCGACGCCCAGATCGTCCCGCCGACCTCGCAGAACCAGCCGAGCATCGAGGCCGACCTGCGGGTGATGGCGCAGGCGTGGTCCGACCTCGACGACCACGCCCTCGTGCACCGGTGCGAACAGGCGATCCGCAACTACGACCCGTGCATCTCGTGTGCGACCCACTTCCTCGACCTCACCGTGGACCGGGCGTGACCGGCCTCGTGAGCGGTCCCGGGGCCCCCGGGCGCCGGGACGGGGCCGGCCCCCGGGCGGTGGTCGTCGGGCTCGGCAACCCGGACCGAGGCGACGACGGTGTCGGACCCGCGGTCGCCCGTGCCGTGGCCGCGCTCGGCCCCCCCGGCGTCCGGGTCGCAGAGCACGAGGACCCGACTGCGCTGCTCGACCTCTGGGCGGCCAGGGACGTGGCCGTCGTCGTCGACGCGGTCCGGTCGGGGCGCCCGCCCGGGTCGCTCGTCCGGCTCGAGACCGGCAGCGCAGGGCGGCCGCTCCCGGCGTCCGTGTGGGCCGGCACGGGCCGTGGGGGTACCCACGCGCTCGGTCTCGCCGCCGCGGTCGGCCTCGGCCGGGCCCTCGACCGGATGCCACGCAGGGTGGTCCTGCTCGGGGTCGAGGGCGACTCGTACGAGCACGGCAGCGGGCTCTCCCCCCGCGTCGACGCAGCCCTCCCGTGCGCCGTCGACGCCGTCCTCGACGTCCTCTCCGAGGAGGCTGCCGCCGATGTGCCTCGGTGAGCTCGTGGAGGTCGTCCGGCTCACCGACGGCTCGACCGCGTTCGTCCGTGGGCAGGGGCGCGCGGGACAGGTGTCCCTGCTCACGCTCGACACCGCCGTCACCGCGGGGGACTGGCTCCTCGTCCACGCGGGGTTCGCCCTCGCCCGGCTCACCCCGCAGGAGGCGTCCGAGGCGGCCGACCTCCGGGCCGGCCCACGTACGATGTGACGTCCGGCCGTACGCGCCGTGAACGACCACGCCGATCCGGGGAGGACCGAGATGTCAGTGACCGACGAGTACCTCGCGAACAACGCCCGCTACGCCGACGGGTTCGACGGCCCGCTCCCGCTGCCGCCCTCCCGGCACGTCGCCGTCGTCGCCTGTATGGACGCCAGGCTCGACGTGTACCGGATGCTCGGGGTCACCGAGGGGGAGGCGCACGTCATCCGGAACGCCGGCGGCGTCGTCACCGACGACGCGATCCGCTCGCTCGCGATCAGCCAGCGTCTCCTCGGGACCCGGGAGGTCATCCTCGTCCACCACACGGACTGCGGCATGCTCACCTTCACCGATGCCGGGTTCCGCGATGCCGTGGAGGCCGACACGGGGACCACACCGCCGTGGTCAAGCGAGGCGTTCGACGACCTCGACGCCGACGTCCGCCAGTCCCTCCGGCGGGTGACGCGCAGTCCGTACGTCCCGCACACCGACGCGGTCCGGGGCTTCGTCTTCGACATCGCGACCGGTCTCCTCCGGGAGGTCGCCGTCACCGACTGATGGGCCGCGGACGAGGCGCGGCCCCCGGCGACCTAGGTCGACCAATGGCCTCGACGGGGACGGACCCGGCGGACCCGCCGGACGCCTTCGCGCTCCCTGGCGCGGGCGGCCGCGTGCTCGTCGTCCCCGGCGACGAGGTCGGACTCGACGACGTCGTGGCGGTGGACGTAGGTCCCTGCGAACGCCTGGACGGTCGCGGCGAACGGCAGCGCGAGGACGGCCCCGAGCGGGCCGAGGACGGCGGCGCCGGCGAGGACGGCGAGGAACGACACCGCGGGGTTCATCCGCATCGCTCGCGCCCCGATCTGCGGCTCGATGGTGAGGTTCTCGACCTGCTGGTAGACGAGGACGAAGACGAGGACAGCGATCCCCGTCGCGGGCCCGCGGGAGGTGAGGGCGTAGACGACCGGGACCGCGCCGGCGACGTACGTCCCGATCGTCGGGACGAACTGGGCGACCACCCCGGTGAGGGCACCGAGGACGAGCCAGTTCGGGACCTGGACGACGAGGAGGAAGACGGCGGTCGTCGCTCCGCAGATCGTCGCGAGCACCGCACGCGAGACGATGTAGCTCGACGTCTTGTCGATCGCGACCTCCCAGATCGCGAGGAGCTCGCGCTGGCGGCGGGGAGGCAGCGGCGAGAGCACCGCCCGGCGGAACCGCGGCCCGTCCGCGACGAGGTAGAACGTCACGAGGAGGACGGTGAGCGACCCGAACACGACGCCGAAGAACGACGAGAGCAGACCGAGGGCGCTACCGGCGAGCGCCGTCCCCCGCTCGGCGACGAGCTGACGGACGAGGGCTCCGCCCTCCGGAAGCCTCACCCCGAGGCCGCTGGAGACCCGGCCCCGCACCTCGCCGTAGACGTCCGGGACGGTCGTCATGAGGCCGGTCGCCTGGTCGACGAAGAGCCGGCCGAGGAGCAGGGTGGCGGCGGCGAGAACGACCGCGCCGGCGACGAAGAGGAGGAGCGTGGCCCGGCGCCGACGGATCCCCCGACTGCGGTGGAGCCGGGTCACCGTCGGCTCGAGGGCGAACGCGAGAAAGAAGCAGATCGCCAGGGTGACCATGAGGTCGGTGAGCCGGGACGCGACGTACCACAGCCCGAGCGCGGCGAAGACCGAGGAGATGACGTACCAGACCGCCCGCGGGAACCACGGAGGCAGGACCGACCCGCCCGGAGGGACGCCGTCCCGCGGGAGCGCGTCGAGCTCCCTCCGGAGTGCGCTGTCGGGCACCCGCCCGGGGTGGGCCCACGGGCGCGGCAGTCCGCGTCCGTGGGCGTGTCTCCCGTGCCGCTCGGGGGGTCGAGGGCTGGGGTCGGCTCCGCTGCCGGATGCGTCGATGGTGACCTCCTCGGGACCGGTCCCAGTGTGCGCCCTCACCCACCCCGCGGACCAGCGCGTGGTGGCCGGTCGCGGGCCGGTGGCGGGCGTCCCTCGTCGAGGGTGCCCACCCGTACCGCGCCGTGGCTCAGTCGACGACCTCGCACGCCGCCGCGAGGTCGATGTCGTCCCGGGCGTCGTCCATGAGCCGGAACATCCGCAGGGCGGCGCGTGGCGACCGGGGCACGAGGATGGCGATGGAGCCGGCGGCGGCGTCGGCGTCGCCCTCGACGCGGGCGCCCGTGAGATGGATCCCGAGCTCGTGGTCGGGCAGCCGGGTCGCCGCCGAGTCCGTCGTCGCCTGCGCGGCCTCGCGGGCCGCCTCGACGGCGAGCAGGTGCGGGAAGTGGTACCGGCCACCGCCGTCCGTCGCGGAGATGAGGGTCCACGCCGCCCCGACCCGCTCGAGCAGCTCGAGGTTGATCCCGTGCTTCGACGCGTGGTGGGAGAGCTTGAACACGTCCGCCGCGAGCGCGTCGTGTCCGACCGCGGCGCGGAGCTCCTTGGCGAGGACGGGGTTGTACTGCTCGGCGAGGTCGGGGAAGTCGACGGTCGTCTGCGCCCACGAGGTGAACTGGGCGTCGCCGCCGAGGAGGAGCCGGCGGCTGCGACCGGGCGTCTCCCGGCGGTTGGACCGAGCCGGGCTCTGCGGGTCGGGTTCGGTGTAGAGGGTCGTCGCAGGGTAGTCGACCATGAGGGTGATCGACGCGTCGTTGACCCCGACGCCGTAGGTGTCGAAGCGGCTCCGGAGGCCGACGCCGGGGCCGAGGACGGTGAGCCTCACCGCGTCGAGGTACATCGTCGTCCCGCTCGTCGGCTGGAGCCGGCGCCGGCACACCGGGCCGTCCTCGAGCCGGCGCATGAGCGTGTGGAAGGACGGCCCGGGGAAGTAGTAGCCCGGGTCCCAGAACTGGTCGACCCACCCGGGGTGGTCGGCATGGCGGGTGAGGAGGTCGGCCATCCCTCCGATGTGGTCGAAGTGCGGGTGCGTCGCGACGAGGAGGGCGACCTGCCCCGGGGTCCCCGGTGGCTCGGCGACGACTCCGGCGGCATGCAGCGCATCGAGGAGGTCGGGGAGCTTTCTCCGGGTCGCGACATCGACGATGACGAGGCGCCGTCGTCCGTCGTCGCGGTCCGGGGGGAGGACGAGGAGCTGGGTGTCGCCGTCCCCGACGTTGACGAGGACGTAGACGAGGGCGTCCGGGTCGTCCTCGATGGCCCGGACGAGGCTCCCGGGGACGGGAGCCGCCGGAGCGAGGGTGCCGGCCGGCACCCGGCCCATGACCGGGACGGCCTCGCCGGCAGCCATCACCGGCCCCCGGGCCGGGGCGCGTCTCCACCGCGGGGCCCGGGGAGGAGCTCTCGGGCCCCGAGCCGCCGCCGGGCGGTCGCGGCCGCGCGGACGAGCTCCCGGTCGACCTCGCCCTTCGGCAGGGCCCTCACGAGCGACCCCTGGTAGGCGAGCCGGGACGCGGCCCGGGCGTCGGCCGAGACGTCGAGGACCCGGTCCGGGAAGAGGCCGTCGAGCCCGCGCTCGACGGCGCCGCCGTCGGAGGCGTCGCCCGCGCCGCCGTCCTGGCCCGCGAGACCGGGCCTCCCCCAACCCGGCGTGTCCGCGTGGAGGGCGGCGTAGGTGTCGCCGACCCGGGGGGTCCGTCGGAGGCCGGCCGGCTCGTACAGGCGGTGCCGGAGGAGGCGGACCAGGACGCTCGCGTCCCGGGGCTCACGGTCGTCCTCCACCGTCCACGTGAGCCGGCCACCGGCGTCGGCGAGCGGCCAGGGCCACGAGAGGAGCAGGGCGGTGCCGTCGACGACCTCCTCCAGGACGACGTAGCGCCAGCCGGAGGTCAGCTCGTCGGCGCCGGCGACCTGGCTTTGCAGGCTCTCGGGGAACCATGGGACGACAGCCTCCACGACGCGACACCTCCCCGTTCCAACCTCCCCACGGTACGGCGCCACGTGCGCCGCGGCCAGAGGGTCCGACCGCGCGTCACCCGCGCCGGCCGAGCCGCGCGGGGGGCACACCGGGCGCCCGGCCCCCGCCGCGCCACGGCATGGGCGCCGGGCGGGCGGCCAGCCGGTCGAGGAGCTCGTTGACCTCCCGCATCCGGGTGGACAGCTCGTGCTGCCGGGTGAGGAGGACCTCGGACTGGTGCCGCAGCTCGGTGACCTCGTCGGTGAGCTGCTCGAGCGCGAGGAGGGTGCTCGCCTCGTCCGCGAGCGGCGGATGCGTCGTCGACGTCGCCGGGACCGTCGACGTGAAGTCCTGCGGCATCATCGGGACCACCTCCTGCCGGGATGTCCCTCCAGCATCCGTCATCGTCGGGCGGCACGGAAGGGGCCGCCGGGCGTTGATCCGTCAACCGTGACGGGAGCGGTCCGCGGCGGATGGGCGGCCGCCCCCGGGCCGCGGTCGTCGACGGGGCCCGGTCCGTCGCCCGCCGTCCGTGCGGCCCCCTCCGCAGCTCAGCTGCCGTCGGCCTCGATCGACCCCTGGGCGGCCCGCGTCCCCCCGGGGTCGCCCCCTCGTCCCCTCAGCGCGTACGCCGCCGCGACCGCGGCGAGCGCCCCGAGGACGGGCCCGACGACGTAGACCCAGAGCGCACCGAACCGCCCCGCGACGAGGGCCGGGCCGAACGACCGCGCCGGGTTCATCGACGCCCCGGTCGCGGGCGAGGCCCAGAGCCCGGCGGCGACGATGTACCCCCCGACCGCCACCGCGGAGAGGGAGCCGATGTTCTGCGCCGTCGAGGCCGTGCCGAGGATGACGGTGACGAGCCCGAAGGTGAGGACGGACTCGACGAACGTGGCCTGGACGCCGCCGAGACCGAGGCCGGGGACGGTCGTTCCGGTCCCGTCCGCGGGGCCGAAGGCGACGAGCAGGGCCAGGCTCGCCAGGGACGCCCCGGCGAGCTGGGCGAGGACGTACCCGGGCACCCGGCCCCAGGGGAAGTCCCGCCGGAGCGCGAACGCGAGGGTCACCGCGGGGTTGAGGTGAGCCCCCGACACCGCCCCCGTGGCGAGGATGACGGCGGCGACGGTCAGGCCGGGGGCGGTGACGGCCGCGGTCCTGCCGACGCCGCCCCCGGTGCGGACGTCGAGGACGGCCCCGCCCGCCGCGGTGAGGACGAGGAGGAAGGTCCCGAGGGCCTCGGCGAACAGCCGGCGCCACTCGTGCTCCGTGGCGAAGAAGTCCCGGGCCCAGACCGGCTCTCCCTCCAGGAGGGCGAGGACTCGACCGGGCGGCCGGGCCGCCCCGACGGGGGCGATGCCGCGACGTCGCCGCGGACCACCCGGGAGCCGGCCCCGGTCGTCGGCCACCATGCCGCCTCCCGTCCTGCGCCGGTCCGTTCCCTGGCGGTCGGTCTCGTGGCTGTCCGTCCCCGTTCCGGTCCTGACAGGATAGTGCGGTCGTCGGGGCGCCGGGCGAGTCCTGGTCGGGCCCCGTCGCACGGGCATCCGCCTCATGCTCCCCGGCCGGCCGCCGTGCTGGGAGGATGGCGGCGTGTCGACGATCCCCGAGGGGTACGAGGCGGTCGACCCGCGCACGGCGCCGCGGGTCCCGCTGACGTCCTCGCTCCGTCCCGGTGTCGCCCTCTACCCCGGGGACCCCCCGTTCGAGTTCGACCCGGCGTACGCCGACACGCGGACGCGGTCCCCCGAGGGCGGGGGCTACCTCCTCGAGCGTGTGACGAGCCTCGGGACGCACACCGCGAGCCACCTCTGCGCCCCGGCGCACGTCGTCCCCGGCGCCCCCACCCTCGCCGAGCTGGGTGAGGAGTGGACGCTCATGCCGCTCGCGGTCGTCGACGTCCGCCGGAGGATCGGCGTCGAGGGCCCCGGCTTCACGCTCTCGACGGAGGACCTTCGGGGGTGGGAGCTCCGGCACGGGCGGGTCCCTGGCGGCGGCTGCGTCCTCCTGCTCACCGGCTACGCCGCCCTCGCGGACGAGGGCGTGGGAGAGACCTCGCCGTACGTCACCACCCCGGCCCCCGGGTTCTCCGGGGCGGCGGTCGGGTGGCTCCTCGGCGAGCGTGGCGTGGTCGCGGTCGGCTCGGACACCCTGGGACCGGACGCCACGTCGGACGCCGCGCTCGGCGCAACGTCGTCGGTGCTCTCCCGGGGCGGGGTGGTGCTGGCGAACGTCGGCGCCGGACTGGCCCGGATGCGGACCCGGGGGGACTGGGTGGCCGTCAACGGCAGCCGTCCGGGCTTCGGCGGGTTCCCCGTGGGGGTCACCGGGTTCACGCTGCCCGAGGAGTGAGGGCGCCCCGGCCCCCCGGGCTCAGCCGCGCTGCTTGCCGGACATGCCCTCCGCGACCCCGATGAGGAGGACGGCGGCGACGACGGCGACGACGAAGCCGACGACGTTGAGCTCGAAGATGCCCCCGGTTCCGAGGAGGTTCGCGATGACGCCCCCGATGACGGAGCCGACGAGGCCGAGGAGGAGCGTCGCGAGGAGGCCGAGGTTCTGCCTGCCGGGCTTGACGAGGCGCGCGAGGGCCCCGATGACGAGCCCGGCGACGATGAATCCGATCATGGGTGTTCCCCTGTCACGTCGAGGCGGCCGACGACGCGGACGCCGGAGATCCGGTGCGCCCCAACCTAGGTCATCCCGGGGGCCGGAGAGGGGCTCGGGGTCGGCCCGCGGGCGCCCGGTTCGGTCCCGGGCGCGCCCCGGACGTAGGTTGGGGTCGGTACGCCGTGGTCCCCGCCCGGCGTCCGACCGATCGGAGGAGGAGCCGGATGGCCGCCGACTGGGCCCGTCACGCGATCTGGTGGCACGTCTACCCCCTGGGGTTCCTCGGCGCCGAGGGCGCGGGGGTCGCCGAGACGACGCCGCGGCTGCGCGGGCTCGTCCCGTGGCTCGACGACCTCCTCGAGCTCGGGGCGAACGGGCTCGCCCTCGGGCCGGTGTTCGCCTCGGAGACCCACGGGTACGACACCGTCGACCACTTCCGGGTCGACCCCAGGCTCGGCACCGAGGACGACCTCGTCGCCCTCATCGAGGCGTGCCACGCGCGCGGCGTCCGGGTCCAGCTCGACGGCGTGTTCAACCACGTCGGCCGGGGGTTCCCGCGGTTCGCCGACGTCCTCGAGCACGGCGTCGGCTCGCCGTCGGCCGCGTGGTTCCACCTCGACCCGGGGGCGGACGGTCCCGACGGCTTCGGGTACGAGCGCTTCGAGGGGCACGACGCGCTCGTCGTCCTCGACCACGCCAACCCCGAGGTCGTCGACCACGTCGCCCGGGTCATGTCCTTCTGGTGCGAGCGTGGGGTGGACTCCTGGCGGCTCGACGCGGCGTACGCGGTCCCGCCGGAGTTCTGGGCGCAGGTCCTGCCGCGCGTGCGCGCCGAGTACCCCGACGTCTGGGTGAGCGGCGAGATGATCCACGGCGACTACGCGGCGTACGTCGCGCAGTCCGGAGTCGACTCGGTCACCCAGTACGAGCTGTGGAAGGCGGTGTGGAGCTCCCTCAACGACGGGAACCTGTTCGAGCTCGCCCACGCCGTCGAACGGCACGCCGCCCTCCTCCCGACGTTCCTCCCGCAGACCTTCGTCGGCAACCACGACGTCACCCGGATCGCGACCCGCCTCGAGGACCCCCGGCACCTGCCGCTCGCCGTCGCCGTCCTCCTCGCCCTCCCCGGCGTCCCGAGCATCTATGCCGGCGACGAGCGCGGCTGGCAGGGCACGAAGGAGGACCGCCCGGGCGGGGACGACGCCGTCCGGCCGGAGTTCCCGGCCTCCCCTGCGGACCTCGGCCCCGAGGGCTCCGACGTCCGCGACCTCCACCGCGACCTCATCGGCGTCCGGCGCAGGCACCCGTGGCTCTCAGGTGCGTCCGTCGTCGAGGTCGACACCGTCGAGAACGAGCTGCTCGCCTTCCGCGTCGCCGCCGAGGGCCAGTCCCTCGCGGTCGTCCTCAACATCGCCGACGCCCCCGCGCAGGTCCGGGTCCCGGTCCCCGGCGGTGAGGTCGTCGCCGGTGGCGGGTCGGCCGAGTCGGACGGCGGGGGGACTCGCGTCACGGCCGGCCCGCACGACTACGTCGTCCTGGCCGGGTCCTGACAGCGGCACCGTCACGCCGATAGGTTCCTCCCGTGGCCGGACGCGCCGTGCGTCCGTCCCGTCCGTCGCCGGCGCGACGGCGACGGCCCGACGGGCGAGGAGCAGGGGTGGACGACATGACGTGGACGGCCGCGGACATTCCGAGCCAGCGCGGGCGGGTGGCTGTCGTCACCGGCGCGAACGGCGGTCTCGGGCTCGTCACCGCGAGGGTACTGGCCGGCAGGGGAGCACACGTCGTCCTCGCGGCGCGGAACGCGGAGAAGGCAGCCGAGGCGCGGCGGACCATCCTCGACGCGCACCCCGGCGCCGCCGTCGAGACCGTCCGGCTCGACCTCGCCTCGCTCGCGTCGGTCGACGAGGCGGCGGAGCTCATCCTCGCCGCCCACGACCGGGTCGACGTCCTCGTCAACAACGCCGGACTCATGGCGATGCCGCAGTGGCGGACCGAGGACGGGTTCGAGATGCAGCTCGGGGTCAACCACCTCGGGCACTGGGTCCTCACCGCCCGGCTCCTCCCCGCCCTGCTGCGTGCGGACTCCGCCCGGGTCGTCTCCGTGACGAGCACCGCCCACCACGCCGGCCGAGCCCTCGACCCCGACAACCCGCACCTTCAGGGCGCCTACGCCCCGTGGAAGGCGTACGGCCAGTCGAAGCTCGCGAACTACCACTTCGCCCTCGGGCTCCAGCGGGATCTCGAGGGGCACCGGACGCGTGCACAGAGCCTCATGGCGCACCCGGGCCTGTCGCGCACGAACCTCCAGGTCCGCGCCGTCGACGAGGGGGGCGCCGGCCCGGCCGGGCGGTTCTTCGAGTGGCTCACCGCACGGACGGGGATGTCGGCGGAGCAGGGAGCCCTACCGCAGCTCCGGGCCGCGACCGACCCCCGGGCCCGCGGCGGGGAGATGTACGCGCCCCGGTTCGTCAACACCGGCCCGCCCGTCCGGCGCCCGGTCCTTCGCCGGGTCGGCCTCGAGCGGGCCATCGAGACCCTCTGGGCGGTCTCGGAGCGGGAGACCGGGGTCGCGCTCGACGTGGAGGCCGCCCTGCCGCCCGGCTGAGGAGGCGGGGCCGGGAGTCCGCGCCCCGGCGAGGCCCCCGGGGCCCCGCGCTGACGCCCCGCCCCCCGGGGGACGCCAGCGCGGGAGCTACGGGAGCTACTTGACGACGCGGACCAGGATCTGGGTCCGGTCGTTGACGACCTTGCCGGTGGCCGACACGGCGACCCGGCTGGCGATGACCTTCCCGCCCCTGCCGGTGAGGCGGAAGCTCGTCGTGACGACGTCACGGCGCGGGGCGTCCCTCAGCTGGTGGAGGATCTGGTCGACCCGGTTGCCGCTCCCCGGTCCGGTGGGCGCCGCGCTGTTCCCGCCGAGGGCACTGACGTACCCCGAGCTGCCGGCCGCGCCGGCCGGGATCCTCAGGTCGACGGGGAGGTACCGGGTCGCGATGTCCTTCGAGACGAGCCGGACCCGGATGTGCACGACCCTCCCGGCCCGGACGGTCGCGGGCATCGAGGGCGTGACCGAGGTCCAGCGACCGCCGACGCGGCGCTCGATCCCGGCGACGCGGTAGACACCGTACGTCGTGCTCAGCGTCGAGGTCGTCGTCACCTTCGTGAAGGTGAGGTTCTCCTCCCCGTTGTACTGGAGCTGGCTGAGAGCGTCGAAGAGGGTCGAGCTGGTGAGGAACCCGACGTCGTACTCGTCGGCGACGGGGTCGGCCCGGGTGAGGGTGAACGGCCTCCCGTTCCCTCGCAGGCCGGAGATCTGGTAGCGGAACATCCCGCTCCCCTTGCCGCTGCCGCCCATCGCGACGACGGTGTCGGTGAGAACGTGGGTCGAGGCGAGGTCGGTGAGGAGGTCCGTCGCGGTGACGTACGTCGTGCCGGTCCTCGTCTTCCGTGCACCGTGGACGGTGGAGACGACGGGCACGGGCGCGGGGGCCCTGCCGAGCCGACCCGCGATGCCGACGACCCGGTCCTGGAGGATCCGCCCGACCCGCCCGCCGATGTTCGCCACGACGAACGGGGCGATCGTCGGGTCCTCCTGGACGTAGATCGGGGCAGCCGTGTGGAGGGACATCCGCGCCGGCCCGCTGAGCAGGAACGGGTGCCCGAAGGCGACGACCTTGCCCGAGCAGACGGCCGTCGTCGTCCCGACCCCGGCCGCGGTGACGTCCCCGTAGGAGATCGACGCCGCCATGCTCCCCCCGGGCACGATCGCGGACGCCGTCCCCGTCCCGGACGCCCCGCTCGTGCTCGCTGCCCCGGCGCCGACGACCCGGACGTTGCCCCCGAGCCGGAGGTGCGGGGTGAGCCTGGCGACCCGGGCCGAGCCACCGAGCGCGGTGAGCGTGAACGGGGTGTCGAGCTGGGAGAGGCCGGAGCCGGCCTCGGCGGGGGAGGCGGCACCGGACCCGACGACCGCGTCCTGGAGTCGCTGGGGGAGCGGGACCTTCGGGGACGCCTTCGCCCCCGAGACGCTCCCGGCGCCGACGAGGGCCTCCATGTCCTCGGCCGGGGTGATCCCCGCGACCGGGGAGGGGCCGACGCTCAGGCCGTAGGCGACGGCACCGACGAGGGTGCCGTCCGAGGCGTAGACGGGCGAGCCCGACATCCCCTGCCAGATGCCTCCGACCCGGTCGATCTCCGGGGAGCCGAGCCGGGCGAGGATCATCGGGATGCCCGGAGCGACGCCCCCCGTGAGGACCCCGAGGATCGTGCCGTTGAAGCCGGTCGGCGTCGTCCCGGAGCTCACCGTCAGCCCGGTGACGCGGTCACCGGCGTGGACCTTGCCCGCCCCCGTGGGTGCGGGACACGGCGGGTGCGTCGCGGACTGTGCCGGCCCGGCCGCGACCGCGGTGGCGACGAGGGCGGTGCCCGCCAGGGCGGCGCCCGCCCGGAACAGCCGGCGACTCGACCACCGCGGTGGTGGGGTGGTTCGGCTCATCGGAGCCTCCGATCGGGGGACGAGGGACTCTCGGATACCGGCATACCGGCACACCGCCGATGAAACACCCATGCCGGGACGGCGCGCCCGAGAACGACCAAAACCCCCGAGGTCACGGTTCGGTCACGAAACCGGGAGACCGGTCAGGGGTGCGTCGCGCCGTCGGGGGAGCGGCACGACGAGCACGGGCTGCTCGGCGAACTCGAGGATGTGGCGGGTCTGGCTCCCCACGGACGGGTCGCCGAGAGCGGCTCGTGCGGACGTGCCGACGACGAGGAGGTCGGCATGCCACGCCCGGGCCGCGCCGAGGAGCGCCGGCGCCACCTCGCCCTCGAGAAGGTCGGTCTCGACGTCGACTCCGGCGGACCGCGCCAGCCCGGCCACCCGCTCGAGGACGGCGGCACCGGACCGGTGGCGGCGGGCGCGTGAGCCGGGGCGTGTGCCCGAGCCCTCGATCGCCGCCTCGAGGTCGCCGTCCGCCCGGACGTGGACCACCCGTAGCCGGGCTCCGACCTCCCCGCAGAGGGCGACGGCCGTGCGACCTGCCGCGAGGGCCTCCGGGGAGTCCTCGACGCCGACGAGGACCCGGGCGGTCATCGTCGTCCCCCCGGTCGGGGGCGGACGCCCACGGAGGCGACGCCGTGGTCGGCGGCGAGCCGGAGGCGGACGCCCTCCTCCTGCTCGTCCTGCTCGAGGGCCAGCCCGAGCGTCGCCAGGGCCTCCTCGAGCGCCGGGACCACCCGCTTGTCGAGAGCGCGGAGCCGACGTCGGGTGAGGTCGACCTCGATGCCGACGCGGCGCAGGGCGTCCTCGGCGACGGCGAGCCGGGCGCCCGCCGTCACCGCGGCCGTCACCGCCGACCGGGCGGGGACGACGGCGGCGTTGCCCGGGGCGGGCCGTGCGTCGCCGTCCGGCCCGACGAGCGTGGCCTCGACGGGGTAGCTCACGCCCATCGACGTCGTCCACGTCACCGCGACCCGCAGGACGTCGTCGGCGGTGGCCCGCCGGAGGGCGTCCTCACCGCCGAGGAGGACCGCCCTGAGGACCCACGTGGACGCCTCGTCGTGGGCCCGCACCCACTCGTCCCGGCGCCGGGCGGCCTGGAGGCGCAGCCGCTGCTGCTCGGGGAGCAGGACGCGCAGCTTGCGGTCGAGCTGCTCTCGGCCGCGGCGCGCGGTCCCCAGACGTCGCCGGAGCCAGTTCCGCCCGGCGCGCCCCGGGGGGACGCCCCTGACCCGGCCGCCGGACACGCTCAGCCACCCCCGTCCGGCCGCGCGTCGAGCATCCGGCGCGAGAGCATCGTCAGCTCCCGGTCCGGCAGGACCCGGGTGACCTCCCAGCACCGCTCCAGGGTGTCGTCGAGGGTGCGCAGCTCCTCACGTCCCTGGCCGACGAGCCGCTCCTCGACCTCGGTGGCGAACCGGAGGTAGAGGCCGTCGGTCGCGGTGAGGGCGGAGGCGCCGACGATCTCGGCGAGCTCGCGCACCTGTCGGGCGCGGGCGAGCGCGGCGAGGATCTGGGCGGCGACCTCGAGGTGCCCGGCGCGGGTGCGCCCCTCCCCGGCGCCGTGCCGCATGAGGCGCGACAGGGACGCGAGCGGGTCGATGGGCGGGTAGATGCCGCGGGCGGCGACCTCGGGCGTGAGGACGACCTGGCCCTCGGTGATGTACCCGGTGAGGTCGGGCACCGGGTGGGTGATGTCCCCGGCCGGCATCGTCAGCACCGGCAGGACGGTGACCGAGCCCTCGCGCCCCCGGATCCGCCCGCACCGCTCGTAGAGTCCCGCGAGGTCGCTGTAGAGGTAGCCCGGGTAGGCCCGGCGCCCGGGGAGCTCCCCCCGGGCCGAGGACACCTCGCGAACGGCCTCGGCATAGCTCGTCATGTCGGCGAGGACGACGAGGACGTGACGCCCCCGGTCGAAGGCGAGGTGCTCCGCCACGGTGAGGGCGATCCTGGGCGTGAGGATCCGTTCGATGACCGGGTCGTCGGCCCGGTTGAGGAGGAGGAGGAGCTCCCCGGCCCCGAGCCGCACCTCGAGGGTGTCCCGGACGGCGTCGGCGTCGGCGTGCGTGAGCCCCATGGCGGCGAAGACGACGCTGAACGGGGCGTCGCCGACCCTCGCCTGGGCGGCGACCTGCGCGGCGAGCTCGAGGTGCGGCAGCCCGGCCGCGGAGAAGATCGGCAGCTTCTGCCCCCGGACGAGGGTCGTCAGCGCGTCGATGGCCGAGACCCCCGTCAGGACGGGGTCGGCGGGTGGGTCGCGGTGGGTGGGGTTGAGCGGCAGACCGGTCACCGGCGCGCTCGTCGCGGCGGTGACCGGAGGGCCGCCGTCGAGCGGCTCGCCCCGCCCGTCACAGACCCGGCCGAGCCACCCCGGCCCGACGGGGACCCGGGCCGGCGCCCCGGTGAAGGCGACCGCGGTCCGTTCGGGCACGAGCCCCTCGGTGCCCTCGAGCACCTGGACGACGGCGAGGTCCCGGTCCACCTCGAGGACGACGCCCCGACGCGGCCGGCGCTCCGGGCGCCGCGGACCGTCCCCGTCGAGGTGGATGACCGCGTCCTCGTCCCACCCGACGCCGGCGACGCCCCGCAGGACGAGAAGGGGGCCGCGCAGCTCCGTCACGTGGGGGTACCCCACCGCGAGCCGCGGGCCGTGGCCGGAGGCGCCGGGCGGCACGGTCATCACAGGCCCCTGAGGGCGGCGATCAGGCCCTCCTGCCGGGCGTGGACGGCGGCCGCCCCGTCCGGCGAGGTCTCCTGCGCGGCCCGCAGCAGCGGCGAGTAGTCGACCTCCTCGACCTCGGAGGCGGTCATCCCGCGGTCGAGGAGCGCCTCGGCCTCGTCGACGACGGCGAGAACCGCGTCGACGAGCGCCGCCGTCTTCGCCGCGGTGCAGTGGGCGTCGTTCGGGGAGAGGGCGTTCTGCTGGAGGACCCCCTCGCGCAGGAGCCGCCCCGCGAGCAGGGACACCCGTTCGTGCCCGGGAAGGGATCCCACGCCGACGAGCGCGGCGAGGTCCCCGATCCGGTCGGCCTCGGCCAGGTGGCTCGTCACCCGGGCCCGGCGCCGGCTCCAGGCCGGGTCGCCGTGGCGGGCGTACCACCGGCCCAGCCGCTCGACGTCCCGGGAGAAGGAGCCGGACCAGGCCACCGCCGGGTAGTGGCGGGCGTAGGCAAGGTCCCGGTCGAGGGCCCAGAGCCCCCGGACGAACCGCTCGGTGTGGGCCGTCACCGGCTCGGTCGTGTCGCCGCCGGGCGGGGACACCGCCCCGACGATCGTCACCGACGCTGTGCTCCCACCGAGCGTGGTCACGCGGCCGGCCCGCTCGTAGAACGCCGCGAGCGCCGAGGGGAGGTCGGCGGGGTAGCCCTCCTCGGCGGGGAGCGACCCGGAGCGGGAGGCGAACTCGCGCAGCGCCTCGGCCCATCGCGAGGTCGAGTCGGCGATGACGACGGTGTCGTGGCCCATGTCCCGGAAGTGCTCGGCGACGGTGACGCCGCTGTAGATGCTCGCCTCGCGCGCCATCATCGGCATGTTCGAGGTGTTCGCGATGATGACGGTGCGCTCGGCCAGCCGGCGGCCGGTGCGAGGGTCGGTGAGCACGGAGAGGTCGCCGAGGACGTCGGCCATCTCGTTGCCCCGCTCGCCGCACCCCACGTAGACGATGACGTCCGCCGTGCACCACTTCGCGACCTGCTGGAGGAGCATCGTCTTGCCGGTGCCGAACCCGCCGGGGACGGCGGCCGTGCTACCGCGCGCGAGCGGGAAGACGGCGTCGAGGACGCGCTGACCGGTGTGCAGCGGCTCGATGGCGTCGAGCCGCTCCCGGACGGGGCGCGGTCGGCGGACCGGCCACTCTGACGTCGGGGTGACCGGCTCTCCGGCGACGACGGCGGCGCGCTCGTCCGGGCGGAGGCGTCCCGGCGGGGACACCCAGTCCACCCTGCCCCCGACTCCCGGCGGGACGAGGACGCGGTACTCCACGGCGGTGTCGCGGGGGACGGTGCCCGGCGCACCGGGAGCAGGGTCACCGGGAGCAGGGTCGTCGAGCGCGGCGAGCGCGCCGAGGGTCGTCCCGGCCGGAGCCGTGTCACCGACGGCGACGGCCGGGCGCCACGCGCGCTCCGCGTCGTCCTCGGATCGCGTCCCGCCGGGCGCGAGCCAGGTCCCCGCCGTCGTCAGCGGACGGAGGAGCCCGTCGAAGACGCCGCCGAGGAGGTGCGGGCCGAGACGTGCGGACAGCGGCCTGCCGAGTCCGCCGGCCACGTCGCCCGTCGCGAGGCCGCCGGTGTACTCGTAGGCCTGGACGGTCACCGACCCGCCCCGGATCGCGACGACCTCCCCGGGGAGTCGGCTCTCACCGAGGACGACGAGCTCGGACATCGCGACCTCTCCGAGGCCCTCGACCTCGACGAGGGGGCCGCTGACCCGCACGACCCGCGGGCGGGTCACGGGGACCACCAGGCCTCGAGGTCGAGGGTGGGCAGGACTGCGCCGACGAGGGCCCGGACGGACCCGTCGACACGGCGGCCGTCGGAGGTCACCGCGGACAGCCCGCCGTCCCCGGTGGCCTCGACGACGGCCTCCGCCCCGAGCCGCGCCCGGAGGACCCGGGCGAGCGAGTCTCGGGCCGTGGGGTCGGCGAGGAGGACGCGGACCGCCTCCTCGGCCGCCACACGCAGGTCGTCGTACGCCTGCGTCCGCGCCGCGAGGACGGTCGCTCGCGCCCGGCGGGCGGCGGCGGCTCGGTCCGCGGCCGCGAGGGCGTCGCCGTCGGCCTCCCCCTCGGCCCGCGCGCGGGTGCGGAGCTCCTCGGCCCGAGCGCTCGCCGTGGCGAGGGCCCGGTCCCCCTCGGTGACGGCGGACCGGACGAGGGACTCGGCCTCCCGGCGGGCCGCGTCGACGAGGGCGCTCCGCAGCGGTGCCGTCGCGTCGGTCAGCGTCGGCCGCGACCCCGTCCCGGTCACGGGAGCACCACCGTGAGCGGCGCCCCGGGCGCGGTCCTCGCCTCACCCAGCGCGGCGGCGGCGGCGGTCGTGAGGAGGACGAGACCCGCCACGGCCCGGACGGCCTCCCAGGCGGCGGCGACCTCCTCGGGGGAGGACGCCGCACGGACCCGGGCGCCGGCGAGGGCGAACCCGGTGACGAACGGCTCCTCGCCGAGGACGACGACCTCGCGCGCCGAGGGGGCCCGGGACGGGTTCATGCCTTGCCGATGAGGATGACGGAGACGACGAGGCCGTAGATCGCGATCCCCTCGGCCAGGCCGACGATGACCATCGCCCGGCCGAACAGCTCGGGGCGCTCGCTCATCGCGGCGAGCGCCGCCGACCCCGTGTACGCGACGGCGATCGCCGCACCGAGCGACGATCCGGCGACCGCGATCGCGGCACCGATGAGAGCGGACCCGTTCGTCGTCGTCGCGGCGGCGAGCCCTCCGGCACCTGCGGCGGCAGCCGCGGCCGGTCTCGCGGTGGCGAGGAGCACCGTCGCCGCGACCGCCCCGACGAGGGCGAGACCGACGCTCAGGCCGGCGAGGAGGCGGGCGGTCGTGCGCTGCCGGCGGACGAGCAGGGCGATGACGATCCCGGCCGAGGCCGCAACCGGCAGGGTGGTGGTCCAGGTCATCGGGAGGCCTCCAGGGGGTCGGTCGGGACGTGCCAGGGGAGGAACGGCTCGCCCTCTCCGTCGAAGACGCGCGAGAACAGCTCGTAGTACTCGAGGCGGAGCGCCTGGATCGCCGCGACGAGCCCCTCGAGGGCGAACGCGACCGCGTTGCCGAGGACGAAGACGGCGACGGCGGCGGCCGCGGTGGGCCCGCCGCGGGACCACAGCGCGCCGGTCGCCTCCCAGACGACCGCACCGAGGGCGGCGTGGGTCAGGCCGAACGCGGCGAGCCGGGCGAAGCTCACGAGGTTGGACCCGATCCGGACGAGCACGTCGACGAGCTCGACCGCGGCCTCGGCCGCACCCCCGGCGCCGCCCCCCGCGGCGGCGAGCAGGCCGGCGTACGACGCGACGACCCCGGCGCCGGTCAGCGTCGCGCCGACGGCGGTGAGCGCCGACGTTCCCGTCCAGGCGCCGCCGGCGACGGCCGCCACCCCGAGGAAGAGAGTCGCTCCGGCCAGGCCCGAGGGAGCGTAGGCCGCGCGCCGCCACCCGCCCTCCCGGAACCGGTTGACGATGCCGAGCGCGTACGCACCCGCGAGGAGGACCCCTCCGACAGCGATCCCGGCGGCGAGCAGCTGGATCGGGTGGTCGAGGGGCGAGAGCCACAGGGGGGTGAGGACACCGGTCGGGCCGAAGAACTCGCCGTAGAGCGCGCCGACGACCATGCTCGCCACCCCCGCGCCGGCGAGGAAGAGCCACACCGGCCGGAGCCGTTCGAGGGGGGACCACCGCCCCGTCCGGCAGGCGAGGGCGACGACGGTGAGGAGGGCGCCGTGCCCGACGTCGGCGAACATCATCCCGAACATCGCGACGTATGCGAGGCCGGCGACCACGGAGGGGTTGAGGTCGGCGTAGGGAACGGTGGCGTAGGTCTCGACGAGTGGGGCGAACCCGCGGGCGGCACCGGTCGGGCTGAGCAGGGTCGGCGGCTGCACCCCCGGCGGGCGGGGGAGCGGGGCGACGGCGCCGCCGTGCGGGGCGACGCGGCCGGCGAGGTGCGCCACGTCGTGCGCAGGGATCCAGCCGACGAGACCGGCCACGTGTCCCCGGACGACGGCCTCCCCGGCCCGACGCTCGAGCTCCGCCTCCCCTGCGATGAGGTCGACCCGTCCGGTCGTCTCGCACGCGTCGAGGTCCGGGGGGCGCCTGGCGAGGGTGGCGCGGTGGCCCTCGCCGCCCCGGAGCCGGCGCAGCCGTCGACTCGCCGGTCCCGGGTCGCTGCGGGCCCCGGGACGCGTCGCCGGTGCGTCGAGGGCGAGGGTCCCCTCGTCGGCGACGTCAACGAGGACGTCCCGGAGGGACGCGCGCGGCGCGAGCAGCGCGACCCGCTGCATCGTCATCGGCTCGAGAGCCTCACGCCACCGCATCGACGTCCTCCCGATGGGACCCGTCCCGCTCGCTTCCCCCCCGGGTCGCGTGCTCGAGGGCGGCCCGGACCCGCCAGGCGTCGACCGCGAGGAGCGCGACCGCCCCGACGAGGACGGCCCGGCCCGGAGGCGCCCGGTGGACGAGGGCCACGCCGTCCCGCTCGACCCGGCCCCACCACGCGGCCTCCGCGCGCCAGAGGTCGGCGGGCTCCTCGACGCCGGTGAGGGCCCATCGTGCGTACGTCGGGAGTGCGGCCCGGATCGCGGGGAGCGACCCGGCGGCGAGAGCGGCCGGGCCGACGACCCTGGCCGCGAGGGCCCGGGTCGGTCCGGGCAGCGGGCGACCGTCGAGGAGGGTCTCCCGCGCGACGAGCAGGGCGGTGTCCCCGCCCGCCCACGCACCGGCCTCGGGGACGGCGGCGACGATCCGGTCCGCGGCCGAGGCGCGCACGGCGAGGGCGACAGCACGCAGCGTGGGCTCCCCGGGGTCGCCCCACGGGGACGAGGCGAGGACCCGACGGAGCTCGGCGGGGTCCACGGCCCGCTCGAGGCGCGCCGAGGCGGTCGCGAGACCGCCGAGGTCGTGCGACGGCGGTGCGGTCGCGAGCCCGGCGAGCTCCCGGAGGTGGTCGAGTGCGTCGGCGGCCTCGAGGGGCGCGACGAGCGCACGCAGCACGGCGACCCCGTCCCGGGGCGCCCATCCGGCGAGGACCCGGAGGTTCCAGACGACGGTGTCGACGACCCCTCGCTGGGCCGCCGCGAGGGACTGCCCGGGGTGGACGTCCCGGCCGTAGGTCGACTCGGCGAGGGTCGCGACGGCCTCCTCGAGTGAGGTGCTCGCGGCGAGCTGCCGGACGCCCGCGCGGCCGAGGCGACGTCGGGCCATCGCCCGTGCCCGGACGCTCACGGCGACCCACCCCGCGCTCATGCCCCGCCTCGCTCCGACGTGGCGGGGCGCGGCGTGTCGAGGAGCCGGCGAATGGATGTGGCGACCTCCTCGACGTACCCGGGCAGGAGCCGGGCCGTGCGCGTCCGGAGCTCGGCGACCTCGCCCTCGGCGGCCCGCTCGACCTCGGCCGCCTCATCGAGCCGTCCGGTGTGCCGGGCCGCTGCGGCCGAGGCCCGCTCCGCGGGAGCGTCCTCCGCGGCGGTGGCCAGCAGGGTGCGGACTCGCTCGGCGGCGCGCTCGCGCACCCCCGCGGCCTCGGCCAGGGCAGCCTCGACGACGGCCTCGCAGGACCGCTCGGTCGGCGCGAGCTGCGCGAACACCGGGGCGAGCTCGGCGTCGAGCTCGGCGGTCCGGTCGACGGGGACACCGGCGGCGCTCGGCGCGCCCGGGGCTCCGGAGGGGCGGAACCGAGAGAGGAGGTCACGGACGCGCGGCACGTGCGCTCCCGGCCGGTCGACGACGTCTCACGGTGCCTCGCTCTCCTCCCGCACTGCTCCTCGACCCTAGGGACGGCGCGGGGCACCTGCCGGGGTCTTTGGTCCCCACCCCTCGCCGTCGGCGGGCGCCCCGGCGTGGGGGCTTGCCGTCCGACGAGGGCGCGAGGAGGCTGAGGGCATGGAGTCGAACTCGCTGACCGTGCTCGCCGACGAGCAGCTCGACGTCGCCCGACGGGCGTCGAGCGGGCGGAGCGCCCACACCCTCCACGGTGGGCACGAGCACCCCCTCAGGCAGACCCTCATCGCCCTCGCCGAGGGGCGCGACCTGCGCGACCACGACAGTCCCGGCGAGGCCACCCTCCAGGTGCTCCGCGGGAGCGTCCGGCTCGTCGCCGGTGACGACGTCTGGCAGGGGTCAGCCGGGGACCACCTCGTCATCCCCCCGGCCCGCCACCACCTCGTCGCCGACGAGGACTCCGTCGTCCTCCTCACCGTCGCGGTCTCGCTGGGGCAGTGAGCGCCACCGGGACGGGTGGCGTCGAGGGGGGAGGGCTCCGGGCGCCTCCGACCGCTCAGCTGCCGCTGCGGCGTCGGTCGGCGAGGAAACGGAGGAGGTCGGGGTCGCCGGAGGTGAGCCGGTCGACCTCCTCGCCGCCGTCGCAGCGGCAGAGCGCCACCGTGACCCGCGTGGGCGTGCGGGTGAGGACCTCCCAGGTGCCGCCGAGGTCCTCCCACCGCCGGAGTGCCGCGACCGCCTCGCCACCGGTGCCGCTCACCCGGTCTCCTGTTCACCGGTCCGGTCGCCGAGGGCAGGGACCGCGGCACCGACCTCGAGGCGGGCGGTGACGTCGGCTCGGCAGCGCCCGCCGGCGACGAACTGCTCGAGCCGGGTCTCGGTCGCGTCCTCGCCGACGCTCTCGAGCGCGCCCCGGACGAGGCCGACGTGGACGCGGCAGACGACGTCAGGGTGCGCTCGCGCGAGGGCGAGGAACGGGCAACCCGTCAGGGACACCGTCACCGACCGTCCGCGGTCCGCGGTCGCGACCACGGTCTCGAATCCCCAGGCGCCGAGGACGTCGACGACGGCGCCGACCTTGCTGATCAGCTCTCCCGGGGTCTGCGCAGGCGCCGAGGGGAGGCCCTCGCCGGCGGGCCCGCGCGCGTGTTCCCGGGCCCAGCGCGCGGCGGCCTCCTCGGGAGAGAGCTGTGCCCTGCCGCCAGCCACGTCGAGGGCGTCGGCGAGGACGGCGAGCAGTGCCTCGTGGGCCTCGTCCGGCGCAGCCGTCCGGGGTGGGCGGGGGGCGACCGCGTACGTGAGACGCGGCCGCCCCGGCGTCGGGCCGCGCTCAACCGTGCTCGTGACGAGGCCCGTCTCGATGAGGCGGTCGAGGTGGAAGCGAACGGTCGTCACGTGGCGGCCGAGCCGGGCGGCCACCTCTGCGGCGGTGAGCGGGCCGGAGGCGAGCGCGTCGAGGGCGGCCTGGCGCGCCGGTGAGGCGAGAAGGTCGTGCTCGTGCTCGTGGTCGTGGTCGTGGTCGTGGTCGTTGTCGTTGGCGGGGGTGGGCGGCAAGGGCAGCACCTCACTCGGACGGCGGGTCCGGTCGGCGCCACGGTCGACCCTGCGACCGCGGCGCACGTCGCCAACCGTGCGGGCCCCCCAGCACGGGTCGCTCCGGACGAAGCGGGAGAACCTCCATGGTCGTCCGCCGGCCCCGCTCTGGACAGGGACCAAAGGCCCGCCGTCGACGGTGCGCGCCCGCCGCCCGCGGCCTGCCGCCTGCCGCCCCCGCCAGCGTCGACGGGACGGCGCGGGGAAGTACTGGAGGGTCGTCGTCGTTGGGCCAGACATGCGCATCTTCTTCACCGGAGGCAGCGGCAAGGCCGGCAGACACGCCGCACCGCACCTCGCCGAGCAAGGTCACCAGGTCACCAACGCCGACCTCGTCCCGCTGGAACACCCAGCGGTGGCCGATCTGCGGGTCGACCTCACCGACGCGGGCGAGACGTACTCGGCGCTGGCCGGCCTTGCGACGATGGGCGAGCTCGAGCTGGCGCAGAAGCCCGCCTACGACGCCGTCGTGCACTTCGCCGCGCTGCCGCGGATCCTGCTCGCCCCCGACGCGAGGACCTACGCGACGAACGTGCTCAGCACCTACAACGTGCTCGAGGCCGCGACTCGGCTGGGCGTCGGCAAGATCGTGTTCGCCTCGTCGGAGACGACCTACGGGGTCTGCTTCGCCCAGGGCGAGCGCCGTCCTCGGTACCTGCCGGTCGACGAGGACCACCCCACGGTCCCGGAGGACTCCTACGCGATGTCGAAGGTCGCGGGTGAGGTGACGGCGCGGTCGTTCCAGGCCCGTACCGGCGCGGACGTCTACGGCCTGCGGATCAACAACGTCATCGAGCCGCACGAGTACGCCGAGATGTTCCCCGCCTTCCTCGACGACCCGTCGCTGCGGCGCCGCAACGTCTTCGCCTACATCGACACACGTGACCTGGCCCAGATGGTGCAGCGCTGCCTCGAGACCGACGGTCTCGGCTACGAGGTCTTCAACGTCGCCAACGCCGACATGTCCGTCGCGGCGACGACCCAGGAGATCCGGGACCGCTTCTACGACGGGGTGGAGGTGCGCCGGGAGATGGGGCGCGACGAGACCTTCTACGCCATCGACAAGGCCCGCGACCTCCTCGGCTACGCCCCGCAGCACTCCTGGCGCGACGTCCTGGCGGACCCCGGGGCCGAGCCCTCCTGACCGGGTGCGCGCGGCTCCCAGCCCGGGTTCGTCCCCGCCTCATGGAGCGGGTTGACGTGCACCGGCTCCGGGCCGTCCCGTGGGACGCCGGGGCCCGCCTACTCGACGCCAGCGAACCGGCATACGGTTGAGGCATGGACTACAGGTACCTCGGCAACAGCGGACTGAAGATCTCCGAGATCACGTACGGCAACTGGCTCACCCACGGCTCCCAGGTCGAGAACGACACCGCGACCCGGTGCGTTCGGGCCGCCCTCGACGCGGGGATCTCGACGTTCGACACCGCGGACGTCTACGCGAACACCGCGGCCGAGCAGGTGCTCGGGGACGCGCTGAAGGGGGAGCGGCGTGAGTCCCTCGAGGTCTTCACGAAGGTGTACTGGCCGACCGGGCCCAAGGGCAAGAACGACGTCGGGTTGTCCCGCAAGCACATCATGGAGTCCATCCACGGCTCGCTGACCCGGCTCCAGACCGACTATGTCGACCTCTACCAGGCCCACCGGTACGACACCGAGACCCCGCTCGAGGAGACGATGCAGGCGTTCGCCGACATCGTCCGGCAGGGCAAGGCGCTCTACATCGGGGTGAGCGAGTGGACCGCCGAGCAGATCCGCGAGGGCGTCCGGCTCGCCCGCGAGCTCGGCATCCAGCTCGTCTCGAGCCAGCCGCAGTACTCGATGCTGTGGCGGGTCATCGAGGACGAGGTCGTCCCGACCAGCCGCGAGCTCGGGGTCTCGCAGATCGTCTGGTCCCCGATCGCCCAGGGTGTCCTCACCGGCAAGTACGAGCCGGGGCAGGCCCCCCCTGCCGGGTCGCGGGCAACCGACGAGAAGGGGGGAGCCGACATGATCAAGCGGTTCATGAACGACGACGTCCTCACCCGCGTCCAGGACCTCCGGCCGCTCGCCGACGAGCTCGGCCTGACGATGGCGCAGCTCGCCGTCGCCTGGGTGCTCCAGAACGACAACGTCGCCGCGGCGCTCGTCGGGGCGTCCCGCCCCGAGCAGGTCACCGAGAACGTCAAGGCGGCCGGGGTCACCATCCCCGACGAGCTCCTGGCCAGAGTCGACGAGGCCCTCGGCGACGTCGTCGTGCGCGACCCGGCGATGACGGCGAAGACCGCGCCGCAGCAGCGCCCCGCCTGAGCGGCGCCGGAGCCGCCGAGCGCGGGCCGGGCGGGTGGGCGAGGACTCTCAAGCCCCGGCTCAGGGCCGCGTTCGGGGGCGACGCCAGATGAGCCGGTGCACGGGGACGATCCGGGGCACCGCGCGCAGACCTGGGATGACGGGAACGAGCAGGAGGCCGAGGCTGAGGACGACCATGAGGGCCCACACCAGGGCGTCCGCGTTGTCCGACGTCGAGAACGGCGGGACCTGGTACCAGAACGTGTACAGCCACATCCACGGCTGCCCGGGGTAGCTGCCCGTCTCGTTCATCATCCCCCACTGGTCACCCCCGAGGTGGCGCGCCCGGGCGAGGTCCTCGAGGTACGTGCCGTCCGAGAGGAGGAGGAGCGGACGGGTGGCGTCACCGCCGTAGAACGTCGCCGACGAGGTCAGTGCGCCTTCGAGGCCACCGCCGCGTGCGAGCCCGAGGAATGCCGCCGTCAGCGTCGGGACCGGGCCGTACGGGCCTGACCGCACCGAGGCCGGGTCTCCTCCCGGCGCCGCAGCGAGAGCGTCGGCGTACGCGCTCGCCCATGCCACCCGCGTCGCCGGTGCGGCGCCGTCCCACCGGGCGAGGGCCGCGGCGAGCGCCGGCTGGCCGGTCACCGTCCTCAGCGGCTGGGTGACGAGCGCCGCGGAGTCGACGGGCTGCCTCACCCCGCCCCACTGCTGGAGAGAGAGCGGGCCGATCGCCTGTCCGGTCGACGCGGAGTTGTACGGCGGCCCGTACGTCGCGCTCGCCGTCGTCCCTGCCAGCTCGCCGGTCGCGGTCGCGACGACGTCCGCGGGGGCGGCCGTGGCCCAGGTCCGCAGGCTCACCGCCGGCTCGTCGGGGGAGGAGAAGACCGCCGCCAGGCCGACCGTGAGGAGGGCGACGACGGCGAGCGCGATGACGAACTCCTTGACGAGGTCGTAGGGACGGGTCGCGGCGTCGGCGTCGTGCCGCCGGGAGGCGGGGGCGGCGACGAACGGGTGCGGGACGGAGGCGGCCATGACGCTCACTCCTCGTCGGCGATGGGTGGGACGACGCCGTGTCGCCGAACGAGGAGGACGTGGAGGACGACGACGAGCCCGACCACGGCCGGGAGGAGGACGACGTGCCAGAGGAGCATCTGACCGGGGTTGAGGACGTTGAACCACGCTCCGACACCGACCGAGTTGAGCCCGTCCTTGGCCTGCGTGCTGATCCACTGGGCGTCGAAGTTCGACTGCGAGAGGTACCCGGTGAAGGCCGTTCCGATCGAGCCGAAGAACGCGAGCACGCCGGTCATCCACGTTCTCGTCCGGCCGCCGCGCCACGCGGCCATCCAGAACTGGCCCCAGAGATGGATGACCATGACGGCGAAGAAGATCTCGACGCTCCACAGGTGGAGCGAGTTCGTGAACCGGCCCAGGCTCGAGGTGTGCCACCAGGCGGGGCCCCCGACGGCGAGGAGGGCGCCGGTGGCGAGGGCGACGACGAGGCCGGCGAGGCTGAGCACGCCGAAGACGTAGATCCACGACGCGACGTACGCCGGCTGCCGGTCCGGGAGGAGCTGGTCTGCCGGGACGAAGTGCGCCATCCGCCCACGCAGCCGTGCCGTCCAGCTTCCCGGCGTCGCCCCGGGCCCGGACTCGGGGGGTGCGCCGACGGTGCTCACGACCCGCCGTCGGGCTCGGACGGCCCCGGGCGGCTCGGCGGGGCTGCAGCGCCCGGCCCCGCGGCGCCCGGACGCGGGGCCCCGCGGGCGTGCCCGTGCCCGGGGAACGGGAGGACGAGCGCCGCGACGAAGACGAGAACCATGACGACGATGACGAGCAGGTTGGGGACCGAGATCTGGACGACCCCCCACTCGAGGTACCGCGCCGCCCCCGCGACAGAGCCGAGTGCGTGACCCATGGCAGCCACCTTCCCTGACGCCGTCCTTGCGGCCCGACGTCCCGAGCACCCCTGCCGCTCCGAGTGTCCGCCCCTGGGACCCCTGCGTGGAGGGACCTACGTCCCCACCCGAGACCGGCCGTCCCGACGCGGCCACTCCGGTGTCAGGACCGTGCCCCGTGGGGGACCGGCGGTAGGCTGAGGGGGAGCGCAGATGATGCCTACCCCCGGGACTCGTCCACCGCCCGAGGAGGCAGGCCATGCCGAGCGAGTCGAGCCTGCGGCATGCCCTTGTCCGCGGTGCGCTCGCCGCCCACCTCGAGCACCTCCAGCGGGGAGGGGCGCTCACGGCCCTGTGCAACGCGGCCCTTCCGACGATCCCGGCGCTCGCGGCGGGTGTCACCATCATGGGCCCCGTGGGCGCGGCGACGGTCGGGGCCAGCTCGGGGGACCTCGCGTACGAGCTCGAGGAGCTCCAGGTGATGTACGGCGAGGGGCCGGGGGTCGAGGCCTACGAGACCCGCCGACCGGTGTTCGAGCCGGACCTCGACGGCGGTGCCGCCGGCCGCTGGCCGATGTACGTGCAGTCCGCGAGCGAGCGCGGCGTCGTAGCGGTGTTCGCCTTCCCCCTCCAGGTCGGGGCTGCCCACCTCGGAGTCCTCGACGTCTACCGCGCCCAGTCGGGTCTGCTCTCGTCCGAGTCGCTCGCGCTCGCCCTGACCTTCGCCGAGGTGGCCGTCGAGCTCCTTCTCGACGGGCAGGGCGACGCGCAGACGGGGGTGGACGCGGGGGACCTCGACGGCGCGATCGACCACGACGCCGCCGTCTTCCAGGCCCAGGGGATGCTCATGGTCGACCTCGGCGTGTCCATCCGGGACGCCGCCGCCCGGCTGCGCGCCTTCGCCTTCGCCCAGGACCGCCGGATCGGCGACGTCGCGAGGGACGTCGTCGGTGGCGTCCTCCGGCTCGAGAAGGATGGACCCTGACGGGTCCTGGGCTACGCTCGTGCTGACAGGGAGGCCATGATGACGACGATTCCCGTGAGGCGTCTGGCGGAGGTGTTCGTCGAACTCGCGGACACGCTCGTCGACGACTTCGACCTCATCGAGTTCCTCCAGACGCTCGCGACCAGGACGGCTGAGCTGGTCGACGTCGCTGCCGTGGGGATCCTGCTCGCCGACAACCGGGGCAGGATCCAGTTCGCGGCCGCCTCCGACGAGGCGACCCGGCTCCTCGAGCTCTACCAGCTCCAGAACCGGGAGGGCCCCTGCCTCGACGCCTTCACCACCCGGACGCCGGTCGTCAACGCCGACCTCAGGGCGGCCGCCGGCCAGTGGCCGCTCTTCGCCCCGGCGGCCTCCCGGAGAGGGTTCCGGTCGGTCCACGCCTTCCCGCTCCGGCTGCGCGGGGAGGTCATCGGCGCGCTGAACCTCTTCGGCTCCGACGCCGGCGGGCTCGACGGGGAGCACGTGAGCATCGTCCAGGCGCTCGCCGACATCGCGACCATCGGCCTCCTCCAGGAGCGGTCCGTGCGTCGGGCAGAGGACCTCACCGCCCAGCTCCAGACCGCGCTGACGAGCCGCATCACCATCGAGCAGGCCAAGGGGGCGCTCGCCCGGATCCACGATGTCGACGTCGACGAGGCGTTCCTCCTCCTGCGCTCCCACGCCCGGCGGAACGGGATCCCCCTCGTCGAGCTCTCCCGCTCCGTCGTCGCCGGCGTCGAGCCCCTCCCCGGGCTGACCGACCGTCCGGACGCACCAGCCGCGCCAGGGGCTCGCCGGAGGCGGCGCCCTCGCCCGGGAGGCCAAGGGGGCGAGTTGGCACCGGGGGGGCCTGAGGGATAGGGTTGCCCCACTGTCCCACTTGGTTAGCCCCGGACCCCGGCTGCCGCCCACGACGGCGATGAAGCAGGAGGTCCTCAGGGCGCACCAACCCCCGACGAGCTGGCCCGCGACGCCGGGCCGCGCGTCCGATGGGGAACCAGATCCCCGCGCTGCCCCTTGGGCGACACGTGCTGCGGCCGTGGTCGTCGCGGGCACGTGGGTGCGTGGAAGGTTGCTGGGCGTATGCATCGACATGTCAGACTGCCGGGTGCCGCCGCCGTGGGCGTGCCCGCCGGCGGGTCTCAGCTCGGGCGAGACGCGACGCCCCGGCGTGTGGGGACCGCCGGGTCACCGTCCGGACGCCTCCGGCTCGGAGGGGGCCGCACCAGCCGTGACGCTGGTGCGGCAGAGCCAGAGGTCCTGAGGCCCTCCGGGCGTGGCACGTCCCCGCTCACCGGGCAGGGGGCGAGGGGGCGATGACACCGAACCGTCCCGGCGGGCTCGCCCCCCTCCGCCCCCCGCCGGAGAGCCCTTCCGTCCGCGTCGTCTGGGACGTCGGTGGCCCCTCCCAGCCGGGGCCGGCCCCGGCCGAACGGGCTCCGGGGGACGGCGCTGACGAAGGCGTCCCGGGCGGTGTGGATGGCTGGTGGTGGCCCCGAACCCCCGACCTGTACACCGAGCTCGCCGCGCTCCTCCCGACGATGCTCGACGAGGGGCGCCTTGTCGGCCACGTCGCCTACAACGCGAGCTCATGGCGCTCCGTGCCGAGGTCGATGACCGTCCGTGGCCACGTCGTCGGCCTCCACAGCTGGCTGACCCTGCCGCCCGACGTCGTCCGGTTCCTCGTCGTCCCGTCGGGCATCGTCCGGCTCGCGGTCGTCCGTCCCGAGGTCGCGCACGACTGACCTCCCGGCCCGCGACTCAGCGCAGGCCGCGACTCAGCGCAGGCCGATGAGGCGCAGGCGAGCAGACTCCCGGATGAGGAATTCCGTCGCCCCGTCGAGCGTCTCGAGCGCGCCGACGTCGTCATCGTCGATGGGCAGGCCGGTCTGCCGGGCGAGCTCCCGGGCGACCGCGACCATGTGTGCCTCGTCGAGGTGGTACGCCTTGTCGAGCCTGACGTCGCCCGAAACCCTGACGAGGGCGGCACGTGGGGCCGCCTCACGCAGTGCCTCCTGGACGAGCATGCGTGCCTTGTCGGAGTTCATCGGTCCTGCCGTTCTCCCAGAGCAAGGGGTCCCCAGGGGCCATCGCGACCCCGTCTCCCCAGCGTGATCTGTCCGTTACCGACACGGCAGGGCCTAAGGTCCCTTGTCGGCTGTCCGTCGGGCATTTCGGGACGTTCGGCACTGTGCCGCGAGGCGACGTGCCGAGCGATAATCGAGGTGTGGAAGGAGGTGAATTCACATGAGACTCACGCTTCGTGACCTCGTCGCCACCGTCCTCTTCGCCATCATCGGCGTGTGGTACGTCGGCTACCTCGTCAACGGCAGCATGCCGTTGGCGCAGGACGCCCGCGGGATGTCCGCCATCGGGATCGTTCTGGGAGTCATCGGCTACGTCGTGCTGAGGAGCCGTGACACCTTTGACCGGGCCGGGAAGGCCGAGGTTGCTGTCGCCTCCGTATCCCTCGCCCTTGGCGTCATCGCCTTCGCGGCGGCCGAGGCGGCGGCGGCGGGGACCTGGCTGGCCATCTTCATGGTGTCACTGCTCGTCGTCTGGGCCGTCGAGGAGATCGACCACAGCGGCCTCGTGCACATGCACGACCGCACGGTGCACGTCTGACCATGCGGGTCCGACCGTGTGCCCTCGGCGAGGACAGGGCCCTGCCCCGTCCTCGCTGAGCCGCGCCCGCAGCTCCCTGTGGCTCGGTCGGGGGGCCGGCGGTTTCGGGACGGCTCCAGGGGGGTAGGCATGGGGGGTGCCAGACGACAGCATGGGCGACTACCGCGCGAAGCGGGACCTCGACCGCTCCGGCGAGCCGTCCGGGGCGACGAGGGACGGCTCGGGGAGGCGGTTCGTCGTCCAGCGCCACGACGCCTCGACGCTCCACTTCGACGTCCGGCTCGAGATCGAGGGGGTCCTCGTCTCCTGGGCGGTGCCGAAGGGGCCCTCCACCGACCCCCGGGACAAGCGGCTCGCCACCCGGACCGAGGACCACCCGCTCGACTACGCGGACTTCGAGGGCGTCATCCCCGAAGGGTACGGCGCCGGCACGGTCGTCGTCTGGGACCGCGGGGACTACATGAACCTCACGACGGACGAGGACGGTGCGGAGGTCGCCGTCGGCGAGGCGCTGCGTCGAGGCCACCTCAAGGTTCGGCTCGACGGGGAGAAGATCCACGGGGGGTACGCCTTCACCCACACGAAGGTCGGCGGCGACGTGAGCAACTGGCTCCTCGTCAAGGTCGACGACGGGGGGGCCGACCGGCGGCGTGTCCCCGCCCGGACGGAGCCGGAGTCGGTCCTCAGCGGCCGGACGAACGAGGAGGTCGACGAGTGAGCCGGTCGCCACGGGACCTGCTCTCCGCCGAGGACGCGGCGGCCCTGCGGCCAGCGCCCCGGGACCTCTGGGTCGAGCCGATGCTCGCGACCCTCACCGACGACCGGTTCTCCGACGCGGGGTGGGTCTTCGAGCGCAAGCTCGACGGGGTCCGCGCGCTCGTCACCGTGGAGGACGGCGAGGCCCACCTCTGGTCGCGCAACCACCGGACCATGGACGCGAGCTACCCCGAGCTCATCGACGCGCTCCGCCGGCAGCCCCCCAGCCGCTGGGTCGCGGACGGCGAGATCGTCGCCTTCGACGGCTCCCAGACGAGCTTCGCGGCGCTCCAGCGGCGCATCCACGTGACGAAGCCGTCCGACGTCGCGCGCTCCGGGGTCACCGTCTCCCTCTACCTCTTCGACCTGCTCGTCCTCGACGACGTCGACCTCAGAGACCTCCCCCTCCGCTCCCGCAAGCGGCTGCTCACCGAGACGCTCTCGTTCGAGGACCCGCTCCGGCTGAGCCGACACCGCAACACCGACGGCCTCGGCTACTACGCTGAGGCCTGCGCAAGCGGGTGGGAGGGGCTCATCGCCAAGCGCGCCGACGCGCCGTACCGCTCCGGCCGGTCGCGGGACTGGCTCAAGCTCAAGTGCGTGCACGGGCAGGAGCTCGTCGTCGGGGGCTTCACCGAGCCGCGGGGGGCGAGGTCGGGCTTCGGCGCGCTCCTCGTCGGGTACCACGACGACGGCGGCCTGCGGTACGCCGGCAAGGTCGGCACCGGCTACGACGTGGCGACCCTGCGCAGTCTCCGGGCCCGGCTCGACGGGCTCGTCCGCAGCGACAGCCCGTTCGACGACCTGGTCCGCGAGCGCGGGGTGACGTGGGTCGAGCCCGCGCTCGTCGCGCAGGTCGGCTTCTCCGAGTGGACCCGCGACGGCCGCCTCCGCCACCCTCGGTTCGAGGGCCTGCGCGAGGACAAGGACCCCGCGGACGTCGTCCGGGAGCAGGGGTCGGCGTGAGCGGCGGCGAGTCGCTGCGCGTCGGCGACAGGGACGTCGCGCTGAGCCACCTCGACAAGGTCATGTACCCCGGCGCGGGGATCACCAAGGGCGACGTCGTCGAGTACTACCGGCGCGCCGCCGAGCACATCCTTCACCACCTGCGCGACCGTCCCCTGACCCTCCGGCGCTACCCTGACGGCATCGACGCGGCCGGGTTCTTCCAGAAGGAGGTCTCCGGCCACTTCCCGGCCTGGGTCGAACGGGTCAGCGTCGACGCAGCGAGCAGCAGCTCCGGACACGTCCACCACGTCCTCTGCCAGGACGCCGCCACGCTCGTCTACCTCGCCAACCAGGGCACCCTCGAGCTCCACCCGTGGCTCTCGCGGGTGGGGGCCCTCGACCGGCCCGACCGGATGGTCGTCGACCTCGACCCCGCCGACGGGGTCCCCCTCGCCGACGTCCGGCGTGCGGCGCGCGACGTCCGGGACGCGCTCACGCGGCTCGGACTCACGCCCTTCCTCCAGACGAGCGGCGGGCGTGGCTACCACGTCACGGTCCCGCTCGACGCGGTGACCCACGTCGACACCGTCCGCGAGCTCGCCCGGGGCGTCGCCGACCGGCTGGCCGCGGGCCGGCCCGACCGGTACACGACCGCGCACCGCAAGAGCGAGCGCGGACGCAGGGTCCTCCTCGACGTCGCCCGGAACGGGTGGGCCCAGACCGCCGTCGCGCCGTACACCCTCCGCGCCCGGCCGGGGGCCCCGGCGGCGACGCCCCTCGACTGGGACGAGCTCGGCCGGGTCCGACCCGACCGGTACACCCTGTCCAGCCTGCCGCGTCGGATGGCGCGCAAGGCCGACCCGTGGGCGGCGATGGCCGAGGACGCCGGGTCCGCCGCCGAGGCCCTGGCGCGGCTCGACGGGGCGCGCTGAACACCGGCGACGGTAGGGTCGTGCGAGCGCTGCCGACCCGAGGAAGGCCCGACATGGAGCACGCCGACACCGGAGTCCAGCTCATCGCCTACGCCGACCGGTTCGGCGGGTCGGTCCACGGCCTCGCCGACCTCCTCGACGGGCCGTTCGACGGAATGTTCACCGGGGTGCACCTCCTGCCGTTCTTCACGCCGTACGACGGCGCCGACGCCGGGTTCGACCCCGTCGACCACACGAGGGTGGACCCGAGACTCGGGACGTGGACGGACGTCCGGGACCTCGCCACCGGCCGCGCCCTCATGGCCGACCTCGTCGTCAACCACCTCTCGGCGGACTCGCCGGAGTTCCGCGACGTCGTCGCGCGCGGCGACGAGTCGCCGCACGCGGGGATGTTCCTCACCATGTCCGACGTCTACCCCGACGGGGCGGACGAGGCAGAGCTCGCCCGGATCTACCGCCCGCGACCGGGTCTGCCGTTCACCCCGATGACGCTCGGCGGGCGCCGGCGGCTGGTGTGGACGACGTTCACCCCGCAGCAGGTCGACATCGACGTCGCCGACCCGGCCGGAGTCGCCCACATCGAGCGGGTCCTCGACGCCCTCGTCGGCGGCGGGGTCTCGATGATCCGGCTCGACGCCGTCGGGTACGCGGTCAAGACGCCGGGGACGTCCTCGTTCATGACCGACGAGACGTTCGCCTTCATCGACGACCTCACCGCGCGGGCTCGGTCCCGCGGCGCCGAGGTCCTCGTCGAGATCCACTCCCACTTCGAGCGCCAGGTCGCCATCGCCTCCCGCGTCGACCGCGTCTACGACTTCGCACTGCCGCCACTGCTCCTCCACTCACTCGGCACGGGCGACGCCACCGCCCTCCTCCACTGGCTCCGGGTGCGCCCGACGAACGCGGTCACCGTGCTCGACACCCACGACGGGATCGGGGTGGTCGACGTCGGACCGGACCAGATGGGGAGCGGGCGGCCCGGGCTCCTCACCCCGAGCGAGGTCGACGACCTCGTCGAGGGCATCCACCGTCGATCCGGGGGCGAGTCGCGGCAGGCGACCGGGTGGGCCGCCTCGAACGTCGACGTCTACCAGGTCAACTGCACGTACTACGACGCCCTCGGCCGCGACGACGACGCCTACCTCCTCGCCCGCGCCGTCCAGCTGTTCAGCCCCGGGATCCCACAGGTGTACTACGTCGGTCTGCTCGCGGGCCACAACGACATGGACCTGCTCGCGCGAACCGGCGTGGGGCGGGACATCAACCGGCACCACTACACCCGCGCCGAGGTCGAGGCCGCGCTCGAGCGTCCCGTCGTCCGCGCCCTCGCCGACCTCATCCGCGTGCGGAGCACGCACCCTGCGTTCGCGGGGGAGTGCACGGTGAGCGGGGGAGGGCCCCGGATCACCCTCGTCTGGGAGGACGGGGAGCACCGAGCCCGGCTCGACGCCGACCTCGAGACCCGACGGACGACGCTCGACGTCACGCCCACGGGCTCCTCCCCCGAGAACGCCCCCGCCCGCGCCTGAGCCGGCCGTGGCACTCGGCGCCCCAGCGCCGGCCGCCCCGGATGCGTGCGGCCCGGGCGGCCGTCGGCCCGGGCGGCCGTGCGGCCCGGGTGGGCGAGGTCAGCGGTGGACGACGAGGGCGACGACGTCGAGGAGGGCGATCCCGACGGCGGCACGGAAGGGGACCCGGCCCCGGCCGGCGACCGCGACGCCGGCGAGAGCGACGCACCCGGTGAGGAGGAGCCACGCCTGCAGGTCGGCGCCGGACCCGATCGCGGCGACCGCCGAGGCGCCCGCGAGGACGGCGGGGGCCACCCAGCGCAGCCGCGCCGGGCCGAGCCGGTGGGGGAGGCCAACGACGCCGGTCCGGGCGTCGTCGGCGAGGTCGGGGAGTGCGTTGAGCAGGTGCGCGCCGACCCCGAGCACCGCGCCCGTGGCCAGGACCCAGGCCGCCGGCAGCGCCGGTGGCCTGAGCGCGAGGGCGACGACGGCGGGCAGCGACCCGAACGCGACGGCGTACGGCAGGCCCGACCACGCCGTCCGCTTGAGCCCGAGGTTGTAGGCCCACCCCGCGCCCACCACGAGGACGAGGTGGGCGGCGGCCGCCGCCGTCCCGCACGCGAGCGAGAGGCCGACGCAGAGCGCCGCCGCGACCGCGAGGGCGCGCCGGACGAGGGCATCGTCGACCTCACCCCGGGCGACCGGCTTGTCCGACCGCCCGACGACCCGGTCCCGCCCGGCGTCGAGGAGGTCGTTCGACCACCCGATCGTCAGCTGGCCCGTCGTGACCGCAGCGGTGACGAGCAGGCCCGTCGAGAGCCGGTGCCCGGAGGCGAGAGCGAGGAGCGCGGTGAGTGCGCTCACGGCGAGCGTCGGTCCCGGGTGGCTGGCCCGGGCGAGCCCCCCCACGGTCGAGGTCGTCGTCACCAGCCGAGCCTAGACATCCGGCGGGGGCTGATCTCGTCCCTCGTCTCGTGGACCTCGGCGGGCCCGGCTGTGCCTAAGGTGACGTCGTGAGTCACATCGCCGCCGTGCGCGGGGTCCTTCCCGAGCACCGCTACGCCCAGGACGAGGTCACCGAGGCCTTCGCCGACGTGGTCGGCTCGCACGGGGTCAACCGCACCCTGCTCGACCGGCTCCACGCGAACTCCGGGGTGAGCCACCGCCACCTCGCGCTCCCGCTCGAGCGCTATGTCGGCCTCGGTGACTTCGGTGAGGCGAACGACGAGTTCATCCGGGTCGCCGTCGACCTGGGGGCCCGCGCGGTCATGGACGCCCTCGACGCGGCGGGCCTGCGGCCGGAGGACGTCGACCTCATCGTCTCGACGACGATCACCGGCCTCGCCGTCCCGTCCCTCGAGGCGCGGGTCGCCGCCCGGGTGGGGTTCCGTCCCGACGTCAAACGCGTCCCCCTCGTCGGTCTCGGCTGCGTGGCCGGAGCCGCCGGCGTCGCCCGGGTCCACGACCACCTCGTCGGTCACACCGCGGACGTCGCCGTCCTCCTCTCCGTCGAGCTGTGCAGCCTCACCGTCCAGCGGGACGACACCTCGGTCGCGAACCTCGTCGCGAGCGGACTCTTCGGCGACGGAGCGGCCGCGGTCGTCATGCTCGGCGCGGACCGAGTCCCCCGCCCGGGCCCCCGGGCCGACGCAGGACCTCCGTCGGGCCCGCCTGAGGTCCTCGCGTCGAGAAGCCGCCTCTACCCGGACACCGAGCGCGCGATGGGGTGGGACGTCGGGGCAACCGGGCTGCGGATCGTCCTCGGGGTCGAGGTCCCCGACCTCGTCCGGACCAACGTCCGGGGTGACGTCGACGAGTTCCTCGCCGACCACGGGCTCACCCGCGCGGACATCGGCTGGTACGTCGCCCACCCGGGGGGGCCGAAGGTCCTCGACGCCCTCGGCGCTGCCCTCGAGGTCGGGCGACACGCACTCGAGATGACGTGGGACTCGCTCGACCGCATCGGCAACCTCTCCTCCGCCTCGGTGCTCCACGTCCTCGGCGACACGCTTCGCGAGCGTCCCCCGGAGCCCGGCTCGCACGGACTGCTCCTCGCCATGGGCCCGGGGTTCTGTCTCGAGCTCGTCCTCCTCCGGTCCCCGGCGGGGTGACCGGGTGTCCGAGACCTGGTTCGTCGTGCTCGTCGCGCTCGTCGCCCTCGAGCGGGTCGCCGAGCTCGCCGTCTCGACCCGGCACGCGAGGTGGGCGCTCGCGAACGGCGGGGCCGAGTCGGGCCGGTCCCACTACCCGGCGATGGTCGCCCTCCACAGCGCCCTCCTCGTCGGCGCCGTCGCGGAGGTCGTCACCCTGGGGCGCCCCTTCGTCCCCGCCCTCGGTTGGCCGATGCTCGCGCTCGTCGTCCTCGCCCAGGCGCTCCGCTGGTGGTGCATCACGACGCTCGGGCGCCAGTGGACGACCCGGGTCATCGTCGTGCCCGGGCTCCGCCGTGTGCGCCGCGGGCCGTACCGCGTCCTGCCGCACCCCAACTACGTCGCCGTCGTCCTCGAGGGGGTCGCCCTTCCGCTCGTCCACACCGCCTGGATGACCGCGCTCGTCTTCACCCTGCTCAACGCCGTGCTCCTCCGCACCCGCGTCCGGGTCGAGAGCGCGGCGCTCGCCGCCCTCACCGACCCCGCCGGCCGGCCGGGAGCGACCCGGTGAGCCCCGAGGTCGGCGCCCCGCCGCGCTCGGCCGGGCGCGCGGCCGTCCGCGCGGACGTCGTCATCGTCGGCGGGGGCCCGGTCGGGCTCGTCGCCGCCCTCCACGCGGCCCGCGCGGGTCTCGTCGTCGTCGTCCTCGAGCCCCGCGGGGGAGCCGTGGACAAGGCCTGCGGCGAGGGGATCATGCCGGGCGGGGTCGCCGCGCTCGCCCACGTCGGTGTCGACCCCGGTGGCTGGCCGCTCGCGGGGATCCGCTACGTCTCCGGGCGGCACGAGGCCGTGGCGGCCTTCGCCCACGGCACCGGGCGGGGGGTGCGGCGCACCACGCTGCACTCTGCCCTCCGGGAGGCCGTGGCCTCCGCGGGGGTCGAGGTCCTCCCCCTCGCCGCGGACGGGCTCGACCAGGACGACGAGGGCGTCACCGTCCACGCCCACCCTCCCGGGCGCGGGGGACGACGCGGGCACCGCTCCCGCACGACCGTGCGCGGGGCGTACGTCCTCGCCGCCGACGGGCTGCACTCACCGACTCGTCGGGCGCTCGGGCTCGAGGTCGCGGCCCGTGGGCCTCGCCGCCACGGACAGCGCCGCCACTTCGTCCTCCCGCCGTGGACCGACCACGTCGAGGTCCACTGGGCCCGGCACGCGGAGGCGTACGTCACCCCGGTCGGGGCCGACCTCGTCGGCGTCGCCGTGCTCAGCGCCCGGCACGGGTCGTTCGCCGACCACCTCTCGGGGTTCCCAGCGCTGGAGAGGAGGCTCGGACGGGCCGGGGTCGAGTCGACCGTCCGGGGCGCCGGGCCGCTCCGCCAGCGGTCCGCCGCCCGCGTCGCCGGGCGGGTCCTCCTCGTCGGGGACGCGAGCGGGTACGTCGACGCGCTCACCGGAGAGGGGGTGTCCCTCGGGCTCACCCAGGCCCGGGCCGCGGTCGCCGCGGTCGCGGCCGGGCGGCCGGAGTCCTACGAGCGGGAGTGGCGGCGGACGGGCCGACGGGCAGCGCTGCTCACGCACGCCCTCGTCCAGGGAACGCGCCCGGCGTGGGCGCGTCGCGCGCTCGTTCCCGCGGCGGGAGCCCTCCCCGGGGTCTTCGCCGCCGCGGTCGACGCGCTCGGGCGGCCGTCGTGAGCGGCGAGGCAGGCGGGCCCCCCGACCGCGCCCGGCACGACGTCTCCCACGGCCAGGCCGGCGAGGACGGCCCGGTCCGACCCGTGGAGGACGTCGTCCTCCTCGACGCCTCGGGGGAGGCGGTCGGGACGATGCCGAAGAGCGAGGTCCACCACGGGGCCACGCCGCTGCACCTCGCCTTCTCGGCGTACCTCTTCGCGCCGGACGGCGCGCTCCTGCTCACCCGCCGGGCCGAGCGCAAGCGGACGTTCCCCGGCCTGTGGACGAACTCCGTCTGCGGCCACCCGGCCCCGGGAGAGGGACTCACCGACGCGGTCCGGCGCCGCGCCCGGACCGAGCTCGGCCTCGACATCGTCGACCTCCGGCTCGTCCTCCCCGGCTACGCCTACCGGGCCGAGATGGACGGGGTCGTCGAGCACGAGATGTGCCCCGTCCACGTCGGGTGGACCCGCCCGGGAGCCGTCCCCGCCCCCGATCCCGGCGAGGTCGCCACCGTGGCGTGGGTCCCGTGGCGCGAGCTCGTCGCCGACGTCCGGGCCGGACGGCGCGAGCTCTCGCCGTGGGGCGCGGAGCAGGTGCGGCTCCTCGACGCCCTGGGCGAGACTCCCGCGCAGTGGCCCGCCGGGGACCCCGGACTCCTTCCCCCGGCGGCCCGGCGGACACCGTGACGCACCGGGCCGTGACGCGCGGGTCGGCCGGCCGGTGAGGACAGGCTCGCGGTCAGTCCTCGGAGCCGGGCCGGCGGCGGCGGGCCTTCGTCACGCCCCGCTGCCTCTTCGCGTCGAGCCGGCGACGCTGCGAGCCGCGGGTCGGGCGGGTCGCCCGGCGCCGGGGCGGCGGGGGCGCCAGGGCCGACCGGACGAGCGCGGCGAGCCGGTCCCGCGCGGCTACCCGGTTCCGGTGCTGCGAGCGGTGCTCGGAGGCGACGACGACGAGTCGCCCCCCGAGGAGGCGGTCGCCGAGGGCCGACCGGACCCGGTCCCGCTGGGACTCGTCGAGCGTCGCCGAGGCGAACGGGTCCCAGGCGAGCTCGACTCGGCTGTCAGCGGTGTTGACCGACTGCCCCCCGGGCCCGGGGGACCGGGAGAAGCGCTCGACCAGCTCGTCCGGCGGGATGCGCAGGCCGCCCGGGACGCCCGGTCCCGGCGCCACGTCGAGTGCTCGTCCCGGCTCGCCCACCCGGGTATTGTCCCTGAGCGGGGCCCTGCGGGGAGGGTCGACTCGGCGGGCACCGGGGCGCGACGGCCACCGTCCCCGCCCCCGGGTGCGACAGGCTCGGGACCTTCGGCTCGGGACACGCCCGGCCCACGTTCCTATCATCAGGTCGAGAGGATCACGGTAGGGGCAGGGAGAGGGGCAGGACATGGGGCGCGCCGTTGTCGTCGTCGAGTCGATGTTCGGTAACACCGAGGAGGTCGCGCAGGCGATCGCCGCGGGGATCGCCGCGGCGATGCCGGTCGAGGTCGTCCCCGTCGGGGAGGCCCCGTCCTCGTTCGGCGAGGACGTCGGGCTCCTCGTCGTCGGCGGCCCGACGCACGCGTTCGGGATGAGCCGAGGGCCCACGCGCGTGTCCGCCGTCGACCAGGGGGCCAGACCGACCGGTGGGGCGGGACCCGGCATCCGCGACTGGCTCGGGACGCTCGGGCGCGCCCGGCCCGGCATCGCTGCCGCCGCCTTCGACACCCGGATCCGGAAGCGTGGCGTGCCCGGCTCCGCCGCGCGGGGGGCGGAGAGGCGGCTGCGGCACCTCCGGTACGCGGTCGTCCTCCCGGCGAGGTCGTTCTGGGTCGAGGGAACCTCGGGGCCACTCCTCCCGGGTGAGCTCGACAAGGCCCGCGCCTGGGGTGGCCGGCTCGCCGGGCTCGCCCCCACGTCGGCCCCCCTCCGGGACGGGGGACACCCCTGACGCCTCGCCCGGGGTCGGCCGGTCCGGCGCTGTCGCTCGCGGCTAGGTCTCGTCTCCGTCGCGCAGCACCGCGTCGCGGATCTCGCGGATGGTCGCGTCGAGCAGGTCGACGTAGCCGAGGACCCGGTCACGGTCGAGCCGGGAGAGGTTCCCGGCGACGCCCTCGAGGCCCATGCCCGCCGTGAAGAGCCGGCGGACGACCCTGTCGTGGAGTTCGGCAGCGAGCTGCTCGCGGTCGTTGAGGGACCGCCACGCCTCCCGGTGACGCTCCCCGGACCGCAGCGCCAGCGCGAGGGCGGCCTGGCCCGCGAGCGTCGTCACGGCCTCGACGTCGGAGCGTTCGAAGGGCGGCGCCGGCGCTCTCCGGGCCACGCTGAGCGCGCACGCCTTGCCGTTCGCGCTCGCGAGGAGCGGGGCGGCGAGCACGCACGCCCAGACGTCGGTGACCTCGTCACCGGACCCGCTCGCCGCGCCCGCGGTGCCTCTGCCGGGGGCCTCGGGGCGACCGGGGGTCCCGGAGGTCGGCTCGGACGTCCGAAGGACGTGGCCGACCATCGTCCGGTCGACCCGGACGACGTCCCCGGCCGCCCACCCCGTCCCCGTGCCGACGACCGCCTCGACAACCGCGAGGTCGCCCTCGCTCGTGACGCCGAACGCCCCCCCGTGGTCGGTCTCGACCGGTCGGCAGACCACCCCGGCGTCCGCACCGGCGAGCCGGAGCGCGACCCTGAGGACCGCGCGCATCGGGGCCTCGTGGTTCGACGACTCGAGGAGGTCGTGGAGGATCTCGGTGTACAGGCTGAGCTGGGGGATCGTCGGGGGCGCGTGCACCCGCGACGGCCCCTGCCCGGTGCCCGTGCCGGTGCCGGCCCGGACACCGACGCCGATCCCGTCGGCGTGCCGCGGAGTGACCGTCACCCGGCTCCCCACCGGTGCCTCGGAGTCGTCGAGACGTGAGAGGACGGAGATGTCGAACCATCGTGGGCCGGACGCGTCGTGGCACGGGGACGTCACCGTGAGCGGGACGCGGACACGCCCGTCCGCGGAGGTCCTCAGCGCCGTGGCGACGACGAGAGCCCACGGGTCGTCGCCCGCACGCTCGCAGGCCCTCAGCCAGGACGTCCCCGGCCCGGACAGCGCGGGGTCGCCCCCGTTCTCGATGCAGAAGCTCGTCCACGCGTCGTTGACGTCGGTGATCGTTCCCTCGCAGTCGAGGTCGACGACCTCCGTCCGCTCGGGCCCCCGGGCTCTCTCCGTCTGGGCTCGCGGCGGTATCCCCTCAGCGCCTTCGGGTTCGGTCACGGGACCACTGCTCCTCCCCGGGCCCGACGAGGTCCCGAGCGGCGGCAGGCCGCGCACGCGCTCACGCTGGTCGGGCCCCATGTCACTGTACCGCCGGCCGGTCACGATGCATGGGCGCGAGCACGCGCGGATGTCGCCCACCAGGGACCTTGGTCCTTGCCCTCGGTCGATGACGAGCGTTGACTCGTGAACGGCGCCCGGCCCAGGGAGAGTGCCTGGACGCGACGTCCTTCGTGGGCGTAGGGACCGGAGCCAGGAAGGTGGAACCCGTGCTCGCCGAAACGCCGCTGGCCCAGTTGGGCGCGCTCACCGAGCGTGGCCTCATCCAGGAGCTCGCGAGGACCGAGGACGCCTTGCGCGCCGACCGCCTCGCGCGGGCCCGGGAGCACCACCGCGAGCCGCCCGGCGCCGAGAGGCTGGGGTTGCTCTCCCACCAGCAGCGAGTACTCGCCGAGCTCCAGCGACGGCGCGCGACCCGGGGGGTCTGGTGACACGACGCCATCTGCGCCCGTCTGTCGCCGAGGAGGCGCACGGGACCTGGCTCGGCGCCTCGGGCTTCCCCCGTCGGGTGGAGCGCTCGTCCCACCGGCAGGGGGAGGGCCTCGTCGCCGGGCCGGCGGGTGCGATACGACGCTGCGCCCGGTTCCCGACGAGACCTGCTCGCTCCCGCTGAAGCCAGGCGGGGGACCGTCCGGACGGCCGGGGGGGACCGTCCGGACGGCCGGTCAGCCGGGGCCGCTCCGGGGGAGGGCCGCAGCGGCTCCGTCAGGCTCTGTCGACGTTCTGGCGTCGACGTTCTGGCTCTGTCGACGTTCTGGCGTCGACGTTCTGGCTCCGTCGACGCCGGGGCACCCCCGACCCGCTCAGCTCGTCTGCTGGAGCGGCCACCCACCCCCGCCGACGAACGCTCGGTGCGCCGAGTGGCACTCGGCGCAGAGGAGGACGGTCCCGGCGGGGTGGGCCACGACCCTCGGCGGCATCACCGACCCGCAGTCGGCACACACGAATGTCCGGAAGCGGCCCACGCCCACGAGGGCGCCCGCCGCGGGGTCAGCGGGAGGTTCCATGGCGACAGCATCGTGGTCCCGTACCCCACCCGTCAGGGGCGAAGGTCCCGAACCCGACATGGTGACCTAGGACCCTGTGCCGAAGGTCTCCGGGGAGCGACGCTGAGGGCGATCGGGACCGCCCGACCGCGCCCGAGGAGACCTCAGGAGGCCGCCGTGGACACTCGCCCAGCCGTCGACACTCGTGGGACCGCGGACACCGCGGTGTCCGCGGTCCCAGGCTCCTCCGTCGCCGCGGCACGGCTCGACCCCACGGCAGCCGCACTCATGGCACCGGGGAGGGGGATCCTCGCCGCCGACGAGTCGAGTCCGACGATCGCCCGGCGCCTCGCCTCGGTCGGGGTCGAGTCGAGCGAGGAGACCCGTCGCCGCTACCGCGAGCTCCTCCTCACGGCACCGGGCATCGAGGAGGCCGTCAGCGGGGTCATCCTCTTTGACGAGACGATCCGCCAGCGAACGCGTCAGGGTGTTCCCTTCGCCGAGGTCCTCGCCCAGCGGGGGATCCTCCCCGGGATCAAGGTGGACCGGGGCGCGAAGCCTCTCGCCGGGTTCGACGGCGAGACGGTCACCGAGGGTCTCGACGGGCTCCGGGACCGGCTCGAGGAGTACCGCTCCCTCGGGGCCCGCTTCGCCAAGTGGCGCGCGGTCCTGCGCATCGGGCGGGGGACGCCGTCGGGGGTGGCGGTCGAGGCCAACGCCCACGCGCTCGCCCGCTACGCCGCGCTGTGCCAGGAGGCCGCGATCGTCCCGGTCGTCGAGCCCGAGGTCCTCATGGACGGAGACCACTCGCTCGCGCGCTGCGAGGAGGTCACCGGAGCCGTTCTCGGTGCCGTGTTCGCGAGCCTCGACCGACACCGGGTGCGTCTCGAGGCCATGGTCCTCAAGCCGAACATGGTCCTCAGCGGGAGTGACTGCCCACGGCCGGCCGCCCCGGCCGAGGTCGTCGAGGCGACGGTCCGCTGCTTCCGTCGCCACGTCCCCGCGGCCGTCCCGGGGATCGCCTTCCTCTCGGGGGGGCAGAGCGAGGACACGGCGACGCTCCACCTCGCCCTGCTCAACGAGGTCGCCGGGCTTCCGTGGGAGATGAGCTTCAGCTTCGGGCGGGCGCTCCAGCACACGGCACTGTCGACCTGGGCCGGTGAGGAGGCGAACGTGGAGGCCGCGCAGCGAGCTCTCGCGCACCGGGTGCACCTCAACGGGCTCGCCCGTCTGGGCACGCACGACGGCGAGCCCACGGTCGGGGCCGCCGACGTCGTGGTCGGCTGATCCCCGACCCGACCCCCCCGCGGACTGGGCCGGGGTCAGCGAGGGCGTCCGGCCGAGCCACGGACGAGGAGCGTCACGGCGGAGGCGACGGTGCGGAGCCGTTCGGTGTCCTCCTCCTCGATCCGGAACCGGGCCCGGGCACTCAGCCGATCGACGAGCTCGACCATGTCGAGGGAGTCGAGGGCGTACTCCGCGCGCAGGTCCGCGTCCGGGGGGAGGTTCAGGGGGTCGGCATCCGGGACGAGCTCGCGGATCGTCGTCGCGAGGAGGGCCCGGGCGTCCTCGGGGCTCAGGCCCTCATCCGGTCCGCTCCCGACCGCGTCCCTGCTCCCTGCGTCGTCCCTCACGGCGTTCTCCTCGTCGTCGGTGGTCGCGGCCCGTCGGCCTGACCGCCGGCCTCGACGTCCTGCCTCGTGGTGGGCGGCATCAGAGCTCCTCCGGTCGTTCGAGGAGGCGAGCGATGGTCTGGAGGAGCCGGGCACCGGTGTCGGCGTCCGTGGCCCGATGGTCGGCGGCGAGCGTCATCGTGACGACGGGGCGGACCCCGAGGAGGCCGTCGACGGCCCACGGCCGCTCGACGACGCGGCCGAACCCCACGAGGGCCACCTGCGGCGGGTGAATGACGCCGTGGACGCTGTCGACTCCCTGGTCCCCGAGGTTCGTCACCGTGATGCTCGGCCGGCGTAGGGCGGACCCCCGGAGGTGTCCGCGTCGTGCCCGGCCGACGAGGTCCCTGAGGGCGGCCATCGTCGCCGCGACGGAGAGGTTCTGGGCGTCCGCGATGACCGGGACGAGCAGACCCCCTCCACGCAGCGAGACGACTGTCCCGAGGTCCACGGTGTCAGCCGGACGGAAGGCGCCGTCGACCCAGTGTCCGTTGAGCGCCGGCACCTCGGTGGCCGCCCGTGCGGTGGCAGCGAGGAGGAGGGCTGCCGGGACGATCCGCTCGGCGACGGGGAGGCCGTGGTTGCGCTCGCGTGTCCACTCGACCGCCGTTCGGACGTCGACCGTGAGGGAGAGGTGGTAGTGCGGGATCTCCCGGTTCGAGCGCGCCATGAGGTCGGCGATGCTGCGACGCATGTCTCCCGTGGGTGTTCGGCTGCGAGGAGTCGTCACGCGGTCCCCGACCGGCACGGCCCCGTTCTCGACCGGCGCTGCCCGGTCCTCGACCGGCGCTGCCCGGTCCTCGACCGGTGCCGACCGCCCGGCGAGGTCGACGGCCCGGCGGACGTCGTCGGCGCGGACGGTCCCGTCGTCGGGGGCGCCCGGGACCCCGCCGAGGTCGACCCCCCACGTCGCCGCGAGCCGGCGGGCGAGCGGCGAGACCCGTCGCCTCCCCGGGGGGCTCTGCTCCCGCTGGGGCGCCCCGCGGCGGCTCGCCGCACGACCGGCGGCCTCGACGTCGCTGCGCGTGACGGTGCCCTCCGGTCCCGTTCCCGACACGGTGGCCAGGTCGACGCCGAGGGCGCCGGCGAGGTGTCGCAGAACGGGCGAGGGCACCGCGGGCACCGCGGACGGCGCGGGCACCGCGGACGGCGCGGACGGCGCGGACGGCGCGGACGGCGCGGACGGCGCGGACGGCGCGGGCACCGCGGACGGCGCGGACGGCGCCAGGGTCCCGGCTGTCCGGATCCGCGCGAGGACGCCGCCCACGGGGACGACGTCGCCGGGCTGGGCGAGGAGCTCCGAGACCGCACCGTCGTCGAAGCACTCGATGTCGACGGCGGCCTTCGGGCTCTCGACGACGGCGATGACCTGCCCACGGCGGACGTCGTCCCCCGGCGCGACGAGCCACTCCAGGAGGGTGCCCTCCTCCATGTCGGCGCCGAGAGCGGGCATCGTGAAGTCGCTCATGTCCCCACCGCGCGCCGCGCCGCGCCGACGACGTCGGCGACCCGGGGGAGACAGGCCGCCTCGAGGTGCCGGGCGTACGGAACCGGGACCTCGGCCGAGCAGACCCGCGCCACGGGGGCGTCGAGCTCGTAGAACGCCGCCTCGGCGATCCGCGCGGACACCTCGGCGGCGAGGCTCCCGCTCCGCCAGGCCTCGTCGACGACGACGGCGCGGTGGGTCCGGGCGACCGAGTCGAGGACGGTCGCGTCGTCGAGCGGCCGGAGGACCCGCAGGTCGATCACCTCGGCCTCGATTCCGTCCCCCGCGAGCTCGTCCGCGGCGTCGAGGGCGGTCCGCAGGGTGCCGCCGTAGCCGACGAGGGTGACGTCCCTGCCCGGGTGTCGGATGGCCGCGCTGGTGATGTCGACCTCGAGCGGGCGCTCCGGCAGCGTGCCCGTCGCGTTGTACAGCGAGTTGTGCTCGAAGAGGAGGACGGGGTCGGGGTCCTCGAGAGCCGGCCAGAGCATCCCGCGGGCGTCCGCGACGGTCGCGGGAGCGAGGACGCGCAGGCCGGGGACGTGGGCGTACCACCCCTCGAGGCTGTGCGAGTGCTGCGCGGCGAGCTGGCGGCCCGCCCCCGTCGTCATCCGCACGACGAGGGGGACGGAGAGCTGGCCCCCTGACATGTGCCGGAGGGTCGCGGCGTTGTTGACGATCTGGTCGAGCGCGAGCAGGCTGAAGTTCACCGTCATGATCTCGACGATGGGTCGCATCCCCCGGATCGCCGCCCCGATGCCCGCGCCGGTGAACCCCGACTCCGAGAGCGGGGTGTCGCGGACGCGCTCCTCGCCGAACTCCTCGAGGAGTCCGAGGCTCACGGCGAACGACCCCCCGTACCGCCCCACGTCCTCGCCCATGAGGAACACCCGCGGGTCGCGGAGCAGGGCCTCCCGGTGGGCCTCGCGCAGGGCCTCCCGGTACGTCGTCTCGCGCGGGGCCTGCTGCGGCGTCGCCCCGGTCGCTGCGGTCGCAGGGGTCGTCCCCGCCGCCACCCCGGCGCCGGGTGCCGGTGGTGTCTCGACACCCGGTGAGTCGACATCGTGGCGGACGGTCATCGGGCCACCTCCTCGCGGGTCGTCGTGAGGAACCGGGTGAGGTCCTCGACCGGCTCGACCGGGCCCTCCTCGGCGGCCCGGACGGCGTCCTCGATCTCGGAGGCGACCTCCGCCTCCCACGCCGCGACGTCACCCTCGCCGACCTCCCCCGAGGCCACGAGCCGGGCCGTGAGCGTCGTGATCGGGTCCGACTCGCGCCACCGCTCGACTTCCTCCCGCGGACGGTACCGGTCGGGGTCGTACATCGAGTGCGCCCGGAAGCGGTACGTCCGCAGCTCGAGGAAGCACGGGCCCCCGCCCTCGCGGACGAGCGCGAGGGCCCGCTCGGTGGCGTCGCGGACCGCGACGGCGTCCATCCCGTCGACCGACCAGGCGACCATCCCGTAGGAAGCGGCCCGCATGGCGAGGTCGGTCTGCGCGTGCTCCCGGGCGAGGGCGGTCCCCATCGCGTAGCGGTTGTTCTCGCAGCAGAACAGGACGGGCAGGCCCCAGAGGGCCGCGAGGTTCGCGCTCTCGTGGAACTCGCCCTCGGCGACCGCGCCGTCGCCGAACAGGCATGCGGTCACCGCGCGGCTGCCCGCCATCCGGTCCGCGAGCGCCATCCCGACCGCGAGCGGCAGTCCGCCGGCGACGATGGCGTTGCCGCCGTAGAACCGGCGCGAGGCGTCGAAGAGGTGCATCGACCCACCCCGCCCTCGGCTGCAGCCGGTCGACCGACCGAACATCTCCGCCATGACGGCCGTCATCGGCAGGCCGCGGGCGAGTGCGTGGCCGTGCTCCCGATAGGTCGCGACGACGGCGTCCTCCGCGGCGAGGGTCCCGACGACGCCCGTGGCGACGGCCTCCTGACCGATGCAGAGGTGGAGGAACCCCCGGATCCGGGTCGCGCTGTACAGCTCGACACAGGCCTCCTCGAAGCGCCGGATCCGAATCATGTCGCGCAGCAGCGCCCCGGCCCCGGTCACGGCCCCGGCTCCACGGTCGAGACGTCCCCGTCGTCGAGCCCGAGCTCGCGGGACTTCAGGAGGCGACGCATGACCTTGCCGCTGCGGGTGTGCGGCAGGTGCTGGTCGAACTCGACCGCTCGCGGCGCGACCGACCCGAGCCGGCGGCGGCCGTGGGCGATGAGGTCGCGGCGGAGGGCCTCCGTGGGGTGGCGTCCCGCCCGGAGCGTGACGAACGCCTTGACGACCTCGCCGGCGATGGGGTCCGGGGTCCCGATGACCCCGACCTCGGCGACGGCCGGGTGCTCCATGAGGACGCTCTCGACCTCGAAGGGCCCGATGAGGTGGCCGGCCGACTTGATGACGTCGTCGGCCCGGCCGACGAACCACACGTACCCGTCGGCGTCGACCCGGGCGAGGTCGCCGGTGAGGTACCACCCGTCGGCGAAGCACCGGCGGTACCTTGCCTCGTCCTCGAGGTACCCCCGGAACATCGACGGCCAGCCCGTGAGGACGGCGAGCTCGCCGACGGCGTCGACCTCGCGGACGGGGCGGACGCGGCCCTCGACGACGTCGGCGCGGCCGTCCTCGCCCCGCTCGAGCACGGACACGTCGACGCCGGGGAATGCCCGGCCCATCGACCCGGGGCGGATCGTCATGCCGGAGAAGTTGCTCACGATGATCGCGCCGGTCTCGGTCTGCCACCACGTGTCGTGCACCGGGATGCCGAGGGCCTCGGTGGCCCAGACGACGACGGCGCCGTTGAGGGGCTCCCCGACACTCGCGACGTGCCGGAGCGCGGAGAGGTCGGTGCCCGCGGCGGGGCCCGGACCTGCTCGCCGGAGCAGCCGGAGCGCGGTCGGCGCGGTGTACCAGACGGTGACGCGCTCGCGGTCGAGGATCTCGTACCAGCGTCGGGCGTCGAAGTCGGCCGTGTCGGTGACGACCGTCGCGCCGCAGCTCAGCGGCCCGAGGATCCCGTACGACGTCCCCGTCACCCAGCCGGGGTCGGCGGTGCACCAGTAGACGTCGCCGGGTCGGACGTCGAGCGCGAGCCGGGCCGTCGCGTGGTGGGCGACGATGGCGGCATGGACGTGGACCGCGCCCTTGGGCGCGCCGGTCGTCCCACTCGTGAAGTGGAGGAGCGCGGGATCCTCCGGGCCTGTCCGCACCGCGGTGAAGCCCGTGTGGTCGAGCGCGTCCCCGGCCTGGGCCAGCCACGCCCCCCACTCCCGGGGCGTGCCCCGCTCCTTCGCCTCACCGTGGCCCTCGGCCGCCTCCGCGCCACCCCGACCGACGCCCCGGCTGCCCTCCTGTCGCCCGTCCGGCCCCGCGCCGACGAGGACGACGGTCCGCAGGTCGGGCAGCCGTCCGCGAACCGGCTCCACCTTGCGGGCGTACGAGAGCGGGTCGGTGACGAGCACCCGGACCCGACCGCGGCGGAGGCGCTCCTCGACCGGGCCGGGACCGAAGGCGGGGAAGAGCGGACAGTAGACGGCACCCGCCTTGAGGGTGCCGAGGGCGGTGGCGTAGAGGGGGAGGGAGCGCTCGAGGAGCGTGCAGACGGCCTCGCCGCGGGCGACCCCCTCGCTCTGGAGGGCGACGGCGACGACGTCGGTGAGCTCGGCGAGCTCGGCGTAGGTGACCTCGGTCGGCGGCCCGGCGCGGTCGAGGACCCGGAGGGCGACGGCGTCGGCGGCGGCACCGCGAGCCCAGCGGTCGACCGCGACGTCGGCCATGTTGAGCGGGCCGTCGGGCTCAGCCCCGACCCACCTCCACGCCTCGCCCCAGCCGAAGGCCTCGCGGGCCGCCTCGTAGTCGGCGAGGAGTGGCGCCCGGGCGGGCTGCACGTCGATCGGCGCCCACACCCGGGCGGTGTCCTCGGTGGCGTTCGCGTCCACCACCCCACCGTCCCCCCCGCCTCACCGCGGTGACAGGGACCAATGGCACTGATGGCGCCGGGCTGGCGGGCGCAGGGTGCTGCGGTGGAGACGATGCTCGCGTGGGAGGTCGGTCGACCGGGGCCGATCTCGGGGGGGCCGCTTCGCCGGGCGGAGCGGCCCGTCCCCGCCCCGGGGCCGGGGGAGGTGCTCGTCCGGGTCCGGGCGTGCGGGGTGTGCCGGACCGACCTCCACCTCGCCGAGGGCGACCTCGCGCCGCGGCGGGCCGGGACCGTGCCGGGTCACGAGGTCGTCGGCGAGGTCGTCCGCCTTGGCGACGGGGCGACCCGGTACGCCCTCGGCGACCGGGTCGGGATCGCGTGGCTACGCGGGGTCTGCGGTGCCTGCCGGTTCTGCCGCGCCGGGCGCGAGAACCTGTGCCCGTGGTCGCGCTACACCGGGTGGGACGCCGATGGCGGCTACGCCACGCACGCCACCGTGCCCGAGGTGTTCGCCTACCGGCTGCCGGACTGCTTCGACGACGTCCACGCCGCGCCGCTGCTCTGCGCCGGGATCATCGGGTACCGGGCGCTCCGGCTCGCGGCCCTGCCCGCGGGGGGCCGGCTCGGGATCTACGGCTTCGGCGGTAGCGCCCACATCACCGCGCAGGTCGCCCTGCGGCAGGGCGCCGAGGTCCACGTCCTCACCCGCGGAGAGGAGGCCCGCCGGCTCGCCACCGAGCTCGGCGCCGCCTCGGTCGGCGGCGCACGCGACGCACCCCCGGTCGAGCTCGACGCCGCGATCCTCTTCGCGCCGGCCGGCGACCTCGTCCCGCTCGCCCTCGAGTCGCTCCGCGCGGGCGGGACCCTCGCCGTGGCGGGGATCCACCTCTCCGACGTCCCTCCCCTCGACTACGCCCGGCACCTCTTCCGGGAGCGGACCCTCCGGAGCGTGACGAGCAACACCCGCAGGGACGGGGAGGAGCTCCTCCTGCTCGCCGAACGGCTCGGGATCGAGGTGACAGCCCGCCCGGTCCCGATGGCGCAGGCGGACCGGGCCCTCGTCGACCTCGCCCGGGGTGACGTCCGGGGGGCCGCCGTCCTCGTGCCGGACGAGTGAGCCGACCCCAGGCGCAGAGAGGACCCGATGACGACCGGGAGCACCCCGAAGGGACGGACGCGGCCGCGCCGCCGGCACCCCGTCGTCGCCGCCGCCCTCGAGCACCGGGCCGCGGACGTGCAGCTCCGGGTCGCCGACGCGATCACGGCCTTCGCCGGGTCGATGACCTTCGTGTACCTCCACGCGGGGGCGTTCGCCGTGTGGATGCTCGTCCTCGAACGGAGCCCCTGGCCGACGCTCACCCTCGTCGTCTCCCTCGAGGCCATCTTCCTGTCGACCTTCGTCCTCATCGGCCAGAACCGGCAGGCGGCGTTCCAACAGGCCAAGGCCGACCACGACTTCGTCGAGTCCGAGCTCGAGCTCAAGACGAACACCGAGCTCACCCGCCAGATCCACCTCCTCACGACCGAGCTCCACCGGCGGATCATCGACGACGCGCCGCCGGGAGCGGCCTCGACGCGGCCGACGAGCGCACCCGACGGACCTGTGTCACCCTGACCTCGGGGACGCACGGACGACGACTCGAGCTCACCTGGGGGGCCCATGACCGACATCCTCGTGAGCGAGCCCGGTCGGACCGGCTCGGATCTCGACGACGAGGCCCTGCCGCGGTGCTGCCAGCGGGAGATGATCTGCTACCCGGGTGTCGCCTACGAGTGCGCCGTCGCCTACTTCGACCTCCTCGACGACGGCGTCCTCGACAGCGTGAGCTGCTCCCCGCCGCACGTCGACGACGAGGTCGCGACGGACGAGCACCGGCGCAAGCTCGCCCACCTGCGTCGCACCCGGATCCCCCTGACCCGCTGACCCGGCCGAGGCGGGGACGGTCGGAGGCGGGTCGCGGGGCGGCGCCGCGGTCGAGGTCGGCCGGGGCGGGACGCCGGCCGGGCGGCGGACGAGGGCCGGGGGTGACCGCCCGCGGTCACCAGCCCATGCTGCCGGGGATGCCCTTGAACGGGCCGACGACGCGCGAGGTGACCCAGCCGCCGTAGAAGCCGCCCTCCTGGGGGCGGACCGTCTCCCCGTCGACGGCGCACCGGTCGACGGCGGCGGGCATGACGGCGACGTACCCCCGGAGGACCTCGAACCCGGCTGTCGGCTCGGGATAGGCCCACGCCGCCCGGGACGCGTGGACATTCCCCGCGACGAGGTCGAAGTACGCGGCCCGGCCCTTCCACTCGCACCACGTCGCGCCCGCGACCGGCGCGAGCGTGCCGGGGGCGAAGTCCTCCGCGGGGACGTAGTACGTCGGGGGGTGGCTCGTCTCGAGCACCCGGAGGCTGCACGTCGTCTCGGCGACGACGGCGCCCCCGAGGACGACCTCGACGTGCTCCGCGCTCGGCTCGACCCGAGGAGGGCGGGGGTAGTCCCAGACGGACTCCTGCCCGGGACCTGGCGGGGTGGGGACGGGGCGGGACATGGGACGAGCCTACGTCCCCGGCCCCGATCCCATGCCGTCGTCCCCTAGCGTGGGGCGGGTGGAGCCAGCCGACGCGAGAGCGAGGTTCGCGGCCGCCCGGGTCGCCCGGCTCGCGACCGTGACCCCCGCCGGGAACGCCCGGCTCGTCCCCGTCGTCTTCGCCCTCGACGGTGACGTCCTCACGAGCGCGGTCGACGCCAAGCCGAAGCGGACCCGGCAGCTGCGCCGGCTCACCGACATCGCCGCCCATCCCCGGGTCTGCGTGCTCGTCGACCACTACGACGAGGACTGGGACGCCCTCTGGTGGGTCCGCGCCGACGGACAGGCCCGGGTCGTCGAGGTGTCCTCCCCCGAGGGAGCCTCCGGTCTCGTGGCGCTCCGCGGGAAGTACCCCCAGTACCGCGGCCGGCCGCCCGCGGGTCCCGTCGTCCGCGTCGTCGTCGATTCGTGGAGGGGGTGGTCCGCGCGCTGAGCGCGGTGACCCGGACTTCGCGCGCGCCCCGGGGGCGACCTGCGCGAAACGTTCGCCAGCCGGCCCCCGACCTGTTCTCATTGAGGGGTGGTGCTCGACCGCACGGTCGCAGCCGTCGTCCTCGGGACGGACGTCGTCGCGGCGATCGACAGCCGGTCCGCCCGCGGGGTGCGCCTCCGGGTGGAGGCCCTCTGCGGCCTCGGCGCCCACGTCGTCCTCATCGCCCGGGCGGGGGCGCGGAGCGTCGACGCCCTGCTCGGCGCCCGGACCCCGGGCCCCGGCCTCCTCCTCCTCGTCGCCCACGACGGCGCCGAGACGTACGACATCCGCCGCACGGGCCTCCGGCTCCACCGCCGTCCGCAGCCCCACGGGCGCCCCGCGACGGGGGAGGCCGACCTCACCGTCGAGGGCCCCTCGGACGGCATGCGAGCGGCCATGAGCCGGCTCGCCGGCGAGGGGGTCGGGCCCGGGCTCGTCCTCGTCGTCACGCACGGGCCCCGGTCCCCGCGCGAGCACGGTCGCCCGGGCGCCCTCCCGACCTCGTCGCCGGCCTGGGACCCGCCGTACCCGGCCGGGTGGGACCGGCTCGCGGTCGTGTCGACTTCGGCCGACCCCGGTGACGGCCCCCCGTGGCTCCGGCACGTCGGGGGAGGGGAGGAGGCCCTCCTCGAGCTCCTCGACGAGCAGGTCCACCGGCGCAGGGCGGGGCGGGTCCCCGAGGTCGACCACGACCCGCGCTGGACGATCCGCGAGACCGGCCGGGACCCCGCCCACCACCGGGTCACCGAGAGCCTCCTGCTCCTCGGCGACGGGGAGCTCGCGACCCGCGGCGCCGTCGAGGAGGAGCCGCCGGGATCGGTCCCCCTCGTCCTCGCGGCCGGCGTGTACGACGGGGACGGCGCCGGCACCCACCTCCTCCCCGCCCCCCCGTGGACCTCCGTCGACATCAGCCCTCCGCCCGAGGAGGACGTCCGCGTCCTCGACCTGCGCACCGGGGTCCTCGTCCGCGAGGAGACCTCGCCCGCCGGTGTTCCGGTCCGCACGGCGCGGTTCGCCTCCGCGGACCTGCCCGGCGTCGTCGCGCTCCGCGCCGAGGGCGGCCCCGAACGACTCCGGCCCGGTTCGGCGTTCCGCCCGCCCGCGGACCCGCGGGCCGCCCGGGGGGAGGTCGACGGGCTCGAGTGGGTCCGGGCCCGGGGGTCCCAGGGCGGCATCGGTGCCGTGGCCCGTCAGCAGCGCCGCGGGGACGGTCAGGTGACCGTCCTCGAACGGGTCGCCGCGTACGTCGCCGACGGAGGCCACCAGCCGTCGCTGGCCCGGGCCCGGTCCCGGCTCGTCCGGGCCGAGCGGGAGGGCTTCGACCGTCTCCTGCTCAGCCAGCGCCGGACGTGGGCGCAGCGGTGGGACGACGTCGGGGTGCACCTGCCCGACGACCCGGAGGCCGAGCTCGGTCTCCGGCTGGCGCTGTTCCACCTCTGGGGCCACGCGAGCCACGCCCGCGAGCTCGCCGTCGGCGCCCGGGGGATCTCGGGGACCGCGTACTCCGGTCACGTGTTCTGGGACGCCGATGCGTACGTCCTCCCCGCCCTGCTCAGCATCGACCCCGAGGCCGCGGCGGCGATGGTCCGGTACCGGCACCACCGGCTCCCGGCCGCGCGGGCGCTCGCCCGGCTCACCGGGCGTGCCGGCGCCCGCTTTCCGTGGGAGTCGGCGGCGACCGGGGAGGACGTCACCCCGGTGACCGTTCGGATGCTCGGCGAGAGCGTCCCCATCCGGACCGGGGCGCTCGAGGAGCACGTCACCGCCGACGTCGCCTGGGCCGCGATGCGGTGGGCGCGCTGGACGGGCACCCCGCCCGAGGCCGCGCCGGCCGTCGCCGACCTCGTCACCGAGACCGCCCGGTACTGGGCCTCCCGCTGCGAGCTCGACGACGACGGCAGCATGCACGTCCGCGGGGTCATCGGGCCGGACGAGTACCACGAGGACGTCGACGACAACGCCTACACGAACGTCATGGCGCGGTGGAACCTCCGCGAGGCGGTCCGGCTGCGGCAGGCGCTGGACCGGGCAGACCGGGGTCGCACCGCCGACGCGGACGGGCGCGGGAGGGCCGACCCGGCGACCGAGGAGGAGGCTCGCGCGTGGTGCCGGATCGCCGACGCCCTCGTCGACGGGCTCGACCCGGCGACGGGTGTCTACGAGCAGTTCCGCGGGTACGCCGACCTCGAGCCGCTCCTCGTCGCGGACGTCGCACCGCCCCCCGTCGCCGCCGACGTCCTCCTCGGCCGCGCGCGGGTGGCGCGCAGCCAGGTCGTCAAGCAGCCCGACGTCCTCATGCTCCATCAGCTCGTTCCCGAGGAGACGCCACGAGGGTCGCTCGAGGCGAACCTCGACCGGTACGGCCCCCGGACCGCCCACGGCTCGTCGCTCTCCCCGGCGGTGACCGCCGCGCTGCTCGCCCGCGCCGGGCGTGCCGAGGAGGCGCTCGCCATGCTCCACACGGCCCTCGCCCTCGACCTCGAGGACCTCACCGGGACGACCGCCTCGGGGCTCCACCTCGCGACCCTCGCCGGGTCGTGGACGGCGGTCCTCGAGGGCTTCCTCGGGGTCCGGGTCGAGACCGAGACCCTCGTCCTCGCCCCGCGACTTCCGGCGCGGTGGCGGGACCTCGAGGTCCGGTTCCGGTGCCTCGGCCGTCGGGTCCGGGTGCGGGTCACCGGGGGCGAGGTCGACGTCCACACGAGCCGTCCCCTCGCCGTCCGCGTCGACGGCGGTGCGCGGCGCCTCGTCGGCCGGAACGCCCGGTTCCACCTCGCCCCGCCGGGGTCGTCCTCGAGCGGCGTGCCCAGCGCGTCCGCGCCGGGCACGGCCCCCGCCGGTAGCCCCGTCCACCGGTCGTCCCACCGAGAAGGGTGACGCCCATGTCGCATGTCCTCGTCGTCAGCGAGTCCCCCCGCCGGGCACGGTCGCCCCGGTCGCCCCGGGTGCACCGGGTGCACCGGGCCACCCGCCACCGGGCCCGGCGGGGACCTCCCCGGTGCTCACCCCGGTCGCCGCGGCGCTCGCGGAGACCCTCGGGGCGGGGGTCGAGGCCCTCGTCGTCGACGGGCCGGAGGGGCCGGCCGAGGACGCCCGGGCCGTCGCCGCCGCCCTCGACGACCCCGACTGCCTGGCGCTCGTCCTCGCCGCCGGGGGCCTGTCGACGCCCTTCACCCGAGAGGTCGTCCGGGCGACCGAGAAGCCCGTCGTCCTCGTCTCCGGGCGGGTGCGCCCCCCGGCCCACCCGGTCGGCCGGGTCCTCCTCCCGCTCGACGGGTCACCGGAGTCGGCTGCGGCCGTGTCCGGGGCGGCGGGGCTCTTCGCCGGGGCCGGCGTCGACCTGGTCGCGCTCCACGTCTTCGGCGACCGCACCGCCCCGATGTTCTGGGACCAGACCGCGCACGCCGGGTCGGCCTGGTCCGAGGAGTTCCTCTCACGCAACCTCCCCGTCGGGTCGCCCCGCCTCGAGCTGCGCTGCGGCAGCCCCGGCGAGCACGTCCTCGGGGTCGCCGACGCCGAGGACATCGACCTCATCGGTCTCGGATGGTCGCGCGACCTCAGCCCGGGACGGGCCACGACGGTGCGCGAGACCGTCGCGGCGAGCCGGGTCCCCGTCCTCCTCTGCCCGGTGCCCGGGGGAGCCGCCGCGCCGCACGGAGACGCCACGGCGCACGGAGGCGCGATCCCGGGAGGAGGATCCGGCTCCGTCCGGCGCCCCCGCTCGTGACGACGAACCACAACCTCTTCTCGCCGGCGCTCCAGCGGGTCCGCCACGCCACCGCACTCCTCAACCCGACCAGCTGGCCGGAGCCCTTGGGGCTCGTCGTGGCCGAGGCGCTCGCCTGCGGCACCCCCGTCCTGGCCCGCCCGTTCGGGTCGGCCCCCGAGGTCGTCTCGGCTCGGTCCCCACCGGCCCCGCCGGGACGGCCCTGGCGCTGCCCTGAGGGAGGCGGGATGGGAACGCCGGGGGACGCGAGTCAGCTCTTCTCGTGCCGGACCGGGATCGACACCGACTCCGCCCGGGCGGCCGCCCGGGGGGCCCGGACCTCGAGCACCCCGTCGGTGGAGGTCGCCGTGACCTCCTCGGGGGTGGTCTGCCCGGGGCAGCGGGACGCTCCGCGTGAACGACCCGTGGTGGAGCTCGTGACGGTTCTTGTCCTTCTCCTCCGCGCGGCGCTCCCCGCCGACGGTGAGCATCCCGTTCTCGATGCTCAGGGTGACGTCCTTGTCCGGGTCAGTGCCCGGGAGCTCCGCCCGCAGGACGTCGGTGTCGTCCTCGACGACGTCCTCGACCCTGACAGAGGACGTGGGCCCGAAGTCGCGGGAGGCCCACGGGCCCCTGCCGTCGAGGCACCCAAAGCATCCCCGCGACCGGGTTGGTCGTGCGCCTCGTCACCGTCGTTGCCGGCGTCGCCACGTCGTCCGCTGCCCTGCCTCTCCTCGTGCCGGCGCCGGGACCTGCCTCGTGGGACCGGGGTTCCCCGGTCCTGTCTCCGCGCTTCCCCCGCCCCCGGATGCCTCCCAGGGCCCAAGGTCCCGGCGGAGCGCCTTGTGGGCGCCGTCGACGAGGGTGACCGCGACCGCGGTGGCGAGGGCCCCGAGGAAGCCTGCCGCGCTCGGCCACCTGCCGCCGAGAACGCGCTGCATCGGTGGGAGCCCGACGAACGCCAGGCAGAGCAGGGCCTCGAGCGTGATCGCGCCGGCGAGCAGCCTGTTGCCCCGGAGCCCGACCCGCCACGCCGGGCGGGTCCCGCTCCGGCACGCGACGGCGTTCGCGAGCTGTCCGGCGGCCACCGCGGCGAAGGCCGAGCCGGACGCGGTCGCGAGGAGGTCCGCGGCGGGGACCCTGCCCCAGGACCAGCCGCCGAGGTGGAGGACGAGGACGAAGGTGGCGAGCACCCCCACGGCCTCGGTGAGACCGAGCACGCCGAGCGCGCGGCGAAGGAGGGCGCCGTCGACGAGGTGGCGGGTACGGGCGGGTCCGCGCAGGGTCCTGCTGTTCGGTGGCTCCGCCCCGAGCGCGAGAGCCGGGAGCACATCGGTGCCGATGTCGAGCGCGAGGACCTGGAGCACCCCGATGGCGAGCGGCACGCTGCCCGTGCTCAGGGCCCACGCGGCGAAGGGGGCGAGCTCGGCGACGTTGTCGGTGAGGTGGTAGGTGAGGAAGCGCCGGATGTTGGTGAACGTCGCGCGGCCGAGCTCGACCCCGGCGACGATCGAGTCGAACCGATCCTCGAGCAGGACGACGTCGGCGGCCTCCCGGGCGACGTCGCTCCCGCCCGCCCCCATGGCGACGCCGACGTCGGCCGCCCGCAGGGCGGGGCCGTCGTTCACCCCGTCACCGGTCATCGCGACGACCTCCCCCGAGGCCTGGAGGCTCTGGGCGATGCGGAGCTTGTCCTCAGGGCTGACCCTGGCGACCACGACGCCCCCGGGACGGGTGAGGAGGGCCGCGAGCCTGTGCTCGTCGGCGGGGAGGTCGGCCGAGGTGAGCGCGACGGTCGCGGCGTCGGCGAGGCCGACCTCCGCGGCGACGGCGAGCGCGGTGCCCGGGTGGTCCCCGGTCACCACGGCCACCCTGATGCCGGCGGCACGGCACCGCGCAACCGCCTCCCGGACCCCGGGACGGGGCGGGTCCTCGAGCCCGAGCAGACCGAGGACCTCAAGGTCGGTCTCGAGCTCCTCGGCGGGCAGGTCGGCCCAGCCGTCGGGGGCCGGCCGGGTGGCGACGGCGAGTACTCGCAGGCCGCGCGCCGTCATCGCCGCCAGGGCAGCGGGGAGTCCGGCGCCGACGTCCCCGAACGCCTCAGGGGCCCCGAGGACGTGGACCCGGGCCCGCCGCCCGGACCCCGTGACGACGCTGGACCGGTGCCGGCCCGCGGTGTAGGGCAGGCGACGTCGCACGGCCGGGCGTCCCGCGGTCCCGGAGCGGGTGGCGAGGACGACGAGGGCCACCTCCATGGGGTCCCCCTCGGGCCCCCACACCCCGTCCTCGGCGCGCACCGGGTGTCCGCGCACGCAGGCGGACGCCGAGCGGGCGGGCCCGGCGACGGCGCTGGCGAGAGCTGACGGCAGCAGGTCCGTGGGGTCGTAGCCGCTGCCCGGGACCTCGAGCTCGCCGGACTCGGGGGTCCACACGGCCGTCACCGACATCTCGTTGCGGGTGAGCGTGCCGGTCTTGTCGGTGCAGACGAACGTCGTCGCCCCGAGCGTCTCCACCGCGTCGAGCCGGCGCACGAGCACCTGCTCACCGGCCATCCGCTCGGCGGCGCGGGCGAGGGAGAGCGTGACCGTGGGCAGCAGGCCCTCGGGGACAAGCGCCACGGTGACGCCGAGCCCGAAGACGAACGCGTCGGTGACGGGGAGCCCGAGCCAGAGCCCGGTCCCGCAGAGGAGGGCCCCCACGGAGACCGCGAGCACGGACACGGCGCGGACCACCCGGTCGAGCTCGCGGTGGAGCGGCGTGCGGACCGAGGACGTTGTCCGGGTCAGGGCGGCGATCGCCGCGAGTCTCGTCGCCCCGCCCGTGGCGCGGACGAGTGCCTCGGCCTCGCCCTCGAGGACGAACGTCCCGCACGAGAGCCGCCCGCCCGGCCCGGGTCGCACGGCCGCGCTCTCACCGGTGAGGAGGGACTCGTCGACCGCGAGCGTGTGTGCCTCGAGCACGTCGAGGTCCGCGCACACCCGTTCGCCGGCCCGGAGCACGACGACGTCGCCGGGGACGACGTCGGCGACGTCGACGACCCGCAGCATGCCGTCCCGCCGGACACGGGCCCGGGCGGGGAGAAGCTCGCGCAGCGTCCCCGCCGCCCGGTCGGCGCGGTACTCCTGGACGAAGGCGAAGACGCCGTTGACGAGGACGACGACGCCGATCGCGACGGCGAGGGCGGGCAGTCCTGCGAGCAGCGCGAGGGCGGACGCGGCCCAGAGCATCACCGCGAACAGGTGGACGAGCTGGGCGAGCAGCTGGCGCAGCGGGTGGGGACCGGGTGGGCTCGGCAGCAGGTTCGGCCCGGCGTCGGCGAGCACCGCGGCGGCCCGGGTCGAGGTCAGGCCCGCCCGGCCCTCGGTGCCGGGCCCCGACGCCGGCGGGGATTCGCTCACGTCGGCCGGCGGCGGGTCAGCCGACCGTGAGCGTGAGCCGCGGCGCGGCGGGCGCGACGACGTGGACCTCGCAGCCGGCCTGGGCGACGAGCCCGCGGGTGGTGCTCGGTTGGACGGGGCCCTCGACGAGCCGAGGACGGTCGGCCCCCACGACGAGGGCGCGGGCGGTGCGGCTGCGCTCGAGGAGGAGGTCGGCCGAGTCCCCCCGGACGACCTCGCCCGCCGCCTCACCGGGAACGCGGCGGGTGACGGCCTTGATCGGGGCCATGACCCCATCGTCGGCCTACTCGGGGCCGGTGGGGAGGGCCGAAGGTCCCCGCCGGGTGGCCGGGTCAGGCGAGCCCGAGGGCCCGCGCCTCCTCCCACAGCTCGGGCCGGACGCGCGGGTGCGCGTCGTGCCTCGAGGGCTACCGCGAGAGTCCGGTCGCGGCCGAGACGCTCGTCCACGCCGGCGGGGCTCTTCGCCGGGGCCGGCGTCGACCGGGTCGCGCTCCACGTCTTCGGCGACCGCACCGCACGGCACGGGCGGGGGACCTTGGTCACTAGGCACGCCCGTCGATGGGGGGTTGCGTGGGCTCATGCCCATCCACCCCGTGAGTCTCGACCTCGACCGCGCGCTCGCGCCGCCGGCAGCGTGCCCCGCGTGCGGTCACCGCGGACTCGTCGCGCGCAGCGAGGGCGAGCGCACCTCCTTCGTCTGCGCGTCCTGCGGGGCGCGCTGGCGGCCCGGTCTCGGCGCCCTCGCCCGGGTGCCCGGTCCGAAGTCCTCGGCGCGCGCGCACCCGGACCTGACGAGCGGGGCGAGGCGTCGGCCGTGACCGACCGGGGGGCCGCCGACGGCCCCCTCCGGATCGGCCTGCTCGCGCCCCCGTGGGTGACGGTGCCGCCGACGACGTATGGCGGCACCGAGGTCGTCATCGACAACCTCGCCCGCGGGCTCGCCGAGCGCGGACACGACGTCACCCTCGTCACCGTCGGTGGCTCGACCTGTCCGGTCCCGCAGGTGCGGCTCTCCGACCGCCCGGTGGCGCCGATGGGGGAGAGCGCACCCGAGGCCGCCCACGTCCTCGCCGGCCTCGACGCGCTCGGCGACGTCGACGTCGTCCACGACCACACCGTCCTCGGGGCGCTGCTCGCCCGGCTCCGGCCCCGTCCGGCGCCCCCCCTCGTGACGACGAACCACAACCTCTTCTCGCCGGCGCTCCAGCGGGTCCTCCTCGCCGCCGCCGACGAGACCGCGGTCGTCGCGATCTCCCGCTCCCACGCCGCCCACGCCGGGCAGGTCCCGGTCGCGGCGGTCGTCCCCCACGGGATCGACCTCGACCTCTACCATCCCGGCCCGGGCGACGGGGGGTACCTCCTCTTCATCGGACGGATGTCCGCGGACAAGGGGGTCCACCGGGCCGTCCGGATCGCCCGAGCGGCGGGGATGCCCCTCGTCATCGTCGCGAAGATGCGAGACCCCACCGAACGGGAGTACTACGACCGCGACGTCCGCCCGCTCCTCGACCCGGGGGCACCCGAGCCTGCCGAACGACCTCTCGCGGAGCGGGTCGACCTGCTCCGCCACGCCACCGCACTCCTCAACCCGATCAGCTGGCCCGAGCCCTTCGGGCTCGTCATGGCCGAGGCGCTCGCGTGCGGCACCCCCGTCCTGGCCCGCCCGTTCGGGTCGGCCCCCGAGGTCGTCTCGGACGGCGTCACCGGGTACCTCGCACGCACCGACGACGATGCGGTCGCCCGGGTCCGCGAGCTCGGGAGCATCGACCGGGCGGCCTGCCGACGACGGGCAGAGGCGCTCTTCGCCCGTGATCGGATGGTCACGGCGTACGAGCGGCTCTACCGGGCCCGCGTCCGGGACCCCCGCGGGCCCGGTCCCCCTGGGGGCCGCGCCGGTCTCGGGGGTCGCGCCCACGCGCCCGCGACCACCGAGCGTCCCGTCGCCTGGGCGGTGCCGTGAGCGGAGCCGCCGGAGCCGGCGACGACTTCTCCGGAGGGGCTCTGGCCGACGCCCCGGCCCACATCCTCAGCGGCGACGCGCTCACGCTCGTCGACGGGTCGACGTTCTGCATCAGCGATCCCGCCGGGGACTTCCACGGGGGGGTCCACGGGCTCTTCGTCCGCGACACGCGCGTGCTCAGCCGCTGGGAGCTCGACGTCGACGGACGCATCCCCGACCGCCTCTCGTCCCGGACGACGGAGCCGTACGCCGCCGAGGTCCTGGGCTCGGTCCGCCCCCGGACCGGGCCGGGCCACCTCCTCGTCGTCCGCCGCCGCTACGTCGGGGACGGGATGCGCGAGGACCTCGGCGTCCGCAACCACACCTCGAGCCCGCAGGTCGTCACCCTCACCGTCACGGCCGACGCCGACTTCGCGGACGTCTTCGAGGTCAAGGAGGACCGGGCGGGGGACCGTCCCAGCCAGGTGACGACCGACGCAGCGGGGCGTCTCGTCGTCATGGGTGAGCGGGCCGGGCACGAGCTGCGCGTCACGCTCGACGCGCCCGGAGCGAGGGTCATCGGCCGGACCCTCCGGTTCCACCTCGAGCTCCCGCCCGGCGGGGAGTGGGAGGGGAGCGTCGAGGTCGCCCCCACGATCGGCGCGGCGAGGGTGCGTCCGAGACACCCCGTCGGCCTGCCGCCCGAGCACTCGGTGCCGGCGGCGAACCTCCGCGCGTGGCGCCGGAGCAGCCCGCGCGTCTCCACGGGCAGTGCCGACCTCGCCCGGGTCCTCGGACGGAGCATCGAGGACCTCGGCGCACTGCGGATCTTCGACCCGGAGCACCCCGAACGGCCGGTCGTCGCCGCGGGGGCCCCGTGGTTCATGGCCGTGTTCGGACGCGACTCCCTCCTCACCTCGCTCATGGTCCTCGCCGTCGACACCGGGCTCGCCGTCGGGACCCTCGAGACGCTCGCCGCCCACCAGGGGAGCGCGACCGACCCCGAGACCGAGGAGCAGCCCGGTCGGATCCTCCACGAGATGCGCTTCGGCCCGGCGACCGCCCTCCCGCTGGGTGGTGGTGACGCCTACTACGGGACGGCGGACGCGACCGCCCTCTTCGTCATCGCCCTGGGCGAGCTCGACCGCTGGGGGACCCACCCGGCCGAGGTCCTGGCGCTCCTCCCGCACGCCGAGCGGGCGATGGCGTGGGTCACCGGTCCGGGCGACCGGGACGGTGACGGCTTCGTCGAGTACGCCCGGACCTCGCCGTCCGGCCTGCTCCACCAGGGGTGGAAGGACTCCCGGGACGGGGTGACCTTCGCCGACGGCACGCTCGCCGAGCCACCGATCGCCCTCCTCGAGGTCCAGGCGTACGGGTATGCGGCGCACCGCGCCCTGGCGGCCCTCCTCCGGCGCCACCGAGGGGGGCGCGGGGCGGCGGAGCACGACCGCCGCGCAGACCGCCTCCGGGCCGCCGTAGACGAGCGCTTCTGGCTCCCGGACCGAGGCTGGTACGCCTGTGCGCTCGACGGGCACAAGCGTCCGGTCGACGCGCTGACGTCGAACATGGGGCACGCACTCTGGGCCGGCGTCGTCGAGGGGCCCAGGGCCGCCCGGGTCGCCGAGCTGCTCGTCTCCCCGGAGATGTTCTCCGGGTGGGGGACCCGGACGCTGGCATCGACGATGGGGGCCTACGACCCGCTGAGCTACCACAACGGGTCGGTGTGGCCGCACGACACGGCGTTGTGCGCCGCGGGGCTCGCCCGGTACGGGTTCCGTGACGAGGCTGCGCGACTGGGCGCCGCCGTCCTCGACGCCGCGCGCCACTTCGACGGCTCTCTCCCGGAGCTGTTCTGCGGGTTCTCCCGGGACGAGTTCGCCGTCCCGGTCGGGTACCCGACCTCGTGCTCGCCGCAGGCCTGGGCCGCGGCCGCCCCCCTCCTCCTCCTGCAGACCCTCCTCGGCTTCGACCCCTCCGTCGTCACCAGCGGGGCCGGGCTCACCCCGGCGGTGCCACCGCAGTACCTCCCCCTTCGGGTCGACGACCTGCAGGTCGGGGACGCCCGGTACGCGGTCGAGGTGACCGAGGACGGGTGGGTCGTCGAGCACGCGGACGGGAGCCCCCTCGCTCAGGGCTAGCCCCGCCGGACACCCGCCGCGTCAGCGCGGTCGTCCGCGAGGGCGGCGTCAGTCGGCTCGCTCGACCTTGATGGGAACCGGCTCGGCCTCCTTCGTGGGGCGCGGGACCCGGACCTCGAGCACGCCGTCGGTGTAGGTCGCCCGGATGTCGTCCGGTGAGACCTCACGGGGGAGGGGAACGCTCCTCGTGAACGCGCCGTAGTGGAGCTCGTGGCGGTTCTTGTCCTTCTCCTCCTCGCGCCGCTCACCGCGGATCGTGAGCATCCCGTTCTCGACGGTGAGGCTCACGTCCCTGTCCGGGTCGATCCCGGGGAGCTCGGCCCGGAGAACGTAGGTGCCGTCCTCGAGGTAGTCCTCGACCCGGACGTACGAGGTGAGCCCGAAGCCCCGGGACCCCCACGGTCCACCGGCGTCGAGCCACTCGAGCATCTCGGCGACCGGGGTGGGCCCGCGTCGCGCGCTCGTCGTCATCTCACTCACACTCCTCATCCCGGGGCCGGCGGGCCCGGCCCCGGGATCCACGCTCCGCCCCGTCCCGACCCCGGGGGAGGGCCATAGGTCCCCTTCGGCCGGGCCCGTGGACGGGCGGCCGGGCCGCGATCCCGGTCAGGACGCCGGTCAGCCGAGCTGGGAGAGGGGCACCCGAGCGCGCGTGGGCGCGACGACGTGGACCTCGCAGCCGGCCTGGTCGACGAGCCCGCGGGTGGTGCTCGGTTCGACGGGGTCCTCGACGAGCCAGGGACGGTCGGCGCCGACGACGAGGGCGCGGGCGGTGCGGCTGCGCTCGAGGAGGATGTCGGCCGAGTCCCCCCGGACGACCTCGAACGTCGCCGGGACGTCCCGGGAGCGCAGCGCGCGGGTCGCGGCGGCGAAGATCACGCCGTCCGACTCCGCGTCGGCGTCCCACGGCACGGTCTCGACGTGGACGAACCGGACCGCGCACCCGAGCTCCCCGGCGCGGGCCACTGCGGCCTCGGCAACGGGGAAGGCGCAGTCGCCGTTGACGAGCCCGGCGACGACCTCGCCCCCTGCCTCACGGGGGTCTCGGCGGGTGACGGCCTTGATCGGGGTCATGACCCCATCGTCGGCCTGCTCGGGGCCGGTGGGGAGGGCCGAAGGTCCCCGGCCGGGTGGCCGGGTCAGGCGAGCCCGAGGGCCCGCGCCTCCTCCCACAGCTCGGGCCGGACGCGCGGGTGCGCGGCGTGCCCGATGAGCTCGGCGGCCTGGGCCCGCTCGTCGAGCCCCCAGACCGGTGCGACGCCCTGCTCGGTGACGACGGCGGTCGGCTGGAAGGACGTCACCGGCTCGTCGACGAGGGGGACGATCGTCGAGACGTCGGCCCGGGGGTGCCACGACCGGAGGGCGAGGAGGGCCTGCCCGCCGTCGGCGTGGAGGGCGCCGACGATGAAGTCGGGCTGGCCCCCGAAGCCGGAGTGGATCCGGGTGCGGATCCGGGAGGCGTTCGCCTGCCCGAAGAGGTCGATCTGGAGGGCGGTGTTGATGCTCGTCATCGCCGGGTTGCGGGCGATGAGCTCGGGGGCGTTGGTCCGCTCGGTGCGCATCATCCGCAGCCGCGCGTTGCCGTGCATCCACGCGTACAGGCGGGTACTGCCGAGCGCGAACGACGACGTCACCGGCCGGTCCGGGTCGAGGGCACCGGCGGCGTCGAGGGCGAGCAGCCCGTCGGACACCATCTCGGTCCAGACGCCGAGGCCGCGTCGGTCGAGGAGCCCCGGGAGGACGGCGTCCGGGACGAGACCGATTCCCATCTGGAGGGTCGCACCGTCCGGGATCCGGGCGGAGACGAGCTCACCGATCCGGCGGACGTCCGGCGGGGCGTCGACGGCGGTGGTCCCGGGCGACCCCGCCTGGACGGCGGGTGAGGACGGGGGCGGGCCACCCTCGAGCACGCCGTCGAGCTCGTCGAGCCCCAGCTCGGCGTCCCCGAACGTGTACGGCATCGCCGGGTCGAGCTGGGCGAGGACGAGACCCCCGCGGGCCCGGGCCGCCTCGAGCGCGCCGGGGAGGACGTTGACCTCCGTGCCCAGGGAGACCCGGCCGTCGCGAGGGGTCGAGGTGTGCAGGAGGACGATGTCCGGGGGGCACGTCGTCCGGAACAGCCGCGGTACGAGCGACAACCGCGAGGGGATGTACCGCAGCCCGGCCCTTCCCCGCATCCCGGGTCCGACGAACGGGGTCTCGAGGACGACGCCCGGACGGTCCGGGACCCCGGCGGGGGCGTTGAGCATGAAGAGCGCATAGCCCTCGATGGCCTCCTCGACGAGCTCGAGGAGGCGCCAGGGGACGGCGCCGTTGCCGCTCGCGACGACCCGGGGCAGGCCCGCGCGTCCCTCGACGAAGGAGCGGAGGAGAGCCGCCGTCGCCCGGGGCGGCGTCATCGGGTGTCAGCCGCGGCGTCGAACGCGAGGGGGGCCGCCCCGGCGCCGGGGTCGCCGGCGGCCCGCGCACGGACCGCCGCACGACCAGCCTCGAGACGGGCGCCGGGAACCCTCGGGGCCGAGCAGGAGACGTAGTCGAGCCCGGCGGCGTCGAAGAACGCGATCGATGCCGGGTCGCCGCCGTGCTCTCCGCACACCCCGAGACCGAGCCCAGGGTGTGCGGCCCGGCCCCGGACGACGGCCGTCCGGACGAGCTCGCCGACCCCCTCGACGTCGAGGGTGACGAACGGGTCGGTGGTGAGCAGGCCCGTCCGCTGGTAGGTGTCGAGGAACCCGGTCTCGGCGTCGTCGCGTGAGATCCCCCACGTCGTCTGGGTGAGGTCGTTCGTCCCGAAGGAGAAGAAGTCGGCCTCGGCGGCAAGCGCTCCGGCGGTGAGGGCGGCTCGCGGGAGCTCGATCATCACCCCGACGGGCAGCCCGACGTCCGCGAGGGTGCGCCCGTGCCGGGCCGCCGCACTCTCGCCGGCGGCGAGGACCCGGGTCCGGGCGGTGGCGAGCTCGGCCCGGTCGGCGACGAGGGGCACCATGACCTCCGGCAGCGGGTCGAGGCCGCGGGCGCGCAGGTGGAGCGTCGCGTCGACGACGGCGCGGACCTGGGCCTCGAGCAGGTCCGGGATGACGGAGAGGAGCCGAACCCCGCGCAGCCCGAGCATCGGGTTGCTCTCGTGCCAGTGGCGGACGGCGTCGAGGCGCCGCGCGAGGACGGGGTCCGGTCCACCGTGGGACTCGGCGAGGGCGGCCTCGACGCTGAGGGAGACGAGGTCGGGGAGGAACTCGTGCAGCGGCGGGTCGAGCAGCCGGACGACGACGGGCAGCCCGTCCATCTCGACGAGGACGCCGGTGAGGTCCTCCCGGGTGACGCGCTCGATCTCGGCGATCGCCGCGTCGCGCTCGTCGTCGAGGACGACCCGTTCGACGAGCTCGCGCCGGGCCCCGAGCAGCATGTGCTCGGTGCGGCACAGCCCGATGCCCTGGGCTCCGAGGCGGCGGGCGGTCCGGGCGTCGGTGACGGTCTCGGCGTTGGCTCGGACGCCGAGACGCGCCACGCCGTCGGCGTGCCGGAGCAGCCGCGTCGCGGCCTCCACCACGGGGGCGGCGTGGGCGCCCGCGGAGGACCCGACGCCCGGGGCGGGGCCGCCCTCGGGGGCCTCCCCGGTGAGCGTCGACCACAGCGGGCTCGGGTGGACCGCGACCGCCCCGGCGAGGATCCGCCCCCGCGTCCCGTCGACGGAGACGACGTCCCCCGCGCGGAGGACGACCCCGTCGGGGCCGCGGGCCTCCCGCGCCGCGACGTCGACGTCGAGGGACTCGACTCCGGTGACGCACGTCCGGTCGAGACCCCGGGCGACGACCGCCGCGTGCGAGGTCAGGCCGCCGCGGGCGGTGACGACGGCGACCGCGGCGAGCATCCCGTCGAAGTCGTCCGGGCTCGTCTCCTCGCGGACGAGGACGACCGCCGCCCCCTCGGCGGCCCGGGCGACGGCGGTGGCCGAGTCGAAGACGACCTCCCCGACCGCCGCGCCGGGGCTCGCGGGGAGCCCGGTGGCGAGGACGGCGTGGCCGGACTCGTCGGCGAACTCGCCGTGGAGGAGGGCGTCGAGCTGCGGACCGTCGACCCGGAGGAGGGCCTCGTCCTCGGTGACGACGCCCTCGTCGACGAGGTCCGAGGCGATCCGGAACGCGGCTGCGGGGCTGCGTTTGCCGACCCGGGTCTGGAGGACCCAGAGCCGGCCGTCCTCGACGGTGAACTCGACGTCGCAGAGGTCGCGGTAGTGCCGCTCGAGGGTCTCGAGGTGGGCGCGGAGCTGGGCGTGGACCTCGGGCTCGAGCCGGGCGAGGTCGGCGACCGGCACGGTCACCCGGGTCCCGGCGACGACGTCCTCGCCCTGGGCGTTGCGCAGGTAGTCGCCGTACATTCCGGGGCTGCCGGTGGCCGGGTCGCGGGTGAAGCAGACACCGCTGCCGGAGCGCGGTCCCGTGTTGCCGTAGACCATCTCGACGATGTTGACGGCGGTCCCGAGGTCGTCCGGGATGCCCTCGTGACGGCGGTAGAGCCGGGCGCGGGTGCCGTTCCACGACGAGAACACCGCCTGGACGGCCCGGTCGAGCTGCTCGCGGGGGTCCTGCGGGAGGTCCTCGCCCGACTCCTCGAGGACGAGCGCGCGGAAGTCGGCGGCGAGCGCGCGCAGGGAGTCCGCCCCGAGCCGGGTGTCGTCGGTGACTCCCGCGGCCGCGCGCGCCTTGGCGAGCCGCTCCTCGAAGGGGCCGGCGTCGACGCCGAGGACGGTCCGGCCGTACATCTGGACGAGCCGGCGGTAGCAGTCCCAGGCGAACCGCTCGCCGCCCCGGGCGGCCAGACCGTCGATGGAGGCGTCGGTGAGCCCGACGTTGAGGACCGTCTCCATCATCCCCGGCATGGAGAACCTCGCGCCGGAGCGCACCGAGACGAGGAGGGGGTCCGCGGGGTCGCCGAGTCGCCTCCCCGTGCTCTCCTCGAGCGCGGCGACCATGGCGTCGACCTCCTCCGCGAGGCCGGACGGGTTCCCCCCCGTGCGGAGGTAGGCGCGGCAGGCCTCGGTCGTGATGATGAACCCGTGCGGCACGGGCAGTCCGAGGCGGGTCATCTCCGCGAGGTTGGCGCCCTTCCCACCGAGGAGGTCGGCCATCGAACGGTCACCGTCGCTGAAGGCAAGGACAAGGGGGTCGCTCATGGCGACATCGTCCCGGCAGTCCGTCGCGCCCCACAGGGACGAAGGGCCCTCGTCACGGGACCCCGTCGTCGCGGGACCTGTCGCCGGGACCTACTGCCCTACTCGTGCGCCCGGGGCGCCCGCAGGGTGAGGGGAGACAGGTGTGGTCGTGCCCCCGGGCAGCGGGTCCCGGGGGACCCGGAGGAGCAGGTGGTCAGGATGAGCACGGATGGGCAGAAGGGCGTCGTCGTCGTCGGGTGCGACGGGTCGTGGGAGAGCCTCGAGGCCGTCGACGCCGCGGCCACCGAGGCCGCCGCGCGGGGCAGCGAACTCGTCCTTCTCGCCGTCGCCGGGGTCGAGGCGGCGGGGGACGACGCCCTCGAGAGCGTCGCCCAGGGCGAGGCCGAGGCGCTCCAGAACGCGATGTCGATCGCCCTCCGGGCCCAGCAGCGTGCGCAATGGGCGGACCCCGCCGTGGCCACCCGGGTCGTCGTCTCGGCCGGGGCGGACGCCCCCGCGCTCGGGGACCTCGCCTCGACCGCCGAGCTCCTCGTCCTCGGGGGCCACGGGTCGCACGGCCAGACGGCGTTCTCGATCGGCTCGACGAGCGCCGACCTCGCCCGCGCCGTGACCTGCCCGGTCCTCGTCCCGCGCGTCGACCGGAGCCCGGAGGTCGCGCCCGGCCGGCCGCCGGGCGTGCTCGTCGCCGTCCGTGGAGGGACCGAGGACCTCGGGCTCGTCACCCTCGCGGCCCGTGAGGCCGCGCTCCACGGGACGGGGCTCGTCGTCGTCCACGTCGCCGTGAGCGCCGCGGTGTCCCGTGGACCGGACTCCCAGCTCGGGTGGGAGCGCACGTGGGAGACGGTCCGCGCCGTGCCGGAGAGCCGGGACGTCCCCGTCCGGGTCGTCGTCACCCGCGGCCACCCCGTGAGCGCCCTCGTCGGGGAGACCCGCCACCACGACCTCCTCGTCGTCGGGACGCGTGGGGGAGGCCGGCTCGCCGGTCTCGTCGAGGAGTCGGTCGCCCGGCACGTCCTCGACGTCCTGCCGTGCGACGTCATGGTCGTCCCGCCGGGACGGGTTCGCATCCCGGCCCGGTCGACGACCCGGCTCGCCGGCTCCCTCACCCCGGGCAGCGTCACCGCCGTCTGAGCGGGTCCACCGACGCCGTCCCCACCGGCCTGGCCGGTGGTGGAGGGCGCGTCGGCGCGCGTGGAGGCGACCCCGCCCACCAAGGGAGCCGCCTCAGCGGCCGGGGGCTGTGAGCCGTCTCAGCCGGCCGAGGCAGCGCCGCTCTCGGCGCGGAGAGGGTCCTGGCGTCCCCTCGCCCGGGGGTGGACGATGGCCACGGGGCAGTGGCTCGAGTGGAGGAGCCCCTGCCCGACGGAGCCGAGGAGGAGCCCGGTGAAGCCGCCGCGCCCCCGGCTGCCGACGACGAGGAGGTCAGCCCCATCGGACGCCGAGGCCAGCGCCTCGACCGGGTGGGCGGCGACCCCGACCTCGCGGACCTCGACGTCGGGGTGCCGTTCCCGGGCCGGGGTGAGCGAGTCGGCGGCGAGCTGCCGTTCCCGCTCGCGGACGGCGGCCTCGAGGTCGGTCATCCCGGACGACGGCGACCCCCACTCCGAGACGAGGAACCACGACGCATGAACTGCCGTGAGCAGCGCCCCGCGGGACGACGCCTCCTCGAAGGCGTACTCGATCGCGTCCGCCGACGAGGTCGAGCCGTCGACCCCGACGACGACGTGCGGGCTGCGCCCCGGGGGCGGTGCGGGCGCCCGGACGACGACGACCGGGCACCGCGCGTGCGTGCTCACCTGGGTGCTCGTCGACCCGAGGAGGCTTGCGGGGAGGATCCGGTGGCCCCGGGCGCCGACGACGAGGGTGTCGGCACCGTGGGCGTGCTCGAGGAGGGCCCGAGCGGGCGTCGTCGCGGGTGACACGGCCTCGACGTCGACGTCCGGCGCGAGGCTCACGACCCGGGCGAGGGCGGAGCGGGCGACCGAGCTGAGCCCCGGGTCGGGGTCGGTGTACGCGGCGAGCAGCCTCGGGTCCCCGAACGGGATCCCCCGGGCGTGGACGACCCGCAACGGCAGCCCCCGCCGGCTCGACTCGGCAACCGCCCAGTCGAGGGCATGGTCGCTCGACGGGGAGCCGTCCACCCCGACGACGACCGGCCGGGCGCCCTCGTTCGTTGTCATGACGCGCTCGTCCTCATCACGGTGCTCCTCTCCGGCGGCTCGGTCAGGGCCGCCCTCACGAGCCTCCGCGCCTGCTGACCTGCGCAGTAGGGGAAAAGGTCCTGAGGGAGCCGGGGCCGCTGCCGCCCGGCATAGGATCGTGTCCCGTGGACCTCGCGCGGTTCGGACGGACCTGGTCGTGGGGGGTCCTCGACGTCACCGACGATCCCGACGCGATGACGGCGGGCTTCTGGGCGGTCGTCGTCACCTTCGAGGGGAGAGTGTCAGCGGTCCGGTTCGGGACCCGGTCCCGCACGCCCCCGCGCATCCCGCGGCCCCCGTGGACGCCGCTGTCCGGGGAGTGGCACTCGAGCCTCGACCGGGCGGCGTACGTCGACGGCGTCCGCGAGGTGCGGGCGCGCGTCGCCGCCGGGGCGGTGTACCAGGTCAACCTCTGCCGCGTCCTCTCCCACCCGCTCCGGACTGCCGCGCACCTCCCCGCGCTCGCCGACGTCCTCGCCCGCGGGAACCCCGCGCCCTACGCGGCGACCGTCCACGTCCCGAGCACGGGGCTCGACGTCGTCAGCGCCTCCCCCGAGGCGTACCTCGTCCGGGACGGCGAGCGCGTCCTCACCCGACCCATCAAGGGAACGTCGCGGCCCGGGGCCGCGATGCTCGCCAAGGACCACGCCGAGAACGTCATGATCACCGACCTCGTCCGCAACGACCTGTCCCGCGTGTGCGTCCCCGGGTCCGTCGTCACCGAACGGCTCTGCCGCCGGGAGCACCATCCGGGTCTCGTCCACCTCGTCAGCGACGTCGCCGGACGCCTCCGACCCGGCACCGGCTGGGGGGAGATCCTCCGGGCGACATTCCCTCCGGGCTCGGTCTCCGGCGCGCCGAAGTCGAGCGCCCTCGCGACGATCGCCGACCTCGAGCCCGTGCCGCGGGGCCCGTACTGCGGTGCCGTGGGCTGGGTCGACGCCGACGTCGGTCGCGCGGAACTCGCGGTGGGCATCCGGACGTTCTGGGCGGAGAAGGACACCACCGGTCGACGGTGGGTGCGCTTCGGGTCCGGCGCCGGCATCACGTGGGGGTCGGATCCCGAGGCGGAGTGGGAGGAGACCGAGCTCAAGGCCGGACGGCTCGTCGGTCTCGCGTCTGGAAGGCTGACGGCATGAGCGACACGGTCCACGTCTGGGTCGACGGGCGGCTCGTCGCGCCCGAGCAGCCGTCTGTCTCGGCGCTCGACCACGGCATCACGGTCGGCGACGGGGCGTTCGAGACGTGCAAGGTCGAGGACGGTGTCGTCTTCGCCCGACGCCGGCACGCCCGCCGTCTCGACCGCTCGCTCGCCACTCTCGGCCTGCCGACCGCGGACCACGACGTCATCGACGCCGGCGTCGAGGCGGTCCTCGCCGCCGGCGGCCCGCTCGGCTTCGGCCGGCTCCGGTACACCGTCACCGCGGGCACGGCCCCGCCCGGGTCCGGGCGCGTGGGCGCCCCGCTGACGTACATCGTCACCGCCGCCCCGCAGCCTCGCCCGCCCGAGTCGGGCACGGCGAGCCTCGTCCCGTGGGTGCGCAACGAACGGGCACCGACGGTCGGCGCGAAGACGACGTCGTACGCCGACAACGTCGTCGCCCTTGCGCACGCCCGGGCTCGAGGGGCCGACGAGGCGCTCTTCGCCAACACCCGCGGTGAGCTCTGCGAGGGGAGCGGGAGCAACGTCTTCGTCGCGCTCGGCGGGGTGCTCCGGACGCCGCCCCTCGCCTCCGGCTGCCTCGCCGGCGTCACCCGTGAGCTCGTCCTCAAGTGGTGCCGGGAGGAGGGCGTGCCCGTCGTCGAGGAGGACCTTCCCGTCGGCGTCCTCGCCCGTGCCGAGGAGGTCTTCCTCACCTCGTCGACGAAGGACGTCCTCGCCGTCCGCGCGGTCGACGACCGGGACCTCCCCGCGCCGGGGCCGCTCACCACGAGGGCAGCCGCGGTCTTCGCGTGCCGGTCCGTCGACGGGTGCGACCCGTGAGCGCCCGCCCGGTCCGTGGCCGTTCGGACGCTCCGGGACCGGGCGGCGGTTGTCCGGGTGTCCCCGGCCCGGGCGGTGACGGGAGCGTCGACGTCCCGACGTGGCGACGGTACGACCCGCGGTCGTGGCGGCGCGGGCTCCGCGCTCGGCGCGCGACCCGGGCGGCCTACCGGGTCTCGGTCTTCGTGCTCGGGCTCCTCGTCGTCGTCCTCGGCCTCCTCCTCGTCCCGCTCCCCGGTCCTGGGTGGCTCATCGTCATCTTCGGGATCGCGATCTGGTCCTCGGAGTTCGACCGGGCCCACCGGCTGCTCACCTGGGTGCGACGACGGCTCCACACGTGGAACGTCTGGGTCCAGTCCCGCTCGCGCGGGGCCAAGGCCGCCATCGCCGCCGGAACCCTCGTCGCTGTCGCCGTCGGCGCCTGGCTCGTCGTCCGGACCTTCGGGCTCCCGGTCTCGGTGGGCGAGGGTGCCGAGGGCCTGCTCCGCCTCGCCGGCGGGTGACCCGCGACGTGCACGGCCGGCGGATTTCGCGCCCCGGGAGGGTCCGGGTATCCTCGGCAGGCCGTCGAGCACGGACGTGTAGCTCAGCTGGTTAGAGCGCTCGCTTCACACGCGAGAGGTCAGGGGTTCGAGTCCCTTCACGTCCACCACTGCTCCACATACTCTGACCCGCGGAAACGCGGTTTTCGGGCTGCTAGGGCGCACCGCGCGTGCCGGATACGTGTCGGATGGTCTCGCTGGCTTCGGACCGTCCGGCGCGAGGGGTCAGCGTCGGCGCCGGGCTGTGTCGCGGCGGATGAGGGCGTCGACGACGGCTGTGACGGCGGGGACCAGGATGGGGAGGTCGCGGTCGTACACGCGCCCGGAGTCGAGCCGCTCGGGGAGGACGGGGAGGACGGGGAGGACGGCGAGGACGGCGGCGAAGTCCGGGGCGCAGTTCGGGCGCCACGGGTGGGGCAGGTCCTCGGTGTGGTGCTGCACCACGATGACGGTCTTTGTGGTCCCCACGACGCGGTCGAGTGGCGAGCGTGTTCACGCCACGTGGCAGATCCGGGCGTGCGCCCTCCACGCGGCAGTTCCTCCGGACGTTGCGTGGGCGTCGGGCTTGGGCTGGGGCCGGATCATCTGCACTGTTCGCTGGCCTGCCTCGTCGACCGACAGCACCGACGTGATCTTCGTTCCGCGTGGGTAGATCAGGGCCGCGACGGACGACTCCGTGGGGCACCCAAGGACACGCCGATCAGACATGACGGCGATCCTGATCCTGCTCCGGGCTGCAGTGCAGGACCGACCGGGCGGGAGCGCACCGTCAGCGGCATGGGGGCGTTCGCCCTCCAGGCGGCAGATCCGGACGTCCGAAAGCCAAGACTGGAATCATGGACGTCATGCTGAGGCCGCCCGAGCCCGACCCTGCTCTTGACACGTTTCGCGGCGGCGTGGCCGCGCGCTGGTCGCGGCACCTCTCGCTGGGTGGGCGCCCCTGCGGGCGGCCGCCCCGACGTCGTCGCCCGTGGGGTCCCTGCGATGACGGCGCCGCAGAATGACCACGGCACGGGGACACTGCAGTGGGACACGAGGCTGGGACGCGAGAATGCGAGACGACACGATCATCGGGGGAGGAGGCGGCGATGGGTGACCTCGTCGTGGAGGTGCTGCTCGTCCCGGACTGCCCGCACCGGGACCCTGCGCTGGGGGTGGCCCGAGAGGCGCTCACGATGGCCGGCCTCGGCGGCGCCGAGGTCCGCGTGACCGTCATTGCCGAGGACGAGGAGGCCGCCCGGGTCGGCTTCGTCGGCTCCCCGTCGTTCTTCGTCGACGGCCGCGACCTGCTCCCGGCGTCCGCGCCCGCTGCCGTGGCGTGCCGGGTCTATCTGCGGGCCGCAGGTGGACGTGGCGGGGTGCCCGACGTCGCCGTGCTGGCCGCCGCGCTGCGCGAGCGCGCCGCGGGTCGGGCACCCGCGGGGTAGGTCGGCCCGACCTGCCGGCGGCGAACGCGGTCGACGGCCTGGGCCGGCTGAGCGTTCAGGGGGCCGTCGAGCGGGTCCGGTGCCCCGCCGGTGTGCGGCATCACCGCTCGGCCCTGCGGCCTGGCCTCGGCTCCGTGCTCGTGACGACGCGCTAGCGTGACGGCCATGGCCGAGCCCACCCACGCGCTCACCCACATCGAGGTCCATCCCGAGAGGGGCCGCCCCGGCCGCGCGCTCTCCGAGTGCGTCGTCGGACCCGGCGGCCTCGACGGCAACCGGCGCAAGAAGGCCGCCGTCCACGTCGTCGCCGCCGAGGAGTCGGCGGACGTCCGGGCCAACCTCGTCCTCGACCTCACCGCCGCCGAGCTCGCGGCGAGCGTCGGGCGCGTCCTCCGCGTGGGTGAGATCGCCCTCGACGTCCGGTCGGTGGCCGGGACCTGTCCCGGGGTGTACGCCGACGTCCGCACCCCCGGGACGGTCCGCGTCGGGGACGCGGTCTCCGTCACCTTCGGAAGGTAGCCTGCCCGCCATGGAGCAGCGCGTCAGCCTCGTCACCCTCGGCGTCAACGACCTCACCCGCGCCCGGACGTTCTACGAGGACCTCGGGTGGGTGAGCGACGACGACGAGGGCGGGGACGTCGTGTTCTTCAGCTGCGGGGGGATGGTGCTCGCCCTCTGGGACCGGGACGAGCTCGCCGAGGACAGCGTCGTCGAGGACGACGGGGGCTGGGGCGGGATCGCCCTCGCCCACAACGTCCGCAGCCCCGAGGAGGTCGACGCCGTCCTCGCCGAGGCCGAGGAGGCCGGTGCGACGATCGGACGTCCCGCCGCGCCGACCTTCTGGGGCGGGTACTCCGGCGTGTTCCTCGACCCCGACGGCCACCCGTGGGAGGTTGCCCACAACCCGCTCTGGGTCGTCGAGGACGACGGGGCGGTGCGGCGTCAGGGCTGACGCCCGCGCCTCGACCCGCGTCAGCCCGCAGGTGAACCCCGCCACGCCCGTCCGGACGACGTGCGCGTGTTCGGGCCTGCGTACGAGCACCGGCCGTCGAGTCTGCTCCGGGACGGGGACGTGCTCGCTCGCCAGCGCGGTCCGGGCCGAGGTCGGCCGTGTGGGAGAGTCCAGGCCACTGAGCGGCCTCACGGGCGCTGGGTCCACGACGCGCCGTCATGCGACGGTGTGGCCTCCACCGCGCCCCGGTGGGGGTCAGCACAGCACAGGGGAGGGAACCTGAGCGACGCGGCCCTCACCCGGGTCTCCGCGCTCGTCCGTCAGGCCCGGCGCGAGCATCGTCGCTCGAAGAGCGGTTCGGAAGGTTCACCCTCGACGGTGACCCCAGCGCGCGGGGAGCGTCGTACCGGGCGAGCGGCCCGTCCCGGTCGTTGACGCGCCGGGGCGACCGCGTCAGCCCGCCCCTGCTGCCCGGTCCTCGCCGCCCGACCACGCGGCCGAGAGCCCCTGCCACGCAAGCGTCGTCAGGGCCGTCGTGAGCTCCTCCCGGGTCATCCTCGCGCCGGCGGGCTCGCCCGGGGCCGTGCTCGGGAGCCCCGTGACGAGCCACGCGTCCGCGGCGGCGCGGACGAGGCCGACGAGACCGTGCCCCCAGGCCCGGGCCGGCCCCGGGTCCCGCCCGGCGGCGACGAGGGCGTCGCGGACGAGACCGGCGACCTGCTCGGCGACGTGCCCGCTGACGGCACCCGCGGGGTCCCCGGTCTCGTCGAGCTCACCCCGGTGGAGGAGCGGCGCGGCGACGACGAACCGGTAGACCTCGGGGTCCCGCTCGACGAGGGCGAGGTAGGCCCCGACCGCGGCCTCGATGAGCCGCCGCGGATCGGCCCCCACGTCCGTCCCCGCGTCGTCGCCGACCGCCGGGCGAACCCCTCGAGGGGCCTCGCCCTCTGCCACCTGCCCGCCGCGGTCGTCCTCGATCCCGGCCGTCGCCGCGCCGAGAGCCCGGGCCAGGTCACGCAGGACGATCCGGTCGACCCGCTCGGCGACCGCCCGGTGGAGTCCGGCCCGATCGGCGAAGTGCCGGTAGAACACGGTCTTCGACGTCCCCGCCGCGGTGGCGATCTCGTCCATCCCGACCCGGGGCCCGTGCGTCCGGATGGCGTCCAGCGCGCCCTCGACGAGCGCCTTGCGCCGCTCCCTCCGGTGCTCCTCCCAGCGGGTGTTCCGCCCGTCCGTGGTCGCGCTCACAGCCGCCGACGCTAGCAGGTACGGAATGTACCTGCTACCGTCCGTACCGGTTAGTGGGAGCGCTCGTCCGCGCCCCGCCGCGGACGAGCCGCGGCCCTCCCCGTCGTCGCGTCCGCAAGGAGAGTCCCGTGCCCGCCGCCGCGCCCCGTCGAGCCGCCGTCCTCGGCGGCAACCGACTCCCCTTCGCCCGCCAGTTCGGCGCGTACGCCGAGGCGTCGAACCAGGACATGCTCACCGCGGCCCTCGAGGGGCTCGTCGCCCGGTTCGGCCTCGCCGGGGAGCGTCTCGGCGAGGTCGCCGCCGGCGCCGTCGTCAAGCACAGCCGGGACTTCAACCTCACCCGTGAGGCCGTCCTCGGCTCGAGCCTCGCCGCCACGACCCCCGGGTACGACGTCCAGCAGGCGTGCGCCACCGGGCTCGAGGCCGCCGTCCTCGTCGCGAACAAGATCGCCCTCGGCCAGGTCGACTCGGGGGTGGCGGGGGGTGCGGACAGCGCCTCGGACGCCCCGCTCGCCGTCAACGAGGGCCTGCGCCGGGCTCTCCTCAAGGCGGCCAGGGGGCGCTCGACCGGGCAGCGGGTCGCCGCGCTCGCCGGCCTCCGGCCCGGCCACGTCGTCCCGGAGACGCCGGCGAACGCCGAGCCCAGGACGGGCCTGTCGATGGGCGAGCACATGGCCCAGACGGCGCAGCGGTGGGGCGTGACCCGGCAGGACCAGGACGAGCTCGCCATGCTCAGCCACCGGCACCTCGCCGCCGCGTACGACCGTGGCTTCTTCGACGACCTCATGACGTCCTACCTCGGGCTGAGCCGCGACGAGAACCTCCGGCCGGACTCGACGATGGACCAGCTCGCCCGGCTCCAACCCGTCTTCGGCCGCGGGGCGCACGCGACGATGACCGCCGGCAACTCGACCCCCCTCAGCGACGGTGCCTCGGTCGTCCTCCTCGGGAGCGACGCGTGGGCGGCCGAGCGCGGGCTCCGGCCGCTCGCCTACCTCGTCGACGCCGAGACCGCCGCCGTCGACTACGTTCGTGGCGACGAGGGACTCCTCATGGCGCCGGTGTACGCCCTCCCGCGCCTCCTCGAGCGGGTCGGGATGCGGCTGCAGGACTTCGAGCTCGTCGAGATCCACGAGGCGTTCGCCGCGACCGTGCTCGCGACGCTGGCCGCATGGGAGGACGAGGGGTTCTGCGCCGACCGCCTCGGCCTCGTCCGTCCGGTCGGCGCGCTCGACCGGGACCGGCTCAACGTCAACGGGTCCTCGCTCGCGGCCGGTCACCCGTTCGCCGCCACCGGGGGGCGGATCATCGCCTCGCTCGCCGCCGCGCTGCACGAGCGGGGGAGCGGCGCCCGGGGGCTCGTCTCGGTCTGCGCCGCCGGGGGGCAGGGCGTCGTCGCCGTCCTCGAGGCCGCGTGAGGACCGCCGGCCCCCGGACCCCCGCGGCCCGGGCGCCGACCCGACCGTCCGCGTCCCGGCCTCGCCCTCGCACCCACCGAAAGGACCCCGCATGCCCGACACCTACGCCGACGTCGTCGGCACCCGGCTCGGCTCGCGTCTCGCGTCCGCCCTCGGACTGCCGCGGCCGGCCACCCTCCGGCGCCACCACCCCGGCAACCCCCTCCTGCCCGGTGCCGTCCTCCTCGCCGGCCACGGGGACGCGCCGGTCGCCGCCCACCTGCGCCACGTCCTCCCCGGCTGGGGGGTGACGCTGGCGGCGCTGCCCTCGACGTCGGTGGCGGGGGTCGTCGTCGACCTCACGACGGCGACGGAGCCGGCCGACCTCGAGACCCTGCGGGCGACCCTGTCCCCGGCGCTGCGGACGCTCGGCGCGGCCGGACGGGTCGTCGTCCTCGGACGCCCGCCCGAGGACGCCGGCACGGATGCCGCGCTCGCCGCGACACGCCGGGCGCTCGAGGGTGCCACCCGGTCGGTCGCCAAGGAGATGCGGGCCGGTGGGACGGCGAACCTCGTCCTCGTCCCGGCCGGGGCGGAGCCGGCGGTCGACGCGACCATCCGGTTCCTCCTCTCGGGCCGGTCGGCGTACGTCTCCGGCCAGGTCGTCCGGCTCACCGCCGACGACGCTCCGGCCCCGCCGGAGGACTGGGAGAGCCCGATGGCCGGGCGGGTCGCCGTCGTCACGGGGGCCGCGCGAGGCATCGGCGCGTCCGTCGCCGCCACCCTCGCCCGGGACGGCGCACGGGTCGTCTGCGTCGACGTCCCGGCCGCCGGAGGTCCGCTCGCCGAGGTCGCCAACCGGGTCCGCGGCACCGCCCTCCAGGTGGACGTCACCGCGCCGGACGCGGGTCGCCGCATCCTCGAGCATGCCGCCGCCCGGCACGACGGGCTCGACGTCGTCGTCCACAACGCCGGGATCACCCGGGACCGGCTGCTCGCGAACACCGACGCCGAGCGGTGGCAGACGGTCCTCGACGTCAACCTCGGGTCGGTCCTGCGGATGAACGAGACCCTCCTCGGCGAGGACGGTGTCCGCGACGGTGGCCGCGTCGTCTGCGTCGCCTCGGTCGCCGGGATCGCCGGGAACCGGGGACAGAGCAGCTACGGAGCCTCGAAGGCCGGGATCATCGGGCTCGTCGGCGCACTCGGCGCCGACGCGGGGCTCCGGGAGCGGGGGATCACCGTCAACGCCGTCGCGCCCGGGTTCATCGAGACGGAGATGACGGCAAGGATGCCGTTCGCCACCCGCGAGGTCGGGCGCCGGCTCAGCTCCCTCGCCCAGGGCGGCCTGCCGGTGGACGTCGCCGAGACCATCGGCTGGCTCGCCTGGGGGGCGAGCCTCCCGGTCACGGGCAACGTCGTCCGCGTCTGCGGCCAGAGCCTCCTCGGGGCCTGACGTGGACGCCGCCCCGGAGCGACTTGAGCGACTCGAGCGACTCGAGCGACTCGTCCGCTCGCCCCGGATCGGCCCGGTCCTCCTCCGGTCCGTGGCCACCTCCGTCCTCGCCCGCCGGGGCGGGGGCGAGCTCCCGCGGACCCGGCTCCGGCTCACCACCGGCGCCGCGGACCGGGAGCGCCTCACGGCCTACCAGCGGCTCACCGGGCTCGCCGTCTCCGACGTGCTCCCGTCGACGTGGCCGCACGTCGTCGGGTTCCCCCTCCAGGTCGAGCTCATGGCGCGCCGGACCTTCCCGCTGCCGCTGCCCGGGCTCGTCCACGTCGAGAACGCCGTCGTCGTCCACCGAGCGCTCTCGAGCACGGACGAGCTCGAGGTCACCGTCTCCGCGCGCGACCTCCGGGCCCACCCCCGCGGACGCACCGTCGACGTCGTCACCGAGGTCGACGTCGACGGCGTCCGGGTGTGGGAGGGGCGCAGCACCTACCTCGCCCGCGGCGGGACGGACGGGGCCCTCGGCAGCGCACCGGGCGGTGAGCGGGGCGGCGCGGCCCCGGGCGAGGAGGCGCCGGAGCTCCCCGCCGGTCCCGCCGCGGCGCGGTGGCACCTTCCGCGCGACCTCGGACGGCGGTACGCGGCCGTCTCGGGGGACGTCAACCCCATCCACCTCAGCCCGGTCACGGCTCGTGCCCTGGGCTTTCCCCGGGCGATCGCACACGGGATGTGGACCTACGCCCGCACACTCGCGGCGCTCGGTCCCGCAGTCGCCGGGCCCGGGACCTCGCACGTGTGGTTCCGCAAGCCCGTGCTCCTCCCCGGCGACGTCGACCTCGTCGTCCGGGCGGGGGAGGGACGCACCATCGCCGGCCTCCGGGCGACCGGGCACCCGGCGACGACGCACCTCGTCCTCACCCACACCCCCTCTGCGTCCGCGGAGTCTGCGTGACGGCGACCATCCGCGCGGACGGGGCGGCGCCGGGTGGAGCGGCGCCGGGTGAGGGGCGTCGGGAACTCCGGTGAGGCGGCCGGGCGCCGCCCGATACCATCGGGCCTGCCACCCGCCGCGCGCCCGCCCGGCGGACCACTGACCCCAGGAGCGCTGCCCGTGCCTGCCGAGATCACCGTCCACGTCGCCGGAAGCGAGCGAGCCGTGGACCGGCAGACGACCGCCGGCGAGCTCTTCGAGGCCGACCGCTCCGTCGTCGTCGCCCGGGTGAACGGCGAGCTGCGCGACCTGGCGCACGTCCTCGTCGACGGTGACAGCGTCGAGCCGGTGACCGTCCACGAGCAGGACGGGCTCGACGTCCTCCGGCACTCCGCGGCGCACGTCCTCGCCCAGGCCGTCCAGGAGCTCCACCCGAGTGCCCGGCTCGGCATCGGCCCGCCGGTCCGGGACGGCTTCTACTACGACTTCGACGTCGACGAGCCGTTCACCCCCGAGGACCTCAAGCGGCTCGAGAAGGTCATGCAGCGGATCGTCAACGAGGGCCAGCGCTTCGTCCGGCGCGAGGTCGGGGACGACGCCGCCCGCGCCGAGCTCGCCGACGAGCCGTACAAGCTCGAGCTCATCGGGCTCAAGGGTGGCGCGGACGCCGCCGGGGACGTCGAGGGCGCCTCGGTCGAGGTCGGCGGCGCCCAGCTGACGATGTACGACAACGTCCGCAGAGACGGCGAGCGCGCGTGGGGTGACCTCTGCCGGGGGCCGCACGTCCCGACGACGAAGGTCCTCGGCAACGCCTTCAAGCTCATGCGGAGCGCCGCGGCCTACTGGCGCGGGTCGGAGGCCAACCCGCAGCTCCAGCGGGTCTACGGGACCGCGTGGCCGAGCAAGGACGACCTCAAGGCCCACCTCGAGCGGCTCGCCGAGGCCGAGCGCCGCGACCACCGCCGGATCGGCGCCGAGCTCGACCTCTTCTCCTTCCCCGAGGAGCTCGGCTCGGGGCTGCCCGTCTTCCACCCCAGGGGCGGTGTCATCCGCCGGGAGATGGAGGACTACTCCCGCCAGCGGCACATCGACGAGGGCTTCGAGTTCGTCAACAGCCCGCACATCACCAAGGGGGCGCTGTTCGAGACCTCCGGCCACCTCCCGTACTACGCGGACACGATGTTCCCCCCGATGGACGTGGAGGGCAGCAGCTACTACCTCAAGGCGATGAACTGCCCGATGCACAACCTCGTCTACCGCGCGCGGGGGCGCTCCTACCGGGACCTCCCCATGCGGCTGTTCGAGTTCGGGTCGGTCTACCGGTTCGAGAAGTCCGGCGTCGTCCACGGCCTCACCCGCGTGCGAGGGATGACCCAGGACGACTCGCACACGTACTGCACCCCCGAGCAGGCGCCCTCGGAGATCACGAAGCTCCTCGGCTTCGTCCTCGGGCTGCTGCGCGACTACGGGCTCGACGACTTCTACCTCGAGCTCTCGACCAGGGACGAGACCTCGGAGAAGTTCATCGGCTCCCCCGAGGACTGGGCCGGGGCGACGGCGATCCTCGAGCAGGCCGCCGTCGAGACCGGGCTCGAGCTCGTCCCTGACCCGGGCGGGGCCGCGTTCTACGGCCCGAAGATCTCCGTCCAGGCCCGCGACGCCATCGGGCGGACGTGGCAGATGTCGACGATCCAGTACGACTTCAACCAGCCCGAGCGGTTCGGGCTCGAGTACCAGGCGGCCGACGGCTCCCGCCAGCGCCCGGTGATGATCCACTCGGCGAAGTTCGGCTCGATCGAGCGGTTCCTCGGCGTCCTCGTCGAGCACTACGCCGGTGCGTTCCCCCCGTGGCTCGCACCCGTCCAGGTGCTTGGCGTCCCCGTCGCCGACGAGTACGTCGGGTACCTCGAGGACGTCGCGGCCCGGCTGCGCGAGCGGGGGGTCCGGGTCGAGGTCGACACGAGCGACGACCGGTTCCCGAAGAAGATCCGCAACGCGAGCAAGGCCAAGGTCCCGTTCGTCCTCATCGCCGGCGAGGAGGACCGGACCGCCGAGGCGGTGTCGTTCCGCTACCGCGACGGCGAGCAGAAGAACGGGGTCCCCGTCGACGACGCCGTCGCCGAGGTCGTCGACGCGATCGAGCGTCACCTTCAGGTCTGACCGCGGTGGAGGGGACGACGGTCCGGCCGGCCGAGGAGCGCGACGCCCTCGGCGTCGCCGCCCTCCACCTCCAGCACGGCCGCGAGCTCGGCGCACCTCCGCGGGTGGGGTACCTCGACGAGGTCGCCGACGCGTGGCTGCGGGGGCGGGGCCGGCGGCGGACCTGGGTCGCCGAGGACCCGGACGGGCGCCCCGTCGGAGTCGTGCACGGCGACGTCGTCGACAGCCTGCCCCGGCTCGACGGGACCGGACGCCCGTGGCTCCACGTCAGCCTCGTGTTCGTCAGCACCGACCGCCGCGGCGAGGGGCTCGGGGAGCGGCTGCTCCGGGAGGCGGTCGCCTGGGCCCGGCGGGAGCGGTTCACCCGGGTCGACCTCACCGCCGTCCCCGCGGCCCGAACGCTCTACGCCCGGGCCGGGTTCGTCGCCGTGGGGCCCCGGGCGATGACCCGCCCGCTGCCCGGCTGACGCGGACGGGGAGGGGCCAGGCCGCCGTGCGTAGGATCGGGCCCATGTCCGAGGAGACCGCCGAGAGCCCGCACGTGCCCGCCGACGCCTCCTGCTCCGGAGCGGAGGCCGCCGGCGACTTCGCCGGCGTCTCCGACGGGTACGAGCGGCTGTGGACCCCGCACCGGATGGCCTACATCGCCGCCGACCGTCCGAGCCGCGAGGCGGGCGAGGGCTGCCCGTTCTGCGCCGCACCGGCGAAGGACGACGAGACCGGGCTCGTCGTCCACCGCGGCGAGCACTGCTACGTCGTCATGAACCTCTTCCCCTACAACCCCGGCCACGTCCTCGTCTGCCCCTACCGGCACGTCTCGCGCTACCTCGACCTCACCGACGAGGAGACGGCCGAGTACACCGCGCTGACCAAGGGGAGCATCCGGGCGCTCGAAGCCTCGTCGGCCCCGCACGGGTACAACATCGGGATGAACCAGGGCGATGTCGCCGGCGCCGGCGTCGCCGCCCACCTCCACCAGCACATCGTCCCCCGGTGGGGCGGCGACGCGAACTTCCTCCCGATCGTCGGGCGGACCAAGGCTCTCCCGATGCTCCTCGAGGACGTCCGACGCTCGCTCGTCGAGGCGTGGCCGGAGGCGTCGCCGGCGTCCTGACCGCCGCCGGCGCGGCCTCCCGGGGAGGGTCCCGGTCGACGGAGGCCACTGCCGGGCGCCGTCCCGCCGGGGTCCGCACCGGCACGCCTCCCGGGCTCGCGGGCCGCGCTCAGTACGCTGGGGCCCACCATGCTCAATCGTTATGCGCGCGCCTTCTTCACCAAGGTGTTCAGCCCCGTGGCCCGGCTCCTCCTCCGCCTCGGGGTCAGTCCCGACGTCGTGACGATCATCGGCACCCTCGGGGTGTGCACCGGGGCGCTCGCGTTCTACCCCCGCCAGGAGTTCTTCTGGGGGACCATCGTCATCGGGTGCTTCGTCTTCTCCGACATGATCGACGGGACGATGGCCCGGATGTCGGAGCGCTCGAGCCGGTGGGGCGCCTACCTCGACTCGACGCTCGACCGGATCGGGGACGCCGCGATCTTCGGGGGCCTCGTCCTCTGGTACGCCGGCAACGGCGCCAACGCGTTCATGGCCGCCCTCGCGCTCGCCTGCCTCATCCTCGGCAGCGTCGTCTCGTACGCCAAGGCCCGTGCCGAGGGGCTCGGGATGACGGCGAACGTCGGGATCGCCGAGCGCGCCGACCGGCTCACCGCCGTGCTCGTGACGACCGGGCTCGTCGGCCTCGGGCTCCCCGAGGTCATCCTCGCCGTCGTCCTCGTCCTCCTCGCCGTCGCGAGCTTCGTCACCGTGCTCCAGCGGATGCTCACCGTCCGCCGGCAGGCCCTCGCCGAGGTCGCGTGAGCCGGGCCGCCGACGCCGTCGTCCTCGCCGGCTACCGGGCCGGGTGGGCCCTCGTCCGACGGCTGCCCGCGCCGACGGCGTACCGGCTCTTCGACCGGGCCGCCGACCGCGTCGTCGCCCGCGGCGGCCGCGCGGTCCAGCGGCTCCGGGGGAACTACGCCCGGGTGCGGCCCGAGCTCGACGCCGCCGGTCTCGACGCCCTCGTCCGCGCCGGGATGCGCTCCTACCTCCGGTACTTCTGCGAGGCGTTCCGCCTCCCGGCGATGTCGGAGGCCGAGGTCGACGCCTCGGTCGAGCTTCTCGGGGGAGAGGCCATGCGCGCCCACCTCGCCGCCGGCCGGCCGGTCGTCTGCTTCCTGGGCCACATGGGCAACTGGGACCTCGCCGGCGCCTGGGGGCGGCGGCACCTCGGCCCCATCGTCACCGTCGCCGAGCGGCTGCGCCCCGAGGAGCTCTTCGCCGAGTTCCTCGCGTTCCGGGAGCGGCTCGGGCTGACGATCCTCCCGCTCACCGGCGGTCGGGACCCCTTCGGGCAGCTCCAGGAGCACCTCACCGAGCCGGTCGTCATGCCGCTCCTCGCCGACCGCGACCTCACCTCGCGCGGAGTCACCGTCGACCTCTGCGGCCACCGGGCCCGGATGGCCGCGGGCCCCGCCGTCCTCGCGCTCCGGGCGGGGGCACCGCTCCTGCCGGTCACGGTCCGGTACGAGCGCCGGGACGGGGGGCGCTGGCGCACCGTCGTGACGATCCACCCCGAGGTCGAGGTTCCCGCCGAGGGCACGGTGAGGGAGCGGGCCGAGGTGATGACCCAGGGGTGCGCGGACCGGCTCGGCGAGGCGATCACGGCTCACACCGAGGACTGGCACATGATGCAGCGCGTCTTCGTCGGCGACGCCCCGGCGGGGAGCGGCGCCGGATGAGGGTCGGGCTCGTGTGCCCCTACTCGTTCGGCGTCCCGGGCGGGGTCCAGTTCCATGTCCGGGACCTCGCGGAGTACCTCAACGCGAATGGCCACCACGCCGAGATCCTCGCCCCCACCGACGACGACGTGCCGCTCCCGCCGCACGTCACCTCGTGCGGGCGGGCGGTGCCGGTCCGGTACAACGGCTCGGTCGCCCGGCTGAACTTCGGCCCGGTCGCCGCAGCCCGGGTCGGCCGGTGGCTCGAGCAGGGGGACTTCGACCTCGTCCACCTCCACGAGCCGGTGACGCCGAGCATCTCGATCCTCGCCCTCTGGGCCGCCACCCGGCCGATCGTCGCGACCTTCCACACCTCCAACCTCCGCTCCCGGGCGATGTCGGCGGCCTACCCCCTCCTGCGCCCGTCGCTGGAGAAGATCAGCGCCCGGATCGCCGTCTCCGAGGAGGCCCGGCGAACGGTGATGAGCCACCTCGGCGGGGACGCCGTCGTCATCCCCAACGGGGTCAAGGTCGACGGCTTCGCCGCCGCCCGGCCGGCCGCCCGCTGGCAGGGGACCCCGGAGCGGCCGACGTTCGCCTTCCTCGGACGGATCGACGAGCCGCGCAAGGGCCTGCCCGTCCTCGGCGCCGCCCTCGACCGGGTGCTCGTCGACCACCCCGGCGCCCGCGTCCTCGTCGCCGGCCCGGGGGACGCCGACGCGGCCCGCGCCCGGATGAGCGAGCGGGCGGCCGCGGCCTGCGAGTTCCTCGGCGTCGTGAGCGACGCCGACAAGGCCACCCTGCTCGCGTCCGTCGACCTCTACGTCGCCCCCCACACCGGGGGGGAGAGCTTCGGCATCGTCCTCGTCGAGGCCATGGCCGCGGGGGCACCGGTCCTCGCGAGCGACCTCCCCGCCTTCCTCCACGTCCTCGGCGCCGAGCCGGCGGGGGCGACGTTCGCCGCGCGGGACAGCGGCGACCTCGCGGCGGAGATGACCCGGCTCGTCGAGGACCCCGCCGCCCGGCGCGTCCTCAGCGCCGCCGGCCGGTCCCGTGCCCGGGTGTTCGACTGGTCGGTCGTCGTCCAGGACCTCCTCGCCGTCTACGAGACGGTGACGTACGGGCGCGCCGGGCTACCGATCGCCGCGGAGGTCGGCCGGGTCGTCGGCCGGTGGGTGCGGGGGTCCTCGGAGAGGGAACGCTGATGGAGATCGTCACCTGGGTCGTCCTCGTCGTCGCCGTCGTCCTCGGCGCGGCCTGGTACCTCTCGTACAGTGCCGCGCGGCTGGACCGGCTGCACGCGAAGGTCGAGGGGGCGCTCTCCGCGCTCGACGCCTCGGTCGTCCGGAGGGCCGAGGTCGCGATCGAGCTCGCGAACTCCGGGACCCTCGACCCGGCGAGCGCCCTCCTCATCGCCGAACCGGCGGCGGAGTCCCTCGAGCGGTACAACGAGCGCAGCGGCGAGGACCTCCTCGAGGGCCAGCACTTCGCGGGCCGCGAGGTCGTCGAGACCGAGCTCACCGAGGCGCTCCGACTGGCCCTCACCGAGGACGTCGTCGGCCGGCTGCGCGACGAGGGAGGCCTCGGGGCGGCGACCCTCGGGCGGGTCGAGGGGGCCGGGCTCCGGGTCCAGCTCGCCCGACGGTTCCTCAACGAGGCGGTCGCCGAGGTCCGGCGGGTCCGGGGCAAGGCCGTCGTCCGGGCCTTCCGGCTCGCCGGCCACGCCGACCTCCCCCCGGAGGTCGCCTTCGACGACGAGCTCCCCCCGGCCCTGCGCGGGGCCTGAGCCCCCGCGGACGCGCACCCGTCGGTGCCGCCCCGCCGGTGTCGCAGGCGATGCCGGGGTCGCCACGCCCCGGACCTACACTGGGGGCGAAAACCCGTCACCACGTCTGAGGTCAGGTCCGTCATGTCTGCCACCACGTCCACCCCGGTCCCCGAGCAGCCCCACACCACGGGCACCGCCCGCGTCAAGCGCGGGATGGCCGAGATGCTCAAGGGCGGCGTCATCATGGACGTCGTCACGGCCGAGCAGGCCCGGATCGCCGAGGACGCCGGCGCCGTCGCCGTCATGGCCCTCGAGCGGGTCCCCGCGGACATCCGCGCCCAGGGCGGCGTCTCCCGGATGTCCGACCCCGACATGATCGACTCGATCATCGAGGCCGTCTCGATCCCCGTCATGGCCAAGGCCCGGATCGGGCACTTCGTCGAGGCGCAGGTCCTCCAGAGCCTCGGGGTCGACTACGTCGACGAGTCCGAGGTCCTCACCCCCGCCGACTACGCGAACCACATCGACAAGTGGGCGTTCACCGTCCCCTTCGTCTGCGGTGCGACGAACCTCGGCGAGGCCCTCCGGCGGATCACCGAGGGCGCCGCGATGATCCGCTCCAAGGGCGAGGCCGGCACCGGCGACGTCTCGAACGCGACGACCCACATGCGCGCGATCCGCCAGCAGATCCGCCACCTCCAGAACCTTCCCGAGGACGAGCTCTACGTCGCCGCGAAGGAGCTCCAGGCCCCCTACGAGCTCGTCAAGGAGGTCGCCGAGGCCGGCAAGCTCCCCGTCGTCCTCTTCACCGCGGGCGGCATCGCGACCCCCGCGGACGCGGCGATGATGATGCAGCTCGGCGCCGAGGGCGTCTTCGTCGGGTCCGGCATCTTCAAGTCCGGCAACCCCGCGCAGCGGGCCGAGGCGATCGTCCGGGCGACGACCTTCTTCGACGACCCCGACGTCCTCGCCAAGGCGTCGCGGGGTCTGGGCGAGGCCATGGTCGGCATCAACGTCGACGACATCCCGCAGCCCCACCGGCTCGCCGAGCGCGGCTGGTAGGACCCCGCTCCCGCCGACCCCGGACCGGCCGAACCGCGGCGGCCCGTCTCCTCGCCGGAGGCGGGCCCCGCGCTCCGTCCTCCTGGGCGCCGGTCCTCCCGGGCCGCGAGCGGGTCAGGTGACGGCGAGCCGGGTCGCGAACTCCGGGCGGCGGAACTCGCCCGTCTCGAGGACGGCCTCGAGGTTCCGGGCGGCGTCGAGGACGTCCTCGTGGCTGAGGTAGAGCGGGGCGAAGCCGAGCCGGACGATGTCGGGCTCACGGAAGTCCCCGATGACGCCGCGGGCGATGAGGGCCTGGACGACGGCGTAGGCCTCGGGGTGGCGGAGCGAGACCTGCGACCCACGGCGGGCGTCCTCGCGCGGGGTGAGGACGCCGACGTCGAGCCCGAGCGCGTCGACGCACTCGAGGAAGAACGCGGTGAGCGAGAGCGAGCGCTCGCGGACCTGCTCGACGGTGAGGCCGTCGAACGCCGCGAGCGCCCCCTCGAGCGCGAGCAGGGAGAGCAGCGGCGGGGTCCCGGCCCGAGCCCTTGTGATCCCCCCGGCCGGCTCGTACTCGGGGGCCATCGCGAACGGGTGGGCGTGCCCCTGCCATCCCGGGAGCGGGGTGTCGAACGCAGCCTGGTGCCGGGACGCGACGTGGATGAACGCCGGCGCACCGGGCCCGCCGCTGAGGTACTTGTACCCGCAGCCGACGGAAAGGTCGGCGCCCCCCGTCGTGAGCCCGACCGGGGTGACCCCCGCGGAGTGGCAGAGGTCCCAGCACGCGAGCGCCCCGACCGCGTGCGCGGCCTCGGTCAGCGCGGCGAGGTCCCACAGCTCGCCGGTCCGGTAGTCGACCTGGGAGTAGGAGATGACGGAGAGGGACCCGCCGAGCTCGGCGATCCGTGCCGGCGCGTCCTCGACCCGGGCGAGCTCGACGGTGAGGCCGAGGAGGTCGGCGACCGACCGGGTGAGGTAGAGGTCGGTCGGGAACGAGTCCGGGTCGGTGAGGACGGTGCTCCGGCCGGGGCGGAGCCGGGAGGCGGCGACGAGGGCCTTGAAGAGGTTGACCGACGTCGAGTCGGTGACGACGACCTCGCCGGGGGCCGCGCCGACGAGGGCGGCGATGCGGTCACCGACCCGTTCGGGCGCCCCCCACCAGTCCGACTCGTTCCACGCCCGGATGAGCTGCTCGCCCCACTGGCGCTCGACGACGTCCCGGGTCACCTCGCGGGCCTGCCGCGAGAGCGCACCGAGCGAGTTGCCGTCGAGGTAGACGACGCCCTCGGGGAGGAGGAACTGCTCTCGCCGGTCGGAGTGGACGTGGGCGGTGTCGAGCACGACGGCCCGGTGGCGGAGGTCATCGGTGGGCATGCCCCCACGGTATCCGCGCCCCCGGCGCCGCCTACGCTTCGGGCTGTGAGCGACCCAGCACCGACCGTCGGCGTGCTCGCCGTCCAGGGCGACTTCCGGGAGCACCTGCGCGCCCTCACCGACTGCGGGGCGAGCGCCGTCCCCGTCCGCCGGCCCGAGGAGGTCGCGGCCGTCGACGCGCTCGTCATCCCGGGGGGAGAGTCGACGACGATGGACAAGCTCGTCCGGGCGTTCGGGCTCCAGGCGCCGCTCCGGGAGCGGATCGTCGCGGGGTTGCCCGTGTACGGGTCGTGCGCGGGGATGATCATGCTCGCCGACCGGGTCCTCGACGGCCGGCCGGACCAGGAGACCCTCGGCGGGCTCGACATCACCGTCCGGCGCAACGCGTTCGGCCGCCAGGTCGACTCCTTCGAGGACGACCTCGAGGTCGCCGGGCTCGACGACGGCCCGGTGCGGGCGGTCTTCATCCGCGCCCCCTGGGTCGAGGAGGCCGGTCCCGCCGTCGAGGTCCTCGCCGCGGTGCGTGCCGCCGGGGCCGAGCGCCCGGTCGTCGTCCGGCAGGGTGGACTCCTCGCGACGTCGTTCCACCCCGAGGTTACCCGCGACCTGCGCCTCCACCGGCTCTTCCTCGGGATCGTCGACGACGCCCGGGCGTCCTCGACGGACCGGTGAGTCAGTAGGATCTTCAGGTCCGGCCAGCAGCAGGCGAATGAGGAGTTGAGATGAGCGGCCACTCCAAGTGGGCGACGACGAAGCACAAGAAGGCGGCGATCGACGCCAAGCGCGGCAAGCTCTTCGCCAAGCTCATCAAGAACATCGAGGTCGCCGCCCGGATGGGTGGTGGCGACCCGACGGGCAACCCCACGCTCTACGACGCCATCCAGAAGGCGAAGAAGTCCTCGGTCCCCAACGACAACATCGACCGCGCCGTCAAGCGGGGCAGCGGGGCCGAGGCCGGCGGGTCCGACTGGGAGAACATCACCTACGAGGGGTACGCACCCGGCGGCGTCGCGATCCTCATCGAGTGCCTCACCGACAACCGCAACCGCGCCGCCGCCGAGGTCCGCACCGCGCTCACCCGCAACGGTGGGACGCTCGCCGACCCGGGCAGCGTCTCCTACCTCTTCAACCGCAAGGGCGTCGTCATGGTGCCCAAGGCCGAGCAGAGCGAGGACGACCTCCTCGAGGTCGTCCTCGACGCCGGGGCCGAGGAGATCAACGACTACGGCGACAGCTACCAGATCGTCTCCGACGCGAGCGACTTCGTCGCCGTCCGCACCTCCCTCCAGGAAGCCGGCGTCGACTACGACTCGGCCGAGGCCTCGTTCCTCCCGAGCGTCGCCGTCCCGCTCGACCTCGACGGCGCGAAGAAGATGATCCGGGTCGTCGAGGCGCTCGAGGACTCCGACGACGTCCAGAACGTCTACGCCAACGGCGACATCCCCGACGACGTCCTCGCCGCCCTCGACGAGGACTGAGCCCCGAGGCCCCGGCTCCTGCGGAGCGACGTCGGGGGCGTGTTGCTCCCCGGCCGGCCGGGCCCCGCACGTGTACCGTGAACCGAACACGTGTTCGGGCTGCTGCCGACGACCGAGGGAGGACCAGTGCGCGTACTCGGGGTCGACCCCGGCCTGACGAGGTGCGGCCTCGGCGTCGTCGAGGATGAGCCGGGCGGGCTGCGCATGGTCGCCGTCGGTGTCGTCCGCACCCCGGCCGGGAGCGACACGGGGGAGCGGCTCGCCTACCTCCAGGACCAGCTCGACGTCTGGCTCGACCGGTTCGACCCGGACGCGATCGCCCTCGAACGGGTGTACGCCGCCGACCACGTCCCGACGGTCATGACGACGGCCCAGGCGGCCGCGGTCGCCCTCATCGCCGGCGCGCGCCGCGGGCTGCCGGTCGTCCAGCACACCCCGACCGAGGTCAAGGCCTCGGTCACCGGATCGGGCCGCGCGGCCAAGCCCCAGGTCGCCGCGATGGTCACCCGGATCCTCACGCTGGACACCCCACCGCGCCCCGCCGACGCCGCGGACGCGCTCGCGCTCGCGATCTGCCACCTGTGGCGCGGGGGCGCGGCCCGCCGGATCGCGCTCGCCGCCGCCTCCGAGCAGGCCCGACTCAAGGCGGCCCAGCGATGATCGCCTCGGTCCGCGGCCCCGTCGAGCACGTCGGCCTCGACCGCGTCGTCGTTGACGTCGGCGGGGTCGGGATGCTCCTGCTCACGACACCGGCGACGGCGGCGGCCTGCCAGCGCGGCCGGGAGGCCACGCTCGCGACGAGTCTCGTCGTCCGCGAGGACTCGCTCACCCTCTACGGCTTCGGCACGGGGGAGGAGCGGGACACCTTCGAGACCGTCCAGACGGTCTCCGGCGTCGGCCCGCGGCTCGCCCTCGCGATGCTCTCCGTCATGAGCCCGGACGAGCTCGGGGCGGCCCTCTCCGCCGGCGACGTCCGCAGCCTGACCCGGGTGCCCGGGATCGGCAAGAAGGGCGCCGAGCGGATGGTCCTCGAGCTGCGGGACAAGGTCACGGCCCCGTCGGCGTCGCCCCCCGGTGCCGGCCCGGCGGCCGCCGGGGGACCGTGGCGCGACCAGGTCACCGAGGCGCTCGTCGGCCTCGGGTGGACGGCCCGGCAGTCGGTCGACGCGGTAGACGCCGTCGCCGCCGACCTCGGCCCGGCGCCCGAGGTCTCCGCCGTCCTCCGGGCCGCCCTGAGGGAGCTCGGCCGATGAGCGGGCCCGGGTACGACTCCGAGATCCGCGAGGGCGCCTACCCCGACGACTCCGTCGACGCGACCGCCCGGGTCGTCGACGCCGCCGGGTCCGAGGACGAGCGGACGGTCGAGGCCGCCCTCCGTCCGCGCCGGCTCGCCGAGTTCCCCGGCCAGCCCCGTGTCCGCGACCAGCTCGCCCTCGTCCTCGAGGCGGCCCGGCGGCGCGGGACGCCGCCCGACCACGTCCTCCTCTCCGGTCCGCCCGGCCTCGGCAAGACGACGCTCGCGATGATCGTCGCGACGGAGCTCGAGAAGCCCATCCGGGTGACGTCCGGGCCGGCCATCCAGCACGCGGGCGACCTCGCCGCCGTGCTCTCCTCGCTCATGGAGGGGGAGGTCCTCTTCCTCGACGAGATCCACCGGATGTCCCGGGCCGCCGAGGAGATGCTCTACCTCGCGATGGAGGACTTCCGGGTCGACGTCATCGTCGGCAAGGGGCCGGGCGCGACGGCCATCCCGCTCGAGCTGCCCCCCTTCACCGTCGTCGGCGCGACGACCCGGTCCGGGCTCCTGCCGGCCCCGCTGCGCGACCGGTTCGGGTTCACCGGTCACCTCGACTACTACGACAGCCGCGACCTCGTGACCATCCTGCACCGGTCCGCGCGCCTGCTCGGCGTCGAGGCCGACGGGGACGGGGTCGTCGAGATCGCCGGCCGTTCGCGGGGCACCCCCCGGATCGCGAACCGGCTCCTGCGCCGGGTCCGGGACTGGGCGCAGGTCCACGGCGAGGGCCACGTCGACCGGCACGCCGCCCGCGAGGCGCTCGCCCTCTTCGACGTCGACACCGAGGGGCTCGACCGGCTCGACCGCGGGGTCCTCGACGCCCTCTGCCGGCGATTCGGCGGCGGGCCGGTCGGCCTCGGGACGCTGGCCGTCGCCGTCGGCGAGGAGGCCGACACCGTCGAGACGGTCGCCGAGCCGTACCTCGTCCGCGAGGGGTTCATGAGCCGGACCCCGAGGGGGCGGGTGGCGACCGCCCTCGCGTGGGAGCACCTCGGCCTCGCCCCACCCGAGGCCGCCGCCCAGCCGTGGCTGCCCCTCGACGACGGCTCGCCCGGGCCGGGGGGCCGGTTCGCGGGGTGAGCCGGTCCAGCGCGGTGGCGCCGTGCGGCAGGGTGAGGCCACGCACAGGAGATCTCACGCACGGGACATCCCCAGGGGACATCCCGGACAAAGAGGGAACCCCGGGACCGCGGGGCGCGTTGGTCCCCGCAGGACACCTCGCCTAGACTCGCCCGGTGGTCCGGCACCGCCGGCCCACCTCGGCGTGCCCGCGACGAGCGCCCTCCGTACCGCCACCGAAGGACAGACCCATGAACTCCGGCTCACCGCTCGGGAGCCTCGTCATCATCGCGCTTCCCCTGCTGCTCATCGTCTTCCTCGTCATGTCGCAGCGTCGGCGCCAGCGGGAGACCAGGACGCTGCAGAACCAGCTCGTCGTCGGTGACGAGGTCGTGACGACCTCCGGCCTGTTCGGGCGGATCGTCGGTCTCGACGAGTCCGTCGTCGAGCTCGAGGTCTCCCCCGGGGTCGTCCTCCGCTTCGACCGCCGCGCGGTCGGCATGAAGGCCCCCGCCGCGCCCCCGACCACCTCCGAGCCCGGCTCGGGCGAGTAAGGCAGCTCCACGTGGCAGTCTCTGGACGCAACCGCACGCCTGCCCGGGTGCTCACCGGCTTCTTCGTCCTCGTCGCGGCGCTCGCCGCGGTCCTCGCCGGAGTGCACACCTGGGGGACCGCGCAGCTCCACCCGCGGCTCGGCCTCGACCTCGAGGGCGGGACCCAGCTCATCCTCGAGCCACGGCTCACCGGCAGCCAGACGGTGACGAGCGAGCAGATCACGCAGGCCCGGAACATCATCAGCCAGCGGGTCGACGCCCAGGGTGTCGCCGGCGCCGAGGTGACGACGCAGGGTGAACGGAACATCGTCGTCAGCATGCCCGGTGTCCCCGACCGGCGGACCGAGGAGGCGATCCGGCGCTCCTCGCAGATGCAGTTCCGTCCCGTCCTCGCCGCCGCCGCGGGCATCCCCCAGCCGACGCCGAGCGCGACCGACGGCGGCTCCTCGCCGAGCCCGTCCTCGCCCAGCCCGTCCTCGTCCGGGTCCTCATCGCCATCGGCGTCCTCGGCCTCCTCGACCCCGAGCGGCTCGAGCGCACCCGGACCGGGGACCTCGACCGGGGCGGCGACGTCCTCCGGGTCGTCGACCCAGGGGTCGGGCCTGCCCCAGGCCCTCCTCAAGGACGACGGCTCGGCGACGAGCGCCCCGGCCGCGAGCGGCCCGGCGAGCCCCGCGGCCGCGACCGGGAGCGGGACCGCGAGCCCGGCGGCGTCGACCGGGAGCGGGACGCCGACCCCAGCGTCCTCGCCGGCCCCGACCGGGCCCACCGACCCGGCGTGGATCACCCCGCAGGTCGCCCAGCGCTTCGGGCAGCTCGACTGCTCGAAGCCCGGCGTCCTCGACGGTGTCGTCGACGAGCCGGGCAAGCCGCTCGTCACGTGCAGCACGGACGGCACCGAGAAGTTCGTCCTCGGCCCCGTCGTCGTCCGCGGCGACCAGATCTCGGACGCGAGCGCCGGGTACCAGACCTCGCAGACCGGGCAGCCGACGAACACCGTCGAGATCCGGCTGACCTTCAACGACTCGGCGAAGCAGACCTACTTCACCATCAGCAAGACGATGGTCAGCCTTCCGCCGCCGCGGAACCGGCTCGCCTCGACGCTCGACTCGAAGGTCATCGTCGCACCGGCGTTCAACGAGGCCATCCCGGGTGGGACCGCGTCGATCACCGGTGGGTTCACCATCGAGGAGGCCCGCACCCTCGCCGACCAGCTGAAGTTCGGGGCGCTGCCGCTCTCCTTCGACCTCCAGACACGCGACCAGATCAGCCCGACGCTCGGGGAGGAGCAGCTCCAGCTCGGACTGCTCGCCGGCGTCATCGGCCTCCTCCTCGTCGTCGTCTACTCACTCGTGCAGTACCACGCCCTCGGGCTCGTCACGGTGGGCTCGCTCGTCATGGCGGCCCTGCTCAGCTACCTCGCGATCACCCTCCTCGGCTGGTCGTACAACTACCGCCTCGACATGGCGGGGGTGACGGGCCTCATCGTCGCCATCGGCATCACGGCCGACTCGTTCATCGTCTACTTCGAGCGGGTCCGCGACGAGGTCCGCTCCGGGCGCACGCTGCGGACCGCGGTCGACACCGGGTGGACCCGGGCCCGACGGACGATCCTCGCCGCCGACGGCGTGAGCTTCCTCGCCGCCGCCGTCCTCTACGTCCTCGCGTCGTCGAACGTCCGCGGGTTCGCCTTCACGCTCGGCCTGACGACGCTCATCGACGTCCTCATCGTCTTCACGTTCACCCACCCGGTCGTCGCGCTCCTGTCGAGCACGAAGTTCTTCGGCGGGGGCCACCGGCTCTCCGGCCTCGACCCGGAACGGCTGGGGTCGACGAGCGTCCGCTACGTCGGCCGCGGGCGGGTCGCGGCGACCCCGCGGACCGCGACCCCGACGCCCGTGCCCCGGGGCCGGACGACGACGGAGGGGAGAGCCTGATGAGCCGCTTCAGCACGTTCGGCAACGACCTCTACACCGGGGCCCGCTCGTTCGACATCGTCGGGCGGCGACGTCGCTTCTACACCGTCTCAGCGGCGCTGCTCCTCGTCGCCCTCCTCGGCCTCGGCCTGCGCGGCCTCAACCTCGGTCTCGAGTTCACCGGGGGCTCGGAGTTCCGGGTCTCGACCCCGAGCATCGGGCAGAACTACGAGGCACGCGCCAAGGACGCCGTCGGCACCGTCGGCGGCACCCAGGAGGCGAGCGTCACGAAGATCGGTGGCGACACCGTCCGGGTCCAGACCGAGAAGCTCGGGGACGCCGAGAGCGAGCAGGTCCGCACCGCCCTCGCCAAGGAGTTCGGGACGAAGGCGAGCGCGGTGAGCGCGACCTTCGTCGGCCCCTCGTGGGGGGCGTCCGTGAGCCAGCAGGCGCTCCGCGCCCTGCTCGTCTTCCTCGCGCTCGTCTCGGTCGGGATGGCGATCTACTTCCGGACGTGGAAGATGGCCCTCGCCGCGCTCGTCGCCCTCGCCCACGACATGGTCTTCACCGTGGGGATCTATGCGCTCTCGGGCTTCGAGGTCTCCCCGGCGACGATGATCGGCTTCCTCACCGTCCTGGGGTACTCCCTCTACGACACCGTCGTCGTCTTCGACAAGGTCCGGGAGAACACGACGGACGCGTTCGCGAACCGCCGCTCGAGCTACGCCGAGGCCGCGAACCTCGCCGTCAACCAGACCCTCGTCCGGTCGATCAACACGACCGTCGTCGCGCTCCTGCCGATCGCGGCGATCCTCGTCGTCGGGTTCGCCAAGCTCGGCCCGGGCACCCTGCTCGACCTCGCGCTCGCCCTGTTCATCGGGATGGCGGTGGGGGCCTACTCCTCGATCTTCATCGCGACCCCACTGCTCGTCAGCCTCCGCAGCAGCGAGCCGCGGGTCCTCGAGCTCGACAAGCACGTCGCCCGGCGACGTCCCACGGTGCGGACCGCGCCCGCCGGCGGTCCCGCCCGGCAGGGCCCCGCCCGCACCCCGGCCCACGCCACGTCTCCGGCGGCGGCACGTGCCGGCTCGTCGGCCGCCGCCCCCCGGACCGACGGCCAGCAGGCCGCGACGAGTGTCCCCTCCACGGACTCCCGCGGGGGCCCGGAGCCGTCGCAGGCCCCGACCTCTGTCGAGGGAGCCGAGGCCGTCGAGGGGGAGGGCGCGACCCTCACCGGGCGCAAGGTCCACAAGTACGCGGCCTCCGGCCCCCGGAACCAGCCCAAGCGCCCCCCGAAGTCCCGGCGGTAGACGGTGGCTGCCACCACGGCCGTCGGCGACGTCGTCGCCGACCGCCTGCGCGACATCCCGGACTTCCCGAGGCCCGGCGTCGTCTTCAAGGACATCACGCCGCTCATCGGCGACGGCCCGGCCCTGAGCGCCGTCGTCCACGACATCGCCGCCCGGCACGCCGGGAAGGTCGACGTCGTCGCGGGCATCGAGGCGCGCGGCTTCATCTTCGGGGCGGCGGTCGCGCACGAGCTCGGGGTCGGGTTCGTCCCGGTCCGCAAGGCCGGCAAGCTTCCCGGGGAGACCGTCGACCTCTCCTACGACCTCGAGTACGGGAGCGCGACCATCGAGGTCCACGCCGACAGCGTCGCCCGGGGGGCCCGCGTCCTCCTCGTCGACGACGTCCTCGCCACCGGCGGGACCGCGGCTGCCGCGTGGGACCTCCTCGAGAACACCGGGGCGACCGTCGTCGCGTTCGAGGCCGTCCTCGAGCTCGCGTTCCTCGAGGGCCGGGCCCGGCTCGGGACGCGCGCCGTCCACTGCATCCACACCCTCTGACCGGCACCGTCCGGTGCCCCAGCCGGGTCGCGTCCGGGGCCGGGTCGATGAACTAGGCTCGCTCCATGAGTGAGGAGCTCGCGCCGTCGGGGAGCGTCCCCGGGTTCTCCGCGCGCGGACTCGCCCGGGCCCGGCTGGCCCGGTTCGGCGGGGCGCGTGGGGCGACGAACCCTGTCCTCGACCCCCTCCTCCAGACGGTCCGGCTCACCCACCCCAAGGCGGACACGTCCGTCATCGAGCGGGCCTACGTCGTCGCCGAGCGGGCACACGAGGGCCAGCTGCGCAAGAGCGGCGACGCCTACATCACCCACCCGCTCGCGGTGTCGACGATCCTCGCCGAGCTCGGGATGACCCCCGCCACGCTCGCGGCGGCGCTCCTGCACGACACCGTCGAGGACACGTCGTACAGCCTCGAGCACCTCCGTACCGACTTCGGCGACGAGATCGCCATGCTCGTCGACGGGGTGACCAAGCTCGACAAGGTCACCTACGGCGAGGCCGCCCAGGCCGAGACCGTCCGGAAGATGATCGTCGCGATGGCACGCGACATCCGGGTCCTCGTCATCAAGCTCGCCGACAGGCTCCACAACGCCCGGACGTGGCGCTACGTCTCGCTCGAGTCCGCCCAGCGCAAGGCCCACGAGACCCTCGAGATCTACGCCCCGCTCGCCCACCGGCTCGGGATGAACACGATCAAGTGGGAGCTCGAGGACCTCTCGTTCGCGACGCTCTACCCGAAGGTCTACGACGAGATCGTCCGGCTCGTCGCCGAGCGTGCCCCCGCCCGCGAAGAGTACCTCACGACGGTCCGCGAGCAGGTCATCGACGACCTCGGCGAGGCCCGGATCAAGGCAACGGTCACCGGGCGCCCGAAGCACTACTACTCCGTCTACCAGAAGATGATCGTCGGCGGCCGGGACTTCGAGCAGATCTACGACCTCGTCGCGGTCCGGGTCCTCGTCGACACCGTCCGCGACTGCTACGCGGCACTCGGGGCGCTGCACGCGCGGTGGAACCCCGTGCCGGGGCGGTTCAAGGACTACATCGCGATGCCGAAGTTCAACATGTACCAGTCCCTCCACACGACGGTCATCGGGCCCGAGGGCAAACCGGTCGAGATCCAGATCCGGACCCACACGATGCACCGACGGGCGGAGTACGGCGTCGCCGCCCACTGGAAGTACAAGGAGGACGGCGTCGCCCGTCGGGGGGCCGCCGCCGGGACGGCGGGCCAGGACAGCGGCCCGATGAACGACATGGCGTGGCTGCGCCAGCTCCTCGACTGGCAGCGCGAGACCGAGGACCCCGGCGAGTTCCTCGAGAGCCTCCGGTTCGAGATCAACGCGAAGGAGGTGTACGTCTTCACCCCCAAGGGCCAGGTCGTCGCGCTCCCGTCCGGGGCGACTCCCGTGGACTTCGCCTACGCCGTCCACACCGAGGTCGGCCACCACTGCATCGGAGGCAGGGTCAACGGCCGCCTCGTGCCACTCGAGAGCACCCTCGAGAACGGGGACGTCGTCGAGGTGCTCACCTCGAAGGCCGACGGTGCCGGTCCGTCCCGGGACTGGCTGACGTTCGTCAAGTCGCCCCGGGCCCGGAACAAGATCAAGCAGTGGTTCTCCAAGGAGCGCCGCGAGGAGATGATCGAAAGCGGAAAGGACGCCATCGCCAAGGCGATGCGCAAGCAGAACCTCCCGCTCCAGCGCCTCATGTCCATCGAGTCCCTGACCGGCCTCGCGAGCGACCTCCGGTACGCCGACATCGACGCGCTCTACGCCGCCGTCGGCGAGGGCCACATCTCCGCGCAGCATGTCGTCGACAAGCTCGTCAGCTCGATCGGCGGCGAGGAGAGCGCGAGCGAGGACCTCGCCGAGGCGACGACCCCGAACCGGTCGCTCCGTCGGCGGACCGGCGACCCCGGCGTCGTCGTCAAGGACATGTCGGACGTGTGGATCAAGCTCGCCCGCTGCTGTACGCCCGTGCCCGGTGACCCGATCATGGGGTTCGTCACGCGGGGCAACGGGGTCTCGGTCCACCGGACGGACTGCACGAACGTGGACTCCCTGCTCGCCCAGCCGGGGCGGGTCATCGAGGTCGACTGGGCGCCGTCGGCGGGCAGCGTGTTCCTCGTCCAGCTCCAGGTCGAGGCGCTCGACCGGAGCCGGCTGCTCTCGGACGTCACCCGGGTGCTCTCCGACAGCGGCGTGAACATCCTCTCGGCCTCCGTGCAGACCTCGCGGGACCGGGTCGCCCTGTCGAAGTTCACGTTCGAGATGGGGGACCCGGCCCACCTCGACCACGTCATCAAGGCGGTCCGCAAGATCGACGGCGTCTTCGACGTCTACCGCCTCACCGGCGGCCGCGCCGGCTCGTAGCCCGGGAGCCCGACCACCGGCGCCGCGCGCCGGCCCCTCGTTCGCCTGCCGGCGGCCGACGCGACACGCCGACGTGGTGTCGGCGTGTCGTGGGGGAGCGCCCGTGGCCCCGGTGTCATCCCGGGAGCTCGCTCAGCCGGGAGGCGCCCTCAGCCGGAGAACTCGTCGAGCCCGGACCTCGCCTGCCCGAGCCACTGCTGCTGCGCCTCGAGCCGGCCGCGGGCGTCCGCGGCGGTCCGTGCCTCACCCGCGGACTCGGCGGCGGCGACCTCCTCCCGCAGGGCCGCGACCGACGCCTCGAGCTGGTCCACCATCGACCGGGCCCGCGCCGCGGCCTCGGGGTTGCTCCGGGTCCAGCGCTTCTCCTCGGCCCCGCGGACGGCGGACTCGATCCGGCGCATCGCCTTCTCCGTGCGCTCGAGGTCGGCACGGGGCACCCGCCCGGCCGACTCCCACCTGTCCTGGACCGAGCGGAGCTGGGCGCGGGCGGCGGCGACGTCGGTGACGGGGAGGATCCGCTCGGCCTCGGCGAGGAGCGCCTCCTTGACCTCGAGGTTCGCCCGGTAGGACTCGTCATCCTCGGCGGCGACCGCGTCCTTCGCCGCGAAGAACGCGTCCTGAGCGGTCTTGAAGCGCAGCCACAGGGCGTCGTCGTCGGCCCGGTTGGCCCGGCCCGCGGCGCGCCAGCGGTCCATGAGCCGCTTGAAGTCCCCGGCCGTCGCGCTCCAGTCCGTACTCGTCGCGAGCCGCTCGGCCTCGGCGGCGAGCTCCTCCTTCGCGGCCTTCGCCTCGGCGCGGGTGTGCTCGAGCTGGGCGAAGTGGACCCGCCGGGCCTTGTCGAACCCGTTGCGGGCACGGCTGAACCGCTGCCACAGCTCGTTCTCGACCGGCTTGTCGATCCGCGGGCCGCTGCGCTGGTGGGCCTTCCACTCCGCGAGGAGCTCGCGCATCCGGGTGCTGCTCGCCTTCCACTGCACGGTGCTCTCGGGTTGGGCGGCGATCTGCTCCGCCTCGCCGACGATCGCCTCCCGCTCGACGCGCGCGGCCTCCTTCGCGGCGGCCCGCTCGACGGTCTCGTGCTCCCGCTTGTGGACGAGCTCGCCCTCGATGGCGGCGATGAGCTCCCCGAGGGCGGCGACGTCCCCGACGACGTTCGCACCGTCGGCGTGCTCGCGGAGGGTCCGGAGCCCGTCGGTGACCTCCTTGCTCGGGACGTCGGGGGAGAGGACCCGCTGGTGGAGGAGGTCGGCCGAGGCGTAGAGCTCGTCGAACTTCCGGGCGAAGTACTGCAGCGCCTCCTCGGGGTCGGCCCCGGGGTAGGCCCCGACCTGGCGCTCCCCGTCGCCGTCCCGGACGAAGACCCGTCCGTCGGCGTCGACCCGGCCGAAGCGGGCGGAGTCCGAGGGCGGGTGGACAGGCGCCTGCACCGGTCGCGGGTGGGCCGCCGCGAGCGCCGCCGGCGTGGGGACCGCACCCTTGGGCGGAGCCGGCTTCGGGGTCTCGGGGGTCTCGGGGGTCGGGGTGTCAGTCACGCTCAGGCCTTCTTCTCGGTCACAGCAACCCGGAGGATGCTGATGGGCACCGCGGGGGCTCCGTCGGCGCCACCACCGGACACGCCGGCGGCGGCAATGTGGTCGACGATATCCATTCCACCAGTCACCGAGCCGAAGAGCGAGTACCCGCCCCCGGCCGTCGGCAGACGGGTCCGCCCGGTGACGATGAAGAACTGCCCGCCGTTGCTGTTCGGGTCGCTCGTCCGGGCCATCGCGACGGCGCCGCGGGGGTACACCCCGTCCGGAGGCGCGTTCTCGATGCCGAACGTGTAGTCCGGCGACCCCGTGCCCGTCCCGGTGGGGTCCCCGCACTGCAGGGCGTGGATGCCGCGGGTGACGAGCCGGTGGCACGGCGCGTCCCTCCAGTAGGAGAGCCGGGCGAGCTGGACGAACGACGCGACCGCCTGGGGGGCCCTGCGGCCGAGCAGCTCGAGGGTGACGTCCCCGCAGTTCGTCGTGACGACGGCCTCGTACGTCCGCCCCTTCGCCTCGGCCTTGTCCGGGAGGTCGAGCTGCGCCGCGGTGCCGGGGACGGGGGGCGCCGGGTCGCACGTCACCCCGGACGCGCCGCCCGTCTCGGGCGGGGCGTCCGCTCGGACCGCGAGGCTCACCCCGACGAGGGCGCCGACGAGGACGAGGACGACCACGACGACGACCGCGGCCCGTCGCGTCCGGGCCCGCTCGGCGGCCCGCGCGGCCTCCCGGGCGGCGACCTTCACCTGCCGTCGGCGGGCCCGTGCCCGCTCCTGCTCCCTCGTCACGTGCTTCCTCGTCGTTCCTCGTCGTTCCTCGTCGTTCCGGTCGGGCCGTCAGTCTAGGAGGGGGCGACGTGGGTAGGGTCGGGCCGTGCTGACCATCGCCTTCCCCGCGGCCGCGTTCGCGACGAACTGCTATGTCATCGCCCCCGGCCCCGGCGAGGAGTGTCTCGTCGTCGACCCCGGCATCGGCGTCGAGGACACCCTCCGGGACCTCCTCGCAGAGCACCGGCTCCGCCCCGCGGCCGTCCTCCTCACCCACGGCCACCTCGACCACGTCTACTCGGTGACCCCGGTGTGCGGGTCCGACACCGCGGCGTACATCCACGCCGAGGACCGGTACCGGCTCGTCGACCCCGTCTCGACCCTCGAGCCGGCGCTCGTCGGGATGTTCGAGCAGCAGTTCGGCCGGCGGGCGACGTGGACCGAGCCGTCCGAGGTCGTCGAGGTCGCCGACCGGGAGGTCCTCCGCCTCGCCGGTCTCGAGGTCGACGTGCTCCACGCCCCCGGGCACACCGAGGGCTCGGTGATGTTCGGCCTTCCGGCGGTTCCGGACGGGCTCGGGACCGACGCCCCGCTCGACCGGACGATGGTCACCGGCGACGTCCTCTTCGCGGGCTCGATCGGCCGGACCGACCTCCCCGGCGGCGACCCCGAGGCGATGCAGCGCTCGCTGCGCGACGTCGTCCTCCCGCTCGCGGACAGCACGCTCGTCCTCCCCGGCCACGGGCCCGCCTCGAGCATGGCCGCGGAGCGGTCCGGGAACCCCTACCTCCAGGGGCTGGCGTCGTGAGCGCGCCCCGCGAGGGCAAGGTCCGCCCGATCTCCGGCTTCCCCGAGTTCCTCCCCGCCGAGCGGATCGTCGAGCAGCACGTCCTCGACGTCATCCGGGAGACGTTCGAGCTGCACGGTTTCTCGTCGGTCGAGACCCGGGCCGTCGAACCGGTCGAACGGCTCGTCGGCTCCGGGGAGGACGCCGACAAGGAGATCTACGCCGTCTCCCGGCTCAGCGGCGACGACACCACCGAAGCCCGGCTCGGGCTCCACTTCGATCTCACCGTCCCGTTCGCCCGGTACGTCCTCGAGAACGCGGGCAAGCTCTCCTTCCCGTTCCGCCGCTACCAGATCCAGAAGGTCTGGCGGGGCGAGCGCCCCCAGGACGGCCGCTACCGCGAGTTCACCCAGGCCGACATCGACGTCGTCGACGTCGGGGAGCTCGCCCCCCACTTCGAGGCCGAGATGCCGCTCGTCGTCGCGGAGGTCTTCGAGAGGCTCCCCGTCGGCGACTTCCACATCCAGGTGAACAACCGCAAGATCCCCGAGGGGTTCTACCGGGGCATCGGGCTCGACGACGTCGCGGGGACCCTGCGGATCGTCGACAAGCTCGACAAGATCGGGCCGGAGCGGGTCCACGGCCAGCTCGTCGACGCGGGTGCGAGCCCCGAGCAGGCCGACGCGTGCCTCGCCCTCGCCGAGATCCGCGCCGACGACCTCTCCTTCGTCGACGACGTCCGGGCCCTCGGGGTCGAGCATCCGCTCCTCGACGAGGGGCTGGAGTCGCTGTCTGCCGTCATCGCCGCCGGCACCGAGCACGCCCCGGGCAGGCTCGTCGCCGACCTGCGGATCGCCCGCGGCCTCGACTACTACACCGGCACCGTCTACGAGACCCAGGTCGTCGGGGAGGAGGGCTTCGGCTCGGTGTGCTCCGGGGGCCGGTACGACGCCCTCGCCTCCGACGGCAAGGTCACCTACCCCGGCGTCGGGATCTCCATCGGGGTCTCCCGCCTGCTCGCCCTCCTCGTCGGCAGGCGGGGGCTCACCGCGGACCGGTCGACCCCGGCCGCGGTCCTCGTCGCCCTCGCCGACGAGGAGAGCCGGCCCGAGGCGATGCGGACCGCGACCCTGCTCCGGGCGCGCGGGGTGGCCTGCGAGGTCGCGCCGAGCCCTGCGAGGTTCGGCAAGCAGATCCGGTACGCCGACCGGCGGGGCATCCCCTTCGTCTGGTTCACCGGGGCCGGCCGGGACGGCGTCGACCAGGTCAAGGACATCCGCAGCGGCGAGCAGGTCGACGCCGAGGCCGGGCACTGGCTGCCCCCGGCCGAGGACCTCCACCCCCGGATCGTGTCCGACGACGGGGCTAGACTGCCGAGCGCAGCCGGCCCGGCTGCCCTCCCGGCGGCAACGGCGCCGTCGGGAGCGCCCCCACCCGAATGGACGGAGACACCGTGAAGGTCGGTATCCCCCGCGAGGTCAAGAACAACGAGTACCGGGTGGCGATCACCCCGGCAGGTGCGAACGAGCTCATCGTCAACGGTCACGAGGTGTACGTCGAGCGGGACGCCGGGGTGGGCTCCTCGATCGCCAACGAGGACTACGAGGCCGCGGGCGTGACGATCCTCGAGACCGCTGACGACGTCTGGGAGACCGGCGACCTCATCCTCAAGGTCAAGGAGCCGGTCGCCGAGGAGTACCCGCGGATGCGGGGGGACCAGACCCTCTTCACCTACCTCCACCTCGCCGCGGACCGACCGCTCACCGAGGAGCTCGTCAAGCGCAACGTCACCGGGATCGCCTACGAGACCGTCGAGCTCCCGGACCGCTCCCTGCCCCTGCTCGCCCCGATGTCAGAGGTTGCCGGCCGGCTCGCCCCCCAGGTGGGGGCGCACACGCTCATGCGGGCGCAGGGTGGCCGGGGCGTCCTCATGGGTGGCGTCTCCGGCGTGTACGCCGCCAAGGTCGTCGTCCTCGGCGCCGGTGTCTCGGGGATGAACGCCGCGGCGATCGCGCTGGGGATGCAGGCAGAGGTCCTCCTTCTCGACCTCAACGTCGGCAAGCTCCGGCACGCCGACGCGATCTACCAGGGGCACCTCCAGACCGTCGCCTCGAACGCCTACGAGGTCGAGAAGGCGATCTCCGACGCCGACCTCGTCATCGGGGCCGTCCTCGTCCCGGGCGCGAAGGCCCCGACCCTCGTGACGAACGAGCAGGTCTCCCGGATGAAGCCCGGATCGGTCCTCGTCGACATCTCCATCGACCAGGGCGGCTGCTTCGAGGACTCGCGCCCGACGACGCACGCCGACCCGACGTACCCCGTCCACGACTCGGTCTTCTACTGCGTCGCGAACATGCCCGGAGCGGTGCCGCACACCTCGACGTACGCCCTGACGAACGTCACGCTCCCGTACGCCGTCGCGCTCGCCAACAAGGGTTGGCAGCAGGCGCTGCGCGACGACCGGCCGCTCGCCCTCGGGCTCAACACCCACGCCGGCCAGGTGACGAACGCGCCGGTCGCCCAGGCCCACAGCCTCGAGTACGCCCCGCTCGAGGAGGTCCTCAGCTGAGCGACGCCCCCTCGGCGGCCCGCCCCACCTCGGTGGAGCGGGCCGTCCGCGCGTGGCTGACCCACCTCGACGTCGAGCGGGGGGTCTCGCCGCACACCCTGCGGGCCTACCGGCGGGACCTGCGCAGGTACGCCGCCTACCTCGCGGTCGAGGGGGTCACCGACCCGCACGGGGTCACCGAGGACACTGTCGGGGGGTTCCTCGCCCACCTCCGCGAGGGGGATGAGGACCACCCCCCGCTCGCCGCGAGCTCCGCGGCGCGGACCCTCGTCGCCGTCCGGGGGCTCCACCGGTTCCTCGTGCTCGAGGGCGCCTCGGACACCGACCCGGCGGCGACGGTGAGCCCCCCGCGGCCCCCGTCCCGCCTCCCGAAGGCGATCCCGGTCGAGGACGTCGTCCGGCTCCTCGACGCCTCCGGCCTCGGCGACGGACCCGCGCCGCTGCGGGACCGCGCCCTCCTCGAGGTGCTCTACGGGGCCGGCGCCCGGATCTCCGAGGCCGTCGGGCTCGACGTCGACGACGTCGACCCGGGCGAGGGCGTGCTCCGGCTCCGGGGGAAGGGCCGCAAGGAGCGCCTCGTCCCCCTCGGCTCCTACGCCGCTGACGCGCTGGACGCCTACGTCGTCCGTGGCCGGCCCGCGCTCGCCGCCGGCGGTCGGGGCAGCCCGGCCGTCTTCCTCAACCGGGGCGGAGGGCGCCTGTCCCGGCAGAGCGCGTGGACCGCACTGAAGGCGGCGGCGGACCGGGCCGGGCTCGACGCCCGGGTCTCGCCGCACACCCTCCGGCACTCCTTCGCGACCCACCTCCTCGAGGGCGGTGCGGACGTCCGGGTCGTCCAGGAGCTCCTCGGCCACGCATCGGTGACGACGACGCAGGTCTACACGCTCGTCACCGTCCACCGGCTCCGGGAGGTCTACGCCCAAAGCCACCCCCGGGCCCGCTGATAGGGTCGGGGCGATCAGCGAGACGCTGACCGAGTGCACGCATCGACCGGGAGTGACGCACCTGTGGAATCCGAGGTGACCCCGCCGACCTCGCAGCGGGTCCAGGACCGTCTGCACGGCATCGACGGGGGAGAGGCCCTCACCGGACCGACCGGTCGCCGGCTGCCCGAGTTCCCCGACCCACCGTCGCTGGGCAGCCACGGGCCGGCCCGGGTGATCGCCATGTGCAACCAGAAGGGCGGGGTCGGCAAGACGACGACGACGATCAACCTCGGCGCCGCGCTCGCCGAGTACGGCCGCAAGGTCCTCCTCGTCGACTTCGACCCCCAGGGGGCGCTCTCCGTCGGCCTCGGGGTCCCCACCCACCAGCTCGACGTGACGATCTACAACCTCCTCGTCGAGCGGGGCCACGACGTCCGCGAGATCATCCAGCACACCCGCACCCCGGACCTGGACGTCGTCCCCGCGAACATCGACCTGTCCGCCGCCGAGGTCCAGCTCGTCGGCGAGGTCGCCCGGGAGCAGATCCTCGCCCGCGTCCTCCGGCCCGTCCTCGACGACTACGACGTCGTCCTCATCGACTGCCAGCCCTCTCTCGGGCTGCTCACCGTCAACGCGCTCACCGCGGCGCACGGGGTCGTCATCCCGCTCGAGACGGAGTACTTCGCGATGCGCGGTGTCGCGCTCCTCGTCGAGACGATCAACAAGATCACCGACCGGCTCAACCCGCGGCTCGAGATCGACGGCATCCTCGCGACGATGTACGACGGCCGGACCCTGCACAGCAGGGAGGTCGTCGCCAGCGTCGTCGACCACTTCGGGGACCAGGTCTTCCACACCGTCATCTCCCGGACGGTGAAGTTCCCGGACGCGACCCTGGCCGCCGAGCCGATCACGAGCTACGCCTCGTCCCACCAGGGTGCCGGGGCCTACCGTCAGCTCGCCCGCGAGCTCATCGCCCGCGGCGGGGCGGCCTGAGCCGGTGACGGCGACGCCCGAGGCCGTCCCGGGCGGGGTCCTCACCCGCCGGGCCGCGCCGGCCGCGTTCGAGGTCCACCTCGACAACTTCGAGGGCCCGTTCGACCTCCTCCTCGGGCTCATCTCCAAGCACAAGCTCGACATCACCGAGATCGCCCTCGCCCGGGTCACCGACGAGTTCATCGCCCACACCCGACGGGTCCGGCAGGGCGAGACGTCGTGGGACCTCTCCCAGGCCTCGGAGTTCCTCCTCGTCGCGGCCACCCTGCTCGACCTCAAGGCCTCCCGGCTCCTGCCGCAGCGCAGCGCCGAGGACGAGGAGGACCTCGCCCTCATCGAGGCCCGCGACCTCCTCTTCGCCCGGCTTCTGCAGTACCGGGCGTTCAAGGACGTCGCGGCGGCGTTCGCCGGGCGGATGGAGACCGCCGCGCGGATGACGCCGCGCCAGGCCGGGCTCGAGCCCGGGTTCGCGGCTCTCCTGCCGGAGATCGTCCTCGAGGTCACCCCGGAGCAGCTCGCCCAGGTCGCGGCCAGGGCGCTCACCCCCCGGACGCTGCCGACGGTCGGGGTCGACCACCTCCACGCCCCGGCGGTGAGCGTCCGCGAGCAGGCCGCGGTCCTGGGTGAACGGCTCCGCCGCGACCGGACGGCGTCGTTCCGGGAGCTCGTCCAGGACGCCGACGGCACCCTCGTCATCGTCGCCCGGTTCCTCGCCCTGCTCGAGCTCTTCCGCGACGGGGCGGTGGGGTTCGACCAGGCCGAGGCGCTCGGTGAGCTCACGGTCCGGTGGACCGGGCCGGACTCCGGTGACATCGACGTCGACGACGAGTTCGACGACGACGTCACGGCCGACGCCACCGGGCGGGACGACAGCGACGCTGACGCCCGCCACGCTGACGCCAGCGAGGAGCAGAACGAGCAGGACGGGCACGGCGAGCGGCACGTCGCCGAGGACAGCACCGAGGAGAGGACGCCCCGCCATGGTTGAGCAGGACCCCACCGCCGAGCCGGCGGGGGAGGAGCGGATCGACGTCGCCGACCTCCCGGGCGGGGCGCGCGGGGCGGTCGAGGCCGTCCTCATGGTCGTCGACGAGCCCGTCCCCGAGGTCGCCCTCGCCTCGGCCCTCGAGCTCCCGATCGGCGAGGTCCGCGCGGTCCTCGAGGCGATGGAGGAGGAGTATGCCGACGCGCGGCGCGGGTTCACCGTCCGCCACGTCGGGGGCGGCTGGCGGATGTACAGCCGGGCGGAGTACGCCCCCGTCGTCGAGCGTTTCCTCCTCGACGGGCAGCGCGCCCGGCTCAGCCACGCCGCCCTCGAGACCCTCGCCGTCATCGCCTACCGCCAGCCGGTCTCCCGTTCCCGGGTGAGCGCCGTCCGCGGCGTCAACGTCGACGGCGTCGTGCGGACCCTCCTCACCCGCGGTCTCGTCGAGGAGGTCGGCACCGACGCGCACAGCGGCGCCGCCCTCTACGGGACGACCTCGTACTTCCTCGAGCGCCTCGGCCTCCCCGGGCTCGAGGACCTCCCCGCCCTCGCCCCCTACCTCCCGGAGGTCGACGTGCTCGACGAGCTCGCAGAACAGGGGCGGTCATGACGCCCCCGCGCAACCGCCGCCCGGAGCGCGGCTCCGGCCCCCGCGGCGGCGGCTCGCCGGGGCGGGGCGGGGCGTCCCACGGGGGAGCGTCCCGGTCCGGTGGCGGGCGCGGGTCCGGCCGCCGCCCGGGCCGGCCGGGGTCAGGAACGACGAAGCCGAGCCAGCCGACCGGTGTCCCCCGGGAACGGCCACGGGAGGACGTCGACGTCCACGACCCCGACGGCGTCCGGCTCCAGAAGCTCCTCGCGTCGGCCGGGGTCGGGTCACGCCGCGCCTGCGAGACCCTTATCAGCGAGGGCCGGGTCGAGGTCGACGGCCAGGTCGTCACCGAGCTCGGCGTCCGGGTCGACCCGACCCGTCAGAGCGTCCACGTCGACGGGGTCCGGGTCCAGCTCGACGAGAGCCGGGTCTACCTCGCCTTCAACAAGCCGCTCGGCGTCGTCACGACGATGAACGACGAGCTCGGACGCCCCTCGGTGGGCGACTACGTCGGGGGGCGCCGCGAGCGGCTCTTCCACGTCGGCCGGCTCGACGCCGACACCGAGGGGCTCCTGCTGCTCACCAACGATGGGGAGCTCGCCCACCGGCTCCAGCACCCCGCCTACGGCGTCCTCAAGACGTACGTCGCGCAGATCCCGGGGCCCGTGCCCCGCGACCTCGGCCGGACCCTCCGCGAGGGCGTCGAGCTCGACGACGGACCGGTCGCCGTCGACTCCTTCCGGGTGCTCGACTCCCGACCGGGCAAGGCGCTCGTCGAGGTCGTCCTCCACGAGGGCCGCAAGCACATCGTCCGCCGGCTGCTCGAGGCCGTCGGCCACCCGGTCACGAGCCTCGTCCGCACCCAGGTCGGCCCCGTGGTGCTCGGCAGCACGAAGCCGGGCAAGAGCCGCCCGCTCACCCGGGACGAGGTCGGTCGGCTCTACACCGCAGCGGGGCTCTGACGTGGGTGGCCCCGCCCTCGAACGGGTCCACGTCGTCGGGACCGGCCTCATCGGGGCGAGCCTCGCGATCGCGCTGACCCGCCGTGGGGTCGACGTCACCCTCGAGGACGCGTCCCCGACCGCGGCCGCCCTCGCGAGCGACCTCGGGGGCGGGCGGCTCGCCCCGGACGACCGGGTCTCGCCGCAGCTCGTCGTCGTCGCGACGCCCCCGGACGTCACCGCCGCCGTCGTCGCCGACGCCCTCGCCCGGTGGCCCGCCGCCCACGTCACCGACGTCGCCTCCGTCAAGGGCGCCGTCCTCGCCGGGCTCGAGGCCCGCGGCGTCCCGACCGAGCGGTACGTCGGCAGCCACCCGATGGCCGGCCGGGAGCGGTCCGGCGCGGTCGCCGCTCGGGCAGACCTCTTCGAGGGGCGGGCCTGGGTCATCAGCCCCGGCCCGTGCACGGCCCCCGACGCGGTCGCGCTCGTCCGGGAGGCCGCCGAGGCGGTCGGGGCCGCGGTGTCCGTCCTCGGGCCGACGGAGCACGACGCCGCGGTCGCCGCGGTGTCGCACGTCCCCCAGGTCCTCTCGAGCCTCGTCGCCGCCCGGCTCGAGGGTCTGCCCGACTCGGCGGTCGCCCTCGCCGGCCAGGGCCTGCGGGACGTCACCCGGATCGCCGCGAGCGACCCCCAGCTGTGGACCCAGATCCTCGCCGGGAACGCGGCCGCCGTCGCGACCGTCCTCCGCGGCGTCGCCGCCGACCTCGACGCCGTCGTCGACGCCCTCGACCGGCTCGGCGACGGGGCGGAGCGACCCGCGGCCGGCGCGCGCGCGGTCCTCGCGCGGGCGATCGCCGCGGGGAACGCCGGCCATGCCCGGATCCCGGGCAAGCACGGCGCGGCGCCGACGACGTATCACACGGTCGTCGTCATGGTCCCGGACCGACCCGGTGAGCTCGGGCGTCTCTTCCAGGACGTCGGAGACGCGGGGGTCAACCTCGAGGACCTCCACCTCGAGCACGGCCTCGGCCAACCCTTCGGGCTCGCGGAGATCTCCGTTCTCCCCGCGACCGCAGGCCACCTCGCGCAGGAGCTCACCCGGCGGGGCTGGCGGTTGCACGGATGATCCACGGATGAGCCCGCGTGGGACCGCTCCGCACCACGGCTAGGCTTGGCGGTCATGACCTCGCCGATCGTGATCGCCGTCGACGGTCCCTCCGGGTCCGGCAAGTCCAGCGTCTCCCGAGCCGTCGCCCGCGCCCTCGGCGTCGGCTACCTCGACACCGGCGCGATGTACCGGGCGCTCACGTGGTGGTGCCTCCACGAGGGGATCGACCTCGCCGACCGGGAGCGGGTGGCCGAGGCCGCCCGGGCGTTCCCGCTCGCCCTGAGCACCGACCCGGACGACCGGACCGTCCGCGTCGGGCCGCACGACGTCACCGCGGCGATCCGGACGACCGACCTGTCCGCGGTCGTCTCCGAGGTCGCGACGAACCAGCTCGTCCGCCCCGTGCTCCAGCAGCGGCAGCGGGAGCTCATCGCCGAGATCGCCGTCACGACCGGAGGGGTCGTCGCGGAGGGGCGTGACATCACGACGGTCGTCGCCCCGGACGCGGACGTCCGGGTCCTCCTCACCGCCGACGAGGACGCCCGGCTCCGTCGACGCTCGACCGAGCTCCACGGCCACGCCGGGTCCGCGGCGGTCGCCGCGACCCGGGACCAGATCACCCGCCGGGACCGCGCCGACTCGACCGTGTCCGACTTCACCGTCGCCGCCGACGGGGTGGTCACGGTCGACACGTCCCATCTCACCTTCGAGGAGAGCGTCGCCGCCGTCCTCGTCGTCGCCGACCGGGCGGGCGCCGTGCCCGACCGCGTCGGGCGTACGAGAGAATGAGGGCATGACCGAGCCGAACCCCGACACCCCGTCCGTCGACCGCGCCCTGCGCGCCGGGCTGGAGGACTTCGAGCTCAGCGACGAGGACCGGGCCCTCCTCGAGTCCGGCGGCGCCGGCGCGGCGGCGGCCGTCTCGGCGGGGCCCCCGCCCGTCGTCGCGGTCGTCGGCCGGCCCAACGTCGGCAAGTCGACCCTCGTCAACCGGGTGCTCCGCCGCCGGGAGGCGGTCGTCGAGGACGTGCCGGGGGTGACCCGGGACCGGGTCACCTACCAGGCCGAGTGGGCCGGCCGGGACTTCACCCTCGTCGACACCGGCGGGTGGGAGGTCGACCCGACCGGGATCCACCTGCGGGTCGCCGAGCAGGCCGAGGTCGCCGTCGACCTCGCTGACGCCGTCCTGTTCGTCGTCGACGCCACGGTCGGGGCGACCGACACCGACGAGGCCGTCGTCCGGTTGCTCCGCCGGTCCGGCAAGCCGGTGGTCCTCGTCGCGAACAAGGTCGACGACGAGCGCACCGAGGCCGACGCCGCCGCCCTGTGGAACCTCGGGCTCGGGCAGCCGTGGCCGGTCTCGGCCCTGCACGGACGGGGGAGCGGCGACGTCCTCGACGCCCTCCTCGAGGTGCTCCCGGAGCGCTCCGAGGCGTCCGACGGCCTGCTTGAGGGGGGCCCGCGCCGGGTCGCGCTCGTCGGGCGGCCGAACGTCGGCAAGTCGAGCCTGCTCAACAAGCTCGCACGGGAGGACCGAGTCGTCGTCGACGACGTCGCCGGGACGACCCGGGACCCCGTCGACGAGCTCATCGAGCTCGGCGGCAAGGTGTGGAGGTTCGTCGACACCGCGGGCATCCGGCGGCGGGTGCACCAGACCCGGGGCGCGGACTTCTACGCGTCCCTGCGCACCCAGACCGCCCTCGAGAAGGCCGAGGTCGCCGTCGTCCTCATCGACGCCGAGGAGGCGATCGCCGAACAGGACGTCAGGGTCGTCCAGCAGGTCATCGACGCGGGCCGGGCCCTCGTCATCGCCTACAACAAGTGGGACCTCCTCGACGAGGAGCGACGGCACTACCTCGAGCGCGAGATCGAGCGGGAGCTCGTCCAGGTCCCGTGGGCGCCCCGGGTCAACATCTCGGCCCGGACCGGACGGCACGTCGACCGCCTCGTCCCGGGCCTCGAGACGGCGCTGGAGTCGTGGGACAGCCGGATCCCCACCGGGCGCCTCAACGCCTTCCTCGGCGAGGTCGTCGCCGGCCACCCGCACCCCGTCCGCGGGGGCAAGCAGCCACGGATCCTCTTCGCGACCCAGGCGAGCACCCGTCCGCCGCGGTTCGTCGTCTTCGCCTCCGGGTTCATCGAGCACGGGTACCGCCGGTTCCTCGAGCGTCGGCTGCGTGAGGAGTTCGGCTTCGCCGGGTCCCCGATCGAGATCTCCGTCCGGGTCCGCGAGAAGCGCCGGCGCTGACCCTCCGGGCCAGGGCCGGCCGGAAGGGGTGGGCGATTCGGACCACGCGGAGGACATGCGCTAGGGTTTCGTCTCGCTGCGCCTCGGCGTGGCGCACCGGTCGAGAGACCGGTGGACAACTGGAGAACGGGCTGTGGCGCAGCTTGGTAGCGCACTTGACTGGGGGTCAAGGGGTCGCAGGTTCAAATCCTGTCAGCCCGACCGAAGAAGCCGCCTCTGACCTGCGGAAACGCGGGTCAGAGGCAGTTCTGTTTTTTGAACTCGATGGCGCTATTCCCCACTTATTCCCCAGGTATTCGCTGATGGCGGTCTCCGTCGTCGCCACCACGAGCGAGTTCCTCGAGCACCTGAGCGACGTCGACCGCGATCGCTGGCCTGGAGATGTAGAACTCCCGAGTGATCGCAGGGGAGGAGTGGCCGAGCTGTTGGGAGGCGGTCTCGGTGTCGACCCGCTCCGAGATCAGCGTCGCGACGGTCTTCCGGAATGTGTCTGGAGTGACCCAATCCAGCCCGGTGTCCTCGCGGATCTGGCGCCAGCGCCGCTCGACGTTGTTGACCTGCTGCCACGTGCCGTTCCTGGTGGGGAAGACCGCGTTATTCGGGTTCTCCTTCGCGGTTCCCTGACGGCGCCGGAGCATTGCGACGGCAAAGTCAGGCAGTACTACGGTTCTCACGCCCGCGTCCGATTTTGGACTCGGCTTCCGGTAGGTGCCCTTACCCGGCTCGGTCTTGACCGTCCGGTTGATGGTCAGGCACGGACGGGTGGCCTCGAGCTCGACGTCCGTTCAACGAACCGCCAGGATCTCGCCGATCCGCGCCCCGGTCGCCAGCATCAGGTCGATGATGTCGGCCATGTCACTTGAGGTCTTGGGGCCGGGACGCTGCTTCGCCGTCCACGCGCGAAGCGCCTTGCGGACGGTGTCGAGCTCCTCAAGCGTCAATGGCCGGGTCTCCGACTTCTCCCGATGATGCGGGACGTCTGCTGGACCGGGTTCACGGCGAGCGCGTCGTGACGCACCGCCATCCCCAGCATTGCACCCATCACTACTTTGGTCTTCAGTTGGCGGCTCGCGCTCTTCGCCCGGAGCCGGACGAGGAACAGGTCGAGTCGACTGGTTGTCACCTCGCGTAGTCGTAGGCCACCCAGTTCGGGGATGACCACTTTGGTGAGCACGCGCTCGTACTCGCTGATAGTCGTTGCTTCGATGCGGCCCTCGTCGCGCAGGTACTCGAGCCACAGGGCTGCGAGCGCCGCGATCGTGGTGGCAGCGGTGATCCCTTGCTGCGTCGGCGTCGCGCGGTCGACGAGTTTTTCCCTCAGCGCACGCTCTGCGGCAGCCAAGGTCGTTCCGGTGGCCCTGACCTCTCGGGTCACGCCGTCCTTATCCCGGATCCGGGTGCGCGCCCTGTACACACCCTCGCGGACCCGCGTCGTTCGGATCGTTCCCCAGGTGCCCAGCGATGTCGGTGGGCGTCCGCGTCCCATCTCGCACCCCCTCAGTGCGGCCGGCTCGCTCGGGACAGCGAGGTGCCGTCTCCCGCTCGCTGCTCCGGGACGGCCGGGGTGTCGTCGAAGCTCTCCAGGTGCTCGGCGACCCAGGCATCCAGATCGGAACGGCGGTAGCGCAGGCAGCCCCCGAGCTTCACGCCTCTCGGCCCGAAGCACGCCCGCCGGGTCCGCCAGGTGAACAGCGTCGCCTTCGGGATCGAGAGGTACGCCGCTGCCTGGTCGATGGTGAGGACGCCGCCCTCCACGGTGTTGTCGACCGTCGTGCTCATGATGCGGACGGGTCCGACTTCGCGTCGGTTCACGCGCGCACTCACCCCGCGCCGGCCACCCGACCTCGGCCGCAGTGGCCGGAGTCGCCCTGGACCGCATCGCCGCCGGCGCGGCCCAAACCCGGGAAACTGTCGCCGCCCCTCTCTAGGCTTGCGTCGTGGAGTACGAGGCGATCGACGCACTACGAGAGAAGCACGCCGCATGGCGACTTCTGCGTGCGGGCAATGCAAGCCTCATCCTGTCGTTCCTCGGCCACTTCTTCGTCGAAGGCAACCGCGGAGCCTGTGCTGCCAGCGAGCTCGCGGCTGCACTCGACGACCACCTCTACTCCCTGAATGCCGCCATCCACACTGACAGCGGTGAACCGCGATACCCCAAGCCGCCCAAGACCTACCTGGAGGACTGGGCGGCACCTGACGCGGGCTACCTGCGCCGTTTCTACCCGGCCGGTGACGATGAGGTGCACTACGAGATCACCCCGGCCTTTGAGAAGGCATACGCATGGGTCGAGTCCTTGAAGACCCGCCCATTCGTCGCCACCGAGTCCCGACTGCACACGGCCGTCGAGCTGTTGCGGCAGATCGTGCACGGCACCGACACCGACCCGCAGCGCCGTCTGACCGAACTACGTCGCCGACGCGACGAACTCGACGCGGAGATCGCAGTCGTCGAGAGCGGCGAAATGCCACTGCTCGCACCTGCGAGCGTGCGCGATCGCTTCCAGCAGTTCACCACCACCGCCCGCGAGTTGCTTTCCGACTTTCGTGAGGTCGAGGAGAACTTCCGTCGCCTGGACCGCGCAGCCCGTGAGCGGATTGCGACCTGGGACGGCGCCAAAGGCGAGCTGCTGAACGAACTCGTCGGCAGTCGCTCGAAGATCACCAACTCAGACCAAGGCCACAGCTTCCAGGCCTTCTACGACTTCCTCCTCTCGTCGTCACGACAGCAGGAACTGACCGACCTGCTCGATCGGGTCACCGGCCTCGACGCCGTCGAGGCGGATCGGCGGGTGAAAGGAGTCCACCACGAATGGTCGGAGGCAGCCGAACGAGCACAAAGAACCGTCCGACAGATCTCCGAACAGCTGCGGCGATTCCTGGATGATCAAGTGTGGTTGGAGAACCGACGCGTGCTTGACCTTGTCCGCGACGTCGAGAGCGCCGCGCTATCCGTCCGGGACAACCCGCCCGCCCACGGGCTCACCGTGGACGAACCCGGCATCGCGATCGCCCTGCCCTTCGAACGGCCGCTCTACACCCCGCCCGCGGCCGCCGAGGTGGAAAGCCTCATCCCACCCACGGTCGCCGAAGTCGACTCCGATGTGCTGTTCGCCCAGAAGTTCATCGACCAGACCCGGCTTCTGGACAACATCCGCGCCGTCCTGCCTGCACATTCGACCGCCCTCCTGTCCGACATCGTGGCGATGTATCCCATCGAGCACGGCGCGGCCGAGATCGTCAGCTACCTGGCGCTTGCCGACGACGAGGTCGACATCGAGATGGACGACAGCGACGTCACGATCGTCGACTACCCCAACCCGGAGGACCCCGAGAAAGCCAAGCGCGCACGACTGCCGAAGGTCACGGTGAAGCGACGATGAGCGACGAACGAGCCGTCGCGAGCGCCATCATCCGACTGATGCAGGGCGTGATCTACCGCGAGGCAGACGAGGACACCTGGCGCACACTGGAACGTGCCGGAGCCAGCGTCCGTGATCACTTCGCGACCATCGGGGTCGACGTCGTCATCGATGAGGACGAGGGTTATGCCTACCTCCGCACCAAACCGGACGAAGAGGGCGATGATGATCCACTGCCGAGACTCGTGCGTCGCCGATCTCTGACCTACCCGGTCAGCCTGCTGCTGGTCCTCCTGCGCAAACGCCTCGTCGAGTTCGAGACAGCAGGGGGCGAAGGACGCCTGGTGCTCACCACCGAGCAGATCACCGAGATGCTCAGACTCTTCCAGGCAGAATCGACCAACGAAGCACGCATCGTCGACAACGTTGAGAGCACCATCAAGAAGGCTGCTGAGCTGGGCTTCCTACGCCTGCTGCGTGGGCATAGCGACCACTGGGAGGTCCGGCGCATCCTCAAGGCGTACGTCGACGCCCAGACGCTGGCGGACTTCGCCAGCAAGCTCCGCGAATACGCGGGCACGGTGGCTTCCGATGGCTGACGGCCTCTTCTCCCGCACCGAACTGGCAAGCCCCGGGCGGGCCGGCTACCGACTCCAGCACCTCGAGGTATTCAACTGGGGAACGTTCGACGGCCACGTCTGGCGCTTCACCGCTGATGGCGAGACATCCCTCCTCACCGGTGACATTGGCTCGGGCAAGTCCACCCTGGTCGACGCATTGACCACCCTTCTCATGCCCGCCCATCGGATCGCCTACAACAAGGCAGCGGGCGCCGATGCGCGCGAACGCACGCTCCGCTCCTACGTCGAGGGCCACTTCAAGTCAGAACGCAACGAGTCGACCGGCAGGTCACGCCCGATCGGCCTGCGAACTGGCGGGCGAAGCTACTCGGTGATCGTCGGCGTCTTCGCCAACGACGGATACGACGAGACCGTCACCCTCGCCCAGGTCTTCCAGCAACGCGACTCGGCAGGCCAGCCCTATCGCTTCTTCGTGACGGCCCAGAAGGCGCTGTCGATCACCACGGACTTCGCCGACTTCGGGACGGATCTGCGTGACCTGCGCAAGCGCCTGCGGGCATCCGGAGTCGAGATCTTCGACGAGTTCCCGAAGTACGCCGTCTCACTCAAGAGACTCCTGGGGGTTCGATCCGACCAAGCACTCGAGCTCTTCCACCAGACGGTCTCCATGAAGTCGGTCGGCAACCTCAACGACTTCGTCCGCGGCCACATGCTCGAACCGAGCGACTCAGGCGACCGGGTCCGCGACATCATCAGCCACTTCGACGACCTCACCAAGGCCCACGACGCGGTCAAACGCGCCCGCGAACAACTCGAAGCACTTGAGCCCGTCGTCACCACCGTTCGCAAGTACGACGCCACCCTGGCCGAACGAGGCACAGCCGAGAGCGAGCGACGCGCGGTCCGGCTCTTCACCGCCGAACTCCGCGCGAATCTCCTCGCGGACGAGCTTGCTCGACTCGACGTCGAGGTCAATCGACTGCAACACGAACAGCGCGAAGCACGTGGCCAGCAGCAACGCCTGACCGACCAGCGCGAGGCGCTGATCGAGGAACGCGCGAAGGCTGGAGGCGACCGCATCGGCGAGTTGGAGCGACTCGCGAGAGAGGCGCGCTCCCAGGCTGAACAACGCCACCAGAACCGCCTTCGCTTCGACACGGCCGTCTCCGAAGCCGGGTTCGATGCAATCGACGGACCAGATGCCTTCGCCACACTCACGTCCCTCGCTGCCGACGAGCGGCCCCGGCTCATCGCCCAGAAGCGGGAAATCGACTCGGCAGGGGCCGCGGCGATCGCGCGCGAGAAGGACTTCGAGAAGCGCCGCGATCTCGTGGCGGCCGAGCTTGGCAGCCTGGAGCAACGGACCAGCAACCTTCCCTCCGAGCAGGTCGACATCCGTGCTCAACTGTGCGACGACCTCGCTCTCACCCCGGACGACCTGCCCTACGCGGGCGAACTCCTCGACATTCACGAGGAGCACACCGAGTGGCGTGGTGCCGCCGAGCGCGTCCTGAGAGGTTTTGCGCTCTCCCTACTCGTCCCGCAAGGCCACTACGACGCAGTCGCGGCATGGGTGAACGCGCGTCGCCTAACCGTCCGCGGACGCCGCGACCGGCTAGTGGGCGCGCGCCTCACCTATGAACGAGTCCCAGACCGACGGCTGCCGATCCAGCCCAGCTCTTCCGGCGCGCTCCTCCTGGCCGACTGCATCGAAGTCAAGGACGGGCCGTTCGGCAACTACCTCGCCAACGAGCTCGCCAGACGCGCCGACTACACATGCGCCGCGACCCTCGAGGAATTTCGATCCGCCCGCAAGGCCGTCACGCGCGAAGGACAGGTCCGTTCCGGCGAGCGCCACGACAAGGACGATCGCCACCGCGTCGACGACCCTCGGCGCTGGGTGCTCGGGTGGGCCAACGAGCGCAAGATCGCCGCCCTGCGGGCAGAGGTCGACGAACTCGAAGCCGAACGGGCACAGGCCGCACAGGACTACACCGAGGTCGACAGGAACCGTGAACACGTCCAGGCGCGGCGCGAAGCCATTGCGCGATTGGAGGGATTCCGGTCCTGGGAGGAACTCGACGCCGACGAGGCACGAGCACGAGCGAACTCGCACGACGACAAGCGAAAGCGCATCGAGTCAGGCTCCTCCCGCATCGCGGAGATCGCCAAGGCCCTGCAACTCAACACCGACCAATCAGGCGTGGTCGCCGCGCGAATCGAGGACCTCGCCGGGGACCTCAAGGCCTCCACCCGAGCACACGAACAAGCCCAACGAGACAAGCAACGCGACGACGAGCTCATCGCAGACCAAAGCGAGGATGACCTCGACCTCGCGCGGACGGCCTATGCCGCACTCACCGACCGCCTCGGCTCAAGTCTGCCGACCCGCGCCGAACAGTGCGCTCCCGCCGAGTCGGCGCTCTCCGACGAGTTGTCCAAGCAGATCGAGCATCTCGGACGCGAGCTGGGCGGCTTCGGCCAGAGCCTGGTCCAGTACATGAGTGAAGTGCTGCGGCGCTGGCCCGAGCTGCGTGCCGACCTCGATGCCAGCGTCGATTCGCGAGCTGACTTCGTCGCGTTCCGGGAGCGGGTCGCCACCGACGACCTGCCGAGGTTCGAAGACGAGTTCAAGGAACAACTCAACAAGAACGCCATCCAGGAGCTCGCCGGATTCAACAACTGGCTGAACCGGCAGGCCGCCGCGATCGACGAACGGGTCGACCGCATCAACGACGCCCTCGGTGCGGTGCCCTACAACCCCGGCCGCTACATCAAGCTAGAGAAGGAACCGACCACGAGCCAGGAGATCGTGCAGTTCCGTGCGGCGCTGCGCAACCTGACCAACGACAGCCTCGCAGCCGACGGGGACCAGTACTCCGACCAACGCTTCCTCGACGTCAAGCGGATCATCGAACGATTCCGCGGCCGGGACGGGTATGCCGATGCGGACAAGACATGGACCAGGCGGGTGACCGACGTACGAAACTGGTTCGTGTTCTCCGCTTCCGAGCGCGACCTCGAGACGCACGCGGAGTGGGAGCACTACAGCGACTCCGACGGAAAGTCCGGCGGACAGAAGGAGAAGCTCGCCTACACCATCCTCGCCGCATCGCTCGCCTACCAGTTCGGCCTGGAGTGGGGTCCAGCCAAGTCCAAGGACTTCCGATTCGCCGTCATCGACGAGGCCTTCGGGCGCGGATCGGAGGACTCCGCCCGATACGCGCTCGACCTGTTCGCCAAGCTCGGTCTGCAGGTCCTCGTCGTCACGCCGCTTCAAAAGATCCATGTCATCGAGCCCTACGTCAGCGCCATCGGATTCGTCGCCAATCCGACCGGAACCTCGTCGCAGCTGCAGACGATGACGATCGAGGAGTACCGCACTCGTCGAGACGGACGTCAGACGTGAGTCCTTCGGCATGAGCAGGTCGTGGTCTACGTCCGCGGATGTCGTTGCGAAGGTCCGCCGGCGATGGGACGACGGCACTCTCCTTCGCTCCTACGCCCAGGCGCTGGAGTTCGATGTCATCGACGTGCCGCTGCGAGGTCCCAAGGCATCCGAAATCGGCGACGATCTGTCAGCGGTACGGGCCTGGATCGAGCAACTCGACGTCGGGCGTCGCAATGATCGCCGCTACACACTGACGTGGCAGACCATCGGAGGGCGTCACATCGGTCGCAACCAGATACCCGTCCGTGCCGTCGTCGCGACGTATCCCCAAGCTTGGGCGCTCCTGGGCGTCGCCGACAAAGTGGCGTGCTTCGATCGAATCCTGACGACCGTGGGCGGGCATCCCGCCGTCCGAGACTGGACGGTCGCTCAGCCGCACCGGGCGCTCGACCTCAGCGGCGAGATGGCGGGGATCGTCGCCGCATACGAATGGCTCAACGGGTACCGGGGCTCCAACCGGTACTTGCGTGAGATCAGTGCTCCGGGCGTCGACACCAAGTTCGTCGAACGCCATCGCTCCGTGCTCGCAGCGATCCTCGGGGTGTCAGGCGCGGCAGGAGGGTTCCTGGCAGATCTGGGCCTGCGAACGAAGCCCGAGCTCGTCCGCATCCGGCCGGCGCCAGGGCTCGGACTACCTCCGCAAGTCACCGAAGTGGCGTTGCGCTCCGCAGAGCTCGCCCAGATCCCGATCGCCCCTCGCGTCGCCGTCGTCATCGAGAACGAAATCACCTACCTGAGCGTCGATGTCCCTGACGACGGCATCGTCATCTGGGGCAAGGGCTTCGAGGTCGACCGAGTCGGCCGGCTGCCGTGGCTCGCGGACGCCGAAGTCGTCTATTGGGGCGACATCGACACACATGGTTTCGCCATCCTCGACCGACTCCGCGCGTGGCGGCCTCAGACCCGCTCGATCCTGATGGATCTACAGACGCTGTTGGCCCACCGCGAACGCTGGGCGACCGACGACCGGCCCGCAACCTCGGCGCTTCGACGCCTGACTACCACCGAACACGAGCTCTACACCGACCTCGTCGGCGACGTCCTCGGGCCCAAGGTACGACTGGAACAGGAACGGATCGACTGGGCCTGGGTCAATGACCGGTTGAAGTTATGAGCGCACCCAGGGGATCGGCGACGGGCGCGGCCTTCGTTCCAGCCGAGGCAACCAACTCCTCCAGTCGGCGCGGGCTTTCACGGACATGCCGACGTGCGTGGCACAGGCTTAGGCGTCCGGCCCCTCCCTGAGATGTGGTCCGTCCACGCCTTCTCGGCCTGCTCCAGGCTCATACCCTCGACTCGGGAGGCCGGGATGCGCACCACGTAGAGCAGGGCTTCGGTCAACCACTTCGGGACCGGTTCGGGCTTGTCGGGCTCTGGGGTCGCGGTCAGGTCACGGCCCTGCTTGGCGAAGAGCTCGAGAACCTCGGAGAGCGCCTTTGTGTTGGGTGTTGAGCCAGCGTCGGCGATGCGCTGCTTGATTTCCGTGTAGACCTCGCTGTCCTTGCGGTAGCCGACTGCCCACACCTCCGCGACATCGATCAGGTAGTTGCCGACTTCGTCCTGTTCGACGCGCGATACCACGCGCCAGTCGCGGTCGCCAACGGTGATCTTGCGGTAGCCAATGAGTCCGCCCAGCAAAGGATCGCCGGAGCTGGGGTCGCGCTCGAGCTGGATCATCTTCTTCAGGGCCCAGCGCACGATCTGCGGGTCGGCCTTGAACAGGTCCCGCAGGTCGTCGACAGCGGCGCTGGTCAGGCGCACCACGCACCCTGAGACGTCGGGGTGCTTCTGCTTCTCAGGCATGTGTCACCACCGGCCGGAGGCCGGTTTGTGGCACCCGGTCACTCGCGGCCGGCGGCGATGTCCGCGTCGAGCTCGGCCTCGAGTTCGGCCCGATCGAACCCGAAGGCCGCGATCGCGTCGTTCAGGTCGGTGCGGTTGCCGGCATCGGTGAGCTCGCGCGCCAGGACGAGGGCGGCGGCGGCCAGGTCGGTCCGGAGACGGTGGAGCTCATCGAAGTGATCCACAGAGATGACCGCAGCCACCGCGCGGCCGTGGCGCTCGACGATGGTCTCCTCACCGCGCTCAGCATCCTTGACCAGGCCCGCGACGCCGCGGCCGGTGGCTGCGGTGACGGACAGGGTCCGCTCGGGGTGGACGTCAGCGAACATGGTCATGCCAGAAACTGTACAGAAAACTCTCCAGAAAGCAAGGTTTGGCATCTCGCAGCCGGCCGCGGGGCGCTAGCCTCTAGAGACCGCTCATCCATCTCTGCAAACGCCCGCTTCTGCCGGCGATCCGCGCGCTCTTCGAGGGAGTCTATTGCCGCGAGTGATGGGGCTGGTCTGGTCCTAGCCGGATTCGATGGGGCCGCGGCACCGATAGGTGACAACCGAGCTGCGGTGCCGTCGGTTCACGGAGGATCTCGCCGGTGGCCGCGGCGACGCGGATCTGGAGGTCCTGGACGAGCGGGGTGGCCCGGGTTCCGGCGTGGGTTCGTCCGACGCCGATGTGTGCAGGCGGCTGTTGTGCCGCAGCGTGACTGACCGGCCCTGTCGACGCGGTCGCGGCGGATCCACTCGGGGGTCTGGGGGTCGGTGGCGGGCCGGGCAGCGCGTTGGGCATCACGTCGTGGTGCGCGACGACGGGTGCGTCCCGGGTCGTGTCACGGGGCCTCCAGCGGAACGAGCTCGGACGCCGTGCGGGTCCCGCCCCACCGGGCGACCTCGGCGGCGAGGTCGAGCCGCTCGACCGGAGCGGCGTCCACGAGCTCGCCCCAGCTCTCACGGGGAAGCATCCACATGACCTCGAACTCGTTCCCGTCGGGGTCGTGGCCGTAGATGCTCTTGGTGGCTCCGTGGCTCGACTCCCCGGTGTAGGCGTCGAGGTCGGCCAGTGTCGTCCGTGCCTGCTCGAGGTCCTCGATCGTGTCCACCTGCCACGCGAGGTGGTAGAGCCCGATCGACCCCCGCGGGCGCGGCGGCTGGGCCCCGACGCCGAAGAGGCCGAGGTCGTGGTGGTTGCCCGACCTCGGCATCCGGAGGAAGGCGGCGCGGGCGCGGGGCTCGCGCGCGACGACCTCGGTGCCGAAGGCGGCGTCGTAGAACGCGATGCTGCGCTCCAGGTCGGCCACGAACAGCACCGCATGGTTGAGACGAACGGCTGGGATCGACATGGTGCTCTCTCATCGGGGGTGGGTGGGGTCGGGGTGGGGTCGACCCGGCACTGACGTGCCGCGCCGGGCTCAGCCGACGAGGCCGAAGCCGCCGGTCCAGGCGACCTTCTGCCGTCCGGCCAGGGCGATCTGCAGGAACCCCAGGGCGTCGAGCTCGCGAGCCGGCGTGAGGGCGCCCGCGTCGACGGCCCGGAGGCCTACAGAGGTGAGGACCTCCGCGAGGGTGGCCATGGTGCCGGTGCCGAGGACGGAGACAGCCGCCATGTGGAGCTCCAAGAATAGTTGAGTATTTAAGCAACACTGGCACGGTGATGGTTGTTCCGTCAACTGACCCGCTAGGTTGGCGGCATGAGGACACGCTGGTTGACCACGACCGAGCGCGCGGCATGGGTCCGGCTCCTCGCCGTCGTCGAGCTGCTCCCCGGGGCCCTCGACGCCCAGCTGCGGCGGGACTCGGGGCTGACCCACTTCGAGTACTTCGTCGTGGCCATGTTGTCCGAGGCGGACGGCTGCACCCTGCGGATGACGGCCCTCGCGCAGCGGACGAACGCCACCCTTCCCCGGTTGTCGCACGTCGTCCGGCGGCTCGAGGCGCGCGGGATCGTCCAACGGTTCCCGTGCCCCGAGGACAAGCGTGCGACGAACGCCCGACTCACCGAGGCCGGCTACGACGCCGTCGCCGCGGCCGCCCCGGGACACCTGGAGAACGTGAGGCGCCACGTCCTCGACGTCCTCACCCCCGACCAGGTCGAGCAGCTGAGCGACATCGCGGACGCCCTGTTGCCGCGGCTCGATCCGGACGGTCGCCTGACCGCGTTGTACGACCCCGCTGCCGGCGAGGCGAGGCGCGTGCGACGACGCGGGCGGGACATGCCGCCGGCGCCGGCGGGAACGGGTGGTCGCGACCGGCGCCCTGTGCGGCTGCCGGGTGCCTGGGTCAGGCGTTGACGTCAGAGGGGTGCGTCGCCAGGGGCGTGACCGCGATGTCCATGTAGGAAAACAGCGGCAGTCCGGACAGGAGGTCGTGCAGCTCGTCGTTGCTCGCCACGTCGAAGATCGACACGTTGGCGTACTCGCCGACGACCCGCCAGATGTGTGGCCACTTCCCGGCCCGCTGGAGCTCCTGGCTGTAGGCCTTCTCTCGGGAGAGGGTGGCGGCGCGCACGTCGGGGTCGAGGTCGACGGGCAGGTTCACCACCATCTGCACGTGGAACAGCACGGGTCCTCCTCAGGCGGGGTCGAGCACGAAGTCGTACGACACGGTCACGCCCGTGCCGTCGGCCGCGGGCCTCGGGTCGAGGATCAGCTCGGGCTTCACTGCCGAGGCGATGTCGTCGTCGTTGTGCTCGTCGCCGGGGAAGTAGAGCTGCGCGGTGAGCAGCTCGTGGCCGGGCGCCGACACCTTGACGTGGATGTGGGCCGGGCGCCAGGCGTGCCAGCCGGCGGCCGCGATGAGCTTGCCGCAGGAGCCGTCGGTCGGGATCTGGTAGGGCGCGGGCTGCACGGTGGTGATCTCGAACTCGCCGTTCTCGTCGGCGGTGAACGAGGCGCGCAGGTTCCACTCCGGCAGGCCGGGGGCGAACTGGGAGTAGAAGCCGAGGGCGTCGGCGTGCCAGATCTCGACCTTGCCGCCGACGAGGGCGCTGCCGTCCGTCGAGGTGATCCTGCCGTTCCACACGAGCGGGGTGCCGGGCTCGTCCGCACGCATGGGCACGGCGCCGCGGGCGCCCTGCTCCGGGGAGCCGGGCACGTAGTACGGACCCTCGATGGTGCCCTTGTTGCCCGCGCGGTGCTCGGAGTTGACGACCTCCACCTCGTGCTCGACCCAGACGTCGAGGAACAGCGGCCACTCCCCGTCGAGCCCGACCTGGATCAGCCACGCCTTGAGGGCGTTGTACTCGTCGTAGCTGACCTTGTGCTTGCGGATCGTCGCGTAGAGGCCCTCGAGGACCTCGCGGGCGATCTCGGACACGCGCTCCTTCGGGGTGTCCCGGACGGGGTCGTACGGCGACTTGTCGTCGATGAAGCGCTGGGTGGCATTGGCGCCGGAGTCGGCGGCCCTGGCCGTCGTCGTGCCGGAGGTCTCGGTGCTGTTGCTCATGACGGTTCTCCTCGGTGGTGTCTTCTCGGTGGTTGGTCAGTCCTGGCGGTAGCGTGCGAGCTTGTCGGGATCCACCTCGATCCCGAGGCCGGGGCCCGGACGGATGGTGAGCTCGCCGTCGCGGATCTCCAGCGGCTCGGTGAGCAGGTCGTCGCTCATGTCGAGGAAGTTCGACAGCTCGCCGGCGCGACGGGACGTGAGCTCGAAGGCCGCGCCGAAGGCGACGGTGCACATGGAGCCGAGCTGGCCGTCGATCTGGTTGCCCATCACGACCTCCAGACCCAGGCCCTCGGCGAGGTGGTGGACGCGGCGGCTCCGGGTGAAGCCGGTGCGTGCGGTCTTGATGCTGATGGCGGTGGCCGAGCCGCCGAGCACCTCGCGGGTCACCTCGGCCGGGGTGGACGCCGACTCGTCGGCGATGAAGGGGACGTCGAGCTGCTGGACCAGCCAGCGGCGGCCGAGCACGTCGTCGGCGGGGTTGAGCTCCTCGGCGAAGGTGAGACCCAGGTCGGCCATGTCCCTCATCGCCCGGGCGGACTCGGACGCGGACCAGCCGCGGTTGCCGTCGACGTACAGCTCGATCCCGTCTCCCAGCCCCTCGCGGAGCGCCCGGACCACGGCGGTGTCGAGGGTGTAGGGGTGGCGCCCGACCTTCACCTTGAAGGTGGTGATGCCGTACGTGTCCCGCATCCGCTCGGCCTCGGTCACCATCGCGGGGGGAGCGTCGAAGCCGAGCATGTGCGAGACCCGCATCCGGTCGGTGTAGCCCCCGAGGAGCTCGGTGACCTGGTAGCCCAGGGTCCTGCCCAGAGCGTCCCAGATGGCCATGTCGAGGCTCGACTTGGCGACCGGGTTGGCGACCGTGCGGTTGAGTCGCGCCTGGATCTGCTCGCGCTCCATCAGGCCGAGGCCGACCACAGCCGGGGCGAAGATCTGGTCGACCACCGCGATCACGCCGGCCTGGGTCTCGCCGTAGGTGAAGGGCCGCGGCGGTGCCTCGGCGACGCCGACGACCCCGTCGTCGGTGTGCACGCGGACCAGCACGTGCTCGGCCACGTGCACCTCACCGCTGGCGAACTTGAGCGGCTTGGAGTAGGGGATGGCGAACGGGACCGCCTCGATCCTCGTGATCTTCATCGGGTGACCTCGGTGGCGTCGGTGGGAGTGGGGGCGGGGGAGTCGGCGAACATGCCGGCTGCCTCGAGCGACTCGAGGACGGAGCGGACGAGAGGGGACGGCGACCCGGCGTGCCAGGCGCACGCGATCTCGATCGTGGCCGTGTCGACGACGTCGCGGAAGACGACGCCGGCCAGGGGTGCGGCGCGCACCGACGCGGGCACCAGGGCGACCCCGAGCCCGGCAGCGACGAGGGCCAGAAGGGCGGTGGTGCCGGGGGCCTCGTGCGCCTTGCGGGGCGCGAAGCCGGCCTTCGTGCAGCTGCGCACCACGGCCTCGTTGACCGCCGAGTGCGAGTCGGCGTACAGGACGAACTCCTCGGTGCGCAGGTCCGCCATCGCGACCGCCGGTTCGGTGGCCAGCCGGTGGTCGGCGGGGACGGCGAGCACCAGCGGCTCGACCTCGATGGTGCGCAGCACGAGGTCCTCGCCCGCCGTCGGCGGACGAAGCACGCCGATGTCGAGGCTGCCCTCGCTGAGCATCGAGGCCTGGGTGGGGGTGAGCAGGTCGGCGTGGATCTCCAGTGCCAGCCCGGGCAGGTCCCGCTTGAGTACCCGCGCGATCCGGGGAAGCTGGGTGAAGGCGGCGGTGCCCGTGAACGCGATCCGGACCAGGCCCTGGTGACCGTCCGCGATGCGGCGGACGCCGCGGACGCTGTCCTCGACGGCGCCGAGGACGCGCTGGGCCTCCTCGTAGAGGAACGCGCCGGCCGGGGTCAGGCTCACCTGACGCGTCGTGCGGGCGAAGAGGGGGGTGCCGAGCTCGCCCTCGAGCTGGCGGATGGACTGCGACAGCGCGGGCTGGGCCATGTGCAGCCGCTCGGCGGCGCGACCGAAGTGGCGGGTCTCCGCGACGGCGGCGAAGTAGCGCAGGTGCCGCAGCTCCATGGGTGCCGCCCCCCTCGCATGAGTGTGGTGGTGGTCACCACGGGTGATTCACGGTACGTATGGATATTGCGTCAAGACAAGGTCCGAGTTTGTCGGTATTCATTGATGAGAGTTATCAATACCCCCCGAGGCCAGGCCTAGGCATTCGGCTCGTGTGACGGCCGCCACTCGGTGCCACTGTTCGAGAACCGCACCACCGGCCCGCCTGGAGGAACCATGACCGAGACGCTCGCCGACCGAACGGACCACCTGCAGCGCTTGCTCGACAACGCTGTCATCGAGGACACCGCGGCCGGCGTCTACCGCGCCAACCGTCAGATCTTCACCGACGAGGAGATCTTCGAGCTGGAGATGACGCACATCTTCGAGGGCAACTGGATCTACCTCGCCCACGAGAGCCAGCTGGCCGAGCCGGGCGACTACTTCACGACGTACATGGGTCGCCAGCCTGTCGTGATCACCCGCGACAAGGACGGCGAGCTGCACCTGCTCATCAACGCCTGCGCCCACCGCGGCGCGATGATCTGCCGTCGCAAGACCGACAACCGGACCACGCTGACCTGTCCGTTCCACGGCTGGACCTTCCGCAACGACGGCACCCTGCTCAAGGTCAAGGACCCCGACGGCGCCGGCTACCCGCCGAGCTTCGACACCAACGGCTCGCACGACATGACCAGGGTCGCGAGGTTCGACGGCTACCGCGGGTTCCTCTTCGGCAGCCTCAACCCCGACGTCGGCACCCTCGAGGAGCACCTGGGCGACACCGTCAAGGTCATCGACATGCTCGTCGACCAGTCGCCCGACGGCCTGGAGGTGCTCCGGGGCTCCTCGACCTACACCTACGACGGCAACTGGAAGGTGCAGGCCGAGAACGGCGCCGACGGCTACCACGTCACCGCGACCCACTGGAACTACGCCGCGACGACCTCGCGCCGCAACACCGGCGACTCCAAGAACGAGACCAAGACGCTCGACGCCGGCAGCTGGGGCAAGTCCGGCGGTGGCTACTGGTCCTACCCCCATGGCCACCTGTGCCTGTGGACCTGGGCGGGCAACCCCCAGGACCGGCCGCTGTGGGACCGGATGGAGGAGCTGAAGGAGACGTACGGCGACGCCAAGGGCGAGTTCATGGTCAAGGGCTCCCGGAACCTGTGCCTCTACCCCAACGTCTACCTCATGGACCAGTTCTCCACCCAGATCCGCCACTTCCGACCGATCGCGCCGGACCAGACCGAGGTCACCATCTACTGCATCGCCCCCAAGGGCGAGAACGCCGAGTCGCGGGCCTGGCGGATCCGCCAGTACGAGGACTTCTTCAACGCCTCGGGCATGGCCACCCCAGACGACCTGGAGGAGTTCCGCTCCTGCCAGCTCACCTTCCGCGCCACCGCCGCGCCGTGGAACGACATGAGCCGCGGAGCGGAACACTGGCTCAGCGGCCCCGACGAGGTCGCGAGGACGCTGGGCATGGAGGGGGTGGTCTCCGCCGGCCTGAAGAACGAGGACGAGGGGCTCTACCCCGTCCAGCACGGCTACTGGCGCGACACCATGCGCGCCGTGCTGGCCGCCGAGCAGGCCGTCGGCACCAGCAACGGGAAGGCGTGAGCACGATGACCAGCACCCGGACCACCACCGAGTCGAACGCCGCCACGCCGGTCGTCACCCAGCACGCGGTCGAGCAGTTCCTCTACCGCGAGGCCCGTCACCTCGACGACCGTGAGTTCGAGAAGTGGCTCGACTGCTACGCCGACGACGTCGTCTACTGGATGCCCGCCTGGGGTGACGACGACCTGCTCACTGAGGATCCCCAGCGCGACATCTCGCTGATCTACTACGACAACAAGGGCGGCCTCGAGGACCGGATCTTCCGGATCCGCACCGAGCGGTCCAGCGCCACCTCCATCCCGGAGCCGCGAACCAGCCACAACATCAGCAACGTCGAGGTCATCGAGCAGCGTGGCCCGCTCGTGGACGTGCGCTTCAACTGGCACACGATGTACTACCGCTACAAGACCGTCGACCCGTACTACGGCACGACGTTCCTCACCATCGACTTCTCCGGCCCCTCGCCGCTCATCCGACGCAAGAGCGTGGTCCTCAAGAACGACTACATCCACCACGTCGTCGACGTGTACCACTTCTGAGGACGCCATGACAGCACACCAGGTTGCGCTCAGCTTCGAGGACGGGGTCACCCGGTTCATCCGGTGCGGCGAGGGCCAGACCGTCGCCGACGCGTCGTACCGCGCCCGTATCAACATCCCGCTGGACTGCCGCGACGGCGCCTGCGGCACGTGCAAGGCGTTCTGCGAGTCCGGCGAGTTCGACGGGGGCACCTACATCGAGGACGCCCTCTCGCCGGCCGAGGCCAAGGACGGGTTCGTGCTGCCGTGCAGCATGAGGCCGCGCTCGGACCTGGTGCTCCGGATCGCGAGCACGTCCGAGGTCGCCAAGACCCACGCCGCGACGTACACGGGCACGATCGCTGCGCTCGACCGGCTCTCGCCGACCACGGTGGCCCTGACCCTGGAGACTCCCGACCGCAAGGATCTGGCGTTCCTGCCGGGTCAGTACGTCAACCTCGCGGTCCCCGGCACCGACGAGACCCGGTCCTACTCCTTCAGCAGCGCGCCCGACGACCCCGCGCTCTCCTTCCTCGTCAAGCTCACCCCCGGCGGCGTGATGTCGCAGTGGCTGGGTGAGCGGGCGAGCGTCGGCGATACGGTCACCTTCACCGGTCCCAACGGCAGCTTCTTCCTCCGCGAGGCCGAGCGGCCGCTGCTGCTCGTCGCGGGCGGCACCGGACTCGCGCCGATCCTCTCGATCCTGCGCCGACTGCGCGACAGCGGTAGCGGTCGCCGCGTCCACCTTGTTTACGGGGTCAGCACCGACGACGACCTCGTCGAGCTCGACCGGATCGCGGAGCTGGCCGCCGAGCTGCCCGGCCTCACCTGGGACCACTGCGTGTCCGACCCGGCCAGCACTGCCGCCAACACGGGGTACGTGATGAGCCTGATCCGGCCCGAGCACCTGCACGGCGGCGACGTCGCCGTCTACCTGTGCGGTCCGCCGCCGATGGTGGAGGCGGTCCGCGGCGACCTCGCCGAGCGAGGCGTGGTGCCGACCGGCTTCTACTACGAGAAGTTCGCGCTCTCCGGACCCGCGACGCCCGCCCCGCCCGCGACCACGGCGATGCCCGAGCCGGTCGCCGTCGACGCGGTCGAGCCCGCGCCCGAGCCCGCAGTCGAGCGCGAACCCGCGGGGGTCGCGGCTCCGGTGCCCGGGACCCCGCTCGCCGCTGCCCGAGCGGTCGCCGGCCAGGTGATGCTGCCGGCGGAGGAGGCCGCGCCCCTCCGCTCCGGTGTGGAGGCGCCCGCGGCACGACCCGGCGGCGGCTCCCGCGTGATCGCCGGCCAGGAGATGCTGCCGCAGAGCGACGTCGCGGCCGTCGGCCCCGGCGTCGCGGCGTCTGCGCACCCAGCGTTCGACGGCTCGCGGGTGATCGCCGGCCAGGTGATGCTGCCCGCAGCCGACCTCGAGCCCCTGGTGACCGAGCCGGAGCCGGAGCCGGCCGCGGCCGCGCCGGTCGGCGACTACGAGATCGGCGAGGAGCACCCCTCGGTGCACCAGTCCGACGCGATCTTCGAGGCGCGCCAGGCCCTCGAGCTCGGTGCGCTGGAGCTGGTCCTGGGCAGGCTGACGAGCCGCCAGCTCGCCGGCTACCAGCTGCTCGCCGAGTCGACGGTGCCCTACGTCGTGGGCGACCGCTTCGTCGACGCGGCGGCGTACACCGAGACCAACGCCGCCTTCCACGACTACCTGTTCACGCTGACCGGCAACAAGCACCTGCTGCAGGCCTACCAGGCCTTGGGCGTGAAGGGACACATGGAGGAGGTGCTGCGCCACGCGACGTGGTGCCACCCCCGTTGCACGCAGGACCACCTCGACATCGTCGCGGCCGTCGAGGCGGGGGACCGCCAGGCCGCCAGGACGCTCATCGTCGACCACGCCGAGCGCTCCAAGGCCACCATGCGTCGCGCCATGCACGACGCCGGCACGCGGGTCCTGCCGGCGTTCGTCACCCCTGGCCGCTTCGACGGCAAGGTGGTGGTCGTCACCGGCGCAGCCCAGGGCATCGGCGAGACCACCGCCCGCCGGATCTCCGCCGAGGGCGGCACACTCGTGCTCGCCGACCGCTCGGACCTCGTGACCGCACTCGCCGACGACCTCACCAGTGCCGCACGCACCGCGAGCCCGGTCATCCGTGACCTCGAGCAGTACGACGGGGCACGGGCCGTGATCGAGCACGCGATCCAGCAGTTCGGTCGCGTCGACGTCCTGATCAACAACGTCGGGGGGGCGATCAACTTCAAACCGTTCATCGAGTTCACCGACGCCGAGATCGCAGCCGAGATCGACCGGTCGCTGATGACGACCCTCCATGCCTGCCGGGCAGCGCTGCCCGCGATGGTCCGGCAGGGGAGCGGCGTGATCGTCAACGTCTCCTCCGCCGCCACCCGCGGCATCCACCGGATCCCCTACTCCGCAGCGAAGGGGGGCGTCAACGCGGTCACCGCCTCGCTCGCCCTCGAGTACGCCGACTCGGGCATCCGCGTCGTCGCGACCGCGCCGGGTGGGACCGAGGCGCCACCGCGGCGGATCTCCCGGGGGACCCCGGAGCCGCGGACCGAGCAGGAGCGTGCCTGGTTCCAGGCCCACATCGACCAGACGCTCGAGTCCTCCCTGATGCATCGCTACGGCACCCTCGACGAGCAGGCCGCGGCGATCGCCTTCCTCGCCTCCGAGGAAGCCTCCTACATCACCGGCACCGTCCTCCCGGTCGCCGGAGGTGACGTGGGCTGACGTCCCCGTCCGTGCGCGCGACTCCTCCCTTCACCCACCCAGCCCGGCGCGCCGACGCAGGCCGGCACGCCGGGCGGGTGAGCCCGGCTCGGTGGGCACCGTCGGCGACCAGGTGCCGATCCACAGCGTGGTCTCGAGCCGCTCCTACCCCACGGCCTGGCGGCCGGGGGGATGCGACGCCGTGCACGCGCCCGAGTCGGTGAGGGTCGGGTCTACCGTTGACGGTGTGACCGTCACCACACCGGTGCTGATCGCCCGTGACACCGAGCTCGCCGCCCTGGAGCAGTCACTGCTCCGGGTCGGCGAGCACGGCCCTGCCCAGCTGCTCGTCACCGGCTCGGCCGGCTCCGGGAGGACCACCCTGGTCGAACGGCTCGCCGCCGGGCACGGCGCGGCCCTCACCGCCCGTGGGGCCGCCTGGGAGTCGGGAGTGGAGTACGGCGTGCTCGCCCAGATCCTCGGGGTGGTGGACCGACCGGCCGACGAGCTGGTCGCCGCCGCGCTGCTGGCCGAGCGGGTCGGGGGCGAGGACCGGCCGGGCCTCGTCGTCGTCGACGACGCCGACCTGGCCGACCCTGCCTCGCTGCGCGCGCTGTCCTCGGCGGTGCGGCACCACCGGGACCGGCCGTTCCTCGCCGTCCTGGTCACCACGACCGACGCCTCCACCTCCGCCACGACCGCGCTGCTCGACGCGGTACGCGACCGGATCGCCGTACCTCCGCTGGACGCGCGCGGTGTTCGGGAGCTGGCCGAGGTCCACGGCGTACTCCTGCACGCATCCCTGGCCGAGCGGCTGCGCGTGCACACCGGCGGGCTCCCGGCCGCGGTGGTGGCTCTGGTCGAGGAGCTGCCACGGAGCACGTGGGTGTCGTTCGATCCCGAGCTGCCGGCGCCCTCGACGGTCGCCGCCCGGGTCGCGGACCGGCTGGCAGCCCTCTCCGACGGGGCGAGGTCCCTCGTGGAGTCGGTCTGCATACTGGGCGACGACGCCTCGGTCGCCGACGTCGCAGCGCTGGCCGAGCTCGAGGACCCGCTCGTGCCCCTCGACGAGGCCGTCGGCGCGGGCATGGTCCGGAGCGCCGGACGTCGCCCGGTGAGCGCACTCTCGGCCGCCGACCCGATGGTTGCCGCCGCGGTGCTCGATGGCCTGGGCCCACGTCGACGGACCGAGGCACACCGGCGGGCCGCGTCGGTGGTGACCGAGCCGGCGGCGCGGCTCGGTCACCGGGTCGCGGCGAGCGTGCTGCCCGACCCGTCGCTCGCCGACGAGCTCGAGGAGCTCGCCCAGGAGCGGGCGGCCACCGGCGCCTGGGCGTCGGCGGCCGACCTGCTGGCCCGGGCGAGTCGGCTCACCCAGGAGGTGACGCTGCGCGAGCTGAGACTGGCCCGCGCCGTCGACGCGCTGGTGGGGTCTGGTGACACCCTCGCAGCGGTCACCCTGCTCCCCGAGGTCGAGAGCCTGCGCGAGACGCCGCTGCGCGACGCCGTGCTCGGCTACCTCGCGGTGGTGCGCGGCCGGCCGGTCGAGGCCGAGACCTGGCTCGGTCGCGCGTGGGACCTTGTCAACGTCGACCGCGAGCCGGAGGTCGCGGCGACGATCTGCCAGCGCTGGGTGCTGCACAGCCTTGCCCGTTGTCGGGGCGCAGACCTGGTGACCTGGGCCGACCGGGCGACCTCACTGGTCCCCGCCGACTCGCCCGCCGCCGTGGAGGCCGCGGCGATCCGGGGGCTCGGCGTCGCCGCGGTCGGCCGGCCGCACGAGGCCCTCGCCGACTACGGGCGGCTCGCCGTCGAGGTCGGCCACGGCGCCCAGTCCCAGCGGGTCGCCATGGCCAAGGGCTGGCTGCACTTGGTCGTCGACGACGTCGACGCGGCCCGCGCCGCCCTCGAGTCGTCGCTGCCGACGGGGTTCCTCGGCGGCTCCACCCGGATCTCCCTGTGGGCGCACGCCTGGCTGGCTCGCGCCGAGTTCGTGGCCGGCGACTGGGACGACGCGCTGCGCACCGTCCGTGACGGTCTGGACCTGGTCGACCGGTCGGGAATGATGCTGGTCGGTCCGCTGCTGTGCTGGACCCGAGCCGAGGTCCTGGCCCTGCGAGGGCAGTGGGAGGCCGCCGAGCAGGCGCTGCGCCTCGGCGACGCCGGCCCCCGCGACTACGAGATGATGCGCGTCCCCGCCTGCCTCGCCCGCGCTCAGGTCGCCGAGGCCCGTGGCGACTACGCCGCAGTGGTGAGCACCTTGGAGGCGCTGCGGCAGCCGTGGGCCGGCGGAGGCATCGACGAGCCCGGGGCCTGGCCGTGGGCAGACGCCTACGCCAACGCGCTCGTCATGGAGGGCAGGTACGACGACGCAGACGCGTTCCTGCGCCTGCACGAGCGGCTCGCGGCGGAACGCGGCCACCGCTCGGCCTCGGCCCGGCTGGGCTACGCCCGCGGCCGGCTGCTCGGCGCCCGGGGCGACCTCGACGCCGCCCGGGCGTCGTTCGAACGCTCGCTCGACCTGCTCGCCGACACCTCGCTGCGCTACGACCGGGCCCGGGTCAACTTCGCCTACGGCCAGACCCTGCGCCGGGCGGGCAAGCGTCGGGAGGCGGACGTGGTGATCGGCACCGCCCGCGAGATCTACGCGGCGCTCGGCGCCACGACGTACGTCGCCCGCTGCGACCGTGAGCTCAAGGCCGGCGGGGTGCACTCGGCCCGCAGCGTCGACCGGGCGGTCGATGCGCTCACCCCCCAGGAGGAGGCCGTGGCCGGGCTGGTCGCGAAGGGACTGTCGAACCGGGAGGTCGCCTCCGAGCTCTTCGTCTCCATGAAGACCGTGCAGTACCACCTCACCCGCATCTACGCGAAGCTCGGCGTCCGGTCCCGGACCGAGCTCGCCGCTTTGCGTGCGCCGATCTAGGAGACTGATCTCCACCCTGGGGATCGCCGCCACCACGAGCCTCCGCCCCGGCCGCATGACGTGCTCGGCGAGACCGGCCGCCGCGGGCTCGTCGACGGCCTCGTCGGAGCTGACCGTGGTGGGGGCGTGGGGCCACCGGCAGCCCTCGGCCTCCTCCGGACGATCCCGGAACGGTGGTGGCCGGGCAGGTGCTCCACTCGCTGACCTGACCCGAGGTCGTGGGCGTACGTCCTGCCGGCCCGCCGACGAGCTGAGCCGGGGGGCCGCTGCTGGCTCAGGTCACAACGGTCTCGGGGCGCGCGTCGGCCACCGGGGCGCCGGTGCAGGCGCCCACCTGCTCGAAGGTCACGCCGGGCGCCAGCTCCACCAGGCGGAACTCGCCGTCGGCGACGTCGAGGACGCACAGGTCGGTGATCACCTTCTCAACGACGCCGCGCCCGGTGAGTGGGAGGGTGCACGCGCCCAGCAGCTTGTGCTCGCCCGTCTTGGTGAGGTGGTCCATGAGCACGATCACCCGCCCGGCGCCGCTGACCAGGTCCATCGCGCCGCCCATGCCCTTGACCATCGCGCCGGGCACCATCCAGTTGGCCAGGTCACCGGTCGCCGAGACCTGCATCCCCCCGAGCACGGCCGCGTCGATGTGGCCGCCGCGGATCATCGCGAAGCTCGTGGGTGAGTCGAAGTACGAGGCCCCCGGCAGCACCGTGACGGTCTGCTTGCCGGCGTTGATGAGGTCGGGGTCGACCTCGTCGTCGTACGGGAACGGGCCGACGCCGAGGACGCCGTTCTCGGCGTGCAGGGTCACCGTCGAGCGGTCGGGCAGGTGGGCGGGGACCAGCGTGGGCAGGCCGATGCCGAGGTTGACGTACTCGCCGGGCCTCAGCTCCAGGGCCGCACGGGCGGCCATCTGGTCACGGGTCCAGCCGCGGTTCACGTTGTCGGTCATGTCAGCCGTTCGCCCTCTCGCGGGTGGTGCGCTTCTCGATGCCCTTGCGGCCGGCCTGCTCGGGGGTGAGCTCGACGACCCGCTGCACGAAGACGCCCGGGAGGTGCACGGCGTCGGGGCCGATCTCGCCGACTTCGACGACCTTCTCCGCCTCGACGATGCTGAGCCGTCCGGACATGGCGGCGGCGGGGTTGAAGTTGCGGGCCGATGCGTGGAAGACGCAGTTGCCTGCCCGGTCGACGACCGCGGCGCGCACGAGCGCCACGTCGGTGACGATCGACTCCTCGAGCACCATCTCCTTGCCGTGGAAGGTGCGGACCTCCTTCGGCGGCGACTCCACGGTGACGTTGCCCTCGGCGTCGTAGCGCCACGGCAGTCCGCCCTCGGCGACGAGGGTGCCGACACCGGTCGGGGTGTAGAACGCGCCGACTCCGGACCCGCCGGCCCGAAGCCGCTCGGCCAGGGTGCCCTGCGGGGTGAGCTCGACGGTCAGCTCCCCGGCGAGGTACTGCCGGGCGAACTCCTTGTTCTCCCCGACGTACGACGCGATGACGCGGCTGATCCGCCCCTTCTCCAGCAGCAGACCCAGCCCGGCGCCGTCGACGCCGCAGTTGTTGGACACCACGGTCAGGTCGTCGGCGCCCTGCTCCAGCAGCGCCTCGATGAGGAACCACGGGATGCCGACCAGGCCGAACCCGCCGACCGCGAGGCTCGCGCCGGACGCGATGTCGACCACGGCGTCGGCCGCGCTCGCCACCACCTTGTCTGGGCTCATGCGTTCTCCAGGTGTTCGGTGATCGCCGGGGTGATGGTCTCCGGCTGCTGGGCGTTGGCGAGGTGGGCGGAGTCCGGTACGACGAGCACCCGGCCGTCCTGCACGGCGTCGGCGATCGCCTCGAGGTGCGGCGGCGGGGTGGCCGGGTCATCGGCACCGGCGATGGCAAGGGTGGGGGCCACGATCTCCGGCAGGTCGTCGCGCAGGTCCATGGCGGCGATCACCTCGCAGCAGCCGGCGTACCCCTCGGCGGGGGTGCCGGCGACCATTCGCTCGCTCCACTCACGCACGTGCGGGTTGGCGGCGAGGAATGCGGGTGTGAACCAGCGCTGGACGACGGACTCGGCGACCGCGACGCTGCCGCCCCGGCGGACCGCGGCGGCGCGCTCGGTCCACGCCGCCGGGGGGTCGAGCTTCGCGCCCGTGCAGAGCACGACCAGGCGGTCGACCCGATCGGGGTTGCGCGCGGCCAGGCGCAGGCCGGTCATCCCGCCGAGGGAGAGCCCGACGACGTGCGCGCGCTCCACGCCGAGGGTGTCGAGGAGGGCAACGACGTCGTCGGCGAGGTCGTCGATCGAGTACGGCCCGTCGGGGACCGGTGAGGCGCCGTGGCCGCGGGTGTCGTAGCGCACCACCCGGAAGCGCTCGGCGAGCGCGTCGGCCTGTGCGTCCCACATGGCCCACGTCGACCCGAGCGAGTTGGAGAGCACGACGACCGGGGCGTCGGCGGGCCCGGCGACAAGGTGGTCGACCGCGACGGCAGCCATCAGCGGACCGCCTCGAAGACGGCCGCGAGACCCTGTCCGCCCCCGATGCACATCGTCTCCAGGCCGTAGCGGCTGCCGCGGCGCTGCATCTCGTGCGTCATGGTCGCGAGGATCCGCGCACCGGTGGCGCCGACGGGGTGGCCCAGCGAGATACCCGACCCGTTGGGGTTGAGCCGCTCGTCGGTCGGGTCCAGCTTCCACTCGCGCAGGCAGGCCAGCACCTGGGCGGCGAATGCCTCGTTGAGCTCGATGACGTCCATCTCGTCGAGGCTGAGGCCGGCCCGGTCGAGCGCGGTGCGCGTGGCGGGCACCGGACCGATGCCCATCACCTCCGGGCCGACGCCGGCGACCGCCCACGACCGCAGCGCGAGGACGGGGCGCAGATCGTGCCGTTCGGCCTCGTCGCGGGTGGTCACGACGCACATGGCGGCACCGTCGTTCTGGCCGCTGGCGTTGCCGGCCGTGACGGTCGAATCGGGATCCAACCCCACGCGCACGGGCCGCAGGGCGGCCAGGTCGGCGAGGGTGGTGCCGGGCCGGGGGTGCTCGTCGCGGTCGACCACGACGTCCGGCTTCCCGCGCCGCCCGGGCACCGTGACGGGTACCAGCTCGTCGGCGAACCGGCCCGCGTCGTGAGCCGCGCCGGCGCGCTGCTGGGAGCGGACCGACAGCTCGTCCTGCTCCTCGCGGGAGAGGGAGTACTCGCGACGCAGGTTCTCGGCCGTCTCCAGCATGCCCCCGGGCACGGGATGGTCCCTGCCGCCGGCCGTCTCGCGGGCCCGGGTGAGCCGGTCCATCAGCTCCACGCTGCCACTTCGCACGCCGGTGCGGAGTCCGAGTGCGTAGTGCTCGACGTTGGACATCGACTCCGCGCCCCCGGCGACGACCACCCTGGCGGCGCCGGATGCCACCTGCCCCGCGGCGTACAACACGGCCTGGAGGCCGGAGCCGCAGCGGCGGTCGATCTGCAGGCCGGGGACGCCGGTGCCGAGACCTGCGTTGAGTGCCGCGATCCGGCCGATGGCGGGGTTCTCGCCGCTGGGGTAGGAGTTGCCGAGGATGACGTCGTCGACGTCGCCCTCCCTCAGCCCGGTGCGAGCCACCAACGCGGCGAGGGTCGTCGACGCGAGCTCGACGGCGCTCAGCGATGCGAACGCGCCCGCGTAGCGGCCCACGGGGGTACGGATCGGCTCACAGATGACGACGTCGCTCATGTCGGCGACGGTATCCGGGCGCGGTGATATTGAGAAGTATCCATTTCACGCCGATCAAGACCCTGAGAGTCTTGATACATGGAGCTCCGTCATCTGCGCTACTTCCGGGCCGTCGCCGAGGAGCGCCACTTCGGCCGCGCCGCCGTGCGACTGCACATGGCCCAGCCGCCCCTGTCGCAACAGATCCGCCACCTGGAGGACGAGCTGGGCGTCACCCTGCTGCGCCGGACGACCCGCAGGGTCGACCTCACCCCGGCCGGCGAGGCCTACCTGGCCCGGGTGCGTGAGATTCTCGCCGCCGTGGACGCGGCCCGGGAGGAGGCCCAGCGGGTCGACGCCGGGCTCGAGGGGCGGCTCGTGGTGGGCTGTGTCGGCTCCGCGACGTACAGCCTGCTGCCCGCACTCGCGCGGGCCCTGCGCGAGGACCTGCCCGGAATCGACTTCACCTTCCGGGGCGAGATGCTCGTGCCCGACCAGGTCGACGCCCTCCGCGCCGGTGACATCGACCTCGCCCTGCTGCGCACCCCGCTCGACGACGAGACAGGGCTGGCGGTGCGCCACCTGCGTCGTGAGCGCCTGCTCGTCGCGCTCCCCGACGGTCACCGTCTCGCCGCCCGTGCGCGGGTCCGCCTGACAGACCTGCGAGACGAGGACTTCATCGTGCACGCCGGCAGTGGTCGCTCGGTGATGCACGCCCTCGTGGTCGGCCTGTGCCGCGGGGTCGGGTTCGAGCCGACCCTGCGGCACGAGGTGGCCGAGACCTCGACGCTCGTCACCTTCGTGGCGGCCGGGCTGGGGGTCGCCGTGGTGCCGGCGCCGGTCGCTGAGCTCGGCGTCTCGGGTGCGACGTACCGGCCGCTCTCGGCCGGGGGCGCCCGTGTCAACCTCGCGGTGGCGACCCGCGCCGGGGATGACCGGGCCGCCCTCGGACGCACGCTCGCCGTCCTGGCCCGCCACGTCGCGGGCCAGGCCCGGAGGTCGTCGGAGGTGCGGGCCTGATCGGGCTCGTCGCACTCGTTGGTGATGACCGGCGTGGACGGCACGCCGGTGACGTCGGCGGTGTCGGGCGCCAGCCGTGGATCGAGCGCGTCCTCGGCGCTCGAGGTGTCCTTCTCGCCGAGCCGGGCCGGGTCGTCGAGATCGATGCGGTCGCCCTGGTCATGATGCGCCCTCTTCCGCGTCGTGACCCACATCGGTCGTGCCTGCGACGAGCGCCCACGCGTGAGGTGTCGCCGCCCCCGTGACGAGCGCCGCGACGAGGAGGCCGAGTCCGCCGTAGCCCGCTGACGTGAGGACGAGGCCGCCGAGCGCGGCCCCGACGAGGTAGCCGAGCTGCTGCGCGGTCGTGCGCAGGGCCATCACCGCGACCGCCTCACGCCCGGCGACGACCAGCCCGAACCTGCTGCCGACGTGGGTGCGGGCACCCTGGAGGAGCCCGAGGACGACGAGGAGCCCGGCGCTCACGGCGTACGAGGGCCGGGCTGCCCCGAGCAGAGCTCCGCACACGGCGAGGCAGGGCGCGAGGCCGACGAGGAGGCGGCGCAGGCTCTCGACGCTGGTGGCCCGGCCGCGGACCAGCCGGTTGCCGATCATGAACGCCGCAGCACTCACCGCGATGGCGAGCCCGGCCGCCGCGGGTCGCGATCCGTAGGACTGGACGAGGAGCGCACCGCTGAAGACGACGATGGCCGACCAGGCGGAGTACGCGAGCAGCTCGCCGAGGGCCCAGGCCGGCACCGACGCGACTCGCCAGGCCGACGCCCGGCTCGAGGAGCCCGCAGGCGCGTCGTCACCCGGACGGCGCAGGATCGCGGCCAGCGCGACCAGGCTGGACACCAAGGGGACGGCGACCCAGGCCAGCCGCCAGCTGTGTCCGCCGAACAGCCCGGCCACGAGGGTGCCGACGATGGCCGCCGCCGGTGGTCCCATGAGGGCGTGCGACAGCAGGCGGCCGCGCTGCCCTTCGGCCGCCCAGGCGCCGGCTGCGCTGAGCCCCGCGGTGAGACCGACGCCGAGGCCGGCGCCGAGGGCGACGTGGGCGAGGATCAGCCCCCCGAGTCCGCCGGCGACCGCGGCACCGAGGGACCCGATGGCGACGAGTCCGAGGGCGAGGGCGATGAGGTCCCGCAGGCCGAGCCGCCTGGTGACGGGTCCGAGAGCGAGCGTGGTCACGGCTGCTGCGAGCCCGGCAACGCCCCGCACCTGGGCGACGGCGGCGACGGGTGCCCCGACCGATCGGGCCGTGGCGGCCAGCACCGGGGCCAGGACGAACTGGGGGGACTGGACCGCGAAGAGCGCGACGAAGAGGGCGGCCGAGGGGGAGCCGGACGGGGATGCGGTGTGGTCCTGGCGGTCGGAAGTCGTGTGTGTCTGCATGGCGACCTCCCTCGGTTCGAGGGTATGGCGGAGGCGCTGCGTCGAGCATCGGTGCCGACACCCAGGTCCGCTGGGTGGCGCGGGCGTCCGGTGGCAGGTCACACGGAGGCGGCACCGTCCCGCAGGTGGCGGACCGTGGGCCGCGACCGGCTCGGTCGGTCAGCTGCGTCGGGCGAAGCGGGCCGCCGCGGCCGCGCGGGCCGCCCGTCCGGACAGGCCGAGCTTGCCGTAGATGTTCGACAGGTGACGCTCGACGGTCCGCACGCTCAGGGTGAGCTGCCCGGCGATCCCGTCGTTGTCGAGCCCGTCGCTGATGAGGCGGAGGACGTCGACCTCGCGTGCGGTGAGCGACTCCAGGCCGTCGGTGGCGACGACGTCCCGGTCCTCGGCGACGAACGTCTGCAGCTCCTCGACGAAGAGCGGCCAGTGCGGATCCTCCTTGCCGAGGATGTGGTTGCGACCCTCGAGCTGGACGAACTGCGCGCCGGGGATCGCCGCGGCCAGGCGGCGACCCTCCTCGAAGGGCGCCGCCCCGTCGTCGCGCAGGTGCATCACGAGCGTGGGGCTCCGGACGCGGGCGGCGAGCTCGCTGACGTCGGTTCCGTAGGAGGCCTCCCGAATTCGGGCGGCCGTTTCGCCGCTGCACGAGCGCCGCTGCACCTCCTCGTAGGCCGCCACGACGTCGGGTGGGGCGTCGGGCATGAAGAGCGTGGAGAAGACCCGGCGGAAGGCGGGGTTGTCGCTGCCCCAGCCCACCCGCGTCAGCGAGACGAGCAGCGCCTGCTCCTCTCGTTGGAGGGCGGTGAGGCCTCGACGCTTGGCGCGTCCACTGAGGTAGCTCCCGTAGAGGACGAGGTGGGCGACGCGGTGCGGATGACGTACGGCATACGCCACGGCCACCGGGCCGCCACCGGAGAGCCCGAGCAGGTCGAACCTGCCAAGGTCCGCGGCGTCGACGACGGCCTCGAGGTCGGACACCTTGGCGTCGAGGGAGAAGTCGCTCACCTCCCGGTCGGACAGCCCGCAGCCGCGCAGGTCATAGCGGACGAAGGGGCGGTCCGCGCCGAGCTCGTCGGTCCAGTGCTCGACGAGGGCCCGGTCGTACTGGAGGTGCGTGAGCCAGGTCGCGACCCGGACGAGCGGACGTCCGGGGCCGCCACCGCTGACCCCGTACGCGATCCGAGTCCCGTCGCCGGCCTGGCAGAAGCGGATCCGCTCGTCCATGGCCTCCACATGCTACGCCGACGACCTGCCTGGGGCCCGAACCCGGGCTCGGCCCGGGGTCGGGCGAGCTGACCGTGGGTCGGCGATCGTGGGGCTGCGCCCGGGCGCACCGGGACAGATGAGCGGGGCCCTGTGGAACCCCCTGTCCCGAGGCGGTCGCCGGCGCTACGACGTCGCGCGCAGCTCCTCGACGAGGGTCGTGACCCGGGCCCTGATCTCGTCCCGGATGGGCCGGACCTCGTCGATGCCACGTCCGGCCGGGTCGTCGAGGGCCCAGTCCTCATACCGCCTGCCGGGGTAGACCGGGCACGCGTCGCCGCAGCCCATGGTGATGACGACGTCGGAGCGCCGGACCGCCTCGGGGCGCAGGATCTGGGGGACCTGCCTCGTGATGTCGATCCCCTCCTCGGCCATCGCCTCGACGGCCACGGGATTGACCTCGTCGGCCGGGACGGAGCCGGCGGAGAGCACCGTGACGGTGTTCCCGGCGAGGTGGCGGAGGTAGCCGGCGGCCATCTGGGACCTCCCGGCGTTGTGGACGCAGACGAAGAGGACGGTCGGGGTCTGGGTCGTCATGTCAGGCCTTCCGTGACGGTGAGCCGGCTGAGCGGAGGTGTCCTCGACGAGCGTGCTCGCGAGCCGTCCCGGGTGCGGTGCAGCTGCGGGAAGAGCGTGCTGAGGGGCTCAGCGGCCGCACGGCGCGGGACGTCGGGCGCCCCGGCCGTCACGCCCGCCTCCCGCCGATGAGGGCCCCGAGGTCGGTGAGAGCCCCGGCGCGGACGCGGTAGTACACCCACACGCCCCGCTTGGACCGGTCGAGCAGCCCGGCCTCGAAGAGCACGCGCAGGTGGTGGCTGATCGTCGGTTGGGAGAGATCGAACGCCTCGTTGAGGTCGCACACGCACGCCTCCGAGCCCTCGTGGGACGCGACGAGCGAGAGCAGCCGCAGCCGGACGGGGTCGGCCAGCGCCTTGAGCAGCGGGGCGAGCCGCTCCGCCTGCCACGGTGCCATCGGCTCGGACAGCAGCGGGGAGCAGCACGCGAGGGTCGAGCCCGGGTCCGGTGAGAGGGCCGGGGTGGCGGTGGAGGGAAGCAGAGGGTTCGACACGCATAGATATTGACAGACATCAATTCGTGGCGCAAGATCGCCTCACCAGAGATCGATGATCGTCAATGGATAGGAGAACGACCATGTCCCGACTCCAGCTCGCGCTCAACGTCGATGACCTCGACGAGGCGGTCGCGTTCTACGCGAGGCTCCTCGGCACGGACCCGGCCAAGGTGCGGCCGGGGTACGCCAACTTCGCCGTCGCCCAGCCGCCCGTCAAGCTCGTCCTCATCGAGAACCCCGGGCACGGGGGGTCGCTCAACCACCTCGGTGTCGAGGTCCCGGACGCTGGGGCGGTGGACGCCGAGCAGGAGCGGCTCACCCGCGTCGGTGTCGCGACCCGGGACGAGCGCGGGACGACCTGCTGCTACGCGCGACAGGACAAGTTCTGGGTCGACGAGGCACCGGACGGCGTGCCCTGGGAGGTCTACACCGTCCTCGCTGACAGCCCCACGCTCGCGCCGGCCGACACCCGCGAGGGCGCTCCGTGCTGCGGGACGGAGAGCGAGCGCGCCGGGGCCCCGGCCTGCTGCTGACCCCGGCCCCGGGGAGAGGCAAGGCACGCCTGGCCGGACGGGCGGTTCGGGGCGCGTGCCGCCGGGTCGGTGGAGGTCGGTCCCGGCGGGTGGCTAGGGTCGGTGGGGACAGGGGCCGGACCGTCCTCGTCGGCGTTCGCCAGTGGTGACGGTCCCGCCACGAGCCGCTCCACGAGGAGGACCATGGACGTCACCGAGCTCATCCTGAGCGACCACCACGAGCAGCGTCGGATGTTCGCGATGCTCGACGAGATCGACCGTACCGACCAGAGGACGCTCGCGGCGGTGTGGGGCCGTCTCGCCGTCCTCCTCGAGGTCCACGCCGACGCCGAGGAGGAGCTCTTCTACCCTCGGCTCCTCGCCGTCGGCGAGGGCACGCGCATCGAGGGCGAGCCGTCCGACGAGACCGAGGACGCCCTCCACGACCACAACCAGATCCGGGACGCGGTCAGCAAGGTGGCCGACCACGAGGCCGGCAGCGAGCAGTGGTGGGCAGCCGTCGCCGAGGCCCGGGAGGCCAACAGCGACCACATGGGGGAGGAGGAGCGCGGCGCGCTCGCCGACTTCCGCCAGCACACGAGCCTCCAGGAGCGGCACGACCTCGCCGTGCGGTTCGCCGCCTTCGAGGCCACGCACTCCGGAGGGACCCGAAGCGAGAACAAGGACCCCGCGGGGTACGTCGCGGAGCACTCCTAGCCGGGCAGGACCGACCCCCCGACCGCCGTGAGCGGGCGCGACCCCCGCCGGGAGAGGACCCGGACGGGGGACGCCGACCGCTCACGGGGCGGGGTCGGGCCCGGCGAGGACCGCCGCGATCCGCTCGACGGCCTCGGTGAGGACCGCCGGATTGGTCGCGAAGTTGAGCCGGGCGTGGCCGGCACCCTCGCGCCCGAACGCCCGCCCCGGGTTGAGCGCGACCCGGGCCCGGTCGAGCAGCACCGCGGCCGGGTCGTCGCCGAGGCCGCTGCCGCGCAGGTCGAGCCAGGCGAGGTAGGTCCCCTCGGGGGTCCGCATGCTCACCCCGGGCAGGTGCGTCCGGACGAGGTCGGCGAGGAGCGCGCGGTTTGCGTCGAGGTCGCCGAGAAGGTCCTCGAGCCACTCGACCCCGCCGGTGAGTGCTGCGGCGTGGGCCTGGACGCCGAGATGGCCCGCGCCGTGGCCGACGAGCTCGGGCAGCCGGCGCAGGTCGCCCAGGGCCCCGGGCCCGGCCACGGCGAGCGCCGCCTTGAAGCCGGCGAGGTTCCACCCCTTCGACGCGGACACGAGGCTCACCGCGTCCTCCCCGACGTCGAGGGTGAGGTACGGCGTGAACGTCGCCCCGGGGAGGACGAGCGGGCCGTGGATCTCGTCAGCGACGACCCGGACGCCGTGCTCCCGGGCGAGCGCGCCGACGGCTCGCAGCTCGGCGGGGGAGTGGACGACGCCGGTCGGGTTGTGCGGGTTGCACAGGAGGTAGGCCGCGCGCCGTCGCCCGGCCCGGGCCGCGGCGAACGCCCGGCCGAGGGCGGTGGTCTCGATACGTCCGTCCGGCCCGAGGGGCGCGTCGACGACCTCCCGGCCGGCATGCCGGACGAAGCTCCGGAACGGGGGGTAGACCGGCGAGCTGACGACGACGCGGTCGCCGGGGTCGGTGACGAGGTGCAGGATCTCGCCGACCCCCTGCATGACGTCGGGGACGAGCCGGACGTGGTCGGCGGCGACCTCCCAGCCCCATCGCGTCGCCGCGAACTCCCGGAACGCCTCGACGTAGGGCGCCGCCCAGACGTAGCCGGTGTCCCCCCGTGCCATCGCGTCCCGGACCGCCTCGACGACCGCGGGGACGGGGTCGGAGTCCATCTCGGCAACCCAGAGCGGGAGGACGTCCGGGGGGTACCACGACCACTTGGCACTCGTCCGGTCGCGGAGCTCCTCGAGCGACGGGGTGAGCACGCGCCGGTCCATGCCGCGACTCTAGACGGATGGGTTCGGTCGGCGACACCGGGACGTCTTAGGCTTCGGGGGTGACGCCGCAGGAGGGACCCGAGGAGGTGCAGGTGCGCCGGACCGACCGGGTCCTCACCATTCCCAACGCCCTCTCCGTCCTCCGGGTCGTCGGGGTCCCGGTCTTCCTCTGGGCCATCCTCGCCAGGCACGACGCCCTCGCCCTCGCCGTTCTCACGGTCTCCGGGGCGAGCGACTACCTCGACGGGAAGATCGCCCGCCGGTTCGGGCTCGTCTCCCGGGTCGGGGAGGTCCTCGACCCGGTCGCCGACCGCCTCTACATCCTCTCGACCCTCCTCGGACTCGCGTGGCGGGACATCATCCCGTGGTGGCTCGTCGTCGTTCTCCTCATGCGCGAGGTCTTCCTCGTCGGCGTCCTCGTCACCGCCCGCCGGGGCGGCCTCGCGGAGATGCCGGTCCACTTCATCGGCAAGGCCGCGACCTTCAACCTCCTCTACGCCTTCCCGCTCCTCCTCCTCGCGGGCGGCTCCGGGGCCGTGGCCGAGGTCGCCCGTCCGGTCGGGTGGGGCTTCGCGTGGTGGGGCATGGTCCTCTACTGGCTCGCCGGGATCCTCTACGCCGTCCAGGTCGGCGCGGCCCTGCGCCGGCGGACGCCGTGACGCCCGCCGACCCCGGCCCCCGGCGGACCCCGGGGGAGGGGGAGGAGCCGGTCCGCCGACCGGACGCCTCGATGACTCTCATCACCTCGATGCTCGAGCGCCCCCTCGACCCGGGCTACGCGGCCGTTGCCGATGGGCGCGAGCAGGCCGGCCTGCCGCGCTCGACGGGAACCCGCACCCGGCTCGTCGTCGTCGCGGCCGTCGTCATCGGGCTCCTCCTGGGGATCGCGGCCGCGAGCCTGCGCGCCTCCGCGAGCGGGCTCAACGCGGCCAAGGGCGAGCTCGTCAGCCAGATCGAGAGCCAGCAGGCCGCCGCCGACGCCAGCGCGGCGCGGATCCGAGCCATCCAGGACGACATCTCCTCGCTCCAGGCCACCTCCGGGTCGGCGTCGCAGGCCGCCGAGGTCGACCGGTTGCGGCTCCTCGCGGCGAGCCAGGCGGTGACCGGGCCGGGGATGACGGTGACGCTCAACGACGCGCCGGCCCAGAACCCCGGCAGCGCCGACGCCAACCCCCGCACGACGGCGGGGGGCGACGGTCGGGTCCTCGCCCGGGACCTCCAGATCGTCGTCAACTCGCTCTGGGAGTCGGGCGCCGAGGCGGTCGCCGTCAACGGCCACAGGCTCAACGCGCGCTCGGCGATCCGGTTCGCCGGGGACGCGATCCTCGTCAACTTCCGGCCGCTGACCCGGCCCTACACGATCGAGGCGATCGGCGACCCGAAGCAGCTCCAGACCCGGTTCGCCGAGGGCATCGGCGGGTCCTACCTCAGCTCGCTCCGTGACAACTACGGCATCCAGACCGACATGCGGTCGGTCGACGTCCTCACCCTGCCGAGCGCGGTCACCGGGTCCCTCCGGTCCGCGACGGTCGTCGGTGACGGGGCGGCGACCGGGCCCTCGACGCCTCCGGGAGGACGCACACCGTGATACCAGCCCTCGGCCTCATCGGCGGGATCCTCGTCGGGCTCCTGCTCAACCCGGCCGTCCCGCTGTGGATGCAGCCCTACCTCCCGATCGCCGTGATCGCGGCCCTCGATGCCGTCTTCGGCGCGGTGCGGGCGGTCCTCGACGGGATCTTCTCGGACAAGGTCTTCGTCATCTCCTTCCTCTCCAACGTCGTCGTCGCCGCGTTCATCGTCTTCCTCGGCGACCAGCTCGGCGTCGGGTCGCAGCTCTCGACCGGGGTCGTCGTCGTCCTCGGGGTGCGGATCTTCTCCAACGTCGCCTCGATCCGCCGGCACCTCTTCAGCGCATGACCGCCCCGACGCCCACCCCCCGGACGCCCCGCCAACAGGGCGCCCGGGCAGCCTGGCGCCGGCTCCTGCGGACGGCCCGGCCGCGGGCGACGAAGGCGAACGCCCTCGCCCTCGCCCTCGCGCTCCTCCTCGGGTTCGCCATCGCGACCCAGGTTCGCCAGACCCAGGGCCAGGGCCTGGCGAACCTGCGCGAGGACGAGCTCGTCCGGATCCTCGACGACGTCACCCAGGACGGCAACCGGCTCGAGGCCGAGCTGCGCGACCTCGAGCGCACCCGGGACGCGCTCGCCTCGGGTGCCGGGCAGAGCGCTGAGGCCCAGGCGGCCGCACGGGAGCGGCTCCGCACCCTCGGCGTGCTCGCCGGCACCGTCCCCGTCACCGGCCCCGGGATCACCGTGACCATCGCCGACCCGAACCGCGAGGTCACCGCGCCGGTCCTCCTCGACGCGCTCGAGGAGCTCCGGGACGCCGGGGCCGAGGCCGTCCAGATCGGCCCGGTCCGGGTCGTGGCGAACACGTACTTCACCGACACCGACACCGGGGTGCGGGTCTCGGGGACCCCCGTCGACCCGCCGTTCACGATCACGGCGATCGGTGACTCGGCGACGATGGCCTCGGCGATGGACATCCCCGGCGGCGTCACCGAGTCGGTCCGCCGGCTCGGTGGGCGCGCGACGGTGAGCCAGAGCAAGTCCCTGTCGATCACCGCGTTGCACGACGTCGAGCAGCCTCGTTACGCTCAGCCGGTGCCGGAGACGTCGGCCACCCCCACCCAGTAGCGGACCGGTGAGCAGAGCGGTTGCCGCCGCGACGGACGAGGAGAGACATGAGCGACCTGGAGTACCCCGAGAACCTCAGCTACACCGCCGAGCACGAGTGGGTGCGCGAGGGCGAGGGTGGGGTCGTCCGTGTCGGGATCACGTCGTACGCCCAGGAGTCGCTCGGCGACGTCGTCTACGTCAGCCTCCCGACCGTGGGGGACAGCGTTGCCGCCGGGGACACCTGCGGCGAGGTCGAGTCGACGAAGTCCGTGAGCGACCTCTACGCCCCCCTCGCGGGAGAGGTCACCGCCGTCAACGAGGCCCTCGACGCCTCTCCGCAGCTCGTCAACGCCGACCCCTACGGTGGGGGCTGGATGTACGAGCTCAAGGTCGCCGACCCGGCCGCCCTCGGGGGGCTCCTCGACGCCGGCTCGTACACCGACCAGCTCGGCTGATTTCGGACAGATCGGGGTTCCGGGGACTCCCCGGTGAACTAGGCTGGGCAGCGAGGTGACGGCACCCGACGAGGAAGGGGAAGGCGCATGACGCAAAGTGGACCCGGTGCGGACGAGCCGCAGCGCCAGGACCCGACGACGCAGCATCTCGGGGGCCTCGGCGAGACGCGTCCCGAGGAGCCGGTCCACGAGCACGAGTACGGTCTGAGCCGCGAGGACCAGGCGACCGTCGACGCGCTCCGTCCCGGCACCGCCCTCCTCATCGTCCTGCGTGGTCCGAACACCGGTGCCCGGTTCCTCCTCGACGACGCCGAGGTGAGCTCCGGACGCAGCCCGGACAGCGACATCTTCCTCGACGACGTCACGGTCTCCCGCAAGCACGCCGTCTTCGGCCGCGAGGGCGAGTCCTTCTCCGTCCGCGACGTCGGCTCGCTCAACGGCACGTACGTCAACCGCGAGCGCATCGACGAGGCCGTCCTCCACCGCGGGGACGAGGTGCAGATCGGCAAGTTCCGCCTCGTCTTCTATGCGGGCGCGTCCTGAACCCGCCCCCGCACCCGGGGCCGGCCGCGGGTCCGTCCCCGACCGGCCCACCCGGGTGAGCATCGGGGCGGTCCTCAGCGCGCTGCGTGCGGACTTCCCCGACGTCACGGTCTCGAAGATCCGCTTCCTCGAGTCCGAGGGACTCGTCACCCCGGGGCGCACGGCCTCCGGCTACCGGTCGTTCACCGAGGAGGACGTCGCCCGGCTTCGCTTCGTCCTCGCCGCCCAGCGCGACCGGTTCTGGCCGCTGCGCGTCATCCGGGACGCGCTCGACGCCATGGACCGCGGACTCGACCCCGAGACCGTCGCCCCGCCCACCCCGGTCGCCGGGGGGCCCGACCTACCCGCCGGCACCGTCCCCCGGGACGGGTCCGCCGGCCCCGTGGCCGTCCCGGCCGACCGCGAGCTCCTCGCCCGGCGCCGGCTGCGCCTCACGTCCACGGAGCTCGGCCGCTCCGAGGGCGTGGACGCCGAGGTCGTCCAGCCCCTCGTCGCGTACGGGCTCATCACCACCGACGACGACGGCTTCTTCGGGGCCGACGACCTCGAGGTCGCGCGTGCCGCGTCCGCCCTCGTCGGGCACGGGATCGAGGTCCGCCACCTCCGGCCCTTCCGGACGGCTGCGGAGCGGGAGGTCGCGCTCGCCGAGCACGCCGTCGCCCCGCTGCGCCCGACCCGGCCAGCCCGCACGTCCCGGACCCGCGGGGCGGCGGACGACGGCTCCGCCGGCACCCGGGGGGAGGGAGACGAGGGCGTCGACGGCACCGACGCCGCCCGGGTCGCCGCCGAGGTGGCCCGGTCGTGCCTCGCCCTCCACACCGCCCTCGTCCGGGACGGTCTCCGCCGGCTCGTCGGCTCGGACGGCGCCTGAACGGGCGAGACGAGGAGCGGGCTGCCTCGACGGGTCGGCGGGGGTGCTGCGGGGTACGGTGGTGGAGTGAAACCGTTGGACGTCCTCGGAGTCCGGGTCGAGATGCCGACCAACCAGCCGATCGTGCTCCTCCGGGAGCGGGACGGCGAGCGGTACCTGCCCATCTGGATCGGTGCCGCCGAGGCGACGGCGATCGCGTACGCCCAGCAGGGGGTCAAGCCGCCCCGACCGCTCACCCACGACCTCCTCAAGAACGTCATCGAGGGGCTGGGACACACCCTGACCCGGGTGCGGATCGACGAGCTCAAGGACAACATCTTCTACGCGACCCTCGTCATCGACGGGACGACGGAGATCTCCTCGCGCTCCTCGGACGCCATCGCCCTCGCGCTGCGGTCCGGCGCCGAGATCGTCGCCTCCGAGGACCTCCTCGAGGTCGCCGGGGTCGCGATCGCCCCTGACGAGGAGGACGAGGTCGAGAAGTTCAAGGAGTTCCTCGACCACGTCACCCCCGAGGACTTCGACAACCCGACCGAGCAGTGACCGCCGCCGCGTGGTGGGCGCACTGAGCAGGGGAGACACGCGGCGCGGTCGTTGACGGGGGGTGGCCCCCGCCGTACCGTCCTAGTGACACCTCCACCAGGCAGGTGTCCGAGACAGCGTGACCACGGGTGCGGCGCCAGCGCCGACCGGGGCGGTCACGGTGGGACCCCCGAGGAGGCGTCGTGGAGGCGAGTGGAGACACCCGGCCGAGCGCATCCGTCCCGGTGGCGAGCCAGGGGGTCCTCTTCGACGACGACCTGCCGAGCCTGAGCGAGGACACCGGCTACCGCGGCCCGACGGCGTGCAAGGCGGCCGGCATCACCTACCGGCAGCTCGACTACTGGGCCCGGACGGGGCTCGTCGAGCCCTCGGTCCGGGGGGCGAGCGGGTCGGGGACCCAGCGCCTCTACGGCTTCCGCGACATCCTCGTCCTCAAGGTCGTCAAGCGGCTCCTCGACACCGGCGTCTCCCTCCAGCAGATCCGGGTCGCCATCCAGCACCTGCGAGCGCGCGGCGTCGAGGACCTCGCCCAGATCACCCTGATGAGCGACGGGGCCTCGGTGTACGAGTGCACGAGCGCAGACGAGGTCGTCGACCTCGTCCAGGGGGGACAGGGAGTCTTCGGGATCGCCGTCGGGCGGGTGTGGCGCGAGGTCGAGGGCTCGCTCGCGGCCCTCCCGAGCGAGCGTCCGGAGGACGAGGCCCCCGCGGCCCACCCCGGGGACGAGCTCAGCGCCCGCCGCGAGGCCCGGCTCGCCTGATCGAGCCGGACCAGGCTGGTAGCCTGAGGGTCGCCGCTCACCCCGTGTGGGAGAGTCCCCGCCCGCCTGCGGACGGGGCGCCGAAGGGGCAAACTCCCCGGAACCTCTCAGGCGCCAGGACCACACGGATCAGGCACCTCTGGAGCCGCGCGGCGGTGACAGATGGGGAGGCGTCCGCAGCCGTCTTGCGCCTCAGGGAGCCTCATGAGCCTCGACCCCACCGCACTGCCCGACTTCGTCTCGCGCCACATCGGCCCGGGGGAGAAGGACGTCGCCGCGATGCTCGAGACGGTGGGCCACCCCGACCTCGACGCGCTCACCGACGCGGCCATCCCATCGTCCATCCGGATGACCGACGCCCTCGACATCGCGCCGGCGGGCTCCGAGCACGCCGTCCTCGGGGAGCTGCGGGGCATCGCCGCACGGAACACCGTTCTCACGAGCATGATCGGTCTCGGGTACCACGGGACCGTCACCCCGATGGTCATCCAGCGGAACGTGCTGGAGAACCCCGGGTGGTACACGGCGTACACGCCCTACCAGCCTGAGATCTCCCAGGGCCGGCTCGAGGCGCTCCTCAACTTCCAGACCGTCGTCAGCGACCTCACCGGGCTCGCGACGTCCGGGGCCTCCCTCCTCGACGAGGCGACGGCGGTCGCCGAGGCGATGACCCTCATGCGCCGGACGAGCCGGGTCGCCGACGACGCCGTGCTCGTCCTCGACACCCACCTCCTCCCGCAGAGCCTCGCCGTGACCCGCACCCGGGCCCGGCCGCTCGGGCTCGACGTCGTCGTCGCCGACCTCGCGGACGTCGCCTCCGCCGACGACCTCTCCGCCGTCGCGGGGGGGCGCCCCGTCTTCGGTGTCGTCGTCCAGTACCCGGGAGCGGACGGGGAGCTGCGGGACTGGCGTGCGGTCACCGGCGCCGCCCACGAGCTCGGCGCCCTCGTCACCGCAGCCGCCGACCTCCTCGCGCTCACCCTCGCGACCCCGCCGGGGGAGTGGGGCGCCGACGTCGCCGTGGGGACGTCCCAGCGGTTCGGCGTCCCCATGGGCTTCGGCGGCCCGCACGCGGGGTACATGAGCGTCCGGGGCGGGCTCGAGCGCTCTCTGCCCGGCCGGCTCGTCGGCGCGTCCGTCGACGCTGACGGCGCGGTCGCCTACCGGCTCGCGCTCCAGACCCGCGAGCAGCACATCCGGCGCGAGAAGGCGACCTCGAACATCTGCACCGCGCAGGTCCTCCTCGCCGTCATGGCGTCGATGTACGCCGTCTACCACGGGCCGGAGGGCCTGCGGGCCATCGCGCTGCGGACGCACGGGCACGCCCGCGCCCTCGCCGAGGCCCTACGTGCGGGCGGCGTCGACGTCGAGACAGGGGCGTTCTTCGACACCGTGACCGCCCGGGTCCCCGGATGCGCAGCCGAGGTCGTCGCCGCGGCCGAGCGCCTGGGGGTCAACCTCTGGCAGGTCGACGCGAACCGCGTCTCGGTGACGACGGACGAGACCACCGACCTCGTCGACATCGAGGTCGTCTGCGCGGCCTTCGGCGTCGACGCCCCGTCCCGGGTCGCCGTCGTCGAGCCGAGCTGGCCGTCCTCGACCCGGCGGACGAGCGCCTACCTGGGTCACCCGACGTTCCACGCCTATCGGAGCGAGACGGCGATGCTCCGGTACCTCCGCCGTCTCTGCGACCGGGACTTCGCGCTCGACCGCGGCATGATCCCGCTCGGGTCGTGCACGATGAAGCTCAACGCGACGACGGAGATGGCCGCGATCACATGGCCGGAGTTCGCCCACCTGCACCCGTTCGCCCCGGCCGACCAGACCCGGGGGATCCGGGACCTTGTTGCCGAACTCAGCGAGTGGTTGTGCCGGGTCACCGGGTACGACGCCGTCTCGCTCCAGCCCAACGCCGGCTCCCAGGGGGAGCTGTCCGGTCTCCTCGCGATCCGGGCCTACCACGACGCCCGCGGCGACACCGGACGGACGGTGTGCCTCATCCCCGCGAGCGCGCACGGGACGAACGCCGCGAGCGCCGTCATGGCGGGGATGCAGGTCGTCGTCGTCAGGACCGGGCAGGGCGGGGACGTCGACCTCGACGACCTCCACGCGAAGATCGAGGCCCACGCCGACGCGCTCGCCGCGATCATGGTCACCTACCCCTCGACGCACGGCGTCTTCGAGGACACGATCGGCGACCTCTGCGCCGCGGTCCACGATGCCGGGGGACAGGTGTACGTCGACGGAGCGAACCTCAACGCCCTCGTCGGGCTCGCTCGCCCGGGCCGGTTCGGTGCCGACGTCTCCCACCTCAACCTCCACAAGACGTTCTGCATCCCGCACGGCGGCGGCGGGCCCGGGGTGGGCCCGGTCGCGGTCCGCTCGCACCTCGCGCAGCACCTGCCCAACCACCCCCTCGACCGCGCCGCCGGGCCGGCGGCGGGGGTCGGTCCGGTCTCGGGCGCGCCCTTCGGCTCGGCGAGCATCCTCCCGATCTCGTGGGCGTACGTCCGCCTCATGGGCGGGGCCGGGCTCACCCGCGCGACCCAGGTCGCGGTGCTCAACGCGAACTACGTCGCGGCCAGGCTCCGGGAGCACTACCCCGTCCTCTACGCGGGGGCCGACGGGATCGTCGCCCACGAGTGCATCCTCGACCTGCGCGGGCTGACGAAGGAGACCGGCGTCACCGTCGACGATGTCGCCAAGCGACTCATCGACTACGGCTTCCACGCCCCGACGATGTCCTTCCCCGTCGCGGGGACCCTCATGGTCGAGCCCACCGAGAGCGAGGACCGGGGGGAGATCGACCGGTTCTGTGACGCGATGATCGCCATCCGTCGTGAGGTCCAGGCGGTCGCCGACGGCGAGGTCGACATCGCCGACAGCGTCCTCCGGCACGCCCCGCACACGGCGGAGTCGCTCGCCGGGGAGTGGGAGCACCCGTACGACCGGGCGACGGCCGCGTTCCCCGTCGGGGTCGACGCCGCCGACAAGTACTGGCCGCCGGTGCGCCGGGTCGACGGCGCGCGCGGCGACCGCAACCTCGTCTGCTCGTGCCCCCCGCCGGAGGCGTTCGAGGCCTGAGCCGGGCAGTGGGCCGGCTCCCGGACGGCAGGTCGGGGGCCGGCAGGTCGGGGGCCGGCAGGTCGGGGCCGGCAGGTCCCCCGGACGACACCGCAGGGCTGGCCGCGCCCGTCGTCCCCCGGTCGGGGGTGGCTCAGGCGGTCAGCCCCGGCGCGGCCGCCGTGGTCGTCGTCACGCTCGACCCCGACGGGGTCTTCGCGACGACGACGCGGCTCGTGATCCGGGTGCGCAGGTCGCTGACGTGGCTGACGACGCCGACCGCCCGTCCCCCGTCGCGGAGGTCGTCGAGGACCGCCATGACCTGCTCGAGGCTCTCCTCGTCGAGCGTGCCGAAGCCCTCGTCGATGAAGAGGGTCTCGAGGTCGAAGCCGCCGGCCTCCTCGCGGACGGCCTCGGCGAGCGCGAGGGCGAGGGCGAGCGAGGCCATGAACGACTCGCCGCCGGACAGCGTGGAGGTGTCGCGGGTCTGGCCCGTCCACAGGTCCCGGACGCGCAGCCCGAGGCCGCTGCGGGCGCCCCGGGCGGCGAGCCCGTCGTCGTGGAGGAGCTGGAAGCGTCCGTCGCCCATGACGGCGAGCCGGCCGTTGGCGAGCTCGACGACGCGTTCGAGTCTGGCGGCGAGGACGAACGACGACAGCCGCATCCGGTAGGTGTTCGCCGCCGAGGTGCCCGTGAGCAGGTCGGCGAGCTCGACGACGGCCGCCTGCCGCCGGGCGGCTGGGCCGAGCCGGTGACAGGCCGCCGACAGGGCCTCGCCGACCGCCACGGCATCGGCGTGCGCGGTCTCGGCGAGGGTGTGCTCCCTGGTCGCGGCGAGCGAGGCCGCGCGGGTGCCGTCCGCGAGCTCGCGGACGGCGTCGAGGTCGGGCGCCTCCCCGTCGAGCGCGGCGAGGACCTCGGGCTCCTCGAGGGTGGCCCGGGCCTGGGCGCCTGCGAGGTCGTGGGCCCGTACGCGCTCGGCGAGCCGCCTCCGGCCCTCGGGCGCGAGGGTGGCCGCGGAGGCGTCCTCGGCGCGGTCGAAGCCGTGGGCGCGCAGCGCCTCGGACTCCGCCGCCGACGCCTCCGCGGCCCGGATGCGGGCGGACCCCCGGTCGCGGACCGCCCGGGCGTGTGCCGCGAGCGCCTGCGTGGCCTGCTCGTGGTGGGCGACAACGTCGCTGAGGGTCCCCCGCAGCCGCTCGGCGCCGAGGTCGACGTCCCGGCAGGGACAGTGCTCCTCGTGGTGGGCGAGGGCGTCTTCGACGGCCCGGTGGTCGGCGGCGTCCTGCTCGGCGAGCGCGGCGAGGAGGGTGGCCGCGGACTCGACCCGGCGGGCGAGGACAGCGTGCCGCTCCCGCGCCTGCTCGAGGTCCTCCTCGGCCGCAGTGAGGCGGGTCGCGGAGCGGGCGGCCTCGGCGGCTCGGGCGGTGGCCTCCCCGAGCGCCGCCCGGGCGGCGGCGAGATCCGCGGCGAGCGCGGCGGCGTCCCGGTCGTCCCCGCCGAGGTCGGCCAGACGCGCCTCGCGGGTGGACTCGGTGCGGGCGAGGCCGGTGGCGATCGCCTCCCGGGACCGGAGCGCCGACGCGTGCGCGGTCTCGGCCCGGGCGATGTCGTCGGCGGTGACGGCACGCTCCCGGGAGGCCGCCCGGGGGTGCTCGGGCGACCCGCACACAGGGCAGGCGTCCCCGGCGACGAGATGCTCGGCGAGCTCTCCGGCCATGTCGGCGAGCCGGGCCTCACGCAGGTCGAGGAGGACCGCCCGGGCGGCCTGCTCGCCGTCGACCGCGCCGCGGTGCCGGTCGCTCTCGGTTCGGGCGCGCGCGTCGAGGTCGTCGACCTCGGCCCGCGCCCGGGAGCGGGTCTCGAGCTCGGAGACCCGGCGCTCGAGGGCGCCGGCGTCGGCGCCCGCCGTGCGGGAGTCCTCGACCTCGGACCGGACGGACTCGAGTCGGGTCCGGGCGGCGTCGACGTCCACGCCGGATCCCTCCTGCTCGACCCGGAGCCGATCCCGCTCGGCGGTGGTCTCGCTGCGTCGGTCGGCCCGCTCCGCGACGGCCGACCGGCGGCGTCGGGCGTCCCCGAGGACGTCGTCCCCGGCCTTGACCAGGGTGAGCACGGACTCGAGTCCCGGGACGTCGTCGAGCGCGGTGGCGAGGCCTCCGAGAGGGCCCGCGGTGAGGCGGCAGGACGCCTCGGCCTGCGCGAGGTCACGCCCGGCCCGCGTGGCGGCACGGACCTCGCCGGCGACTGCGGCGGCCCGCTCGGCGGCCTCGACCCGCTCGCGGTCGGAGGCGATCCCCTCGGCGTGCGAGCCGAGCTCGTGGAGCCGGCCGCGGGCGTCGTCGCCGCGGGCCCGGAGCCGGGCGAGCGCCTCGGCGCCGGAGAGCCGTCTCGCGGCCTCGCGCTCCGCGCCGTGCGCCCGGTCGAGCTCGGCCATCCGTGTCGTGAGCAGGTCGGAGAGGGCGGCGACGGCCTCCGCGACGAGGCCGGGGACGGCGTCGGGGGTGGGGAGGCCGTCGGCGCCCGGGGGCGGGACGCCCTGGTCCGCGACTCCCGGGAGCTCGGGGAGGGCGACGTCGGGGTCGTCGACCCGCGCGAGGACGTCCTGGAGGCGGGCGAGGCCGGTGGCGAGCTCGCTGCGCGCGGCAGAGACGGCGGCACCGGCCGTGCGTCGCTCGTCGGCGAACCACTGCTCGACGTCGGTGTACGTCGTGACGTCGAAGAGCCGCTCGAGGACCTGGCGACGCTCCTCGACGCTCGCCCGGAGGAAGGCCGCGAACTCCCCCTGGGGGAGGAGGACGACGCGGGCGAACTGGGCGAGCCCCATCCCGAGGACGTCGTCGACGACCTCGGCGACCTCGTCGTTCCGGGTCGAGAGGACGACCCACTCCCCGCCGCGAAGCTCCTCGAGGGTGACCGAGGCGGGGGACCTCGTCTCCCCGGACCCGCGCCTCTTCGGCCGGAGGAACTCCGGGGTTCGGGTGACCCGCAGCCGCCGCCCGGCCGCCGTGAGCTCGAGCCGGACGGAGGGGAGGGTGTCGCGGGGGGCGTGGTCGCTGCGCAGGCTCCGGCCGCCGGGGCGGGCCCCCGGAGTCGCGGCGAAGAGCGCGAAGCACACGGCGTCGAGGATCGTCGTCTTGCCGGCCCCGGTGGGGCCGTGGACGAGGAAGAGGCCGGCCGCGGTGACCTCGTCGAAGTCGACGAACTCGGTCCCCGGGAACGGGCCGAACGCGGTCATCGAGAGGTGGTGGAGCCTCATGCCGCGCCCTCCTCCCGGGTGCCGGCACGCCCGACCCGGCCCTCGTCCTCCCGGGCGCCCCGGCCGACCCGGGCCGCCTCGACGGCTTCGCCGAGGAGGTCCCGCTCCGCATCGGACGCGGCTCCCCCGCCGCGGACGTGTCCGAGGAAGTCGCAGCAGACGTCGACGTCGTCGCGGGCCTCGACCCGGGCGGCGTACGTCCGGACGGGGACAGGCGCGCCCTGGGGGTCGAACTGGAGCGAGAGGGTGTGCCGGAACCGGTCCCGGAGGCGGTCCATCGCCCCGAGCGGGCGCACGGCGTCGGTGAGGACGACCTGGCACCACGCGTCCTCGGCGGCGGCGTGCCGGGGGTCGCGGAGGAGATCCTCGAGGTCGCCCCGCAGCACGGCGAGGTGGCGGTCGACGGGGGCGTCGACGCGTTCGACCGCGACAACGCCCGACGGGTCGATGTCGAGCAGGAGGCAGCCCTTGCGGTGCTGGTGCTCACTGAAGGACATCGCGACCGGGGACCCGCTGTAGCGGGCGTTCTCGGAGACCTGCTGCATCCCGTGGAGGTGGCCGAGCGCGACGTAGTCGGCGGCCGCGAAGACGTCCGGGTGGACCGCGCTCACCCCCCCGACGGTGATGTCCCGTTCGGAGTCGCTCGACGCCCCCCCGGAGACGAAGGCGTGGGCCATGACGACCGACGGGCCCGGGCGGCGGTCGAGGTCGTCCGCGACCCGCGCCATGGCGGCACGGAGGACCCCGGCGTGGGTGCGTTCCGCGGCCCCGAGCGGGTCGGCCGCGACCGCCGGCTCGAGGTAGGGCAGTGGGTGGACCGCGACGCCGCCGACGACGACGGGGGACCCGACCGGCTCGAGCGAGCTGCGGACGTGGACGCCCGCCCGGGCGAGCAGCCCCGAGGCGAACCCGAGCCGGATCGCCGAGTCGTGGTTGCCGCTCGACAGGACGACCTCGGCGCCGGCATCGACGAGCCGTTCGAGCGTGTCGGAGAGGAGGGCGACGGCGTCCGGCGGCGGCATCGCGCGGTCGTAGACGTCGCCGGAGACGAGGACGGCGTCGACCCGCTCGGAGCGGACGGTCCCGACGAGGTGGTCGAGGAACCGCGCCTGGGCGTCGAGAAGCCCCACCTGGTGGAACGAGCGCCCCAGGTGCCAGTCGGAGGTGTGGATCAGGCGCACACCGTCAGGCTAGGAGAGGCCCCCGACAGCCCGGTGGAGGTGAGCCGGTGCGCCGTCCGGGAGTCCCGGTGGCGGCGGGGACCGGGGTCACTGGCACTCCGCCTGACACTGTGGTTGGGTCGGACTCACCAGCGGCCGGGCGGCCGTGTGCTGACGGGAGACCGCCATGGGGAGCGAGACCAGGGCCCAGAGCTGGACGCGCGAGGAGCGGCAGCGGTACCGCGAGAAGGTCCGCCAGGACCTCGACGTCTTCGAACGCATGCTCGCGAGGAGCCAGTTCGAGTTCGAGCGGCCCATGACCGGCCTCGAGATCGAGCTCAACCTCGTCGACGAGGACTACCAGCCGCACTTCGACAACGCCGAGGTCCTCGAGGCCATTGCCGACCCGGACTACCAGACCGAGCTCGCGCGATACAACATCGAGCTCAACGTCAAGCCACGGCCGCTGCCGGGGGACGCCGCGCTCCACCTCGAGGAGGACCTGCGCGAGTCGCTCAACGTCGCAGAGAAGCGCGCCCGCCCCCTCGGGTCGCGGATCGTCTCGATCGGGATCCTCCCGACGATCCTCCCGAAGCACTTCACGGGGGAGTGGATCAGCCAGAACAACCGCTACGCCGCGCTCAACGACTCGATCTTCGTCGCGCGGGGCGAGGACATCCACCTCGACATCGAGGGGCCGACCGGTGAGCGGCTCTCGACGTACAGCGACTCCATCGCGCCCGAGTCGGCGTGCACGTCCGTCCAGCTCCACCTCCAGGTGGCGCCCCAGGACTTCGCGGCGCACTGGAACGCGGCCCAGGCGCTGAGCGCCCCGCAGATCGCGCTCGCGGCGAACTCGCCGTTCTTCTTCGGCCGGCGGCTGCACGCCGAGACCCGGATCGAGCTCTTCGCGCAGGCGACGGACACCCGGCCGGTCGAGCTGAAGAACCAGGGGGTGCGGCCCCGGGTGTTCTTCGGGGAGCGGTGGATCACGTCGATCTTCGACCTCTTCGAGGAGAACGTCCGGTACTTCCCGTCGCTCCTCGCCGAGCTCAGCGACGAGGACCCGGTGGCCAAGCTCGAGGCGGGGGAGGCCCCGGACCTCACCGAGCTCCGGCTCCACAACGGCACGGTGTACCGGTGGAACCGCCCGATCTACGACCTCGTCAACGGGACCCCGCACCTGCGCGTCGAGAACCGGGTCCTCCCGGCCGGCCCGACGATCGTCGACGTCCTCGCCAACGCGGCGTTCTACTACGGCGTCATCCGCCAGCTCGCCACCGAGGACCGCCCCATCTGGACGAAGATGAGCTTCGCCGCCGCCGAGGCGAACTTCCACGAAGCGGCCCGCACGGGCATCGACTCCCGGCTGTACTGGCCGGGGCTCGGCGAGGTGGGCGCCGACGAGCTCGTCCTCCGGCGCCTCCTCCCGCTCGCCCACGCGGGTTTGGCGGACTGGGGGGTCTCCGACGCGGTCCGGGAACGCTACCTCTCGGTCATCGAGGGCCGGGCGACCTCCGGGCTCAACGGCGCGACCTGGCAGACGCGAGCGGTGGAGCGGTTCGAGGAGCGCGGGCAGGACCGGATCACGGCTCTGCGGAACATGCTCGAGGCGTATGTCGAGCGCATGCACACGAACGAGCCCGTCCACACATGGTCGCTGCCGTGAGCGGGACGGACGCCGAGAAGCAGAGGGCCGGGCAGGCCGGCGAGCGGAGCGACACGGAGAGGGAGCACGCGATGACGGAGGAGATCGGCGGTACGGGGCCCGGACGGCGCGCGGTGTCGATGCGCCGGATCGGCCTCGGGTGCTACGAGGTGACCAACCCCCGCGGCGGGACGATGACGATCGGTGGCGGCGGTGCGACCGCGGACTTCACGCCGGTCGAGCTTCTCCTCACCGCCATCGGAGGATGCACCGCCTCCGACGTCGACCACATCACGAGCCGGCGCGCCCAGCCCGACGCCTTCGTCGTCGAGACCACCGGGGAGAAGGTCCGCTCCGACGAGGACGGGAACCACCTCACCGACCTCGAGGTCGTCTTCCGGGTGCGCTTCCCCGAGGGTGCCGACGGCGACCGGGCGCGGGAGATGCTCCCGCGGGCGATCGCGCGCTCGCACGACCGGCTCTGCACGGTCTCGCGAACCGTCGAGCTCGGGGCGGCCATCCGCAGCCGGGCCGAGGACGGCTGAGCCGGGGACGTCAGGCCGGGGCTCGGCGCAGGACCGACGCCGCGAACCTCGGCGGGACGCGACGGGCGTGGCGCCCCTAGTGTTGGGGTATGGCGACGTACTTCGATGTCCACCCCGTCGACCCCCAACCCCGCTCGATCGCGCAGGTCGTCCGGATCATCCGGGACGGCGGCCTCATCGCCTACCCCACCGACTCGTGCTTCGCCCTCGGTGGTCAGCTCGGCAACCAGACGGTCAAGGACCGGATCCGGGACATCCGCCGGCTCGACGACAAGCACCACTACACGCTCGTGTGCAAGGACTTCGCCCAGCTGGGCCAGTTCGTCCAGCTCGACAACCGTGTCTTCCGCGCGGTCAAGGCGGCGACCCCGGGCAGCTACACGTTCATCCTCCCGGCGACGAAGGAGGTGCCCCGGCGGCTCCTCCACCCGAAGAAGAAGACCGTCGGTGTCCGGATCCCCGACAACAAGGTCGTCCAGGCCCTCCTCACCGAGCTCGGCGAGCCGCTCCTCTCGAGCACCCTCCTCCTGCCCGGCGACGAGGACCCGATGACCGACGGCTGGCAGATCAAGGAACGGCTCGACCACCAGGTCGACGCCGTCATCGACGCCGGCGAGACCGGGGTCGAGCCGACGACGGTCATCGACCTCTCCGACGGCGAGGCGGTCATCGAGCGCTACGGCGCGGGGGACCCGACCCCGTTCGAGTAGCCGCCCCGGGCCCCCGGTCCGGGTCCCGCGAGGTCCGCCGCCGATGACGGTGCCGATGGTGGCGCGCGGGTGGTCGCGATGACGACCACCCGCGCGCCACCATCGGCGGCACCACGTGCTCGGGGTCACCACGTGCTCGGGGTCACCACGTGCTCGGGGTCACCACGTGCTCGGGGTCACCACGTGCTCGGGGTCACCACGTGCTCGGGGTCACCACCCCTCGGCGGCACGGGGCGCCCTCGGGTGCGCCCCCGAGGGCGCCCTGCGGCGGACACGCAGCGCGGGGCCGGCCCGTTCGGACCGGCCCCGCCCGGGCGGTGCTCCCTCAGTTCGCGCTGGCGAACCGGTCCAGGTACCCGTTGGGGTTGAGGACGTACTTCGTCGCGGCGCCCGCGTCGAACTCCGCGTAGCCCCTCGGGGCGTCGCTGAGCGGGATCGGCTTGGCGTGGACGGCCTTGGCGATCTGCACGCGGTCGTGGAGGATCGCCATCATCAGACCCCGGTTGTACTTCATCACCGGGCACTGACCCGTCATGAAGTACAGCGACTTCGCCCAACCGAGGCCGAGCCGGATGGAGAGCGAGCCCTCCTTCGCGGCGTCGTCGGCCGCGCCCGGGTCACCGGTGACGTAGAGCCCGGGAATGCCGAGGCCGCCGCCGGCCCGGGTGATCGTCATGAGCGAGTTGAGCACGGTCGCGGGCATCTCGGTGCTCGCCTGTGCCCCGTGGCCCCGGGCCTCGAACCCGACCGCATCGACGCCGCAGTCGACCTCGGGGGTGCCGAGGATCTGGTCGATCTGTTCCCCGACGTCGCCCTTGGACACGTCGACGGTCTCGCACCCGAAGCTGCGGGCCTGGGCCAGGCGGTCCTCCTGGAGGTCCCCGACGATGACGACGGCCGCCCCGAGCAGATGGGCGCTCGCGGCGGCGGCGAGACCGACCGGCCCCGCCCCGGCCACATACACCGTGGACCCGACGCCGACCCCTGCCGAGACGCAGCCGTGGAAGCCGGTCGGGAAGATGTCCGAGAGCATGGTCAGGTCCATGATCTTCTCGAGGGCCTGGTCCTTGTCCGGGAACTTCAGGAGGTTCCAGTCGGCGTAGGGGACCAGGACGTACTCGGCCTGACCGCCGACCCAGCCGCCCATGTCGACGTACCCGTAGGCGGAGCCGGGACGGTCGGGGTTGACATTGAGGCAGATGCCGGTCTTGCCCTCCTTGCAGTTCCGACAGCGACCGCAGGCGATGTTGAACGGGACCGAGCAGATGTCGCCCTTCTTGATGAACTCGACGTCGCGGCCGACCTCGACGACCTCGCCGGTGATCTCGTGACCGAGGACGAGTCCCTCGGGCGCGGTCGTGCGACCCCGGACCATGTGCTGGTCCGATCCGCAGATGTTCGTCGCCACCGTCTTGAGGATGACGCCGTGGTGGCACTCGCGCCCCACGTTGTCGGGATTGACCCCCGGTCCGTCCTTGAGGACGAAGTCGGGGTAGTCGATGTCGGTGACCTCGACGCTCCCCGCCCCCTTGTATGCAACGGCTCTGTTGCCAGCCATGAGTACTCCTGGATGTTCCCCCGTGCGGTAGATGAAGCCAGAGGACCCGGGGAAGAGAACCCCCTGCCTGGTCTCGACACTAGGCGACCACGACGGAAAGGTCACGACTTGATTTCGGACTCACAGGTGACGTAGAGGAACGGTTGCGGGAGGCGCGCCGGACAAGGGCGGGGGTATGGCGCCGGGCTGCGGGCGGTGCGGCCCGGGCGTGTGACGTCCCGGTCCCGCCGTCACATCTCCTCGTGCGTGCGCGGGTCGCCGCCGAAGAGCCGCCCGTCGGGCCTCCCGAGGCCGCTGATCGCCTCGACCTCGGCGTCCGTGAGCGCGAAGCCGAAGAGGTCGAGGTTGGCGCGCTGGCGCTCGGGGGTGGCCGACTTCGGCAGCGGCATCGCCCCGATCTGGGTCTGCCACCGGAGGATGACCTGCCCCGGGGACACGCCGTGCGCCTCGGCGGCCTCGGCGACCGGGCGCTCGTCGAACGGGGCGCTGCGCTTGCCGAGCGGGCTCCACGACTGCGTCCGGATGCCGAGCCGCTCGTGGACCCGGCGCATGTCGGACTGGGGGAACAGCGGGTGGAGCTCGATCTGGTTGACGGCGGGGGTGACGCCGGTCGCGTCGATGACCGTCCGGAGGTGCTCCTCGGTGAAGTTGCTCACGCCGATCGTCCGGACGAGGCCGCGCTCGCGGACGTCGACGAGGGCCTGCCACGCCTCGGCGAACCTCCCGACGCTCGGGTTGGGCCAGTGGATGAGGCAGACGTCGAGCACGTCGAGGCGCATCCGGCGGAGCGAGTCCTCGACGGACGCGACCGCGAGGTCGTGCTCGTGGAACCGTCCGGGGATCTTCGTCGCGACCTGGACCTCGTCCCGGTCGAGCCCCGATCGGCGGACGGCCTCGCCGACCTCCTCCTCGTTGCCGTAGTTCACCGCGCTGTCGAGGTAGCGGTACCCGGCCTCCAGGGCGCCGACCATCGCGGCGACGCCCTCCTCGCCGGTGAGCGGGTGGGTGCCGAAGCCGATGACGGGAACCGAGGTGCCGTCGTTGAGCTCGTACGTGGGGATCTGGGTCGTCGTCATGCCGTCCACGCTAGACGGGTCGTGTTTGTCGTCGCACCCGAGGAGGGCCGGAGCCCTCATGGCGTGCCGTCGGGCGGGACCGGCACGCCGAGGCGGTCGAGCAGCGCGACGGCGTCGTGGGGGGCGCGGCCCTCCGCGTCGTTGTCGAAGTAGACGTGGACGTCGCGGCCCGCGGCGGCCCACGTGCCGCACCGGCGGGCCCACCCGTCGAGCGACGAGGCGCTGTAGCCGCTCGCGTACAGCCGGGTGTGCCCGTGGAGGCGGGCGTACCGCAGCGGGCCGGTGTCCTCGTCGAAGACCGGCCACGTCCCGGCGCCGTCCGAGGTGACGAGGGAGACCTCGTGGGCGCGGAGCAGGTCGAGCGCCTCGTCGGCGCCGAAGCTCTCGTGCCGGGGCTCGAGGACGTGCCGAAGGGGCCTGTCGACGGGGTCTGCGGTCGAGGGGTCGGGCACCCGGTCGTCGTGGTGGCGGGCGATCCGTGCGGCCTCGCCGGTCGTCCGGGGGAGGCGCTCGAGGAAGGAGCCGAGCCGGTCGGCGTCGAAGGCGAACCGGGCGGGGAGCTGCCAGAGGATCGGCCCGAGCTTGTCGCCGAGCTCGAGGGGGCCGGAGGCGAAGAAGTTCGCGAGGGCGGTGTCGACGTCCCGGAGACGCTTCATGTGGGTGATGTACCGGCTCCCCTTGAGCGCAAAGACGAAGTCGTCGGGCGTCTCGTCGCGGCGGGCGGCGTACCAGGCCGGGCGGAGCAGCCCGTAGAACGAGCCGTTGACCTCGACGGCGGTCGTCCGCGCGGCGAGGTGGGCGAGCTCGGCCCGCCGGGGGAGCCCGGCGGGGTAGAAGTCGCCGCGCCAGCTGTCGTAGCGCCACCCCGAGACGCCGACGTGGTACGTGGTCACGGCGCTACCGGGACTCGGACCGAAGCGCATCGAGGACCCGGGCGTCGATCCCGTCCGGGGTGAGGCGCACCTCGACGTTGCGGACCGAGGACCAGGAGGCGAGCGCCGCGGCGACGTCGCCGTCCCGGTGGCCGAGCGCGGTCGGGGCGTCCGGGGCGTCGTCGACCCGGAGGTCGACGAGAAGGCCGGAGGAGTCGAACCCGGCACCGGGCTGGACGGCGCACACCGCGGCACCCCTGTCGGCACCGGGCGTCGCCCCCGGCCGCGTCACCTGCGAGGAGGGCCCCGACGAGGCGGCGGGGGAGGGGGAGGTCAGCGGCGGCGAGCCAGGCGCGCTCCATCTCGGCGACGACGTCCGGCCCGACGAGGATGTTCCCCTGGATCGCATACCCGCCTGCGGCGTCCCGACCGCTCACGCCGCCGGCCCACGCGAGGCAGGCGGGCCCGGTCCACGTCGACTGGGAGGTGCTGCCGAGGACGCCGAGCTGACGGTGGTCGCGCCCCTCGTCCGCGGTGATGACCTGGGAGACGGCGTCCGCCGCGGTGGCGCCTCCGGCGAGCAGCGCGAGGACGTCGGCGCGGTAGGACACCTTGGCCATCGCCCGGGTCGCGAGCGCGCCCGCGCCGGGGGCCGCGGCCGGGACGACCGCACCGACGGCGAGGAAGCGGCTCGCGACGGCGACGCCGTACGCCTCCCCGATCTGGCCGACGACGGAGAAGGTCATCGGACGGCCCCCGAGTTCGGGGACGCGCCGGGACTGCGGGGGGTGCCGGTGTCGTCGCCGCCGTCGCCGTCGTCACGGCCGTCGCTGTCGTCACGGCCGTCGCTGTCGAGGCGGTCGAGGCACAGGTCGAGGTGGTCGGGGTCGGTGGGGTGGCTGTCGGTCGGCACGGACCCCACGCTAGGCGGTCGCCGTGAGCCGGGCGAGCGCTCCCGGGGCCCGGAGCGGAGACGTCGGGCGGGCGATGCTGGGTTCGTCGTCGGGGCCGGCGCCTATGCTCGTCCCATGCGAGACGACGTGCGGACCGTGGCCGTGGCGTACGTCGTCGGCGTGCTCGTGTTCACGGCCGTCGACCTCGCCTGGCTCGGCGTGGTCGCCGCCGACCTCTACCGTCGCGAGCTCGGCGGGCTGCTCGCGCAGCCGGCCCGGCCCGTGCCCGCGGTCGCGTTCTACCTGCTCTTCGTCGCCGGGCTCGTCCACTTCGTCGTCCTCCCGGCGGTGGAGCGGGGGAGCCTGCGGTGGGCCGCCGGGTCGGGGGCGTTCTTCGGGCTCGTCACCTACGCGACGTGGGACCTCACCAACCTCGCGGTCCTCGAGGAGTTCCCCACCGCGCTCGTCCCCGTCGACCTGGCCTGGGGGGCGGGGATCGCGACCCTCGTCAGCGTCGCGTCGACCGTCGCCGTCCGGCGCTGGGGGAGCCGTGTCGGTGGCTCGCGCTAGCGTGCCCGACGCAGTGGGTCCCTGTCCGCCGCGACCGCGCCCGCGACGGACTCTTCGGGCGGCAGACCCGTCGGCCAGCGTCCGGTGGGAGCGACCTGCCGGGGCACGACCCGCGGGGGCACGACCCGCGGCAAGGTACCCGGCGGGGCGGACCGACCAGAGGAGATCGCCATGACGACGTTGCCGGACCGTCCGCACACCGCCCTGATGGTCATCGACGTCCAGAACGGCGTCGTGTCCGGAGCGCACGAGCGCGACGCGGTCGTCGCGAACATCCGGACGCTCGTCGATCGGGCCCGTGAGGTGGGCGCGCCGGTCGTCTGGGTGCAGCACTCCGATGCGGAGCTCGAGCGGGGGAGCGAGGCCTGGGAGTACGTGCCGGAGCTCGACCGTCGGGACGCCGAGCCGCTCGTCCACAAGACGTTCGGCGACTCGTTCGAGGGGACGGACCTCGAGGAGGTCCTCGCCGACGCCCGGGTGGGGAGCCTCGTCGTCACCGGGGCGCAGTCGGACGCGTGCATCCGGTCGACGATCCACGGTGCCTTCACCCGCGGCTACGACGTGACGCTCGTCGGGGACGCCCACACGACGGAGGACCTCAGCGCGTGGGGAGCTCCGACGCCGGAGCTCGTCATCGCGCACACGAACCTCTACTGGCGGTACCAGTCAGCGCCCGGCCGAACGGCGGAGGTCGCCGAGACGGCGGACGTGACGTTCGGCTCCTGACGGCACGGTCGACGCTGACGCTGCTGAGCACCGCTCGGGACGACGACGAGTCGGAGGGCGCTCCGTCCACGACTGGCACTTGACATAATGTCGGTTATCGGCGTCATGCCGGACGATCTGCGAGAGGGGAAGGTGGCGTCACCGTACCGACGTCCGAAGGGCGGATCGCGCGGTTGGTCCCTCAGCCTCCGCCCCAACGTCTAAGGTGAACCCGGAAGCACGGGGAACGGCAGCGCGGGGGAAACAGGTGGCGTCACGCGGGGCGGCACGACTGGCATGGGCGGGGACCGCCCTGGGCCTGTCGGCGGCGGTCGGTCTGGTCTCGGCGACCGAGGCGGTGGCAGCCCTACGTCCCGGGCCGGCGGCGTCGGTGGCCGCCCGGACCGCGTCGCCCGCCCCGCAGCCGACGACGCCCACCTCGCCCGCTGCCGCGCCCTCCCCGGACCCTGGGACAGGTGGCGGCGCCGACGCGCCGCGTGACCTCTCGCCCGAGGAGGTCGCGGCCCAGATTCGCACGGCGAAGGCCCTGCGTGCCCGCCTCGCCCGCGCCGATGCCGACCTCGCCGCGGCGATGCGCCGGCTCCACGAGCTCGCCGACACCGCGAACGTCCTCCTCCAGCGCCTCGCCCGAGCCGAGGACGTCCAGCGTCGCGCCGTCGCCGAGGCGGACGCGAGCCGCCGCCGGACCCGGACGATCGAGGCGCAGCTCGACGCGGCCCGCGAGCAGATGCGCCGCTGGGCGTTCTCCGTCTACACCGAGGGTGGCGACTACGCCGAGGCCCTCGGCGTCCTCGAGTCGCTGGGCGCCGACCCGGACCGGGCCGCGAACCCGCTCGGAGACCTCGGGTACGTCACCGACGAACGGCTTCGGAGCGTCCAGCGGATCCGGGAGCTCACCGCGGAGCAGCGCACCACCACCGCCCGCGCCGAGAAGGCCGAGCGGTCCGCGAAGTCCGCCGCCCGGGACGCGCTCGCCGCTCGCCGCACGGCGAGCCGGGCGACCGCCGAGCAGCGCGCCGTGCTGGCCGGCATCCGCGCGGACAAGGCCGCGACGGTCGCCAAGGCCGGGCCGCTCGCCGCCTCCCTCTTCGGCCTCTCCTCGCCGGACGCCGCGACGGCCTCCTCCGCGCTGCGGGACGCCCTCGTCGAGGCGGGCATCGACGTCACCGATGTCGATGCCGCCGCGGCCGCCGCTGCGGCGGCGGTCGCGGCCGGCACCCCCGAGGGTGCCGCGACTCCGGCGCTCAAGGGGCTCGGCCTCACGCCGTGTTCGGACCGCACCGACGACTATCCCAACGGCCGGGTGCCGCCGAGCGCCCTCTGTCCCCTCCTCGGCTCGCGCGACGAGTTCCTCCGGCCCGGGCCCGCGGCGGCGTTCAACGCGATGAGCGCGGCGTACGCGAGGAGCACCGGGCACCTGATCTGCGTCGTCGACGGCTACCGCTCCTACCCCGAGCAGGTCGCCCTCAAGGCCGAGAAGGGTAAGTGGGCGGCGACGCCCGGGAGGAGCCAGCACGGGTACGGTCGCGCGGTCGACCTCTGCGGCGGCGTCGAGGACTTCGGGAACAAGGCGCACCTCTGGCTCGAGCAGAACGCCGCGCTCTACGGCTGGTACCACCCCGCGTGGGCGGCCGCGAACGGCTCGCTGCCCGAGCCGTGGCACTGGCAGTACGCCGGATGACGAGCGAGGTGGCGCAGCCGCGCGTCACCCCCGGGGGCAACGAGCGCTACCACCGGGCCTGGTACTGGTACGACTGGGCGAACTCGGCGTACGTCACGACGACGGCGACCGTTCTCCTCGGGCCGTACCTCACGGCGATCGCGAAGCGGGCGGCCTGTCCCGGCCTCGCCGAGGGCGCCACCTGCCGGGCCACGCTCGACCTCCTCGGGGTCCCCGTCGACCCGGGGTCGCTGTTCTTCTACACCGCGACCGCCGCGACGATCCTCTCCGCGCTCGTCCTCGTCGTCGTCGGCGCCATCGCCGACCGGTCCCCGCGACCGAGCCGGCTCCTCGGCGCGTTCGCCTGGGTCGGGGCCGGCGCCGCGTCCCTCCTCGTCCTCGTCACCGGGACGAACTGGCAGCTCGGCGTCGTCCTCATGATCGTCGCGAGCATGAGCCTCGGGGCCTCCCTCGTCGTCTACGACTCCCTCCTCTGCCGCATCGCGACGCCCGATGACCGCGACCGGGTGTCCTCCCGCGGGTGGGCGCTCGGCTACCTCGGTGGCGGGCTCCTTCTCGCCCTCAACCTCGGCCTCGTGTCCTTTCCCGGCGTCTTCGGTCTCGACACCGAGGCCGCGGTCCGGGTCAGCCTGCTCTCGGCCGGGCTGTGGTGGGGGGTCTTCACGCTCATCCCCGTCGTCGGGATGTGGAACCTCAGGGGCGTCGAGCGCCCCGAGGTCGCCCGGGACGCCGGGGTCGTCGGCGGGAGCGTGCGCCAGCTCCGGGACACCTTCTCCGACCTGCGCACCTTCCCCGAGACGCTGCTCTTCCTGCTCGCCTACCTCTTCTTCAACGACGGGATCCAGACCGTCATCGCCTCGTCGAGCACGTACGGCGCGGAACAGCTGGGCTTCGGCCAGTCCCAGCTCATCGGGACGATCCTCCTCGTCCAGTTCGTCGCCTTCGGTGGGGCACTTCTCTTCGGTCGCCTCGCCGGCCGGTACGGGGCCCACCGGAGCATCCTCGGGTCGCTCGTCATGTGGACCGGCGTCGTCCTCATCGCGTTCGCGGTCCCCGCCGGACGGTTCGCCCTCTTCCTCGCCCTCGCCGTCCTCATCGGCATCGTCCTCGGCGGCAGCCAGGCGCTCGCCCGGTCGCTCTACAGCCAGCTCGTCCCGCGCAACCGGGAGGCCGAGTTCTTCAGCCTCTACCAGGCCATGGAGCGTGGGACGAGCTGGTTCGGCACCCTGACGTTCGGCCTCGTCCACCAGTTCACCGGCTCCTACCGGTGGGCGATCGTCGCGCTCGTCGTGTTCTTCGTCGTCGGCGGCCTCCTCCTCGCCCGGGTCGACGTCCGCAAGGGCATCCTCGACGCGGGCAACGAGCTCCCCCGCGTCATCTGACCCCTCCCCCGCGGCCCCGGCGGGGGCCCGGCGGGTGTGAGAGGCATCACAGTCGGCCCACCGATCTGTCGCGCGCTGGAACATTGCCGACGGAAGGCACGTTAAGGCCTGTAGAACCCGCGATGGCACCACTCGTCGGGACGCAAACTCGTCGTTGGGAGACCCCCTCATGGCAGACCGAACACTCCGTGGCACGCGCATGGTCACGTTCAGCATGGAGACCGAGGACAACGTGGTCCCCAGCGAGCGTCAGATCATCGCCTATGCGTGCCCGCAGGGCCACAAGACCGAGCTTCCTTTCTCGGTCGAGGCCGACATTCCCGGGACCTGGGAGTGCCGCTGCGGCGCCCAGGCCAAGCTCGTCGACGGTCCCGAGCCGGAGAAGAAGGCGACGAAGCACACCCGGACCCACTGGGACATGCTGCTCGAGCGCCGCTCCATCCCCGAGCTCGAGGAGCTCCTCGAGGAGCGTCTCACCCTCCTGCGCGCCTCCCGCGGCGAGAAGCCGAACGGGAAGCGCACCGCCTGAGCCGAGGCCCAGGCTCGCCACCACCGTCGAGGCCGTTCCGGGACGACTCCCCGGCGCGGCCTCGTCGCGTGTGACGAGACCCGTCGCCTGCCGGGTGCCTCAGAGGACCTCGCCCTCGATGACGTCGGGGTCGTCGGGCCGTCGCCCGGTCCCGCCGGTCCCGCCCGGCCAGCCGGTCCCGCCCGGTCCGCCGGTCCCGCCCGGTCCGCCGGTCCCGCCCGGTCCGCCGGTCCCGCCCGGTCCGCCGGTCCCGCCCGGTCCGCCGGTCCCGCCCGGACCGAACGTCCCTGCGAGGAGCCGCCGTCGGACGGCGCGTTCGAGGAGCCCTCGGGTCCACGGGCGGGTCAACGGAAGGACGAAGACGAACCCGACGACGTCGGTGACGAACCCGGGGGTGAGCAGCAGGGTGCCGCCGACGAGGACGAGGGCCGCGTCGGCCAGCTCGTGGCTCGGCATCCGGCCCGTCCGCAGTGCGGTCTGGAGCGCGGTCCACGCCCGGCTGCCCTCCCTGCGGACGAACCACGCCCCGATGAGGGACTCGACGAGGAGCAGGAGGAACGTCGGCCATCCCCCGATGACCCGGCCGACGGCGATGATGACGGCGATCTCGACGAGGGGGACGCAGAGGAGCGCGACGAACACGATCGCGAGCCACCGCGGCCGGCGACGACGGGACGGCGCGCCAGCTACAGGCGGTGCCACGCGGGTGACCGCCTCAGCGCCGTGCGGACCTGGGCGGCCCGGTGCTGGAGCCCCCAGACCATGATCCGGCCGAGGGCCTCTCGGACGATGTCGTTGTTCATCTTCGAGTCGCCGACCTCACGCTCGACGAAGGTGATGGGGACCTCGACGACGCGCAGACCGCGGCGGACGGCGCGCTGGGTGAGGTCGACCTGGAAGCAGTACCCCTGCGAGGCGACGTCGGCGAGGTCGAGGGCGCGCAGGGCCGCCGACCGGTAGACGCGGTACCCGGCGGTCGCGTCGTGGACGGGGATCCCGAGGAGCATCCGTGCGTAGACGTTGCCGCCGACGCTGAGGGCCTTGCGGTAGAGCGGCCAGTTGACCACCCGGCCACCCGGGACCCAGCGCGACCCGATGACGACGTCGGCGTCAGCGGCCGCCTCGAGGAGCTCGGGGAGGTGCTCGGGAGGGTGGGACCCGTCGGCGTCCATCTCGACGGCGGCGTCGTACCCGTGCTGGAGCGCAAAGTCGAAGCCCGCGAGGTAGGCCGCGCCGAGGCCCTCCTTGGACCGGCGGTGGAGGACGTGCACCTGCGGGTCCGCGGCGGCGAGCTCGTCGGCGACCTCGCCGGTCCCGTCCGGTGAGCTGTCGTCGAGGACGAGGACGTCGGCCTCGGGAGCGGCCGCCCGGAGCCGGGCGACGACCGGCGGGAGGTTGTCGCGCTCGTTGTACGTCGGCACGAGGACGAGCACGGAGCGCACGGCGGGCCGGCAGTCGGCCGTCACTGCCGGGAGGGGGTCAGACACTGAGCGCTTCCTTGGCATCGTCGGAAGGGGCGACGGTCGCGACCCTACCCGACCGCCGACGCGCCCGACCGGCGATCACGAGAAGGACGAGGGCCGCGCCGGCGAGGATCTCGGGCAGTGCACCGATCCGGTCGGCGACGGTGAGCGATCCGCGGATGACGGCGTCGCCGACGACCTGGTCCGCGGTGAAGAGGCGGGTCTTGCGCTGGTACGTCCCGTCCGGGTTGATCATCGCGCTCACCCCGACGGTCGAGACGTGGGCGACCGAGCGCCCGTGCTCGATCGCCCGGAGGCGGGAGATCGCGAACTGCTGCTCCGACTCGGCCGAGTACCCGAAGGTCGCGTTGTTCGTCTGGACGACGAGGATGTTGTCCTCCCGGCCGGGCTGGGTCACGGCGTCCCGGACGAGCCCGTCGTAGGCGACCTCGAAGCAGATCGTCGGCACCGCCCACCACGCCGCGTCACCCGTCCCGACCTGGAAGGCGGCCGGCCCCGTCCCCGCCGCGAACCCGGCGCGGACGAGGTCGACCTTGTCGCTGAACAGCCGGAAGAAGTCCCGGTAGGGGACGTACTCGGCGAACGGCACGGGGTGCTGCTTGACGTACCGCTCCGGGGTGCCGGTGTGCCCGGGCCGGTAGTAGAGCGAGGCGTTGGAGACCTTGGGGGCCGGCTCGTCGAGGATCGCGCCGAGGAGGACGGGCGCGCCGACGGTGTCGACGGCTGCCGCGATCTCGGACGCCGCGTCGGCGTTGCGCAGCGGGTCGATGTCGGAGGCGTTCTCGGGCCAGACGACGAGCGCGAGCGGACCGGGGTCCCGGGCGGCGAGGTCGAGGGTGCCCCGAACGTGGTTGTCGAGGACCTTGCGACGCTCGGCGTTGAAGTTCAGGCCGGGCTCGGGCACGTTGCCCTGGACGAGAGCGACCCGCTCGTGTCGACCGTCGACCGGGAGTCGGACGAGGGCGCCCACGACGGGGGTGGCGACCGCGAGCACGAGCGAGACGACGAGGGCGCGGGGGGCGAGCGGACGCAGCGAGAGGAGGACGGCGAGGAGGGCGGCTCCGGTGGCGGCGACGGCGAAGGTGACGAGCGGGGCGCCACCGTACGTGGCGAGCCGGACGAGCGGCCCGTCGGCCTGGCTGAACGCGAGCCGGGCCCACGGGAAGCCCCCGAACGGCAGGCTCCCCCGGACGAGCTCCTGGAGGACCCACCCCACCGGGACGGCGACGTACCCGAGTCCGGGGCGCCCGGCGCGGTCGAGGCGCCGCCACACCCAGGTCGTGACGAGCGCCATGACGGCGACGTAGAGCGACTCGGTCGTCGCGAGCGCGAGCCACGGGAGCACGCCGACGTAGATGCCCGACCACGAGAGCGTCGGGACGAAGACGGCGAGGCCCCCGGCGAGACCCAGGAGGAAGGCGCGCGGGAGGGTCGTGCCGAGCGTCGCCGCGGTGAACGCCGTCACGCCGAGGGGGGCGGCCCACCAGAGGTCGTGCGTGGGGAACGCGAGCCAGAGGAGCAGCCCGGAGGCGACGGCGAGCGGGACGCGCAGGACGAACGGAGTCCGCGCCGGCCCGCGGGGCCCGTCGGTGGCGACGGCCGCGGCACGGGAGGGGCTACTCACCGCACCACGATATCCCGCCCTCGCTGTGCGCCCGGCCCTCCCCCGACGCCATGCCTCTGAGCCGCGACGCGCCCGCACACCGTCGGCATGTCGCGCCGCCCCGCGTGCGGGCGCGGGGTGCGGTCAAGGGGTGGCTCGGGAGCCCCGGGCCGGGACGACGACGACCCCGCGTGCCGTCGTCGCCACCACCGGCGGCTGGAGGACGTCAGCGGCGGACCCGCCGCGGTCGCTCGCACCGCGCGCGACGACCCGGACCTCGAAGTCCATCTCGCGGCTGCGGGTCCCGGCCCGGACGAGGGTCGCCTCGATCTCGATGACGTCCCCCGCCCGGACCGGCGCCCGGAACTGGACGTCGGAGTACGAGGCGAAGAGGCCCTCGTCCCCGTCCGTCCGGATGCACATCTCCGTCGCGACGTCCCCGAACGCGGCGAGCGAGTACGCGCCGTCGACGAGGTTCCCCGCGTAGTGGGCGTGCGCGTACGGGACGTAGCGGCGGTGGGTCACGGTCGTCCCGACCTCGGCGGTCATACGCTCCTCCTCGGGTCCGCGGCGTGCCGCCGCTCGACGCGTGCACCGGGGCCTCCTCCCCCGGTCAACGCGTCGACGAGGTAGCTCGCGACCTCGCCCGGGGTCGTGCCCCGCCCGAAGACGCGGTCGACCCCGAGCCGCTCGGCCGAGCCCTCCTCGAAGCGGGGGCCGCCGACGACGAGGAGCGGGACCTCGCCGGCGGGGTAGGCCTCCCGGAAGGCCGCGGACATCGCCGTCGTGTTGTGGATGTGGGCGTCCCGCTGGGTGACGACCTGGCTGATGAGGACGGCGTCGGCCTGCTCGGCGCGGGACCGCTCGACGAGCTCGGGGACGAGCACCTGCGCGCCGAGGTTGACGACCTTGATCTCGCGGTAGTACTCGAGCCCCTTCTCCCCCGCGAAGCCCTTGATGTTGAGGATCGCGTCGATGCCGACGGTGTGCGCGTCGGTCCCGATGCACGCCCCGACGACGACGAGCTTGCGCCTGAGCCGGGACTTGACCGCCGCGTTGACCTCCTTCGGGGTGAGCAGCGGGTAGTCCCGCTCGACGACCTCGACGGCGCCGAGGTCGACGAGGTGGGAGACGCTCCCGTAGACGACGAAGAAGGTGTACCCCTCCCCCACCGACGTCGCGTGGACGAGCAGGGCGGGGTCGAGCCCCATCTTCGCGGCGAGCTGGAGGGCCGCACCCTCGGCGCGCTTGTCGTGGGGCACGGGCAGGGTGAAGGAGACCTGGACCATCCCGTCCCCCGTCGTGTCCCCGTAGGGCCGGACGATCTCGGGGCGGGCCGGTGGCGTGCGGCTCGGGCTCATCGGGTCTCTCCCGCCTCGAGGAGGGTGGTCGCCGGGTTGTCGTACCCCTCCGCCCGGGCGACGACCCCGTCCAGGCCCTTGCCGGCGTCGGGCGGTCGGCGCATGAGCCCGAAGGTGCCGTCGGCGATCGCCGAGAGGAGCGGCGCCTGTCCGGGCACCGAGCGGTCCTCGGCGATGTGCTCGAGGAGGTCGACCGCCTCCGCGAGGACCTCCCGGGCCCGGGTCTGGATGAACCCCTCCCGGGGTGGGTGGAAGTCCTCGGTGAGCCCCCCGGCGGCGTCGAGGACGTACCGGACGTTCTTCAGCGCGAGGTCCCGGTCGGAGAGCCACGGCGTGACGACCGCCTCGGTCATCATCCCGACGAGGAGGATGCCCTGTCCGGTGATCGCGCCGGCGAGGTTGAAGAAGCCGTCGAGGAGGTACCCGCGGAAGACGTCGCCGGTCATGTGCTTCGTCGGCGGCATCCACTTCAGCGGGGCCGTCGGGAAGAGCTGGCGGGCGAGCAGGGCGTGCGCGAGCTCCATCCGGAAGCTGTCGGGCAGGTCGGGGTTGATCTCGAAGGCGTGCCCGAGCCCGAGCTGCCAGTCCTCGAGGCCGGCCTCCTTCGCGAAGTACTCGTTGAGGAGCTGGCTCACCGTGACCGTGTGCGCGGCCTCGACGGCGTCGGCGGTCGTGAGGTAGTTGTCCTCGCCGGTGTTGATGATGATCCCCGCTCGGGCGTGGACCTGGCGGGAGAACCGCTGGTCGACGAACGTCCGGACCGGGTTGATGTCGCGGAAGAGGATCCCGTACATCGAGTCGTTGAGCATCATGTCGAGCCGCTCGAGGCCGGCGAGCGCGGCGATCTCGGGCATGCACAGGCCACTCGCGTAGTTCGTCAGCCGGATGTACCGCCCGAGCTCCCTGCTCGTCTCGTCGAGCGCGGCCCGCATGAGGCGGAAGTTCTCCTGGGTCGCGTACGTGCCCGCGTACCCCTCCCGGGTCGCCCCCTCGGGGACGTAGTCGAGCAGGGACTGCCCCGTGCTGCGGATGACGGCAATGACGTCGGCGCCCGCCCGCGCGGCGGCCTGTGCCTGTGGGATGTCCTCGTGGATGTCGCCGGTCGCGACGATGAGGTAGATCCACGGGGTCCGGGGCGGGTTCCCGTGGCGGGTGACGAGACGCTCCCGCGCTGCCCGCTGCCGGTCGAGGGTGCGGACGCCGACGGCCACCGCGCTCCGGGCCCGACGACGGGCCGCCGTCGCGTCCCTGCCCTCGGGGAGGCGAAGGGTCACCGAGCCGCTCGCCGCCTTCTGGGCGAGGGTGAGCAGGTCCGGCGCCTCGTCCCGGGCGAGGGCGTCCCAGACCGGCGTCGTCACTCCGTGCTCGAGCCCGACCTGGGACCGGACGGCGTCGACGAGGTGGTTGACCCACGGCACCCGCTCGTGGTCGGCTCCCCCGAGCCCGGCGAGCCGCAGCGTCGCCCGCTCGACCGAGACGGTCGTGTGGTTCTGCGCGATCCGTACGACCGGGCGGCCGGCTCGGCGGGCCAGGGTGCGGGCGCGGCGGACGGTCGCAGCATCGAGGTCGAGCAGAGGCTTCACGCGGGTGGACACCTCGCGAGAGTAGCAAGACGGCCCGTGATCTTGCGGTCCTGTGCCCACTGGCGCGCAGGATCGTGCGCTGACAGAGCTGGTGGCCGCAATACTCACGGTCGCGCCGCGGTTTCCGCGGACGTCGGCAGTGCCGCGACGACGTGACGGACGGCAGCGAGGCTCCGGGCGGCGTCGTCGGTGACGAGGCGGTCGGCGCGCGCCGACCTCCCAAGGCGTGCTCGGCGGCCCGCTCCAGGGGGCGGTCATCGTCCTCACCCGCTCAGGGTCCACCCGCCGGCGCTGGTCGGGAACCCCAGCGGCGAACCCGGTCGGTGGTCAGCCGAGGACGTGGACGGTCGCACCCCGCACGAGGGTGCGGGTGCAGACAGGGGCCCACCCGCCGTCGAGGACCGGGAGGCCGTGCTCGACCTCGGTCCCCTCCCAGACGGCGAGGGTTGCACGGGAACCGACGGCGATGCGGCCGCCGGAGTCGTCCCGGGCGGCCGCGCAGCCGCCGACGGTGTGCGCCGAGAACGCGGCCTCGAGGTCGAGGCTCTCGTGCTCGTCGTGGTGCTCGAGGCACGCCCGAACCGCCTCCCAGGGGGCGAACGGCGTGACCGGCGAGTCGGACCCGAGGGCGAGCCGCAGGCCGCACCGCTGCATCGTCCGGTAGGGGTTCATCCCCGCGGACCGCCACCCGAGCCGGGCGGCGTACATGCCGTCGGGCCCGCCCCACGCAGCGTCGAACGCCGGCTGGACGCTCGCGACGACCCCGAGGTCGCCGAGCGGCGCCAGCTCGGCCTCGGTGACCATCTCGAGGTGCTCGAGTCGGACCCGGGAGCGGCGGACCGTCTCGGCGCCGACGAGCGCGGCCGCCGCGACGACTCCCTCGACGACGACGTCGGCGGCGGCGTCCCCGATGACGTGGAACCCCGACTGGAGCCCGGCGCGCGCACACGCGGCGACGTGGTCACGGACCTGGTCCGCCTCGAGGTAGGCGTTGCCCCGGTGTCCCGGGGCGTCGGCGTACGGCGCCCGCAGGGACGCGGTCCGCGAGCCGACCGACCCGTCGACGTTCAGGTCGCCGGCGAGGCCGGTGACGCCGTGGAGCCGGGCGAGCTCGCGGGCCCGGCTCCCGTCGGCGACGAGCTCGCCCCAGTACCCCACGGTGTCGGGCAGGTCGGGGCGGGCCCCGGCCGCGAGGACGTCGGCGAGGTCGTCGGCCGAGCTGACGTGCGGGCCGCCGTTCTCGTGGACCGTCCCGATCCCGGCGGCCGCGGCCGAGCGGAGGGCGAGCTCGATGTCCTCCCGGCGCTGCGTCGGCGTGACGAGGTCGTTGAACGCCGCCCGGGCGGCGTGGTGGGCCTCCCGGGTCACCCTCCCGTCCCCGAGCCAGCCCGGCAGGCGGTCGGCGCCGCTGGACGCGGCGAGCGCGGAGGAGACGACGGCCGAGTGCCCGTCGACCCGGAGGCAGTAGACGACCCCACCCGCGCTCGCCCGGTCGAGCTCGCGGGCGGTCATGACGCGCCCGCCCGGCCACCCCTCCTCGTCCCAGTTCTGCGCGTAGACGGGCCGGCCTCGACCGGCCCGGACCGCGGCCTCGACCCGGAGGAGGGCGTCCTCGGCCGACGATGCGGCGGCGAGCTCGACCCCCCGAAGGCCCGCGCCGGTCTGGGTGAGGTGGGCGTGGGCGTCGACGAACGCCGGTGTGACGAGCCCCCCGTCGAGGGAGACGACCTCGTCGGCGCCGTCGGCGTGGCGGGACGCCTCGGTCGCGGGGCCGATCCACACGACCTCGCTGCCCTCGACGACGAGGGCGCCCGCGTCCGGGTGACCGTGGACCGCGCAGTCGCGGTAGAGGGTGCTCACCGTCCGCACCCTATGCGCGTCCACCCGGCTCGGCCTCGTCGACGACCCCGAGACACGCGCGGGCGATCTCGAGCTCCTCGTTCGTCGGGACGACGTGGGCGCTCACCCGGCTCCCGGGACGGGTGATCGTCCGCTCCGGCGGCCCGGCGGCGTTCGCTTCGGGGTCGAGGTCGACGCCGAGCACCCCGAGCCGGTCGAGGACGGCGGCCCGGACCTGCGGGCTGTGCTCCCCGATCCCCCCGGTGAAGACGATGGCGTCGAGCCGGTCGAGGACGACGGCGTAGGCCCCGACGTACTTGCGGATCCGGTGGACCATGACGTCGAAGGCGAGCCCCGCGTCCGGGTCGCCCCCGGCGCGCTCGGCGAGGAGGTCGCGCAGGTCCGCGTGGCCGCTCAGCCCCTTGAGGCCGCTCGCGTGGTTGAGCGCGTCGTCGTAGTCGTCGGGGTGGAGTCCGGCGACCCGGTCGAGGTAGGCCCCGAGGGCCGGGTCGACGTCCCCGGACCGGGTCCCCATGACGAGACCCTCGAGGGGGGAGAGCCCCATCGAGGTCTCGACGCTGCGTCCTCCCTGGACGGCGCACGCGCTCGCCCCGTTCCCGAGGTGGAGGACGACGAGGCCGAGGTCGGCGAGGGGCCGCCCGAGGATCTCCGCGGCCCGGCGCGAGACGTGCGCGTACGAGCTCCCGTGGAACCCGTAGCGGCGGACGTCGTACTGCTCGCGCCACCGTGCCGGGACGGCGTACGTCCGCGCCGCGACGGGGAGGGTGTGGTGGAAGGCGGTGTCGAACACGGCGACCTGGGGCAGCCCGCCGAAGGCACGGCGGGTCGCGGCGATCCCCGCGACGTTGCCGGGGTTGTGGAGCGGGGCGAGCGGCTCGAGGGCCTCGATCGCGGCGACGACGGCATCGTCGATGAGGACCGGGGTGGTGAACGTCGGTCCGCCGTGGACGACCCGATGCCCGACGGCGGCGAGCCCGGCCCGGGCGAGGTCGGGGCCGTGCTCGTCGAAGGCCGCGAGCGCCGCCGCGAGCGCGGCGTCGTGGTCGGGGACGGCGACGGCGTCGGCACGGTGCTCGACCCCTCGGACCCAGTGCGTGTGCCGCGCGGCCGGGGACCCGATGTGCTCGACGTGCCCCGCGGCGAGGACGTCGCCGGTCGCCGGCTCCACGAGCCGGTAGCGCACGGAGGAGGAGCCGACGTTGAGGACGAGTACCCGTCGCCCGGTCACCTGCGTCTCACCGGCACGTCATCGGCCGGCCCACGTCCACTCGGCGACGTCGGGCAGGTCGGCGAGGTGCTCGCGGATGTACACGCCGTGCTCCGCGAGCCGGGCGTCGCAGATCTCGTTGAGACGCTCCCACCCGGAGCGGCGGACGCTCGCTCGGCGCAGCACCTCCTTGGCGAGGTGGAAGCGGCTCATCCGGTTGAGGACGACCATGTCGAACGGGGTCGTCGTCGTGCCCTGCTCGGCGAAGCCGCGGACGTGGAACCTGCCCGGCCTCGACCGGCCGTGCACGAGCTCGTGAATCGCCCGTGGGTAGCCGTGGAACGCGAAGATGACGTGCCGTTCGCTCGTGAACAGGTCGTCGAACTGGCTGTCGCTGAACCCGTGCGGGTGGTCGTTCTCGGGGATGAGGGCCATGAGGTCGAGGACGTTGACGAACCGGACCTTGAGGTCGGGCACGTGCTCGGCGATGAGCTCGACCGCGGCGAGCGCCTCCTGGGTGGGCACGTCCCCGGCACAGGCGAGGACGATGTCGGGGTCCTCGTCCCGGCCGCAGGTGCTGGCCCACTCCCAGATGCTCACGCCGGCCGCGGCGTGCCGGTGGGCCTCCTCCAGGGTGAGGTACTGCAGGTGGAGCTGCTTGTCGACGACGATGAGGTTGACGTGGTCGGTGCTGCGCAGGCAGTGGTCGGTGACCGCGAGGGCGGTGTTCGCGTCCGGCGGCAGGTAGACCCGGATGACCCCCGGGGCGAGCGGGAGCAGTGAGTCGATGAGGCCCGGCCCCTGGTGGGAGAAGCCGTTGTGGTCGTTGCGCCAGCACGTCGAGGTGAGCAGGACGTTGAGCGAGGACACCGAGGCGCGCCACGGCAGCTCCTGGGCGTGCTGGAGCCACTTCGCGTGCTGCACCGCCATCGACGCGGACACCATCGCGAACGCCTCGTAGGTCGCGAACATGCCGTGCCGTCCGCTGAGCAGGTACCCCTCGAGCCACCCCTCGCAGAGGTGCTCGCTGAGGACCTCCATGACCCTGCCGTCCGGCCCGAGCCCGGTGTCGGTGGGGACGAGCGGTCCCATGAAGCACCGGTCCGTGGCCTCGAAGACCGACTGCAGCCTGTTGCTCGCGGTCTCGTCCGGGCAGAACAGGCGGAAGCTTCCCCCGCCGTCGGGCCGCGTGGTGTCCGCGTAGAGGTCGCGCATGAGCTGCCCGCTCGAGACGGTGTTCCCGACCCATGTCGCCCCGCGGGCGGGCACGTCGACCTCGTAGCGGGTGAGGTCGCGTGCGGGGAGCTCCTCGCGCAGTCGTCCCCCGTTGGCGTGCGGCGTCGCCGACATCCGCCGGTCGCCCTCGGGCGCAAGCGCGCGCAGCTCGTCGACGAGCCGGCCGGCGTCGTCGAAGAGGGTCTCGGGGGCGTACGAGCGCATCCACTCCTCGAGCATCCGCAGGTGCTCGGGGTTCTCGGCGAGCCCGGCGAGCGGCACCTGGTGGCTGAGGTTCGTCCCCTCGACCTGCCGGCCGTCGACGACCTTCGGGCCGGTCCACCCCTTCGGGGTCCGCAGGACGAGCGCCGGCCACCGGTGTCGACGTGGCTCGCTCGGCCCCTCCCCCGAGCGAGCCTCGTCCTGGATCTCCCGGATCCTCGCGTGCGCGACCCGGAGGGCCGCGTGGACTGCGGGGAAGACCCGCCGGGGGTCGTCCCCGGACACGGTGACCGGGTCCCACCCCTGCGCCCGGAGGTAGCCCTCGACGTCGGTGTCGTCGCTCCGGCCGAGCACCGTGGGCCCGGCGATCTTGTAGCCGTTGAGGTGGAGGACCGGGAGCACCGCGCCGTCCCGGCGCGGGTTGAGGAAGTTCGGCAGCCGCCAGGACGCGGCGAGCGGTCCGGTCTCGGCCTCCCCGTCCCCGACGACGCAGGCGACGGTGAGGTCGGGGTTGTCGAACGCCGCGCCGGCGGCGTGGACGAGGGCGTAGCCGAGCTCGCCGCCCTCGTGGATGCTGCCGGGCGTCTGGACGCTGACGTGGCTCGGGACCCCGCCCGGTGAGGAGAACTGCCGGAAGAGGGTCCGCACTCCCTCGGCGTCCTCGGTGACGTGCGGGTAGATCTGCGAGTACGTCCCCTCGAGGTAGCCGGCCGCGACGAGGGCGGGACCGCCGTGTCCCGGGCCGGTGACATAGAGCCACGCGCTGTCCGTCTCGCGGATGACCCGGTTGAGGACGCAGTAGAGCATCGACAGCCCAGGGCTCGTCCCCCAGTGCCCGAGGAGGCGGGGCTTGATGTGCTCGATCGTCAGGGGCTCGCGGAGGAGGGCGTTCTCCTGGAGGTAGATCTGACCGATCGTCAGGTAGTTCGCCGCCGCCCACCAGCGCAGGTCGAGCTCGAGCTCCTCGCCCCCGTACCGGGGGGCCGTGCTCGCGGAGGTCGTCATCGGGGTCTGCGGGGCCACGTCCCCTATCGGACCACCCCGGTCCGCGGGACCGCGAGGACCAGGGGCACTGGATCGCGACCCCTCGGCTGTGTTAGCCGAGCCGACGCTCGAAGAGCGCCCGGACCGCCCGGTGTCCGCGCAGGAGGTCGAGGGCGTAGTCCGCGTGGCCGGGAACATAGCCGTTCCCGACGAGCATCCGGACGTCGGCCGCGAGCCCCTCGGCCCCGAGCGCGGCGGCCGCGAAGCTCGTCGCCATGGAGAAGAAGATGATCGTCCCGCCCTGGGCCGTCGCGAGGATCGCCGGCTGCTCGCACCCGGGGACGTCGACACAGACGACGGTGACGTCGGCCGGCCCCCCGGCACGCGCAACCGCCTCGGGCAGGCCGAGCGGGCTCCGGGCGTCGGCGAGGACGACCTCGTCGGCGAGCCCGGTCCCCGCGAGGAGCCCGGCCTCCTCGGAGGTGGGGACGACGGCGACCCGATGGCGGGCGCCCGCGTCGGCGGCAGCGGCGAGGGCGAGCGAGCCGGACTTGCCCGCACCCCCGAGAACGAGGACGGTCGGGGCCGCCCCGGCCCGGACGCGCTCGCGGACGACCCGGGCCACGAGGGCCGGGGCGCCGCAGACGTCCATGACCATGAGGGCGAGGTCCGGGACGAGGTCCTCCGGAAGGGTCGCGGCGACGGAGCGCCCGAAGAGGATGGCGTGCCCGGCGGCCGGGACGCGCTCGGAGTGCCCGTCCCAGCGGGCGAGCCCGTCGGTGACGACGAGCGGGGTGAGCGAGAGTGAGACGAGGGATGCGACCCGGTCACCGACCGCGAGCCCGAGCGGGCTCTCCGGCCCGACCTCGTCGACGGTGCCGATGAGCATCCCCCCGGACCCGGTGACCGGGTTCTGCATCTTGCCCCGGGTCGCGACGATGTCGAGGACGCTCGCGCGGAGGGCGTCCCCGTCGAGCCGGCCCGCCGCGTCCGTGTGCGCCTCGGCGAGCTGCCGGTACGAGGCGGCGTCGAGGTTGAGGGTCTCGACGGCGATCCGCACCTCGTCGGGCCAGATCTCGGGTCGGGCGTCGAGTCGGGTCGCGGCCTGCGGCAGGGCCTGCCCGCAGGGCTCGAGCACGCGGTGGAGGCCGACGGGCGAGGACGGAGATCCTCCGGTCAGTTCAGACATGCAAGCAAAATACTCCCTCTGGATGCGCAAGAGGCACGAGTAAATGCGTATCCTCGCGGGTATGAGCACCATCGAGCAGCCCTACTCCTACCGCCGGCGGGAGCTCGTCGAGCCGGACTGGACCCGCTTCCCCGGATGGCGCGACGTCACCCGTGCGGACTGGGAGAGCGTCCAGTGGCAGCGCGCCCACTGCGTGAAGAACCTCCGCCAGCTCCGCGGCCTCATGGGTGACCTGCTCACCGAGGACTTCTACGCCGACCTCGAGCGGGACCAGGCCGAGCGGGCGACGATGGCGATGCTCGTCCCCCCGCAGATGCTCAACACGATGGTGAGCGAGCCGGGCTGGGTCGACGGGAGGATGCCGGCGGCCGGGGGGGAGTTCACCGCGGCCTTCCGCGCGGACCCCGTCCGGAGGTACATGCTCCCGGTGTTCAGCGACCGGCGCACCGACTGGCCCTCGCACCCGTACGCGACCCGGGACAGCCTCCACGAGCACGACATGTGGGTCGCCGAGGGCCTCACCCACAGGTACCCGACGAAGGTCCTCGCCGAGCTGCTGGCCACGTGCCCCCAGTACTGCGGCCACTGCACCCGGATGGACCTCGTCGGGACCTCGACCCCCCAGGTCGCCAAGCTCAGGCTCGCGGGCAAGCCCGTCGACCGTCACACGGCGATACTCGACTACCTCGAGCGCACGCCGGGCGTGCGCGACGTCGTCGTCTCGGGTGGCGACGTCGCGAACATGCCGTGGAAGAACCTCGAGGGCTTCCTCGACCGGCTCCTCGAGGTCGAGACGATCCGCGACATCCGGCTCGCGACGAAGGCGCTCATGGGGCTGCCCCAGCACTGGCTCCAGGACGACGTCCGCGAGGGCGTCGCCCGGGTCGCGGGCAAGGCGCGTGCGCGCGGGGTGTCGCTCGCGGTCCACACCCACGTCAACGCCGGCGAGTCCGTGACGCCCCTCGTCGCGGACGCTGCCCGCGCGATGCTCGAGGCCGGGGTCCGTGACGTCCGCAACCAGGGCGTCCTCATGCGCGGGGTCAACGACACGCCCGCCCAGCTCCTCGACCTGTGCTTCGCCCTCCAGGACGAGGCGATGGTGACGCCGTACTACTTCTACATGTGCGACATGATCCCGTTCAGCGAGCACTGGCGGGTCTCGCTCGCCCACGCCCGGCACCTCCAGCACGCGATGATGGGGTACCTGCCGGGCTTCGCCACGCCGCGCATCGTCTGTGACGTCCCCTTCGTCGGCAAGCGCTGGGTCCACCAGGCCGAGGAGTACGACCGTGAGCGGGGCATGTCGTTCTGGCAGAAGAACTACCGCACGTCCATCGAGGCCGGGGACGAGTCGGCGCTGAGCCGGGACTACGTCTACTACGACCCGATCGACACCCTGCCGGAGGCGGGGCAGCGGTGGTGGCGCGAGCAGGGGGACGCCCTCGCCGAGCACGAGGAGGCGGTCTCACGGGCGGCCGCGTCCCGCGCCGCATCCGCCCACGACGTCCTCGTCTGAGGGCCGCGCGGAAGCGGCAGGCGCCCGGGCGCGCGGGACCGGTACGGTGTGCCCCATGACTGCCATCGCTCTCTCCTCGCGTCGCCGCGTCCTCGCCGACGTCGTCCCCGGCGGGCTCGTCCGGGACGTCGCGCTCGTTCTCGGAGGTGCTGCCGTCCTCGGCATCCTCGGCCAGGTGGCCCTCCCCCTCCCGTTCACCCCGGTCCCCCTCAGCCTCGGCACCCTCGCCGCGCTGCTCGTCGGGGCCTCGCTCGGTCCGGTTCGGGGCATGGCGAGCGCCGGCCTCTACCTCGCGGCGGGCGTCGCCGGGATTCCGTGGTTCGCCCAGCACGGCGCCGGGTGGCAGTTCGCCTCGTTCGGCTACATCATCGGCTTCGTCCTCGCCGCCGGCCTCGTCGGGGCACTCGCGCGGCGCGGTGCCGACCGGACGGTCGCCTCGACCGCCGGGACGATGGTCCTCGGGAACGTCGTCATCTACGCCTGCGGCCTGCCGTGGCTCATGGGCTTCGTGGGAGTCGGGCTCAGCGAGGGGCTCGCCCTCGGCGTCCTGCCGTTCCTCGTCGGCGACGCCGTGAAGATCGCCGTGGCGGCGGGGCTCCTCCCCGCGACGTGGCGTCTTGTCGACCGCGTCGGCTCCCGCTGACCCGTCCCCGCGTCGGCCGGGCGTGGCACGAGGGTCCGCGGGCGCGCACGCGACCCCGGCGACGCTCGCGCTGACCCGGGCGGGCGTGGGGTTCACCGTGCACGCCTACGTGCACGACCCGGCGACGGCGTCCTCGTACGGAGACGAGGCGGTCGCAGCCCTCGGCGTCCCGGCCGAGCAGGTCTTCAAGACGCTCGTCGTCGACACCGGGACCGGTCTCGTCGTCGGGGTCGTCCCGGTTCCGTCGGCGCTCGACCTCAAGGCGCTCGCGTTCGTCCTCGGCGCCAAACGGGTGGGGCTGGCCGCGCCCGCGGACGCCGAGCGGAGCACGGGCTATGTCCTCGGGGGCATCTCGCCGCTCGGCCAGCGCCGGCGCCTGCCCACGGTCGTCGACGCGAGCGCCGGCAGGTGGGACCGCGTCTACGTCTCGGCGGGTCGGCGGGGGCTCGACATCGCGCTCGCGCCGGAGGACCTCCTCGAGGTCACCGGAGGGCGGACCGCGGCCATCGCGCGCTGACGGTCACGCGCGCCGCCCGCTGTCGCTCACTCCCACGGCGTCGAGAGGACGATGGTCGTCCGGGTCGAGACCATCGCGCCGGTCCGGATGCGGGCAAGGAGCTCCTCGAGGTCGCGGGGCGTGCCCACCCGCACCTTGAGGAGGTAGTTCTCGTCCCCGGCGACGGAGTAGCACGCCTCGATCTCGGGGATCCCCCGGAGCCGGTCGGGGACGTCGTCGGGCGCGGACTGGTCGAACGGGGCGACCGAGATGAACGCGGTGAGCGGGAGCCCGACGGATGCGTGGTCGACCCGGGCGGTGTAGCCGGTGATGACACCGCGCTCCTCGAGACGGCGCACCCGCTGGTGGACCGCCGAGGTCGACAGACCCATGGTCCGGCCGAGGTCGGTGTAGCTCGTGCGCCCGTCGGCGCGAAGGAGGTCCACGAGGCGGCGGTCGACGTCTTCCACGGGACCACCTTACGCAGCCACGGCCCGGTCTCGTGGCGGTCACAGGTCGGTGAACACCCCTCCGCGCGGGTGACGCCGGTGCTAGCGTTCCGCGCATCGTCCGCTCAGTGCCGAGCGCCGCCGCGTGCCGGCGGGCCGGTCGCCGCGGTCAGTCTTCTGTGACAAGGAGTGGCAATGCGAGTGAGCACGCGTGTGAAGACGGTCAGCATCACGGCCGCCGCCCTCATGCTGATGGCTGCCTGCGGCAGCGGGGACAGCGGTGGGAGCACCAGCTCGAGCACCTCCGGGGGGTCCGGGGGGTCGAACCAGACCTTCAAGCTCGGCTACGTGCTGCCGGAGACCGGCGACCTCGCCTTCCTCGGGCCGCCGCAGATCGACGCGGTGAAGTACGCGATCAGCGAGATCAACAAGAACGGCGGCGTCCTCGGGAACGACGTCCCCGCCGTCGTGGGTGGTGACGAGGCGAATGACCAGGCGATCGCCTCGCAGTCCGCGGACCGGGTGCTCAGCTCGGGCGTCAGCGCGATCATCGGCGCGGCTGCCTCTGGGATGTCGCTCGCCATCATCGACAAGATCACCGGGGCCGGCGTCGCGGAGTGCTCGGGGTCGAACACCGCCCCGACCTTCACGGACTACCAGGACAACGGGCTGTACTTCCGCACCGCGCCGTCGGACGCGCTGCAGGGGCCCGTCCTCGCCAACGTCGTCGTCGGCGACGGGCACAGCAAGGTCGCCCTCGTCGCCCGGGCCGACGACTACGGCAAGGGCCTCGAGGACGCGACCGCCAAGGCCCTCGAGAGCAGCGGCGCGACGGTCGCGCTCAAGGAGACGTACGACCCCAAGGCGACGAACTACGACAGCGTCGTCCAGAAGGTCGTCGCCGCCAAGCCCGACGCCGTCGTCGTCATCGCCTTCGAGGAGGGCAAGCAGATCCTCAAGGGCCTCATCGAGTCCGGCCTGACGACGGACAAGGTCGGCCTCTACGGCGCCGACGGGCTGCGGAACACCGACCTCGCCAAGCTCGTCGACCCGTCCAACCCGGGGGTCCTGGCCGGAATGAAGGGCACCGCGCCCGCGTCGGCCGACAACCCGCAGTTCGTCAAGGACCTCAAGGCCTTCGCGCCCGACCTCAAGGAGACGCAGTTCGCCCCGCAGGTCTACGACTGCGTCAACCTCATGGCGCTCGCGGCCGAGCAGGCGAAGTCGACCGACGCCAACGTCTACAAGGACGTCGTCGACGGGCTGACCAAGGACGGCGAGAAGTGCACGAGCTTCGCCGACTGCAAGAAGCTCATCGACGAGGGCAAGGACATCGACTACGACGGAGCGAGCGGCCCGCTCGACTTCACCTCCGCCGGTGAGCCCGGGTCGGCGACGATCGAGGTCTACGGCTTCAACAAGGCCGGCAAGCTCACGACCCTCTCGACGGAGAACGCCCAGCCCGTCCAGTAGCCCAGGTCCGGCCCAGCGGGGTCCGGTCGCCGAACGGCGGCCGGACCCCGCTGCGCGTCGGCACCTCGCAGCCGACGGTCGGACCCGGCAGGGAGTGCCCGTCGTGTGGGTGTGGTGGCGGGCTCGTCCGATCAGATCCGGGCGAGCGTCCCGAGGTAGAGCTCGATGACCTTGGGGTCGGTGAGGAGCTCGCGTCCGGTCCCGGTGTAGGCGTCCTTGCCCTGGTCGAGGACGTACCCGCGGTGGGCGATCTCGAGGCAGCGCGCGGCGTTCTGCTCGACCATGAGGATCGAGACCCCCGAGTCGTTGATCCGCTTGACGGAGTCGAAGACGGCGTCCTGCATGAGCGGAGACAGCCCGGCCGAGGGCTCGTCGAGGAAGAGCACCTGCGGGTCGGTCATGAGGGCGCGCCCCATCGCGACGACCTGACGCTCACCCCCCGAGAGCGACCCGCACTTCTGGCTGCGGCGGTCGGCGAGGAGGGGGAAGAGCTCGGTCACCGCGGAGAACCGCGTCCCGAACTCCTTGGGCCGGATGTAGAGCCCCATCTCGAGGTTCTCCTCGATGGTGAGGGACGGGAAGACGTTGTTGTTCTGAGGAACGTAGCCGAGGCCTTGGGAGACGAGCGCGTGCGCCGGGAGGGCGGTGATGTCGGTCCCCTCGAGGACGACGCGTCCGGAGCGGACCGGGACGAGGCCGAACATCGCCTTGATGAGGGTCGACTTGCCCGCACCGTTCGGACCGATGATCCCGACGAGCTCCCCGCGGTCGACGTGGACGGTGCATCCCGTGAGGATGTCCACCTCGGGGATGTACCCGGCGATGAGCTCCTCCGCCGCGAGGAGGTGGCCCGCGTTGGTCCTGTCGTCAGCCATCTCGTTCCTCCGGGGGTGTCGTGCGCTCGGCGGTGTCGTCCACGGCGTCGCCGGCGCTGGTGCGACCGGTGGTGTCGGCGGCGCTGGTGTGACCGGTGGGCCGGCGGTCCTCGTCGGCGGGGGCGGCGGGGTCCGAGGAGCCGTCGGCCGCGTCGGCGGGAAGTGCCCGCGAGGTCCCGAGGTACGCCTCGATGACCGCTTCGTCCCGGCGGATGTCGTCGGGACGCCCCTCGGCGATGAGCTCGCCCTGGGCGAAGCAGGCGACCCAGTCGCTGATCCCCATGACGACGTCCATGTCGTGCTCGACGAGGACGATCGTCATGCCCTCGTCGCGGAGCGCCTGGATGTGGCCGAGGAGCGACTGGGTGAGGGCCGGGTTCACCCCGGCCATCGGCTCGTCGAGCATGACCATCGACGGGCGGACCATGAGGGCCCGGGCCATCTCGAGGAGCTTGCGCTGCCCCCCGGACATCGTCCCGGCGTACTCGTCGCGCATGTGCCCGAGGTTGAACCGCTCGAGGAGCTCGTCGGCCCGTGCGGCGACCTCCTTCTCCTGGCTGCGCCACGGCACCCGGAGGAGCGCGGGGAGGAACCGCTCCCCCCGCTGGTCGGTCGCCCCGAGCATGAGGTTCTCGAGCGCCGTGAGGCGGGTGAGGGCCTTCGTCAGCTGGAAGGTCCGGACCATGCCACGACGGGCGATCTTGTACGCCGACATCCCCGAGACGTCCTGCCCCTGGAAGGTCCACGACCCGCTGTCGGGGCTGTCGAAGCCGGAGACGAGGTTGAAGAACGTCGACTTCCCGGCGCCGTTGGGGCCGATGAGCGAGGTGATCGTCCCCCGCTGAACCTCGAGGTGGTCGACGTCGACCGCCTTGAGCCCTCCGAAGCTGCGGACGACGTGGTCGGCCGTGAAGATCGCGTCCGGCTTGGCGACGCCCGGCGTCGGAGGGACCCCAACGAGGGCGGCCGCGCCCGTCGTCGACGGCCCGGTCGACCGGCCTGGCTCGGCCGACTGCCCCGGCCCGGCGGACTCAGCGGACATCGAGACGCAGCTCCTTCATGTTGCCGAGGATCCCGGCCGGGCGGAACGTCATGAGGAGGATGAGGAAGAGCCCGACGAACGCGAACCGGACCGCCCCGACGTCTCCGCCGTCGAGGACGCTCGAGGGGATGAGCCCGCTCGACGTCGCCTGGCGGAGGAACGCGTCGAGGAACGTGACGAGGAACCAGAAGATCACCGACCCGAGGACGGGCCCGAGGATCCGACTCGCGCCCCCGAGGATGACGATCGTGTAGAGGTAGAACGTCACGACCGGGTTGTAGCTGTCCGGCTGGACGGACTGGACGTTCATCGCGAGCAGCGCCCCGGCGAGTGCGCCGAGCACCCCCCCGAGGACGAGGCTCTGGATCTTGAACCCGTAGACGTTCTTGCCGAGGCTGCGGGCGGCGAGCTCGTCCTCGCGGACCGAGCGGAGCACCCGCCCCCACGGGCTGTGGATGAGGAGCGCGACGAGGGTGCAGGCGAGCGCGACGAGCGACCAGCCGACGACCATGACCCACAGCGATCGGGAGTCGAAGGTGATCTGCCCGACGCCGTACCGCCCGGGCGGGAACGGGTTCTGCTCGAAGAACCCGTCGGCGAACTGGCGCAGCCCGTACACCCCGCCGGTGAGCGGCTCGAGGTAGCTCGAGCGGTAGAAGTACCGGAGCACCTCGCCGGCCGCGATCGTCGCGATGGCGAGGTAGTCACCGCGCAGGCGCAGCGTCGGGATCCCGAGGACGAGCGCGAGGACGACCGCGCACGCGATCCCGAGGAGGACCCCCGCCCAGAGCGGCCAGCCGAAGGTCGCGACGCCGACCGCGACGCCGTAAGCCCCGACGAGCATGAAGGCGACCTGGCCGAAGTTGAGCAGCCCGGTGTATCCGAAGTGGAGGTTGAGCCCGACCGCGGCGAGCGCGTAGATCGCCGCCTCCGGTCCGAACATGCCCCGGACGGCGTTGCCGATGATGTTGAGCCAGTCCATGTGTGTCCTCCCCTCCGCCTCAGCCTGCCCGCTCGGCCTGGCCGAGGATGCCCTGCGGCCGGACGAGGAGGACGACGATGAGCGCGAGCAGCGCCCACGCATTCTGCAGCTCGGTGGGGAACCACAGCGTGGACAGCTGGGCGACGAGGCCGACGACGAGGCTGCCGACGACGGCGCCGTACGCGCTGCCGAGGCCCCCGAGGATGACCCCGGCGAACATGAGCAGGAGCAGGTTGAAGCCCATGTCCCAGTAGACGGCCTGGGTGAGCCCGTAGAAGACGCCGCCGAGCGCGGCGAGGGCCCCGCCGACGACCCAGACGATCAGGACGACCCGGTCGACGTCGATGCCGGAGGACTCGGCGAGGTCCCGGTTGTCCGAGACGGCCCGCATCGCCTTGCCGATCCGCGTGCGCTGGAGCATGAAGGCGACCCCGAGGATGACGAGGCCCGAGAGGAGGGTGACGACGAGGTCGCGTGGGGTGATCGCGATCGGTCCGATCTCGAGGTTCTGCTGGACGGTGAAGTCCCGGTAGGTCTGGCGACGCGACCCGAAGAGGACGAGGAGGAGGTGGCGGAGGAGGAGCGAGAGCCCGATCGAGATGATGAACATCTGGATGAGCCCGGCACCCCGCCGACGCAGCGGACGCCAGAGCACGCGCTCCATCGCCCCGCCCGCGAGGCCTCCGACGCCGACGGCGAGGACGGCGGCGAGGACGAGCGGCATGGTGAACGGGCTCACCGAGAAGAAGAACGCGGTCATCGCCCCGATCGTCACGAGCTCGCCGTGGGCGAAGTTGATGAGCCGGGTCGTCCCGAACACGAGGGAGAGCCCGACGGCGGTGATCGCGATGATCGCGCCGAGCTTGATGCCCTCGACGAACAGCTGGAGGAACCGCCCGACGAAGCCCGTACCCGTCGAGGCCGGCGTGCCGCCCGTGCCGGTGTCGGACCCCGCCGTCGAGGACGACGTCGCGCTCGGGGTCGCGCCCTGCTGGGCGGTGCCCTTGGGGACGAGCGGGAAGATGACGACGCGTGCCTGGCTCGGGCGGACGGTGACGTCGCTCAGGGTCTGCCCCCCGACCGACCGCGGTCGCATCCCGCCCGGCAGCGACCCGACGTCGAGGGAGACCGTGTACTTCCCGGGGCCGGGGAGGTCGACCTGCCAGGCTCCGTCCCGGCCCGTCGTCGCGGTGCCGACGTCGCTGCCGCCCTGGCTGACGGTGAGGCTCGCCCCGGCCACGGGCCTGCCGGCCGCGCTGCGGAGGGTCCCCTTGAGCGCCTCGCCGTCGGCGGCGAGCGACGGGGCGGACGCGGTCCCTGCGGTCCGTGGCGTCACCGTGGCCACCTGGGACGCCGTCGCCGTCGCGGCAGCGGTCGCCCCGCTGAGGAGCACGAGGAGACACGCTGCGATGGCCGCGGCCAGCCGAGTGCGCACGCCGACCTCCACCTCCCGAGCGGTTCTGACGCGTTGGAGCATAGCGCTGCGAATCTCCCCCAGTGGGTGCTTGCGTCACCCCGGGACCAGAGCGTTACCAGCCGGTTACGCTGCCCCCATGCCCGCGACGTGGAGGTGCCGATGACAGCCGAGAGACTCCTCCTCCTCGACTCCGCCTCCCTCTACTTCCGCGCCTTCCACGGGGTTCCCGACCGGCGTTCGGCCGTCGACGAGGCGCCGACGAACGCCGTCCGCGGGTTCCTCGACATGGTCGCGACGCTCGTCACGGCGCACTCCCCCACCCACCTCGTCGCCTGCTGGGACAACGACTGGCGGCCGGCGTTCCGGGTCGAGGCGCTCCCGACGTACAAGACGCACCGCCTCACCGAGGGCAGCGCGACCGCGGAGGAGTCGCCCGAGGACCTCACCCCCCAGGTGCCCGTCATCGTCGCCGCTCTCGAGGCGGTCGGGATCACCCGCGTCGGCGTCGACGGACACGAGGCGGACGACGTCATCGGGAGCTACGTCGAGCGGTACCGGGGTCGGATGCCCGTCGACATCGTCACCGGCGACCGGGACCTCTTCCAGCTCGTCGACGACGCCCACGACGTCCGGGTCCTCTACACCGCCCGGGGGGGCGTCCGGGAGCCCGACGTCGTCACCGAGGCGGCGCTCGCGCAGCGGTACGGCGTCGCGACCGGGGACCAGTACGCCGACATGGCGATCCTCCGGGGCGACCCGAGCGACGGCCTCCCCGGGGTCGTCGGCGTCGGCGACAAGACCGCGGCCCGGCTCATCACCCGGTACGGCGACCTCGCCACGCTCCGCGCCGCCGTCGACTCGGGGGACCCCGCGATCAAGGGGGCACAGCGCACCCGTCTCGAGGAGGCGTCGGGATACCTCGACGTCGCACCGCGGGTCGTCCGGGTCGTCCTCGACCTCCCCCTCCCCGACGGCGACCCCCGCCTCCCCACGGAGGTCGCCGACCCGCACGCGCTCGCCGACCTCACCGGTCGGTACGCGCTCACCTCACCCGTGCGCCGCCTCACGGCCGCGCTCGGCCTCGGCTGACGCCGCCCGCCCGCGCCGCCGACCGGCGCGGTGAGCCGGCAGCCCTACTTGAGGGACACCTCGACACCGCTGCTGAAAGCGGAGTCGTGCAGTTCGATTCGTGCTGGTGTGACGTTCTTGGGGACGTCGAAGACGACGACCCCGTTGATGGAGTTTCCGGGGTTGATCTCCTCGAAGATCGTGTCCGCGCCGTCCTCGACGTAGCTGGACGCTTCGGTGTCGGCCGAGAACTTGCGGCCCCCGCCGTCGTAGAGGTACTGGTTGTCCCCGAAGAGTGACTGGGGCTCGTTGGCGATGTTCTCGACCTTCACGTTCACCATGCAGAACTTGCCCTGGGCCTTTGCGTTCACGTACTGGTCGCCGACACTCGTCTTGCCACAGTCGACCTTCTTGACAGTGAACTCGAACTTGCCGTCGCGAACCCTGCTGTTGAGCTTCGCCTCCGTCGCGTCCGACGTCTTGCTCGGGGTCTGGCTCTTGGACGGCTTGGACGGGCTGCTCCCCGAGGACATGTCCCCGTCCGCGGTGCTCACTGGTGTGGTCTCGTCGCCACCACCTGTCGTGCTGACGACGGCACCCACGGCCACTACGGCGATCAGACCCAGATAGCGCTTCTTGCGGTACCACGGACGACTCGCCTTCGCCGCGGCCTTCGCCATCTTTGCTTGCGCTCTTGCTTCTTTGTGTGTGGCCGCCTTGTTTGAGTCCTGGTCGGACATTTCGTGATGCTCCTCGTGCTGGTCGAGTCATTCGGCTCGCCCACGCTACCCCCCGAGTCCGACAAAAAGCCTACCCATGGGCATATTGTGATATTTAGGACTCAGGTCCCGTGCGGAGGTCGCCGACTCAGGATGTTTCTCTGTCCGTTCGCGAGCCTGCTGGTCCCCACTGCCGGGGATTCATGCCTCGGACGAGCAGGGTGCAGTCGGCGGGAACCGAGCCTCTGACCCGCCCGGGGACGGGACCAGGCCAGGAGCTCGTGCTCGTGGCGGCCGGCTGGGTGCGCTCACCTCACCCGTGCGCCGCCTCACGGCCGCGCTCGGCCTCGGCTGACGCCGCCCGCCCGCGCCGACGCCGGCGGACGACGAGGTCGACGACACTCGCGAGGAGGGAGAGGAGGACGCTGACGGTCGCGACCCGGAGCGCGCTGACCGCGCCCGCGGTCTGCTCTCCTGCGGTGGCGGACCCGAAGTACACCGCGCCGAGGACGGCGATCCCCGCGGCGGTCCCGATCCGCTGGCCGGTCTGGAGAACCCCGCCGGCGGTGCCCGCCCGCCCGACGGGGACGTCGGCGAGGGTGATCGTGATGTTCGGCGCGATGACGAGGCCGCTGCCGAGCCCGGCGACGAGGAGCGGGAGCGCGACTCGCCACCCGACGTTGGACCCGGCGGCGGCTCCGAGGACGAGGTCGGTCGCGACGAGCCCGGCGGCGACGACGACGAGCCCCGTGGTGACGAGACCTCGCCCCCACCTTTCGACGAGCCGCCCCCCGACGGCGGCCATGACGGCCGACCCGGCGGCGAAGGGGGTCACCGCGGCGCCCGCCTCGAGAGCCGAGTACCCGAGCCCCTCCTGGAGGTAGACGGACAGGACGAAGAGGACCCCGGTGAACCCGGAGAAGTACACCGTCGCGATGGTCGCCCCGGAGGCGTAGCCCGGGCGCCGGAACAGCGACAGGTCGACGAGGGGGCTGCGGCCCCGGGCGGCGTAGCGCCGCTCCCAGAGGACGAAGCCGGCCGCGAGGGCGAGACCGGCGGCGGCGAGCGGCCACGTCGTCGACCCGCCGACCGCGCGCCCGGACTCGACGAGCGGGAGGAGCAGCCCGAGGACGGCGGCCCCGAGCAGGACGACGCCGACCGGGTCGAAGTCCGGGTGCCTCCCCGCCGGCTGCTCGCGTGGTGGCACCCACCGCTGGGCGAGGAGGACCGCCCCGACCGCGATCGGGAGGTTGACCATGAAGATCCACCGCCAGCCCGTTCCGGGTCCGAGCCCCTGGATGATCGTCCCCCCGACGATCGGCCCGACGGCGGTGGAGAGCCCGATCGTCGCCCCGAGCATCCCGAACGCCCGGCCCCGCTCCCCGCCCCGGAACATCTCCTGGATGAGGCCCGACACCTGGGGGTTGATGAGGCCGCCGCCGACCCCCTGGACGAGCCGGGCCGCGACGAGCAGGCCGCTCGACGGGGCCAGGCCGCAGGCGAGGCTCGCGAGGCCGAAGAGGGCCACCCCGGCGATGAACACCCGGCGGCGACCGGTCGCGTCCCCGAGCCGGCCCGCGGGGACGAGGACGAGGCCGAAGGCCAGGGCGTACCCGGAGACGACCCACTGGAGGTCGCTCGCCGGGGCCGTGAGACCGACCCGGATCGAGGGCAGCGCGACGTTGACGATGCTCACGTCGAGCAGGGTCATGAAGCCTGCGACGAGGCAGACGGCGAGCGCCTTCCACCGCCGGGGGTCCGGGCCCTCCGCCGTCGACGCCACCGGGCCCGCCCGCTCAGTCAAGCCGGTCAGCGGCGACGACGCCCCTCATGACGGCGTCGATCGCCGAGCGCGCGGTCCCCCGCAGCCGGGGTTCGGGCGCGGCGTCGGCGACCTGGCCGAGGAGGTCGACGAGCTGCTTGCACCGGCGGACGAAGTCGCCCGCGGCGAGGTCCTGGTCGTGGAGGACGACGTCGAGCCGCTGCCCGCTCGCCCACCGGTGGATCGACCAGGCGAGGCCCGCGTCCGGCGCGCCGGTGACGGGCAGAGCGTGCTCCTCCTCGTGCTCCTCGAGCGCCGCCCAGAGCCGGTCCATCCCCCGGCAGGCCTCGGCGACGTTCTCCGTCGGCATTCGGGGGCTGAGGTCGCCCTCGTCCCGGCGAGGCTCGTGGACGAGCGCGGAGACGGCCGCGGCGAGCTCGGCGGGGGTGAGCTGCTTCCACAGCCCGAGCCGGAGGCACTCGGCGGCGAGGAGGTCCTTCTCGGTGTACAGCCGGCGCAGCCGCTCCCCCTGGGGCGTCACCTCGGTCCCGTCCTCGCTGAGGTAGCCCGCCTCGGCGAGGAGCGTGCAGATCCGGTCGAACGTCTTCGCGACGGAGTTCGTCCGCGTCTCGACCCGGCGCTGGAGCCCCGCGGTCTCCCGCTGGAGCCGGGACCACCGGTCCGCCCACCGGGCGTGGGCCTCGCGGTCCGGGCAGCCGTGGCACGGGTGGCGGCGGAGCTGCTCGCGCAGCTGCGCGACCCGGCCCTCGTCCCCGGCGGCCGCGGCGGCCCCCGCCTCCTGCGGGTTCCCCCGCTGGTGGGTGTCGAACGGGGCCTTGGCGCGCAGCGTCGAGGCGAGGTCGCGCCTCGACTTCGGCGACTTCGGGTTGAACCCCTTGCCGAGGGTGATCCGGGACACCGCGTCGACCGGCACGGGGACGTCGACGAGGGTGAGCCGCCGCAGCTGGGAGTCCTCGGTGACGACCGCGGGCGACGGGCTCTGTCCGCGCCCCCGCGCCGGCTGGACGACGACGGCCCACCCGGCACGCCGACCGGCGGGGATCTTGATGACGTCCCCCGCGCGGAGGGCCTCGAGGCTGAGCGCGGCCTCTGCCCGGCGACTCGCCGAGCGGGCCCGGGCACCCTCCTTCTCGAGCTGGCCGACCCGGCTGCGGATCGTCGCGTACTCGCGGAAGTCCCCCCGGTCGCAGTGCATCGCCTCCTCGTAGCCGGCGAGGGCCTCCTCGTTGCGCCGGACCGTCGTCGCGAGCCCGACGACGGCTCGGTCGGCCTGGAACTGGGCGAACGAGGTCTCGAGGACCTCCCGCGCGACGTGCCGCCCGACCTGGGCGACGAGGTTGACGGCCATGTTGTACGTGGGCCGGAAGCTCGACCGGAGGGTGTACGTGCGGGTGGAGGCGAGACCGGCAACGTCGACGGGGTCGGTGCCCCGGCTCCACACGACGAGGGCGTGCCCCTCGACGTCGATGCCCCGGCGGCCCGCCCGCCCGGTGAGCTGGGTGTACTCCGCCGGGGTGATGTCCACGTGACTCTCACCGTTGAACTTGACGAGCCGCTCGAGGACGACCGTCCTGGCCGGCATGTTGATCCCGAGGGCGAGGGTCTCGGTGGCGAAGACCGCCTTGATCCGCCCCTGCGTGAAGAGCTCCTCGACGACCTCTCGGAACGTCGGGAGCATCCCGGCGTGGTGGGCGGCGAAGCCGCGGCTCAGGCCCTCGACGAAGTCCCAGTACCCGAGGACGCCGAGGTCCTCGTCGGCGAGGGCGGAGACGCGCTCCCCGACGGTCCGGCGGATCCGCTCGCCCTCGGCGTCGGTGACGAGGCGGGACCCCGAGGCGAGGAGCTGGCCGACCGCGGCCTCGCAGCCGACCCGGCTGAAGATGAACGTGATCGCCGGGAGGAGCCCCTCCCGGTCGAGCTGGGCGATGACGTCGGCGCGGGACGCGCCGCCGATGGGCCGTCCCCCGCGGGGGAACTGGCCGCCGGGGCCGCCCCGTCCCCGGGGCGGGGCGCCCTTGCGGCCCCTCCCGCGGCGTCGGTCCCTGTCGTCCCGCCGGCCGCCGTCATCCCGTTGGCCCCCGTCGACCTTCTTGATCGCGTCGAGGAGACGGGGGTTGACCCGGGGGATGTCGCCGTCGCGTCGGGGGCGGGCGGCCCCGTCGATGAAGAGGTCGTACACCCGGCGGCCGACCTGCATGTGCTGCCAGAGCGGCACCGGACGGTGCTCGGTGACGACGACGGCGTGGTTGCCTCGGACCTCACGGAGCCAGTCCCCGAACTCCTCGGCGTTGCTCACCGTCGCCGAGAGCGAGACGAGCTGGACGTGCTCGGGGAGGTGGATGATGACCTCCTCCCACACGGCCCCCCGGAGCCGGTCGGCGAGGTAGTGGACCTCGTCCATGACGACGAAGCCGAGCCCGTCGAGGGTGCTCGACCCGCCGTACATCATGTTCCGGAGGACCTCGGTCGTCATGACGACGACGGGAGCCTCGCCGTTGACCGAGGAGTCGCCGGTGAGCAGACCGACGTTCGCGCTCCCGTGCCGCTCGACGAGGTCGTGGTACTTCTGGTTCGACAGCGCCTTGATCGGGGTCGTGTAGAACGCCTTCTGTCCCCGGGCGAGCGCGAGGTGGACCGCGAACTCCCCGACGATCGTCTTCCCCGACCCCGTCGGCGCCGCGACGAGGACCCCCCGGCCGTCCTCGACCGCCTCGCATGCCTCGACCTGGAAGTCGTCGAGGGGGAAGTCGACGGTCGACATGAAGGCGCCGAGCTGTGACCGGTCCCGGGCCACCCGCCTCGACGCCGCGGCGTACCGCTCGGCAGGAGAGGTCATGGTCAGCAGGCTACGTCACCGCGCCCCGTGCGGGCCGGGACGCTCCGTCCGGTCAGCGGGGCGTGAGGACGGTCCACGCGCCGGAGACGGCCGCGCAGGTGAGCGGGACGGGCGCGAACCGCTCGCCGTCGGCGTAGGTGGTGACGCCCTCGGCCTCGAGCCGGACCCGTCGGCCCCGGAGGACCTCGACGGCGGGGTGGCCGACGTGCTCCCCCGTGAAGACACGGGGGAGCACGCGGAGGAGCTCGGCGCGGTTGATGTGGTGGAGGACGAGGACGTCGAGGAGACCGTCGTCCATGACGGCCGCCGGGCAGACGCGCATCCCGCCGCCGTACGAGCGGCCGTTGGCGACGGCGACGAGCATCGCCTCGGTGGCCACCCGGCTCCCGTCGACCTCGACGACGTACGGGACGGGACGGAAGACGGGGAGCTCGCGCAGGAGGGCGAGCTGGTAGCGTCGCGCGCCGCGCGGCCACGTCCACCGGTTCGCGCGGGCGTTGACCACCGCGTCGAATCCGGCGGCGAGGACGCCCGCGAACCACGGCCGGCTCAGCCGGCCCTCGACGTGGCCGGCGTCGAGGGCTCGTGGGATCCCGGCGTCGATGAGGTCGAGGGCCGCTGCGGGGTCTCCGACCGGGAGGCCGAGGTCGCTCGCGACGTCGTTCCCGCTCCCCTGGGCGACGACGGCGACGGGGACGTCCGTCTCCGCGGTCGCGTTGACCGCGAGGTGGACCATGCCGTCCCCGCCGGCGACGACGAGGACGTCCACCGACCCCGCCCCGACCGCGTCCCGGGCACGCTGGAGGGCGGCCCCGGGCGTGGGTGCCGAGAGCGGGACGACCGCGTGCCCGCGGGCCCGGAGGAGGGCGGTGAGCGCCCGGGCGTCCGCGCCGCCGCCGGGCCGGCCCGCGGCGGGGTTGACGACGAGGCCGACGCGGGTGCCCATGGGCGTCGAGGCTACAGCGTCGACGCCTCGTCGTCGGGCAGGCCGGCCCAGTCCGGCGCGGCCTTGGCCCGCCGCCGGTCGACGAGGGTCGCGACCCCGACCGCACCGAAGTAGAGCAGGCAGAGCGGCCCGGCCAGGAGGAACATCGTGAACGGGTCCGGGGTGGGGGTGGCGACCGCGGCGAAGACGAAGATGAGGATGACGGCGATCCGCCAGCCCCGGAGCATCGTCCGGGCGGGCATGACCCCGACGGCGTTGAGCGCGACGAGGAGGACGGGGAGGAGCCATGCCGCGCCGAAGACGAGGATGAACCGGGTGACGAACTGGAAGTAGTCGGCGGCCTGCTGGATGTTGGACGCCCCCTTCGGGGTGAACCCGAACAGGATGACGAGCGCCTTCGGGAGCATCTGGTAGCCGAACCAGCAGCCGGCGAGGAAGAGCGGGACGGTCGCGGCGAAGAACGCGAGGCTGATCCGCTTCTCGCGCCGGGTGAGTCCGGGGAGGACGAACGCCCAGATCTGCCAGATCCACACCGGGCTCGAGACGATGACGCCGACGAAGATCGAGATCGTCAGGGTCTGGCTGAACGCGTCCGTGGCGTTGGCGAAGTTCAGCGTGGCGAGGCTGTCGGGGTTCTCGGCCTGGTAGACCCGGAACGGCTGGGTGAGGTGGTCGTACACCGTGCCGAAGGAGATCCATCCGATGACGGCGCCGACGACGAGCGAGAGAGCGGAGATGATGACCCGCCGGCGGAGCTCGAGCAGGTGCTCCTTGAGGGCCATCCTCCCCTCGGGGTCCCGCCGGCGGCGGCGGAGTCGTGCCATGGGTGCGGGTGATCTCCCCCGTCAGCGAAGGGGGCCGGACTGGTTGTCCGTCCTCGGGCGGTCCTCGTGGACGGCGCTCGGGGAGGAGTCGCCGTCGTGCTCGGTCGCTGCCTCGTGCCGGGCCTCGGAGCCGGCCTCGGGAGTGGCCTCGCGGGACGCGCGCGCGGTCTCGGACCGGTGAGCGCCGTCGGTCTCGTCCCGGTCCACCGTCTCTCCGCGGACGGTCTCGTCCTTCTTGCCGTCCTCGCGCATCTCCTGGACCTCGGACTTGAACACCCGGGCCGACCGCCCGAGGCTGCGAGCCGCATCGGGGAGACGCTTCCACCCGAACACGAGGATGATGAGGACGCCGAGGATGAGGAGCTCCGGGGCGCCGATGTTGCGGAACATGGCGTGGCCTCTCGATGGGGACGGTACGCGGCCCAGCCTACGCCCCGGCGGTGTGCCCGTACGCCGCAAGCGCCGCGGCCGCGCCGTCGGCGACCTCCCGGGCGAGCCCGGGCGGGTCGAGGACCTCGCCGAGGCCACCGAGCCGCCACACGAGCCTGCGGACCCAGGCCGTGTCGCCGGCCCGGAGGGTGACGACGACACCGTCGGCGTCCTCGGTCCGGGACTCGACGGGGTAGTAGTCGGCGACCCACTCCGCGCCCGGACGGAGCCGCAGCCGGACGACGGGGTCGCCCTCCCTCGGGGTGAACGTCCCTGCGGAGAGGTCCCGGGAACGGGCGTCGCCGGGCGGGGTGCCGTCGGTGTCGAGGAGGGTGAGCTCCTCCACCCGGTCGAGCCGGAAGAGCCGGGTGTCGGCCGCGCGGTGGCACCAGCCCTCGAGGTACCAGTGAGCGTCGAGGTTGACGACCCGCATCGGGTCGACGTCACGCTCGGTCGTCTCGTCCCGGCTCGGGACGAGGTAGCGCAGGTGGAGCCGGCGACGGCCCTCGACGGCCTCGCGGGCCCGGGCGAGGACGTCGGCCTCGACGTCCGCCTCGATGCTCACCGCGACCCGGCTCGCCGCCTGTCCCGTCGTCCCGGTCGCCTCCTCGAGCTTGGCGAGGGCCCGCTCGACGGCCTCCCGCTCGCCGAGGCCGGGGACGGAGAGCAGCGCCCGGAGGCCGACCATGAGGGTGATCGCCTCGTCGACCCCGAGCCGGAGCGGTCGCGAGATCGTCTCGGCGTTCGTCACGTACACCCTGCCGCTCTGCCACTGGACGTCGATGAGCTCGTCGGGCATCGAGCCGTACCCGCACATGAAGAGCAGGTCGAGGTCGGCCTGGAGCTGCTCCTGGCTGACGCCGAGGCCGTCAGCGGCGTCGGCGAGCTCGATCCCCTGCCGGTTGACGAGCCAGGGCACCATCGTCAGCAGCCGGGAGAGCCGGGAGGTCGCGCTCTCGCTCACCGGGCGCTCCCCGCGGCGTGCGCGTCGACCACGCCGGCGAACCGGCGACGCACGAGGTCGGCGAGGTCACCGGGGCCCTCGACGACGACGTCCGGTCCGTACCAGGCGACCTCGTCCGCCACCGTCTCGAGGGTGTCGAACTCGACCTCGACGACCGTCCACCCCGGGGGGCCGTCCGCGGCCGCGCTCGCCCGCCGGCGCAGGACGTACCCGGCGCCGTCGGCGACCCGGATCCGGGCGGTCCGGGTCTCCGCCGGCGGCTGGGTGGTGCGGACCATGTCCTGGGGCCGGTGGTCGGCGGGAACGGTGAAGCCGCCCGCCGGGCCGTCCGGGGTCACCCCCGACTCGACCCGGGAGAGCCGGAAGACGCGTGGCGCCTCCCGGTCGACGTCGTAGCCGGTGAGGTACCAGCGGCCGTGCCACGAGGCGAGCCCCCACGGCTGGACGTGCCGCCTCCTCGGCTCCCCTCCCCCGCCGGTGCGGTACGTGAACGTCACCGGCAGCTGCCGCAGGACGGCGTCCTTGACGACGTCGAACGCGGGCTCGGCGGTCCGCAGCCGGGGCTCGATCCCGATGAGGGCCTCGTGGTCGCGCTCGACCCCGGCGGCGCGGAGCTTGCGGAGCGCCTGCGCCGCCGGTCCGGCGAGCGAGGCGTGCGTCCACGTCCGGCTCGCGAGGCCGAGGACGGCGAGCTCGTCGGCCTCGAACCGGATGTCGGGCAGGCCGTAGTCGCGCTCGTGGATGCGATACCCCGGCTCGTCGTCCCACACCGAGCCGAGGTCCTCGGTGACGAGCGGGATCCCGAGCTCGCGCAGCTCGTCCTTGTCCCGCTCGAACATCCGGTCGAAGGCCTCGTCGGAGGCGGCGGCCTGGTACTGCTCGACGATCGTGCGGATCCGCGACTTCGGCAGGGGGCGACGGGTGTAGAGCAGGCAGAGGACGAGGTTCATGAGGCGCTCGGTCTTCGCTGCGGGTGACGTGGCGGCCATCGGCTCGGTGGGCTCCCCAAGGGCGTGCGCGGGTGCGCGTTGGACGTGCGTGCGTGCCACCCGCACGCTACCCGACGGCCGGGCGTCGGCGCCGTTACGCTCCGGGGCGTGATGCAGTGGCGCGAGGGAACGGTCGTCGAGGAGACGGCGAGGTGGTCGGGCGCGGTCGAGTTCGCCGTCGACGTCGCCGACGGGGTCGGTCCCGCGCCCGGGGAGCGGGGGTCCGGCGCCGGTCCGGCGGGCATCCCGCGCGGGACGGCCCGTGACGCCGGCCCTGCCAGCCGGGTGCGGGCACTCGCCTACCCCGCCGTGACCGGGGAGCCTCGGCCGGGCGACCGGGTCCTGCTCAACACCGCCGCCCTCGCCCGGGGCCTCGGCACCGGGGGGCTCGCCTTCGTCGTCGCCGTCCCCGACCGCCTGCCCCCCGACCCGGCCGCCCGGCCGGGGCACATCGTCAAGGGCCGCTACACCCCGCAGCAGCAGATGCTCCTCGCCGTCGATGAGCAGGAGAGCGCCCACCACGCCCTGCTCGCGGACGCCGACGACCTCGCGGCGATGCCGGTCGTCGTCGCCGACCTCCACTCCGCCCTTCCCGCCGTGGTCGCCGGGGTGCGCGCCGAGCGGCCGGGCGTGCGGGTCGCCTACGTCATGACGGACGGGGGCGCGCTGCCCGCGGCGTTCTCCCGGGCGGTCAGCGGCCTGCGCGAGGCGGGCTGGGTCGCGGCGACGGTGACGACGGGCCAGGCGTACGGCGGTGACCTCGAGGCGGTCACCGTGCACACCGGTCTCCTCGCCGCCCGCCTCGTCGTCGGGGCGGACGTCGCCGTCGTCGCGCAGGGCCCCGGCAACGTCGGCACCGGGACCCGGTGGGGCTTCTCAGGGGTCGCGGCAGGTGAGGCGGTCAACGCCGCCGCCGCCCTCGGGGGACGCCCGGTCGCCGCCCTGCGCGTCTCCGGCGGGGACGCGCGGGCCCGCCACCGGGGGGTCTCCCACCACAGCCTCACGGCGTACGGGCGGGTCGCGCTCGCCCCGGCCGACGTCCCCGTCCCCGTACTCCCGGACACGCTGGCAGACCTGCCCGGCCTCGTCTCGGAGCAGGCCGCGGACCTCGTCGCGGCGAGCGACGGGCGGCTCCGCCGGGTCGACGTCGAGGTCGACGGCCTCGACGAGGCGCTGCGCGGCTCGCCGGTCCGGCTCTCGACGATGGGGCGGGGACTCGAGGCGGATCCGGCCGCGTTCCTCGCGAGCGCCGCCGCCGGTCGGCTCGCCGCCCGGCTCCTCGAGGCCCCCGACCCGTCCCCCTGACGCCCCCTCGCTGACGGGAGGCGAGGTGAGGTGAGGGCAGGGGGCCGGAGGCGCGTCAGGCGACGTCGACGAGGTCGACGACGAAGACGAGCGTCTCCCCCGGCTTGATGACGCCGCCGGCGCCCCGGTCGCCGTACCCGAGGTGCGGCGGGATGACGAGCCGGCGACGGCCGCCGACCTTCATCCCGGCGATGCCCTCGTCCCAGCCCCGGATGACCTGTCCGACGCCGAGCTGGAACTGCAGGGGGGTCCCTCGGTTCCACGAGGCGTCGAACTCCCCGCCGGTGCTGTGGGCGACGCCGACGTAGTGGGCGCGGACCGTCGACCCCGCGCCGGCCTCGGCGCCGTCGCCCTCGGCGATGTCCTCGATGACGAGGTCGCCCGGCGGGGTGTCGCCGGGGAAGTCGACCTCGGGCTTGGTCGTCGTCGGGTCGAAGGGCATGGTGCCCCTCCTCTCGGGTCGGTGCTGGTGGGTGCGGGTCCTGCGGGTCAGTAGGCGGCGAGGATGTCGATGACGAAGACGATCGTGTCGCTGCCCTTGATGCTTCCGTCCTGGCTGCCGCTGGCGCCGTAGCCGTCCTTCGGGGGGACGACGAGCAGGACGCGGCTGCCCACGGTCTGGCCGATGAGCTTCGAGTCCCACGCGTTGATGACCTGGCCCTGGCCGAGGGTGTAGTCGAAGGTGCCGCCGTGGGTGAAGCTGCTGTCGAAGACCTTGCCGTTGCGGTAGAGGGCCCCGGTGTACGTCACCCGGACGGTGTCGCCCTTCGCGAGCTTGTCGCCGGTCCCCCGGATGAGCGGCTGGACGACGGTGGCCTTCGGCGGCTTCCCGGAGGGCATGTCGAAGGACGCGGGCTTGCCGTCCTTCCACGTGACCTTCGGCAGGCCGGGCTTCGGGGCGACCGCGGCGCCCTTGGCCTGCTCGAGGGGCTTGACGGTCGAGCGGAGGTCGACGACGAAGAGGAGGGTGTCCTTGGCGCCGACCTTGAGCTGGGCGTTGCCCTGGTCCCCGAAGGCGTCCTTCGGCGGGACGGCGACGAGGAGCCGGGAGCCGAGCTTCTGCCCGGTGAGCGCCTTCTTCAGCCCGGGGAGGAGGTTCTGTGAGGAGAGGTCGAACCCGAGCGGCTTCTGCGGGTACGTCGCGTCGAGGGTGCTTCCGTCCTTGCCGTTGAGGACGAGGTAGTCGGTGACGACGACCTCGTTCGCCGTCGTCTTCGCGCCGTCGCCCTCCTTGAGGACCCGGGTGCTCGTCTCGTTGACCGAGAGCGGCTTCGTGCCGAGGTCGACCTTCGGGGAGGCGTCCGTCGAGCCGCCGGTCACCTTGACGTCGGCGAGCGGCCCGCTCGCCGAGGAGGACGAGGACGAGTCCGCCGAGCCGCTGCTGCTGCAACCGGCGAGGGCGAGGACCGCGGCCGCGGCGACCGCGGACAGGGTCTGGGCGGGACGGCGGGCGGGACGGGGTGTCACGGGGGGGAACCTCGGGATCGTCGGGGGGCGAGAGCCGGACCACCATAACCCGCGCCCCTGAGCGCCCTGAGCGGCCGGGGACGCGCAGCCCGAGCCCGCGCAGCAGGCGGCCTCCCGGCGCGGCGCCGCCGGCGTCCCGCGCGCTCAGCCCCGGGAGGCCGAGCCGGCGTCCATCCCCTCGATGAGTCGGTCGACGCGGGCGTCCGTCGAGGAGAAGGGGTCCTTGCACAGGACGGTCCGCTGGGCCTGGTCGTTGAGCTTGAGGTGGACCCAGTCGACGGTGAAGTCGCGGCGGTGGGCCTTCGCCGCGGAGATGAAGTCACCGCGCAGCTTCGCCCGTGTCGTCTGCGGCGGCGTCTCCATCGCCTCCTCGATCTCGGTGTCCGTGCACAGCCGCTCGACCCGACCGCGCCGGGCGAGGAGGTGGTAGAGCCCGCGGTCGCGGTTGACGTCGTGGTAGGCGAGGTCGAGCTGGGCGACCCGGGGGTGCTCGAGCGGGAGTCCGTGGCGGGCGGCGTACTGGTCGATCATCCGGTACTTGATGACCCAGTCGATCTCGCGGTCGACGAGGCCGAGGTTGCCGGTCTCGACCGCCTCGAGGGTGCGGGCCCAGAGGTCGAGGACCTGACGCTGGGCCTTCTCGACGCCCTCCCGGTCGGCGAACTCGAGGGCCCGTTCGAGGTACTCGCCCTGGATCTGGAGGGCGGACATCTCACGCCCGTTGCTCAGCCGGACGGGGCGCTGGCCGGTGAGGTCGTGGCTCATCTCCCGGATCGCCCGGATGGGGTTCTCGAGGGTGAGGTCGTGCATGGCGACCCCGGCCTCGATCATCCGCAGGACGAGGTCGGCCGAGCCGACCTTGAGCAGTGTCGTCGGCTCGCTCATGTTCGAGTCCCCGACGATGACGTGGAGGCGGCGGTAGCGCTCGGCGTCGGCGTGCGGCTCGTCGCGGGTGTTGATGATCGGCCGGCTGCGTGTCGTCGCCGAGGACACCCCCTCCCAGATGTGGTCGGCGCGCTGGCTCAGGCTGTACGTCGCGCCCTTGGACGTGGTGACGACCCGGCCGGCCCCGCAGATGAGCTGCCGGCTGACGAGGAACGGGAGCAGGACGTCGGAGAACCCCTGGAAGTCGCCGGCGCGCCCGATGAGGTAGTTCTCGTGGCACCCGTAGGAGTTGCCCGCCGAGTCGGTGTTGTTCTTGAACACGTAGATGTCGCCGGTGACGCCCTCCTCGGTGAGCCGGTCCTGGGCGTCGTGCACGAGGTCCTCGACGACCCGCTCGCCGGCCTTGTCGTGGACGACGAGCTGGTGGAGGTCGTCGCACTCGGCGGTCGCGTACTCGGGGTGGGAGCCGACGTCGAGGTAGAGCCGGGAGCCGTTGGAGAGGAAGACGTTGCTCGAGCGGCCCCAGGAGACGACCTTGCGGAAGAGGTACCGCGCGACCTCGTCGGGCGTCAGGCTGCGCTGTCCGCCCGCCGTGCACGTGATGCCGAACTCGGTCTCGATGCCGAAGATGCGACGCTCCATGAAGAGACCCTACGTCGTGTCGTCCTCGGCCCGGGGCTCACCGGCGAGGACGTCGTGGTGGCCCGGGCTCGCGTCGTCGACCCCGGGGGCGTCGCTCGTCGGGTCCTCGGCGCTGAGAAGGGCCTCGAGGAGCGGTCCGACGATCCGGCGGAAGGTCCGGCGGGGACGGCGGCGGTCGAGGACGGCGACCTCGAGCTGCGAGCTCGTCAGGGACCGGGCCTCGCCGCCGTTGGGGTCCTGGGCGAGGAGCCCGACGGCGAGGTCGAGGACCTCCGCCAGGGTCATCCCCGGGTGCCAGCGTTCTCGCAGGCCGGTCTCGATGTGCTCCCCCGCCCCGCCCATGGCAACGAACCCGCGCTCGTCGGCGACCGACCCGTCGTAGGTGAGCCGGTAGATCTGGTCGGAGTCGGTGTCGTCGGCGACCTCGGCGACGACGATCTCGACCTCGTACGGCTTCGACTCCTGGGTGAAGACCGTCCCGAGGGTCTGGGCGTAGGCGTTGGCGAGGCCCCGGGCGGTGACGTCGGAGCGGTCGTAGGAGTACCCGCGCAGGTCGGCGTATCGGACGCCGGCGACGCGAAGGTTCTCGAACTCGTTGTACTTGCCGACGGCGGCGAACCCGATCCGGTCGTAGATCTCGGAGATCTTGTGCAGGGCCCGGGAGGGGTTCTCGGCGACGAACGCGATCCCCCCGTCGTACCCGACGACGACGACCGACCGGCCCCGTGCGATTCCCTTGCGGGCGAAGTCCGCCCGGTCCTTCATGAGCTGCTCGGGGGAGACGTAGAACGGCATGCTCGTCATCGCGCACCCCCGGGGTTGCCGCGCCGGCGCTCGAGGACGGCGTCGACGACCGCAGCGACGCCGTCCCGGGGGACGAACCGGGCCCCGTCGACGTCGACGACGGCGACCGACGGCCAGATCCGGCGCTGGACGTCCGGGCCCCCCGTCGCGGAGTCGTCGTCGGCGGCGTCGTAGAGCGCCTCGACGGCGACCGCGACGGCCGCGTCGGTGTCGAGGTCGTCCCGCCAGAGCTTCTTCAGGGCGCCGCGGGCGAACAGCGAGCCCGACCCGACGCTGTGGTGCTGCTGCTCCTCGTAGCAGCCCCCGGTGACGTCGTAGGAGAAGATCCGTCCCCGGCTGCCGTCGAGGTCGTAGCCGCCGAAGAGCGGGACGACGGAGAGCCCCTGCATCGCCATCGCGAGGTTGCCGCGGATCATCGTCGCGAGCCGGTTGGCCTTGCCCTCGAGCGACATCAGGGCGCCCTCGATCTTCTCGTAGTGCTCGAGCTCGACCTGGAAGAGCCGGACGAGCTCGATGGCGATCCCTGCGGTGCCGGCGATCCCGACGGTCGAGTACTCGTCCGCGGTGAAGACCTTGTCCATGTCGCGGTTGGCGATGATGTTCCCCATCGTCGCCCGCCGGTCCCCGGCCATGACGAGCCCCTCGCGGGAGGTCACCGCGACGATCGTCGTCCCGTGGGGGGCCTCGAGGGTTCCCCCGGCGGGGAGCGGGCGCCGGTGCGGGAGGAGCTGGGGCGCGTGGCTGCCGATGAACTCGGTGAACGAGGAGCTCCCCGTGGCGAGGTACGCCGCAGGGAGCCGACCCGCACCGGGGTCGCCGGTCATTCGCCGCCCTTCTGCACGAACCCGCGCACGAACTCCTCGGCGTTGGACTCGAGCACGCCGTCGATCTCGTCGAGCACGCTGTCGATGTCGGAGTCGAGGTCCTCCTTGCGGGCCCCCGCCTCCGGGGCCGCTGCGGGCTCGGGCGCCTCGTCGGGCTCGTCCTCGCGCCGCTGGGGCCGGATCTGCTCCTGACCTGCCATGTGCTGGCCTCCCGTTCGTCGGTCTTGCCTGACCCTAGTTCACACCGTTCACGACGCGATGTCACCCAGACCGCGCAAGAGCGTCGCGACGTCGGGGCTCGCCTCGAGGAGCGGGCCGACGCTCGCCCGGGTCCCGCGCAGCGGCTCGAGCATGGGGACCCGCTGGAGGGTCCGTTGCCCGGGGACCTCGAAGATCACCGAGTCCCACGAGGCGGCGACGACGTCCCGGGGCCAGCGGGCCAGGCAGCCGCCGCGGAAGTACGCCCGGGTGTCCTCCGGCGCCGTCGCGACCGCCCGGACGACGTCGTCCTCGTCGACGAGCCGCTCGAAGCGGCCGGAGGCGGCGAGCCGGTGGTAGATCCCCTTCTCGGCGCGGACGTCGGACCACTGGATGTCGACCGCTCGGAGCCGGGGGTCGTCCCAGCCGGTTCCGTCGCGCTCGCGGTAGCCGTCGAGGACGGCGAGCTTGGCGACCCAGTCGACCTCACCCCGGGCTTCCATCGGGTCCCGCTCGAGCCGGTCGAGGACGGTCTGCCACCAGTGGAGGACCTCCGCGGTGTCCGGGTCGGGCTCCTCCCCGGCGCGTTCCCGGACGAACTTCTCGGCCATCTCGAAGTACCGCCAGAGGAGCTGGACCGCGGTGAGCCGGCGGCCGTCGGCGAGCTCGACGAGCTCGGTGAGGGTGGGGTCGTGGGAGACGGCGTGCAGGGTCGTCACGGGGCGCACGACGGTGAGGTCCTCGGTGACGGCCCCGTCCTCCACCATGGCGAGGACGAGGGAGGTCGTCCCCATCTTGAGGAGGTTGGCGACGTCGCAGTGGTTCGCGTCCCCGATGATGACGTGGAGGCGGCGGTAGAGGTCGGCGACGGCGTGCGGCTCGTCCCGGGTGTTGATGATCGGCCGCTTGAGGGTCGTCTCGAGGCCGACCTCGACCTCGAAGAAGTCGCTCCGCTGCGCGATCTGGTAGCCGGGGCGCTGGGAGTCGGTCCCGATGCCGACCCGCCCCGAGCCGCACATGACCTGCCGGGCGACGAAGAACGGGATGAGGTGGCGCGCGATGTCCGCGAACGGCGTCGAGCGGCGCATGAGGTAGTTCTCGTGGGTCCCGTACGAGGCGCCCTTGCCGTCGGTGTTGTTCTTGTAGAGGTTGACCCCGGGCGGGGTCTGGGCGAGCCGCTGGACCGCCTCGCGCATGACGAGCTCGCCGGCCCGGTCCCACGTCACCGCGGCCCGTGGGCTCGTCACCTCGGGCGAGCTGTACTCCGGGTGGGCGTGGTCGACGTAGAGCCGCGCCCCGTTCGTCAGCACGACGTTGGCGAGCGAGGGGTCCTCCTCGTCGGTGAGCTGGGAGGCGTCGGCGCGGGCACGGCTCACCTCGAAGCCCCGGGCGTCGCGCAGGGGGGCCTCGTCGGAGTAGTCCCACGACGCCCGGGTCGCCCGGACACCGTGCGCGGTCGCGTAGGCGGTGACGACGCGCCCGGACTGGAACATCGGGTTCGCCGCCGGGTCCCCGGGCACGGAGATGCCGTACTCGGTCTCGATCCCCATCACGCGCCGCACCGTCATGCCGTCAGCCTAGGTCAGCACCCGGGGCCCGCCCCGCACCCCGTCGGGGCCGGCACGTCCCGGGCCGACCCTCCGGGGCCGACGCTCCGGGGCCACGCTCGTGCCGGGCCGGCCCCGGGTCTAGGCTCGTCCCGGAACGCCCACGTCGACGAAGGGGCAGGGATGCGGGAGATCGTCGTCTTCTCCGGCAGCGCGCACGACGGGCTCGCACGGAGGATCTGCTCGGAGCTGGGGGTCCCCCTCTCCCCCTCGCAGACGACCCGGTTCAGCAACGACTGCCTCCAGGCCCAGCTCCAGGCGAACTGTCGCCAGCGCGACGTCTACATCGTCCAGCCGCTCGTCCCCCCGACCCAGGAGTCGCTCATGGAGCTCCTCCTCATGGTCGACGCGGCCAAGGGCGCCTCGGCCGCCCAGATCACCGCGGTCATCCCGCACTTCGCGTACGCCCGCTCGGACAAGAAGGACGCGTCTCGGATCTCGCTCGGGGGCCGCCTCGTCGCGGACATGCTCGTCGCCGCCGGGGTCCACCGGGTCCTGACGATGACCCTGCACGCCCCCCAGGTCCACGGGTTCTTCTCCGTCCCGGTCGACCACCTCACCGCGATCGGGGTGCTCGCCGACCACTTCCGCGGCACCGACCTCCACGACACCGTCGTCGTCTCCCCCGACCTCGGGAACGCGAAGACCGCGACCCAGTTCTCCCGGCTCCTCGGCCTGCCCGTCGCGGCCGGGTCGAAGCAGCGCCAGGGCGATGACAAGGTCGTCATCGACGCGATCGTCGGGGACGTCGTCGGGAAGCGCGCGATCATCCTCGACGACGAGATCGCGACCGGCGGCTCGATCGTCGAGCTTCTCACCCGGCTGCGGGAGTTCGGGTGCGACGAGGCCGCCGTCGCCTGTACGCACGGCCTCTTCACGGGGAAGGCCGTCGAACGCCTGCGCGACCATCCCATGGTCAGCCAGGTCGTCACGACCGACACGGTCCCGGCCCCACACGGGTGGCCGCACCTGCAGATCCGCTCGGTCGCGGGGCTGTTCGCCGAGGCGATCGCCCGGATCCACGCGGGCGAGTCGGTCTCGAGCCTCTTCGACGGGGTCGACCCTCAGTACGCCCCGCCCCAGCCGTCCCTCTTCGACCGCCAGCGGTGAGCCCCATCGACCCTCTCCTTCGTCGGCGGATCCCCCCGGCGCTCGCCGCCCCCGTCGACATCGTCCTCGTCCTCGTCTTCGCCGCGGTCGGCCGCTCGAGTCACGCCGAGTCCGGGGCCGTCCTCGGCGTCCTCGCGACGGCGGCGCCGTTCCTGCTCGGGGTCGCCGCCGGGTGGGGGGGCGTCCGGTGGCGCTCCGGGGCATGGCCCGCGCGGGTCGGGCACGGGGTGACCGTGTGGCTCGCCGCCGTCGTCGTCGGGATGCTCGTCCGGGCCGTCGCGGGCGCCGGGGTCGCCGCCTCGTTCGTCGTCGTCGCCACCCTCGTCCTCGGGGTGCTCCTCGTCGGCTGGCGCGTCCTCGTCGGCCTCGGGAGGGGACGTGGCGTCCCGGCCCGTTGACCGGTCGCGCACGCCCCCCGTCGAGCTCGAGGTGGGCGGGCGGGTCGTCCGGCTCTCCAGCCCGGACCGGGTGTACTTCTCCGAGCGGGGGGAGACCAAGCTCGACCTCGCCCGGTACTACCTCGACGTCGGCGACGGGATCGTCCGTGCCCTCCGGGAGCGGCCGTGCATGCTCCACCGCTTCCCCGACGGCGTCGACGGGGAGAAGGTCCACCAGAAGCGGCTCCCCCGCGGCGCCCCGGACTGGGTCGAGACGGTGAGCATCCACTTCCCCCGGTTCGACCGGGACGTCGACGAGCTCTGCGTCACCGAGCTCGGGAGTGTCCTCTGGGCGGTCCAGATGTCGACCGTCGAGTTCCACCCGTGGAACAGCCGGCGGGCCGACACCGAGCGCCCGGACGAGTGGCGGATCGACCTCGACCCGATGCCCGAATGCCCGTTCGGGTCGGTCCGGAGGGCCGCGGGCGTCGTCCACGAGGTCCTCGACGAGCTCGGCATCGTCGGGTACCCGAAGACCTCGGGGGGGCGCGGCCTGCACGTCTACGTCCGGATCGAGCCCCGGTGGGGGTTCGAGGACGTCCGCCGGGCCGCGCACGCCTTCGCGCGTGAGGTCGCGCGGCGGATGCCTGACGAGGTGACGACGGCGTGGTGGCGACGCGACCGCGACCCGGGGGCGCTCGTCGTCGACTGGAACCAGAACGCCCGCGACCACACCGTCGCCGCCGCGTACAGCGTCCGTGGCACCCCCCGGGGGACGGTGTCGACGCCGGTGACCTGGGAGGAGGTCGCCGACGTCGAACCTGCGGACCTCACCATCGCCACTGTGCCCGAGCGGTTCGCCCGGCTCGGCGACCTCCACGCGGGGATCGACGACGTCCACCACTCGCTCGGCCCGCTCCTCGCCTGGGCGGAGCGGGACGAGGGCGACGGCGTGGGGACGCCGCCCCCGCCGGCCCCCCGCTGACCGACCACCCCTCCCACCCCCGAGAAGTCCAGAGTCGTTGGGTCGGCGGGGCGCGTCAGAGGTACTGGCCGGTGTTCGTCACCGTGTCGATGGTCCGGCCGGGCTCGGCGCCGGACTTGCCGGAGACGAGGGTGCGGACGTAGACGATCCGCTCGCCCTTCTTCCCCGAGATCCGGGCCCAGTCGTCCGGGTTCGTCGTGTTCGGGAGGTCCTCGTTCTCCTTGAACTCGTCGACGCAGCTCGCGAGGAGGTGGTCGACCCGGATCCCGAGCTGACCGGTGGTCAGGTAGTCCTTGATCGCCATCTTCTTGCCCCGGTCGACGATGTTCTGGATCATCGCGCCGGAGTTGAAGTCCTTGAAGTAGAGGATCTCCTTGTCCCCCCCGGCGTAGGTCACCTCGAGGAAGCGGTTCTCGTCCTGCTCGGAGTACATCCGGGCGACGACGGCGTCGACCATCGCCTCGACGGTCGCCTCCGCCGTCCCGCCGTTCTCGTCGACGTCGTCGGGGTGGAGCGGGAGGTCCGGCGTGAGGTACTTGCTGAAGATGTCCCGGGCGCTCTCCGCGTCCGGCCGCTCGATCTTGATCTTCACGTCGAGCCGGCCCGGACGGAGGATCGCGGGGTCGATCATGTCCTCGCGGTTCGTCGCGCCGATGACGATGACGTTCTCGAGCCCCTCGACGCCGTCGATCTCGGCGAGGAGCTGCGGGACGATCGTCGTCTCGACGTCGGAGGACACCCCGGAGCCCCGGGTGCGGAAGAGGCTGTCCATCTCGTCGAAGAAGACGACCACCGGGGTCCCGCCGCTGGCCTTCTCCCTGGCCCGCTGGAAGATGAGCCGGATGTGCCGCTCGGTCTCGCCGACGTACTTGTTGAGCAGCTCGGGGCCCTTGATGTTGAGGAAGTACGACTTGTTCAGCGGCTTGCCGTCCTTCTCGGCCACCTTGCGCGCGAGGGAGGCGGCGACCGCCTTGGCGATCATCGTCTTGCCGCACCCCGGGGGTCCGTAGAGGAGGACGCCCTTCGGGGCCTTGAGCCGGTGGCTCTCGTAGAGGTCGGCGTGGAGGTAGGGCAGCTCGACCGAGTCCCGGATCGCCTCGATCTGCCCCGAGAGCCCCCCGATGTCCTCGTAGGAGAGGTCGGGGACCTCCTCGAGGACGAGGTCGGCGACCTCGGCCTTGGGGATCCGCTCGTAGACGAACCCGCTGCGGCTCTCGAGCAGGAGCGCGTCGCCGATCCGGATGGCCCGCGCCTCGAGGGAGTCGGCGATCCGGCACACCCGCTCCTCGTCGGCGTGTGCGACGACGAGGACGCGGTCCTCGCCGAGGAGCTCCTTGACGAGGACGAGCTCGCCGGTGCGCTCGAAGCCGTGCGCGCTGACGACGTTCATCGCCTCGTTGAGGCGGACCTCGCGGCCCGGGGCGAGGTCCTTGACGGGCACCGTCGGGCTCACCGCCACCTGCATCTTCCGCCCGCCGGTGAGGATGTCGACCGTGCCCTCCTCGCGGACCTCGACGACGACGGCGTAGGCCGCCGGGGGCTGGGCGAGCCGGTCGACCTCGGCCTTGAGGGAGACGATCTGCTCGCGGGCCTCCTTGAGCGTGCGGACGAGCCGCTCGTTCTGCGCGGAGATCGTCGCGACGTGGGACTGGAGCTGGAGGACCTTGTTCTCGAGTTCGCGGGAGCGCGCCGGCGAGGCGCCCATCCGGTCGCGCAGGGCGGCGACCTCGGCCTGGAGTGCTTCCCGCTCCCGGGCGGTGCCCGGGTCCTCGGGTCGGTTCTGGTCGGTCATGGTCGGCTCCTTGCGTGCGAAGGGTCCGTCCGCTCAGCGGTCGTTTACCGACCCTAACCCCCTAACCGGTGGAACCGGTGAAGGTTTCGGTCACACTCCGGCGAACACGTCGGACCTTCTTCGCCGACGGGATGCGCTCGCCGAGGTCCTCCTCGGTCCACACCTCGTCCGTCCCGGCCGGGGCCGCGGAGTCCCGACCGGGAGGGTCGGCGGCCTCCCGGCTCGCCCTGGCCGGGCGCCGCTTGCGCAGTGGCGGGGTGACCCCGGGGGCGAGTCGCCGGGTGCTGACGAGGAACCCCGTGTGCCCGTGCATCCGGTGCTGGGGCCGGACGGCGAGCCCCTCGAGGTGCCAGCCCCGGACGAGGGACTCCCACGCCTCCGGCTCGGTGTACCCGCCGTGGTCGCGCATCGCCTCCGCGACCCGGCTGAGCTGGGTCGCGGTCGCGACGTAGCAGATGAGGACGCCGCCGGGCGCGAGTGCGTCGGCGACGACGTCGAGGCACTCCCACGGCGCGAGCATGTCGAGGACGACCCGGTCGACGGTCCCGGGCTCCGCGTGTGCCGGGAGCGACTCCACGAGGTCCCCGACGGTGACCGTCCAGGCGGGGTGGTCCGACCCGAAGAACGTCCGGGCGTTCGCCCGGGCGATGTCGGCGAAGTCCTCCCGGCGCTCGAACGAGTGGACGGCGCCGGCCTCCCCGACCGCACGGAGGAGGGACATCGAGAGCGCGCCCGACCCGACCCCGGCCTCGACGACACGGGCCCCGGGGAAGACGTCGGCCATCGCGACGATCTGTCCGGCGTCCTTGGGGTAGACGACGGCGGCCCCGCGCGGCATCGACATGACGAAGTCGGACAGGAGCGGGCGGAGCGCGAGGTACTCGACGCCCGCGGTGTTCGTCACCGTCGAGCCGTCCGGTGACCCGATGAGGTCGTCGTGGGCGAGGTGGCCGCGGTGGGTGTGGAACTGCCGCCCGTGCTCGAGGGTGATCGTGTGCATCCGGCCCTTGGGGTCGGTGAGCTGGACCCGGTCGCCGACGCGGAAGGGGCCCCGACGGTGGTCTTCTCCGGTGGCGGTCATGGCGCCGGAGTCTAGTTCTCGCCGAGGGCGCTGTTGACATCGGCGGCGGTGACGACACCGACGAGCCGGCCCTGCCACGTCACGGCGGCGACCGAGGCCCGGGTGTCCTGCAGGACGCGGACGACGGGGAGGAGGTCCCCCGTGGGGTCGGCGTCGACCGCCCAGCCGGTCGGCTGCGGCTGGGTCACCGCGTCGACCGGGGTGTACGCCCGGGCCGCCTCCGGCACCGAGTCGACGGCGTCGGTGGAGAGCAGGGCCACCGGCCGGCGCAGCCCGTCCACGACGACGGGGATGTCGGGGAGGGCGAGCGCGCGCTCGAGCGGGGTCCCGGCGGCGACCTCGGTCGCCGGGCGGATCAGCCGGCCGAGGCTGACCCGGCTGATCCGGTCAAGGACGGCACCCTGGCGGATCGCCGAGGTCGCGCCCGCCCAGAGGAACCCGGCGATGAGGAAGAACCACACGGAGTAGGAGAGGTCGAAGCCCCCGCCGGTCGCGAGCGGCACGCCGACGAACCACGCGAGGACGAGGACGGCGACGACCCGTCCGGCCCACCCGGCGACGACCTTGCCGCGGTTGCGGTTGCCCGTGGCCCCCCACACCGCGGCCTCGACGAGCTGGCCCCCGTCGAGGGGGAGCCCGGGGAGGAGGTTGAAGACGGCGAGCGCGCCGTTGAGGAAGGCGAACGAGGCGACGAGCCCGCTCGGGACGCCGGGGGGGACGCTCGGCTCGAGGACCCAGGCGACCCCGGCGAGGGCGGCGTTGGCGAGCGGGCCGACGACGGCGACGACCGCGCTCGAGCCCGCGGTCGACCCGGTCGGGTCGTAGGCCGTGTGGCCGCCCCAGAGGTCGGCGACGACGCGGTGGACCGGTAGCCCGAAGCGCCGGGCCGCGAGGGCGTGCGCCGCCTCGTGGACGAGGACGGCGACGAGGAGGAGGACGGCGTAGAGCGCGGCCACCCCATAGACGAGGAGCCCGAGGTCGGGCCGGGCCACCGAGAGGTTGCCCCCGACGAGGACGACGATGAGCAGCGCGAGGACGACCCAGCTCCCCCCGACGTAGACGGGGACCCCTCGGACCGTCGCGACCCGCAGCCCGGGGGGACGGCCCTCGCGGACCTCGGGGGCAGGCGGGCTCGTCATGGGAGGACCCTATCCGCGGTCCCTGACCGCTCCCGGGGCCGGGACGGTGGGCGTCCCGAGGGCGTCCTGCCTCCCGGACGCTCCTGCGGGTGCGCGCGACCCGGGCGTCATACTGGAGGGCGCCAGACCGCCAGCGCCACCCGCCCACCACCCGAGGACCTCGTGACCCAGACGCCAGAACACCGCCCCGACGCGACCGAGGAGCTCACCGCACTCCTGCGCGAGCGCATCCTCGTCCTCGACGGGGCGATGGGGACGATGATCCAGGCGCACGAGCTCACCGAGGAGGACTTCCGCGGCGAGCAGTTCGCCGACGCCGACGCCGACCTCCGGGGGAACAACGACCTCCTCAGCGTCACCCGTCCCGACCTCGTCGCCCGGATCCACCGGACCTACCTCGAGGCCGGCGCGGACGTCGTCGAGACGAACACGTTCAGCGCCCAGGCGATCTCGCTCGCCGACTACGGTCTCGAGGACATCGCCCGAGAGCTCAACCTCGCCGCCGCCCGGCTCGCCCGGGCCGAGTGCGACGCGATGACCGCGCGGACCCCGGACCGTCCCCGGTACGTCCTCGGCGCCCTCGGGCCGACGACCCGGACGGCGTCCATCTCCCCCGACGTCAACGACCCCGGAATGCGCAACGTCACCTGGGACGAGCTCGTCGAGGCCTACCTCGAGCAGGCCCGCGCCCTCGTCGACGGCGGCGTCGACGCCCTCCTCATCGAGACGATCTTCGACACACTCAACGCCAAGGCGGCGATCTTCGCCTGCGAGACCCTCTTCGAGGAGCACGACCGGCGCTGGCCGCTCCTCATCTCCGGGACGATCACCGACGCGTCGGGGAGGACCCTCTCGGGGCAGGTCACCGAGGCGTTCTGGAACTCGGTGCGGCACGCCCGGCCGCTCGCCGTCGGGCTCAACTGCGCCCTGGGTGCAGCGGACATGCGGCCGTACGTCGCCGAGCTCGCCCGGGTCGCCGACTGCTTCGTCTCGTGCTACCCCAACGCCGGGCTGCCCAACGAGTTCGGCGAGTACGACGAGGGCCCCGAGCAGATGGCGCCCGTCCTCGGCGAGTTCGCGGGCAGCGGCCTCGTCAACCTCGTCGGCGGGTGCTGCGGGACGACGCCCGAGCACATCGCGGCCATCGCCGCCGCGGCGGCCGAGGAGAGGCCACGGGTCGTCCCGGAGGTGTCCCCGGCGCTCCGGCTGGCGGGCCTCGAGCCGCTCACCGTCACCGAGGACTCGCTCTTCGTCAACGTCGGCGAGCGGACGAACATCACCGGCAGCGCCCGCTTCCGCAGGCTCATCCGCTCCGAGGACTACGGAGCGGCGCTCACCGTCGCCCGCCAGCAGGTCGAGAACGGCGCGCAGGTCATCGACATCAACATGGACGAGGGGATGATCGACGGCGTCGCGGCGATGGACCGCTTCGTCCGGCTCGTCGCGAGCGAGCCCGACATCTGCCGTGTCCCGGTGATGGTCGACTCCTCGAAGTGGGAGGTCATCGAGGCGGGCCTCAAGGCCATCCAGGGCAAGCCGATCGTCAACTCGATCTCGATGAAGGAGGGCGAGGACGCCTTCCTCGAGCGGGCCCGGCTGTGCCGCAAGTACGGCGCCGCGGTCGTCGTCATGGCGTTCGACGAGACCGGCCAGGCCGACTCGCTCGAGCGGCGGCGGGTCGTCTGCGCTCGCGCCTACGAGCTCCTGACGACCCGCGTCGGCTTCCCCGCCGAGGACATCATCTTCGACCCCAACGTCTTCGCCGTCGCGACCGGCATCGAGGAGCACGCGACGTACGGGGTCGACTTCATCGAGGCGACCCGGTGGGTCAAGACCCACCTCCCCGGCGCACTCCTCTCCGGGGGGGTGTCGAACGTCTCGTTCTCCTTCCGGGGCAACTCCGCCGTCCGGGAGGCGATCCACTCGGTCTTCCTCTACCACGCGACCCGGGCCGGGATGGACATGGGGATCGTCAACCCGGGGGCCCTCGTCGTCTACGACGAGATCGACGCCGAGCTCCGCGACCGGATCGAGGACGTCATCCTCAACCGGCGCCCCGACGCGACCGAGCGGCTCCTCGAGGTCGCCGAGCGCTTCCGCTCCGACGGCGGCCCGGGCGAGGAGAGCGCCCAGGAGTGGCGCACCCTGCCGCTCGGGGAGCGGATCACGCACGCCCTCGTCAAGGGCATCGACGACCACGTCGAGGAGGACACCGAGGCACTCCGCGCCGAGATCGCCGCGCGCGGCGGGCGCCCGCTCGAGGTCATCGAGGGCCCCCTCATGGACGGGATGGGCGTCGTCGGCGACCTCTTCGGCGCGGGGCGGATGTTCCTCCCCCAGGTCGTCAAGTCCGCCCGGGTGATGAAGAAGGCCGTTGCCTACCTCATCCCCTTCATCGAGGACGAGAAGGAGTCCGCGGGCGAGGGCCCGTCGACGAAGGGCAAGGTCGTCCTCGCCACCGTCAAGGGCGACGTCCACGACATCGGCAAGAACATCGTCGGTGTCGTCCTCCAGTGCAACAACTACGACGTCGTCGACCTCGGGGTCATGGTCCCGGGTCAGAAGATCCTCACGACCGCCCGCGAGGAGGGCGCCGACGCCATCGGCCTCTCCGGGCTCATCACCCCCTCGCTCGACGAGATGGTCGGCGTCGCCGCGGAGATGGAGCGGCAGGGCTTCGACGTCCCCCTCCTCATCGGGGGCGCGACGACGTCGCGGGCGCACACGGCGGTGAAGATCGACGGGCAGTACCACGGCCCCGTGGTCTGGGTGAAGGACGCGTCGCGGTCGGTGCCCGTCGTCGCCGGCCTCCTCTCCGACGCCCGGCGTCCGGCCCTCATGGCGCAGGTCGAGGCCGACTACACCTCCCTGCGCGAGCGGCACGCCGCGAAGCAGAACGACCGGCCCCTGCTCAGCCACGAGGCCGCGCGGGAGAACCGGACGCCGCTCGACTGGTCGGTCCACCGGCCCGTTCGCCCGCGGATGCTCGTGGCGCAGGAGCCCGACCCGGGCGCCGAGCCCGGCCCCGGCCGGCACGACGGGTCCCGGGCCGAGTACGTCCGGGTGTTCGAGGACTACCCGCTCGAGGAGCTGCGCGGGTACATCGACTGGACGCCCTTCTTCGCGGCCTGGGAGATGAAGGGCCGGTACCCCGACATCCTCCACAACCCGGCCTCCGGGGAGGCCGCCCGGCGCCTGCTCGACGACGCCCGGCGCATGCTCGACCGCGTCGTCGAGGAGCGCTGGCTCCGGGCGAGCGGCGTCCTCGGGCTCTTCCCCGCCAACACCGTCGGCCGCGACGACATCGAGCTCTACACCGACGAGACCCGGTCCGGGGTCCGCGGCACCCTCCGGATGCTCCGCCAGCAGGGTCGGCACCGGCCGGGCGTCCCGAACCGGTCGCTCGCCGACTACGTCGCACCCCGGGAGAGCGGTCTCGAGGACCACGTCGGGGCGTTCGCGGTGACGGCCGGCCTCGGCAGCCGGGAGAAGGTCGAGCAGTTCAAGGCCGCCGTCGACGACTACAGCGCCATCCTCCTCGAGTCCCTCGCCGACCGGCTCGCCGAGGCCTTCGCCGAGCGGCTCCACGAGCGGGTCCGCACCGAGCTGTGGGGGTACTCCGTCGGGGAGCGGCTCGACAACGCGAGCCTCATCGCGGAGACCTACGACGGGATCCGGCCGGCGCCGGGGTACCCCGCGTGTCCCGACCACACGGAGAAGGCGACCCTCTGGGACCTCCTCGACGTCCGGAGCAGGACGGGCATAGAGCTCACCGAGTCGATGGCGATGTGGCCGGGCGCGGCCGTGTCCGGCTGGTACTTCGCCCACCCCCAGGCGCAGTACTTCGTCGTCGGCCGCCTCGGACGCGACCAGGTCGAGGACTACGCGGAGCGCAAGGGCTGGACCCTCGCCGAGGCCGAGCGCTGGCTCGCCCCCAACCTCGGCTACCTTCCCGAGGACTGAGCGCCCGCGCCGGGTGGCACGAGGGTGTCGGACCGGCTCCCTAGAGTGGGACGCATGGCTCCCGCCCTCTCCCCCAGCCGCGCCGCGGACTTCAAGCAGTGCCCACTGCTCTACCGGTTCCGGGTGGTCGACCGGCTCCCCTCGCCGCCGAGCCCGGCGGCCGCCCGCGGCACCCTCGTCCACGCCGTCCTCGAGCGGCTCTTCGACCTCCCCGCGCAGGAGCGGACGCCGGAGGCGGCGGTCGCCCTCCTCGCCCCCGAGTGGGACGAGCTCGTCGGGGCCGAGCCGGAGCTCGCGGCCATGCTCGGGGAGACCGCGGAGCTCACCCCGGAGCGCTGGCTCGCGGACGCCGAGGCCCTCGTCCACCGATGGTTCACGCTCGAGGACCCGACCCGGCTCGAACCCGCCGAGCGCGAGCTCTACGTCGAGGCCGACCTCGGCGGCCTCACCCTGCGCGGGTACGTCGACCGGCTCGACGTCGCTCCGGACGGCGCGATGCGGGTCGTCGACTACAAGACGGGCAGGTCCCCCTCGGAGCTCTTCGAGGGCAAGGCGCTCTTCCAGATGAAGTTCTACGCGCTCGCGCTCTGGCGGCTGCGGGGGGAGGTCCCCCGCATGCTCCAGCTCGTCTACCTCGGCAACAGCGAGGTCGTCCGGTACGTCCCCGACGAGGACGACCTGCGCGGTCTCGAGCGCAACCTGCGGGCCGTGTGGGAGGCGATCGAGCGGGCCGCCCGCACCGGCGACTGGCGCCCGCGGAGGTCGCGACTGTGCGACTGGTGCGACTTCCGCGACCTGTGCCCCGCGTTCGGCGGCACCCCGCCACCGATCCCGGAGGGGGCCCTCACCCGGGCCCTCGACCCGGTCCGGTCCGGCGAGGTCGCCCTCGACGGCGAGGCCTGAGCGGGGGCGGCGTCTGGCGGGCCACGACGAGGGGGCGAACGCCGGTGGTCAGGTCCCGAGGATCGTCCGGAGGTCGTGGGCTCGCAGGCCGCGCAGGCTCGGGACCTGGACCGCGCCCTTCGTCAGCGGGACGGGGACGACGTGCGGCACGGCGAGGGTGGGGATGCCGGCCTCGACCGCGGACCGCACCCCGGTGGGGGAGTCCTCGATGGCGACGCACTCCGCGCCGACGACGTCGAGCGCCCGGACCGCGGCGAGGTAGGGAGCCGGGTGGGGCTTGCCGTGCTCGACCTCGTCGCCGGTGACGACGCTGGCGAAGGCGCCCGGGCCGAGGGCGTCGACGACGCTCGTGGCGAGCGAGCGCCACGACATCGTCACGAGGGCGCACGGCACGTCGGACGCGGCGAGGTCCTCGAGGAGCTCGAGCGCCCCCGGTCGCCACGGGACGTGCGTGCGGACCCGGTCGACGACCCGGGCCAGGAGCTCCTCGACGATCCGGGCGGGCTCGAGGTCGACCGGCGAGTGGTCCCGGATGAACGTCGCGGAGACGAGGAGGTCGTTGCCGACGAGCTGGTGGGCGAGGGCGTCGTCCCACGTCCCGCCGTGCCGCTCGACGAGCTCGTACTCGGCCTCGATCCAGTACGGCTCGGTGTCGACGAGGGTCCCGTCCATGTCCCAGAGCACGGCGGCGGGAAGGCGGCTGCCGTCCCCGGGGGCACCGGCGGTCCTCACGTCGGCACGTCCTTCCTCTCGGTGGCCCGGCGAGTCTACGCAGCCCGTGCACGCAAGGGCCCCCCGGTTCCGTACGCTGGTCCCGACGGGCCCACGACGACGCGCCGGAGGAGGACACGTGATCGAGCTCGACGACGTGCCTGAGCTGCACGACCCGATCATGGTCGTCGCCTTCGAGGGCTGGAACGACGCGGGCGAGGCGGCCACCTCCGCGGTGGACCACCTCGCGACGATCTGGCAGGCCGAGCCGGTCGCCGCGTTCGACCCCGAGGACTACTACGACTTCCAGGTCAACCGGCCCCGCGTCGTCCAGGACGACGGCAACCGACGGGTCCAGTGGCGGACGACGCGGGTGCTCCTCGCGACCGCGACCCCGTTCGAACGGGACGTCGTCCTCGTCAACGGCATCGAGCCGTCCTTCCACTGGCGCAGGTTCACCGTCGAGCTCATGGAGTTCGCGGAGCACCTCGGCGTCCGCACCGTCGTCACGCTCGGTGCGCTCATGGCCGACGTCGCGCACACCCGGCCGATTCCCGTCACGGCGACGTCCGAGGACGCGGAGACCATCCGGGCGTACGACCTCGAGGCGAGCACCTACGAGGGGCCGACGGGGATCATCGGCGTCGTCGCCGACGCCGCCGGCCAGGCCGGGCTGACGTCGGTCTCGTGCTGGGCGGCCGTCCCCCACTACGCCGCCCACTCCCCCTCCCCCAAGGCGACCCTCGCGCTCGTCTCGAGGCTCGAGGAGCTCCTCGACGTCCCCGTCGACCCGGCCGACCTCCCCGACGCGGCACACGCGTGGGAGCGGGGCATCAACGAGCTCGCCGAGTCCGACGAGGAGGTCTCGGAGTACGTCGAGGCCCTCGAGCAGGCCCAGGACACCGCCGACCTCCCCGAGGCGAGCGGTGACGCGATCGCCCGCGAGTTTCAGCGGTACCTGCGCCGACGCGGGCCCGGCGACCAGAAGGGCTGACCTCGGGGCCGGGACCTCAGAGCCGGACGCCGAGGAGGCGCTCGACGAGCCCGGCCAGGACGCCCGGCGCCCCGTCGACCGGGTCGTGGCCGGGGCGACCGGCGTCGGCGACCCACGCGTCGACGACCTCGAGTGCCCGCGGGCTGTCGAGGTCGTCGGCGACGGCCGCGCGGACGCCCGCGAGCGCGGCCGTGACGTCCGGGCCCGCGGCCTGCCCCATCGCCTCGCGCCACGCGGCGAGCCGCTTCTCCGCCCGGGCGAGGTCCTCGCCCGTCCACTCCCACGGGGTCCGGTAGTGGTGGTCGAGCAGGACGAGGCGGATCGCCGCGGGGTCGACGCCGTCCCGGCGGAGCGCGGAGACGAGGACGAGGTTGCCGAGGGACTTGCTCATCTTCTCCCCCTCGTACCCGACCATCGCCTGGTGGACGTAGCACCGCGCGAACCCGGTCCCGGGGGCGAGTCCGTCGGCCTGCACCGCGGACATCTCGTGGTGGGGGAAGACGAGGTCGGTCCCGCCCCCCTGGATGTCGAAGGGCGTCCCGAGGTAGTCGAGCGCGATCGCCGTGCACTCGACGTGCCAGCCGGGCCGGCCGGCGCCGAGCGGGCCACCGTCCCAGGTCGGCTCGCCCTCCCGGGCGGCGCGCCAGAGGAGCGGGTCGAGGGGGTCGCGCTTCCCGGCGCGCTCCGGGTCGCCTCCGCGGTCGGCGTAGACGGCGAGCATCTCCGCGCGCGACCACGTGCTCACCGCGCCGAACGACGGCAGCGCCGCGAGATCGAGGTAGACGTCCTCCCCGGTGGCGTCGTCGGCGGCGAGGCCGTACGTCACCCCCCGGTCGACGAGCGCGCGCACCGTGCTGACGACCGAGTCGATCGCCTCGACGACCCCGACGAAGGCCGTCGGGGGGACGACGGCGAGCGCCTCCATGTCCTCCCTGAACAGCTCGATCTCGCGGGCCGCCAGGTCGCTCCATGCGACCCCGTCCCGGGTGGCCCGCTCGAGGAGCGGGTCGTCGACGTCGGTGACGTTCTGGACGTACGTCACGTCGTGCCCGCTGTCCCGCAGGGCCCGGACGACGAGGTCGAACGTCACGTACGTGGCCGCGTGGCCCATGTGGGTGGCGTCGTACGGGGTGATGCCGCAGACGTACATCCCCGCGGTCGGGCCGGGGGCGGCCGGGACGACGGCGTCACTCCGGGTGTCGTGCAGCCGAAGCGGGGGGCTTGCGCCGGGGACGGCGGGGTACGGCGGCATCGGCCAAGATCTCACCCGGTCACACTACGTGGTGGCCTCAGAGCGGCGGCCAGGGGATCGACGGCCAGCCCGGGCCCGGTGACGGGTGCCTCCCGCTGGCGAGGATCCGCCCCGCCCGGTCCCGGAGCGCGTCGATCTCGGCGGCGTCGAGGAGGGGCGTCAGAGCCTCCCGGAGAGGCCCCTCCGGCGCGAGCAGGCCGCGTACCCGGTCGACCCGCTCGAGCTCGGCCCGGGGGATCTCGCGCCCGGCCCAGCCCCAGAGGACGGTGCGGAGCTTGCCCTCGGTGTGGAAGCAGACGCCGTGGTCGATGGCGTGGACCCCGCCGCCCGCGCGCAGCAGGTGCGAGCCCTTGCGGTCGGCGTTGTTGATGAGGACGTCGAGGACCGCGACCCCGCGCACGGACGCCTCGTCGCGGTGGGCGACGACGACCGGCTGGTCCCCGGCGTCGACGCCGCTGAGGACGGGGAGCCAGCCCGGGGGGACGGCACCGTCGGGGAAGAGGTCGACGACCGGCGGGTCGGCGTCGGGGACCTCGTCGGGGTCGTCGACGGCGCCGACCCCACCGACCCAGGCCTGGACCGAGCCACGGCCCAGCGGTCCCTCCCGCAGGACGGTCGGCGGGACCACGTCCCAACCTCCGGCGGCGCTGACGACGTGGGCGGCGACCTCGCGGGCGGCGAGGGTCCCGGCGGGGAAGTCCCAGAGCGGGCGTTCCCCGCTGACCGGCTTGTAGAGGGCGAGGAGGCCGCCGCGGGGGCCGCGCGGGGTGACCCCGGCGACCCCGCCGGCGGGTGCCGCGCCGGGGAGGACGACCTCGACGAGGACCGCGACGTTCGAGGCGTGCGGGATCCGGCCGAGCACCGAGAGCTCCCCCCGCTCGAGCACCGCGGTCGGGTTCAGCGCCGGTAGCCGTTCGCGCGGGGGCAGATGTGGCCCTCGGGGTCGATGGGGCCCCCGCAGAACGGACAGGACGGGCGACCGGCCGCGACGAGCGCCTGGCAGCGCGCGGCGAACGCCCGGGCGGTCCCGGCGGAGAGGACGACGCGGAGGGACTGGACCTCGGCGGGCAGCCCCGGCTCGGCGGGCTCCTCGTCGTCGTCCTCGTCGGGGTCCCGGTCGTGGCACTCGATGACGACGGCGGACCGGTCCTCGTCCCACGCGAGCGAGACGGTCGTCACCCGGAACTCCTCCTCGATCGGGGTGTCGAGGGGGTCCGTGTCGGTCTCGGCCCCCTCTGCGGCCGGGCCCTGCTCCCCCTCGACGGTGTCGAGGAGCTCCTCGATCCGGTCGGCGAGGACGCTCACGTGGAGCTTCTCGACGGAGACCGTGCTCAGCCGGCCGGCGGCGCGGGCCTGGAGGAAGAAGGTGCGCTGGCCCGGAGGGCCCACGGTTCCCGCGACGAATCGCTCGGGGGGGTCGAACTCACTCACCGGCATGCGCTCAACCCTAACCCGCCCCCCCACCGACGGCGGCGTCGCCGTCGGCCTCCCCGCCGGTCGGGGCCCCGTCCTCCACGGGCGTGCGCGGGGGCGGCGGCGTGAGGCGGGCGAGGTCATCGCCGGTGTCGTTGGCGACGACGAGGAACGGCCGCCGGGAGGAGTAGAGCACCGCCGAGACCGACGCGGGGTCGGCACGGAAGCGCTGGAAGTGGTCGAGGTGCGCGCCGACGGCGTCGGCGAGCACGGCCTTGATGACGTCCCCGTGGGTGACCGCCACCCAGACGGCGCGGTCGCCGTGCACCTCCCGGATGCGGTCGTCCTGCGCCCGGACCGCCCGGACGGCGCGGTGGGACATCGCCGCGAGTGACTCGCCCGGGTACTCCGACGAGGAGGGGAAGGCCACCCGGGAGGGGTGGTCCTGGACGGTCCGCCAGAGGTCCTCGTTCGCGAGCTCGGCGAGCGGACGCCCGGTCCACGCGCCGTACCGGCACTCGCCGAGGTCCTCCTCGACGAGGACCTCGAGGCCGTCGGACCCGTCGGCGAGGGCGTCAGCGGTCTCCCGACAGCGGGCGAGCGGGCTCGAGAGGATGCCGGCGAGGGCCACACCACGGAGCCGCTCGGCGACCCGGGCTGCCTGCTCGCGCCCGACGTCGTCGAGGTGGACGTCGGGCGTCCACCCCGCGAGGACGCCCGCGGTGTTCGCGGTGGAGCGGCCATGGCGGACGAGCAGGCAGGTCGGCACGCCGCAAGCGTACGTCCGGTGCTCGCGCGGCCGTCCCCGACGTGGTGGAGTGGGCGGGTGATCGTCGACAAGGCCCTCTACGAGCAGGGGACGCGGTGCCCCTGCGGTGACCTCAGCGTCGAGCTCGCCCGGATCCGGGACGGGTCGGACGACGGGTCGTTCATCTGGATCGGGCTCAAGGATCCGACCGACGAGGAGTTCGCCCTCGTCGACACCGAGCTCGGGCTCCATCCGCTCGCGGTCGAGGACGCGATCAAGGGCAACCAACGCGCGAAGATCGAGCGCTACGACCAGACCGTCTTCGTCGTCCTCAAGACCCTCCGCTACCTCGAGGAGACGTCCGACATCGAGACGGGTGAGCTCATGCTCTTCCTCGGAGACCGGTTCGTCGTCACCGTCCGCCGTGGCGAGGCGAGCCCGCTCGCGGAGGTCCGCTCCCGGCTCGAGGCGGACCGCGACCGGATGCGCGCGGGCGCGAGCTCGGTCCTCCACGCCGTCGTCGACGCCGTCGTCGACACCTACGTCGAGATCGACGTCGAGGTCCAGCGCGACCTCGACGAGATCGAGGAGGCGGTGTTCGCCGGGACCGCCCGGGTCGACACCTCGTCGATCTACCGACTCAAGCGGGAGGTCCTCGAGTTCAAGCGGGCGTCCGTCCCGCTCGAGCGCCCGCTCGCCGCCCTCCACGGGGACCGCTCCCCCGTCGACGACCTCGAGACGCGGCTGCTGTTCCGGGACGTCTCGGACCACCTCCTGCGGGTCATCGACCACATCGAGTCGTACGACCGCCTGCTCACCGACGTCCTCAGCGCCCACCTCGCCCAGGTCTCGGTCCAGCAGAACGACGACATGCGCCGGATCTCCGCGTGGGTCGCCATCGCCGCCGTCCCCACCCTCCTCGCCGGGACGTGGGGGATGAACTTCGACCACATGCCCGAGCTCCACTGGGTCTACGGCTACCCGCTCGCGCTCGGCCTCATGCTCGTCCTCGCGGCCACGCTCTACCGGACGCTGCGCCGGTCCGGATGGCTGTGAGGACGCTCAGACGGCGCTGATCCAGCCGGCGGCGAGGGCACCGCCGAGGAGGGCCCCGAGGGCGACGCGGTACCAGACGAACGAGCGGAGCGAGTGGCCGGCGACGAAGCGCAGCAGCCACGCGATCGAGGCGTACGCGACGACGAAGGCGACGACGATACCGACGAGCATCTGCCCGACACCGAGGGCGCCGAGGTCGTGGCGGGCCTCGTACGTCTGGAACAGCCCGGCGGCGGTGAGCGCGGGGATCGCCATGAAGAACGACAGCTCGGTCGCCGTGACCCGGTCGATCCCCCGGATCAGGCCCGCGGAGATCGTCGCCCCGGACCGGGAGACGCCCGGGATGAGCGCGAAGCACTGGACGAGGCCGATGACGAGCCCGTCCCGGAGGGTGACGCCGCTCTCCCGGCGCTGGCGACCCGCGCGCTCGACGACGTCGTGCCGCCGCTCGGCGGCGACCATGACGACGCTCCAGAGGACGAGCGCGGCGGCGACGACCCAGAGGCTGCGCAGCGGGCCCTCGATGACGCCCCTGAGGAAGAACCCGACGAGCCCGACGGGGATCGAGCCGACGATGACGGCCCACGCGAGGGAGTAGTCGTGATCGGCGCGGGCGCCGGCGTCGCCGAGCCCGCGCACCCAGGCGAGGAAGAGGCGGGCGATCTTCCGGGCGAAGTAGAGGAAGGTCGCGACGATCGCCCCGATCTGGATGATCGCCGTGTACGCGGTCACCGCTGGCGCGTCGACCGTGAGGCCGAGAAGGTTCTCGGTGATCGTCAGGTGCCCCGTCGAGGAGACGGGGAGGAACTCGGTCAGGCCTTCGACGACGCCGAGGATGATGGCGTCGAGGTACGTCAGGGTCACGCGGTCACCTTGTCGTCGACCGGGCCGGGGCCCGGTGCTCGGGGGTCGTGCCCGTCACCTCCGGACGGGGCGGGCGCCCCGTCCCCTGAGCGCACGGGGCCGAGCGGCCCCGCCCGTCGAGCGCGTCACTGGGCTCGTCGACCGGTCCCGTCACCCGAGGGTGTCGACGAGCTCGGCCATGGTGCGGACGACGTGCAGCCGCTCCTCGCGGGTCGACGCGAACGGAGCGACCCCCAACGTTCCCACACCACTGCGGAGATACCGGGTAAGCCGCTCCGCGACCCGCCGCGGAGGTCCGATGAGGGCGGTCGCGTCGACGAGCTCGAGCGGCACGGCGTCGGCGGCCTCGCGGGGGCGGCGGTGGAGGTAGAGGTCCTGGATCCGCTCGGCGGCCTCCTCGAACCCCATCCGGCGGGCGAGCCGGTTGTAGAAGTTCTGCTCACGGGAGCCCATCCCGCCGAGGTAGAGCGCGGTGTACGGGGCGACCGCGGCGCGGGCGGCCTCGAGGTCGTCGGTGAGGCACACGGGGACCGTGGGCGCGACGTCGAACCCGGCGAGCGGGTCCTCCTCGGTCCCCCGGCCGGCCCGGCGCGCCCCCCGGCGGACGTCCTCGAGGAGCTCGTCGGCGTGCTCGGGGGCGAAGAAGACCGCGAGCCACCCGTCGGCGATCTCGCCGGCGAGCTCGAGGTTCTTCGGCCCGACGGCGGCGAGGTAGATGGGGATCCGGTCGCGGACGGGGTGGACGGTGAGCTTGAGCGCCTTGCCCGGACCATCGGGCAGCGGCAGGGTGTAGTGCTCGCCCGCGTACCGGACCGTCTCCCGGCGCAGGGCCATCCGGACGATGTCGACGTACTCGCGGGTCCGGCCGAGCGGCTTGGCGAATCGGACCCCGTGCCAGCCCTCGCTCACCTGGGGACCAGAGACCCCGAGTCCGAGGCGGACCCGTCCGCCCGAGAGGGTGTCGAGCGTGGCGGCCGTCATCGCCGTCATCGCGGGCGTCCTCGCGGGGATCTGCATGACCGCCGCGCCGAGGTCGATCCGGCTCGTGTTCGCCCCGACCCAGGCGAGGACGGTCGGCGCGTCCGAGCCGTAGGCCTCGGCGACCCAGGCCACCCGGTAGCCGAGCCGGTCCGCCTCCTGGGCCACGGCGAGGGTGTCCTCACCGGTGCCCGAGCCGACGTAGCCGAGGGTGACCCCGAGCTCCACCCGCTCCCCCGTCAGCGCCGGGCCGGGCGGGCCGGCTCGTCGTCGTCCTCGTCGTCCTCGTCGAGGTCCTCGTCGTCGAGCCCGGAGTACGGGCCGGAGCCGTCGTCCTCGTCGTCCTCGTCGAGGTCGTCGTCGGAGTAGACCTCGAGGGGGGTGACCTCGCCGTAGGCGTCCATGAGCGCCTCGTCGTAGCTCTCGAACGCGTCCGCGAGGTCGTCGTACGCGGCGACGACCGTCGGGTCGTCCTCGCCGCGGCGAGCCGCCGACGCCTCGAGGTGGCGTTCGAAGGCGGCGAAGAGGGCGGTGAGGGTGGCGCGCGGATCGGCGGTCATGTCCCGACGGTATCCGGTCGTGGGCCACAATGGGAACGATGGTCGAGTACGAGTACCGGGTGCTGCACTTCACCCGCGAGATGTCACGTTCCGAGATCCGCCGTGCCCTCGCCGACCAGGCCGAGTACGGCCACTGGGAGCTGCACCGGACCCGGGTCTACCTCGGTGGCCTGCAGCGGACGTGGTTGCGGCGCAAGATCATCCGCGTCCCCCGGGTGCACGGCGTCTGACGTCGCCGGCCCCGGCTCGCCGGGTGCTCAGCAGGTGGCGATGAGGCGCTCGAGGACCCGGGCGCCGAAGGTCAGCGCGTCGACGGGCACGCGCTCGTCGACCCCGTGGAACATCGGGGCGAAGTCGAGGTCCGCCGGGAGCCGGAGCGGGGCGAACCCGTACCCCGCGATCCCGAGCAGGCTCAGGGCCTTGTTGTCCGTCCCCCCGGAGAGGCAGTACGGGAGGATCTCGGCCCCGGGGTCCTCGGCGAGGAGCGCCGCCCGCATCGCGTCGACGAGGGGGCCCTCGGACGGCGCGTCGAGGGCGATGTCGTGGTGGAGGACCTCGACGTCGACGTGTTCGCCGGCGAGGTCGCGGATCGTCGCGAGGAGGTCCCCGTCGTGGCCGGGGAGGAACCGGCAGTCCAGGCTCGCGCTCGCCGTCTGGGGGATGACGTTGTGCTTGTACCCCCCGGCGAGCATCGTGAAGTTCGCCGTGTCCTGGAGGGTCCCGCGGACGAAGCCCTGGGCTCCGCCGAGATGGTCGAGGAGGGGGTCGAGGTCGTCGTCGGTGTACGGCGTCCCGGTGAGCTCGCTCAGGCCGTCGAGGAGCTTGCGGACGCTCGCGACGTACTCGCGCGGCCACGTGTGGGCGTCGATCCGGGCGACCGCCCCGGCGAGCCTGACGACGGCGTTCTCGTCGTTGGGGACCGAACCGTGCCCCGCCCGCCCGTGAGCGGTGAGCCGGAGCCAGGCGATGCCCTTCTCCGCGGTCTGGAGGAGGTAGGCCCGGCGCGGCTCGGCGCCGGCCCCGGGCAGGGTGACGCTGTACCCCCCGACCTCGCTGATCGCCTCGCTCACGCCCTCGAGGAGCTCGGGGTGGTGCTCGACGAGATGGTGCGAGCCGAGGACGCCACCCGCCTCCTCGTCGGCGAAGAAGACGACGACGAGGTCGCGCGGCGGCTTCGTCCCCGTCCTCGCGAGGTGGCGGACGTTCGCGAGCATCATCGCCACCATGTCCTTCATGTCGACCGCGCCGCGGCCCCAGATGCAGCCGTCGCGCTCCTCGCCGCCGAACGGGTCGACCTGCCAGTCGGGGGCGTGCGCAGGGACGACGTCGAGATGACCGTGGACCGCGAGCCCGGGTCGGGAGCGGTCCGCGCCCTCGATCCGGACGACGACGCTGAGGCGCCCGGGCTCGCTCTCGACGACCGTCGGCTCGAGGCCGACCTCACGCAGCCGGGCGACGACGTACTCCGCGGCCTTGCGCTCGCCGGGCCCTCTCCCGTCCCCGTAGTTGCTCGTGTCGATCCGGATGAGCTCCTGGCAGATCCGGACGACCTCGTCCTCGGGGCGGAGCGGCGAGGGCGCGTCGGAGGGCACGGCGTCGGGGCTGGCAGACATGCGTGCCACTGTAGGACCTCACCCGCTGCGGGCGATTCGCATCCGCCGCGCTCGCCCGAGGATTGGCCGTCGACGGGCTGGGAGGAGGGAGGCCGTGGACCTGAGCGCGGTCGCCGTCGTCGCGGCGACGGTCTTCCTCTGGGGGCTCGTGTCGGCCCGGCTGCAGCGTGCGGACCTCACCGCCCCGATCATCTTCGTCCTCGCCGGCGCCGCCCTCGGCGGGCTCGGGCTGCTGCGGGCACCCGAGGCCCCCGAGACCCTCCGTCCACTGCTCGAGGTCACCCTCGTCTGGGTCCTGTTCGCGGACGCAGCCCGGGTGCGCGCCCGCGACCTGCGCGGGGACGCCGGCCTCTACCTGCGCCTGCTCGGGGTCGGCCTCCCGCTGACCGTGCTCGCCGGGTGGGGGGCCGCGCTGTGGCTGGTCCCGGGTCTCGACCCGTGGCTGGCGCTCCTCGTCGGGGCGGCACTCGCGCCCACCGACGCCGCCCTCGGGGTGCCGGTGGTGACGAACCCGGCCGTGCCGCTGCCGGTGCGCCGGCTGCTCACCGTCGAGAGCGGGCTCAACGACGGCGTCGTCACCCCGGTCGTCGCGCTCGCGGTGGCCGCGGCGGCCTCGGAGGAGCAGGCCGCGGGTGCCGTCGGCCCGGGGTCGGCGGCCTGGGAGCTCGTCCTCGGCGCGGCCGTCGGAATCGTGCTCGGCGCGGTGGGCGGGCGACTGCTCCGGCGGGCCCGGGCGCGCGGGTGGGCGGCCGAGGACTTCTCCGGGGTCGCCGTGCTCGCCCTCGCCGTCGGCGCCTGGGGTGCGTCGGTGGCGCTCGGGGGCAACGGGTTCGTCGCCGCCTTCTGCGGTGGTCTCGCGTTCGGGTCGGCCGCCGGCCCTCGCGGCCGGCACGAGCTGGTGTTCATCGAGCAGACGAGCGGCCTGCTCTCGCTCCTGGTGTGGCTCGTGTTCGGGGCGGTCGCGGTCCCGCTCGTTGCGCGGGACCTCTCGCTCGCCGAGGTCGGCTATGCCGCGGCCTCCCTCACGGTGGTCCGCATGGTGCCCGTCGCGCTCGCGACGCTCGGCGCAGGGCTCGACCGCAGGACCGTGCTCTTCGTCGGCTGGTTCGGCCCGCGGGGGCTCGCCTCGCTCGTCTTCGCGCTGCTCGCGCTCGAGGGCCTGGGGTCCGACGCCGACCCGGCCGTCTCCCTCGTCGCGGTGACGGTCCTGCTCAGCGTGCTCGCCCACGGGGCGAGCGCGCGGCCCTGGGCGACCCGGTACGGCGGTGCCGAGGCGCACGCGACCGGTGGCGTAGGCGCCGAGATGCCCGTCCGCGGACTGCCGCGGCGGGGCTGACCCCCGGGGCGCCGACGTCTCAGGCGGAGGAACACCCAGCGTGCGAAGGTCCCGGGTGCACGCACCCGGGACCGAAGTGTGTCCGAGGGGGGACTTGAACCCCCACCCCCTAATACGGGGACTAGCACCTCAAGCTAGCGCGTCTGCCTATTCCGCCACCCGGACGAGGTGGTCACCGACCCTGCGGGAACGGCCCGTGACGACGGGAACATTACACGCACTCCGAACGGGCGCGAAATCGCCCGTTCCGGTCGGTGCGGGCCCCCCGTCGGCGGCGGGCGGGGAGAATGGGCGCATGCTCTTCCGCGACGTCGTCGAGGCGTCGGCCCGGGTGGCCACGACCTCCTCCCGCACCGCGAAGGCCGAAGCCGTCGCCGCCGCCCTCGCGGCCGCCGGCGACGACGAGGTCGCGGCCGTCGCGTCGTACCTCGCCGGCGTCCTCCCCCAGCGCCGGGTCGGCGTTGGCTGGCGCGGGCTCGCCGTCCTCCCGCCGCCGGCCGGCGCCGCCGCTCTCGATGTCGCCGAGGTCGACGCGGCCCTCACCGGCCTCGCCGTGCTCGCCGGTCCCGGGGTGGCGGCTCGGCGGCGCGGCGCCGTCGATGCCCTCTTCGGGCGCGCCACGGCCGAGGAGCAGGCGTTCCTCCATGGGCTCGTGACCGGTGACCTCCGGCAGGGCGCCCAGGACGGCGTCATGCTCGCCGCCGTGGCCCGGGCGTTCGACGTCCCCGAGCCGGACGTGCGGCGGGCCGTCATGCTCGCCGGGCTCACCGCCCCGGTCGCCGAGGCCGCCGCCCGCGGGGGCCGGGACGCCCTCGCCGAGGTTCGACTCGAGGTCGGGCGGCCGCTCCGGCCGATGCTCGCCGCGTCCGCGCCGGACACCGCCGCCGCCCTCGCCACGCTCGGCCACGCCGGCGCCGTCCCCGGCGGGGTCGTCGTCGACGGCAAGCTCGACGGGATCCGGGTGCAGGCGCACAGGGACGGGGCCGAGGTCCGCCTCTTCACCCGGTCCCTCGAGGACGTCACCGCTCGCCTGCCCGAGGTCGTCGAGGTCGTCCTGGGCCTCCCCGCCCGCACTGTCGTCCTCGACGGCGAGGCGATCGCCCTCGACGGGGCCGGCCGTCCGGAGCCCTTCCAGGTGACCGGGGCCCGGACCGCGAGCGGCCAGGACCCGGAGACCCTCCGGGTGGAGGTCCCGGTGACGCCGTTCTTCTTCGACATCCTCCACCTCGACGGCCGCGACCTCGTCGACGCTCCCGCCGCCGAGCGGTTCGCCGAGCTCTCCCGGCTCGTCCCCGCGGCCGCGCTCGTCCCCCGAGTCCGGGTCGAGGGGCTCGCGGACGTCGAGCGGTTCTTCGTCGAGCAGGTCGAGCGCGGCCTCGAGGGAGTCGTCGTCAAGAGCCCGGCGGCGCCGTACGCCGCCGGCCGGCGCGGGAGCGGCTGGGTCAAGGTCAAGCCCCGGCACACCCTCGACCTCGTCGTCCTCGCCGTCGAGTGGGGCAGCGGCCGGCGACGGGGGCTGCTGTCGAACATCCACCTCGGCGCCCGGGCGGCCGACGGCCCGGGGTTCGTCATGCTCGGCAAGACCTTCAAGGGGATGACCGACGAGATCCTCACCTGGCAGACCGAGCGGTTCCTCGGCCTCGAGACCGGGCGCGAGGGGCGCGTCGTCCACGTGCGCCCGGAGCAGGTCGTCGAGGTCGCCGTCGACGGGGTCCAGCGCTCGACCCGCTACCCCGGCGGGGTCGCGCTCCGGTTCGCGCGGGTGCTCCGCTACCGGGACGACAAGACCGCCGACGAGGCCGACACCCTCGAGGTCGTCCGCGCCGTCGGTGGGGCCGTCTGACCGCCCCATCGACCCGACGAGGGTCGGACTTGATTCATATAGTTAGGCTTTCTATATTGTTCGGGTGAGTGCGCGGACCCCCGACCCCGAGTCCCTCGGCGACGACCTCCTCCGGGCCGTCGCGAGGGTGAACCGGTGGGCGAGCCACCGCGCCCGGTTCGACATCTCCCCCGCCCAGGCACGGCTGCTCTCGCTCGTCGAGGAGCTCGGCCCGAGCCGGGTCAACGTCCTCGCCGAGGCCGACCACTGCACCCAGCCGACGATGAGCGCCCAGATCCAGCGCCTCGAGACACTCGGCTGGCTCACCCGGACCGCCGACCCCGACGACCGCCGGGCCTCCGTCGTCGCGCTCTCCCCCGCCGGCGCGGACGCCCTCGCCGGGGTCCGGCGCGCCCGGGTCGAGGCCGTCGCCCCGCTGCTCCACGGCCTCTCGACGACGACGCTCGAGCGGCTCGCCGACGCCGTCGACGCGATGACGGAGCTCCTCGACCTCGCCGCCCCCACCGCGGCCCCCCACCGGAAGGACTGACCACTCCCTCATGCTCCGCCAACCCCGTACGGTCTGGACCGTCGCCTTCGCGTGCGTCATCGCGTTCATGGGCATCGGCCTCGTCGACCCCATCCTCAAGCCCATCGCCGACCAGCTCGGAGCCACCCCGTCGCAGGTGTCGCTCCTCTTCACGAGCTACATGCTCGTCATGGGGGTGGCCATGCTCGTCACCGGTTGGGTCTCGAGCCGGATCGGCGCGAAGCGCACCCTCGTCTCCGGCCTCGTCATCATCATCGTCGGTTCCGCCCTCGCCGGGATGTCCGACTCCATCGGCGGCATCGTCGGCTGGAGGGCCGTCTGGGGGCTCGGCAACGCCCTGTTCATCGCCACCGCGCTCGCGACGATCGTCCGGTCCGCGAAGGGATCGGTCGGCCAGGCGATCATCCTCTTCGAGGCGGCGCTCGGGCTCGGCATCGCCACCGGCCCCCTCCTCGGGGGCGAGCTCGGCTCGATCTCGTGGCGGGCCCCGTTCTTCGGCGTCGCCGTCCTCATGACGATCGCCCTCGTCGGGACCATCCTCGCCCTCCCCGCGACCCCGCCCGCGGGCGCCCCGACGCCGATGGGCGCCCCGCTGCGGGCCCTCGGCCACCGCAGCCTCCTCATGGTCGGGATCACCGCGATGCTCTACAACTTCGGCTTCTTCACCCTGCTCGCCTTCACCCCGTTCCCGCTCGACCTCGACGCCCACCGGGTCGGGCTCGTCTTCTTCGGCTGGGGCCTCCTCCTCGCGGTCACCTCGGTCATCGCCGCCCCGTGGATCCAGCGCCGGGTCGGGACGGTTCCCGGCGTCATCGGCGCCCTCCTCGGGTTCGCCGTCATCCTCGCCGTGATGGCCGTGTGGACCGGGAGCAGGCCCGTCCTCGTCGTCGGGGTCGTCGTCGCGGGTGGGTTCCTCGGGATCACGAACACGCTCATCACCGAGACCGTCATGAAGGCGGCGCCGGTCGAGCGCGGCATCGCGTCGTCGGCGTACAGCTTCGTCCGGTTCACCGGAGGCGCCGTCGCCCCGTGGCTGGCGGGCACGCTCGGCGAGAACGTCAGCGTCCACGCGCCGTTCTGGGTCGGTGCGGGCGCCGTCGTCGTCGCCGCGCTCGTCCTCACCGCCTCCCGGTCGATCCTGCGCGACGTCGACGGCGGCGAGGGCCACGGCGCCCCCGCGACCCACTCGGTCGAGGAGGCCGAGTACGTCGCAGCCGCCGACGTCTGACCCGCGCGCACCCCGCGACCCGACGCGGGGGCGGGAGCCTCCCGGCGCCCCGTCCCCGCGCCACTACGCTGCGGGTGTGCTCGCCCGTGTCAGCGCCACCCGTTACGTCACCCCCCTCCGCGAGGGAGGCTCCCTCCCGGGCGTCGTCGAGGCGGACGACTGGGGGACGTACGTCGCGAAGTTCCGGGGCGCCGGGCAGGGGCTCAAGGTCCTCGTCGCCGAGGTCGTCGTCGGCGAGCTCGCCCGGCTGCTCGGGATCCGAGTCCCCCGGCTCGTCGTCCTCGAGCTCACCGACGCCATCGCCCGGTACGAGGCCGACGAGGAGGTCCAGGACCTCCTCGCCGCAAGCCTCGGGAGCAACCTCGGCGTCGACTTCCTCCCCGGGGCCTTCGGGTACGACGGTGCCCGCACCCCGGACGCGACGACCGCGGCCGAGCTCGTCTGGCTTGACGCCCTCACCGCGAACCCGGACCGTACGTGGAGCAACCCGAACCTCCTCGTCTGGCACCGCGACGTCTGGGCGATCGACCACGGCGCCGCCCTGTACTTCCACCACGCCTGGCCGGGCCGGGCCCCGGACCCGGCCCGGTTCGCCCGGCAGCCGTTCGACGCGAGCCGGCACGTCCTGGCCGACGTCGCCGGGGACGTCCCCGCCGCCCACGCCCGGCTCGCCCCCCGGCTCACCGACGCCGCCCTCGAGGACATCCTCGCGGCCGTGCCCGACGGCTGGCTCGAGCCGACCGACTGGCTCGCCGACCCCGAGGCCGCCCGCCGGGCCTACCGGGACCACCTCCGGGCGCGGCTCGCCTCCCCCGAGGCATGGCTCCCGGGCGGCACGCGGTGAGCGGGCACCCGTACCAGTACGTCGTCCTCCGGTGCGTGCCGCGGGTCGACCGGGAGGAGTTCGTCAACGTCGGCGTCGTCCTCCACTGCCAGGCCGCCGACTTCCTCGACGTCCGCTGGTCCCTCGACCGCACCCGGCTCGGCTGCGTCTTCCCCGACCTCGACGTCGACGCGGTCGAGGCGAGCCTGGCGACGGTGGCGCGGGTGTGTGCGGGTGAGCCCGGCACCGGGCGCCCTGTCCTCGACGGCCTCGGGAGGCGGTTCGGCTGGCTCAGCGCCCCGCGGAGCACCGTCGTCCAGCCGGGCCCCGTCCACGGCGGCGTCTGCGGCGACCCCGCGACGGCGCTCGCCGGGCTCCACGACCGGCTCGTCCGCTGACGCGAGGCCCGGACGGATCGTCCGCTGGCGCGAGGCCCGGACGGCTCGTCCGCTGGCGCGAGACCCGGACGGCTCGGCCGGCCAGGGTGGCCGGTCCGGGGGTGGGGAGAGGGCCCGCCACCGGCCCTCTCCCCGATCGTCGGGACCATGAGTCTCGACCGGCCCGTCGCGCCCAACCCCTACGACCTCCTCCCGCCGGTGACGGCGTTCACCGTCCCCCGGCGCCCCGACGCCCGCCGGGGACCGCCGGCACCGCTACCTCTTCGTCGTCCACGCCCTCGACACCGTCGCGGCCTTCAACGTCGGCTTCCACACCCTCGGGCGGGCGATGCTCACCGGGACCTCCGAGCTCCCCGCATCCTGAGCGGCGGCTCCCGTGCGGCGGCTCACCGTCCCGGTCGGAGCGCCCACGCCGTCACCGCCCCCGCTGCCGCGACGTTGAGGGAGTCGACGCCGGCGGCCATCGGGATCGTCACGGTGAGGTCGACCTCGGCGAGGGTGCCGCGGGAGAGTCCGTCCCCCTCGGTGCCGAGGACGAGGGCGAGCCTGCCCGGCGGGTCCGCGGCGAGCTCGTCGAGCGGGACGGCGTCGTCGGCGAGCGCGAGCGCGGCGACGGTGAACCCGAGCGCCCGGAGCTCGCTGATCGACTCCGGCCACGGCTCGACCCTCGTCCACGGGACCTGGAAGATCGTCCCCATCGAGACCCGGACCGAGCGACGGTAGAGCGGGTCGGCGCACCGTGGGGTGACGAGGACGGCGTCGACCCCGAGCGCGGCGGCACTGCGGAACACCGCCCCGACGTTCGTGTGGTCGACGACGTCCTCGAGGACGAGGACGCGCCGGGCGCCGGCGAGGAGAGCAGCGACGGCGGGGAGCGCCGGCCGCTGCATCGACGCGAGCGCCCCCCGGTGGAGGTGGAACCCGGTGAGGCGCTCGATGACGTCGCGGTCGCCGACGAACACGGGGACCCCCTCCCCCTCGGCCCGGGCGACGACGTCGGCGAGGTCGGTGAGCCACCGCTCGGCCATGAGGTAGGAGCGGGGACGGTGCCCGGCCGCGAGGGCGCGGCGGATGACCTTCTCGGACTCGGCGATGTAGAGCCCCCGCTCGGGCTCGGCCCGCCGTCGGAGCGCGACGTCGGTGAGGCGGACGTAGTCGGCGAGCCGCTCGTCGGCGGGGTCGGTGATCGTCGTCGGCACGGCCCGACCCTACGGCGGCGCGCTAGGCGGTCAGCGCGCGGGCGAGGACGCTGACGCTCGCGACAACGGCGAGGACGAGGACCCCGGCTCGGAGGGCGCGGCGGTCGATCCGGCGGCGGAGCGGCCCGCCCGCGGCGTGACCGGCGAGGAGGAACGGCACCCACACCGCCCCGGCGAGCAGCTGCGCACGGCCGACCTGCCCGGCGACCGCGAGCGAGAGGAGCGCGACCGACGACCCGCCGACGAAGAACGCCGCGAGCGTGCTCCTGACCCGGACCGGGTCCTCGTGCTGGAGGACGAGGGCGAAGAACGGCCCCCCGACCGCTGCCGCGGTCCCGGAGACCCCCGTGACGAGGCCGGAGGCGAACGCCGTCCGAGGGACCGCGCGCACCTCGACCGCCCGGACCGAGGCGAGCACGGCGAGGAGGACGAGGACGCCGACCGTCCCCGCGATGGCGTTGACGGGCAGGACGGCGACGAGGGCGACCCCGACGGGGGTGAGGAGGACTCGACCGAGCAGGGCCCACCGGAGCAGCGGCCACGCGATGTCCCGCGGGCCGTGGACGAGCTGGACGAGGGGGAGGACGAAACCGCAGACGAGGAGCGAGACCGGCATGAGGCCGGGGTCGGCGAGGACGACGACCGGCGCGGCGACGACGGCGAGGCCGAACCCGACCGAGGACTGGACGAGCGCACCGAGCGCGACGACGAGGCCGAGGGCGAGGACGGTGCCGGTCACCCGAGGACCATGTTGACGACGGCGACGGCTCCGATGACGACGATGACGCCGCGGAGGGCGACCGGCGGGAGGCGCCGGCCCACCGTCGCCCCGACCCGGCCGCCGACGAGCGCCCCGAGGGCGATGAGCCCGGCGACCGGCCAGACGATGCCCTCCCAGGCGACCACCATGAAGACGACGGCGGCGACCGCGTTGACGACCGTCCCGAGGACGTTCTTGTACCCGTTGAGCCGCTGGAGCGGCTCGGTGCTCAGTGCACTGAGGATGCCGATGAGCAGCACGCCCTGGGCGGCGCCGAAGTACCCGCCGTAGACACCCGCGAGGAGGACGCCGACCATCATGACGGGCAGGTGCCAGCCGGGCGCGCGGCCGGCCTCGGCGTGCCGGGCGAACGCCGCCCGCTGGAGCCGCGGCCCGACGACGACGAGGAGCATCCCGACGAGGATGAGGACGGGGACGATCGTCGCGAACGCCGACGGCGGGAGCCAGAGGAGCAGGAGCGCCCCCGCCGCTGCCCCGAGGAGGGACATCGGCAGGAGTCGCCGGACCGTCGGACCGGCCCCGACGAGCTCGTGCCGGTAGCCGTGCACCCCCGAGACGCCGCCGGCGACGAGGCCGATGCTGTTCGACATGTTGGCGGGGATCGGCGGGTAGCCGAAGAAGAGGAGCGTCGGGAAGGTGATGAGCGTCCCGGACCCCACGATCGTGTTGATCGTCCCCGCGCCGACGCCGGCGGCGAAGATGGCGAGGGCGTGGAGCACGGACACCGGATCACCCTAGCGACGGCTGACCAGCGCCGACGCCCGGGGGCGGCGCCGGCGGCTACCGCTGGCCGGGCTCCGCAGCGCCGGGCTCGGAGGCCCCGCCGGGCTCGGCGGTGGCGTCCTCGCCGCCGGCCGGCGGGGCCGGTGCCTGCGTCGGGTCGCGTCGCGGGGCGGGGGGGACGGCGTCGGCCGGGCGTGCCGCCCGCGGCTGGACCCGCGAGGTCGGGGTGGCGTGCTCGGTGGCCTCCTGGCTCGCCCGCCCGGCCTCACCCCGGGCCTCCGCGAGGGCAGCGGCCGGGTCCTCGAGGACGGTCTCGTCGAAGGGGTTGGCGACGTGGTCGCCGGGGTCCACCCAGTCCTCCTCGTCGTCCCCGTCCCCGCGCGGACCCCCGTCCCCGCCGAGGGCGCCGCTGATGCCCCGGAGGGCGTCGGTGAGCTCGCTCGGGATGATCCACATCTTGTTCGAGTCCCCGTTCGCGATCTGCGGGAGGACCTGGAGGTACTGGTAGGCGAGGAGCTTCTGGGTCGGCCGCCCGCGGTGGATCGCGTCGAACACCTGCTGGATCGCACGCGCCTGGCCCTGGGCCTCGAGCACCCTGGCCTGCGCCGACCCCTCGGCGTAGAGGATCTGGCTCTGCTTCTCCCCCTCGGCGGTGAGGATCGCCGACTGCTTCGTCCCCTCGGCATAGAGGATCTGGGCCCGGCGCTCGCGCTCGGCCTTCATCTGCTTCTCCATCGACTCCTGCACCGACAGCGGCGGGTCGATCGCCTTGAGCTCGACCCGGTTGACCCGGATCCCCCACTTGCCGGTCGCCTCGTCGAGGACCCCGCGGAGCTGGCCGTTGATCTGGTCGCGGCTCGTCAGGGTCTGCTCGAGGTCGAGCGAGCCGATGACGTTGCGCAGCGTCGTCACGGTGAGCTGCTCGATACCCTGGATGAAGTTCGCGATCTCGTACACTGCGGACTTCGCGTCGATGACCGAGTAGTAGATGACCGTGTCGATGTTGACGACGAGGTTGTCCGACGTGATGACCGGCTGCGGCGGGAAGCTGACAACCTGCTCACGGAGGTCGACGTTCGCCCGGACCTTGTCGACGAACGGGACGAGGAAGTGGATTCCCCCCTCGAGCGTGCGGGAGTACCGGCCGAGCCGCTCGATGATGAGGGACGTCTGCTGCGGGACGATCCGGACCGTCCGGACGAGCAGGATGACGGCGAAGACGACGAGCAGCCCGAGGACGATGAGTCCGACCATGGCGTTCTTCCTTTCTCTCGCAGGGCGGTGCCCTGCTTCCCCCCGGTGACGAGGACGGATGGCGTACGGGACGGCGGACGAGGCCCGCTCAGCGTGACCCCCAGCTTCCGGGCTCGGTCGGTGGCGGGTCGTCGGGCTCGGGCACGGGGGGCTCCGCGCTGACGATCGCGATGGCCCCCTGGATCGCGGCGACCCAGACCTCCTGGCCCGGTTCGCACGGCCGGGCGCCGTCGGCGACCCGGGCCGACCACGTCTCGCCGGCGAGCTTGACCCGTCCGTCGGTCTCGCTCACCGGCTGGAGCACCCAGGCGCGCCGCCCGACGAGGCTCCGTGCGCCGATCCCGCGGCCACCCTCACCGCGCATGAACCGGCGCTTGAGGAGGGGCCGGACGGCGGCGAGGAGGAGGATCGCGACGACGACGCCGATGACGACCTGGAGGGGGTAGGGCAGGCCGATCGCCGCGGCGACGCTCGCCGCCAGGGCACCGCCGGCGAGCATGACGAACATGAAGTCGACGGTGAGGGTCTCGATCGCCGCGAGGACGAGGGCGATGGCGAGCCACACCAGCCACTGGTTGTCTGCCAGGAACGTCATGGCCCTCCCCTCCGACCCGCTGGTGGGACCAGCCTATGCGTTCGTCACGCCCTCGGGGCGGCGCGGGCGCTCCAGCGGTCCCCGTGTCGCTCGAGGAGCAGGGGCATCCCGAAGGTCGCGGAGAGGTTCTCCTCGGTGAGGCAGAGATCGAGGGGGCCCTGGGCGACGACCCGTCCCTCGCGGAGGAGGAGGACGTCGGTGAAGTTCGGCGGGATCTCCTCGACGTGGTGGGTGACGAGGACGAGGGCGGGCGCAGCGAGGTCCCCCGCGAGGACCCCGAGGCGGGCGACGAGGTCCTCCCGGCCGGCGAGGTCGAGCCCGGCGGCGGGCTCGTCGAGGAGCATGAGCTCGGGGTCGGTCATGAGGGCGCGGGCGATCTGGACGCGCTTGCGCTCGCCCTCGGAGAGCGTGCCGTAGCGGCGGTCGAGGAGGTGCTCGGCGCCCAGCGCAGCGAGGAGCTCCATGGCCCGACCGTGGTCGAGGTCGTCGTAGGGCTCCCGCCAGCGTCCGACGACGCCGTAGGACGCGGTGACGACGACGTCGCCGACCCGCTCCCCGGAGGGGATCCGGTCGGCGAGTGCCGCGGACGCGAGGCCGATCCTGGGACGGAGCTCGAAGACGTCGACGGCGCCGAGGACCTCGCCGAGGACCCCGGCGACGCCGATGGTCGGGTGCAGCCGGCCCGCGGCGAGCTGGAGGAGGGTGGTCTTGCCCGCCCCGTTGGGGCCGAGGACGACCCAGCGCTGGCCCTCCTCGACCTCCCAGTCGATGTCGCTCAGGAGTCGTGACTCGCCGCGCACGACGGTGACGCCGGCGAGGGCAAGGACGTCGCTCATGGTGCGTCACCCTAGTTCACATCCCGGCATACGATGGCGCGGTGTCCGAGCTGCCCGCCTCCGTGCGTGTCGCCCTCTGGGTGACCGCTGCCTGGCGGCGGGGCGGGGTCGTCGCGGACGCCGTCGCCGCCGCCCTGCCCGACGTCGACCACGTCGAGGGGGACCTCTCGCGGCTCACGGTGTGGCGCGACCTCGGGGAGGCGGCCCTGCTCTGCGCCCTCCCCGCGCCCGGCGACGTCGTCGGCCTCCCGGCCGCGTCGACCGAGGCGGTGGCCGCGGCGACCGACGCCGGCGAGTGCGTCTTCGTCCCGGGGATCGGGGGGATGCTCGTCCCGCAGGTCGGTGAGTACGGCTCCCCGACCGAGCGGGGGACGCTCGTCCACTGGCGGGCGCACGCGTCCGACCCGGTCCCCCGGCACCGGGTCGAGGCCCTCGACGTCGCCGACGTCGAACGGCGCTTCCGGGGGGCCCTCATCGACGTCACCGAGGAGCTGACGAGCGTCGGGGGCCGGCCGTTCGCGTCGGCCCTGGCCCGGGAGTCCGCCGACGCCGAGCTCGGCGGGCGCTGGGGCCTGCCCGCGGGCGTCCCCGCCCGGGTCCAGCGGATCCTCCAGCTCGCGGGGACGGCGGCCGGGGCCGCCCGGGTCGCCCTCGACGGCCCCGACGGCGCCCTCGACGTCGCCACCGCCGCCCGCCGCGCGGCGGCGCTCCGGCGGCTCGCGCGGGCGTCCGACCAGGCGCTCGCCGACGCGACGAACGCCGGCTGCGCCGCGCTCGCCGGGTGGACGGGCCAGCGCGTCCGCTGACGGTCGCGCCCGCGCGGCTCGCTACGACCCGAGGACCGCCTGGTAGACCTCGAGGGTGCGGTCCCCGATCGTGTCCCAGGAGAAGTCGGACACCGCTCGCCCCCGCCCGGCGACCCCCATCCGCCGGGCCCGGTCGGTGTCGCTCACGGCGTCGGTGAGGGCCGCGGCGAGGTCCGCGACGAACCGGTCCTCGTCGGCCGGCGTGCCGGTGCCGTCGGGGACCTGCTCGATGGGGACGAGCCACCCGGTCTCGCCGTCGACGACGACCTCGGGGATGCCGCCGGTCGCGGTCGCGACCACGGGGGCCTCGCACGCCATGGCCTCGAGGTTGACGATGCCGAGCGGCTCGTACACGGACGGGCACGCGAAGACGGTCGCGGCGCTGAGGAGGGCGACGACCTCGTCCCGGGGGAGCATCTCGGCGATCCACACGACGCCGTCCCGCTCGGCGCGGAGGGTCGCGAGCAGGGCCTCGACCTCGGACTTGATCTCCGGGGTGTCCGGCGCGCCCGCACAGAGGACGAGCTGGACGTCCGGGGGCAGCTCCCGGGCGGCACGGAGCAGGTACGGCAGGCCCTTCTGCCGGGTGATCCGTCCGACGAACACGACCGAGGGCCGGTCCGGGTCGACGCCGTGCCGGCGCACCGTGTCCTCGTCCGGACGACGGGACCACAGCTCGCTGTCGATGCCGTTGTGGACGACGTGGACCCGGGCGGGGTCGACGTCCGGGTAGCTCCGGAGGACGTCGCGGCGCATCCCTTCGCTCACCGCGATGACCGCGGCCGCGGACTCGTACGCCGTCCGCTCCACCCACGAGGACACCCGGTAGCCGCCGCCGAGCTGCTCGGCCTTCCACGGACGCAGCGGCTCGAGGCTGTGCGCGGAGACGACGTGCGGCATCCCCCCGAGGAGCGAGGCGACGTGTCCGCCGAAGTTCGCGTACCACGTGTGGGAGTGGACGAGGTCGGCGCCGACGCAGTCGTCGGCCATCCCGAGGTCGACCCCCATCGTCCGGACGGCGGCGTTCGCCCCGGAGAGCGAGGGGAGGTCGGGGTAGCCGGTCGTGCCCTCCTCGTCCCGCGGGTCGCCGAAGCACCGGACGTTGACGTGGACGTCGCCCCGGGCGCGGAGCGCCCGGACGAGCTCGGCGACGTGGACGCCCGCCCCCCCGTAGACGGCGGGCGGGTACTCCTTGCTGAGGATGTCGACTCGCATGTCCGCGAGACTAGTCCGCTCGGAAGGGTCGCCGCGAGCACTCAATGTCCCTAGGGTCTGCACCATGGCGTATCGATCAGGTGGTCCCAAGGTCCTCGCAATCGTCCTCGCCGGCGGGGAGGGGAAGCGACTCATGCCGCTCACCGCGGACCGGGCCAAACCCGCGGTCCCCTTCGGGGGCATCTACCGGCTCATCGACTTCGCGCTGAGCAACGTCGTCAACAGCCGCTACCTCAAGGTCGTCGTCCTCACCCAGTACAAGTCGCACAGCCTCGACACCCACGTGACGAAGACGTGGCGGATGTCGACGATGCTCGGCAACTACATCGCCCCGATCCCCGCCCAGCAGCGGGTCGGGAAGCGCTGGTACCTCGGCAGTGCCGACGCGATCTTCCAGAGCCTCAACGTCCTGCGGGACGAGAAGCCGGACATCGTCGTCGTCGTCGGGGCCGACCACGTGTACCGGATGGACTTCTCCCAGATGGTCCAGCAGCACATCGACACGAGCGCCGGCGTCACCGTCGCGGCGATCCGGCAGCCGATCGCGCTCTCCGACCAGTTCGGCGTCATCGAGGTCGACCGGGAGGAGCGGCGCCGGATCGGGGCGTTCCGGGAGAAGCCGACCGACGCCGTCGGGCTGCCCGACTCCCCCGGCGAGGTCCTCGCGTCGATGGGCAACTACGTCTTCGACGCCGACGTCCTCGTCGACGCCGTCACCCGCGACCAGGAGCGCGAGGGGAGCAAGCACGACATGGGCGGGGACATCGTCCCGGCCTTCGTCACCGAGGGCGACGGCTGGGTCTACGACTTCAAGGACAACGACGTCCCCGGATCGACCGACCGGGACCGGGGGTACTGGCGTGACGTCGGCACGCTCGACTCCTACTACGACGCCCACATGGAGCTCGTCTCGGTCCACCCGGTGTTCAACCTCTACAACTACGACTGGCCGATCTACACCGACTACGGCCCCTACCCGCCGGCGAAGTTCGTCCACGGCGCCCAGGGCCGCTTCGGGGAGGCGCTCAACAGCGCGGTCTCCCCCGGAGTCGTCATCTCCGGGGCCCGGGTCACCGGGTCGGTCATCGCCCCCCGGGTCCACGTCCACAGCTACACGACGATCGACGACAGCGTCCTGCTCGACGGCGTCCAGGTCGGCCGGAACACCGAGATCCGCAAGGCGATCATCGACAAGAACGTCGTCGTTCCCGACGGCGCCCGGATCGGGGTCGACCCGGACCACGACCGCGAGCGCGGCTTCGTCGTCACCGAGTCCGGCCTCACCGTCATCGGCAAGGGCCAGGACGTCTCGTTGTGACCGCGGCGAACGACGGGCGCGCCGACCGCGGCGACAGCGCCGACGCCGCTTCGGCCTCCCGGGACCGGCCGGTCCGGGTCGGGGTCCAGCTCCAGCCGCAGCAGGCGGAGTACGCCGCGATCCGTCGGGCGTGCGCCCAGGCCGAGGAGGTCGGCGCCGACGTCGTCTTCACGTGGGACCACTTCTTCCCGCTGTACGGGGACCCGGACGGCGCGCACTTCGAGTGCTGGACGACTCTCGGGGCGTGGGCGGAGGCGACCGAACGGGTCGAGATCGGCGCCCTCGTCACGTGCAACAGCTACCGCAACCCCAACCTCCTCGCCGACATGGCCCGGACGGTCGACCACATCAGCGGCGGTCGGCTCATCCTCGGGATCGGCTCGGGGTGGTTCGAGCGGGACTACACCGAGTACGGGTACGACTTCGGCACCGCCGGGAGGCGGCTCGACGCGCTCGCCGGTGACCTCCCGACGATCACGGACCGCTGGGCGCGGCTCGTCCCGCCGCCGACCCGGGACATCCCCGTCCTCGTCGGCGGTGGCGGGGAGCGCAAGACGCTCCGGATCGTCGCCGAGCACGCCGACATCTGGCACGGGTTCGGCGACGCGGCGACGGTCGCCCACAAGCACGAGGTTCTCGACGCATGGTGCGCGGAGGTCGGCCGCGACCCTGCGGAGATCGAGCGCTCCGCCGGGGTCTCCCCCCGGGGGACGTCGCGGCCTCCGCCGAGGAGCTCCACGCCGTCGGCACCCGGCTGCTCACCGTCGGGGTCGGCGGGCCGGACTACGACCTCGGGCCGCTGCGTGACCTCGTCGGATGGCGAGACTCGCGCGCAGGCGGGTGAGCGTGCTGCGTACCGTCTCCGGGTGAGCACCGAGCGCCCGACCAGCCCCTCCTCCCCTCCCTCGACGGCGCCCGGCGACGCGGCCCGGTCGACCGTCCTCGTCACCCTCAGCGGTGACGACCGTCCCGGGGTGTCGAACCGGCTCTTCGACGCCGTCGCTCCGCTCGGCGCCGAGGTCCTCGACGTCGAGCAGGTGCTCGTGCGCGGGCACCTCACGCTCGCGGTGCTCCTCGTCCCGACGGGCGACCCCGGGGAGCTCCGGAGCGTCGTCGACGCCGTCGGGGCCGAGCTCGGGCTCGACGTCCGTACCGAGCCGGGGACCGGGGACACCCGCCGCCGGCCGACCGGCCGGGCCGCCGTCGTCGTCCTCGGCGCTCCGCTCGTCGCGGCCGACCTCGCCGCGGTCACCGCCCACGTCGCCGCCCACGGGGCGAACATCGACCGGATCCGCCGGCTGTCCCGCTACCCGGTGACGACCGTCGAGCTCGATGTCTCCGGCGCCGACGTCGACCGGCTCCGGACCGAGCTCGCGCTCACCGCGCACGCCCGCGGGGTCGACATCGCCGTGTCCCCCGCCGGCCTCGCCCGCCGTGGGCGGCGTCTCGTCGTCATGGACGTCGACTCGACGCTCATCCAGGACGAGGTCATCGACCTCCTCGCGGCGCACGCCGGCCGGGCCGCGGAGGTCGCGGCGGTGACCGCCAGGGCGATGGCGGGAGAGCTCGACTTCGCCGAGAGCCTCCGGGCCCGGGTGGCCGTCCTCGAGGGGCTCCCGGTGTCGGTCCTCGACGAGGTCAGGGAGGCGGTCCGGCTCACCCCGGGGGCACGGACCCTCGTGCGGACCCTCAAGCGGCTCGGGTTCACCGTCGGGGTCGTCTCGGGGGGGTTCATCGAGGTCGTCGGCGAGCTCGCCCGCGAGCTCGGGATCGACCACGCCCACGCGAACGCCCTCGAGGTCGAGGGCGGGCGGCTCACCGGGCGGGTCCTCGGCGACGTGGTCGACCGCCCGGCGAAGGCGGCGGCGCTCCGGCGGTTCGCCGCCGAGGCCGGGCTCCCCCTCTCTCGGACGGTGGCCATCGGCGACGGGGCGAACGACCTCGACATGCTCGCCGCCGCCGGGCTCGGGATCGCGTTCAACGCCAAGCCCGTCGTCCGGGCGCAGGCGCAGGCGTCGGTCAACGTCCCCTACCTCGACGCCGTCCTCTTCCTCCTCGGGATCAGCCGGGACGAGGTCGAGGAGGCCGACGCGGCCGACGCCGGCACCGGCAACGCCGTCCTCAGCGTCCTCGACGGCGGCATCGCCGACGAGTGAGGGTCGCTACTGGCCCATGGCGTGCACGCCCCCGTCGACGTGGACGATCTCGCCCGTGGTCGCCGGGAACCAGTCGGACATGAGCGCGACGCAGGCCCGGGCGGCCGGCACGGCGTCGGTGACGTCCCACCCCAGTGGCGCCCGGGTGTCCCAGACCTCCTCGAACTGCTCGAAGCCGGGGATGGACTTCGCGGCGGTCGTCCGGATCGGCCCTGCAGCGACGAGGTTGCACCGCACCCGCTGGGGGCCGAGGTCGCGCGCGAGGTACCGGTTCGTCGACTCGAAGGCCGCCTTGGCCACCCCCATCCAGTCGTAGACCGGCCACGCGTACCGGGCGTCGAAGGTGAGGCCGACGAGGCTGCCGCCGCCGGTCATGAGCGGCAGCGTCGCGCTCCCGAGCGCCTTGAGGGAGTACGCCGAGACGTGGACAGCCGTCGAGACGTCCTCCCACGTCCCGTCGAGGAAGGAGAACGCTCCGGGCGGGGCGAAGCCGATCGAGTGGAGGACGCCGTCGAGGTGGTCGACGTGCTCCCCGAGCCGCTCCGCGAGGGAGGCGAGGTGGTCCTCGTCGGTGACGTCGAGCTCGACGACCGGGGGCGTCGTCGGGAGCCGGCGGGCGATGGCCTGGGTGATCTTCATCGTCCGCCCGAAGGAGGTGAGGACCACCTCGGCGCCCTCCTCCTGGGCGAGCTTGGCCACGTGGAAGGCGATCGAGGAGTCCATGAGGACTCCCGTGATGAGCAGCTTCTTGTCCTTGAGCAGCATGTCGTCTCGTCCTCGCTCGCTGGTCGGGAGGCGTCCGTGACCGGACGCGGGTCTGGGTGGGAGGTCGGTCGGTCCCGGGCTCAGTGGCCCATACCGAGTCCGCCGTCGACGGGGATGACGGCCCCGGTGATGTACCCGGCCTCGTCGGAGGCGAGGAACCGGACCGTCGCGGCGATCTCCTCGGGGCGGGCGAAGCGCCCCGCGGGGATCGTCGCCCGGTAGGTGTCCTGCCGCTCCTGGGGGAGCTCGGCGGTCATCTCGGTCTCGACGAACCCGGGGGCGACGACGTTCGCCGTGATGCCCCGGCCGCCGAGCTCGCGGGTGATCGAGCGGGCGAGGCCGACGAGCCCGGCCTTGCTCGAGGCGTAGTTCGTCTGCCCCGGGGACCCGTAGAGCCCGACGACGCTCGAGATGAGGATGATCCGGCCCTTGCGCCGGCGGATCATCCCCTTGCTCGCGCGGCGGGCGCACCGGAACGCGCCGGCGAGGTTGGTGTCGACGACCGAGTCGAACTCCTCGTCGGTCATCCGCATGAGGAGGGTGTCCTTCGTGATCCCGGCGTTGGCGACGAGCACCTCGACCGGGCCGCCGAGCTTCTCCTCGGCGTCGTCGAAGGCCGCGTCGACGGACGCACTGTCGGTGACGTCGCAGGTCACCCCGACGAGGCCGTCCGGGGCCTGCCCGGACCGGGTCGTCACGGCGACGCGGTCCCCCGCCTCGGCGAACGCTCGGGCGATGGCGAGGCCGATCCCTCGGTTGCCTCCGGTGACGAGGACGGTGCGTGGCTCGGTCATGGCGCTCCTGGTGCTCGAGGGGACGGCGGCGCGGCCCGCCCGGCCCCGGCTGCGGGACGCCGCGACGGGGGCGGTGACCCGGCCGGGGCGGGCGGAGGGTGCGGTCCCGACGCTAGTGGACGACCCCCGGGTCGCGCGACGGGCCGACCCGAGCCGGGTCCGCCCGGGTCCTCCCCCGTCCCCCGGCGTATCGTGGAGTGGTGAGCCAGCAGCACGAGGTACCGCAGTCGGTGACGTCGGTCCCCGAGAGCCCCCGGGAGGAACAGGCCGCGCGACTTCACCGCTACCTCTTCACGATGGGGGTCAGGACGGCGTGCTTCCTCCTCGCCGTCGTCACCGAGGGCTGGGTGCGCTGGGTCGCGGCGGCGCTCGCAATCGTCCTCCCGTACATCGCCGTCGTCATGGCCAACGCCGTCCGGCCACGTCGGGCCACGGCGGCGCGCGCGGTGACCCCGGACGAGCGGGTCCGGCGGATCGAGGCGTCCCGGCCCCGTGAGTGACGCGCTCGTGTGCAGCGCGAAGGGGTGCCGGGCCGCGGCGACGTGGGCGCTGCTGTGGAACAACCCCCGCCTCCACGACGTCGACCGCCGCAAGGTCTGGCTCGCGTGCGGCGACCACCGCCCCTCGCTCGGCGAGTTCCTCGACGTGCGCGGCTTCCTCCGGGACGTCGTCGCCGTCGACGACCTCCCCCCGGGCGCCGGTTGACCGACGGCAGGGGGTCAGCCGCCGATCGCGGACATCGGGCGGTCGGGCTGGGTGAACCCCGGCTCGCCGATCCCGTGGCCCCGCGCCTTGCGCCACATCTCCCCCTGGACGAGGCGGGCGAGCTCGGCGTCGGTCGCGCCCTCCCGCAGCGGGGTCCGCAGGTCGGTCTCGACCCCGGAGAAGAGGCAGTTGCGCACCTGCCCGTCCGCGGTGAGCCGGACGCGGTCGCACGCGGAGCAGAACGGCTCGGTGACGCTCGCGATGATCCCCACCGTCGCCGGTCCCCCGTCGACGAGGAAGCGCTCGGCGGGTGCGCTCCCCCGGCTCCCGTCCGGGAGCGGATCGAGGCGGAAGGCCGACGAGAGCCGTTCGCGGACCTCCCGCGCGGTGACCATGCTCGCGCGCTCCCACTCGTGCTGGGCGTCGAGCGGCATCTGCTCGATGAAGCGCAGCTCGTACCCGCGCGCGAGGCACCACTCGAGGAGCTCGACGACGGAGTGGTCGTTGACCCCCCGCGCGGCGACGGCGTTGACCTTGACGGGCGCGAGCCCGGCGTCCTGAGCGGCGGCGAGCCCCGCCTCGACGTCCCGGAGCCGGTCGCGGCGGGTGAGCGCGGCGAACTCCTCGGGGTCCACGGTGTCAAGGCTGACGTTGACGCGGTCCAGCCCGGCCCGCGCGAGCGGCGTGGCGAGGCGGTCGAGGCCGACGGCGTTCGTCGTCATCGCGATCTGCGGCCGCGGCTCGAGCGCGGAGATCCGGCGGACGACGTCGACGAGCGACCGGCGCAGGAGCGGCTCGCCCCCGGTGAGCCGGACCTGCTCGACGCCGAGGCGGACGAACACGCCGACGACCCGGACGAGCTCGTCGTCGGTGAGCATCTCCGGCTTGGCGAGCCACGGCAGCCCCTCGGCAGGCATGCAGTACGTGCACCGGAGGTTGCAGCGGTCGGTCACCGAGACGCGCAGGTCCCTGCCGACCCGGCCGAACCGGTCCGGAAGGCCACGGGTTCCCGCCGGCGCGCCGCTGCGCACCGCGGGGACGGGCAGGCTCGTCGTGGTGCTCATCGCCCCACTGTACGGCCCGGGTACCGTGAGCCGGTGCTCTCGGTGATCCTGTCGCGACGATGGCTCGGCGCCCTGCTCGTCGCCGCGCTCTACGCCGTCGCGGCCTTCTTCCTCGGGCAGTGGCAGTGGGGCCGGTACGAGGACAAGCACGCCCGGGCCGAGCGGATCGACAGCCACTACGCCGCCCCCGCCCGCCCCGTGTCCGAGGTCGTCGGGCCCGCCCCGCTCCCGCTCGCGGACGAGTGGACCCGGGTCACCGCGCACGGCACCTACGCCCCCGGCCCGCAGCTCCTCGTCCGCAACCGGCCCTGGCACGGGACCTACGGGTACGAGGTGCTCGTCCCACTCCGGCTCGACTCCGGGGGCGAGCTGCTCGTCGACCGCGGCTGGGTCCGCAACTCCGACCGGGGCGCGGACGTCCGGCCGGAGGTTCCGCCGGCGCCCGCGGGCCCGGTCACCGTCACCGGCTGGGTCCGTCCGTCCGAGCCCTCGCTCGGGAGGGACCTCCCACCCGGACAGCTCGCGAGCATCAACCTCGCCGAGGCCGGGTCCGAGGCCGGGGCCGACCTCCTCGGCGCCTACGCCATCCTCCAGCGAGAGCGGACCGCCGCCGGGGCGACACCCCCGCGGCCCCGGGCCCTCGAGCGGCCGAGCACCGACGAGGGGCCGCACCAGGCGTACGCCTTCCAGTGGTGGCTCTCCCTCCCCGCCGGTTTCGTCCTCGTCGGGTTCGGCATCCGCCGCGAGCTGCGCGAGACGGACGGCACGGTCCGTACCTCCCGCCCGAGAAAGGTCCGGATCTGGGACGAGGAGGACGCCTGACCGGGTCCCCGAGGGGCGACGTTCAGGCGGTGACGCCCTGCTCCTGGTCGGCGAACTGGGTCCGGTAGAGCTCCGCGTAGAGACCGCCGCGGGCGAGGAGCTGGTGGTGGGTGCCCCGCTCGACGATCCGGCCGTCGTCGACGACGAGGATCTGGTCGGCCCCGCGGACGGTCGAGAGGCGGTGGGCGATGACGAGTGCGGTCCGCCCCTCCAGGGCGGTGTCGAGCGCCCGCTGGAGGGCGACCTCCGACTCGCTGTCGAGGTGGGCCGTCGCCTCGTCGAGGACGACGATGCCGGGCGCCCGGAGCAGGAGCCGGGCGATCGCGAGACGTTGCTTCTCGCCGCCGGAGAGCCGGTGCCCGCGGTCGCCGACGACGGTGTCGAGGCCCTCGGGGAGGGAGTCGACCAGGGGCCAGATCTGGGCGGCCCTGAGCGCCGCGACCATCTCGTCCTCGGCCGCCCCGGGCCGCGCGAACGCGAGGTTGGCGCGGATCGTGTCGTGGAAGAGGTGGGCCTCCTGGGTGACGACCCCGACCGAGTCGCGCAGCGACCCCAGCCGGGCCTCACGGAGGTCGACCCCGCCGATGCGGACTCGTCCCTCGGTCGGGTCGTAGAGCCGGGCGACGAGGTTGGTGATCGTCGTCTTGCCTGCCCCGCTCGGGCCGACGAGGGCGACGAGCTCCCCGGCGCCGGCGTGGAGGGTGACGTCGTGGAGGACCGGCTCGGCGCGGCCCCGGTCACCGGTCACCGTCGACTCGAGGGAGGCGAGCGAGACCTCGTCGGCGGACGGGTAGCGGAACCCGACGTGCTCGAGGTCGAGGTCGAGTGGTCCCGCGGGCAGGGGCACTGCACCCTCCCGTTCCGCGACGGACGGGTCGAGGTCGAGGACCTCGAAGACCCGGGCGAAGGACACGAGCGCGGTCATGACGTCGACCCGGACGTTCGAGAGCGACGTCAGCGGCCCGTAGAGCTGGCCGAGGAGGGCGGCGAGGGCGAGGAGGGTGCCGACGGTGAGGCCACCGCTCACCGCCATGAGTCCGCCGAAGCCGTAGACCATCGCCGTCGCGAGGGAGGCGACGAGGGTGAGCGAGACGGTGAACATCGCCCGGTTGAGCGCGATGTTGATCCCGACGTCGCGGACCCTGGCGGCGCGCTGGGAGTACTCCTCGGCCTCCCGGCCCGGGTCACCGAAGAGCTTGACGAGCAGGGCCCCGCCGACGTTGAACCGCTCGGTCATCCGCGAGCCCATGTCGGCGTTGAGCGACATCTGGGTGTACGCGAGGCTCGAGAGTCGTCGGCCCATGTACCGGGCGGGGACGATGAAGAAGGGGACGAGGGCGAGTGCGCCGAGGGTGAGCTGCCAGGAGAGGCTGAGCATCGCGACGATGATGAGGGCGAGCGAGACGATGTTGCTCACGACCGAGGAGAGCACGGTCGTGAACGCCTGCTGGGCGCCGAGGACGTCGCTGTTGAGCCGGGTGACGAGGGAGCCGGTCTGGGCGCGGGTGAAGAACGCGACGGGCTGCCGGAGGACGTGGTCGAAGACCCCGCTCCTCAGGTCGTAGATGAGGCCCTCGCCGATCTTCGCGGAGTACCACCGCTGGCCCAGGGTGACGACGGCCTGGGCGAGCGCGAGCCCGGCGATGAGGACGGAGATCGTGATGACGACCTCGCGGTTGCCGGGGACGACCCCGTCGTCGACGAGGCGCTTGAGCAGGAGCGGGGTCGCGACGACGAACGTCGACCCGAGGACGACGAGGACGAGGAACCCGACGATGAGGCGGGTCGAGGGGCGCGCGTAGGCCAGGACGCGACGACCCGTCCCGGCGGGGAGCCGGTGGTCGCGCACGGAGGGGTCCTTGGTCATCGTTCGCATGACCTGCCATCCGTGCATGCTCATTCGGGCTCCCTCCGCGTCGTCCCTGCTCGGCCGCACGGGTCAACAGCGGCACCCGGTAGGGGATTCCCCGGGGGTGCCGGCCCGGGGCAGGGCAGCGTCCGGACGCCCGCCGCCGGGCCCGTGCGGGTCTCCGTCGCCGTGGGTGGGTCGTCGTCTCCGTCAGGCGGCGTCGGCGCGCAGGAGGGCGAGCCGGGCGAGCGCGTCGGTGTGCCCGAGCGCTCCGGGGACGAGCTCGACGCCGAGCTCCCGGCAGCGCTCCTCCATCCGGTCGCGCAGGACGCCCTCCGCGACGGTGAACGGGACGGCGACCACCCGTGGGCAGGGGTGGGGACCGCCGCGGAGCGCGGTGACGACGGCCTCGGCCCGGGCACCGCCGTCGAGCGCGGCCACCACCCAGGGTCCCCATCCCGCGGGCGGGTTCTCCCGGACGGTCGTCTCGACCGAGGCGACCGCCGCGCTCTCGGACGAGCCGGCGGCGTAGACGACGACCGCGGTCGACGGGGTGACGGCGACGCCGGCGGACGCGAGGAGCTCGCCGGCGGCGTCCCGCAGGGTCCGGTGCGGCCCGAGCGGGGCCGCGGCGACGAGTCCGGGGTCGCCGTCCCCGCCTCGGGCGGCCCGGGCGGCCGCGGTCATCGTCGTGACGGCCTCGGGCACGTCGACCCGGGCGTGGTAGGCGGGGGTGAGGAGGACCGGGACGACGACCCCGCCGGCGGCGTCGGCGCCGACGTCCGCGGGGGTCGGTCCGTGGTGGTCGAGGTAGGCCGTGAGCACGCGCCGGCCGGGCCCGAGCCGGCGGACCCGGTGGGCGAGCTCGTCGACACCCTCCCGGTGCCGGGGGTCGGGCGAGCCGTGGGCGAGGAGGACGACCGGCCGGGGGCCGGTGCTCACCGACGTCACGCCGGCCCCTCCCCGCCGGCAGAGCCCGCGGCCTCGGCGATGACCCGGCCGACCGCGACGACGTCGCCGACGACGACGACCGCCGGGGGCCGGACGCCGGTGGCGGCGACGTCGGCCTCGACGGTCCCGAGGGTGCTCCACGTCGTCCGCTGCCGGGGGGTCCACCCGGACTCGACGACGGCGACGGGCGTGCCGGGACGGCGTCCGGCGGCGACGAGACCTGCGGCGGTCGCCCCGATCCGGGTCACCCCCATGAGGAGGACGAGGGTCGCGTCCGCGGGCGCGTCCCGGGCCGCGTCGAGCACCTCTTCGGGCCCGTCGTGGCCGGAGGCGACGACGAACGAGGCGGTGACGCCCCGGTGGGTGACGGGGATTCCGGCGGCCGCCGGCACCGAGACGGCGCTCGTCACGCCGGGGACGACCTCGACGGGGACGCCGCGTTCGGCGCAGTGGAGGGCCTCCTCGCCCCCGCGGCCGAGCACGAACGGGTCCCCGCCCTTGAGCCGGACGACGTGGCTGCCGCGGCGGGCGTGCTCGACGAGGATCGCGTTGATCCGGTCCTGGGGCACCGGGTGGTTGCCCGGGGTCTTCCCGACGTCGACGACCTCGACGTCCGCGCCGAGCCCGGCGAGCACCTCCCGCGGGCCGAGCCGGTCCGTGACGACGACGTCGGCGGCAGCGAGGAGCTGGCGGGCGCGGACGGTGAGCAGCCCCGGGTCGCCGGGCCCGCCCCCGACGAGGGAGACCCGGCCGAGGGCCGGAGGGCCAGGACGGTCCACAGCTCCCCCGTCGCCCGGCCCCCCGGCACGTTCGGACCCGGCAACTCCGGACCCTGCACGTCCGGACCCTGCCCGTCCGGGCCCTGCCCGGCTGGGGGCCCGGCGGACCCGGCGGACGGGGAGCGTCGCCGACACGAGCCCGGCGAGGACGGCGTCCCGGACGGCGACCGCCCGTCGCGGGTCCCCACCCGCGGTGACGGCGACGGTGAGACCCTCGGCCGGGGTCCCGGCGCCGCCGCGGGCGACGGCCGGGGTCCACGCGGTCGACGCGGCCGCGTCGTCGGCGCGCACGCACCACACCCGGGCCGCGTCGGCGTCCGCGGCCACGGCGTCGTCGGTGTCCCGGTCGCCGGTCGCGGTGTGGACGAGCCACACCGGCTCGGGGTCGAGGAGGTCACCGACGAGGTACTCCCGCTCGCACCACGTCAGCACGCCGGTGGCGACGAGGTCAGCGAGGTCCTCACAGACCGCGGGCGCGACGAGCCGGACGCGCGCGCCGGCGTCGAGCAGCCCGGCGGCCCTCCGGGCGGCCACCGGGCCGCCGCCGACGACGAGGACGTCCCGGCCGCTGAGGTCGAGCGTCACCGGGTAGGACGGGGTCGCGGCGGGGCTCACGTGTGCAGCCCGCACTCGACCTTGGACCGGCCTGACCAGCGTCCGGCCCGGGGGTCGTCCCCCTCGGCGACCGGACGGGTGCACGGGGCGCAGCCGATGGACCGGTACCCGCTCTCCTTGAGCGGGTTCTCGAAGACGCCGTGCTCTCCGACGTACCGCTCGACGTCGTCGTCGCTCCAGCCCGCGATGGGGTTGACCTTGACGAGCCCGCGCCGGTCGTCCCAGCCGACGAGGTCGATGCCCGCGCGGGTGGCCGTGTCGTCCCGGCGCATCCCCGAGGCCCACGCGTCGTACCCGTCGAGCGCGCGGCTCAGGGGCTCGACCTTGCGCATCGCGCAGCACGCGTCCGGGTCCCGGTCGTGCAGCCGGGGCCCGTGGACGGCGTCCTGCCGGGCGACGGTGAGCCGGGGAAGAATCGTCCGGATCCGGACCGGGAGCATGGCCGCGTAGGCGTCCCGGGTGCCGAGGGTCTCGGCGAAGTGGTACCCGGTGTCGAGGAAGAAGACGTCGGCGCCCGGGGTCGTCGTGCCGACGAGGTGGACGAGGACGACGTCGCCCATCGAGCTCGCGACGGTGCCGCGACCGCCGAAGGTCTGCGAGAACCAGCGGAGAATGTCCCGGGCGAGCTCGACGCGGTCGGCGTACGTCCGGGTCGAGGCCTCGCGGGCAACGAACCGGGCGTCTGCCTCGGCGACGAGCTCGCGCAGCTCGGGGCACGTCGCGGTCATGACGGCTCCTCGCGCGTCGGGTGGCCGGCTCCGGGGGTGGCGGCGAGCCGGCCGGGGATGCGCTCCTCGGCGACCCGGACGAGGTCGACGGTGAAGACCCGGGCGCACGCCCCGCACGACCAGGCGGCGCGGGGCTCCTCGACGGGCCGAAGGTCCTCCTCGGCGCAGAACGGGCAGTGGTAGATCGGGGTGACGCCGTGGCCGCTCACCGCAGGTCCTCCTCGGCGGCGCGATGCGCCCAGTCGGCGAAGGCCTCTCCGTCCGCCCGCTGGTCGAGGTAGCGGGTCGCGAGCCGCTCGACGTAGTCGGGCAGGTCGGTCGCCGCGACCTTGAGCGCCCGGGTCTTCCGGGCGAGCGCGGGGTCGTGCCCGAGACGGCCTCCGAGGTGGACCTGGAAGACCTCGACGAGCTCGCCGTCGGCGCCCTTGGTCACCATTCCCTTGAGACCGACGTCGGCGACCTGGGTGCGGGCGCACGAGTTCGGGCAGCCGTTGACGTGGATGCTGAACGGGACGTCGAGGTCGGGCAGCCGGTCCTCGAGCTCCTCGACGACGGTCCGCGCGCGGGCCTTGGTCTCGACGAGCGCGAGCTTGCAGAACTCGATCCCCGTGCACGCCATGACCCCCCGGCGCCACTCGCTCGGCCGGGCGGGAAGGCCGGCGGCCTCGAGGCCGGCGACGAGGTCCTCGGCCTCCTCGGGGCGGACGTCGAGGACGAGGAGCTTCTGCTGGGCGGTGAGCCGGACCCGTCCCGACCCGTGCCGCTCGGCGAGGTCGGCGACTGCGGTGAGGGTCGTGCCGCTCACCCGGCCGGCGAGCGGGGCGACCCCCACCCAGACGTTGCCGTCCCGCTGGGGGTGGACGCCGACGTGGTCCCTCCGGTGCGCCCCGGGCCGGCCGGGCGCCGGCCCGTCGGCGAGGGCACGGCCGAGGTAGTCGCGCTCGAGCACCTCGCGGAACCGCTCGACGCCCCAGTCGGCGACGAGGAACTTCAGCCGGGCGCGGTTGCGCAGCCGGCGGTAGCCGTGGTCGCGGAAGACCGAGACGACCCCCGCCCAGACCGCCGGGACGTCCTCGCGCGGCACCCACGCACCGAGGCGCTGGGCGAACATCGGGTTCGTCGACAGGCCCCCGCCGACCCAGACGTCGAAGCCCGGACCGTGCTCGGGGTGCTCGACACCGACGAAGGAGACGTCGTTGACCTCGTGGGCGACGTCGAGGCTCGGCGACCCCGACACCGCCGTCTTGAACTTCCGCGGGAGGTTGGAGAACTCGGGCGAGCCGATGAACTCGTCGACGATGGCGTCGACGGCGGGCGTGCCGTCGACGACCTCGTCCTCGGCGATCCCGGCGACCGGGGAGCCGAGGACGACCCGCGGGGTGTCCCCGCACGCCTCGCTCGTCGTCAGCCCGACGTCCTCGAGCCGACGCCAGATCTCCGGGACGTCCTCGATGCGGATCCAGTGGAGCTGGATGTTCTGCCGGTCGGAGACGTCGGCGGTGTCCCGGGCGAACTCCGTGCTGATCCCGGCGACCGTCCGGAGCTGGGCCCCGGAGAGGGCGCCGCCGTCGCTGCGGACGCGCATCATGAAGTACTCGTCGTCGAGCTCGGCCGGGTCGAGGGTCGCGGTCTGCCCGCCGTCGATCCCCGGCCTGCGCTGGGTGTAGAGCCCCCACCAGCGCATCCGGCCGCGGAGGTCGTCCCCGGGGATCGACGCGAAGCCCTCCTTCGCGTACGTCTCGAGGATCCGGGCGCGGACGTTGAGGCCGTCGTCGGCCTGCTTGAGGGCCTCGTTGTCGTTGAGCGGGCTCCGGTCGCCGTCGGCCCAGGCGCCGGTCGACCGCGTGCGGGTGGGCTGGGTGGTCGTGGACACGTCGTACAGAGTAGCCGCTCTGTTATGGGATACATAACGGTCCATTATGTGAACGGAACGGGTCGCCGGCCCCGGACGGTCGGCCTACGCTGTGGGCAAACCGGTGGGAGCCGGGCAGGCGCGGCGAGGGGAGGCGAGGAGCAGAAGTGGAGTCGCTGAGCCTCGGGGTCATGGGGCGGTCGCACAAGGAGAACGAGCATCGTCTCCCCCTCCACCCCCTCCATCTCCAGCGGGTCCCCGAGCGGCTCCGCGCGCGGACGTACCTCGAGCGCGGCTACGGCGCCGACTTCGGCGTCACCGACGCCGAGCTCGAGCGGTGGGTGGCCGGCATCCGTCCCCGGGAGCGGCTCGTCGCCGAGTGCGACGTCGTCCTCCAGCCCAAGCCGACGCTCGGTGACCTCGAGGAGATGCGTCCGGGGCAGGTCCTCTGGGGCTGGCCGCACTGCGTCCAGGACCGCGAGCTCACCCAGCTCGCCATCGACCGGCGCCTCACCCTCGTCGCCTTCGAGGCGATGCACCACTGGCACCGCGACGGGTCCTTCAGCCTCCACGTGTTCCACGCGAACAACGAGCTCGCCGGCTACTGCTCCGTCCTCCACGCCCTCCAGCTCGCGGGCTCGACCGGGACCTACGGCCGCCGGCTGCGGGCCGTCGTCGTCGGCTTCGGGGCGACCGCCCGCGGTGCGGTGACGGCGCTCACCGCCCTCGGCGTCCACGACGTCGACGTCCTCACGACGCGGGCCGCCGCCGCGGTCGCCTCCCCCATCCACGCTGCCCGGCTCGTCCACCTCGACCGCGAGGACGAGCAGGCCACGGCGGTGACCGAGCGCGGACCGGTCCCCCTCCCGGAGTACCTCGCCGGCCACGACGTCATCGTCAACTGCGTCCTCCAGGACACCGCGGCCCCGCTGACCATCCTCACCGACAAGGACCTCCCCGCCCTCGCCCCCGGCACCCTCGTCGTCGACGTCTCCTGCGACCGGGGGATGGGGTTCAGCTGGGCCGAGCCGACGACGTTCGGCGACCCGACGTTCGTCGTCGGCGACGGAGTCCTCTACTACGGCGTCGACCACAGCCCGTCGTACCTGTGGAACTCGGCGACGTGGGAGATCAGCTCCGCGCTGCTGCCCTTCCTCGGGGCGGTGATGGGCGGACCGGAGGCGTGGGAGGCGAACCCGACGGTCGCCCGGGCGGTCGAGATCCGCGACGGCCACGTCCGCAACCCCGCGGTCCTCGCCTTCCAGGGCCGGTCGCCGGAGTACCCGCACCCGGTCCGGTGACGGTGCGCGGGGCCTACGCGAGCGCGATGAGGTCCCGGTAGGTCGGCCCCCAGAGGTCCTCGATGCCGTCGGGGAGGAGGAGGATCCGCTCCGGCTCGAGGGCCTCGACGGCGCCCTCGTCGTGGGTGACGAGGACGACGGCCCCCTCGTAGGTCCGCAGCGCCCCGAGGATCTCCTCGCGCGAGGCCGGGTCGAGGTTGTTCGTGGGCTCGTCGAGGAGGAGGACGTTCGCGGACGAGACGACGAGCATCGCGAGGGAGAGCCGGGTCTTCTCTCCGCCGGAGAGGACGCCGGCCGGCTTCTCGACGTCGTCGCCGCTGAAGAGGAAGGACCCGAGGACCTTCCGGACGTCGGTCTCCCCGAGGTCCGGGGCGGCCGACTTCATGTTCGCGAGGACGGTGCGGCCGACGTCGAGGTTCTCGTGCTCCTGGGCGTAGTAGCCGAGCTTGAGACCGTGCCCGGGCTCGACCTGCCCGGTGTCGGGGCTGTCGACCCCGGCGAGCATCCGCAGGAGGGTCGTCTTGCCGGCGCCGTTGAGGCCGAGGACGACGACCTTCGATCCCCGGTCGACGGCGAGCTCGACGTCGGTGAAGACCTCCTGCGAGCCGTACGAGCGGGAGAGCCCGGACGCGCGCAGCGGGGTCCGCCCGCACGCAGCCGGCGTGGGGAAGCGGAGCTTGGCGACCTTGTCGGACTGCCGCTCCCCCTCGACGCCGGCCATCATCCGTTCGGCCCGGCGGATCATGTTCTGGGCGGCGGTCGCCTTCGTCGCCTTCGCGCGCATCTTCTCGGCCTGGGCCATGAGCGCGCCCGCCTTCTTCTCGGCGTTCGCGTACTCCCGGTGCCGGCGCCGCTCGTCGGTCTCGCGCTGCTCGAGGTAGCGCCGCCACCCGAGGTTGTAGATGTCGAGCTCGGCCCGGTTTCCGTCGAGGTGGAACACCCGGTTGACGACGACGCCGAGGAGGTCGACGTCGTGGGAGATGACGACGAGCCCGCCCTGGTAGGCCTTGAGGTGCTCGCGGAGCCAGGCGATCGAGTCGGCGTCGAGGTGGTTCGTCGGCTCGTCGAGGAGGAGGGTCTCGGCCCCGGAGAAGAGGATGCGGGTGAGCTCGACCCGGCGCCGCTGCCCGCCCGAGAGGGTCCGCAGCTCCTGGCCGAGGATGCGCTCGTCGAGGCCGAGGGCCCCGGCGATCGAGGCCGCCTCCGCCTCGGCGGCGTACCCCCCGGCCGTGGTGAACTCGCCGTCGAGCCGGGAGTAGCGGCGCATCGCCTTCTCCTGGGTCTGCGGGTCCGGGCTCGCCATCCGCGACTCGACGGTCCGCAGCTCACGGACGATGGCGTCGAGGCCGCGGGCCGAGAGGATCCGGTCCCGGCCGGTGACGTCGAGGTCCCCGGTCCGGGGGTCCTGGGGGAGGTAGCCGACGTCCCCGGAGCTCGTCACCGTCCCACCGGCCGCCTGGCCCTCGCCGGCGAGGAACTTCGTCAGCGTCGTCTTGCCGGCGCCGTTCCGTCCGACGAGCCCGACCCGGTCGCCGGGGGCGATCCGGAACGTGCCGTCGTGGAGGAGGACGCGGGAGCCGACGCGCAGCTCGATGCCACTGGCGGAAATCACCGGGGAGGAACTCTCCTGTCGGGAGGGGTGCGGGAGGGAGGTTGGCGGCGTGCTGGACGGGTGCCGAGGTCGGGGACCGAGTCTACGGCTCGGTGAGGGAGACCCGGACAGCCCGGCCCCTCCGGGCCGCGTCCCGGAGGACGTCGAGCCGGGGGTCGGGCAGGTCGTACAGCTCCCGGCGGGGCAGCGCCGCGAGCCGGGCGAGCCGGGGGTCGTCGAGGACGGCGGCTGCGAGCCGCCGGTCCCCGCCGAGGACGAGACCCGCGCCGCCGCCCGGGAGGACGACCCGGACGGCGTGGTCGGCAACGGCGCGGACGAGCTCGTCGGCCTGGTTGCCGCGTCGCCGGGCGAACCGCTGCTGGGACCAACCCCCCGCCGCCGTCCGGGACTGGACGTACCGGGTCCCCGTCTTGTGCGCGCTGAGCCGGCCCGCCGAGGCGACCCCGACGGCGTACCCGCCGCGGCGGACGAGGACGAGGGCGAGCGGGTCGGGGTCGAAGCGGGCGCACACGGCCACCGCCCCGTCCGCCCCGGTCGCCCGGACCCCGTCCTCGGTGTCGGCGAGGTCGGCCCCACCGTGCCGCTCGGCGAAGCCGGCGAGCCACCGGTCGAGTCGTTCGGGGGTGACCTCGAGGGCTCTCAGGCGGGCCTCAGATGTTGAACCCGAGGGCGCGCAGCTGCTCGCGGCCGTCCTCGGTGATCTTGTCCGGGCCCCACGGGGGCATCCACACCCAGTTGATCCGGTGGGTCGCGACGAGACCCTCGAGGGCCTGCGCGGTCTGGTCCTCGATGACGTCGGTGAGGGGGCAGGCCGCGGACGTCAGCGTCATGTCGATGACCGCGTGGGCCTGGGGGTCGACGGTGATCCCGTAGACGAGGCCGAGGTCGACGACGTTGATGCCGAGCTCGGGGTCGACGACGTCGCGCATCGCCTCCTCGACGTCGGCGACGTTCGGGGCGGACTGGGTGGCCGTCTCGGGGCCGGTCATGGTCGTGCTCCTTCGGTCGTGACGCCTGCCTGGTGCAACGCGTCGGTGAACGCCATCCATCCCAGGAGGGCGCACTTGACCCGCGCGGGGTAGCGGGCGACGCCGGCGAGGGCGACGCCGTCGCCGACGACCTCCTCGTCCCCGGGGTCGGCACCCCGAGAGGTGAGCATCGCTCGCATGGCGTCGTGGGTGCCGAGCGCCTCGGCGAGGGGACGCCCGATGACCTCGTCGGCGAGGACCGACGTCGAGGCCGTCGAGATCGAGCAGCCGAGGGCATCGTAGGAGACGTCCTCGACGACGGCGTCCGCCCCGGTGCCGGCGACCCGGACCCGGAGGGTCACCTCGTCACCGCAGGTCGGGTTGACGTGGTGGACCTCGGCGTCGAACGGCTCCCGGAGCCCGGCGTGGTGGGGCCGTCTGCTGTGCTCGAGGATGAGCTCCTGGTAGAGGTCCATCAGACGCCCGCCTCCTCGCTCACGCGAGCCTCCCGGGGCCCGTCGACCCCGAAGATCCCCGGGACCCGGTCGAGGGCCTCGAGGAGGGCGTCGACCTCGGCGGCGGTGTTGTACACCCCGAGGCTCGCCCGGACGGAGGCGGCGACCCGGTACCGGCGGTGCAGCGGCCACGCGCAGTGGTGCCCGACCCGGACCGCGACGCCGGAGTCGTCGAGCACCTGCCCGACGTCGTGGGCGTGGACGCCGTCGACGACGAACGAGACCGCGGCGCCGCGGTGGACGACGTCGGTCGGGCCGAGGACCCGCACCCAGGGCCGCTCGGCGAGCCCGGCGAGGAGCCGCGCGGTGAGGGCCGTCTCGTGGGCGTGGAGCCGCCCGATCCCGATCCGCCCGACCCAGTCGACGGCGGCGGCGAGCCCGACGGCCTGCGCGGCGGCGGGCACCCCCGCCTCGAACCGCTGCGGCGGCGGGGCGTAGGTGCTCCCCTCCATCCGGACGGTCTCGATCATCGAGCCGCCGGTGAGGAAGGGGGGCATCGCGGCGAGGACGTCGGCACGGCCCCAGAGGACCCCGATGCCGAGCGGCCCGTAGACCTTGTGCCCGGAGAACGCGAGGAGGTCGACCCCGAGGTCGGTGACGTCGAGCGGGAGGTGCGGCGCCGACTGGCACGCGTCGAGGACGGTGAGAGCCCCGACCCGACGGGCGGCGGCCACCACCTCGGCGACGGGGGTGACGGTGCCGAGGACGTTCGACGCGTGCGTGAACGCGACGACGCGCGTCCGCTCGGTGACGAGGTCGACGAGCGGCATGTTCCCGGCGTGGGCACCCTCGAGGTCGAGGCGGCCCGCGTCGGTCACCCCGATCCAGCGCAGGGTCGCGCCCGTGCGCCGGGCCAGCTCCTGCCACGGGACGAGGTTCGCGTGGTGCTCCATCTCCGTGACGAGGATCTCGTCGCCGGGACCGATCCGAAACGCCTCGCCCGCGTCCGGGTGGGTCGCCGCGTTCGAGAACGCGTACGCGACGAGGTTGATCGCCTCGGTCGCGTTCTTCGTGAAGACGACCTCGTCGGCGGGCGCGCCGATGAACCCGCCGATCCGCCGCCGCGCCTCCTCGTAGGCGTCGGTCGCCTCCTCGGACAGCTGGTGGGCGCCCCGGTGGACGGCGGAGTTGCACTGCTCGTAGAACGCCCGTTCGGCGTCGAGGACGGACGTCGGCTTGTGCGACGTCGCCCCGGAGTCGAGGTAGACGAGCGGCTTCCCGTCGCGGACGGTGCGCGCGAGGATCGGGACGTCGGCGCGGATGCGCTCGACCTCCCGGTCGCTCAGCGGGGCGTCAGTCATTCAGGCCTTCGTGAGGTAGCGGTCGTAGCCCTCGTTCTCGAGGCGCTCGGCGAGCTCCGGGCCGCCCTCCTCGGCGATCCGCCCGTCGATGAAGACGTGGACGAAGTCCGGCTCGATGTACTGGAGGATCCGGGTGTAGTGGGTGATGAGGAGGACACCGAGGTCGGTCTTGCCCTTGGCCCGGTTGACGCCCTCGGAGACGACGCGCAGGGCGTCGACGTCCAGGCCGGAGTCGGTCTCGTCGAGGACGGCGACCTTCGGCTCGAGGAGCTCCATCTGGAGGATCTCGTGGCGCTTCTTCTCGCCGCCGGAGAAGCCCTCGTTGACGTTTCGCTCGGCGAACGCCGGGTCCATCCGGAGGTTGTCCATCGCCGAGCGGACGTCCTTGACCCAGTGGCGCAGCTTCGGGGCCTCGCCGTCGACCGCGGTCTTCGCGGTTCGGAGGAAGTTCGACACGGTGACGCCGGGGACCTCGACCGGGTACTGCATCGCGAGGAAGAGGCCGGCGCGGGCCCGCTCGTCGACGGACATCGCGAGGACGTCCTCCCCGTCGAGCGTCACGGCGCCGCCGGTGACCTGGTACTTGGGGTGGCCGGCGATGGAGTACGCGAGGGTCGACTTGCCGGACCCGTTCGGGCCCATGATCGCGTGGGTCTCGCCGGAGCGGACGGTGAGGTCGACACCGCGGAGGATCTCCTTCGGGCCGTCCTCGGTCTCGACGCTGACGCGCAGGCCGCGGATGTCCAGGGTCGTCATGGGTTCAGCTCTCCATCTCGTGGTCAGTGGTGGTGTCGGTGGGGACGGCGACGTAGACGTCGCCGTCGTCGAGGTGCACGGGGTAGACGGCGAGCGGGACCGTCGCCGGGGGGCCGGACGGGTCGCCGGTCCGCAGGTCGAAGCGGGAGCCGTGCAGCCAGCACTCGATCTGGCAGTCGTCGACCTCGCCCTCGGAGAGCGAGACGTTCGCGTGGGTGCACGTGTCGTCGACGGCGTGGACGGTGCCGTCCTCGGCGCGGACCACCGCGACCCGGCGGCCGTGGATCTCCGCGGCCGCGGCGCCGACCGCCGGGATCTCGTCGAGCCGACAGACCCGGACGTACCCGTCGACGTCGCCGGGGGCGGCCCGCTCGGTCGTCCGCTGCTCGCTCACGCGCGGGCCTCCTGCACGGTGCGCGGGACGAGGTGCTCGAGCGGCGCGCCCTCGAGCTCGGCGTCGACGGCCGCCATGAGGTGGTCGACGACCTCGGGGACGCCGATCCGCCCGATGATGCTCGCGAAGAACCCGCGGACGACGAGCCGGCGGGCGACGTCCTCGGGGACGCCGCGGGACTGGAGGTAGAACAGCTGCTCGTCGTCGAACCGCCCGGTCGCCGAGGCGTGGCCGGCGCCGACGATCTCGCCGGTCTCGATCTCGAGGTTGGGGACCGAGTCGGCCCGGGCGCCCTCGGTGAGGACGAGGTTCCGGTTGAGCTCGTAGGTGTCGGTGCCCTCGGCGCTCGCCCGGATGAGGACGTCACCGATCCACACCGTCCGCGCGGTCGCGCCCTGGAGCGCGCCCTTGTACTCGACGTTGCTCGAGCAGTGCGGGGCGCCGTGGTCGACGAAGAGCCGGTGCTCCTGGTGCTGGCCGGAGTCGGCGAAGTACACCCCGAGCCCCTCGAAGGAGCCCCCGGGGCCGGCGTACGTCGTGTTCGTCGACACCCGGACGATCCGGCCGCCGAGGGTGACGGCGATGTGCCGGACCCGGGCGTCCCGCCCGACGACGACGTCCTGCTCGGTGAGGTGGACCGCGTCGTCGTCCCACTCCTGGAGCGAGACGAGGGTGAGGTCGGCGCCGTCGTCGGCGACGACGCTGAGCAGCTCGGAGAGCTGCGCCGACCCGGCGTGCTCGATGATCACCGTCGACCGGCTGTGCCGGCCCGCGGTGACGACGACGTGCGCGTGGACCGTCTCGTGGTCGGTGCCGGTGAGGCGGACCCGGACCGGCCGTTCGACGTCGGCGTCCGCGGGGACGGCGAGGTGCATCGCCCCGTCGGCGTGCGCCGCGGCGAGCGCCGCCGGCCGGTCGCCGGGGACCATGGCGCCGAGCGCCCGGGCCTCCTCGGCGGTGACGTCGGTGAGGGTGGCGCCCTCGGGGAGGTCCGCGGCCCGGTCGAGCCGGGCGTCCGAGGCCTCGTCACGCAGGAGCGCGCCGAGGCGGTCGACCGGGCTGAAGCGCCACTCCTCCTCGCGGCCGTGCGGTACGGGGAACTCGGCCGGGTCCCACGAGGTGGGCCGCTCCCCGCGGGAGCTGTCGGGCACGGTCCCCCGGGCCCCTGGGCCGGTGAACTCGTCATGGGTGGTCGGGGTGTCGGCCAGGAGGCTCATCAGCCAACGGCTCCTTCCATCTGCAGCTCGATGAGGCGGTTGAGCTCGAGGGCGTACTCCATGGGCAGCTCGCGCGCGATGGGCTCGACGAACCCGCGGACGATCATCGCCATGGCCTCCTGCTCGCTCATCCCGCGGGACATGAGGTAGAACAGCTGGTCCTCGCTGACCTTCGAGACGGTCGCCTCGTGCCCCATCTGGACGTCGTCCTCGCGGACGTCGACGTAGGGGTAGGTGTCGGACCGGCTGATCGTGTCGACGAGGAGCGCGTCGCAGACGACACTGCTCCGGGCGTGGTGGGCGCCCTCCATGATCTGGACGAGACCGCGGTAGGACGTCCGGCCGCCGCCCCGGGCGACCGACTTGCTGACGATCGTCGAGCTCGTGTGCGGTGCCGCGTGCACCATCTTCGCGCCGGCGTCCTGGTGCTGGCCCTCGCCGGCGAACGCGACCGAGAGGGTCTCACCCTTGGCGTGCTCGCCGAGGAGGAAGACGGCCGGGTACTTCATCGTCACCTTCGAGCCGATGTTCCCGTCGATCCACTCCATCGTCGCGCCCTCGGCGCACGTCGCGCGCTTCGTCACGAGGTTGTAGACGTTGTTCGACCAGTTCTGGATCGTCGTGTACCGCACCCGGGCGTTCTTCTTGACGACGATCTCGACGACGGCCGAGTGAAGGCTGTCGGACTGGTAGATCGGGGCGGTGCAGCCCTCGACGTAGTGGACCGAGGAGCCCTCGTCGGCGATGATGAGCGTCCGCTCGAACTGGCCCATGTTCTCGGTGTTGATCCGGAAGTACGCCTGGAGCGGGATGTCGACGTGGACGCCCGGCGGGACGTAGATGAACGACCCGCCCGACCACACCGCGGTGTTGAGCGAGGCGAACTTGTTGTCTCCGGCGGGGATGACCGAGCCGAAGTACTCCCGGAAGAGGTCCTCGTGCTCGCGCAGCCCGGAGTCGGTGTCGACGAAGATGACGCCCTTCTCCTCGAGGTCCTCGCGGATCTGGTGGTAGACGACCTCGGACTCGTACTGGGCGGCGACACCGGCGATGAGCCGCTGCTTCTCCGCCTCGGGGATCCCGAGCTTGTCGTAGGTCCGCTTGATGTCCTCGGGAAGCTCGTCCCAGCTCGTCGCCTGCTTCTCCGTCGACTTGACGAAGTACTTGATGTTCTGGAAGTCGATCCCCGTGAGGTCGCTCCCCCAGGTCGGCATCGGCTTCTTGCCGAAGAGGCGCAGCGCCTTGAGCCGGAGCTTCTCCATCCACTCCGGCTCGTCCTTGCGCGTGGAGATGTCGCGGACGACGCCCTCGTTCAGGCCACGGCGGGCGGTCGAGCCGGCGACGTCGCTGTCGGCCCATCCGTACTCGTAGCGGCCGAAGTCCTTCAGTCCGGGGTTGAGGTCCTCGATCGTGCTCTTCTCGACATCGGCTGTCATCGCGTGGACCTTTCCTTGGGTGCGGGAACGTGGCTGTCCGCCGGGTGCGCGGTCGGCACGGCGGGGGTCGGGACGAAGGTCGTGCAGACGTGCTCGCCGTGGGCGAGCGTCGCCAGCCGCTGGACGTGGACCCCGAGCAGCCGCGAGAACGCGTCTGTCTCAGCGTCACAGAACTGGGGAAATTCCCGAGCGGCGTGCTGGACCGGGCAGTGACCCTGGCAGAGCTGGACGCCGGTGAGCGGCCCGGGGGTGGGAGGCGCCGCCGGCCCCTCGGGAGCCCGCGGGCCGGGGGCTCCCGCGCGCACCGGGCGCGTCGAGGCGGCGAACCCGTCCCGGGTGAGCGCGCCGGCGAGGGCCTCGGCCCGTGCGGCCGGGTCCTCCCCCGCCCCGGCGAGCTCGTCGGCGTACCGACGCTCGAGGTCGCGGACCCGCTCGTCGGCGAAGGCCCGGACGGCGTCGGGGCCCGCGGTGCGGGTGAGGAAGCGCAGGGCCTCGGTCGCGAGGTGGTCGTAGTCGGAGCCGAGCGCACTGTGCCCGGCCTCGCTGACGACCCAGGCGCGGGCCGGCCGGCCGCGCCCACGGCGACCGCGAGGGGACGCGTGCCCGCTGATGACTCCGGCGTCCGCGAGCGCCTCGAGGTGGCGGCGGACGGCCGCCGTCGTCAGGCCGAGGCGGGTCGCGAGGGCGGTCGCGGTGATCGGCCCGTCCTCGCTGATGGCCTGGAGCACCCGGTCGCGCGTGCGCGACTCCAGGGCGACAGGGACCTCGGTCATAAACACAACACCGATGTTACGTAATTGCGGGCCAGAACGGAAAGGAAGGTCCCCCTAAGCCCGAGGACGCCCCGGAGCGAGGATGCCCCGGAGCCGCGCTGCCGGCACCGCCTCCTCGGGGGGGGGGAGCTGCCGCCACCGCCTCCTCCTCGTGGGAGGACGCGAGCGCGTCGGGGAGCCGGGCGACGAGGGTCGAGCGGAGGGGGCGCGCCCCCCCGGCGGGCCGCCCAGCCGCCCCGCCTACACTCGGGGGTCGTGTCCGAGCCCGTCGTCGTCACCTCCGTGCGGAAGTCCTTCGGCGACGTCGTCGCCCTCGACGGGGCGACGTGGGCGGCGGACGCCGGCGAGGTCACCGCCGTCCTCGGCCCGAACGGCGCCGGGAAGACGACCATGGTCGAGTGCCTGGAGGGGCTCCAGCGCCCGGACGGGGGCACGGTCCGCGTCCTCGGCGCCGACCCGTGGCGGGCCCCCGCCGAGCACCGCGCCCGGGTCGGCGTCATGCTCCAGGATGGGGGGCTGCCGAACGGGTCCCGTCCGCTGCCGCTCCTGCGCCACCTCGCGGCGATGTACGCCGACCCCGAGCCCGTCGGGGACCTCGCCCACCGCCTCGGCGTCGACGGGTTCGCCCGGACGACCGTCCGCCGCCTCTCCGGGGGGCAGCGCCAGCGGGTCGGTCTCGCGGCCGCGCTCGTCGGCCGCCCCGACGTCGTCTTCCTCGACGAGCCGACCGCCGGGCTCGACCCGCACGCCCGCCTCGACGTCTGGGACCTCATCCGGGACGTGCGCGACCGAGGGGCCACCGTCGTCGTCACGACGCACTCCTTCGAGGAGGCCGAGCGGCTCGCGGACCGGGTCGTCATCGTCGGGGCGGGGCGGGTCGTCGCCACCGGCCCGACCGCGGACCTCACTGCGGGGACGACCCTCGAGGACCTCTACTTCTCGCTGACCCGACGGAGGACCGCATGACGGCCGCCCCCGCCCCCGCACGTGCCCGGGTCGCCGCCCAGGCACGGTTCGAGGCGCTCACGGTGCTCCGCAACGGCGAGCAGCTCATCGTCTCGGTCGTCCTCCCCGCCCTCGCGCTCGTCGCCCTCACCCTCGCGAGCGTCCCGTCGCTCGGGCCCGGCCGGAGGGTCGACGTCGCGGTCCCGGGTGCGCTCGCGCTCGCGGTCGTCTCGACGGCGTTCACCGGCCAGGCGATCTCGACCGGCTTCGACCGCCGCTACGGGGTCCTTCGCCTCCTCGGGGTCACCCCGCTCGGCCGGGGGGGCCTCCTCATGGGCAAGTCGGTCGCCGTTCTCGCCGTCGAGGTCGTCCAGATCGCCGCGCTCGTCGCGCTCGGCCTCGGGCTCGACTGGGACCCGACGTGGTCGGGAGTCCCCGCGGCCGTCGTCACCGCCCTCCTCGGGACCTGGGCCTTCGTCGCGCTCGCCCTCCTCCTCGCCGGCACCCTGCGCGCCGAGGCCGTTCTCGCCCTGGCCAACCTCGTCTGGGTCCTCCTTCTCGGCCTCGGGGTCGTCCTCCCGAGCAGCGAGCTCCCGGGGCCCCTCGAGCACCTCGCACGGCTGCTCCCGTCGGGGGCCCTCGGCGACGGTCTCCGGATGTCCCTCGACGGGGGCGGCCTGCCCCTGCACGCGTGGGTCGTCCTCCTCACCTGGGGCGTGGGGGCATCGGCCCTCGCGTCCCGGTTCTTCCGCTGGGGGGACTGATCCCGGCCGGGCCACGGGCGGGCTCCGACGTACCCTGAGGGGGTGACCGACACCGTCCTCGCGCAGGCCCCCGCCGCGGCCCAGCGGGCCCCGGCGACCCCGTGGGTCCACCGCATTCTTCTCGTCAACCTCGTCGTCGAGGTGGGCATCGTCCTCACCGGCGGTCTCGTCCGGCTCACCGGCAGCGGCCTGGGGTGCCCGAGGTGGCCCGAGTGCGTCCCGGGGTCCTACGTCCCGGTCCGCGAGCAGGCGGAGGGGATCCACAAGTACATCGAGTTCGGCAACCGGACGCTCACCTCGGTCGTCGCCCTCGCCGCCGTCCTCTCCCTCGTCGTCGTGTGGCGCTGGGCGGGCCGTCGGCGCGAGCTCGTCCTCCCCGCGGTCGTCGTCCTCCTCGGGGTCGCGACCCAGGCGCTCGTCGGAGGGGTGGCCGTCCTCACCGGGCTCAACCCCGTCATCGTCGCGGCCCACTTCCTCGTCTCGATGGTCCTCGTCGCCTCCTCGGCCTACCTCTACCTCCGCGCCCGCGAGCCCGCGGGTCCACTCGAGCCGCTCGTCCCCGGGCTCGTCCGCCGGGTCGCAGGCGTGACGGCGGCCCTCGCCGCCGCTGTCCTCCTGCTCGGGACCGTCGTCACCGGGTCGGGACCGCACTCCGGGGACGCGAACGAGCCGGCCCGGTTCGGGTTCGACCCGCGGACGATCTCGTGGCTCCACGCCGACGCCGTCATGCTCTTCGTCGGGCTCGTCGCCGCGGTCTGGCTCGCCGCCCGGCTCGTCGGGCGGACCCGGGGCCCGGGGCGGGCGTGGCTCGTCGTCCTTGCGGTCACCCTCGGCCAGGGCGTCGTCGGCTACACCCAGTACCTCACCGGACTCCCCGAGGCGCTCGTCCTCGTCCACATGCTCGGCGCCTGCCTGCTCGTCCTGGCGCTCGTCGCCGGACTCCTCGCCCTCCGCCGTCCCGCCGCCCGCTGACCGACCCGCTGACCGACACTGGGTGCCCACGGTCGCGGTCGCGGGAGCCCGACCACCTCACCGAGGCGCCGGAGCGCGCCCGTGACCGCCGGGAGCGGCGACGGCTCACCTCCCCCGGGCCCCGTGGCCCCGGGCCGATCGAGGGCCCTCGGCGCCGGGTCGGCGATGCAGACGCCCTGGCCGCGCCTCGGCGGTCTCCTCGCGCAGGCGAGCGGGTCAGCCGATGGGGAGGTGGAGCAGCGGGTCGACGGCGACCGCGAGGAAGAGGACGGTGACGTAGGTGATCGAGAAGTGGAACAGCCGCATCGGCCTCAGGGCCGTGCCCACGCCTTCCGAGCGGGCGGCCCGCAGGAGGCGGTGCGCCTCGGAGAGGAACACCCCGCCGGAGAGCACCGCGCCGACGAGGTAGACCCATCCCATGCCGGCCACCGGGACGAGGGCGAGGGACGTCGCGACCATGACCCACGAGTACGCGACGATCTGGCGCCCGACGGTGACGACCTGCTCCACGACGGGGAGCATGGGGACGCCGGCGTTCGCGTAGTCGTCCCGGAACCGCATCGAGAGTGGCCAGTAGTGCGGCGGGGTCCAGAAGAAGATGACGAGGAAGAGGGTGACGGCCGCCCAGCCCACGGTGCCGGTGACGGCCGACCAGCCGATGAGGACGGGCATGCACCCGGCCGCCCCGCCCCAGACGATGTTCTGGGACGTCCGCCGCTTGAGGAGCATCGTGTAGACGAGGACGTAGAAGAGGACCGCCCCGAGGGCGAGCACCCCCGAGAGCGGGTTGACGAGGACGGCCAGCCAGGTCGTCGAGAGGACGGCGAGGGCGAGGCCGAACACGAGCGCGCCGCGAGGGCTCACCTCCCCGGTGACGAGCGGTCGGTTGCTCGTCCGGTGCATGACGGCGTCGATGTCCCGGTCGAGGTACATGTTCAGGGTGTTCGCGGCGCCGGCGCTCAGCGTCCCCCCGACGAGGGTGAGGACGATGAGCAGGAGCGAGGGGATGCCCCGCTCGGCGAGGAACATCACCGGGACGGTCGTCACGAGGAGGAGCTCGATGATCCTCGGCTTCGTCAGGGCGACGTACGACCCGACCCGCGCGCGCCAGCCCGGCGTCGGCGACGTCGCGAGCCCGCGCGTCGACTCGACTGTGGTCAAGGAGTCCCCTCGGTCGGCTCGGGAGCCCGGCCCCGGATGGGTGCGGCGGTCCGGACGGAATGTCTGGCGGCAGTCTATCGCTGTCACGGACCGCGGCTCCGAGGGGACGCGATGCGACGCAGATCACGGACTTGGATAGTGTGCTCGGCGAGCCGTGACGTAGGACGGCACGACGCCGCCCGACCCGACAGAGAGGGCTGACGTGACTCCCACGACATCCACGAACGATTCCACCACGACGGCGGGGACGGCCGGGCGTTCCTCGGCACTCTCCGCCCCGGTCGCGACGCGGGCGGGGTGGACCGAGCTCGACGTCCGCGCCGTCGACACCGTCCGCATCCTCGCGGCCGACGCCGTCGAGAAGTGCGGGAGCGGGCACCCCGGGACGGCGATGAGCCTCGCGCCCGCGGCGTACCTTCTCTTCCAGCAGGTCATGCGGCACGACCCCTCGGACCCGACGTGGCTCGGCCGGGACCGGTTCGTCCTCTCCTGCGGCCACTCGAGCCTCACCCAATACATCCAGCTCTACCTCTCGGGCTACGGCCTCGAGCTCGAGGACCTCAAGCAGCTGCGGAGGTGGGGCTCGCAGACCCCGGGCCACCCCGAGGTCCACCACACCCCCGGGGTCGAGATCACGACCGGCCCACTCGGGTCCGGCATGGCGTCCGCGGTCGGGATGGCGATGGCGCAGCGCCGCCAGCGCGGCCTCCTCGACCCGGACGCGGAGCGCGGCGAGAGCCCGTTCGACCACCACGTCTGGGTCGTCGCCTCCGACGGGGACCTCATGGAGGGGGTGTCGTCCGAGGCGTCCTCGCTGGCCGGACACCAGGAGCTCGGCAACCTCACCGTCATCTACGACGCGAACCAGATCTCCATCGAGGACGACACCGACATCTCCTTCAGCGAGGACGTCGGCAAGCGCTACGAGGCGTACGGCTGGGACGTCGTCGACGTCGACTGGCGCCGCGGCGGGGACGGCGACGGCTACGTCGAGGACGTCGACGCCCTGCTCGCCGCCCTCGAGGAGTCCCGCACGTCGCCCCGCCCGACGATCGTCGTCCTCCACACGATCATCGCGTGGCCCGCCCCGACGAAGCGCAACACCGGCGCGGCGCACGGCTCCGCCCTCGGCGCGGACGAGGTCGCCCAGACCAAGGAGCTCCTCGGGTTCGACCCGGAGGAGAGCTTCCCCGTCGAGGAGCAGGTCATCGCCCACGCTCGCGAGGTCGTCGGCCGCGGGCGGAAGGCCCACGAGGACTGGGACGAGGCCTTCTCGGCGTGGGCCACGGCGAACCCGGACAACGCCACCCTCCTCGAACGGCTCCGCGCGAACGAGCTCCCCGCGGACCTGCACGACGCCCTCCCGACGTTCGACACCGACCTCGAGAAGGGGGTCGCGACCCGGGCCGCGTCCGGCGAGGTGCTCAACGCCCTCGCCCCGGTCATGCCCGAGCTCTGGGGGGGCTCGGCCGACCTCGCCGGCTCGAACAACACGACGATGAGCGGCTACCCCTCGTTCGTGCCGGCGGAGAAGGCGACGACGTCCTTCCCCGGCAACCGCTACGGGCGGACCCTCCACTTCGGGATCCGCGAGCACGCGATGGGCATGATCCTCAACGGGATCGTCCTCGAGGGGCTCACCCGGCCCTACGGCGGGACCTTCCTCGTCTTCTCCGACTACATGCGTCCCGCCGTCCGGCTCGCCGCGCTCCAGCAGCTCCCCGTGACCTACGTGTGGACCCACGACTCCATCGGTCTCGGCGAGGACGGCCCGACCCACCAGCCGGTGGAGCACCTCGCGGCGCTCCGGGCGATCCCCGGCCTCGAGGTCGTCCGCCCCGCGGACGCGAACGAGACCGCGGCGGCCTGGGAGGCGGTCCTCCGCAACCGCCGGACCGCGGCGATGGCGCTCACGCGACAGAAGGTCCCGACCTTCGACCGGGAGGCGTTCGCCTCCACCGTCGGGGTCGCCAAGGGGGCGTACGTCCTCGTCGACGGGTCCGCGGCGGACGCGCTCGACGTCGTCCTCGTCGCGACCGGCTCCGAGGTCGCGATCGCCGTCGAGGCGCGCGAGCGCCTCGAGGAGCAGGGCCTGTCGACCCGCGTCGTCTCCATGCCGTGCCGCGAGTGGTTCGAGCGGCAGACCCAGGAGTACCGGGACACGGTCCTCCCGCCGGAGGTCCGGGCCCGCGTCAGCGTCGAGGCCGGCGTGGCGATGGGCTGGCACGACGTCGTCGGCGACGCCGGGCGCTGCGTCAGCCTCGAGCACTTCGGCGCCTCCGCCGACTACGAGACCCTGTACGAGAAGTTCGGGATCACCCCCGAAGCCGTCGTCGGTGCCGCGAAGGACTCGGTCGAGGCGGCTCAGGGGTCCTCCGGGGTCCCCGACGTCACCGCCACCGCGCCGCGCAAGCGGACGAGCATGAGCACCGACACCACCGCAGAGAAGCCCGCCGTGGCCAAGAGCGCGGCAGCGAAGGAGAGCTGAACAATGACCGACCAGAAGGCCTTGAAGTCCCTCGCCGAGCACGGTGTCTCCATCTGGCTCGACGACCTCTCCCGTGACCGGATCCGCTCCGGCCGGCTCCAGGAGGAGCTCGACACGGTCGGGGTCGTCGGCGTGACGACGAACCCGACGATCTTCCAGAAGTCGCTCTCCGAGGGCGACGCCTACGACGAGCAGGTGCGCGAGCTCGCGCGGGCGGGGAAGACGGTCGACGAGGCCGTGTTCGCCCTGACGACGGCGGACGTCCGGGACGCCTGTGACGTCCTCCGGCCGATCTACGATGCCACCCAGGGCGTCGACGGTCGGGTGTCCATCGAGGTCGACCCCCGTCTGGCGCACGAGACGGGGCCGACGGTCGAGCAGGCCGTCCAGCTCTGGGAGGCGGTCGACCGGCCGAACCTCTTCATCAAGATCCCCGCGACCGTCGAGGGGCTCCCGGCGATCACCCAGGTGCTCGCGAAGGGGATCAGCGTCAACGTCACCCTGATCTTCTCCCTCGACCGGTACCGCGGCGTCATGAACGCCTTCCTCACCGGCCTCGAGCAGGCCCGCGAGGGGGGCCAGGACCTCTCGACCATCCACTCGGTCGCCTCGTTCTTCGTCTCCCGGGTCGACGCCGAGGTCGACTCGAGGCTCGACGCCCTCGGGACGGACGAGGCCGCGGCGCTCAAGGGCCGTGCCGCCATCGCCAACGCCCGGCTCGCCTACCAGGCCTGCGAGGAGGTGTTCTCGACGCCGCGGTGGCGCAACCTCGCCGACGACGGTGCGAACGCCCAGCGGCCGCTCTGGGCCTCGACCGGCGTCAAGAGCCCGGACTACCCCGACACGATGTACGTCACCGAGCTCGTCGCGCCGAACACGGTGAACACGATGCCCGAGAAGACCCTCGCCGCCGTCGCCGCCCACGGCGAGGTCACCGGGGACACCGTCACCGGGCGGTACGCCGAGGCCGCGGAGCTCCTGGACGCGCTCGAGCAGCTCGGGATCTCCTACGCCGACGTCACCGCCCAGCTCGAGAAGGAGGGTGTGGAGAAGTTCGAGGCGTCCTGGGAGGAGCTCCTCGACGGCGTCCGCACCGAGCTCGGGAAGGCCGAGCGGTGACCGCGCTCACCGTCAACGCCTCCGGGGCCGCGGCCGACGCCGTCGCCTCCGTCGTCCCCGGCCTCGTCGAGGACCGGTTCGCGAGCCGGCTGTTCGACCAGGACGCCACCCTCTGGGGCGAGGACGCCGAGTCCGAGGCCGCGATCCGGCTCGGGTGGGTCGACCTCGCCGAGCGCTCGCGGCCCCTCGTCGCGGAGATCGCCGCGCTCCGCGCCGACCTCCGCGCGGAGGGGGTGACCCGGGTCGTCCTCTGCGGGATGGGCGGCTCCTCGCTCGCGCCCGAGGTCATCTGCGCGACCGACGGGGTCCCCCTCGTCGTTCTCGACTCCTCGCACCCGGACGTCGTCCGGGAGGCGGTCACCGACCTCGAGCACACCGTCGTCGTCGTCTCGAGCAAGTCCGGGTCGACGGTCGAGACCGACTCCCAGCGGCGGGCGTTCGAGGCGGCGTTCGAGGCGGCCGGCATCGACGTCACCCGGCGGGTCGTCGTCGTCACCGACCCCGGCAGCCCGCTGGAGTGCGACGCCACCGCCAAGGGCTACCGGGTCTTCACAGCGGACTCCCACGTCGGCGGCCGGTACTCCGCGCTCACCGCGTTCGGGCTCGTCCCCTCGGGCCTTGCCGGCGCCGACCTCGACCAGCTCCTCGACGACGCCGAGACCGCGACGGAGCTGCTCGCGGCGGACGACGAGGCCAACCCCGGCCTCCGCCTCGGGGCCGCTCTCGCCGGGACCTCGCCACTGCGCGACAAGACCTACCTCGTCGACGCGGGGACCGCGATCCACGGCTTCGGTGACTGGGCCGAGCAGCTCATCGCCGAGTCCACCGGCAAGCACGGCGCCGGGCTCCTCCCGGTCGTCGTCCCCGCCCCCGGCCCCGAGCGTCCGACCGCGGACGTGACGGTCGTCCGGCTCGTCGCCGACGACGCCGGGGACGCCGACCCGGCCGGCGCGTCCCGCGTCGACGTCGCCGGCCCGCTCGGCGCACAGCTCCTCCTCTGGGAGGTGGCGACCGCCGTGGCCGGGCGCCTGCTCGGGATCAACCCGTTCGACCAGCCAGACGTCGAGAGCGCGAAGAAGGCGGCCCGCGACCTCATGGACGCCGGCATGGGCGACGCCGACGCCCCGGCCGTGACCGACGGGGCCGTCGAGGTCCGGGCGCTCGGGGGCGACTGGCTCGGCGGCGCCGACACCGTCGCCGCTGCGGTCGAGGCCCTGCTCGCCGGACTCGACCCGGAGCACGGGTACGTCGCCGTCATGGCCTATCTCGACCGCGAGGGCGACGCGCCGCTCGCCGACGCGGCGGAGGCCCTCGCCGAACGGACGGGCCGGCCGGTGACGTTCGGGTGGGGACCCCGCTTCCTCCACTCGACGGGCCAGTACCACAAGGGCGGCCCGGCAACCGGTGTCTACCTCCAGGTCACCGCCGCGCCGGCCGAGGACCTCCCCGTGCCGGGACGGGACTTCACCTTCGGGGAGTTCATCGCGGCCCAGGCCGCCGGCGACGCCCAGGTGCTCGCCGAGCACGGTCGACCGGTCCTGCGCCTCCACCTCACCGAGCACGACGCCGGGCTCGCGCAGCTGCGCTCGGTCCTCGGCGCGGAAGGACGTGCATGAGCCCAGCCGGGGTCACCCACGACCACAACCCGCTCCGGGACCCGCGCGACAAGCGGCTTCCTCGGATCGCGGGGCCGTGCGGGCTCGTCCTCTTCGGCGTCACCGGCGACCTCGCCCGCAAGAAGCTCCTCCCCGCGGTCTACGACCTGTCCAACCGCGGCCTCCTCCCCCCGGGGTTCTCGGTCGTCGGGTTCGCCCGGCGCGACTGGGAGGACCAGGACTTCGGCAAGGTCGTCTACGACGCGGTCCGGCAGTACGCCCGGACCCCGTTCCGGGAGGACGTCTGGCGCACGCTCTCGGAGGGGTTCCGGTTCGTCCCCGGCGTCTTCGACGACCCGGCCGCGTTCGACCTCCTCGCCGAGATCGTCCGCGACCTCGACCGGGAGCGCGGCACCGGCGGCAACACGGCGTTCTACCTCTCGATCCCGCCGGCCTTCTTCGGGGACGTCTGCGAGCAGCTCGAGCGCTCCGGCCTCAGCGAGGCGAGTGACGGGTCGTGGCGGCGGGTCGTCATCGAGAAGCCGTTCGGGCGCGACCTCGAGAGCGCCCGCGAGCTCAACGCCGTCGTCGAGAGCGTCTTCCCCACCGACTCGATCTTCCGGATCGACCACTACCTCGGCAAGGAGACCGTCCAGAACCTCCTCGCCCTCCGGTTCGCGAACCAGCTGTTCGAGCCGGTGTGGAACGCGAACTACGTCGACCACGTCCAGATCACCATGGCCGAGGACATCGGCATCGGCGGCCGGGCCGGGTACTACGACGGCATCGGCGCCGCGCGTGACGTCATCCAGAACCACCTCCTCCAGCTCCTCGCGCTCACCGCGATGGAGGAGCCGGTCTCGTTCGACGCGGACCACCTCCGGGCCGAGAAGGAGAAGGTCCTCTCCGCCGTCCGGCTTCCCGAGGCCCTCGGGGCGGCGACGGCCCGCGGGCAGTACGCGAACGGCTGGCAGGGCGGCGAGAAGGTCACCGGCTACCTCGACGAGGACGGGGTCGACGCGACGTCGACGACGGAGACGTACGCGGCGATGAAGCTCGAGATCGACTCCCGGCGCTGGGCGGGGGTCCCGTTCTACCTGCGCACCGGCAAGCGTCTCGGCAAGCGGGTCACCGAGATCGCCGTCGTCTTCAAGAAGGCACCCCACCTCCCGTTCGCCCACACCGCGACCGAGGAGCTCGGCCAGAACGCCATCGTCATCCGGGTCCAGCCCGACGAGGGCATCACGATGCGGTTCGGGGCGAAGGTGCCGGGCGCCCAGATGGAGGTCCGGGACGTCACGATGGACTTCGGCTACGGCCAGTCCTTCACCGAGTCCTCGCCCGAGGCGTACGAGCGGCTCATCCTCGACGTCCTCCTCGGCGACCCCCCGCTCTTCCCCAGGCACGAGGAGGTCGAGCTCTCCTGGCAGATCCTCGACCCCGTGGAGCAGTACTGGGCGAGCGAGGGCGAGGCCCCCGAGCCGTACCCGGCCGGAACGTGGGGCCCGGCGAAGGCCGACGAGATGATGGCCCGCGACGGCCGCGTGTGGAGGATGCCGTGATCATCGACCTGCCGAGCACGAGCACCGCGGCGGTGAGCAAGCGGCTCGTCAAGGTCCGCAACGAGGTCGGCGCGATGGCGCTGGGGAGGGTGCTCACCCTCGTCATCGTCGTCGACGAGGAGCACGCCGAGAATGCGCTCGTGGCGGCGAACGACGCGAGCCGGCAGCACCCGTGCCGGATCGTCGCGGTCGTCCTCGGGAACAGGCGCGGCCGCGCCCGGCTCGACGCGCAGATCCGGGTCGGTGGTGACGCGGGCGCGAGCGAGATCGTCGTCCTGCGCCTCTACGGGCCGCTCACCGGGCACGGCCGGAGCGTCGTCACGCCCCTCCTGCTCCCAGACTCGCCCGTCGTCGTCTGGTGGCCGAAGGATGCTCCGAAGAACCCCGCCGCCGACCCGATCGGCGAGATCGGCCAGCGCCGGATCACGGACTCCGCCGAGAGCAGCGACCCCTCCCGGACGCTCCGACGTCGCGCGAAGTACTACACGGGCGGCGACACGGACCTCGCGTGGACCCGGGTCACCCTCTGGCGCGGCCTCCTCGCGGCCGCGCTCGACCAGCCTCCGTACGAACCGGTCACCGCGGTGACCGTCACCGGCGGCACCGACTCCCCCTCGACCGACCTCCTCGCCGGGTGGCTCGCGGCGACGCTCGAGTGCCCGGCGACCCGGGCCCGTGCCCGGGCCGGCGCGGGCCTCGTGTCGGTGCGGCTCGAGCGCAAGAGCGGGAACATCGACCTCGTCCGACCCGACGGCGAGACCGCGACCCTCTCCCAGCCCCGTCAGCCGAACCGGCGGATCAGCCTCGCCCGTCGCGAGCTCGCCGACTGCCTCGCCGACGAGCTCCGCCGGCTCGACCCGGACGAGGTGTACGCCCGCGCGCTCATCACCGGTGTCCCCGACGTGAGCAGTCGGACGATGACGCAGGCCTCCGCGGTCGCGAGCGGGGAGGCGCCCTCACCCGCCGAGGCCGCGAAGGCCGCCGACCGGGTCGCCGCGGCGACCGAGCACACGTCCTCGGCGCAGCTCGACCGCCAGCCGCCACCCTCGGGGGGGAGCGACCCCGAGACCGTCAAGCAGGCGGCGGCCGACCGGCTCTCCAGCGAGACCGGCGAGGGCGCCCGGGACCCGGGCACGAGCGGGACCGGCGAGGGTGCTGGGTCCCCCGCGTCCTCGGCGCCCGCTGGGGCATCCGAGCCCTCGACGTCCGGCGCTGCGCGGCGCTCCCGGAGCCGGTCGTGACCGGCTCCGGGGGCACCGCCCCGTCGGTCGTCGTCCACCCGGGCAAGGACGCGCTCGCCGCCGTCTGCGCCGCGCGGCTCGTCACCGCGGTCGTCGACGCCGTCGCCGCCCGGGGGACCGCCCGGCTCGTCCTCACCGGAGGCTCCATGGGCGCGGCCGTCCTCACCGCCGTCGGCCGGTCACCCGCCGCCGCGGCGGTCGACTGGTCCCGGGTCGAGCTGTGGTGGGGCGACGAGCGCTTCCTCCCCGCGGGAGACCCGGACCGGAACGAGACCCAGGCCCGGGAGGCCCTCCTCGACGCCCTCCCGCTCGACGGGTCCCTCGTCCACCCGATGGCGGCGACCGACGGTCCGAACGGGGATGACGTCGACGCCGCCGCCCGCCGCTATGCCGCCGAGCTCGCGGGCGCCGCAGACGGCGGCCTCGCTCCGGAGTTCGACGTCGTCCTCCTCGGCGTCGGCCCCGACTGCCACGTCGCGTCCCTCTTCCCCGGCGCCCCCGGGCTCGACGCCTCCGGGACCGGGGCGATCGCCGTCCGGGACTCCCCGAAGCCGCCGCCGACCCGGATCTCGATGACCTTCGACGCGCTCCGGGGCGCCCGTGAGGTGTGGTTCATCGTCTCCGGCTCTGACAAGGCCGACGCCGTCGCGACGGCGCGCACGGGGACCGACCTCCACCGCGCCCCCGCAGCCGGTGTCGCCGGCCGGGAGGCGACCCGGTGGCTCCTCGACGCCGATGCCGCGGCCCTGCTCCCCTGACGGGACGGGGTCCGCCACCGCCGCTGAGGGCGGGCGCTACGTGATGAGGCCGCGGTCGCGCAGGGTCGAGAGCGCCTCGTCGAGGATCGCGGCGCCGTCCGCGTCGGAGCGGCGCTCCTTGACGTAGGCGAGGTGGGTCTTGTACGGCTCGACCCGCGGCGGCGCGGGCGGGTCGGCCTCGTCCTGGCCGGCGGGGAGCCCGCACCGAGGGCAGTCCCACTGCTCGGGGACGACGAGCCCGGGCTCCTGCGCGAAGCTCGGGCGGGTCTCGTGCCCGTGCGCGCACCAGTAGGAGACGAAGACGCGGGCGGCGGTCTCGCCGCGCTCTGCCTCCCCCATCGGTCCTGCTCCGACACGGCTGCCGCGGATGGCGTTCGCTCCGGCCATGGTCTCAGCTGTCCTTTCGTGGGGTCAGGCGGAGAACCGGTCGATGAGACCGATGCCGACGATCGAGGTGAACCAGATCAGCGCCATGACGACGGTGAACCGGCTGAGGTTCTTCTCGGCGACCGAGGACGATCCGAGCGACGCCGACATGCCGCCGCCGAACATGTCGGACAGCCCACCGCCCTTGCCCTTCTGCATGAGGATCATGAGGGTGAGGAAGAGCCCGGCGATCACCAGGAGCACCTGGAGGCCGATGCGCACGATGTCCACGACGTCCTTCTCTCTCGTCTCGTCTGCTCCCGAACGGGCAGCAGGGGTCAGGATACCTTCTCGCGCAGGCAGAACCGAGCCCGCTCGCCGGAACGCGGCCGGGCCCGGCCCGCGGTCAGCTCGTCGCGAGGTGGTCCCGGTAGCGGCAGATCGACGCGAAGTCCTCGGCGACGACCGAGGCGCCCCCGACGAGCGCGCCGTCGACGTCCTCCATCGCCATGGTCGCCGCGACGTTGTTCGGCTTGACCGACCCGCCGTAGAGGACCCGCGCGGCATCGGCCGTGTCGCCCGTCGAGAGCTCCGCGACCCGCGTCCGGATCACCGCGCACACCTCCTGGGCGTCCTCGGGGGTGGCGACCTCGCCGGTACCGATCGCCCACACCGGCTCGTAGGCGATGACGAGCGAGCGGTACTGCTCGGCGCTGAGGCCCTGGAGGGCGGCGTCGAGCTGTCCGAGGACGTGCTCGACGTGCCGCCCGGAGGACCGGATCTCGAGACCCTCGCCGACGCAGAGGATCGGTGTGAGGCCGTGTCGGTAGGCCGCGGCGAGCTTGGCGGCGACGACGGTGTCGTCCTCGCCGTGGTGTTCGCGCCTCTCGCTGTGGCCGACGACGACGTACGTGCAGCCGAGCTTGGCGAGGAAGGCCCCCGACACCTCCCCGGTGTACGCGCCGCTGTCGTGGGCCGAGAGGTCCTGGGCGCCGAGCCGGATCTCGAGGCGGTCGCCCTCGAGGAGGGTCTGCACGCTCCGCAGGTCGGTGAACGGGGGGATCACGGCGACCTCGACGGCGGCGTAGTCGTGCCGGGCGTCCTGCAGGGTCCAGTCGAGCTTCTGGACGAGGTGGGTCGCCTGGAGGTGGTCGAGGTTCATCTTCCAGTTCCCCGCCATGAGCGGGGTCCGGCCGCCCGCCTTCGGAGCCTGCGCTGCCATCGGTCAGTCCTTCCCGTCGAGCACGGTGAGTCCGGGGAGCTCGGCGCCCTCGAGGTACTCGAGGCTCGCACCGCCCCCGGTGGAGATGTGGCCGAACTCGTCGTCCGCGAACCCGAGGGTCCGGACGGCGGCGGCCGAGTCCCCGCCGCCGACGACGGTGAGCCCGCCGGCCGCGGTGACGTCGACGAGCGCCCGGGCGAGAGCCTCGGTGCCCGCGGCGTACGGGGCCATCTCGAAGGCGCCCATCGGACCGTTCCAGAACACGGTCCGGCAGTCCGCGAGCCGCTCGGCGAACAGCCTCGAGGACCCCGGTCCGATGTCGAGGCCCATCCGGTCGGCCGGAATCGCGTCGACGGGGACGACCTCGTGGTCGGCGTCGGCGGAGAACGCCGTCGCCGCGACGACGTCGACCGGGAGGACGATCTCGACCCCGCGCTCCTCCGCCTCGCGGAGGTACCCGGCGACCGTGTCGACCTGGTCGGCCTCGAGGAGGCTCGAGCCGACCTCGTGCCCCTGCGCCTTGAGGAACGTGAAGACCATCCCGCCGCCGACGAGGAGCCGGTCCGCGGTGCCGAGAAGGTTGTCGATGACCCCGAGCTTGTCGGAGACCTTCGCGCCGCCGAGGACGACGGCGTACGGTCGCTCCGGGTCGCGGGTGAGCCGACCGAGGACCTCGACCTCCCGTTCGACGAGTCCCCCGACGGCGGCCGGCAGGAGGCGGGCGACGTCGTAGACGGAGGCCTGCCTGCGGTGGACGACGCCGAAGCCGTCGGAGACGAAGGCGTCGGCGAGGTCGGCGAGGTCCCGGGCGAAGGCGATGCGCTCCGCCTCGTCCTTCGAGGTCTCCCCCGGGTTGAAGCGGAGGTTCTCGAGGAGGACGACGTCCCCCTCCCCCGCGGCGGCGACGGCCGCGTGCGCGGACTCCCCGACGGTGTCGGTGGCGAACGTCACCTCCCGGCCGAGGAGCTCACCGAGCCGGTCGGCGACGGGGGCGAGGGAGTAGCGCTCCTCCGGCGCCCCCTTCGGCCGGCCGAGGTGGGCGCAGACGACGACGCGGGCCCCGGCGTCGCTGAGCTGACGGATCGTCGGAACCGAGGCGCGGATGCGGCCGTCGTCGGTGATCGTCCGCCCGTCGAGGGGCACGTTGAGGTCGGAACGGACGAGCACCCGCGTCCCGCGGAGCTCGCCGAGGTCGGCAAGGGTCTTCACGCGGCCGGCCCCGGGCTCAGAGCGAGCCGCCGACGAGGAGCGTGAGGTCGATGAGCCGGTTGGAGTAGCCCCACTCGTTGTCGTACCACCCGACGACCTTGACCTGGCTGCCGATGACCTTCGTCAGGCCGGCGTCGAAGATGCACGACGCCGGGTCGGTGACGATGTCGGTCGAGACGATCGGGTCCTCGGTGTAGGTGAGGTACCCCTTGAGGGGCCCCTCGGCGGCCTTCTTCACCGCGGCGTTGACCTCGTCGACCGTCGTCTCGCGGCCGGCGTCGAAGGTGAGGTCCGTCGCCGATCCGGTCGGGGTCGGCACCCGCAGGGCGTAGCCGTCGAGCCGCCCCTTGAGCTCGGGGAGGACGAGGGCGACAGCCTTCGCCGCACCGGTCGTCGTCGGGACGATGTTGATCGCGGCGGCACGGGCCCGGCGGAGGTCCTTGTGCGGCCCGTCCTGGAGGTTCTGGTCGCCGGTGTAGGCGTGGATCGTCGTCATGAGGCCCCGGACGATGCCGAACTCGTCGTTGAGGACCTTCGCCATGGGGGCGAGGCAGTTCGTCGTGCACGAGGCGTTGGAGATGACGGTGTGGGCGTCGGCGTCGTACGCGTCGTGGTTGACGCCCATGACGATCGTCACGTCCTCGTTCTTCGCCGGCGCCGAGATGATGACCTTCTTCGCGCCGTTGTCGACATGGGTCTTCGCCTTCGTCGCGTCGGTGAACAGCCCGGTCGACTCGATGACGACGTCGGCACCGACCTCGGCCCACGGGAGCTTGCCCGGGTCGCGCTCGGCGAACACCTTGAACGACGCGCCGTCGACGGAGATCTCGTCGGCCGTCGCCGTCACCGCGCCGTCGAGGCGCCCGAGGACCGAGTCGTACTTGAGAAGGTGCGCCAGGGTCGCGTTGTCGGTGAGGTCGTTCACCGCGACGATCTCGATGTCCGCACCGGACGCGCGCACAGCCCGGTAGAAGTTCCGGCCGATGCGGCCGAAGCCGTTGATGCCCACACGAACGGTCACAGTCATTCCTCCACGGAGAGATCTCGGGTCCGGAGGGCTCCCACTCAAGGTGTCGGCCCGGCCGGGCTTACCAGTCCCCAACCCTAGGGGATCGGCCCCCTTTGCGGCAGAGGGGGCCGCCGTCGGTCCGAGCGCTCAGCCGCTCAGCCGCTCAGCCGCTCAGCCGTCGAGCATGTCCGCGGTGAGGCTCGCCTCGGTGTCGGGCACGCCGAGGTCGGTGGCGCGCTTGTCGGCGAGGGCGAGGAGACGGCGGATACGTCCGGCGACGGCGTCCTTGGTCATCGGGGGGACGGCGAGAGCCCCGAGCTCCTCGAGGCTCGCCTGCTTGTGCTCGAGCCGGAGCTCGCCGGCCTCCCGGAGGTGGTCGGGTGCCTCGTCGCCGAGGATCTCGAGGGCCCGCTGGACCCGGGCGCCGGCGGCGACCGCCGCCCGTGCGGACCGGCGGAGGTTGGCGTCGTCGAAGTTCGCGAGCCGGTTAGCGGTCGCCCGAACCTCGCGCCGCATCCGGCGCTCCTCCCACGAGAGGACGGCGTCGTGCGCACCGAGTCGGGTGAGCATCGCGCCGATGGCGTCCCCGTCCCGGATGACCACCCGGTCGACGCCGCGAACCTCCCGCGCCTTCGCGGAGATCCCGAGCCGGCGGGCCGCGCCGACGAGGGCGAGGGCGGCTTCCGGCCCCGGGCAGGTCACCTCGAGGGCGGACGAGCGGCCGGGCTCGGTGAGGGAGCCGTGGGCGAGGAAGGCGCCCCGCCACGCCGCCTCGGCGTCGCACGCGGAGCCGCCGACGACCTTCGGCGGGAGCCCCCGCACGGGGCGTCCCCGGCCGTCGACGAGGCCGGTCTGCCGGGCGAGCGCCTCGCCGTCGCGCCCGACCCGGACGACGTACCGGCTGCCCTTGCGCAGGCCCCCGGCGGCGAGCACGAGGACCTCGCTCGCGTGGCCGTAGAGGTCGGTGATGTCCCGGCGGAGCCGCCGGGCGGTGTTCGCGGTGTCGAGCTCGGCCTCGACGACGATGCGGCCGCCGACGATGTGGAGGCCGCCCGCGAACCGGAGCATCGCCGCGACCTCGGCCTTGCGGCAGCAGGTCTTGGTGACCTCGAACCTGCTCAGCTCGTCCTTGACCTTCGCCGTCATCGCCATGCCGTCATCCTGTCACCGTTCCCTGCGTCGTCACGATCGCCACCGGTCGGGACCGACCTCAGTCGAGCACGTCACGGTAGGCCGCCGCGAGCCTCAGCGAGTCATGGTGCCCGGGCTCGCCCTGCTTGGCCACCTGGGTGAGGACGAGCTCCGCGCCGAGCGTCCCCGCGGCCTCCCGCAGACCGTCCTCGTCGTCGACGGCCGAGGGGTCGGCGAGGACGACGTCGAGCCGGAGCTCGGGGGCGTGCTCGGCGAGGGTCTCGAGGTGGCGGACGGCAGAGTACCCCGCGGTCTCCCCCGTGCTCATCTCGAGGTTGAGGGTGAGCAGCCGGCGCGCCGACGTCTCGACGAGGGCGGACCGGAGCGAGGGGACGAGGAGGTGAGGCATGACCGAGGTGAACCACGACCCGGGCCCGAGGACGACCCAGTCGGCGTCCCGGACGGCCTCGACGGTCTGCGGGCACGCCGGCGGCTCCTCGGGGTCGAGCGCGACGGTCTGCACGACGCCCCGGGTCGTCGCGACCTCGGCCTGTCCCCGGACCGTGACGACCTCGTCGGGGCGGCTCTGGTCGCCGCCGAGGACCCGGGCGCGGATCTCGAGGGGGACCGCGGCCATGGGGAGGACCCGCCCTCGGGCGCCCAGGAGCCGTCCGACGAGGTCGAGACCCTCGACCGGGTCCTCGTGGAGCTCCCACAGGGCGACGATCAGGAGGTTGCCGAGGGCGTGCCCCCCGAGCGGCCCGTCCCCCTGGAACCGGTGCTGGAGGACGTCGCGCCACGTGTGCCCCCAGTCGCTGTCGTCGCAGAGCGCCGAGAGCGCCATCCGGAGGTCGCCGGGCGGGAGGACCCCGAACTCTCCCCGCAGCCGCCCGCTCGACCCGCCGTCGTCGGCGACCGTGACGACGGCGGTGATCTCCTCGCGGACGAGCCGGAGCGCGGACAGCGACACCGCGAGTCCGTGCCCCCCGCCGAGCGCGACGACCTTGTCGTGTCTCACCGGGCCCTCACTCACGCCCGAGGTCGCGGTGGAGGACGAACGTCCCGACGTCGTCGGTGCCGAGTGTCGCGGCGAGGGCCTCGGCGACGGCGACGGAGCGGTGCTTACCCCCCGTGCACCCGACGGCGAGGGTGACGTACCGCCGCCCCTCGCGCAGGTAGCCGCGGGTCACCGGCTCCATGAGCAGCCCGACCCGCTCGACGAACGACGTGGCCCCCTCCTGCGCCATGACGTAGCGCGCGACGGGCGCGTCCCTGCCCGTGTGGTTGCGCAGCTCGGGGACCCAGAAAGGGTTGGGGAGGAATCGCATGTCGAAGACGAAGTCGGCGTCGAGCGGGACACCGTACTTGAAGCCGAACGAGAGGACGGCGACGCGGAGCTTGTGCTGCTGCTCGTCGGCGAAGATCGGGCTGACCTTGCGGGCGAGCTGGTGGACGTTGATGCCCGAGGTGTCGATGACGACGTCGGCGACGGAGCGGAGGTCCTCGAGGAGCGCACGCTCCGCGAGGATCCCGTCGAGCAGCCGGCCCTCCCCCTGGAGGGGATGCGGCCGCCGGACGCTCTCGAAGCGGCGGACGAGGGACTCGTCGGTCGCGTCGAGGAAGACGAGGCTCGGGGCCCATCCCCGCGAGCGCATCGACGAGATCGCCTCGCGGAGGTGGGCGAAGAACTCCCGGGCCCGGACGTCGACGACCGCGGCGATCCGCAGCGGGCCCTCGTCGACGGCGGGGGCGGCGAGCTCGGCGAGCTCGGCGAGGAGCTGCGGGGGGAGGTTGTCGACGACGTACCACCCGTGGTCCTCGAGGACGTTCGCGACGGTCGAGCGGCCGGCACCGCTCATCCCGGTGACGATGACGAACTCGACGGTGCCGGGCGCCGCGTCGAGGTCCCCGGGGGTCGGCGCCCCTGCCGAGGTCGGGCGACCCGCGGGGCTCGTCGGCTCGTTCATGCCTCTCCGTCCTCTCCTGCGGCGGTGCCGCGGTCGTCGCCCCCGACCCGGACGCGGTCCGCCGGGTCCCGGTCGCGGGGGGCGGGGTCCTCGTCGTCGAGGACCTCGCCGGTCATGAGGTTGACCGCCGCGGACGGCGGGGACGCGCCGAGCCGGCCCGCGATCGTCGCCGCGAGCGCGGGCCCGATCCCCGGGGCCTCGGCGAGCTCCTCGGGCGACGCCGCCCGGACCCGCTTGAGCGACCCGAAGTGCTTGAGCAGGGCACGGCGGCGGGTCTCGCCGAGCCCGGGGACGTCGTCGAGCTCGCTCGCCGTCATCGCCTTGCTCCGCCGCTGCCGGTGGAAGGTGATCGCGAACCGGTGGGCCTCGTCGCGAAGACGCTGGAGGAGGTAGAGCCCCTCGCTCGTCCGGGGAAGGACGACGGGGAAGTCCTGCCCGGGGACCCAGACCTCCTCGAGCCGCTTGGCGAGCCCGACCACCGCGACGTCGTCGATCCCGAGCGCGTCGAGCGCGGACCGGGCGGCGTTGACCTGTGGGAGGCCGCCGTCGACGACGACGAGGTTCGGGGGGTAGGCGAACCGCTTGGGCCGGCCGGTCTCGGGGTCGATCCCCCCCTGACCGGCCCCACCGCCGAGGTCGACGTCGCCGGTCGTCTCCCGCTCCTCGAGGTGGCGGGCGAACCGTCGGGTGAGGACCTCGTGCATCGCGGCGGTGTCGTCGACCGGCGTCCCGTCCCCGCGTCCGCGGACGATGAAGCGGCGGTACTCGGACTTGCGGGCGAGCCCGTCCTCGAAGACGACCATGCTCGCGACGACCTGCGTGCCCTGGACGTGGCTGACGTCGAAGCACTCGACCCGCAGCGGCGCCTCGTGGAGGTCCAGCGCCTCCTGGAGCTCGCCGAGGGCCTGGCTGCGCGCGGAGAGGTCACCGGCCCGGGCGACCTTGTGCCGGGCGAGGGACTGGTCGGCGTTGCGCCGGACGGTGTCCATGAGGCTGCGCTTGTCGCCGCGCCGGGGGACCCGGAGGTCGACCCGGGAGCCGCGGAGGCCGGTGAGCCACGACGCGACCGCCTCGTGCTCGGGCGGGAGGACGGGGACGAGGACCTCGCGCGGGACGTTCTCCCCGCCCTGCCCGCCGTAGACCTGCTGGAGGAGGTGCTCGACGATCCCGGGGACGCTCTCGGCGTCCTTCTCGGCGACCCAGCCGCGCTGGCCGCGGATCCGGCCCCCGCGGACGTGGAACACCTGGACGGCCGCCTCGAGGTCGTCGTCGGCGAGGGCGAAGACGTCGGCGTCGGTGCCGTCCGGGAGGACGACGGCGGACTTCTCCATGGCCCGCGTCAACGCGCCGATGTCGTCGCGGAGGCGGGCGGCCTGCTCGAAGTCGAGCTCCTCGGCGGCCTCGGCCATTCGGGTCTCGAGCCGGCGGACGAACCGGTTCGTGCTCCCCGCCATGAAGTCGCAGAAGTCCTCGGCGATGGCGCGGTGCTCCTCCGCGCTCACCCGGCCGACGCAGGGCGCCGAGCACTTGTCGATGTAGCCGAGGAGGCACGGCCGGCCCACCTGGGACGCGCGCTTGAAGACCCCCGACGAGCACGTCCGCACGGGGAACACCCGCAGCATGAGGTCGAGGGTCTCGCGGATCGCCCAGGCGTGCGCGTACGGCCCGAAGTAGCGGGTGCCCTTGCGCTTCGTGCCCCGGAGGACCTGGGCGCGGGGGAACTCCTCCCCCATCGTCACCGCGAGGTAGGGGTAGGACTTGTCGTCCCGGTACTTGACGTTGAACCGGGGGTCGTACTCCTTGATCCACGAGTACTCGAGCTGGAGCGCCTCGACCTCGGTGGCGACGACGGTCCATTCGACGCTCGCCCCTGTCCGGACCATCGTCACGGTGCGCGGGTGGAGCCCGGCGACGTCCTGGAAGTACGACGAGAGCCGCTGCCGGAGGGACTTCGCCTTGCCGACGTAGATGACCCGCCCGTCCTTGTCGCGGAAGCGGTAGACGCCCGGCTCGGTGGGGATCGAGCCCGGCGCGGGTCGGTACGTCGAGGGGTCGGCCACGACGCCACTGTATGACGGGGCCGAACCGGCTCGGCACGCCGACGCCGTGCGGGCGAGTCACGGCCACGGCGCCGAGAGGCGGTGGGCGCCCGCTGTCGGTCACGTCACGGTCAGCGAGCCACCCTTGCGGGTCACCGTCTTCTCCGGCAGCGGCGACGACGCCGGGCCCTGGACGACCTGACCGGTGGCGATGTCGAACTCGCTCCCGTGGCACGGGCAGATGATGAGGCCCTCGGTGATCTGCCCGACGAGGCACCCCGCGTGCGTGCACACCGCGGAGAACGCCTTGAAGCTCCCCTCGGTGGGCTGGGTGACGACGACCTTGGCCCCGTCGTCGATCGTCCCGCCCCCGACGGGAACGTCGGCCACCGGGACGGTGTCGCCCCCGGAGGAGCCGGAGCCGCCATCCGAGCCTCCGCTCGACGTGGGCGCGGACCCCGCGGTGTCCGAGCCCCCGCTGCAGGCGGCGAGCGCCGCGACGGAGGCGACCGCGACCCCGCCCGCCCGGAGGACGTGCCGACGACCGCAGCAGGCGGGGCCGTCGAGGTCCGTGGCGGTCCCGCGTCCGGGCTGCTCCGACGTCATGGGGTGGTCGCTCATCTCGTCTCCTTCAGGCTGGCCGGGGCTCGGCGCGGTCGGCCCCAAGGATGGAGTGGCCGCCTGAGCGTCGCCTGTGTGTGTGCTCCTCAGGCCGAGCGCCGGGTCCGTGCCGGCTCCCCCGTGTCGGCCGCCGCCGTGCCGGTCCGCGCCGTCGAGCGGCTCGTCGCCTTCGTCGTGCCCGACGCGGACTTCCTCGTGCCCGACGCGGACTTCCTCGTGCCCGACGCGGACTTCCTCGTGCCCGACGCGCTCGCGGTCGTGCCCGACGCGCCCTTCGTTCCCTTCGTCGTCCCCGCACTCGCCCGCTTCCGCGGTGCCGACCTCGTCGTGCCCGACGCGGTCGCCCTCGTGCGTGCGCTCGTCGGCTCGGCCGCGGCGGCACGCTCGGACCTCGGGGTCGTCGTCCGGGCGGTGCGCTCGAGGATCGGTCCGAGGAAGCGCCCGGTGTGGCTCTCCGCGACCCGGGCGACGTCCTCCGGGGTGCCCTCGGCGACGACCCGGCCGCCGCCGTTGCCGCCCTCGGGACCCATGTCGACGACCCAGTCGGCATTCTTGATGACGTCGAGGTTGTGCTCGATGACGATGACGGTGTTGCCCTTGTCGACGAGCCCCTGGAGGACGAGGAGGAGCTTGCGGATGTCCTCGAAGTGGAGCCCCGTCGTCGGCTCGTCGAGGACGTACACCGTCCGCCCCGTCGACCGCTTCTGGAGCTCGCTCGCAAGCTTGACCCGCTGCGCCTCCCCCCCGGAGAGGGTCGGGGCGGGCTGGCCGAGCCGGACGTAGCCGAGTCCGACGGCGTTGAGCGTCCGCATGTGCCGGGCGATCGCGGGGACGGCCCCGAAGAAGTCCTCGGCCTCCTCGATCGGCATGTCGAGGACGTCGGCGATCGTCTTGCCCTTGAAGTGGACCTCGAGCGTCTCGCGGTTGTACCGGGCCCCGTGGCAGACCTCGCACGGGACGTAGACGTCGGGGAGGAAGTTCATCTCGATCTTGATCGTGCCGTCGCCCGAGCACGCGTCACAGCGCCCGCCCTTGACGTTGAAGGAGAACCGCCCCGGCTGGTACCCGCGGACCTTCGCCTCGGTCGTCTCCGCGAACAGCCGTCGGACGTGGTCGAAGACCCCGGTGTACGTCGCCGGGTTCGACCGGGGAGTCCGCCCGATCGGGCTCTGGTCGACGTGGACGACCTTGTCGAGGTGCTCGAGCCCCCGGACGGTCTTGTGCCGTCCCGGCACGTGGCGGGCGCCGTTGAGCTTGTTCGCGAGGACGTTGTAGAGGATCTCGTTGACGAGGGTCGACTTGCCCGACCCGGAGACACCGGTCACCCCGATGAGGGTCCCGAGGGGGAAGGAGACGTCGACACCGGCGAGGTTGTGCTGCCGGGCGCCGACGACGGTGACCTCGCGGGACGGGTCGGTGGGGCGGCGCTCGGCGGGCATGGGGATCTCGTCCCGTCCCGAGAGGTAGCGCCCGGTGATCGAGGTCTCGTGGGTGAGCAGCCCGGCGACCGGCCCGGAGTGGACGACGTGCCCCCCGTGCTCGCCCGCGCCGGGACCGATGTCGACCACCCAGTCAGCGGTCGCGATGGTGTCCTCGTCGTGCTCGACGACGATGAGGGTGTTGCCGAGGTCGCGCAGCCGGGTGAGCGTCTCGATGAGCCGGTGGTTGTCCCGCTGGTGGAGCCCGATGCTCGGCTCGTCGAGGACGTAGAGGACCCCGACGAGCCCCGACCCGATCTGGGTCGCGAGCCGGATGCGCTGGGCCTCCCCGCCGGAGAGGGTCCCCGCCGGCCGGTCGAGGCTGAGGTAGTCGAGCCCGACGTCGAGGAGGAACCCGAGGCGGGCCTCGATCTCCTTGATGACCCGCTCGGCGATCTGCCGCTCGCGCTCGGTGAACTCGACGCCCGCGAGGAACGTCGCGGCCTCGTCGATGGGGAGGGCGCAGACGTCGGCGATGCTCCGACCGCCGACGAGCACGGCGAGCGACTCCGGCTTGAGCCGGGCACCCCGGCACGCCGGACACGGCACCTCGCGCATGTACCCCTCGTACCGGTCCCGGCTCCAGTCCGACTCGGTCTCGGCGTGCCGCCGCTTGATGAAGGGGATGACGCCCTCGAAGCCCGTCGAGTACGACCGCTCCCGGCCGAACCGGTTGCGGTAGCGGACGTGGACCTTGTGGTTGCGGCCGTGGAGCAGCGCCTCCCGGGCCCGCTCGGGGAGGGCGACCCACGGCGTGTCCATCGAGAAGCTCAGGTCGTCGCCGAGCGCGGACATGACGCGCCGGAAGTACTCCGCGGAGCCGCTCCCCTGCGCCCAGGGCGCGATCGCGCCCTCGGCGAGGCTGAGGTCCTCGTCCGGGACGACGAGGTCGGGGTCGACCTCGAGCTCGGTCCCGATCCCCGTGCACGTCGGGCAGGCGCCGAACGGCGAGTTGAACGAGAACGAGCGCGGCTCGACCTCGTCGATCGCGAGCGGGTGGTCGTTCGGGCACGCCATCTTCTCGGAGTAGCGCCGCTCCCGGACGGCGTCCGGGTCCTCGGGGTCGGCGTCGACGAAGTCGACGAGGAGGATCCCCCCGGCGAGGCTGAGCGCGGTCTCGACGGAGTCGGTGAGACGCCGCTTCGCGCCGGTGTCGCCGCCCTTGGCGACGAGCCGGTCGACGACGACCTCGATCGTGTGCTTGACCTGCTTCTCGAGCGTCGGGGGCTCGGCGAGCGAGACGACCTCGCCGTCGACGCGTGCCCGGGAGTACCCCTTGGTCTGGAGCTCGGAGAAGAGGTCGAGGTACTCCCCCTTGCGCGACCGGACGACGGGAGCGAGGACCTGGAACCGGGTGCGTTCGGGCAGCTCGAGCAGCTTGTCGACGATCTGCTGGGGGCTCTGCCGGGTGATCGGCTCGCCACACACGGGGCAGTGCGGCCGCCCGGCCCGGGCGAAGAGGAGCCGGAGGTAGTCGTACACCTCGGTGATCGTCCCCACCGTCGAGCGGGGGTTCCGGTTCGTCGACTTCTGGTCGATCGACACCGCGGGGGACAGACCCTCGATGAAGTCGACGTCCGGCTTGTCCATCTGGCCGAGGAACTGCCGCGCGTACGCCGACAGCGACTCGACGTACCGACGCTGGCCCTCGGCGAAGATCGTGTCGAACGCGAGCGAGGACTTGCCCGATCCGGAGAGCCCGGTGAAGACGATGAGGCTCTCCCGGGGAAGCTCGACGGAGACGTCCCGGAGGTTGTGCTCACGGGCGCCCCGGACGACGAGGTGGTCGTGGGTGGGGCGCGGCGGCAGGGGGGCCGTGCGGGCGGGGGGCTGGGTCACGTCGGGCACCCAGCCATGCTAAGCGGGGGGTCCGACAACGGCACGATCCACCCGGTCCCGTGCCCACGGACCGGGACGCCGGCACCGGGGCCGGGGGCGCCGGACGCCCTCGGGCCGGGACGCGCCCTATTCTCGAGGCCCATGAGCACCCCCATCGAGGACTACGCCGTCATCGGCGACACCGAGACCGCAGCCCTCGTCAGCCGGGCCGGTTCCATCGACTGGCTCTGTCTCCCCCGGTTCGACTCCTCGTCGTGCTTCAGCGCCCTCCTCGGCGGCCCAGAGCACGGCCGGTGGCTCCTCGGGCCGGTGGGCGAGGCCCGGACGACCCGCCGCTACCGCGAGAACACCTTCGTCCTGGAGACCCTCCACGAGACCGGCACGGGCACGGTCCGGGTCGTCGACGTCATGCCGCTCGGCGACCACCGCTCCGACCTCCTCCGCCGGGTCGAGGGCGTGCGCGGGCACGTCGAGATGGAGCACGAGTGGGTCGTCCGCCTCGACTACGGTCGGATCCGCCCGTGGGTGTCCCGCAGCCCCGGCTCGGCGGGAGAGGCCGAGGTCATCAGCGCGACGGCCGGACCGGACACGCTCGTCCTCCGGGGTACCCGGCTGCCGACTCCGGTCGACGGCCGTCACCGCGACACCTTCACCGTCCACGAGGGCGAGAGCCTCGACTTCTCGCTCACCCGGGTGGACTCGTGGTCGGGCCTCCCGCCTGCCCTCGACGTCGCCTCCCGGGTCCGCGAGACCGAGGAGTGGTCGCAGGACTGGGTCGGCCGGTGCACCTACGACGGGCCGTACCGGGAGGCGGTCGTCCGGTCCCTCCTCGTCCTCCGGCTGCTCACCGACAGCGTCCGTGGCGGGATCGTCGCGGCGCCGACGACGAGCCTGCCCGAGGAGCTCGGCGGGGAGCGGAACTGGGACTACCGCTTCGTCTGGCTCCGGGACGCCTCGCTCACCCTCGGGTCCCTCCTCCGCTCGGGCCACGTCGAGGCGACCCGGCTCTGGCGGGACTGGCTCGTCCGGGCCGTCGCCGGCGACCCGGAGGACCTCCAGATCATGTACGCCGTCGACGGCGGCCGGCGCCTGCCGGAGACCGTGCTCGACCACCTCCCCGGGTACGCGCGCTCCCGGCCGGTCCGGATCGGGAACGCCGCCGTCGGGCAGACCCAGACCGACGTCCTCGGCGAGGTGATGATCGCCCTCCACGACGCCCGCAGCGCCGGCCTCGAGGAGAACGCCCAGGCCTGGGAGATCCAGAAGGTCCTCGTCGAGGACCTCGCCGAGACGTGGAACCGCCCCGACAACGGCCTGTGGGAGATCCGGGGGCCGGCGCGCCACTTCACCCACTCCCGGGTCATGGTGTGGGCGGCCTTCGACCGGGCCGTCCGCTCCGTCGAGGAGCACGGCCTCGACGGGCCGGTCGACTGGTGGCGGGACCTCCGCGACGAGGTCCACGCCGAGGTCCTCCGGACCGGGTACGACGCGACCCGGAACACGTTCACCCAGCACGACGAGACGAGCGAGGTCGACGCGTCGCTCCTCCTCATCCCCCAGGTCGGGTTCCTCCCGGCCGACGACCCCCGCGTCCTCGGGACGGTCAGGGCGGTGGAGGAGGACCTCCTGCGCGACGGGCTCCTCCTCCGCTACCGGACGACGTCCGGGGTCGACGGGCTCAGCGGCGACGAGCACCCGTTCCTCGCGTGCTCGTGGTGGCTGGTGTCCGCGTACGCGCTCACGGGGCAGCTCGCCAAGGCCCGGGCCCTCATGGACCGTCTCGTCGGGCTGCTCAACGACGTCGGGCTCGTCTCCGAGGAGTACGACCCCCGGGCCGGCCGGATGGTGGGCAACTTCCCCCAGGCGTTCTCCCACCTCACCCTCATCGGTGCGGCGTACCGGATCCTCGAGGCCGAGGGCGGGGAGTGCTGGGACCTCGGTGGAGACGACGTCGGCTCGGACGGCGCGCCCCCCGGCCGGTAGGGTCGGGTGTGCCCGAGAGCGTCCCGGCCCGGATCGACGAGCCGCCGGCTCGTCGGGGCCCGGGACCGTGCCCGCGCCACCGGACGCCGGGCCGGGAACCTCCTCCGGCCCGCCCGCCGGGTGCCCGACGCCGTCCGCAGCGACGAGCACTCCGACCTACCGAGAGGAGCCTAGTGCCCGCCGACCCGCACGCCCCCTACGACCCCGACGTCGAGCCGGGCGGGCCGTCCTCGGTCCGCGAGCTCGCCCACGTGACGATCCGCAAGGCCGCGGTGTCGAAGATGAGCAACAACGTCTACCTCCTCACCTGCCGGGCCACGGGGGAGCAGCTCCTCGTCGACGCGGCCGACGACGCCGAGCGGTGCCTCGCGCTCGTCGAGGAGGGCACGGGACGGCTCGACCACATCGTCACGACCCACCAGCACTGGGACCATGTCCGGGCCCTCGCCGAGGTCGCCCGGTGTACCGGCGCCGAGACGTGGGCCGGTGCCGACGACGCCGCCGCCCTGCCGGTCATCCCCGACCACAGCCTCCGCCACGGCGACCGGCTGACGTTCGGCGCCGTCACCCTCGACGTCCTCCACCTCCGGGGGCACACCCCCGGCTCGGTCGCGCTCGCCTACGACGACCCCGACGGGCACGTCCACCTCTTCACCGGGGACTCGCTCTTCCCCGGGGGCGTGGGGGCGACGTCGAACCCCGGGCAGAGCTTCGAGTCGCTCATCGAGGACGTCACCACCCGCGTCTTCGAGGTCTACGACGACGAGACCTGGGTCTACCCCGGGCACGGGGGCGACACGACGCTCGGGACCGAGCGGCCCCATCTCGGCGAGTGGCGCCGCCGCGGCTGGTGACCCCCGTGTCCGCTCCCCGGCGGACCGCCCGCGCGCGTCCGGGGTGACCTAGCCTGACGCCCATGTCCCGCGAGAACGACGCCCCCGCCCTCCTCCTCGTCCTCGCGGCGGTCGGCTCGGTGCAGTTCGGCGGCGCCCTCGCGGCAACCCTCGTTCCGGAGATCGGCGCGGCGGGGTCGGTCACCCTCCGGCTCCTCTTCGCGACTGTCATCCTCCTCGCCGTCGCCCGCCCACGGGTCCGGGGTCACGACCGGCAGGACTGGCTCACGGTCTTCGGCTTCGGCCTCGCCCTCGGGTGCATGAACTGGGCGTTCTACGGTTCGCTCGGCCACCTGCCCATCGGGGTTGCCGTCACCGTCGAGTTCACCGGACCGCTCCTGCTCGCCGCGGCACTCTCCCGGACGGTCCGGGACCTCGCCGCCGTCGGCGCCGCCGCGGTCGGGGTGCTCCTCATCTCGCAGGCCCTCCAGGTGCCGCTCGCCGACCTCGAGTGGACCGGGCTCGCGCTCGCCGCCACCGCGGGGGCGTGCTGGGCGGGGTACATCGTCATGAGCGGGCGGACCGGCGCACGCTTCCCCCGCCTCGACGGCCTGGCCCTCGCCCTCGTCGTCTCGACGGCCCTCGTCAGCCCGTTCGGCCTGACGACTGCCGACGGCTGGACCCAGGAGGTCCTCGCCAAGGGACTCGGCATCGCCGTCCTCTCCTCGGTCCTCCCCTACTCCCTCGAGATGCTCGCCCTCCGGCGGCTCTCGGCCGGGGTCTTCGGCATCCTCCTCAGTCTCGAGCCCGCCGTCGCCGCCCTCGCCGGTCTCGTCGTCCTCGGCCAGCGGCTCCAGCCCGTGCAGCTCGCGGGCATGGTCCTCGTCGTCCTCGCGAGCGTCCTCGTCCTCGGGCTCGGCAGCCGCCGGCCGGGGGCCGGGGGCCGTGACCGGGAGTCCGACCCGGCCGAGACCGGCGCCTGAGGGTCACGTCCCCCACGAGCCCTCGTCCGCGCCCTCCGGGTCCGGTTCGCCCTCCCCCGCCCGGGGGCGCCACAGGCTCGCGACCGCGGTGACCCCGAGGATGAGGACGATCGCGCCGAGCGACACGACGATCGGCACGTCGGGGACCGGGACCGGCCGGCCCCCGTTGATGAAGGGGAGGTCGTTCTCGTGGAGGGCGTGGAGGACGAGCTTGACGCCGATGAAGGCGAGCAGGACGGAGAGGCCGAGGCTGAGGTAGACGAGCTTGCGGAGCAGCCCGCCGAGGAGGAAGTAGAGCTGGCGGAGCCCCATGAGGGCGAAGAGGTTGGCCGTGAGGACGAGGTAGGGCTCCTTCGTCAGGCCGTAGATCGCCGGGATCGAGTCGAGCGCGAAGAGCAGGTCGGTCGTCCCGAGGGCGACGATGACGATGAGCATCGGCGTGACGACCCGGGAGCCGTCCTCGACGACGGTGAGGTGGGGGCCGTTCCACGCCTGGGTTGCCGGGAAGCGCCGCTCGACCCACCGGAGGACCCGGTTCTCCTCGAACTCCTCGTCCTCCTCGTTCGTCCGTGCGAGCTGGACGGCGGTGTAGACGAGGAAGGCGCCGAAGACGTAGAACACCCACGAGAAGCTGTTGATGGCCGCCGCCCCGAGGGCGATGAAGACGACCCGGAGGAGGATCGCGATGACGATGCCGACCATGAGGGCGGTCTGCTGGAGCTCCCGGGGGACGGCGAACTTCGCCATGATGAGAAGGAAGATGAAGAGGTTGTCGACGGAGAGCGAGTACTCGGTGAGCCAGCCGGCGTAGAACTCCCCCGCCGACTGGCCTCCGGCGAACCACCACACCCCGAGACCGAAGACGACGGCGGCGGCGACGTACCCTCCGAGGGCGACGGTGACCTCCCGGGTGGACGGCACGTGCGGCCGGCGGGCGATGACGACGACGTCGACGACGAGGACGACCGCTGCGAGGCCGAGGGTGAGGGCCCACACCCACATGGGGACGTTCACGAGGCAGCACCTTCCGGACACACATCGAGGTCCGGAGGTCTCTCCCGCCCGGATGGGCCGGCTCCCCGGGCCCCCGTGGAGGTCCGGGGTCCGTGATGACGAGGTGGCCGCGTGGGGATACTCCCCTCCGTAGAACCCGGCCAGTCTCCCAGACCGCGAGGACCCCCTCAACACGGCCTCGGGAGGGGCCGCCCGGGCCGGCTCCTCCCGTGTCGGCTGGAGGGACTCCTGCCGCGGCGCCCGGCCGGGCTCCTACTTCGTCGCCCGAGCCATCTGCCGGAGCTCCTTCTTGAGGTCGCCGATCTCGTCGCGGAGGCGGGCGGCGAGCTCGAAGTGGAGGTCGCCGGCCGCCTGGTGCATCTGGGCTGTGAGCTCCTGGATGAGGTCGGCGAGGTCGGATGCGGGCAGCCCCTTGGCCTGCTCGACGTCGACGCCGCTGTCGGCGGCGAGGGCGCCTCGGCCGCCGCGGCGGCCGTCGGCCCGGCCCCGGGACTGGGCGCGCCCGGACCCGATGAGCGCCTCGGTGTCGGCGTCCTCACGCTCGAGCATGTCCGTGATGTCGGCGATCCGCTTCCGCAGCGGCGTCGGGTCGAGGCCGCGCTCGGTGTTGTACGCGACCTGCTTCTCGCGGCGCCGCTGGGTCTCGTCGAGGGCCTGCTGCATCGACGGGGTGACCGAGTCGGCGTACATGTGGACCTGTCCCGAGACGTTCCGGGCCGCCCGGCCGATCGTCTGGATGAGCGAGCGGGCCGACCGGAGGAAGCCCTCCTTGTCGGCGTCGAGGATGCACACGAGGGAGACCTCGGGGAGGTCGAGGCCCTCGCGAAGGAGGTTGATGCCGACGAGGACGTCGTACTCCCCGAGCCGAAGCTCCCGGAGCAGCTCGACCCGGCGGAGGGTGTCGATGTCGGAGTGGAGGTAGCGGACGCGGACGCCCTTGTCGAGGAGGTAGTCGGTGAGGTCCTCGGCCATCTTCTTCGTCAGGGTCGTGACGAGGACGCGCTCGTCCTTGTCGGTGCGGAGTCGGATCTGCTCGAGGAGGTCGTCGATCTGGCCCTTCGTCGGCTTGAGGATGACCTCGGGGTCGATGAGACCGGTCGGCCGGATGACCTGCTCGACGTAGCCGTCGGACTTCGCGAGCTCGTAGTCGCCGGGGGTCGCCGAGAGGTAGACGGTCTGTCCGATCCGCTCGAGGAACTCCTCCCACTTCAGCGGGCGGTTGTCCATCGCCGACGGCAGCCGGAACCCGTGGTCGACGAGGGTCCGCTTGCGCGACATGTCCCCCTCGTACATCGCCCCGATCTGGGGGACGGTCTGGTGGGACTCGTCGATGACGAGGAGGAAGTCCTCGGGGAAGTAGTCGAGCAGACAGTTCGGCGCCGACCCCGGGGAGCGGCCGTCGATGTGCATCGAGTAGTTCTCGATGCCGGAGCACGACCCGACCTGGCGCATCATCTCGATGTCGTACGTCGTCCGCATCCGCAGGCGCTGGGCCTCGAGCAGCTTGCCCTGCCGCTCGAACGTCGCGAGCTGCTCCTCGAGCTCGTGCTCGATCCCGCCGATGGCGCGCTCCATCCGCTCCGGCCCGGCGACGTAGTGGGAGGCGGGGAAGACGTACATCTCGGTCTCCTCGCGGACGACCTCGCCGCTGACGGGGTGGAGGGTGTAGATCCGCTCGATCTCGTCGCCGAAGAACTCGATCCGGATCGCGAGCTCCTCGTAGACGGGGATGATCTCGACGGTGTCGCCGCGGACCCTGAACGTGCCCCGGGTGAAGGCGAGGTCGTTGCGGGTGTACTGCATCGTGACGAACCGGCGGAGCAGCTCGTCCCGCTCGATCTCGTCGCCGACCCGCAGCGGCACCATCCGGTCGATGTACTCCTGTGGGGTCCCGAGACCGTAGATGCACGAGACCGACGCGACGACGATGACGTCGCGACGGGTGAGCAGGGAGTTCGTCGCACTGTGACGGAGTCGCTCGACCTCGTCGTTGATCGAGGAGTCCTTCTCGATGTACGTGTCCGTCTGCGGGACGTACGCCTCGGGCTGGTAGTAGTCGTAGTAGCTGACGAAGTACTCGATCGCGTTGTGCGGGAGGAGCTCGCGGAACTCGTTGGCGAGCTGCGCGGCGAGCGTCTTGTTCGGCGCCATGACGAGGGTCGGACGCTGGACCTGCTCAACGAGCCACGCCGTCGTCGCCGACTTGCCGGTGCCGGTGGCGCCGAGGAGGACGACGTCCTGCTCGCCGGCGTTCACCCGGCGGGCGAGCTCGGCGATCGCCGCCGGCTGGTCCCCGCTCGGGCTGAACTCCGAGACCACCTCGAACGGGGCGACGCTGCGCTGGATGTCGGTGGTGGGACGCATAGGGACACGGTATGCCGTCCCGCCGACAGTGCCACGGCGAGGACGGCAGGGGTCAGCGCTCAGGGGAGACGGCGCCACCCGGTGGCCTCGGCCCACGCCTCGGCCCGCTCCGCGGTCGCCGCGGACCACGGCTCCTGCGCCGCGGCGTGCTCCGCCGACGTGAGACCCCGGGCGGCGAGGGCGCGTTCGTGGTCGGTGTACTCCCGGCGCGCCCCGGCGTCCGACCGGAGCCAGTCCCGCAGAAGCAGGGCCCACCGCCAGGCCGGGCTGCCGGCCTCGCGGAGGTGGATACGGGCGAGGCGCCCGGGGTCGGCGCTGGCGTGGAGCCGCTTCGGCCAGGGCGGCCCGGGCACGCGCGGGGAGCCGCGTCCCGCCCGGGACTCGTCCGTCCAGTCCCACGCGAGCCGTGGGAACCCCGCCTCGGCCAGCCGGCGGACGACGTCGTCGCGGTCGGCGTCCGCGAGCGAGGTCACACCGACCTGGAGGTCGACCACGTCGGTGGCGGGGACGTCCGGGACACTCGTGCCGCCGACGTGGTCGGCGGTGACGGCGACGTCGCCGATCGCCAGGGTGGCCCGGTCGAGCAGGCGGGCCGCCTGCGCCGCCCAGACCTCGTCGCACGGCCACCCGGTCCCGTCCGAAGGCCTCGAGGGTGTCCCCGGAGCGCTCGCCGGACGCGGGGCGACGAGGGTGAGCGGCTCCGGGGGCCGGGCCGCGACGCCGTGCCGGACGTTCTCCTCGAACGGGACGAGCCGGTCGGCCCAGAGCCGGTCCACCTCGGCCCGGGCCGCAGCCGGGGCCCCGTTGTTGTCGAGGAGGACGTCCGCCGCGGCGTACCGGTCGGCGTCGCTCGCCTGGGCCCGGATCCGCGAGCGGGCGTCCGCCTCGGTGAGCCCCCGGGCGCCGACGAGCCGGCGGACCCGGGTCTCCACGGCCGTGTCGACGACGACGACGAGGTGGTAGCCGGCCGACATCCGCTTCTCGACGAGGAGGGGCATGTCGTGGACGACGACGGCCGCGGGGTCCGCCCGGACCGCCTCGTCGACGAGCTCGGCGGTCCGCTCACGGATCGCGGGGTGGGTGATCGCCTCGAGGTCGCGCAGGGCTGCCGGGTCGGCGAAGACGAACGCGCCGAGGGCGGCCCGGTCGAGCGCGCCGTCCGCGCCGACGACGCCGTCGCCGAACCGCTGCCGGACGGCCTCGAGGGCGGCGCGGCCCGGCTCCACGACCTCGCGGGCGACCCGGTCGGCGTCGACGACGACGGCCCCGAGCTCGGCGAGGCGGGCGGCGACGGTGGACTTGCCCGACCCGATCCCCCCGGACAGCCCGACGCGCAGCATGCCGGACACCCTACTGTGGGGCCCATGACCCGACGGATCGTCATCACCGGGGGCGGGACGGGCATCGGCCTCGCCGTCGCCCGCCGTCTGCTTCCGGACCGTCCCGAGCTCCACCTCGTCGGCCGGAGGGGCGACGTCCTCGAGGCGGCGGCAGCGGAGCTGCGCGCGGAGGCGGACGGCGCCACCGTCGTCACCCACGTCTGCGACCTCACCGACCCGGCCGCGGTCGAGGTGCTCGCCGCCGAGCTCACCGCCGGGGGGAGCATCGACGTCCTCGTCGCGAACGCCGGGGGCAGGAGCGGGAGGACCGCGGAGGGGCTCGCCGGCGTCGCCGAGGCCTGGCAGGCCGACTTCGTCGGCAACACGCTGACGACGGTCCTCATCGGCGAGGCGCTCCTCCCCCACCTCGCCAGGCCGGGCGGCCGCGTCGTCGCGATCAGCTCGCTCGCCGCCCTCCGCGGGTCCGGGTCGTACGGCGGGGCGAAGGCGGCGGTCCACGCGTGGGCGCTCAGCGCGGCGACGGCTGTCGCCGCCGACGGGGTCACCGTCAACTGCGTCGCCCCCGGGTTCGTCCCCGAGACCGACTTCTGGCGGGCCCGGGTCGAGGCCGACCCGGCAGTGTGGGAGTCGCGGGTCGCCCCGATCCCCATGGGCCGCCCGGGCACGGCCGCCGAGGTCGCCGAGGCCGTCGCCCACCTCGCGTCCCCGGGAGCGGGCTGGACGACCGGCCAGATCCTCCAGGTCAACGGCGGGACCCTGCTCGGCCGCGGCTGATCGCCGCCCCGTCCGCGCGGCGAAGACTCAGCCGCCGAGACGCGCGGGGAAGCCGCCGGTCGCGACCGGGCCCCACCGGGTCGGGGTCACCCGGATGAGCGACTTGCCCTGGTCACGCATCGCCTGGCGGTACTCGTCCCAGTCGGGGTGCTCCCCCGAGATGCTCCGGAAGTACTCGACGAGCGGCTCGAGCGAGTCGGGGAGGTCGAGGACCTCGGCGTCACCGTCGAGCTGGACCCACGCCCCGCCGAAGTCGTCCGAGAGGACGAGGACGCTCGCCTCGCGGCGCCGGCGGACGTTCGTCGTCTTCGCCCGCTCCGGGTAGGTCGAGACGACGACCCGCCCCTCGGCGTCCACCCCTCCGGTGACGGGGGACGCCTGGGGGCGCCCGTCGGAGCGGGTCGTCATGAGGACCATGTGGTGCCGGGGCCGGACGAACTCGAGGAGCCCGTCCCGGTCGACGTCGGTCGTCGTCGCGATGGTGCGTGCCATCCCTCCATGCTCCCACCGGCCGGTGGCGGGGCGCACGACGCCCCCGCCGGGAGGACGGCCGCCGGACGCACGGCGGCCCGGTCCCCGCTGGGGGGACCGGGCCGCCCTGTCCGGGCGCCCGTGCGTCACGGGCGCCGGGCTCAGTTGCCGGTGAGCTTCTCGCGCAGCGCCGCGAGGGCCTCGTCCGAGGCGAGGGTGCCCTCGTTCGACGGGGCCGCCGGGGCGGCGGACGCGGTGCTCGGCTCGCGCGGCGCGGCCGGGGCCGAGTCCGAGGAGTACGAGGTCGAGACCTCGGCGCCCGCGGCGGCATCGGCGTCGGCCTTGAGCGCCGCGTCGACCTGCGCCCGGTGCGCCTCCCAGCGGGCGTGGGCGTCGGCGTACTGCTTCTCCCAGGCCTCCCGCTGCTTCTCGTAGCCCTCGAGCCACTCGTTCGTCTCGGGGTCGAAGCCCTCGGGGTACTTGTAGTTGCCCTGGTCGTCGTACTCCGCGGCCATGCCGTAGAGGGTCGGGTCGAACTCGTCGGCCTGCCCTGCGGCGTCGTTGGCCTGCTTGAGCGACAGGCTGATCCGGCGACGCTCGAGGTCGATGTCGATGACCTTGACGAAGATCTCGGCGCCGACCTGGACGACCTGCTCGGGCAGCTCGACGTGGCGCTCGGCGAGCTCGGAGATGTGGACGAGACCCTCGATGCCGTCGTCGACCCGGACGAACGCACCGAACGGGACGAGCTTGGTGACCTTGCCCGGGACGACCTGGCCGATCGCGTGGGTCCGGGCGAAGTGCTGCCACGGGTCCTCCTGCGTCGCCTTGAGCGACAGCGAGACCCGCTCGCGGTCCATGTCGACGTCGAGGACCTCGACGGTGACCTCGGTGCCGACCTCGACGACCTCGGACGGGTGGTCGATGTGCTTCCAGGAGAGCTCGGAGACGTGGACGAGGCCGTCGACCCCACCGAGGTCGACGAACGCACCGAAGTTGACGATGCTGCTGACCGTCCCGGTGCGGACCTGACCCTTCTGGAGCTCCTTGAGGAAGGACGTGCGAACCTCGGACTGGGTCTGCTCGAGCCAGGCACGGCGCGAGAGCACGACGTTGTTCCGGTTCTTGTCGAGCTCGATGATCTTCGCCTCGATCTCCTTGCCGACGTACGGCTGGAGGTCGCGCACGCGACGCATCTCGACGAGCGAGGCGGGGAGGAAGCCGCGCAGACCGATGTCGAGGATGAGGCCGCCCTTGACGACCTCGATGACGGTGCCGGTGACGACCCCGTCCTCATCCTTGACCTTCTCGATCGTGCCCCAGGCGCGTTCGTACTGCGCGCGCTTCTTGGACAGGATGAGCCGGCCTTCCTTGTCCTCCTTCTGGAGGACGAGGGCCTCGACCTCGTCGCCGACCGCGACGACCTCGGAGGGGTCGACGTCGTGCTTGATGGACAGCTCGCGCGAGGGGATGACCCCCTCGGTCTTGTATCCGATGTCGAGCAGGACCTCGTCCCGGTCGACCTTGACGATGCGACCCTCGACGATGTCGCCGTCGTTGAAGTGCTTGATGGTCTCGTCGATGGCGGCGAGAAGGTCCTCCTCAGTACCGATGTCGTTGACAGCGATCTGGGAAGCGGTCGTGTCGACCGTGCTGGCAGTCATGTAGTAGGAACTCCGTATGTGGACATTGAACTCGTGCGGACAGTGACAGCGTCTCGTGCACACGCACGTGCAGGTGCACACGAGGGCGTCCGGCCATCCTATCCGGGCCCTCTGGGCCGGTCAAAGAGCGTCGGGGGCCGAGGGCGGACACGGTGGCTGAGTTCGGGGAGGTGAGCCGGCACCGTGCCGGGCAGGACGAGACGACGGCGGCGAACCGGGCGTGGTGGGACGCCGAGGCCGGGCCGTACTACGCCGAGCACGGGGACTTCCTCGGCGACGCGGACCTCGTCTGGGGGCCGGAGGGGTGGAGCGAGGACGACCTCGGGGTCCTCGGGCCGCTCGCCGGCCGACGCGTGCTCGAGGTGGGCGCCGGGGCGGGACAGGGGGCCCGCTACGTCCGCCGGGCCGGCGGCGTCGTCGTCGCCACCGACCTCTCGGCGGGGATGCTCGCGACCGGGCGGCGGATCGACGCCGCCGTCCCGGCGGCCGCGGTCCCGCTCCTCCAGTGCGACGCCGTGCGGCTCCCGTTCGCCGACGGGAGCTTCGACGTCGTCTTCACGGCGTACGGTGTCGTGCCGTTCGTCGCGGACTCGGCCGCCGTCATGGCCGAGGCGGCCCGGGTCCTGCGGCCCGGCGGGCGGTTCGTCTTCTCGACGACGCACCCGATCCGGTGGGCCCTCCCCGACGTGCCCGGGGAGGAGGGGCTCACCGTCCACCAGTCCTACTTCGACCGCCGGCCCTACGTCGAGGTCGACGGGGACGGCGAGACGATGTACGTCGAGCACCACCGGACGCTCGGGGACCGGGTCCGGGAGATCGCTGCGGCTGGGCTCGTCCTCACCGACCTCCTCGAGCCGGAGTGGCCGGAGGGGACGACGCAGACGTGGGGCGGGTGGTCGCCGCTCAGGGGCCGGCTCGTCCCCGGGACGGCGGTCTACGTCTGCCTCCGCCGCTGACGGGCGCGCGGACGGTCGGTGCACGGCGGGCGCGCGGTCAGTGTGCGGCCTCGTGCCAGGACCGCCCGTGGCCGATGCTCACGTCGAGCGGGACGTCCATGACGATCGCGTCGCCCATCTCCCGGCGGACGAGGGCCTCGATGTCGGACCGCTCCCCCGGTGCCACCTCGAGGACGAGCTCGTCGTGGACCTGGAGGAGCATCCGCGAGCGGGCCCCCGCGGTCCGCAGGGCTGCGTCGACCCGGAGCATCGCGACCTTGATGACGTCGGCCGCCGAGCCCTGGATCGGGGCGTTGAGGGCCATCCGTTCGGCCATCTCGCGCCGCTGCCGGTTGTCGCTCGTGAGGTCGGGCAGGTAGCGGCGTCGGCCGAGCATCGTCTCGGTGTACCCCGTGCTCCGGGCCCGCGCGACGACCTCGGCGAGGTAGTCGCGCACGCCGCCGAACCGGGCGAAGTAGTCGTCCATGAGCCCCCGGGCCTCGTCGACGGGGACGGTGAGCTGCCGGGAGAGGCCGAACGCAGAGAGGCCGTAGGCGAGCCCGTACGACATCGCCTTGACCTTGGAGCGCATCGCGGGGGTGACCCCCTCGGGGTCGACCCCGAAGACCCGCGCCCCGACGAACCGGTGGAGGTCCTCGCCCGTGCGGAACGCCTCGATGAGCCCCTCGTCCCCGGAGAGGTGGGCCATGATCCGCATCTCGATCTGGCTGTAGTCCGCCGAGAGGAGCTCCTCGAAGCCGACGCCGACGACGAAGACCTCGCGGATCCGGCGACCCTCCTCGGTGCGGATGGGGATGTTCTGGAGGTTGGGGTCGGTCGAGGAGAGCCGGCCGGTCGCGGCGATCGTCTGCTGGTACGTCGTGTGGATCCGGCCGTCGTCGGCGACGGACTTCAGGAGACCCTCGACGGTCACCCGGAGCCGGGTCGCGTCCCGGTGCCGGAGCAGCGCCTCGAGGAACGGGTGCTCGGTCTTCGCGTAGAGGTCGGCAAGGGCCTCGGCGTCCGTCGTCCAGCCGGTCTTCGTCCGCTTCGTCTTCGGCATCCCGAGGGTCTCGAAGAGGACGACCTGGAGCTGCTTCGGTGAGCCGAGGTTGATCTCGTCGCCGCCGATGGCGGCGTACGCGTCGGCCTGGGCGAGCCCGACCTTGTCCGCGAAGTCCGCCTCGAGCGTCTCGAGCGCGCCGGGGTCGACGGCGACGCCGGCCCGCTCCATGTCGGCGAGGACGTCGACGAGCGGGAGCTCGACGCTGGAGAGCAGGTCGGTGACCCCGTGGTCCTCGAGCTGGGTCGCGAGCGCCGTCGAGAGGTCGAGGACCGCGCGAGCCCGGACCATCGCGTCGTCCGCGGCGGCCGTCCCGTCCTCGGAGAAGTCGAGGACCGGCTGGGCCGTCTCGGACTCGCCGCGCAGCTCGCGGCCGAGGTTGCGGACGACGAGGTCCTCGAGGTCGTACGAGCGCTGGTCGGGCCGGACGAGGTAGGCGGCGAGCGCGGTGTCGCTGGCGACCCCGCGGACCGGCCATCCCCGGGCGGCGAGCGCCTCGAGGGGGCCCTTGGCGTCGTGGAGGACCTTCCCGCGGTCGGGGTCGGCGAGCCACGCGGCGACGGCGGCGTCGCTCTCCGGGGCGAGGTCGGCGGCGTCGACCCAGGCGGCCGGGCCGGCGTCGGTCGCGACCGCGAGGGCCTCGACGTCGCCGGTCCCCCGGGACCACGCCCCGACGACGTGGAGCCCGACGGTGGAGCCGGCGGGGGCGTTCTCGTCGAGCCAGCCGGGGACCTCGCCGTCGGCGAGGACGGTGCCGTCGACCTCGAAGCCCCCCTCGGTCTCGGTCTCGTCGGTCCCGAAGGTCGCGAACAGCCGGTCGCGCAGGACCCGGAACTCGAGGCCGTCGAAGACGGTGTGGACCTGCTCGCGGTCCCACGCGGCCCGGACGAGCTCGTCGACGGTGACGGGCAGGCCGAGGTCGCCGACGAGCTGGTTGAGCCGCCGGTTGCGCAGGACGCCGTCGAGGTGGTCGCGGAGGGACTGGCCGGCCTTGCCGCCGATCTCGTCGACGTGGGCGACGATCCCGGTGAGGTCGCCGTACCGGGTGATCCACTTCGCCGCGGTCTTGGGGCCGACGCCGGGGACCCCGGGGAGGTTGTCGCTCGACTCGCCGACGAGGGCGGCGAGGTCGCTGTACCGCTGCGGAGGCACGCCGTACTTCGCCTCGACGGCCGTCGGGGTCATCCGGGCGAGGTCGGAGACGCCCTTGCGCGGGTAGAGGAGGGTGACGTCGTCGCCGACGAGCTGGATCGCGTCCCGGTCGCCGGAGCAGATGAGGACCTCCATGCCCTCGTCACGGGCCCGGGCCGTGAGCGTCGCGATGACGTCGTCGGCCTCGTAGCCCTCGACCTCGACGTGCCGGATGTTCAGGGCGTCGAGGACCTCGTGGAGGAGGGAGAGCTGGCCCTGGAACTCGCTGGGCGTCGCCGACCGGCCGGCCTTGTACTCGGCGTACTGCTCGGTCCGGAAGGTCTGGCGGGAGACGTCGAAGGCGACCGCCACGTGGGTCGGGGCCTCGTCCCGGAGGACGTTGATGAGCATCGAGGTGAACCCGTAGACGGCGTTCGTGTGCTGCCCCGTGCTCGTCGAGAAGTTCTCGACCGGCAGCGCGAAGAAGGCGCGGTAGGCGAGGGAATGGCCGTCGAGGAGGAGCAGTCGGGTCACGCGGCGAAGCCTACTTCGCGGGTCCGACGGGCCACGGTCCCCACCGGGCCCCTCGCACCCGCGCGCAGCCGCGGGAGTCCCGGGCGTCGTCCGGCGGCCCCCCGGCGACGGGCCGGCCACCCGCCCGGCAGGATTGACCCATGACTGACGACACCCTCGCCGACCGTCTCCGGGCCTCGGGGGCCGGGACCCTCATCGAGCGGATGGGCATCGAGCTCGTCGAGCTCACCGTCGACCGGATCGTCGCGACGATGCCCGTCCAGGGGAACACCCAGCCGTACGGCCTCCTCCACGGGGGCGCGTCCGTGGTCCTCGCCGAGACCCTCGGGTCGCTCGGGTCGGCGATGCACGCCGGCCCGGGCCGGATCGCCGTCGGCCTCGACATCAACGCGACCCACCACCGGGCCGCCCGGGGCGGGCACGTCACCGGGGTCGCGACGCCGCTCTCGCTCGGGGGGACGCTCGCGTCGTACGAGGTCGTCGTCTCGGACGGGGACGGTCGGCGGCTGTGCACGTCCCGGATCACGTGCCTCCTGCGGGACGCGGCCCCGGGCGCCTGAGCAGGGACGACGCGGGGCGCCGCCTACAGTGGCCCGCGTGAGCCTCGACTTCACCGGCCTCGGCACGGTCATCAACGTCCTGACGGTCATCGTCGGGAGCCTCGTCGGGATGGCCGTCGGGGGGCGGTTCCCCGAGCACACCCGCGCGGTCGTCACCGACGCGCTCGGGCTGACGACCCTCCTCATCGCCGGGCTGTCCGCACTCTCGGTCACCGACCCCGCGCTCGCCGACGCGACCGGGGCGGGGGCCCCGGTCCTCATCGTCCTCGGCTCGCTCCTCGTCGGCGGCATCACCGGCTCGCTCCTCGGGATCGAGCGGCGGCTCGAGGGTCTCGCGGGGGCCGTCCAGCGCCGGGTCGCCCGGAGCACGTGGGGCGCTCGCGACGAGGGGCACGAGGCCCGGGAACGGTTCATCGAGGGCTGGCTCGGGGCGTCGCTGCTCTTCTGCGTCGGGCCGCTGACGATCCTCGGCTCGCTCTCGGACGGGCTCGGCACCGGGATCGAGCAGCTCACCCTCAAGTCCGTCCTCGACGGGTTCGCGGCGATGGCGTTCGCCTCGACGTTCGGGATCGGCGTCCTCTTCTCGGCCGTCTCGGTCGCGGTCGTCCAGGGGTCCCTCACCGTCGTCGGGGTGCTCCTCGGGTCGGTCCTGCCCGACGCCCACATCGCGGCGCTCACGGCGACCGGGGGGCTCATGCTCGTCGGGATCGGCATCCGGCTCCTCCGGGTGCGGGAGGTGCCCGTCGGCGACCTCCTCCCGGCGCTCCTGGTCGCGCCGCTGCTCACCCAGCTCGTCGTCGTCCTCAGGTAGCCGTCGGGCGCCGCTCGGTGGGGCGCGGCCGGACCGGCCGCACCCGCCCTCCCGCGGGTCGGTCCCCGCCGGTCAGGCCTTGTCCATGCCGGCGACGACGGCGTCGGCGACCTCGCGCATCCCCATCCGCCGGTCCATGGCCGTCTTCTGGATCCAGCGGAACGCCTCCGCCTCGGTGATCTTGAGCTTCTTCATGAGGACGCCCTTGGCGCGCTCGACGGCCTTGCGGGTGGCGAGGCGCTCGCCGAGGTCGGCGACCTCGTTCTCGAGCGCCTTCATCTCGGTCCAGCGCGAGAGCGCGATGTCGATCGCGGGTGTGACGTCACCGGCGGTGAACGGCTTGACGATGTACGCCATGACCCCGGCGTCCCGGGCCCGCTCGACGAGCTCGGTCTGGCTGAAGGCGGTGAGCATGACGACCGGGCAGGTCCGCTTCTCGCCGATCTGCTCGGCGGCGGTGAGGCCGTCCATGACGGGCATCTTGACGTCCATGATGACGAGGTCCGGCTCGAGCTCGGTGGCCATCTCGACGGCCTGCTCGCCGTTGCTCGCCTGCCCGACGACCTCGTACCCCGCCTCGCCGAGCATCTCGGCGAGGTCCATCCGGATGATCGCCTCGTCCTCGGCGACGACGACCCGCCGTCGCGGCCGGTCAGGGTTGTTGGCGGTCTCGGTCATCGATGGCCTCACTCGTCGGGCGTCAGGGAGGTCACAGCCTATCTGCCGCGCGACGGGACCTTCGAGCCGCTCAGGGGGCCATGGTTCGGGTCCCGGATCGTGGGCCGCCGATCCTCCGCCCGTGCGGTCCTCGTGGTGCCGGGAGCGGACGATCGTCCCGATCCTGGCCGTGTGTCGCGCCGCCGGGTCAGACGACCGCGCCCGCAGGGACGTCGGACTCGTCGCGATGCCGACCGGGGAGCGTGGCTTGACCCCGCGCGTGGTGATGCCGGCGGCCAACGCGCGGGACTGGTCCGGCGATGAGCGGTCGCCGGCACGGGGCCGCTCTGCCCATGGTGCTCCCGTTCGCTCTTGGTGGTTCTGCCCGTCGAGGTCCGGGACGGGCCGCCCCGTCGGGCCGCTGCCGAGGGGGTCCGAGAGGGCCTCGTGCTCAGGTGTCGCACGAGAACGCGCACGACGCCCGTGCCCCCGCTGGCGGCGGGGTTGTTCGTGCCGGGGAAGGGACTCGAACCCTCACGCCCTGACGGGCAGAGCATTTTGAGTGCTCCGTGTCTGCCATTCCACCACCCCGGCCCGGGGCAGCGGTCAGCCTACCGGGCCGCCCACGAGGGCAGGGCCCGGCCGTCCCCGCGGGAGGCCCGCACGTGGGCGTGCCGCGGCGCGCCCGTGCGGCTCCCGGCCCGCTCAGTCGTCGGCGTCGTCGTACGCGGGCGCGACCCGGTTGACGGCGTCCCCCATCTTGTGGACGCGCAGGGCGTTCGTCGAGCCCGGGATCCCCGGGGGCGAGCCAGCGACGATGACGACGAGGTCCCCCTCGGCCGCCAACCCCTCCCCGAGGAGGGTCTTGTCGACCTGGACGGCCATCTGGTCGGTGTGCTTGGCCATGGTGACCCGGTAGGTCTCGATCCCCCACGTGAGGGCGAGCTGGGACCGGGTCGCCTGGAGCGGGGTGAAGGCGAGCATGGGGATCCGCGAGCGGACGCGGGAGAGCCGGCGCGCGGAGTCCCCCGACTGGGTGAAGGTGATGAGGTACTTCGCACCGACGAGCTCGCCGATCTCGGCGGCGGCCTTCGTCACCGCCCCGCCCTTCGTGTGCGGCTTCGTCCCGAGCGGGCGGATGCGCTCCATCCCGTGGTCCTCGGTGTTCTCGATGATCCGCGACATCGTCTGGACGGCCTCGACGGGGTAGGCGCCTACGCTCGTCTCACCGGAGAGCATGAGCGCGTCGGCGCCGTCGAGGACGGCGTTCGCCGCGTCCGACGCCTCGGCCCGGGTCGGACGCGAGTTCTCGATCATCGACTCGAGCACCTGGGTCGCGACGATGACCGGCTTCGCCTGCTGCCGCGCGAGCTCGACGGCCCGCTTCTGGACGAGCGGGACGCGCTCGAGGGGGAGCTCCACACCGAGGTCCCCGCGGGCGACCATGACCCCGTCGAAGGCGTTGACGATCTCCCGGAGGTTCTCCACGGCCTGCGGCTTCTCGACCTTGGCGATGACGGGCAGTCGCACCCCCTCCTCGTCCATGATCGCGTGGACGTCCTCGATGTCCTTCGCGGACCGGACGAAGGAGAGCGCGATGAGGTCGGCCCGGAGCCGGAGCGCCCAGCGCAGGTCGGCCTTGTCCTTCTCGGAGAGGGCGGGGACGCTCACGGCGACGCCGGGGAGGTTGATCCCCTTGTGGTTGGACACGGTCCCGCCCTCGACGACCCGGCAGGTGACGTCGGTGTCGCTGACCTCCGACGCGACGAGCGCGACCTTGCCGTCGTCGATGAGGATCCGGTCCCCGGGGCTGACGTCGCCGGGGAGCCCGGGGTAGGTCGTCCCGACCTCGTGCACGTCGCCGGGGACGTCCCGGGTCGTGATCGTGAACGTGTCCCCCTCGGTGAGCTCGACCGAGCCGTCGGCGAAGTTCCCGGTGCGGATCTTCGGCCCCTGGAGGTCGACGAGCACCCCGACGGCGTGCCCGGAGACGTCGCTCGCCTCGCGCACGGCGTTGTAGAGCCGGGTGTGCTCCTCGTAGCTCCCGTGGGAGAGGTTGAACCGGGCGACGTCCATCCCTGCGCGGACGAGCTCGCGGAGGCGCTCGACGGTGGAGGTGCTGGGGCCCAAGGTGCAGACGATCTTGGCTCGGCGCATGCGGCCACCCTATCTGTGGAAGCGTTTACGCCGTGACCGGGGTCACAGCGCTCAGACGGTGAGGGGCCGGTCGGTCGGGTTGACCGGCCGGGGTAGCGCGGAGCTCCCGGTGAGGTAGCCGTCGACGCCCTGGGCGGCGGCCCGCCCCTCGGCGATGGCCCAGACGATGAGGGACTGGCCACGTCCGGCGTCGCCGGCGACGAACACCCCCGGCACGCTCGACATGTACGAGTCGCTCCGGACGATGTTGCTCCGCTCGTCCCGCTCGACGCCGAGCTGGTCGACGACGCCCTCGCCCTGCGGCCCGAGGAACCCCATCGCGAGGAGGATGAGCTGCGCCGGCAGCTCGCGCTCGGTCCCCGGCACCGGCTCGAACCCGGACTCTCCGCGCTCGACCTCGGTGATCCGGATCCCCGAGACCCGCCCCTCGGCGTCCCCGACGACCTCGGTCGTGTTGACGGCGTACACCCGCTCGCCGCCCTCCTCGTGAGCGCTCGCGACCCGGTAGAGCATCGGGTACGTCGGCCACGGCTGCGCCTCCGGGCGGTCCTCGCCCGGGCGCGGCATGATCTCGAGGCTCGTCACCGACCGTGCGCCCTGGCGGATGACGGTCCCGAGGCAGTCCGCCCCGGTGTCGCCGCCGCCGATGATGATGACGTCCTTGCCCTCGGCGGTCACCTGGTCCGGGACGTCCTCCCCGAGCGAGGCCCGGTTCGACGGCGGGAGGAAGTCCATCGCCTGGAGGACGCCGTCGAGCTCCCGACCGGGGACGGGGAGGTCGCGCGGGACGGTCGCACCGATGGCGAGGACGACGGCGTCGTACCGGTCGCGGAGCTGGCGCCCGGTGACGTCGCGACCGACGTCGACCCCGGACCGGAACCGGGTGCCCTCGGCCTCCATCTGGCGGAGCCTGCGGTCGAGGACGGACTTCTCCATCTTGAACTCCGGGATGCCGTAGCGGAGGAGCCCCCCGGGCTTGTCGGCGCGTTCGTACACGGCGACGGTGTGGCCGGCCCGGGTGAGCTGCTGCGCGGCGGCCAGCCCGGCCGGTCCGGAGCCGACGACGGCGATCGTCTTGCCGGTGAGCCGCTCGGGCGGGCACGGGTGGACGTCGCCGTTCGCGAACGCCTCCTCGATCGTCCTCACCTCGACCTGCTTGATCGTCACCGCGGGCTGGTTGATCCCGAGGACGCAGGCCGTCTCGCACGGCGCCGGGCAGAGCCGACCGGTGAACTCCGGGAAGTTGTTCGTCGCGTGGAGCCGCTCGATCGCGTCCTGCCACTCCCCGCGCCAGGCGAGGTCGTTCCACTCGGGGATGAGGTTCCCGAGCGGACAGCCGGAGTGGCAGAACGGGATGCCGCAGTCCATGCAGCGGCCGGCCTGGCGCCGGAGCTGGCCGAGCTCCTGCTCCTCGTACACCTCCTGCCAGTCCTTGATCCGGACCGGCACGGGACGGCGCTGGGGGAGCTCGCGCTCCCGGGCCTTGAGGAATCCCTTGGGGTCAGCCACGCGAAGCCTCCATGATTCGTTCCCACACCTCCGGGCCGTCGACGTCGAGGCCCTCCTCCTCCGCCGCGGCCCGGACGTCGAGGACCCGCTGGAAGTCACGCGGGAGGACGAGCGAGAAGCTCGCCCGTGCCCGCTCCCAGTCGCTCAGGTGCGCCTGCGCGACCGTCGAGCCGGTGAGCTCGACGTGCCGCTCGAGGAGCTCCCGGACGACGTCCTCGTCCTCGGTCCGCAGCGGCGAGACGTCGACGAGGTCGCGGTTGACCCGCCCCTCGTCGAGGTCGGCGACGTACGCGACGCCCCCGGACATCCCGGCCGCGAAGTTCCGTCCGGTGCTCCCGAGGACGAGGACGGTCCCGCCCGTCATGTACTCGCAGCCGTGGTCGCCGACGCCCTCGACGACGGCGGTCGCGCCCGAGTTGCGGACGCAGAACCGCTCACCGACGACGCCGCGGAGGAACAGCTCGCCCGTCGTCGCGCCGTAGCCGATGACGTTCCCGGCGATGACGTTCTCCTCCGCGCGCAGCGGGGCACCCTCCGGCGGCCGGATGACGACCCGACCACCGGAGAGGCCCTTGCCGACGTAGTCGTTCGCGTCGCCGTGCAGGCGCAGCGTCACCCCCGCAGGGAGGAACGCCCCGAAGGACTGTCCGGCCGTCCCGGTGAGGGTGAGGTCGATGGTGTCGTCGGGCAGCCCGCCCGGGTGGCGCTTCGTCACCTGGTGGCCGAGGAGGGTTCCCACGGTCCGGTTGACGTTGCGGACGGCGACCGTCCCGGTCACCGGCGTCCCGTCGGTGACCGCCTCCTCGGCGAGGGCGATGAGCTCGTGGTCGAGGGCCTTCTCGAGGCCGTGGTCCTGGGTCGTCGTGTTGTGGAGGGAGTCGCCCTCCATCGGGTCGACCCGGGTGAGGACCGGCGCGAGGTCGAGCCCGGACGCCTTCCAGTGCGCGACCGCGCGGGTCGTGTCGAGGGCGGCGACCTGGCCGACGGCCTCGGCGACGGACCGGAACCCGAGCGCGGCGAGGTGCTCGCGGACCTCCTCGGCGATGTACTCGAAGAAGGTCTCGACGAACTCGGGCTTGCCGGTGAACCGGGCCCGGAGCTCGGGGTTCTGGGTCGCGATCCCCACGGGGCAGGTGTCGAGGTGGCAGACCCGCATCATGATGCACCCGGACACGACGAGCGGGGCGGTCGCGAACCCGAACTCCTCGGCGCCGAGGAGGGCGGCGATGACGACGTCCCGCCCCGTCTTGAGCTGCCCGTCGACCTGGACGACGATCCGGTCCCGGAGCCCGTTGAGGACGAGGGTCTGCTGGGTCTCGGCGAGCCCGAGCTCCCACGGCCCGCCGGCGTGCTTGAGCGAGGTGAGCGGTGACGCCCCGGTGCCGCCGTCGTGCCCGGAGATGAGGACGACGTCGGAGTGCGCCTTGCTCACTCCGGCGGCGACCGTCCCGACGCCCACCTCGGCGACGAGCTTGACGTGGACCCGGGCGCCCGGGTTGGCGTTCTTGAGGTCGTGGATGAGCTGGGCGAGGTCCTCGATCGAGTAGATGTCGTGGTGCGGCGGCGGGCTGATGAGACCGACCCCGGGGGTGCTGTGCCGGGTGTTCGCGATCCACGGGTAGACCTTGTGCCCGGGCAGCTGACCGCCCTCGCCGGGCTTGGCCCCCTGGGCCATCTTGATCTGGATGTCGTCGGACTCGGTGAGGTAGACCGACGTCACGCCGAAGCGCCCGGAGGCGACCTGCTTGATCGCCGAGCGGCGCTCGGGGTCCTGGAGCCGGTCGAGGTCCTCGCCACCCTCGCCGGTGTTCGACCGGGCGCCGAGGTGGTTCATCGCCACGGCGAGGGTCTGGTGGGCCTCGCCGCTGATGGAGCCGTAGCTCATCGCGCCGGTGCTGAACCGCTTGACGATCTCGCTGACCGGCTCGACCTCCTCGACCGGGACCGGCTCGACCTCCGGCAGGCCCTGGAGCTGGAACAGCCCGCGCAGCGTCATGAGGCGCTCGGCCTGCTCGTCCACCCGCCCGGTGTACTGCTTGAAGATGTCGTACCGGCGCGAGCGGGTCGAGTGCTGGAGCCGGAACACCGTCTCGGGGTCGAAGAGGTGCGGCTCGCCCTCACGCCGCCACTGGTACTCGCCGCCGACGGCGAGCTTGCGGTGCGGGAGCCGGACCCCGTCCGGGGGGTACGCCGTGGCGTGTCGCGCGGCCGTCTCGGCGGCGATGACGTCGAGGCCGACCCCGCCGAGCTGGGAGACGGTGCCGGTGAAGTAGTCGTCGACGAGCTCCTGGGAGAGGCCGATCGCCTCGAAGACCTGGGCGCCCCGGTAGGACGCGACCGTGGAGATCCCCATCTTCGACATGACCTTGAGGACGCCCTTGCCGAGCGCCTTGATGAGGTTGCTCACCGCCTGCGGCGCGTCGACGCCGTCGACGAACCCGGACCGGACGAGGTCCTCGACGGTCTCCATCGCGAGGTAGGGGTTGACGACCGCGGCGCCGTACCCGATGAGCAGGGCGACGTGGTGGACCTCGCGGACGTCGCCGGCCTCGACGAGCAGGCCGACCTGGGTTCTCGTCTTCTCGCGGATGAGGTGGTGGTGGACGGCGGACGTGAGCAGGAGCGACGGGATCGGGGCGAGGTCGCGGCCGGAGTCCCGGTCGGAGAGGACGACGAACCTCGCACCGCCGGCGATGGCGTCCGAGACCTCCTCGAAGATCTCGGTGAGGCGGGCCCGGAGGGCCGCCTCTCCCCCGGTGACGTCGTAGAGGCCGCGAACGACGTAGGCCGCGTAGCCGGGGAGGTCGCCGTCGGCGTTGATGTGGACGATCTTCGCGAGGTCGTCGTTGTCGATGACGGGGAAGGGGAGGACGACCTGGCGGGCCTGCGCCGCGGTGACGCCGAGCGCGTTGCCCTCTGGCCCGATCGTCGTCCCGAGGGAGGTGACGAGCTCCTCGCGGATCGCGTCGAGCGGCGGGTTCGTCACCTGGGCGAACTGCTGGGTGAAGTAGTCGAAGAGCAGCCGCGGCTTCTCGGAGAGGACGGCGATGGGCGTGTCGGTCCCCATCGAACCGAGCGCCTCGCCCCCGGTCCGGGCCATCGGGGCGAGGAGGATCCGGAGCTCCTCGGCGGTGTAACCGAAGGTCTGCTGCCGGCGCGCCACCGAGGACGCGGTGTGGAGGATGTGCTCCCGCGGGGGCAGCTCGTCGAGGTGGATGAGGCCGGCGTGGAGCCACTCGCCGTACGGGTGCTGCGCGGCGAGCTGGGACTTCACCTCGTCGTCGCTGACGATGCGCCCCTGGGAGGTGTCGACGAGGAACATCCGGCCGGGCTGGAGGCGGCCCTTGGCGACGACGTGCTCGGGCTCGAGGTCGAGGACGCCGGCCTCCGAGGCGAGGACGACGAGGCCGTCGTCGGTGACCCAGTACCGACCGGGCCGGAGGCCGTTCCGGTCGAGGACCGCGCCGGCGACGGTGCCGTCGCTGAACGTCACGCAGGCCGGACCGTCCCACGGCTCCATGAACATCGAGTGCATCTCGTAGAACGCCCGCCGCGCGGGGTCCATCTCCTCGTGGTTCTCCCACGCCTCGGGGATCATCATGAGGACCGCGTGCGGCAGCGACCGTCCGCCGAGGTGGAGCAGCTCGAGGACCTCGTCGAAGGACGCCGAGTCGGACGCGCCGGGAGTGCATGTCGGGAAGATCCGGTTGAGGTCGCCGGGGATGACGTCGGAGACGAGCTGGGACTCGCGGGCGTGCATCCAGTTCCGGTTGCCCTTGACGGTGTTGATCTCGCCGTTGTGGGCGATGAGCCGGTACGGGTGCGAGAGCGGCCACGACGGGAAGGTGTTCGTCGAGAACCGGGAGTGGACGAGGGCGAGCTCGGTGGCGAACCGCTCGTCGGACAGGTCCGGGTAGAACGGCTCGAGCTGCTCGGTCGTCAGCATCCCCTTGTAGACGAGGGTGCGGCACGACAGCGACGGGAAGTACACGTCCGCCTCGTGCTCGGCCCGCTTGCGCAGGCAGAAGGCGAGCCGGTCGAGGCCGATCCCGACGACACGCCCGTTCGCCCCGGCGAGGAAGACCTGCCGGAAGACGGGCATGCACTCGCGCGCGGTCCGCCCGACGAGGTCGGGGGCGGTGGGGACGTCGCGCCAGCCGAGGACCCTGAGCCCCTCGCCGGCGGCGATCTCCTCGACCCGGGCGACCGCCCGGTCGCGCTCCCCCGCGTCGGTGGGGAGGAATGCCGTCCCGACGGCGTACGCACCCGCGACCGGGAGGTCGAAGTCGACGACCTCGCGGAGGAACGCGTCCGGGACCTGGGTGAGGATCCCCGCGCCGTCGCCGACGAGCGGGTCGGCGCCGGTGGCACCCCGGTGGTCGAGGTTGCGCAGGGCGGTGAGGGCGTGGACGACGATGTCGTGCCCCGCCTGGCCGCGCATCGTCGCGACCATGGCGACGCCGCAGGCGTCGTGCTCGAGCTCCCGCCGGTAGAGGCCGGTGTCGGGCGGGTGGGCCGAGAATCGCTCGGTGGTCACGTCGATTTCACCGTCCTGGACGAGGGGAGTGGGGGCGGGTGGTGCCCTCTGTCCCCGGCATCGTGCCCGAGGGCCGCGACGGGGAGGGCGACGCGGACGGCGCCGGCCACGTCGGGGGCGACGATATCAGACCTGCGTCCTACGATATGAGCGACGACATCTCACATCGTGGGATGCGAGGACGCCCGGCGGCCCGCCTCGAGCCCGCTCCGGTCATGGGCTCCGCCCTCCCCGGGGCCGGGGTCCCGACGGCCGAGGACGACGTAGAGGACGACCCCGGCGAGGAAGACGACGACCGAGGTCCAGATGTTCACCCGGAGCCCGAGGATGTGGTTGGCGGGGTCGCTCCGCAGGGACTCGACGACGACCCGCCCGAGGGGGTAGCCGGCGACGTAGAGCGCGAGGACCTGACCCCGGTCGAAGACGTGGCGACGGTCGAGCAGCACGAGGACGAGCGCGAGCAGGAGGCAGAACAGCGACTCGTAGAGGAAGGTCGGCTGGAACGTGCCGAGGACGACGGGGGCCCCGTCGGGCCCGGTGACGGCCCGGCCCGCGCCCTGGTCCCACTGGTGGATGACGAGCCCCCAGGGGAGGTCCGTCGCCCGCCCGTAGAGCTCGTTGTTGAACCAGTTCCCCCACCGCCCGATCGCCTGGGCGACGAGGACACCGGGAGCGGCGGCGTCGCAGAAGGTGAGCAGGCTCATCCCCCGCCGACGGCACCCGATCCACGCGCCGACCGCCCCGAGCGCGACCGCCCCCCAGATCCCGAGGCCGCCCTGCCAGATGGCGAACGACCGCCACGGGTCCCCGCCCGGGCCGAAGTACGGCTGGGGGGTCGTGATGAGGTGGTAGAGGCGGCCTCCGACGATGCCGAACGGCACCGCCCACGCGGCGACGTCGAGAGCCTGGCCCGGCTCCCCGCCGCGGTCCTCGAGCCGGCGCTGGGTGGTCCAGACGGCGACGACGATCCCGAGGAGGATGCACAGGGCGTATGCGCGGATCGTCAGCGGCCCGAGGCTCCACGCCCCGACCGTGGGGCTCGGCAGAAGGACCGGCACGCCCCCGGTCACTTCGTCGTCGCGGCGGTCACGGCCTTGGCGAACGCCTCCGGGGTGAGGTTGGCGAGCTCGAGCTTCTTCCCGTCGAGGATGACGGTGGGCGTCCCGTTGACTCCGTCCTTGGACGCCTGCTCCCCGACCGACTGGATGTACTGGTTGTGGGCGCGCGAGTCGTAGCACGACGTCCACGTCGTCAGGGCGTCACCGGTGATACCGGCCTGCTTCGCGAAGTCGGTGAGCTGGGCGTCGGTGTAGCCCTGGCCCTCGGTCGCCGGCTGGTTCGCGTAGACGAGCTCGTGGTACCGGCCGAACTTCTTCTCGTCCGCCGCGCAGGTCGCGGCGTTCGCGGCCCGGACGGACGAGTCGTTGCCCAGGTTGTCGTCGAGGAAGGTGAGGAGGTGGTAGCTGACCTTCGCCTTGCCGCTCTCCCCGAGGTTCGTGACCGTCGAGCCGAAGACCTGCTCGAACCGCTTGCAGACCGGGCACTGGAAGTCCTCGTAGATGTCGAGGGTCGGCGCCCCCGAGACGAGCGTCGCGTCGGGGTAGGCCCTGAGCCCGCTCCCCATGCCGCTCGCCCCGAGCGGGAGCTCGCTCCCGCCGGCCGTCGCGGCCTTCTTCGAGGACTGGTCGGCGATGATGACCCACCCGACGGTGACGGCGATGGCGATGACCGCGACGATCCCGGCGATGAGGATCCGGCTCGGGCCGGACCCGCGGCGGGGGGTCGCCGCCTGGATCTTCGCCCGGCGGTCGCCGCCGCTGGGGGACTGCTTCGGCTTCTTGCTGGCCACGAGGGGCTCCCTTTCGTCTACGTCCTCAACCACAGGTGGTCGAGGCTGGTCAGCGTGCGGGGTCGGAGGACGAGCCACAGTCCGCACAGGGCGAGGCCCGCGTCCCGGGCGAGCTCGGCCGGGTAGGCGGTGTCGGCCGCGGCGATCTCGCCGCCACCGCCGAAGCAGCCGCAGTCGATCGTCAGCCCACGCGCCCACGCCGAGGTGATGCCGACGACGAAGGCGAGCATGAGGAGGCCCCCGACGAGCGCGGCGAACCGGGTGAACAGGCCGAGGACGAGGAGGGTGCCGACGAGGATCTCGACCACGGGCAGGGCGTAGCCGACGTAGGTGGCGACGTCGAAGGGGAGGATCTGGTAGGCCTGCACGGCCCGGGCGGATGCGCGGGGCGAGCTGACCTTGAGCAGGCCGGCGACGACGAGGACCCCGCCGAGGACGAGCCGGGCGAGCAGCCCGACGACGTCGAGCGTGCGGGCGCGGGTCACGACGTCCGGCCCTCCCGGACGCCGGCGGCGAGCTCGCCGACGAGGGCGCGCAGGTCCGCGATCCCCTCGGCGGGGTCGCGGTCCATGAGGGTCGCGACGAGCGCGGAGCCGACGATGACGCCGTCCGCGTACGCGGCGACCTCGGCGGCCTGCTCCCGCGTCGAGACCCCGAGGCCGACGCAGACGGGGAGGTCGGTGACCGCCTTGACCTTGTCGACGAGGCCGTGGGCGGAGCCGCCGACGCTCGTCCGGGCACCGGTGACACCCATCGTCGACGCCGCGTAGACGAATCCGCGGCACTGCCCGGTCACCATGGCGAGCCGCTCGGGGGTCGAGCTCGGGGCGACGAGGAAGATCCGGTCGAGCCCCTCGGCATCGCTCGCGGCGACCCAGTCGGCCGCCTCGTCGGGGACGAGGTCCGGGGTGATGAGACCGGCGCCCCCGGCCTCGGCGAGCCGGTGGGCGAACTCGGCGACACCGCGGCGGAGGACGAGGTTCCAGTACGTCATGACGACCGGCGGGACGCCCGTCGCCCGCACGGCCTCGGTCGCCCGGAAGACGTCGTCGACGCGGACGCCGGCAGCGAGCGCCGTCGTCGCGGCGCGCTGGATGACGGCGCCGTCCATGAGCGGGTCGCTGTAGGGAACCCCGACCTCGACGACGTCGACCCCGGCCTCGGCCATGGCGACCATCGCCCGGACCGAGGTCTCGACGTCGGGGAACCCGACGGGGAGGTACCCGACGAGGGCAGCCCGGCCCTCGTCCCGGCAGCGGCGGAGGGCGGGGCCGACGCCCCGCGCGGTCGTCGTCGTCACCGGGCCCGCCCGTCCTCGTCGATGAGGCCGAACCACCGGGCGGCGGTGTCGACGTCCTTGTCTCCGCGCCCGGAGAGGTTGACGAGCAGGAGCGCGTCCGGCCCGAGCTCGGCGCCGACCTCGATCGCCCCGTGCAGGGCGTGCGCGGACTCGATCGCCGGGATGATCCCCTCGCTCCTGCAGAGGACCTCGAAGGCGTGCATCGCCTGCTCGTCGGTCGCGTACCGGTACTCGGCCCGCCCGGAGTCGCGGAGGAAGGCGTGCTCCGGCCCGACGCTCGGGTAGTCGAGTCCCGCGGAGATCGAGTGCGACTCGACCGTCTGGCCGTCGTCGTTCTGCATGAGGTAGCTGAACGTCCCGTGGAGGACCCCGGGCTCGGCGTCGGCGAACCGGGCTGCGTGCCGCCCCGAGACGATCCCCTCGCCGCCCGCCTCGATGCCGACGAGGCGGACGTCGGCGTCGTCGATGAACCGGTGGAAGATCCCCATGGCGTTCGAGCCGCCCCCGACGCACGCGATGACGGCGTCGGGGAGGCGTCCGGCGAGGTCGAGCACCTGGGCCCGGGCCTCGACCCCGATGACCCGGTGGAAGTCGCGGACCATCTCGGGGAAGGGGTGCGGGCCGGTGACGGTGCCGAGGAGGTAGTGGGTGTCCTCGACGTTGGTCACCCAGTCGCGCATCGCCTCGTTGATCGCGTCCTTGAGCGTGCCGCTGCCGTGCGGGACGGGGACGACCTCGGCGCCGAGCATCCGCATCCGGGCGACGTTGAGCGACTGCCGCTCGGTGTCCCGCTTGCCCATGTACACGGTGCAGCTCAGCCCGAGGAGAGCGGCCGCGGTCGCCGTGGCGACGCCGTGCTGGCCGGCGCCGGTCTCGGCGATGACCCGGCTCTTGCCCATCCGCCGGGTGAGGAGCGCCTGGGCGATGACGTTGTTGATCTTGTGGGACCCGGTGTGGTTGAGGTCCTCGCGCTTGAGGAGGACACGGGCCCCGCCTGCGTGCTCGGCGAAGCGCGGCACCTCGGTGACGAGGCTCGGGCGGCCGGTGTACGTCCGGTGGAGCCGGTCGAGCTCGCCGAGGAATGCGGGGTCGACCATCGCCTTCCTCCGGGCCTCGTCGAGCTGGTCGAGGGCGGGGACGAGGGCCTCGGGGACGTAGCGCCCGCCGAACGGGCCGAACCGGCCGCTCACGCGCCCACCTCGATCCCGACGATGGCGCCGACCGCGCCGGCCGGGTCGCCCCCGGTGACGAGGGCCTCGCCGACGAGCACGGCGTCGGCGCCCTGCGCGGCGTACGCCCGAGCGTCCTCGGGCCCGCGGACCCCGGACTCGGCGACCCGGACGCAGCCGTCGGGGACGAGCGGCGCGAGCCGGGCGAAGGTCCCCGGGTCGACGTCGAGGGTCTTGAGGTTGCGGGCGTTGACGCCGAGGACCCGGGCGCCGGCGTCGACGGCGCGCTCGAGCTCGCCCTCGTCGTGGACCTCGACGAGCGCGGTCATCCCGAGGGACCGGGTGAGCGTGAGCATCGACGCGAGCTCGGCCTGGCTCAGGGCGGCGACGATGAGGAGGACGATGTCGGCGCCATGGGCGCGGGCCTCGTGGACCTGGTAGCCGCTGACCATGAAGTCCTTGCGGAGGACGGGGAGGTCGACGGCGGCGCGGACGACGTCGAGGTCGGCGAGGCTCCCCCCGAACCGGCGGCGCTCGGTGAGGACGCTGATCGCGCTCGCCCCGCCGGCGGCGTACGCGGCGGCGAGCGCCGCCGGGTCCCCGATCTCGGCGAGCGGACCGCGGCTCGGGCTCGCCCGCTTCACCTCGGCGATGAGCGCGAGGCCCGGGCGCCGCAGGGCGGCCTCACCGTCCCGGGCGGCGGGGGCGCGCTCGGCGGCCCGGACGATCTCGGCGAACGGTACGGACGCCTCTCGGGCGGCCAGGTCGTCGCGGACCCCGGCGATGATGTCGTCGAGCACGGTGGGCATGGAGCAAGGCTAACCGGCGCGCGTCGGCGTCCCGCACACGCCGTCGGCTCATCGCCGGCGTGTCGTGACCGAGCGGGTCAGCGCACCCCACCGCTCTGCTGGGTGCGTCGGCTCGCCTCGTTCGCGTCGAGCTTGCCCTCGCCGTACCCCATCATCGCGAGGACCTTGCCGGCGATACCGCCGACGACGACGAGGACGCACCCGACGACGAACCAGAACACGCTGGGGAAGGCGACGGCGAGCGCCATCGTCGCGAACGCGACGAGCTCGATGGCCACGGCCGTCCACGCGGCGACGCTGTGGCCATGGCTCTCGTGGTGCTGGGGGGTGTCCGGCCTCTCGGGGGTGTCAGGCATGGCGTCGGTGCTCCTGTGCTCCGGGCGGCGGGGTCGGCCGCGGTGTCGGGTCCCGGGACGTGATTCTGTCAGGTCACCCGGCGGGTCGGCTCATCGGTCGGGTCGTCCGGGGGTCGGTTCGTCGGGGGGTCGGTCCTCGGCGGGCGCGTCGGCCGGTCGGGCAGCGGTCGGGTCGTCGGTCGGGTCGTCTCCGACGCTGAGCCGGTCCCAGTCGCTCGTCACCCGCTCGCCGCGGGCACCGCGCCCCTCCCCCGCCGGTGCGCCCGCACGAGGGGCTGTCGGCGCCTCGTACCGCGAGGACAGGCCGCTCCAGCGGCGCAGCCCGATCCCGGCCGCGAGCACCGCGGCGGCGAGGACGGCGACGGCGGCCACCCCGGCCCAGGCCCACCCGGTCGCGGAGGCGTGGGTCTCGATGGAGCCGGTCCGTCCGGTGCTCTGGGCGGCCACCGAGCCGAGCACACCGGAGGGGTCGAGCAGGACCCGGGTGACGAGCCCCCCGAGCCCGCACGTCGCGAGCGCGGCGATGACGAGGGTGACGACCCGCGCGACCCGCCCCGAGGTCGCCGTCGCGATGACGGCGGCGAGCGCGGCGAGCGCGAGGGCGACGAGGCCGGGGACGACCTCGGTGCCGGACCCCGCGACCCGGCTCGCCCCGAGGACGGGGTCGTCGACGGTGCCGCTCACCCACGTCCGGGACCCGCCCGCAAGGAGGGTGCCGGCCCCGAGGACGGCGAGGAGGAGGACCGCGCCCTTGCTCGTCAGGCGCGGCCGTCCGGCCCCCCGGGGGGCCGCGGACCCGTCCGCGGTCGCCCGACCGTCGGCGGCGGTCACGACACCGTCCGCATCGCCCGGGCCGAGGCGACGGCGCGCAGGGCCGAGGCCGCCTTGCCGACGCACTCGTCGTACTCCGAGGAGGGGACCGAGTCGGCGACGATGCCCGCGCCGGCGTGGACGTGGGCGGTGCCGTCCTGGACGAGCGCCGTCCGGATGGCGATCGCCATGTCCATGTCCCCGTGGAAGTCGAGGTACCCGACGACGCCGCCGTAGACACCGCGCCGGCCGCGCTCGTACTGCTCGATGAGCGCGAGAGCCCGGGGCTTCGGCGCCCCGGACAGGGTGCCCGCCGGGAACGTCGCCGCGAGCACGTCGTACGCCGTCGCGGAGGCAGCCATGTGGCCGACCACGGTCGACTCGAGGTGGATGACGTGGCTGTAGTGCCGGATGTTCATGAACTCGACGACGTCGACGGTCCCGGCGTCGCAGACCCGCTGGAGGTCGTTGCGGCCGAGGTCGACGAGCATGACGTGCTCGGACCGCTCCTTCGGGTCACCGATGAGCTCCTTCCCGAGCCGGAGGTCCTCCTCCGGGGAGGCCCCGCGGCGACGGGTCCCGGCGATCGGGTGGGTGATCGCCTGGCGGCCGGTGACCTTGACGAGGGCCTCCGGCGAGGAGCCGACGACGTCGTAGGAAGAACCGTCAGGGTGGGGCAGCCGGAAGAGGTACATGTACGGACTGGGGTTCGTCGCCCGGAGGACGCGGTAGACCTCGAGCGCGTCGACGGGGCACGCGAGGCTGAACCGCTGGGCGAGGACGACCTGGAAGACCTCCCCGGCCCGGATGTCCTCCTTCGCCCGCTCGACGACCGCCTCGTACTCGGCCCGGGTGAAGGTGCTGCGCACCTCCCCCATCGCCGCCTCGGCGGCCGCGTCGTCGACGACGGCGACGGTGCTCGGCGCGGGCTCGGCGAGCTCGGCGGTCATCCGGTCGAGCCGGGCGACGGCGTCGGCCCATGCCTCCTCGGCCCGCTCGTCGGTCGCGTCGTAGTTGATCGCGTTCGCGATGAGGAGGAGGGAGCCGTCGGCGTGGTCGAGGACCGCGACGTCGGTCGCGAGGACCATGGCGATCTCGGGGACCCCGAGCTCGTCGGCGGTCCTCTCGGGGACCCGCTCCCACCGTCGGACGGCGTCGTAGGACACCGCGCCGACCATCCCGGACGTCAGCGGCGGCAGCCCGGGAAGCGCCTCGGTCGCGAGCGCCTCGACGGTGGCCCGGAGGGCGGTGACCGGGTCCCCGGTGGTCGGGACGCCGACGGGGGGGTCCCCGAGCCAGCGGGCCTCGCCGTCCTCCTCGGTGAGGGTCGCGGCGCTCGCGGCGCCGATGATCGAGTAGCGCGACCACACCCCGCCGTGCTCGGCCGACTCGAGGAGGAAGGTCCCCGGGCGGTTGCGCGCGAGCTTGCGGTAGACGCCGACGGGGGTCTCGCCGTCGGCGACGAGCCGGCGGACGACGGGGATGACGCGCCGGTCCGCCGCCATGACCATGAACCCCTCGAGCCCGGGCCACGTGTGACCGAACCCGAGGTCGGGGACGATCGGCGTCGTCACGGCGTCCCGCCGTCCCCGGTGGCCGGCGCCGACGTGGTCGCCGCCGTCGTCGCGGTCGAGGTCGGGAGCGCCCCGTCGTCGAAGCACGTCCGGGTCCCGGTGTGGCAGGCCGCCCCGACCTGGTCGACCCGGACGAGGAGGGCGTCGCCGTCGCAGTCGAGCGCGACCGAGCGGACGTGCTGGACGTGCCCGGAGGTATCGCCCTTGCGCCAGTACTCCCCGCGACTGCGGGACCAGAACGTCACCCGCCCGCTCTCGAGGGTCCGGTGCAGGGCCTCGTCGTCCATCCAGCCGAGCATGAGGACCTCGCCGGTGTCGTGCTGCTGGACGATGGCGGCGACGAGTCCGGAGGCGTCGCGCTTGAGCCGTGTGGCGATGTCGGCGTCGAGGGAGGTCACCCCGACATTGTGCCGCCGCCGGGCGGACCGGGGTGAGCCGCCCCTCGCCGGCTGCCCGCCGGCGGCGGGGTGGCGGGGGGTGCCGGGTGCTCTCAGCCGCCCCCCGTCATCATGGGGACATGACTCACCTCGCCGCCCGGGAACGCCAGGCCCTCTGCGACACCCTCGAGCGGGTCGGCCCCGCCGCCCCCACCCTCTCCGGGGACTGGACCACCGCCGACCTCGCCGCCCACCTCGTCATCCGGGAGCGACGCCCCGACCTCGCGCTCGGGATCGTCGTCCCCGCGCTCCGGGCGCGGACCGAGAGCGCCCAGGCGGCGCTCGCCGCGCGCCCGTGGGCCGAGCTCGTCGACCTCGTCCGCTCCGGCCCGCCGCTCTGGTCCCCGACCCGGCTCCCGGCCCTCGACGGGGCCGTCAACCTCGTCGAGTTCTTCGTCCACCACGAGGACGTCCTCCGGGGCGAGGGAGGACGCGGCCCGGTGCGCGAGCCCAGCCCCGCGATGGAGCGGGCGCTCTGGTCCGCACTCCGCCGCACCGGCCGGCTCATGCTGCGGCGATCCCCGGTCGGGGTCGTCCTCGTCACCGACACGGCCCGGGCCGCCGTCCACCCACCGACAGGGCTCGGCACCGTCGTCCTCACCGGCCGCGCGAGCGAGCTCCTCCTCTACGCCTACGGTCGCCAGCGGGTCGCCGACGTCGAGCAGAGCGGTCCGCCGGAGGCGGTCGACGCTCTCGAGGGAAGCCCGCTCGGGCTCTGAGCGAGCTCGCGGGCCACCCGGGCCACCCGGGTCACCCGGCGGGGTCGGTGGGGGCGAGGCTCGCGCCGCTCGTCCCGTGTCGGACGGCGAGACCCTCGGCCGCCATCGCGTCCTTGACCTGCGCGATCGTGAGGTCGCCGAAGTGGAAGACGCTCGCCGCGAGGACGGCGTCGGCGCCCGCCCGGACCGCGGGAGCGAAGTGGCTGGCGTCGCCGGCGCCCCCGCTCGCGATGATCGGCACGGCGACGGCGGCCCGGACGAGCCGGATGAGCTCGAGGTCGAACCCGTCCCGGGTCCCGTCGGCGTCCATCGAGTTGAGGAGGATCTCCCCGGCCCCGAGGGCGGCGGCCCGGGCGCACCACTCGACCGCGTCGGCGCCCGTCCGGGTCCGGCCGCCGTGGGTCGTCACCTCGAAGTCGCCCGTCGGCCGACCGGTGTCGGCCCGGCGCCGCCGGACGTCGGCGGACAGGACGAGGACCTGGGCGCCGAACCGGTCGGCCACCTCGGCGATGAGCTCGGGGCGCGCGAGCGCGGCCGTGTTCACCCCGACCTTGTCGGCGCCGGCCCGGAGGAGCCGGTCGACGTCGTGCGCGGTGCGCACCCCGCCGCCCACGGTGAGGGGGATGAAGACCTCCTCGGCGGCCCGCCGGACGACGTCGTACGTCGTCTCGCGGTTGCCGCTGCTCGCCGTGACGTCGAGGAAGGTCAGCTCGTCGGCCCCCTGCTCGCCGTAGCGTCGGGCGAGCTCGACGGGGTCACCGGCGTCGCGGAGGTTCTCGAAGTTGACCCCCTTGACGACGCGCCCCGCGTCGACGTCGAGGCAGGGGATGACCCGGGTCGCGACACTCACGCTGACAGGCTACGCGGCGGCGCCCGGTGGCCTCGCAGGTGACCACCGCGGACTAGGGTTCCTCTCGGCACGAGCCGCCGGACGGGGCGCGGCCGGAGCCGGGCGTCGTGAGGAGTGAGGACATGGAGGCGGACGTGACCGCTCGCCCCGTCGACGCCGTGCGCGCTCTCCTCGGCGGCCGCGCGCCGGCGTGCGGGCGAACACGGGTCGTCGCCGTCGACGGGCCGAGCGGCTCCGGCAAGACGACCCTCGCGGACCGGCTCGCGGACGCTCTCGGGGCGCCGGTCGTCCGGATGGACGACCTCTACCCGGGCTGGGACGGGCTCGAGGCGGCCGTCCCCCTCCTCGACGCCGCGGTCCTCGCCCCGCTCGCCCTGACCGGTCACGCCCGCTACCGGACGTGGGACTGGGCGCGGTCCCGCTGGGGCGAGCACCGGGACCTCGACGACCCCCGGGTCCTCGTCGTCGACGGGGTCGGCTCGAGCGCCGGCGCGGCGGCCCGCCGCCTCACCGTCGCGGTCTGGGTCGAGGCGGACCGAGAGGTGCGCTTCGAGCGGGGCATGACCCGCGACGGGGAGGCGTACCGCCCGCACTGGGCCCGTTGGGCCCGCCAGGAGGACGCGCTCTTCGCCGCCGACCGGACCCGGGAGCGGGCCGACGTCGTCCTCGACACGACGGCGTGGGCGCCGGGCGCCGCCGACCCCCACCCCGCCGGGTCACGCTCCGGCGAGCGGGCCCGGCCGTGAACCCCGTGGGGGTCGGCTCGTGGCGGGAGGCCGGGAGCGACCTCTACCCGCGGGCCCGCGCGCGGGGCAGACGCTCGCTCGAACAACGGTGGGGGCGGCTGCGCCAGCGCTTCCTCTTCATTCTCCAGTGCGCGGTCGCGGCGGCGACGGCGTGGTGGGTGGCGCACTCGGTCGTCGGCCACCCCCTCCCCTTCTTCGCACCGGTCACGGCACTCATCTCGCTCGGGTTCTCCTACGGCCAACGGGTCCGGCGCGCCTTCGAGGTCATGGTCGGTGTCGCGGTCGGGGTGCTCGTCGGTGACCTGTTCATCCACGTCTTCGGCGGCGGCGTCTGGCAGCTCGGGCTCATCGCGCTCGTCGCGATGAGCCTCGCGACCCTCCTCGACGCCGGGATGATCGTCACCGTCCAGGCGGGGGTCCAGTCGATCATCATCGTCGCCTTCCTCGCCGCCCCCGGCCAGGCCTTCTCCCGCTGGCTCGACGCCGTCATCGGCGGCGCGGTCGCGCTCGTCATCACCCTCCTCGCGCCCGCCGCCCCGGTCCACCGGCCCCGGCAGCGGGCCGCGGCCGTCGTCCGGGAGCTCTCCGACATCCTCCGGGCCACGGCCCGGGCGCTGCGCGAGCAGGACGCCGACCTCGCGAGCGCGACCCTCGACCGCGCCCGGAGGTCCGAGGACCTCCTCAGCGTGCTCCGGGAGGCCGCGGCCGAGGGGGTCGCGGTCGTCCGGTACTCCCCGCTGCGCCGGCGCCACCTCCCCGCGGTCCAGGCGATCGCGGACCTCCTCGAGCCGCTCGACCGGTCGGTGCGCAACCTCCGGGTCCTCGTCCGCCGGGCGGCGGTCGCGACGTGGCGGGACGAGCGCGTCCCGACCGGCTACATCGTCCTGCTCAGCACGCTCGCCGAGGTCACCGACGAGATCGCCGGCGAGCTCGGCTCCCGCCGGCTGCCCACGCACGCCCGGGAGGGCCTCGTCACGATCGGTGAGCTCAGCGCCGTCATCGACCCCCACGCCGGCCTGTCCGGCGAGGTCATGCGGGCCCAGATCCGGTCGATGGTCGTCGACCTCCTCCAGCTCACCGGCCTGAGCGCAGAGGAGGCGCTCGGCATGGTCCCGGACACGCACAGCGTCACGGAGACGAGCGACGGGTGACGGACACCGGTCGGCCGCCCCGCACGGACGCCCCGGCGCCACGGGCCGCGAGCACGCGGTCCCCGACACCGGCGCCGTCGCCGTCCGGGCCGCCGTCGCCGATCGTCGCGGTGCTCGCCATGGTCGCCGTCGCCGTGAACCTCCGCACCCTCATGGCGAGCATCCCCCCGCTCGTCGACACGCTCCAGTCCGACCTCGGGCTCTCCAACGTCTCGATCGGCGTCCTCACGACGCTCCCCGTCCTCTGCATGGGGGTGTTCGCCCCGGTGGCCCAGCGGCTCGCGCGCCGGGCCGGCGCCGCCCCCGCGGTGCTCCTCGCCGTCCTCCTCGTCCTCGCCGGGACCCTGCTGCGCGGTCTCGGGTCCGACGTCTGGCCGCTCTACCTCGGGACGCTCGTCGCCGGCGCCGGCATCGCGGTGGCGGGCACCCTCCTCCCCGGCCTCGTCAAGCAGCTCGTCCCCGCCCGCCGGACCGGGCTGGCGACCGGGACGTACATGGTCGCGATGATGGCGGGCGCGACGGCGTCGTCCGCCCTCTCCGTCCCGTTCGCCGCCTGGCTCGGGGGCTGGACGCGCTCGCTCGCGTCCTGGTCGGCCATCGCCCTCGTCGGCGTCGCCGCCTGGGCCCCGCTCGCCCGGCGTCTCCGCGGCGCGGGGGCCCGCACCCCGGACGCGGCCGCCGCCGACCACCGGCTCCCGTGGCGGCACCCGACCGCGTGGCTGCTCGCCGGGTACCTCGCCGCGTCGTCGTGGCAGTTCTACTCCTCGCTCGCCTGGCTCGCGCCGACGTTCGTCGAGCAGGGGTGGACGCCGACCCGGGGGGCGTACGCGCTCTCGGTGTTCTCGGCCGTCCAGATCGGCTCCGGGCTCCTCGGGCCGGCGCTCGCCGACCGGGTTCCCGACCGCCGGCGGATCCTCGTCCCGACGGCGCTCTGCGCGTTCACGGCCGAGCTCGGGCTGTGGCTCGCCCCGGGGACGGCGCCGTGGCTCTGGGCGGCCCTGCTCGGGATCGGCCAGGGTGCGGCGTTCGCCCTCGGCCTCGTCCTCCTCGTCACCTCCGCCGCGACGCCGACGGGCAGCGCCCGGCTGTCCGGGATGGTGCTCCTCATCAGCTACGGCGTCGCCTCGGTCGGCCCGACGACGATGGGGGCCGTCCGGGACGCGACCGGCTCGTTCGCGGCCGTCTGGGCGCTGCTCGCGCTCGTCATGCTGCCGCAGCTCGGGTTCAGCGTCGCGCTGAGCCCTCGGCGCCGGCTCGTCGAGTGACCCCGGCGGCCGTCACGGGCTCGCGCCGTCCGACGCGGAACCGTCGGCCGGCCGGCCTCCCCCGTGGCGGGCGACGATGGTCGCGAGCCGCTCGGCCTCGACCACGGAGCGCTCGCCGTCGGCCCGCTGGACCGCCATGACCGCGAGGGTGTCCCCGTCGTCGAGGTCGAGCGTGACCCACGGCTCCCCACCGCCGAAGCGGACCGCCTCGACGTGCTCCCAGCCGACCGTACGACTGAGGAAGATGTTGCGGACGGCGAGGCCGTCGGTCGTCGGGACCGCGCGGATCATCGCGTACCGCCCCAGGAGCGCCGCGATGGCGACTCCGCAGAGGCCGAAGAGCAGCCGGTCCCCAGGCGTCCACGCCCCGCCCGCCGCCTCACCGGGAAGGAGGAGCGCGACGACGGCGAAGACGACGACGGCGAGGACCGCCGAGGCGAGGGCGACGGCCCGTCCCCGGCGCGGACGGAACGGCTCGAGGGACGGGCCGTCCCCGTCCCCTCCCCCGGAGGGCCCGCCGACGTCCTCCGGCCCGGCCCTCACAGCCGGCAGGCGCTGATGTCGGTGACGAGGATGGCCCGGGCTCCGAGGACGTAGAGCTCGTCCATGACCCGGTTCGTGCTCGACCGCGGGACCATCGAGCGAACCGCGAACCACCCCCGGTCGTGCAGCGGCGACACCGTCGGCGACTCGAGGCCGGGCGTGAGCGCGCAGGCCTCCTCGACGATCGGGGCTGGGCAGTCGTAGTCCATCATGACGTAGCTCCGGGCCGTGACGACACCGGTGAGGCGGCGGCGGAGGACCTCGACCTGGTCCTGCTCGGGGCTCGAGACGTCCCGGATGAGGACGGCCTCGCTCCGCAGGATCGGGTCGCCGAACACCTCGAGCCCCTGGTTGCGCAGGGTGGCCCCGGTCTCGACGACGTCGGCGATGACGTCCGCGACGCCGAGGGTGATGGCCGTCTCGACGGCCCCGTCGAGGCGGACGACCTCGGCGTCGACCCCGTGCTCGGTGAGGTGGGACCGGACGAGCCCGGCATAGCTTGTCGCGACCCGGCGCCCGGCGATCTCGGGGAGGCTGGCGACCCGGCCGGTCGGGGCCGCGTACCGGAACGTCGACCCGCCGAACCCGAGGGTGAGGACCTCCTCGGCCCCACTCCCCGAGTCGAGGAGGAGGTCACGGCCGGTGATCCCGCAGTCGACCGTGCCGGAGCCGACGTACACGGCGATGTCGCGGGGGCGGAGGTAGAAGAACTCGACGTCGTGCTCGGGGTCGCGCAGGACGAGCTCCTTGGTGTCCCGGCGGACCCGGTAGCCCGCCTCGCGGAGCATCTCGACGGACGGTTCGGACAGCGAGCCCTTGTTGGGCACGGCGATTCGCAGCATGGTTCGCTCTTCGTTCACAGGTGGGCGTAGACGTCGTCGAGGGAGACCTCCGCGGCGATCATCATCACCTGGAGGTGGTAGAGGAGCTGGCTGATCTCCTCGGCGGTCCGCTCGCGTCCCTCGTGCTCGGCGGCCATCCACACCTCGGCGGCCTCCTCGACGACCTTCTTCCCGATCCCGTGGACCCCGGAGTCGAGCTCCGCGACGGTCCCCGACCCCTCAGGACGGGTGCGGGCCTTCTCGGTCAGCTCGGCGAACAGGGCGTCGAAGGTCTTCACGCGCCAAGGGTACGGGGAGCGAGCGGGGCGAGTGTCACCGCGGTCGACACGGCGGCGACGGCCGCCTCGTGGCCCTTGTCCTCCGTCGAGCCGGGCAGGCCCGCCCGGGCGAGCGCCTGGGCCTCGTCGTCGCACGTGAGCACGCCGAACCCGATGGGGGCCCCGGTCCGGACGCTCACCTCCGTGAGGCCGTTCGTCACCCCTGAGCAGACGTAGTCGAAGTGGGGGGTCCCCCCACGCACGACGACGCCGAGCGCGACGAGGGCGTCGTGGGTCGGGGCGAGCCGGGCACAGGCGACGGTGAGCTCGACGGTGCCGGGCACGCGGTGGACGGGGACGTCGGCCAAGCCGCAGTCGGCGAGCCCGCGGAGGGCACCGGCGACGAGCCCGTCCATGACCTCGGCGTGCCAGGAGGCTGCGACGACGGCGACCCTGAGCCCGCGACCGTCGGCGGTGAGCTCCGGGGCGCCACGGCCGCTCACGCGCTCTCCCTCCGGCTCGCGCGCGGCGACCGGTGCGCCGGTCCGCTCTCGTCGAGGACGAGTGCGTGCCCGAGCCGGTCGCGCTTCGTGCGGAGGTAGCGCTCGTTCTCGGGCTGTGGCGCGAGGCTGAGCCCGACCGGGTCCGCGGCGATGCCGCAGGCCCGCAGCGCCGCCGTCTTCGCCGGGTTGTTCGTCAGCAGCCGGACCGCGTCGACGCCGAGGTCACGCAGCATCGCCGCGGCGGGGGTGAAGTCGCGGGCGTCGACCGGCAGGCCGAGCTCGGTCTGGGCGTCCACGGTGTCGACCCCGGTGTCCTGGACGCCGTACGCGCGCAGCTTGTCGACGAGGCCGACGCCCCGGCCCTCGTGGCCACGGAGGTAGACGACCGCCCCGCCGGCCTCGGCGACGGCGGCGAGGGACCGCTGGAGCTGCGGGCCGCAGTCGCAGCGCAGGGAGCCGAAGACGTCCCCGGTGAGGCACTCGGAGTGGACGCGGACGAGAGGCGTGTCCCCCCCGAGGCCGGTGGGCGGGACGAGGGCGAGGTGCTCGTCGCCGGTGAGCCGGTCGCGGTAGCCGTACGCGGTGAACCGGCCCTGCGCCGTGGGGACCGTCGTCGTGGCGAGCCGCTCGACGCGGTCGTGGAGCTCGCGGTACGCGACGAGCTCGGCGATGGTGAGGACGGGGAGGCCGTGCTCCCGCGCGAGGTCGACGACCGCCGGCCGGCGCATCATCGAGCCGTCGTCGTGGACGAGCTCGGCGATGACCCCCACCGGGCTCACCCCCGCGAGGCGGCACAGGTCGACGGCCGCCTCGGTGTGCCCGGCGCGCTCGAGCACTCCGCCCGGGCGGGCCCGCAGGGGGAAGACGTGCCCCGGGCGGGTGAGGTCGGCCGGCCCGGCGGCCGGGTCGGCGAGGACCCGGGCGGTCCGGCACCGGTCGGCGGCGCTGATCCCGGTGGTGACACCGGCCGCGGCGTCGACCGAGACGGTGTACGCCGTCCCCTTGGGGTCCTCGTTGACGGCGACCATGGGCGGGAGCGCGAGCCGGTCGGCCCACGGCCCGGGCATCGGGGCACAGAGGAGGCCCGAGGTGTGCCGGACGGTCCACGCCGTCCAGGCGGGGGTCGCGGCCCCGGCGGCGAGGACGACGTCGCCTTCGTTCTCGCGGTCCTCGTCGTCGGTGACGAGGACGGGGCGGCCCGCGCGGAGGGCGACGAGGGCCGCCTCCACGAGGTCCGCCGACGGCCCCGGCCCTGTCGGTGTGGTCGGGGTCATGAGGACACCTCCGCGAGCTGCTTCTCGGCCGCGTCCTCGCGCGAGACGCGGAGCCAGACGACGAACCCCCAGACGACGAGGGCGCCGTAGACGACGAAGAGGATCGCCGTGGGGTAGTAGCCGGAGTGCCAGAGGAGGGGGACCCCGACGAGGTCGACGGCGATCCAGCAGAGCCAGAAGTCGTTCCACCCGCGGGCCATCGCGAACGTCGCGAGCATCGACCCCACGAAGATCCACGCGTCGCACCAGAAGTACCACCGCGGCGCGGGCCACCCGGCGCCGATGACCGAGAAGAGCCACTGGAGGACGACGACGCCGGCGGCGGCGGCGGCGAGGTAGCTCACCCGCTCGCCGACGGTGGCCCACCGCGGTGACACCGCGGGCGCCCCGCTGCCGCCGTGCAGCCGCTGGTGCTCGCGCCAGCGCCACCACCCGTAGATGCTCGTGAGGATGAAGAAGACCTGGCGGCCGGCCTGCCCGAAGAGCGGCTGCTGGGCCTCGGCCTCGAAGGTCGCGGCGATGAAGACGGTGAAGAGGAGGACGTTGCCGACGATGCCGACCGGCCACGCCCAGACCCGGCGCCTCAGGCCGCCGACGGCCGAGGCGAACCCGAAGCCGTTGCCGATGATCTCCCGCCACGTGATGGGGTGGCCGGCGATGGTGACCTGGGCGTCGTAGAGCCAGGTGAGGATGTTCATGCGGGGTCCTTGGGGTCGGGGAGCCGGGGGGGCCGGACGGTGGGGCCGAGGAGGCGCTCCACGTACTTCGCGAGGACGTCGACCTCGAGGTTGACGGTCGCGCCGGGATCCGCCCGCCCGAGGGTCGTGAGGTCGAGGGTGGTCGGGATCAGCGAGATCGAGAAGCTCGCGTCGTCGACGGCCGCGACGGTGAGGCTGACGCCGTCGACGGTGATCGAGCCCTTCTCGACGACGTAGCGGGCCAGGTCCGCGGGCAGGCTGACCCGGACGACCTCCCAGGCCTCGCCGGGGGTCCGCTCGAGGACGGTCCCGGTCCCGTCGACGTGGCCCTGGACGACGTGTCCGCCGAAGCGCCCGCCCGCCGGCATCGCCCGCTCGAGGTTGACGCGGTCACCGACGGCGAGCCCCCCGAGGCCCGAGCGGTCGAGGGTCTCGGCCATGACGTCGACGGTGAAGACCCCGTCCGCGCTGTCGGTCACGGTGAGGCAGACGCCGTTGACCGCGATCGAGGCGCCGTGGAAGGCGTCGGACGTGACGAGGGGGCCCCGGACGGAGAGCCGCGCCGACTGAGCGCCGGGCTCGAGCGCGGCCACCTCCCCGAGCTCCTCGACGATGCCGGTGAACATCAGGACACCTCCGTGAGTGCGGCGACGACGCGGACGTCGTCGCCCAGGCGGGTGGTCGCCGGGTGCGCCAGGCGGATGGCGTCGGCGATCGTCGTCACGCCGACGTCCGTGAGGACGTGCCGGCCGCGGCCGATGAGGACGGGAGCGACGTAGGCGACGACCTCGTCGACGAGTCCGGCGGCGAGGAACGCGGCGGCGAGGGTGGGGCCGCCCTCGAGCCAGACGTGGTGGACCCCGCGCGCGGCGAGCGCCCGCAGCGTCACCTCGGGGTCGCGGGTGCGGACGTGGAGGGTCTCGGCGGCGTAGCCGAGGACCCGGGCGCCGGCCGGGATGTCCCGCTCGCCCATGACGACCCGGAGCGGCTGTCTCGGCACCGGCGCCCCCGCCGGGCCGCGGGCGGTGAGGAGAGGGTCGTCGGCGAGGACGGTGCCGGTGCCGACGAGGACCGCCCCGCAGCGCGCCCGGTGCGCGTGGACGTCGCGACGGGCCTCGGCCCCGGTGATCCACTGGCTCGTCCCGTCGGCGGCAGCGACCCGGCCGTCGAGGCTCGCCGCGAGCTTCCACGTCACCCAGGGCAGCCGTGTCCGGGCGAGGTGCGTCCAGCTCCGGTTGACGGCGAGGGACTCCGCGGCGAGGACGCCGCCGACGACGTCGACGCCGGTGTCCCGGAGGGTGTCGGCCCCCCCGCCGGCCTCGGGGGTGGGGTCGGCCTGGGCGAGGACGACCCGGGCGACCCCGGCGTCGAGGAGCGCGGTGGTGCACGGCCCGGTTCGTCCGGTATGGGCGCAGGGCTCGAGCGTGACGTGGGCGGTGCCGCCGCGGGCGCGTCCCCCGGCGGCGGCGAGTGCCATGACCTCGGCATGGGGGGCCCCCGCGCCCGCGTGCCAGCCCTCACCGACGACCGTGCCCGCGGCGTCGGTGACGACGCAACCCACACGGGGGTTGGGGTCTGCCTCGGGTCCGCGCACGGCGAGCTCGAGGGCGCGGCGCATGACGGCGACATCCGCTGCGGGCAGGTCCTCGCCGCTCCCGGTGGGATGGCCCCGGTGCTGCCTGTCGTCCATGCTTCCCTCGTGCTCGAGACGGTCTCTGCCGAGCTCCGGGATGGACGTGAGGTGCCGCTGCCGACGTCAGGCGGGGCGACGGGAGGCGTCGCGACCGTCGAGGCCGACCACCACGTGCTGCCTACCATCCGGACTTTCACCGTCGGTCCTGGAGTTCCACCAGGTCAACCGGCCGCTGGCTGCGGTCGGGTCGCGGACTGTCACCGCCGGTTCGGAGTTGCACCGACCCCGGAGCACGTCTCTGACAGTATGCCACGCCCGACGACGCCCGCTCGCGGGCGCTCGACGTGACACGACCCCCGCCCCGGCGCACGTTCGGGGCGCGCACGGCGCAGGTCGGCTACACGCCGGGGGCACGCCCGGCGGCCGTCACGGTCAGTGCGTGTGCTTCTCGGCGAGGGAGCGGAGCTGGTGGACGGCTGCCGCCGCGTCCTCGGCGCCGTAGACTGCCGAGCCCGCGACGAAGACGTCCGCCCCGGCCTCGGTGCACTGCTCGATCGTCTCGCCGGACACGCCCCCGTCGACCTGGACCCAGACCTCGCCCCCGGAGCGTCGGACGGCCTCGCGGACGGCGCGGACCTTCGGCATCTGGTCCGCCATGAAGGACTGGCCGCCGAAGCCGGGCTCGACGGTCATGACGAGGACCATGTCGACGTCGGGGAGGAGGTCCTCGTAGGGCGCGAAGTCGGTGCCCGGCTTGACCGCCATGCCGGCCCGGGCTCCCGCGGCCCGGATCGCCCGGGCGACCCGACGCGGGTCGGCCGCGGCCTCGACGTGGAAGGTCACCGACCCGGCGCCTGCCTCGGCGTACTGCCGCGCCCAGCGGTCGGGGTCGTCGATCATGAGGTGGCAGTCGAGCGGGACGGGGCTGACCTCGGCGAGCCGCTGGACGACGGGGAGCCCGAGAGTGAGGTTCGGGACGAAGTGACCGTCCATGACGTCGACGTGGGCCCAGTCGGCGCTGCTGATCCGGCGAAGCTCGGACTCGAGGTTGGCGAAGTCGGCGGCGAGAATGCTCGGTGAGATCTGCACGTGCACACCCTAGTTACAGCACGGGGGCGCCCGGTCGTCGCGTCGCCCGGTCCGGCCACGCTCGACCCGGGGAGGCAGCGATCCGACGTGCTGCGGGTCGGTGACGAAGGGGGCCCCCCTCCGGTCCCCCGGTCGGCCATCTCGGTGAGCTCCTCGGGCGCCAGGCGGCGGCCTCGGCGGAGGCGGTCACCGTTCGGGCAGGGGGCGCGTGCTTCGGCGCGACGGTGGAGGGGCTCAGCCCAGCCTGCGGAGCAGGGCGAGGAACATCCCGTCCGTCCCGTGGACGTGCGGCCAGAGCTGGACCGTCGGCCCCGGGCCGAGGTCACCGAGCCCGTCCCCCGCGAGGGCCCGGAGGTGGCTGCGCGCGTCGACGACCTCGACGTCCTCGCGCCGCTTCGTCACGTCGCGGACGACGAAGTCCGTCTCGGCGATGTGGGGGCTGCACGTCGCGTACGCGACGAGCCCGCCCGGGGCGACCGCGTCGATGGCGCTTGCGAGCAGCTCGCGCTGGAGTCGGCCGAGGCCTGCGAGGTCCGTCGGCGACCGGCGCCAGCGGGCCTCGGGCCGCCGGCGGAGCGCCCCGAGCCCGGTGCACGGCGCGTCGACGAGGACCCGGTCGTACCCGCCCGGCTCCTCGGCCCCGATCTCGCGGCCGTCACCGGTCCTGACCTCGATCCGCCCCGCGGACGCCGCCAGCTCGACGGCCGGGGCGAGGGTCTGCCGGACGAGGTCGGACCGGTGCTCGCTCACCTCGTTCGCGACGAGGTCGGCCCCCCGCTCACGAGCCAGCCCGGCGAGGAGCCCGGCCTTGCCGCCGGGGCCGGCGCAGAGGTCGAGCCACCGCTCGGGCTGCCCGGCCCTCCCGGCGACGTCCGGGGCGGCCAGCGCGAGCGCGACGAGCTGGGACCCTTCGTCCTGGACGGCGGCCCGCCCCTCGCGAACCGCCGGGATCGAGCCCGGGTCGCCGGTCGCGAGGACGGCGGCGTACGGCGACAGCGTGCCGGGGACGGCGCCCGCGGCGGCGAGCTCGTCGACGGTGGCGAGACCGGGCCGGGCGACGAGGGTGACCCGCGCCGGCGTGTTGTCGGCGGCCAGCAGGGCCTCGAGGTCCGCGTCGACGGTCTCGGCGGCGCTCGTGCCGTGTCCGAGCAGCGCCGCGCGGAGCGCCTTGACGACCCACTCCGGGTGGGAGTGGAGCACCGCGAGCCGGGCCGAGGCGGGCTCCTCCGGGACGACGTCGGCCTGCCACTGCTCGAGGGTTCGTTCGCTGACCCGGCGCATGACGGCGTTGACGAACCCGGCCGCTCCGGCGCCGGCCACGGTCCGGGTGAGCCCGACGGTCTCGTCGGCGGCGGCGTGGGGCGGGACCCGCATGCCGAGGAGCTGGTGGGTCCCCAGTCGGAGAACGTCGAGCACGCCGGCGTCGATGCGGGTGACCGGGCGGCCCGCGGCGGCGGAGATGATCGGGTCGTAGAGGCCACGCATCCGGATCGCGCCGTACGCGAGCTCGGTGGCGAACCCGGCGTCGCGGCCGTGGAGCCGCATCCGGCGGAGCGTCCGGGGCATCTCGAGGTTCGCGTAGGCACCGTCGTCGACCGCACGCAGGACGCGGAAGGCCGCCATCCTGGGCGCGTCCGTCGTTCGCGAGCGCTCGCTCGGGCGCTGGTGCGAGCGCTGGGGACCACGGCGCGGCCCCCGGCCCCCTCCGGCACCGCTGCCGCCGCTGCCGTGCGGCGTCCCGTTCCCGTGGCCTCGCTCACTCATCGCCGACCCGCTCCCCCGGGACGATCCGCACCCCACGAGCCCAGTCGGCGGCGGCCATCTCCCGCTTCCCCCGCGGCCGGACCGTGCCGAGACGGACCGGGCCGGTCGGGGTCCCGACGACGACCTCGTGCTTCGTCGCCCGGAGCTCGCCCACCCCGGGGGCCGGGTCGGTCGGCCCGGCCGGGTCCCGGCCGCCGGCCGGGACCTCGACCGGACCGATCCCGACCCGGTCGCCTCGGAAGGTCGTCCAGGCCCCGGGGGCAGGGGTGCACCCGCGGATGCGTCGGTCGACGACTGTGGCCGGGAGGGACCAGTCGACGCGGGCGTCCTCGACCCGGACCTTCGGCGCGAGCGAGACCCCGTCCTCGGGCTGCGGCACCGCGGTGAGCGAGCCGTCGGCGAGCCCGTCCATGGTCGCGACGAGGAGCTCAGCCCCACCCGAGGCGAGGCGGGCGAGGAGGGCACCGGCGGTGTCGTCCGGGCGGATCCGCTCGGTCATCACCCCGTACACCGGGCCGGTGTCGAGGCCGGGCTCGATCCGGAAGGTCGTCGCGCCCGTCACCTCGTCGCCGGCCATGAGGGCGTGCTGGACCGGGGCGGCGCCGCGCCACGCCGGGAGGACGGAGAAGTGGAGGTTGACCCACCCGCGGGCGGGAACGTCGAGGACCTCCCCGGGAAGGAGCGCGCCGTAGGCGACGACGGGGCACGCGTCCGGGGCGAGCGCGCGCAGCCGCGTGGCGAAGTCGGCGTCCTTCGGGCTCGTCGGCGTGAGGACCTCGAGACCGAGCTCGAGGGCGCGCTCCTTGACCGGCGAGGGACGAAGCCGGCGGCCCCGGCCCGCGGGGGCGTCCGGGCGGGTGACGACGGCGACAACCTCGTGGTCGGACGCGCAGAGGGCGTCGAGGGACGGGAGGGCGACGTCCGGGGTCCCGGCGAAGACGAGCCGCACGGTCACATCCCGAGGCCGAAGGTGCTGTGCGGGCTGACCCGCACCGTCGGCGGGGTCGCGCCGGCCCACTCCGCCTCGCGGACGGCCCGCATCGCGGCCCGGCGCGCCTCGACGTCGAGCCGGTCGATGAAAAGGATCCCGTCGAGATGGTCGGTCTCGTGCTGGATCGCCCGGGCAAGGAGGTCGCTCCCCTCGAGCCGCACCGGCTCCCCGTACTGGTCCTGGCCGTGGGCGACCACCCGCAGCGCACGCCGGGTGTCGAAGACGAGGCCGGGGAAGCTCAGGCACCCCTCGGGACCGCACTGCTCCTCGTCCCCGAGCTCGAGCCGCGGGTTGACGAGGTGCCCGACGACACCCTCGACGTGGTAGGTGAACACCCGCAGGCCGACCCCGACCTGCGGCGCCGCGAGACCCGCGCCCGGCGCCTCGAGCATCGTGTCGGTGAGGTCCGCGACGAGCTGGCGAAGCTCCCTGTCGAAGTCGACGACCGGAGCCGCCTCCGTCCGGAGGATGGGGTCGCCGAAGAGGCGGATGCGCTGGATGGACACCGGCACAGTGTAGGAGCGCGCGCACCCGGCGTGGGTCCCGGGGAGCGCGACGGGGCTCCGGACGACGCCCCGGTCACGCGACGACCTCGCTCGGGTCGACCCGGACTCGGACGAGCTCGCTCTCCTTGCGGGCGCTGCGGGCCGCCCGGACCCGGGCGAGCGCGCGGGTGGCCTCGGCGGCGTCGGCGCGCGCGGACCGCAGGAGGACCTGGTGGGGCTCGACGAGGGCGTCCGGCGGCTCGTGGGCCCTGCCCCCGGCCGCCCCCACCGGACCGGCCGGCCCCGGCAGCGGGAGGGGACCGATCGTCTCGACCGAGCCGGGCAGGCCGGCCTCGTCCAGGGCCGTGAGCGCGTCGCGGAGCGCCCCGCGGCTGCCGGTGACCTGGGCGAGCCAGGCGACGGGCGGGAGAGCGAGCTCCCGGCGTTCGGCGAGCTCGCGGGCGGCGAACCACTCGGGGTCCCACCTGACGACGGCCTCGACGGGACGGAGGGTCGTGTGCCCCGGCACGCCGCAGAGGACCGCGACCCCGCCCTCGGCGGCCCCGCGGGAGAGGGCCGTCGCGGCGAGCCAGCGGCGGACCGCCTCCTCCCCGGCCCGCAGGCTCGGGCGGTCGAGCAGCGCCCAGGCGTCGAGGAGGAGGACGGCGGCGTACCCGCCGTCGGCGACCGGCTCCGCCCCGGGCGTCGCGATGACGATCGACGGCTCCGGTCCCACCCGGTCGAGCACGGGCCCCGCCCCCGAAGTGTGGACGGGCACCCCGGGGAAGGCGCGCCCGATCTCCTCGGCGGTCCGCCGCGCCCCGACGACGGACGCGCGCAGCCGCTCGTCGCCGCACGCGGGGCACGACCAGGACGTCACGACCCGGGCGCACCACCGGCACGCCGGGGGTCCGTCCGGTGCGGGCAGCGCGAGCGGGCCGTGGCACGCGGGGCACCGTGCCGGGGCTCGGCACGTCCGGCACGACATCGACGGGAGGTACCCGCGCCGGGGAACCTGGACGAGCACCGGGCCGTCCTCGAGCGCGGCCTTCGCGGTCCGCCAGGCGACGGAGGGCAGGTGGGCCGCCCGGGCCGCCGGGTCCCGTTCTGTCTCGTCGCCCTCACCCGCGACCCGCACCCGCGGGGCCCCGCGACGCACCTCCCCGGCCGCGGCCGTCACCGGCTTGAGGGTGCCGTCCTCGACGAGAGCCGCGACGTTCGTCGTCCGGGCGAACCCGCCGACGAGGACGGCGGCGGACTCGACCCGGGCCCGCTCGCGCAGGACCTCGCGGACGTGCGGGTAGGGGGCGCGGGGCTCCTCGTGGAGGTCGTCCCCGTCGTCCCAGCAGACGAGCAGGCCGAGGTCGCGGACGGGCGCGAACGCCGCGGCGCGGGTCCCGACGACGACCCGGACGTGACCGCGGAGCGCCTTGAGCCATGCGGTGTACCGCGCCTGCGGGCCCTGGTCGGCGGTGAGCCGGACGTGCGATCCGGGGCCGAGGACCTCGGTGAGGGCGGCGTCGAGCCGGTCGACGTCGCGGTGGTCGGGGACGACGACGACGCTCCCCCGTCCGCCGGCGAGGGTCGCGGCCACCGCCTCGGCGACCGCGCGCGGCCAGTCGCCCGCGGGGTCGGCCGACGGCGCCGCGCTCCACGCCGCCCACGGCTCGTGGCCGGCCCGGAGGTGGCGGAGCAGGGCGGGCCCGGCCGGGTACCGGCCCCAGGCGCCGACGTGCTCCGCGGCCCCGTCCGGGGCCCCGAGGCCGCCGCTCGCCCCCGGCAGCGGACGGAGGCCGTCCGCCGCCGCGTCGGGCGCGAGCGCCTTCTCGGCCCGGGCGTGTCGGGGTGGAACCGCGAGCCTGAGGACGTCGCCGAGGGTGCCACCGTACCGGTCGGCGACCGCGCGGGCGGTCGCGAGCACCGCTGGGGTGAGCACCGGCTCGGGCGAGACGACGGTCCGGAGCGGGCTGAGCCGTCCGGTGTGTCCCGCCTCGGCCGAGCGGGCGACGACGAACCCGGCGAGGTCCTGCCCGGCGAAGCGGACCTTGACGCGCACGCCGGGCCGGGCTGCGTCCGAGAGCCCCGCGGGGACGGCGTACTCGAAGGCCCGGTCGAGGTGGGCCAGCCCGGTGTCGACGACGACCGAGGCCACCGGCTCGCTGGACGCGGGTGTCTCGGGGTCGTCCGGGGCGGCCCGGTCGCGGGCGCCGCTGAGCGACGCGCGCACGAGCTCGAGGTGGTCGCCGTCCGTCATGCGAGGGATTCTCCCCTCAGCCGGTGACAGCCCTCTGCAGCGCCTCGACGCGGTTGGTCTGCTCCCACGTGAACGGCTTGTCGTAGCCGTCCGCCGTCGTCCGCCCGAAGTGCCCGTACGCAGCGGTGGGGCGGTAGATCGGGCGGAGCAGGTCGAGCTCGTCGACGAGGGCCCCCGGCCGCAGGTCGAAGACCGAGTCGATGGCGGACTGGATCCTGGCGACCGGCGCGGTCTCGGTCCCGAACGTCTCGACGTAGAGGCCGACCGGCTGGGCCTTGCCGATGGCGTAGGCGACCTGGACCTCGCAGCGGCGTGCGAGCCCTGCGGCGACGACGTTCTTCGCGACCCAGCGCATCGCGTACGCACCGGACCGGTCGACCTTCGAGGGGTCCTTGCCGGAGAACGCGCCGCCGCCGTGCCGGGCCATCCCGCCGTACGTGTCGACGATGATCTTGCGGCCGGTGAGACCGGCATCGCCCATCGGGCCGCCGATCTCGAAGCGGCCGGTCGGGTTGATGAGCGCCCGGTACCCCGAGACGTCGAGCTTCGTCCCCGCCTCGAGGAGCTCCTCGAGGACGGGGGTGAAGACGTGCTCGGCGATGTCCGGGGCGAGGAGGTCGTCGAGCGAGACGTCGGACGCGTGCTGGGTCGACAGGACGAGGGTGTCGAGCCGCGCGGCGGTGTCGCCGTCGTACTCGATGGTCACCTGGGTCTTGCCGTCCGGCCGGAGGTAGGCGAGACCACCGCTCTTGCGGACCTCGGCGAGGCGCTGGGCGAGCCGGTGCGCGAGGTGGACCGGCAGCGGCATGAGCTCGGGGGTGTCGTCGCACGCGTACCCGAACATCAGCCCCTGGTCGCCGGCGCCCTGCTTGTCGAGCGGGTCGACCCCGCCGGTGCGGCTCTCGTACGCCGTGTCGACACCCTGGGCGATGTCGGGGCTCTGCTGGCCGATCGAGACCTCGACCCCGCAGGACTGTCCGTCGAAACCCTTCGTCGAGGAGTCGTACCCGATCCCGAGGACGGTGTTCCGGACGATCGAGGGGATGTCGACGTACCCCTCGGTCGTCACCTCGCCCGCGACGTGGACGAGACCGGTCGTCACCATCGTCTCGACGGCCACCCGGCTGGTCGGGTCCTGGTCGAGCATCGCGTCGAGGATGGCGTCGGAGACCTGGTCGCAGATCTTGTCCGGGTGACCCTCGGTCACGGACTCGGAAGTGAACAGACGGGACACCCGGATCCTCCTGGCGTGTGCGGTTGGGGCGGACGGTCGCGAGCCGTCGGTGGAGTCTACCCAGCGTCAGAGGAGACGCTGGACGACGTCCCACACTCCGTGCGAGACGGCGAGCTTCGTGTCCGGGCCGAGGTCGACGACGGCGTCGCTCCCCCGGCGCAGGACGTGGACGGTCGTGTCGTCCTCGCCGAACGTCTTGTCGGCGCCGACCTCGTTGACGACGAGGACGTCGCACCGCTTGCGGGCGAGCTTGGCGCGGCCGAGGTCGAGGACGCTGCCGCTCTCGTCGCCCGTCTCGGCGGCGAAGCCGACGAGGACGGGGTGCGTGGCTGCGCCTCGGGCCTCGACGAGCCCGGCGAGGACGTCGGGGGTGCGGACGAGCTCGATCGTCGGCGCGGCGTCCACGGCGCCCGGCTCGTGGGTCTTCTTGATCTTCGCGCCGGTGACCTCGCGGGGGCGGAAGTCGGCGACCGCGGCGGCCATGACGACGACGTCGGCGTTCGCCGCGGCGGTGGCGACGGCCGACTCGAGCTCGGCGGCGGTTCCCACCCGGACGACGTCGACGCCGTCCGGGGCGGGGAGGTCGGTGTTCGCGGCGACGAGCGTCACCCGCGCCCCGCGCCGCGCCGCCGACTCGGCGAGGGCGTACCCCTGCTTGCCCGAGGACCGGTTGCCGAGGTAGCGGACGGGGTCGATCGGCTCGCGGGTGCCACCGGCGCTGACGACGACGCGACGGTCCGCGAGCGGCCCCGTCGCCGCGGCGTCCTCCCCGCCCCCGACGGCGGCGAGGCTCGCGGCGTAGAGCTCGGCGGGGTCGGGGAGCCGGCCCGCGCCGGTGTCCGCGCCGGTGAGCCGGCCCGAGCCGGGGTCGACGACGTGCACCCCGCGCTCCCGGAGGGTGGCGACGTTGGCCCGCGTCGCCGGGTGCTCCCACATCTCGGTGTGCATCGCGGGGGCGAGGACGACGGGGCAGCGGGCGGTGAGGAGGGTGGACGTGAGGAGGTCGTCGGCGAGGCCGTGCGCCGCCCGGGCGAGCAGGTCCGCGGTCGCGGGGGCGACGACGACGAGGTCGGCCTCCCGCCCGAGCCGGACGTGCGGGACGCCCTCGACACCGGTCCACACGTCGGTCCGGGCCGGTCGGCCAGAGAGCGCCTCCCACGTCGCGGCCCCGACGAAGTGGAGCGACGCCGCCGTCGGGACGACGGTGACGTCGTGGCCGGCCTCGGTGAAGAGGCGCAGGAGGAGGGCGGCCTTGTACGCCGCGATCCCGCCGCTCACCCCGAGAACGACACGCATCCTGTCAGGTCCCGGGGGCGGCGGACCGGTGCGGCGGGTCAGGACGCGTCGGTCGGCTCGGCGGTGAGGAGCCCCTCGTTGATCTCGCGGAGCGCGATCGAGAGCGGCTTCTCGTGGACCTGCGACTCGACGAGCGGGCCGACGTACTCCAGCAGCCCCTCCTGGAGCTGGGCGTAGTACGCGTTGATCTGGCGGGCACGCTTCGCGCCGAAGATGACGAGCGCGTACTTCGAGTCGGCCTTCGTCAGAAGGTCGTCGATCGGCGGGTTGGTGATGCCGATGGGGTGGGCCTTGGTGCCGGACACGGAGGTCCTCTCGGGAGTCGGGGTCAGGGGCTTCGCATCAATGATACGAGCTCGTCGGCCGCGCGCCGAACGTCGTCGTTGACGATCGTCTCGTCGAACTCGCGCTGCGCGGCGAGCTCGACCCGCGCGGTGGCGAGCCGGCGCTCCCGCTCGATCTCGGTCTCGGTCCCCCGGCCGGTGAGCCGGCGGACGAGCTCCTCCCAGCTCGGTGGGGCGAGGAAGACGAAGAGCGCCTCGGGCATCGTCTCACGAACCTGCCGGGCGCCCTGCAGGTCGATCTCGAGGAGCGGCATCCGTCCGTCCGCGAGCGCCTGCTCGACCGGCGCCCGGGGGGTGCCGTACTTCGCGTGGCCGTGGACGACCGCCCACTCGAGGAGCTCCCCCGCCGCCTGCATCCGCTCGAACTCGGGGTCGTCGACGAAGTGGTAGTGCACCCCGTCCCGCTCCCCCGGGCGCGGGGCGCGGGTCGTCGCCGACACGGACAGCCAGACGTCGGGGTGGTGCTCACGCACGTGCGCGGCGACCGTGCCCTTCCCCACGGCGGTCGGGCCGGCGAGCACGACGAGTCGTCCGGCCGTCACCCCCGGTCGAAGCGGGTGAGGAGCGCGGCGACCTGGTTGGTGCCGAGCCCACGGACGCGGCGGCTCTCGGAGATGCCGACCTCGGCCATGATCTGCTTCGCGCGCACCCGGCCCACGCCGGGCATCGACTCGAGGAGGGCGGAGACCTTCATCTTGCCGATGACCTCGTTCGTCTTGCCGTCGGCGATGACGTCGGCGATCGAGCCCTGGGCGTACTTGAGCCGGTTCTTCACGGCCGCGCGCTCCCGGCGGGCCACCGCGGCCTTCTCCAGCGCTGCGGCCCTCTGCTCCGGTGTCAGCGGTGGTAGTGCCACGGTTCTCTCCTCGACCCTCGTGTCGTGCTCGGCGTCTCCGCCGCTCCTGGTGCGGAATGACGCTGTCACTCTACTTCACCGGGCTGGGTGGTGAGGGAGGGAGACCCGGCGCCTTCCCGGCCACCTCGCCGGATCCGCGCACGTCAGACGCACCGGTCGGTCCCTAGCGGGGGGGCCCGAGGGCCCGGGCGAGGTCCGCGGCGACGGCGGCGCACCGCTGCCGGAGGTCGCCCGGGCGCGGTCCGACGGAGAGGACCTCCCGGCTCGAGCTCGCGAGCACCCGGCCCGCGGCGGCCCCGAAGACCCGCCGGGCGTCCTCCGCGCTCGCCCCCTGGGCGCCGATGCCCGGGGCGAGAAGCGGGCCAGCGGACCCCGCGAGGTCGAGGTCGAGGTCGGCGACGGCGTCCCCGACGGTCGCGCCGACGACCATCCCGACGCTCCCGAGCTCGCCGCGGCCGGCCGCGGGGGCGTTCTCGGCGGTGACCCCGTCGACGACGTGCCGGGCGACGCTGCGCCCCTCGAGGCTCGCGTGCTGGACCCGGGCGCCCTCAGGGTTCGACGTCAGGGCGAGGACGAACGCCCCTCGGCCCGTGCGCGCGGCCTCGTCGAGCGCCGGGCGGAGGGACCCGAAGCCGAGGTAGGGGCTGAGCGTCACCGCGTCGGCGCGCAGGGGCGAGGCATCCGAGAGGTACGCGCGGGCGTACCCCGCCATCGTCGAGCCGATGTCCCCCCGCTTGACGTCGAGGATGCTCAGGGTGCCGCTGCCGGCGAGCGCGGAGAGGACCTCCTCGAGGACGGCGACGCCCGCGGCACCGTGCTCCTCAAAGAAGGCCGACTGGGGCTTGACCGCGGCGGCGACCCCGGCGAACGCCTCGGCACAGGTGAGCGCGAACGTCCGCAGGCCGTCGACGTCGTGGGGTAGCCCCCACGCCTCGAGGAGGGCCGGGTGCGGGTCGATCCCGACGCAGAGCGGTCCGTGCTGGGCCATCGCGGCCTCGAGGCGTCGCCCGAACGACGGCCGGGCCGCCGTGGCCACGTCAGGCCGTCCGCTCGTGGGCGACGCCGACGGCGTCGGAGACCGACCCGAGGCCGTGCTCGGCGAGCAGTTCTGCGAGCTCGTCCCTGACCCGCAGCGGGGCGGTGGGGTCGTTGAACGTCGCCGTCCCGACCTGGACGGCGCTCGCGCCGGCGGCGACGAGCTCGAGGGCGTCGGCGCCGGTGCGGACCCCGCCGACCCCGACGACGGGGACGGTCGGGATCCGGCCCCGACGCATCGCCGCGGTGACCTCCCAGACCGCCCGGACGGCGACCGGGCGGACCGCGGGACCGGAGAGGCCGCCGGTGACACCGGCGAGGCGGGGGCGGAGGAGCTCGGTGTCGATGGACATCCCGAGGAGGGTGTTGATCATGGTCAGGCCGTGGGCGCCGGCCTCGACGCAGGCCTCGGCGATGCCGACGACGTCGGTGACGTCCGGGCTGAGCTTGGCGAGGACCGGAGTCCCCGCGGGGGTCTCGGCACGGACGCGGTCGACGACGTCGCGGGAGGCGGACGGGTCGCACGCGAAGACGAGGCCGCGGTTCGCGACGTTCGGGCAGGAGATGTTCACCTCGATCCCGACGACGCAGTCCCACGCGTCGGACTCGCGCAGGACGCGGATGACGTCGGCGAACTCCCCGGCGGTGCTCCCGGCGACGGACACGAGGACCCGGGCGCCGACCGACCGCAGCCAGGCGAGGTCGTGCTCGACGAAGGCGGCGACGCCGGGTCCCTGGAGCCCGATGGAGTTGAGCATCCCCGACGGGGTCTCCGCCATCCGGGGAGTCCCCCGCCCGGACGCGGGCTCGGACTTGACCGACTTCGTCACGAATGCGCCGAGCTCGGCGACGTCGATGAAGCGGTGGAGCTCGCGGCCGTTCGCGGCGCACCCCGAGGCGGTCATGAGCGGGTTGGGAAGGACCCGTCCGGCGAGGTCGACGGAGAGGTCGACCGCCCGCCCGAGGTCCGGGCCAGGGTCGCGAACGGCGTCGGGACCGGGACCAGGGCCGCCTGGCGCGGTGGGTGCGGCCGCGGCGGGCGCGGGCGCCGCGGCCTCCCCGGGGCTCGACTGCTCGACGCGGGCCTGCTCCGACGCGGCGTCGTGGCCGGGGGCCCGCCAGCGGGGGATGCGGACCATGTCAGCCCACCTCCCGTCGCGCCGTCGCCGGGGACCCGAGGGCGTCGTCGGGGACGTGCCCCCGGCCGTGGTCGAAGGCGTCCCAGCGGACCCGGTCACCCCGGAAGACGGGGCCCTCGACGCAGGAGCGGAGCATCCGGGTGACCCCGTCGGTCCCTCGGACCGGGAGGACGCACGTCATGCAGATCCCGATGCCGCAGGCCATCGACTCCTCGACGGCGACCTGCGCGACGGCGCCGTGGGCGTGCGCGACGTCGCTCACCGCCTCGAGCATGCCCATCGGTCCGCAGGCGTAGACGACCGCGGCGGCCGTGCGGGCGATGACGTCGGGGAGGACGTCGGTGACCCGCCCGTGGTGCCCGGCCGACCCGTCGTCGGTCGTGACGTGGACGCTGACGGCGCTCGCACGAACCCCCTCGACCCCGAAGAGACGGTCCGCCGAGCCGGCCCCGAGGACGGCCTCGACGTCGCACCCACGCTCGCCGAGGGCGGTGGCGAGCCAGGCGAGGGGCGCGCTCCCGTACCCGCCGCCGACGACGACGCACGACACCGGCGTGGTGGGCACGGGGAAGGGGCGCCCGAGCGGGCCGACGAGGTCGACCTCGTCCCCGGGGCGCAGCGCGGTGAGCCACCGGGTCCCGGGCCCGTGGGGAGCGACGACGACGTCGACGGTCCCGTCGACCGGGTCCACGGCGTGGACGGAGAACGAGCGACGGAGCAGGGCCGCGGACGTCGGACCGCCGACGGCGAGCGCGACGAACTGTCCGGGACGGGCGAGGCCGGCGGCGCCGGGAGCCTCGAACGTCATGTGGTGGTAGGCACCGGCCGGGCGGGTCGCGACGAGCCGGGCCTCCGCCTGGACGGTCCCGGCCCCCTCGCGGGCGGCGACGACCCGGCTCACCGGTCCGCGCCTCGGCCGTAGAGGTCGATCGAGGCGGCGTGCTCCTGGAGCGAGGTGACCCGAAGGTCGTCGTGGATGCGGGCCTCGATCCCCTGGACGGCGGCGCCGAGCTGCTGGACGGTGGTGATGATCGGCTTGTCCATCGCCGTCGTCGCCGCGCGGATCGCATAGCCGTCGGCGCGGGCGTTCGGCCCGGACGGGGTGTTGACGACCATGTCGACCTCGCCGGCACTGATCGCGTCGACGATGCTCCGCTCCCCCGGCCCCCGCTCGCTGTGCTTGCCGACGACCTCGGCGGCAATGCCGTTCCGGCGGAGGACGTCCGCGGTGCCGGCCGTCGCGAGGACCCGGAAGCCGAGGTCGGCGAGCCGCTTGACGGGGAAGATCATCGCGCGCTTGTCCCGGTTCGCGACCGAGACGAAGACGGTCCCGCTCGCCGGGAGCCCGGAGATCGCGCCGAGCTGGCTCTTGGCGAAGGCGGCACCGAAGTCGACGTCGATGCCCATGACCTCACCGGTCGAGCGCATCTCGGGTCCGAGGAGGCTGTCGACGACGTCACCCTCCCGGGTCCGGAACCGCTTGAACGGCAGGATCGCCTCCTTGACCGAGATCGGGGCGTCGCTCGGGAGGGCCCCGCCGTCGCCGGTCGCGGGGAGGACGCCCTCGGCGCGGAGCTCGGCGAGCGTGCTCCCGAGCATGACCCGGGCAGCGGCCTTGGCGACCGGCACGCCGGTCGCCTTGGCGACGAAGGGAACGGTCCGCGACGCCCGCGGGTTGGCCTCGAGGACGTAGAGGATGTCCTGGGCGAGGGCGAACTGGACGTTGATGAGCCCGCGCACCCCGATCCCCTCGGCGAGGGCGAGGGTCGAGGCGCGCACCCGCTCGAGCTCGCCGGACCCGAGGGTCGCGGGTGGGAGGGTGCAGGCCGAGTCCCCGGAGTGGATCCCGGCCTCCTCGATGTGCTCCATGATCCCGCCGAGGTACATCTCGGTGCCGTCGTAGACGGCGTCGACGTCGATCTCGATGGCGTCGTCGAGGAACCGGTCGACGAGGACGGGGTGCTCGGGGGACGCGACGGCGGCCCGGGTGACGTACTCCCCGAGCGTCGCGTCGTCGTAGACGATCTCCATGCCTCGGCCGCCGAGGACGTACGACGGGCGGACGAGGACGGGGTAGCCGATGTCCCGCGCGATGGCGACGGCCTCGGCGGCGCTGTACGCCGTGCCGTGCTTGGGCGCCGGGAGCCCGGCCTCGGCGAGGACCCGCCCGAACGCGCCCCGGTCCTCGGCGAGGTCGATGGCCTCGGGGGAGGTCCCGACGATGGGGACGCCCGCCTCGGCGAGGGCGCGGGCGAGCCCGAGCGGGGTCTGACCGCCGAGCTGGACGATGACGCCGGCGACCGGCCCCGCCGCCTGCTCGGCATGGACGACCTCGAGGACGTCCTCGAGGGTGAGCGGCTCGAAGTACAGCCGCGAGCTCGTGTCGTAGTCCGTCGAGACGGTCTCGGGGTTGCAGTTGACCATGACGGTGTCGTAGCCGGCGTCCCGGAGCGCGAAGGACGCGTGGACGCACGAGTAGTCGAACTCGACGCCCTGCCCGATCCGGTTCGGCCCGGAGCCGAGGATGAGGACGGCCGGGTTCTCCCGCGGCTCGACCTCGGTCTCCTCGTCGTAGGACGAGTAGTGGTACGGGGTGCGGGCCGCGAACTCCGCGGCGCAGGTGTCGACGGTCTTGTAGACCGGCCGGACCCCGAGGGCGTGCCGGACGCCGCGGACGACGGCCTCCGGCATCCCGGTCAGCCCGGCGACCTGGGCGTCGGAGAACCCGTGCCGCTTGGCGAGGCGGAGGAGCCCGGGGGTGAGCTGGGGCGCGGCGGAGACCCGCTCGGCGACGGTGTTGACGAGCTGGATCTGGTCGAGGAACCACGGGTCGATCGATGTCGCCACGTGCACCTCCTCGACCGAGAGCCCGCCCCGAAGGGCCTGCTGGACGGTGACGAGCCGGCCGTCGGTCGGGGTGCGGGCGAGCTCGAGAAGGCCCCGGGCGGTCTCCTCCGACGGCGTCGGCCCGTCCCAGTGGAAGCTCGAGTCGGCCCGCTCCATCGACCGGAGCGCCTTCTGGAGGGCCTCGGTGAAGTTCCTGCCGATGGCCATCGCCTCGCCCACCGACTTCATCGTCGTCGTCAGGGTCGGGTCGGCGGCGGGGAACTTCTCGAAGGCGAACCGGGGGACCTTGACGACGACGTAGTCGAGCGTCGGCTCGAACGAGGCGGGCGTCTCCCGGGTGATGTCGTTCGGCACCTCGTCGAGGGTGTACCCGATCGCCATCTTCGCGGCGATCTTCGCGATCGGGAACCCGGTGGCCTTCGACGCGAGCGCCGAGGAGCGGGACACCCGCGGGTTCATCTCGATGACGATGACCCGGCCGTCGACGGGGTTGACGGCGAACTGGATGTTGCACCCGCCGGTGTCGACGCCGACCTCGCGGATGACGTCGATCGCCACGTCCCGGAGGGTCTGGTACTCCCGGTCGGTGAGGGTGAGCGCGGGGGCGACGGTGATCGAGTCCCCGGTGTGGACGCCCATCGGGTCGAGGTTCTCGATGGAGCAGACGACGACGACGTTGTCGGCGTGGTCGCGCATGACCTCCAGCTCGTACTCCTTCCACCCGAGGATCGACTCCTCGAGGAGGACCTCGGTCGTTCGGGACGCCCGCAGCCCCGCCCCGGCGAACCGGCGCAGGTCCTCCTCGTCGTGGGCGAAGCCCGACCCGAGGCCGCCCATCGTGAACGAGGGGCGGACGACGAGCGGGTAGCCGAACTCCTCGGCGACGGCGAGGCAGTCCTCCATCGTGTGGGCGATCGCCGAGCGGGCGACGTCGGCGCCGCAGCGCTCGACGACCCCCTTGAAGGCCTGCCGGTCCTCCCCGAGCTGGATCGCCTCGACCTTCGCCCCGATGAGCGGGCAGTGGTACTTCTCGAGGACGCCGGCCTCGTGCAGGCTGATCGCCGTGTTCAGGGCGGTCTGCCCGCCGAGGGTCGCGAGGACGGCGTCCGGGCGCTCCTTCTCGATGATCTTCTCGACGATCTCGGGCGTGATGGGCTCGATGTACGTCGCGTCCGCGAACTCCGGGTCGGTCATGATCGTCGCGGGGTTGGAGTTGACGAGGATGACCCGCAGACCCTCGTCCCTGAGGACCCGGCAGGCCTGGGTCCCCGAGTAGTCGAACTCGCAGGCCTGGCCGATGACGATCGGGCCGGAGCCGATGACGAGGACGCTGGAGATGTCGGTGCGGCGGGGCATCAGCGGCCACCCTCCTGGTCGGACGCCGCGCCCGGTTCCCGGGCGGCGTGCATCATCGAGACGAAGCGGTCGAAGAGGTGGGCGGCGTCGTGCGGACCGGCCGCGGCCTCGGGGTGGTACTGGACGGAGAAGGCCGGGAGGTCGAGGCACTCCAGCCCCTCGACGACGTCGTCGTTGAGGCAGACGTGCGAGACCCGGACGCGCCCGTACGCCGTGCCCGCGGCGGCGTCGGACGGGGCCGCGACCTCACCCTCGGCCGGGGCGTCGACGGCAAACCCGTGGTTGTGCGCGGTGATCTCGACGCTCCCGGTCCGGCGGTCCATGACGGGCTGGTTGATGCCCCGGTGGCCGTAGCCGAGCTTGTACGTCCCGAACCCGAGGGCCCGGCCGAGGAGCTGGTTGCCGAAACAGATCCCGAAGAACGGGACCCGGTCGTGCAGGACCTCCCGGAGGACGGCGACCTCGTGCTCGGCCGTGGCCGGGTCGCCGGGGCCGTTGGAGTAGAAGACGCCGTCGGGAGCGAGCGCGCGGAGCTCGGCGACGGTCGTCGTCGCAGGGAGCACGTGGACCTCGACGCCGCGCTCGGCGAGGAGCCTCGGCGTCATCGCCTTGATCCCGAGGTCGAGCGCGGCGACGGTGAGGCGACGCTCACCGACGGCCGGGACGACGTACGGCTCGGTCGTGCTCACCTCGGCGGCGAGGGCGGCGCCGGCCATCGCCGGGGCGGCCCGGACGTCCTCGAGGAGGGCCGAGGCCGGTGCGTCGGCGGCTTCCCCGGAGAAGATGCCGACCCGCATCGCCCCCCGCTCGCGCAGGTGCCGGGTGAGGGCGCGGGTGTCGACGCCGCTGATCCCGACGACGCCCTGGGCGGCGAGCTCGTCCTCGAGGGTGCGGCGGCTGCGCCAGCTCGACGGGCGCAGGGCCGGGTCGCGGACGACGTACCCGGCCACCCAGATCCGGCCGGACTCGTCGTCCTCGTCGTTCCACCCCGTGTTGCCGACGTGCGGGGCCGTCATGACGACGACCTGACGGCGGTACGAGGGGTCGGTGAGGGTCTCCTGGTACCCCGTCATCCCCGTCGAGAAGACGGCCTCGCCGACCGTCGTGCCAGTGGCGCCGTACGGCTCGCCGGGGAACGTGCGGCCGTCCTCGAGGACGAGGACGGCGCCTGGGCGGCGCTCGCCGGTCGAGGCGGTCGGTGCGGGCGCGGGTGCGGGTGTGGGTGTCGTCGTGCTCACAGCAGGGGCGTTCCGTTCTGGGCCGTGGGGGTGCCTCGGAGGAGGGTCGTGTGGACGCGGCCGCGGAGGGTCCGGCCGTGCCACGGGGTGTTCCGGGAGAGCGACCGCGTCGCGGCCCGGTCGACGGTCGTCTCGGCGTCGGGGTCGACGAGGACGAGGTTCGCCGGGGCGCCCGGCTCGACGGCCCGGCCGTGCCCGGCGAGGCCGGCGATCCGGGCCGGCGCGACCGACATCGTCCGGGCGACGTCGGTCCACGTCATCCGGCCGGCGCCGACCATGACGTCGCTGACCACGGCGAGGGCGGTCTCGAGGCCGGTCATCCCGAACGCCGCGTCGACGAACGCGTGCTCCTTGTCGTGCCGGGCGTGCGGGGCGTGGTCGGTCGCGACGGCGTCGATCGTCCCGTCGGCGAGGGCCTCCCGGAGCGCCTCGACGTCCTCGACCGGGCGCAGCGGCGGGTTGACCTTGTACACGGGGTCGTACCCGGTGAGGAGGTCGGTCGTCAGGGCGAGGTGGTGCGGGGTGACCTCGGCGGTGAGGGCGACCCCGCGGGCCTTGGCCCAGCGGACGACCTCGACGCCCTCGGCGGTCGTGACGTGAGCGACGTGGACCCGCGAGCCGGTGTGCTCGGCGAGCATGGCGTCCCGGGCGATGACGCTCGACTCGGCGACGGCGGGCCACCCCGCCAGGCCGAGCCTGCCGGACAGCTCGCCCTCGTGGCAGCACGAGTCCGGGCCGGCGAGGTCGGGGTCCTGGGCGTGCTGGGAGACGACCCCGCCGAAGGCCCGGACGTACTCGAGCGCGCGCCGCATGACCCGGGCGTCGACGACGCACCGCCCGTCGTCGGAGAACACCGTGACCCTGGCCCGGGAGCGGTGCATGAGGCCGAGCTCGGCGAGCTCGGCACCGGCGAGGCCCTTGGTCACCGCGCCGACCGGCTGGACGTCGGCGAGGCCGGTCGCCCGGCCGAGGTCGAGGACGTGCTCGGCGGCCTCGCCGGTGTCGGTGGCCGGGGTCGTGTTCGCCATCGCGAGCACGGCGGTGAACCCGCCGACGGCGGCGGCCTCCGCGCCGGTCCGGACGGTCTCGGCGTCCTCCCGACCGGGCTCACGCAGGTGGGTGTGGAGGTCGACGAATCCGGGGAGGAGGACGAGGCCGTCGGCGTCGAGGACGGACGCGTCGGACGGGGCCTCGACCGACCCGACCCGCCCGACCTCGGCGACGTGGCCGTCGGCGACGAGGACGTCGGCCGGGTCGTCGCCGAGGACGCGGGCCCCGGTGATGAGGAGGGTGCTCACACGACCGCCTCCCCCGACGCCAGCAGGTGGTAGAGGACGGCCATCCGGACCGCGACCCCGGCCGAGACCTGGTCGAGGACGAGGGAGGAGGCGGCGTCCGCGGCGTCCGCGGCGATCTCGAGGCCGCGGTTCATCGGCCCGGGGTGGGTGATGACGGCGTCCGGGTTCGCGGTGGTGAGGGTCGCGAGCCGCTCGCGGGTGAGGCCGTAGCCGACGGTGTACTCCCGCGCCGTCGGGAAGTACCCGCCGGACATCCGCTCGCGCTGGACCCGGAGCATCATCACCGCGTCGGGGGCTCCGTGGCCGTCCCCGGAGAGGACCGCGTCGAGGTCGTGGGAGAGGGCGAACCCGTCCGCCGCCGACCACGGCCCGATCCCGCTCGGCATGAGGGTCGGCGGGGCGACGAGGGTGACGCGCGCGCCGAGCCGGGCGAGGCAGAGGAGGTTGGAGCGGACGACCCGCGAGTGGGTGAGGTCCCCGACGATGACGACGTGCCTGCCGGCGAGGTCCCCGAGCCGGCGCTGCATCGTGTACGCGTCGAGGAGCGCCTGGGTGGGGTGCTCGTGGGTCCCGTCCCCGGCGTTGACGACCTGCGCGTCGACCCACTGGCTCACCTGGTGGGCGGCCCCGCTCGCCCCGTGCCGGACGACGAGCGCGTCGACGCCCATCGCCGCGACCGTCCGCACGGTGTCGCGGAGCGACTCGCCCTTCGAGGCCGAGGAGCCCCGCGCGGAGATGTTGATGACGTCGGCGGAGAGCCACTTCCCGGCGATCTCGAACGAGCTCCGGGTCCGGGTCGAGTCCTCGAAGAAGAGGTTGACGACGGTGCGCCCCCGCAGCGTCGGGAGCTTCTTCACCGCGCGGTGCTGGACCTCGTGCATCTCGGCGGCGGTCCGGAGGAGCTCGCGGACGGCGTCGGCGCCGAGGTCCGCGGCGGAGAGGAGGTGGCGCGGCCAGCTCACCGCCCGGGTCGCCTCCGGTGCGACGACCGTGCTCACGACGCGCCCCCCGCGATCTGGACGACGTCGGCACCGTCGACGCCGTCGAGCCGGACCATGACCCGCTCCCCCCGGGCCGTCGGGAGGTTCTTCCCGACGTGGTCGGCCCGGATCGGCAGCTCGCGGTGCCCGCGGTCGACGAGGACGGCGAGCCGGACCGCCCGGGGCCGACCGTAGTCGGCGAGGGCGTCGAGGGCGGCCCGGACCGTGCGCCCGGAGTAGAGGACGTCGTCGACGATGACGACGACCCGCCCGTCGATGCCCCCGGGCGGGATGTCGGTCTCCATCGGTGCCCGGGTGGGCTGGCTGCGGAGGTCGTCGCGGTACATCGTCACGTCGAGGGCCCCGACCGGGACCTCGACCCCCTCGACCTCGGCGACGAGCCGCCCGAGCCGGCGGGCGAGGTCGACCCCGCGGGTCGGGATGCCGAGGAGGACGAGGTCGGCGGGCCCCTTGTTGTGCTCGAGGATCTCGTGTGCGATGCGGCGCAGGACGCGGGCGATGTCGCCGGCGTTCATGACGTCCCGCCCGGTGGGGGCGGCGGTCGCCGGGTCCCGGGTGGGCGTGGACGGGGCGGTGCTGCCGGGCCCGGGTGCGGGCGCCGAGTGGTCGGGACGCGGCATACGCGTCGGACCTCCTTCCCTGCCTCACGGGACAGGTCGTTAAAGGACGTCGGTCGCGAGCGATCGTACCCCCTCCGGTGGCCGGCCCCGACCGGGGCCCACTCCGCGGACGCGCGGGGACGCGCGGGGACGCGCGGGGACGCTCGGGCGCGGTGGCGGCGGTCTCGGTGCCACATCCGGGCTGAACCCGCAGGCGGGCGGCACCATCTCGGGCAGCTTCTTGCCCCGCAGCTTCTCCCGCAGGTGGTCGGGGGCGGCGATGACCAGGGAGAACAGCTGCCGCTGCGCGATCGTCGCGGCGTCCACCGCCGAGGACCGGGCGGCCAGCAGCACCGACAGCCCGTGCCCGTCGCCGCCAGCCCTCGGGGTGCCCAGCAGCGGCCGGGACAACGCCTCCCGCGCGGCGCGGCCCTCGTCCAACGGGTCCGACTGCCCCCGCGCCGGCGCTTCGCTCGCTCGGGACGATCCAGCTCGACGACGACCTCCTCGCCGCGGGCGACGTGACGCGCCAAGCCGGCGCCGTGCCCGCCCGCGCCCTCGACAGCCCACACCCGCAGCGCGGAGTGGGAATCGGCGAGGTCGACCAGCTCCTGGTAGCCCTCGGGCGTGGTCGCCACGGTGAGCTCGGCCAGGACCGCGCCGGTCCGGGCATCGACCACGGCGGCGGCGTGGGTCTCGACGTGGGTGTCGACCCCGATGACGACGTCGACGATCTCAGACAGACTGGGCGTTGCGTTCCCCCTGGCTTCGGAGCGGACGAAGGGTCCGGTCCGGGAGGAGTCACGGCAGGACTGTGACGGGACACAGCGGGCGCGGATACGCCTACTGGTCAAGCTCCTGATCAGGCCGGTCAACTCCGACCGGGCCGGGGCCGACCACCCCGGACGGACAAGTCGGCAGCAAGGCACCACGGCCAGTCAGGCGAAGGGTCACACCCGAGGTGGTCGACCACAGCCCAGCACCACCGGACCGCGCTGCCGACCCTCACAGTCAGGCGAGCGTCGGCTTGACCTCGGCGAGCCGGGCGAGGAGGCCGTTGACGAACTTCGGGGACTCGTCGGTGCTCAGTGACGTCGCGAGGTCGACCGCCTCGGCGATGGCGACGCCGTCGGGCACGTCGTCGGCCCAGAGGACCTCGTAGGCGCCGACCCGGAGGATGGCGCGGTCGACGTCGGGCATCCGCGCGAGCGGCCACCCCTGGCTGTAGGTCGACAGGAGCTCGTCGATGTCCGTCCAGTGCGCGACGACCCCCTCGACGAGGTCGGCGGTGTACGGGTTGAGCGGGGCGGCGGTCACCGGCGTCGCGAGCCGCGCGTGGAGGAGCTCACGGACGTTGACGTCCCGTTGCTCGGCCTCGTAGAGGAGGTCGACCGCCCGCTTGCGGGCCTTGGTCCTGGCTGACACGGGACTCCGCTCAGCTCACGCGGCCGAGGTAGGACCCGTCCCGGGTGTCGACCTTGACCCGGGTGCCCTGCTCGACGAAGAGGGGGACCTGGATCTGGGCGCCGGTCTCGACGGTCGCGGGCTTCGTCCCCCCGGTCGACCGGTCTCCCTGGAGGCCCGGCTCGGCGTACGTGATCTCGAGGACGACCGACGTCGGGAGCTCGACGTAGAGGACCTCGCCGTCGTGCCGGGCGATGGTCGCCTCGTTGTTCTCGAGGAGGTACCTCGCGGCGTCCCCGGCAACCTCGGTGGGGACGTGGACCTGGTCGAAGGTGTCCGGGTCCATGAAGATGTAGTCGGTGCCGTCGTTGTAGAGGTACTGCATCGTCCGACGGTCGACGTTGGCGGAGTCGACCTTCGTGCCGGCGTTGAACGTCTTGTCGACGACCTTGCCCGTCCGCACCGACTTGAGCTTGGTCCGGACGAAGGCCGGGCCCTTGCCGGGCTTGACGTGCTGGAACTCGACGACGCTCCAGAGCTGGCCCTCGAGGTTGAGCACCATGCCGTTCTTCAGGTCGTTGGTCGATGCCACGGGTGTGTGTCGCTTCCTGCTCGGGGACGCCCCGCCACCGGCGTCGGCGGGCGCCGGACGGGCGTGGGGGCTGGGAATCCCGGCGATTCTACCCGCCACGCCGCCTGCGTCCGCGCCGGCGGTCACCGGGGCGTCGACGGCGCGGACGCTGCGCGGGGACAGGGACGAGGGGCTGCGGGGCGCGGCGGGCACCGTCACCCGGAGACGGCGGCGTACGCCTCCTCGAGCACCGCCTCGTCGGGGCCCTCGAGCCGTCCCGGCGCCGCGAGCGCGTCGAGGACGACGAACCGCAGCGTCGCCCCGCGGGCCTTCTTGTCCCGGCGCATCGCACGGAGGAGCTCGGGCCAGCGCCCGCCGGGGGTGGACACCGGGAGCCCGAGCGCGGTGAGGACGGCACGGTGCCGGTCCCGAACGGCGGGCTCGAGCCGGCCTGCGAGGACGCCGAGCTCGGCGGCGTACACCATCCCGACGCTCACCGCCTCGCCGTGACGGACCCGGTAGCCGTCGACCTGCTCGACGGCGTGCCCGAAGGTGTGCCCGTAGTTGAGGACCTCGCGCAGGGAGGACTCGCGCAGGTCGGCGGCGACGACGGCGGCCTTGACCCGGACGGCCCGCTCGATGAGCTGGCGGACGACGGGCCCGTCCGGCACGGCCGCGGCGCGGGGGTCCGCCTCGACGAGCTCGAGGACGCGGGGGTCGGCGATGAACCCGCACTTGACGACCTCGGCGAGCCCGGCCACGAGGTCGTCCTGCGGGAGCGTGCGCAGGGTGTCGAGGTCGGCGAGGACACCGACCGGAGGGTGGAAGGCCCCGACGAGGTTCTTCCCCTCGGGGGTGTTGATGCCCGTCTTCCCGCCGACCGCGGCGTCGACCATCCCGAGCAGCGTCGTCGGGACCTGGACCACGGGGACCCCGCGCAGCCAGGTCGCGGCGACGAAGCCGGCGAGGTCGGTGACGGTCCCGCCGCCGACGCCGACGACGAGGTCGCTCCGGGTGAAGCCGGCGCGGCCGAGCACCCCCCAGAGCATCGTCGCGACCGCGGCGGTCTTCGCGGCCTCCGCGTCGGGCACGGCGACCGTGAGGACCTCGAGCCCGAGCGCGCGGAGCGCGTCCCCGACCCGGTCGGCGAGGGCGGCAAGCGGCGCCGGGTGGACGACGAGGACCCGCAGGACCCCGGGCCCGACGAGCGACCCGAGCTCGGCGAGGACACCTGAGCCGACGACGACCTCGTAGCCGTCGCCGACGGGGATCCTGGTGGCGACGCTCATCGTCGCCCGAGGAGGTCGAGGACCTCGGCGACGATCTCGCCCGGGGCCCGTCCGGCGGTGTCGACCCGGTGGGTCGCGAGAGCCTCGTACGTCGGACGGCGGGCGTTCATCATCGCGACCCACGACGCCCGCGGGTTGACGGCGAGCAGCGGCCGGGACTGGGCGAACCCGACCCGGCGGGCGGCGTCGGCGATCCCGACGTCGAGGAGGACGACGACGCGACCGGCGAGCGCGGGGCCGATCTCGCGGTCCATCGGAGCGCCACCGCCGAGGGCGAGCACCCCCGTCTCCTCGCCGAGCGCGCTGAGCACGACGGCCCGCTCGAGCTCGCGGAAGCGTGGCTCCCCGTCGTCGACGAAGATGTCCGAGATCGTCCGTCCCTCGGCGCGCTCGACGGCGGCGTCGGTGTCGAGGAAGGTCGTCCCGAGACGCTCGGCGAGGAGGCCGCCGACCGTGCTCTTCCCCGCACCGGGTGGGCCGATGAGGACGACAGCCGGCCCGGCCCCGGGCGTCTGCCCCGTCACCATGTCCGCATCATCTCCGGGACGGCGTCGAGGTAGCCGGCGTGGTTCCGCGCGGTCTCGGCGACGCTGTCGCCCCCGAACTTCTCGACGCACGCCTCGGCGAGGACGAGCGCGACCATCGCCTCGGCGACGACCCCGGCCGCGGGCACGGCGCAGACGTCGGAGCGCTGGTGGATCGCGGTCGCGGGGTCGGGCCCGGTGACGTCGACGGTGTCGAGGGCACGGGGCACGGTGCTGATCGGCTTCATCGCCGCCCGGACGCGGAGCACGTCCCCGGTCGACATCCCGCCCTCGGTGCCACCGGCCCGGCCGGAGCGGCGCCGGATCGCTCCGGAGCCGTCCCGCTCCATCTCGTCGTGGGCGACCGAGCCGCGGCGGGCGGCGGTCCGGAACCCGTCCCCGACCTCGACACCCTTGATCGCCTGGATGCCCATGAGCCCGGCGGCGAGCCGGGCGTCGAGCCGACGGTCCCAGTGGACGTGCGAGCCGAGCCCCGGCGGGAGACCGTAGGCGAGGACCTCGACGACCCCCCCGAGGGTGTCGCCGTCCCGCTTCGCGGCGTCGACCTCGGCGACCATCGCCGCCGACCCCGGCGCGTCGAGCGAGCGGACGGGGTCGGCGTCGAGGGCCGGGACGTCGTCGGGGGTGGGCAGCGGGGCGCCGTCGTCGACCCCGGCGGCGCCGATGGCGACGGTGTGCGAGACGAGCCGGATGCCGTAGGCCTGCCGGAGGAAGCGCGCGACGACCTCGCCGAGGGCGACCCGGGCCGCGGTCTCCCGCGCGGACGCACGCTCGAGCACGGGCCGGGCCTCGTCGAACCCGTACTTCTGCATCCCGACGAGGTCGGCGTGTCCCGGGCGGGGCCGGGTCAGGGGCCGGTTGCGGGCGGGCTCCTTCGTCGCACCGACGTCGTCGGCCGAGGCGAGCCGGTCCGGGCCGACCGGGTCGGCGCTCATGACGGTCGCCCACTTCGGCCACTCGGTGTTGCCGACCATCACCGCGAGGGGGGACCCGATCGTCCGGCCGTGGCGGACTCCACCGAGGAAGGTCACCTCGTCCTGCTCGAAGGACATCCGCGCGCCCCGGCCGTAGCCGAGGCGGCGGCGGGCGAGGGCGGCCGCGACGTCGGCGGTCGTCACCTCGACGCCGGCCGGGAGCCCTTCGAGGGTCGCGACGAGGGCTGGTCCGTGCGACTCACCGGCGGTCAACCAACGAAGCATGGCCCCGATCCTGCCACGCGGGTCTCAGGGCCCCGACGGGCCGGTCAGGATCTGGAACTGGGACCCCGCCGCGAGGAGCGCGCCGACGAGGAGGGCCGGGCCGTAGGCGACCTCCGTGTGCCGGTCGCCGCGCCCGCTGAGGATGACGGCGGCGGCCTGGATCCCGCCGAGGAGGATGCTGAGGACGACCCCGAGGAGCAGCGTGGCCGGACCCCACCACCCGAGCAGGAGCCCGACGAGGCCGGCGACCTTGACGTCGCCGAGGCCCATCCACGCCGGGACGGCGAGCGCGATGGCGCCGTAGCCGACGAGCATGAGGGCGGCGCCGCCGAGGGCCCAGGCCCGGGCCGGGTCGGGAGCGGCGGCGGTCGCGAGGAGGAGCAGCCCGGCGAGCGCCGGGTAGGCGGGGTAGACGATGCCGTCGGGGAGCCGGTGGACGTCGAGGTCGGTCCAGCTCAGGGTGACGGCGACCCAGCCGAGGAGGAGGTGGGCGGGCAGCGCGGCTCCCCCGGCGTCTGCGCCGACCTGCCACGCCGACCAGCCCCAGGCTGCGGCGAGCGCCGCCCCCGGCCACCACCAGGGGCCGGGGAGGGGCCCGGTCTCGTCGTCGAGGCGGTACCCGGCGCCCGAGAGCCGACGTCCGGTGACGAGTCCGAGCGCGAGGCCGACGGCGACCGCGGCGGCGACGAGCAGCCCGGTCACCGGGCGCGGCCGGCGAGGGCCGCGAGCCCGGCGGCACGCATCGCCGCGACGGGCGCGGCCGAGCCCGTGAAGAGCTCGAACTGCACGGCGGCCTGGTGGACGAGCATCTCGAGGCCGCCGACGACGGTGCCCCCCCGGGCGCCGACCGCGCGGGCCAGGGGCGTGGGCCAGCCCGTGTAGACGACGTCGAGGAGCAGCCGGGGCGCGGCGTCCCCGAGGGCCGCCGTCGCGCCGAGGGCCCCGGCCGGGGGAAGGGTGCTCACGACGAGGTCGCCGGGGGCGTCCGCCCAGGACTCCAGCGGGACGACGTCGGCGGTCGCCCCGGGCCGGTCCACCGTCGACAGCGCCGCGACGGCCTCGGCGTTCGCCCGGGTCCGGGCGGCCACCCGGACGTGCCCGGCCCCGAGGGCCCGGAGCGCGAGGACGGCCGAGCGCGCGGTCGCGCCCGACCCGAGGACGGTGACCCGCTCGAGGGGGTCACCCGGCCGCAGGCCGCCGGCCGTCTCGAGGGCGCGGGCGATCCCGGCGACGTCGGTGTTGTCCGCGGTCCACCCGCCGTCGGACCGACGGACGAGGGTGTTCGCGGCGCCGGCCTGCCGCGCGAGGACGGAGGCGTCCTCGGTGGCGGCGAGCGCGGCCTCCTTGAGGGGCATCGTCAGGCTGAGGCCCCGCCAGGAGTCGCCGAGGCCGGCGATGAAGGCGCCGAGGCGGGCGGCCGTGACCTCGTGGGCGGTGTACCGCCACCCGGTGAGGCCGAGGGCGTCGTACCCCGCCCGGTGGAGGACGGGCGAGAGCGAGTGCGCCACGGGCGAGCCGAGGACGGCGGCGTTCAGCACTTCCCCTCGTGCTCCCGGCACCACGTCGTGAAGGCCGCGACGTTTTCGCGGTGCTCGGCGAGCGTCGAGGCGAACTTCGTCTCACCCGTCGAGGGGTCGACGGTGACGAAGAACAGCCACGGTCCCGTGGCCGGGTTCGCCGCGGCCCGGATCGAGGCCGCCCCGGGGTTGTTGATCGGGCCGGGTGGCAGGCCGCGGTGGACGTAGGTGTTGTACGGGCTCGGGTTCGCCCGGTCGGCGTCGCTCGTCCCGGCCCGCCCCCGTTGCCGGAGCGCGTAGTGGACCGTCGAGTCCATCTGGAGCAGGCCGTGGTTCGGCGGCCCGGTCCGGTCGAGGCGGTTCTCGATGACCCTGGCGACCTTGGCCCGGTCGGCGGCACCGCTGACCTCTCCCTCGACGATGGAGGCGATGGTCAGCGTGCGCTGTCGGTCGGCGTCCTTGACCCCGGCCGCGTCGAGCTCGTCGAGGGCCTTGCGGACCATCATCCGCAGCTGCTGGGTCGCGGTCGTCTTGAGCGGGAACTCGTAGGTCGCGGGGAAGAGGTAGCCCTCGACCCTCCCCCTGGCGGCCGGGGGGAGGCCGAGGCTGCCCGGCTTCTTCGCGGCCTTCGTGTACGCGGCGAGGGGGGTGTCGGTGCCCTTGGAGAGCCGCGCGTACACCTCGGACGCCCAGAGGCCCTCGGGGATCGTCACCCGGGGGATGCTCCGGTTGGCCGGGTCGGCGAGGATGGCGAGGGCGTCGGGTGCCGACATCTGCCGCTTCAGCGTGTAGGACCCGGGCTGGATCCCGGCTGCGGCCTGGGGCTCGGCGTTGACCGCGTCGATGAACGCGCTCGTCGTCTTGACGACCCCCGCGGACTCGAGGGACTCGGCGATCGTCCTGCCCGAGTCGCCGGCGTCGACGATGACGTCGACCTGCCCGGTGCCGGGGCCGGGGTAGTCCTTGTCCTCGAGGAGGGAGGCCACGACGGGCTGGACGATGGTGAACGCCAGCACGCCGGCGGCGCCGACGACGACGAGGCCGACGAGGAGGGCGATCCAGCGACGGTGCCGGCGCGGGCCCGCCGCCCGGCCCCGCCAACGCCCGCCGGGCGGGCGGCGCCCACCGAAGATCGAGTCCTCGAGATGCGGCTCGCTCATCGGTCCGTACCCTTCGTCCGTCGTTTGCTCCGTCCGACCCTGACCCGGTCGCCGGGGGGGCGACCGGTGCTCCGTTCCACGTCGAGGGCCGCCTGGAGGATGAGGACCGCGGCGGCCTGGTCGACGACGCGGCGTCTCCGGCGACCGTCGACGCCGCTCTCGGCGAGCCCGCGATGGGCGTCGACCGTGGTCAGCCGCTCGTCGACGAGCCGGACCGGCACCGGGGCGACCCGGGAGGCCAGTGATCGAGCATACTGCCGCGCGGTGACGGCGGCGGGACCCTCGGCCCCGGAGAGGGACCGGGGCAGGCCGAGGACGACCTCGACCGCCCCGAGCTCGGCGACGGCCCGGGCGAGCTCGCCGACGTCGGCGTCGCCCACCGGGTCCCGGTCGAGGGTGCGCAGCGGGGTCGCGAGGACGCCGTCGGGGTCGCATGTCGCGACCCCCACCCGGACGCTCCCGACGTCGACCCCGACCCGGACGCCGGCCCGCATCCCGGGCGTGTCGTCCGGCGTCCGGCCCGGGTCAGGCGCCGGCAACCGCGGACTCGATGGCCGCGAGCGCGTCCTCGACGCGACCGACGTCGGTGCCGCCGCCCTGGGCGACGTCGTCCTTGCCGCCGCCGCCGCCGCCGAGGACCGTGGCGGCGGCCCGGACGAGGTCGCCCGCCCGCAGCCCTCGCTCGCGGGCCGGCTCGTTCGTCACGACGACGACCACCGGCCGGCCCTTCGCCTCGCCGGTGACGGCGACGACGACGGGGCGTTCGGCACCGAGCCGGCCGCGGACGTCGAGGGCCATCGTCCGGGCCTCGTCCCCCCCGACGGAGCCGGCGTGGTGGGCGACGAAGGTCGTCCCGGAGACGTCCCTCGCCGCGTCGGTGAGCGAGCCTGCCGCGGCGACGGTCTGCTCCCGGCGGACGCGTTCGATCTCCTTCTCCGCCTCCCGGAGCCGGGCGATGAGGTCGGACACCCGGCCGGGGAGCTCGCCGGGCTGGACCTTGACGAGGTGGGCGAGCTCGGCGACGAGGGCGCGTTCCCTGGCGAGGTGGCGCAGCGCGTCCATCCCGACGAACGCCTCGAGGCGCCGGACGCCCGACCCGACCGAGGACTCGCCGGTGAGGCTGAGCGCGCCGACCTGGGAGGAGTGCCGCACGTGGGTCCCGCCGCAGAGCTCGCGCGACCAGGGACCGCCGATCTCGACGACCCGGACCTGCTCGTCGTAGGTCTCGCCGAAGAGGGCGAGCGCCCCGATCTCGCGGGCCTCGGGCAGGGTCATGTACTCGGCCGAGACCGGGAGGTCCTGGCGGACGGCGAGGTTGGCGACCTCCTCGATCTCGCTGCGGGTCTCGGGCGAGAGCGCCTGGTTCCACGCGAAGTCGAGCCGGAGGTAGCCGGGCTTGTTGTACGAGCCGGACTGGAGCGCGGACGGGCCGAGCACCTGCCGGAGCGCCGCGTGGACGACGTGCGTCCCGGAGTGGGCCTGACAGGCCTGGAGCCGCCAGTCCGGGTCGACCTCGGCGATGACACCGGCCCCGGCCCGGACCGGGCCGTGGACGACCTCGACGGTGTGCGCGAGCAGGCCCTTGACGGGTCGCTGGACGTCGATGACCCTGAGGTAGGCCCCGTCGGCGGTGATCACCCCCTCGTCGGCGGTCTGGCCGCCGGACTCCGCGTAGAACGGGGTCCGGCTGAGGACGACCTGCCCCTGCTGACCGGGTTCGAGCTCGGTGACCCGGCGCCCCTCGTGGACGAGCCCGACGACGTCGGCCTCGCTCGCCAGGGTCCGGTAGGCGAGCCACTCGGTGGCGCCGAGGTCGCGCAGCTCGCGCCACACCTCGGTGTTCGCGTGCCCGGCCTTCTTCTCCCGGGCGTCGGCCTTGGCCCGTTCGCGCTGCTCCTCCATGAGCCGGGTGAACCCCGCACGGTCGACCTCGAGACCCTGCTCGGCGGCCATCTCGAGGGTGAGGTCGATGGGGAACCCGTAGGTGTCGTGGAGCGCGAACGCCTCGCTGCCGCTCAGGGTGCTCCCGCCGGAGCCCTTCGTCCGGGCGACGGCGGTGTCGAGGATCGTCGTCCCCTGGGCGAGGGTGCGCCGGAAGGTCTCCTCCTCGGCGTAGGCGATCTGGCTGATCCGGTCGAAGCCGTGCTCGAGCTCGGGGTAGGACTGGCTCATCCGCTCCGTCGAGACGGGCAGGAGGTGCGGCAGGCACGGCTCCTCGACGCCGAGGAGGCGCATCGAGCGGACGGCGCGCCGGAGCATCCGGCGCAGGACGTACCCGCGGCCCTCGTTCCCGGGGGTGACGCCGTCGCCGATGAGCATGAGGGCGGACCGGACGTGGTCGGCGACCACCCGGAGCCGGACGTCGTCGGGGTGGGAGGACCCGGCCGAGTGGCTCGAGTGGGCGCCGTACACGCGCCCGGACATCTCCGCGGCCCGCTCGAGGACGGGGAACACCTCGTCGATCTCGTACATGTTGTCGACGCCCTGGAGGAGGGAGGCCATCCGCTCGAGACCCATCCCGGTGTCGATGTTCTTCTTCGGGAGCTCGCCGGCGATGTCGAAGTCGGCCTTGCTCCGGACGGCGGAGAGGACGTCCTGCATGAAGACGAGGTTCCAGAACTCGAGGTAGCGGTCCTCGTCGACCGAGGGGCCGCCCTCGGGGCCGTACTCGGGGCCGCGGTCGTAGAAGATCTCGCTGCACGGCCCGCCCGGACCGGGCACGCCCATGTTCCAGTAGTTGTCGGCGCGGCCACGGCGGGTGATCCGCTCGGCGGGGACGCCGATGTGGTCCCGCCAGATCGCGTACGCCTCGTCGTCCTCCTCGTAGACGGTCGGCCAGAGCCGGTCGGGGTCGAGCCCGTAGCCCCCGGCGTCCTGGGGGGTCGTGACGAGCTCCCAGGCGAACTCGATCGCCCCGTGCTTGAAGTAGTCCCCGAACGAGAAGTTCCCGTTCATCTGGAAGAACGTCCCGTGCCGGGAGGTCTTGCCGACCTCCTCGATGTCCCCGGTCCGGACGCACTTCTGGACCGACGTCGCCCGCGCCCACGGCGGGGTCTCCTGGCCGAGGAAGTACGGCTTGAACGGCACCATCCCCGCGTTGACGAACAGGAGGTTCGGGTCGTCGTGGATGAGCGGGGCGGACGGGATCACCGTGTGGCCCTTACCCTCGAAGAAGGCGAGCCAACGGCGCCTGATCTCAGCGGTCTCCATGCAGTCCTTCAGTCCTCGTGTCGTGCCGGGCGGCACGCTGATCGTAGTCGGGCGCAGGCCGGGTCGGGGACGGCGGTCACCCGGCGGTGGGCCGGTCGGGGCTGCCGGACGAGCCCCGGATGCGGCCCCTCAGCCACGCCCAGCGGGTGGCCAGCCGCTCCTCGAAGCCGCGCCCGGTCGGGCGGTAGTAGTCGGTGCGCCCCTCGAGGTCGTCGGGCAGGTACTGCTGCCTGGCGACCCCGTCCTCCTCGGTGTGGGCGTAGACGTACCCGTCGCCGTGACCGAGCCGGGCGGCGCCGGCGTACCCGCTCCCCCTCAGGTGCGGGGGGACAGGGCCGCCACGGCCCGCGCGGATGTCGGCGATGGCCTCGTTGATGCCCGTGTAGGCGGCGTTCGACTTCGGCGCGAGGGCGGTGTGGACGACGGCCTGCGCGAGGACGATCCGCGCCTCCGGCATCCCGATCTGGGCGACCGCGTGCATCGCCGCGACCGCGCTCTGGAGCGCGGTCGGGTCGCCCATGCCCACGTCCTCGCTCGCGGCGATGACGACCCGGCGGGCGATGAACCGCGGGTCCTCCCCCGCCTCGAGCATCCGGGCGAGGTAGTGCAGGGCGGCGTCGACGTCGGACCCCCGCATCGACTTGATGAGCGCGGACGCGACGTCGTAGTGCTGGTCGCCGGTGCGGTCGTAGCGGACGAGCGCGTGGGCGACCGCCCGCTCGACGTGGGCGGGGACGATGGGGACGGGACCGTCCCGGTCGGCACCGGGGGCCTCGTCGTCGAGCGCCACCCCGGCGGCCGCCTCGAGCGAGGTGAGCGCGCGGCGGGCATCGCCGCCCGCCACCCGGACGAGGTGGTCGAGGGCGTCGTCCCCGAGGACGAAGGCCCCGTCGAGGCCCCGGGCGTCGGCGAGCGCGGCGACGACGACGTCGCGGACCTCGTCCTCGTCGAGGGGGCCGAGGGTGACGAGCATCGAGCGGGAGAGCAGGGGGGCGATGACCGAGAAGGACGGGTTCTCCGTCGTCGCGGCGACGAGGATGACCTGGCGGTTCTCGACCCCCGGGAGGAGGGCGTCCTGCTGGGCCTTGGTGAAGCGGTGGATCTCGTCGAGGAAGAGGACGGTCTGGCGGCCGTACATGCTCCGCGTCCGGGCGGCCGTGTCCATGACGGAGCGGACGTCCTTGACGCCGGCCGTCACCGCGGAGAGCTCGACGAACTCCCGCTCGGCCGCGGTGGCGACGAGGTGGGCGAGGGTCGTCTTGCCGGTCCCGGGCGGGCCCCAGATGATCGCCGAGAGCGGGCCGGCCGCCCCGGCGGAGCCCTCGATGAGCCGGCGGAGTGGGCTGCCGGGGCCGAGGACCCCCTGCTGCCCGCGGACCTCGGCGAGCGAGCGCGGCCGCATCCGGACGGCGAGCGGGGGGAGGACCCCGCGGTCCTCCCCCGGCTCGGCGCTCGCGGACGCGAAGAGGTCCTCGTCGTCGGTGGGGGGCACGGGTGGCAGGCTATCCCGGGCGTCCGCGCCGCCTGCACCCCTCACCCGCCGGCTCGGCTGCGCGCGCTCGGGAGCCGCGCCGCTCCCGGCGCTCGTCCGCCCGAGCGGCTCGGGCTGGGTCCCCCCGGGTCCGGCGGCTATCGTCGGACCGACCCCTCCCACGACCGGAAGGACCCCCATGTCGATGCTCACCGTGCCGAGCGACCCCCTTGTCGAGCTCCACTACGAGGACACCGGCGGCCCCGGTCGCCCCGTCGTCCTCGTCCACGGGTGGCCGCTGAGCGGGGCCGCGTGGGCGGAGCAGGTGCCCGCGCTCGCCGCTGCCGGGTACCGGGTGGTCACGTACGACCGCCGCGGCTTCGGCCGCTCCGCGTCGCCGACCGGCGGCTACGACTACGACACCCTCGCTGGGGACCTCCGCGCGCTCGTCGTGGCCCTCGACCTCCACGACGCCGTGCTCGTCGGGTTCTCCATGGGCGGCGGGGAGGTGGCCCGGTACATCGGCCGATTCGGGGAGGACCGGGTCGGCGCCGCCGTCTTCGCGGGTGCGGTCCCGCCGTACCTCTACGCGTCGAGCGACAACCCCGCCGGGGTCATCGACGACGCCGCGATCGCCGACATGGAGGAGGCGCTCCGCAGCGACCGGGACGACTTCCTCGACGGCTTCGTCACGCAGCTCTTCAGCGCCGGGGACGAGCTCACGGTCACCGAGGCCCAGCGCCTGGCCGCCCTCGAGCTCTGCCACCAGTCCGACGAGGGCGCGGCGCTGGCGTGCATCGGGGCGTTCGCCCGAACCGACTTCCGCAACGACATCGGCCGGGTCACCGTCCCGACCCTCGTCATCCACGGGGACACCGACGGGATCGTCCCGCTCGAGGCGAGTGGGACACGCACCCACAAGGAGATCGAGGACAGCCGGCTCCACGTCGTCGAGGGCGGTCCGCACGGGATCACGACGAGCCACGCCGACGAGGTCAGCGAGGCCCTGCTGGACTTCCTCGTCTCGCTGCGCACCTGAGCCGACCACCGACCCGACGCGCGAGACCGACGCGCGAGACCGACGGTCGCCGCCCGTCCGTCCCGGCTCCCCTCCGCCGGCGGCGGAGGGGAGCCGGGACGGCGGGAGGGTCAGGTCCCGGTGGCGGTGACCGTCACCCGTTGGACGGCGTTGTTCGCCATGCCCTGGTGGTTCCACCGGGGACGGGCGGGCTGGCTCGCCCCCGTGGAGTCGGTGGCCCGGCAGGCGAGCTCGTGCACGCCGGGGCCGAGCCGCACCCGCGCGTCCCAGCCTCGCCATGCCCAGGGGCCGACGGGGTCGTGCAACCGGGCCGGCCCCCACTCACCGTCCACGGCGACCTCGACGGCGGTGACCTCCCCGGTCCCCGACCACGCCCGCCCGACGAGGTCCACCGGGCCGGCCGGCAGCACCCGCTCGCGGGTCGCGAAGTCGGCGGTCCCCGGAGGCACCATGAGCGCCCGGGGCCGGATCCGGCCCACCGGCTCCCCCGGGTCGTCCGGGTCGGACTGGATCCGGAAGGCCGTCACCTGCTGGTACCCCTCGAACGGGGTCGTGCGGACCTCGATGTCGGTCAGCCACTTGACGTTCGTCATCCCGTACCAGCCGGGGACGACGAGCCGGAGGGGGGCGCCGTGCTGGGCGGGCAGGGGCACGCCGTCCATGGTGTGGGCGAGCAGGACCTCGGGGGCGAGCGCGTCGGCGAGCGGGAGGCTCCGGGCGTACCGGTGCCGGCAGCCGCCCTGGACCCCTTCGTCGGCACCGGTGAAGGCGACCTCGACGGCGGCGGGGTCGACGCCCGCGTCGCCGAGGACGTCGCGCAACCGGACCCCGCTCCAGCGAGCGGTGCCGACCCCGCCGTGCCGCCACGGCTGGCTCACCGGGCGCGGGCGGAGGAAGGAGCGGCCGTTGCCGGCGCACTCCATGGTGAGCGTGACCGAGGCGGCCGTGCGGCCGAGGAGGTCGTGCAGCGACAGCGATACCGGCCGGGCGACCGCTCCGCCGACCCGCAGCCGCCAGGTGTCGGGGTCGAGGAACGGGATGTCCCAGTGGACGACGAGGTAGTGCAGCCCCGCGGGCGTCACGGGTCTGGTGAGCGCCTCCAGCGGCATCGAGTGGTTCCGCGTCGCGAGGTGGTGCTCCGGCCCGGAGAGGGCCTCGTCCGGGTCCGGTGGCGCCGGGCCACCCGTCGGGGACGGGACCGGGGCGTTCGCCGTGACCTTCGAGGTGTCCATCCCCCGAGCGTGCCCGCTCCCCGACCGGCCGTCAGGAACTCGGGTTCCACCCCCGCCGGTCCTGCTCCTCGAGCAGGCGGGCGGGGTCGAGCAGCGTGATGTGGTCCCGGCCGGTCGCGACGAGACCGTCCGAGCGCAGCGCCCGCAGCTCCCTGACGACGACCTCGCGGACCGTCCCGACCGCGTCGGCGAGCTCGCTCTGGGAGGCCCGCACCACGGGCGCCCCCGTCCCGTCCGCGCCGTCGGCGGTGGACAGGTCGAGCAGGTGGCGGGTGAGCCGGTGGCGCACCGTCGCGAACGCGCTGCCGGGGATCTCCCGGACGAACCCGTCGACCCGCTCGGCGAGCTCGAGTGCCATCACCCGGGTCACCCGGACGTCAGTGGCCGCCAGCCTGGAGGCCACGGGCACCGAGAGCCGGAGCACCTCCGCGTCGCCGGCGGCCCGCACGGTCGCCGGCATGACGAACGGGTCGCGGAAGAGGGAGACGACCCCGACGAGCGCCCCCCGGCGGCAGTACCGCACCGTGAGGGTGCGTCCGTCCGGTGCGGACACCGAGATCCGGAGCAACCCCGCGACGACGAGGTCGAGGTGGCGGTGCACGTCGCCCTCGTGGTGGGTGACCGTGCCGCCCGGGACCCGCACCGGGGTGCTGTCGGCGATCAGCGCACCGAGGATCTCCTCGGGCAGCCCGCACAGGTGCGAAGCCCCGACGGCAGTCCTCACGGAGGGGTCCATCACCTCCATTGTGCAACCCGGAAGGGGGCCCGGTTCAGCTGCGGACGGGGTTGACCTCGGCGGCGCCCTGCGTGGCCGGAGCGTGCTCCGGGTGTTCGGGGGCGGCGTCGACGCCCGCCTCCCTGCGCTGCTCGGGAGTGATCGGGGCGGGCGCCGCGGTGAGCGGGTCGTAGCCGCCACCGGACTTCGGGAAGGCGATGACGTCCCGGATCGAGTCCGTCCCGGCGAGCAGGGAGACGATCCGGTCCCAGCCGAAGGCGATCCCGCCGTGCGGGGGGGCGCCGTAGGCGAACGCCTCGAGGAGGAAGCCGAACTTCTCCTGCGCCTGCTCCTCGGTGAGCCCCATGACCGCGAAGACCCGCTCCTGGACGTCCCGGCGGTGGATACGGATCGAGCCACCACCGATCTCGTTGCCGTTGCACACGAGGTCGTAGGCGTACGCGAGCGCCTCGCCCGGCTTCTCGTCGAAGGTCTCGAGGAACTCGGGCTTCGGGGAGGTGAAGGCGTGGTGGACCGCCGTCCAGGCTCCCCCGCCGACGGCGACGTCGCCGGAGGCGACGGCGTCCGCTGCCGGCTCGAAGAGCGGGGCGTCGACGACCCAGACGAACGACCACGCACTCTCGTCGACCAGCCCGCACCGTCGGCCGACCTCGAGGCGGGCGGCCCCGAGGAGCGCCCGGCTCTCGCGGGCGGCGCCGGCGGCGAAGAAGACGCAGTCGCCGGGCTCGGCCCCGACATGGGCGGCGATCCCGGCCCGCTCCTCCTCGGAGAGGTTCTTCGCGACCGGGCCGCCGAGGGTCCCGTCCTCCTGGACGAGGACGTACGCAAGGCCGCGGGCGCCGCGCTGCTTGGCCCACTCCTGCCACGCGTCGAGCTGCTTGCGCGGCTGGCTCGCGCCCCCGGGCATGACGACGGCGCCGACGTACTCGGCCTGGAACACCCGGAACGGGGTGTCGGCGAAGAAGTCCGCGCACTCGACGACCTCCTGGCCGAAGCGCAGGTCGGGCTTGTCCGAGCCGAACCGCCGCATCGCCTCGGCGTAGGACATCCGCGGGAACGGGGTCGCCAGCTCGGCCCCGACGAGGGACCACACCTCGGTGATCACCGCCTCGGCGAGCTCGATGACGTCGTCCTCCTCGACGAAGCTCATCTCGACGTCGAGCTGGGTGAACTCCGGCTGCCGGTCGGCCCGGAAGTCCTCGTCGCGGTAGCAGCGCGCGATCTGGTAGTACCGCTCCATCCCGCCGACCATGAGGAGCTGCTTGAAGAGCTGGGGGCTCTGCGGGAGGGCGTACCAGCTGCCGGGGGCGAGCCGGGCGGGAACGAGGAAGTCGCGCGCCCCCTCCGGGGTCGAGCGCGTGAGGGTCGGGGTCTCGATCTCGACGAAGTCCCGGTCGCCGAGGACCCGGCGGGCGGCGGCGTTGACGCGGGAGCGCAGCCGGAGGGCGTTCCCGGCGGAGCTGGCACCGGGCCGGCGCAGGTCGAGGTAGCGGTGCCTGAGCCGGGCCTCCTCGCCGACGGCGACCCGCTCGTCGATCTGGAAGGGGAGGGGGGCCGACGGGTTGAGGACCTCGAGCGTCGAGGCGACGACCTCGACCTCACCGGTCGGGAGGTCGGGGTTGGCGTTCCCCTCGGGGCGCCGACGCACCTCGCCGGTGACGGCGACGACGAACTCGTTGCGGAGGTCGTGCGCGCCCCCGTCGGCGAGGACCTCGTCGCGGGCGACGACCTGGGCGACCCCGCTCGCGTCCCGGAGGTCGAGGAAGGCCACTCCTCCGTGGTCCCGCCGGCGGGCGACCCAGCCGGCGAGGGTGACGGTGTGGCCGATGTGGTCGGCACGCAACGTGCCGGCCTCGTGGGTGCGGAGCACTGAGGGTCCTTTGCGACGGGTGGGGGACGGTCCCGGACATCCTACGGATCGGGTCACCGCGGCCGCGAACCGCGGCCGCGAACCGCGACCCCGCCCCCCTCCCCCCTCCCCGGGGACCGGGCTCAGGCCCGGGTGGTGACGGCGCGCCACACGGCGAGCTCGCGGCGGCTCGTGAACCGGCGCGGGCGGCCGGTGAGCGGGTCGGTGAAGGCGACCTCACGGGCGAGGAGCTGGAGTGCCGGGCCGTCGTCCCCGTCCGCCTCCGGCCGCGCATGCGGGTAGAGGGGGTCCCCGACGACGGGGACGGCGAGCGAGGCGAGGTGGACCCGGATCTGGTGGGTCCGGCCGGTCCGGGGGGTCACCCGGTAGAGCCCGAGGCCGCCGGCGACCGCGGTGAGCTCGACGAGCGTCTCCGCGTTCGGCGCAGGCTGCTCCCCCGAGGGGAGGGACCCCTCGCGGACGTTCGTCGCGCGGAGGACGCCGGGGGTCTTCGTCAGCGTGCTCCGGACGGTCACCGGGAGGCGGAGGTCGGGGCGGACGGGGGCGACGGCCTCGTACGTCTTCGACACGGCCCGGCGCTCGAACAGCTCCTGGTAGGCCCGTCGGACCTCGGGCCGGCCGGTGAGGAGGAGCACCCCGGCGGTCATCCGGTCGAGCCGGTGGACCGGGGCGAGGTCGGGCAGGTCGAGCTCGCGACGAAGACGGACGAGCGCGCTCCGCGCGACGTGGCGGCCGCCCGGGGTCGTCGCGACGCCGTGGGGCTTGTCGACGACGACGAGGTGGCCGTCCCGGTGGAGGACGGGGAGCGGCGGGGGCGGACCGTCCGCGGAGGCCTCGTCGGGGGCGTCCCGGCGGATGAAGACCGCCGCCCCGGGCCGGTAGCGGGTGCTCGCCTCGACGGGGGACCCGTTCTCGAGGACGAGGTCACCGGCCCGGGTCCGGCGGGCGAGCTCGTCCTCGGGGATCCCGTACCGGGCGGTGAGGAACGCCCACACCGTCGGCCACGCTCCCGACCGGGGCATCCGCAGCCGGGACGCGGTGAGCCCGTCGCGTGGCGGGAGCGGGCCGCCGGGACGGCGAGCCGTCAGCCCTCCCCGGAGCCGGCGGCCCGGTCGCCGGGGCGCCGGCCCGGGTGCTCGGGCCAGGGGGCGTCCGCGGGGCGGAGCGTCGCCCAGCCCCGGTCCCGGGCGGCGAGGGCGGCGAGGACGCCGATACCGGCGGTCGGGTTGTGCAGCCGCCCCGCGAGGACGGCCTCGACCGCGTCCTCGAGCGGCACCCAGCGCCGGGGCATCCCGAGCTCCTCCGCGGTCCGCTCGTGCCGGTCGGCCTCGGGAACCTCGTGAAGGTCGCGGGCGAGGTAGACGCGCAGCGCCTCGCTCATCCCGCCGGGCGAGGAGAAGTAGTCGACGAGGACGTCCCACCGCGCGGCGACGAGGTCGGCCTCCTCGCCGAGCTCGCGGGCGGCGGCCTCGTGCGGCGGCTCCCCGTCGACGTCGAGGAGGCCCGCGGGCAGCTCCCACTCGGTCGCCCCGACGGGGTGACGGTACTGGCGGATGAGGGCGACCCGGTCGGCGTGGTCGAGTGCGACGACGGCGACCGCCCCGGGGTGCTCGACGTACTCCCGGGTGACCTCCCCCGCCTCGCCGAGGTCGACGACGTCCCGGCGAACGTCCCAGATCCGTCCGGAGAAGGCAACCTCGCTCGCCCGGACCGGCCTGCGTCCGAGAGTGTCCCGGAGCGCTCCCGCCCCGGGTGCGTCAGCCGCGTCGTCGCCGGGCACTCAGGCGCTCGCCTCGGCCGGGACCGGCCGCGGCCGCTCGACCTCGACGAGCCGCTGCTCGCGCTGGCGGGCGAGGGCGGCACCGACGAGGCCCGCGAAGAGCGGGTGGGCGCGGTGCGGCCGGGACTTGAACTCCGGGTGGGCCTGGGTCGAGACGTAGAACGGGTGAACCTCGGCGGGGAGCTCGACGAACTCGACGAGCGTGCCGTCCGGCGAGGTCCCCGAGATCCGCAGGCCCCCGGCCTCGAGCTCGCGGCGGTAGGCGTTGTTCACCTCGTACCGGTGCCGGTGGCGCTCGTCCACCTCGGTCCTGCCGTACGCGGTCGCGACGACCGACCCCTCGGTGAGCTGGGCCCGGTAGGAGCCGAGCCGCATCGTCCCGCCGAGGTCCCCGCCACCCTCGACGAACGCCTTCTGCTCCTCCATCGTCGCGATCACCGGCGCCGGCGTCTCAGGGTCGAACTCCGTGGAGCTCGCCCCCTCGATCCCGCTGACGTTGCGGGCGTGCTCGATGACCATCGCCTGGAGGCCGAGGCACAGGCCGAGGGTGGGCACCTGCCGCTCCCGGGCCCAGCGGAGCGCCCCGAGCTTGCCCTCGATGCCGCGGACGCCGAAGCCGCCGGGGACGACGATGGCGTCGACGCCGGAGAGCGACTTCTGGGCGCCGGCCTCGGTCGCGCAGTCGTCCGATGCCACCCACCGGATCCGGACGCGCGCGTCGTGGTGGAAACCGCCGGCGCGCATCGCCTCGGTGACGGACAGGTAGGCGTCGGGCAGGTCGATGTACTTGCCGACGAGGGCGATCTCGACCTCGTCCTCGGGGCTGTGGACCCGCTGGAGGAGGTCGTCCCAGTCGGTCCAGTCGACGTCGCGGAAGTTCAGCCCGAGCCGCCGGATGACGTAGGCGTCGAGGCCCTCGGCGTGGATGACCTTGGGGATGTCGTAGATGCTCGGGGCGTCGACGCACGCGGCGACGGCCTCGGGCTCGACGTCGCACATGAGGGAGATCTTCCGCTTGATCGTCTCGGGGATCTCGCGGTCGGCGCGCAGGACGAGCCCGTCCGGCTGGATGCCGACCTGGCGGAGTGCGGCGACCGAGTGCTGCGTCGGCTTCGTCTTCAGCTCGCCGCTCGGCGCGAGGTACGGGACGAGGGAGACGTGGAGGAAGAAGACGTTGTCGCGGCCGACGTCGTGCCGGACCTGGCGGGCGGCCTCGAGGAAGGGGAGGGACTCGATGTCGCCGACGGTCCCGCCGACCTCGGTGATGATGACGTCGGGGGCCTCGGCCGCGGTGACGCCGGGGCTGCCCGTGGCGCGGGCGCGCATCCGGTCCTTGATCTCGTTCGTGATGTGCGGGATGACCTGGACGGTGTCGCCGAGGTACTCCCCGCGGCGCTCTCGGGCGATGACGTGGCTGTAGACCTGTCCGGTCGTGACGTTGGCCCAGCCGGCGAGGTTGTCGTCGAGGAAGCGCTCGTAGTGCCCGATGTCCAGGTCGGTCTCGGCGCCGTCCTCGGTGACGAAGACCTCGCCGTGCTGGAACGGGTTCATCGTCCCCGGGTCGACGTTGAGATACGGGTCGAGCTTCTGCATCGTCACCCGCAGTCCGCGGGCCCGGAGCAGGTGGCCGAGGCTCGACGCCGTCAGCCCCTTGCCGAGCGATGAGGCGACGCCTCCGGTCACGAAGATGTGTTTCGTCTGGACCACCACGGACTTGCACTCTACGTCATGGCCCGGACGCGCGCGTACTCCTCCCCCCATCGGCGAGCCGACTCCGCGCTGTCGGCCCAGCCGGCGGCGCGGGCGCGCCCGGCCCCGGCCGCGGCCGCCCGGGCGGCCGGGTCGCCGACGAGGGCGTCGACGGCCGCGGCGACGGCGGCGGCGTCCCCGAGCGGGACGAGCCGCCCGACGCCTGCGACGAGGTCGTGGAGACCGCCGACGTCGGTGCAGACGACGGGCGTGCCCGCCGCCATGGCCTCCTGGACGACGAGGGCGCGGGCCTCCCACGTGCTCGTGAGGACGAACACGTCCGCGGCCCGCAGCCAGGGCGCGGGGTCGGGCACCGCGCCGAGGAGGTGGACCGGCAGGCCCTCGGCGCGGGCGGCGTCGGCGAGCCGGCGGCCGAGGCCGGGGTCGCCGTCCCCGAGGACGCACCACGTCACGGGGTGCTCGAGCCGGGCGGCGGCGCGCAGCAGGGTCGGGAGGTCCTTCTGCGGGGCGACCCGGGAGACGGTGACGACGAGCGGGCGGTCGGGGGCGAGGCCGTGCTCGCGCAGCAGCCCCGCGGCGAGCCCCGCCCGGGCCGCATCGTCGGGTGCGGGGGCCGCGAGCAGGCCCGGGACGCGGGGCGAGGGGACGGGGGCGAGTGCGGTCCTCCGGGCACCGAGTGCGGCGGCGCGCTCGACGAGGTCCGAGCTCGCGCCGGTGACGAGGTCGGCGCGCCGGGCGACGACGGCCTCGCTCGCCCGGGTGAGGAGGCGGCGGGCGCGACGCCGGACGGGCCCGCCGCCCGTCGGGAGGACGGCGTTGTGGAGGCTGACGACGAGCGCGGGCCCGGGCCGCAGACCGGCCGTCGCGACGGCCGCGAGGAGCCCGGCCTGGTGGCCGTGCGCGTGGAGGACGTCGGCGCGTCGGGCACGGCGCCGCAGTGCCCGCACGGCGCGGACCGTGGCGAGCGGGGCACGCCGGTCGGGCCATCCGCGGTGGGCGTCCTCGAGCCCGAAGCGGTCAGCGGTACTCGCGTCGGTGACGACCTCGACGTCGGTCCCGAGCCTGCGGAGTCCCCGGTCGAGGTCGCGGACGTGCGTCCCGATGCCGCCCGCGCTCCGCCCGAGGAGGAGGACGACCCGCATCAGCCGCTCCCCCGGCGTCTGGCCCGTCCCCGCCGGACGGCGGTGGCGATCGTCTCGCGGTCGATGAGGGCCATGACGAGCAGGTAGCAGCCGGCGACGACGACGCCGACGAGGACGCCGGCGGCGACCGACCCGGCGAGGCCGCTCGGGTCGAGGACGCGCACGAGGACGTCGCCGGCCGCGAGGGAGACGGCGGCGGCGACGACGGCCCCGCGCAGCGTCCGGCCCGCGCCGGCGAAGACGTCCCGACCCCAGGAGCGGTGGACGAGGACGGCGAGCAGGGCGGCGGTGACCCACATCCCCACGGTCGACGCGATCCCGAGGACCCGCAGGGTCGTCGCGGCGCCCGCGCCGGGCGGGACGAGGGCGAGCGGGACGAGGCCCGCGAGGACCCACCCGACCGCGACGGCGCCGGCGGCGTGGACGGGGCGGCCGCGGACGTAGAGCGCGCGGGTGAGGAGCGCCGCGAGGCCGAACCCGACGAGGCCCGGCGCGTAGGCGAGCATGGCGTCCGGGAGGGCGCTCAGGGCGGCGTCCCCGGCCCCGCCGGCCGACGCTCCGCGGTCGAGGGCGACGAAGAACGTCCCCACCGGCTGGGCGACCGCGAGGAGGACGGCGGCGGCTCCCCCGGTGAGGAGGAGGACACCGCGGGCCGACCGGGCGAGGACGGGGACGGCGTCGTGCCCGCCGGCGGTGTCGCGGGCGAGGGCGGGCAGGGCCGAGGTGGCGATGGGCACGGCGAGGACGGCGTACGGGAGGAGGTAGACCGCCTGGACGTACTGGTAGACGTTGAGGGTGCCGGGGTCCCCGCTGCGGTTGCTCAGCCAGATCGTCGCGAGGACCGCGAGCTGCTGGGCGAACAGGGCGACGGCGCCGGCGACGGCGAGCGAGCGGGCACGCCGCCCCGTCCCGGGCGGGAACGTCCACGTCGGCCGGAGTCGGATCCCGGCGCGCCGGACGGGCACGGCGAGCGGGAGGCTGAGGACGACGACCCCGGCAGTCGTCCCCAGGCCGAGGACGAGCGCCGCCGCGGTCGTCGTCCCGCCGACCGTCGCGCCGGGCCCGGTCATCGCGCCGTACGCGAGGTAGGTCGCGATGACGACGAGGCTCGACAGGAGCGGGGCGAGGGCCGCGGCGAGGAACCGGCGGTGGGCCTGGAGGACCCCGGCGAGGACGATGCCGATGCCGTAGAGGACGACCTGCGGCGCGAAGAGGACGATGAGCTCGCCGCCGAGGTCGACGGACGCGGCCGGGCCGCCGATGAGGGCGCGGCTGAGGACGGGGGCGAGGACGGCGAGGAGGACCGAGAGGGGGAGGAGGACGGTGACCGCCCACGTGAGCATCGCCGACGCCGCACGGTCCGCCGCGGCCCGGTCCCCCGCCCCCAGCCGTCCGGCGACGACGGGGACGGCGACCGCGGCGAGGACGCCACCGGCGGCGACCTCGTAGACGACGTTGGGGAGGGTGTTGGCGCTCTGGTACGCCGCCCCGACGCCGGTCGCCCCGACCCCCGCGGAGAAGGCGAGGGTCCGCAGGAACCCCGCCGCGCGGGCGAGGGCGGTGACCACGGCGATGAGCCCCGCGGCGGCGGCGACGTCGCGCATCGGGGTCGGCGCGGCGGCGGCCTCGGCGGGTCCCGGCCGCTCCCCCCGGGCCGGGTCCCCGGGCCTCATCGGGGCGGGCGGCCGAGCGCGTCGAGCTGGCGCAGCCCGGGGGTCGTCTCGATGACCCGAGTGAAGCTCACCCGTTCGGACGCCACCGTCAGCCCGGCGACGACGAGGAGGGCCACCGACCGGCCGCCGGTCGTCAGCCGGTCGAGGAGGGCGGCGCCGAGGAGGGCGCCGGCGGCGTTGGCGCCGGTGTCCCCGAGCATCGACCGCCCGGCGAGGTCGTCGGGGAGGACGGCGAGGGAGGCTCCCACGGCGGCGGCCCCGGCCGCCCCGGAGGGTCGCCCGGCGAGCGGGGCGCCGACGAGGACGACGACCTTGAGCGCCCTCCCGGGGCGGAGGTCGAAGAGGTTGACGAGGTTGGCCGTGCCGGCGACGAGCGCACCGCCGAGGAGCAGGCCCGCGGGGTTCGCACCGGGCGCCCGGGCGTCGGCGAGGGCCGTCGCGAGGAGGCCGGAGCCGGCGAGCCCGAGGATCTTCACGCTCCCCGTCGTCACCTCTCCGCGGGCGAGCGCCCGGAGGTGCCCGGCGAGCCCCTTGCTGCTCGCGTCGCCGGCGAGGTCGTCGACCGCGCCGACCGCCCCGGCGGCGAGCGTGGCGAGGGCGGGTCCGGCGCCGGCGAGGCCCGCCCCCGCTGCGGCCCCGAGCACCCACGCCGGGCCCTCGAGGAGGGTGACCGACCCGCCCGCGTGGTTGACCCGGTCCCAGCGGGCGGCCCCGCCGGGCGGCCGTCCCGCGAGCGCGCGCCGGGCCACCGCCGCGCCGAGGGCGGCGGCGGCGAGCGCGGCGGCCGGACGCCCGAGGGAGACCGGGGTCACGGCGCCCGCAGCTCGGGGAACGGCCTCGTGGCGTCGGCGGCGAGCCCGTAGTGCCCGGAGCTCCCCCGGTACTGCTCGACGAGGGCCTCGACGACGCTCGCCTGCCCCAGGGGGATCCCGGCGTCGTCGACGGTGGACAGGCCGGTCGCATCGGCGCCGCGCTTGCGCGCCGCGGCGACGACCGAGGCCCCGTCCGCCGGGGTCGGGGCGACGCCGACGTTGGAGGCGAGGACCGCCCCCATGCCCGCGCCGTCGAGCGCGGCGGCGAGCCCGGCGTACGCCGCGGCCCGGTCGGTCGCGGCCGCGGCGTCCCCCGTGGTCACCGGGCCGCCGACGAGGACGGCGGCGTTCGCGGACCGGTTCGGGTCGATGTCGCCCCCCACGAGGCCGGCCTCGGCGAGCCGGGCCCAGGCCGCCTGCCGGGCCTTGTCCGGCGCCGCGCCGAGGAGGTTCTCCGATCCGCCGTGGTTGAGCAGGACGGCTCCGAGGGCGCCGTCGAGGGTCGGCTGGGCGGCCGACCCTCCCGAGGGGAGCCCGAGGGGGCCGGCGATCTCGGCGGCGAGGTCCTTGCGCTCGGCGGCCTTCGCGGTCGCCGGGTCCGCCCACGCCGGCGTCACCGACACCGAGGCGACGATGTCGGCCCCGGCGCCCTTGAGGGTGTCCGTCGTCGACGTGACGATGCCGGAGTCCGCACCGGGGAGGGTGACGACGGTGACCGTGCGACCCGCGAGCTCGTTCGCGGTGACGACCGGCAGGACGGCGGCGCCGAAGGAGTCCCGGGCCTGGAGGTTGGCGTTCGCCTCGTCGAGCTGCGTGCGGAGCGCTGCCTTCTCCTCGCGCAGCCGGGTCACCTCGCTCGTCAGGGTGTTCCCGATGTCCTCCTTGAGCGGCCCGGCGCCGAGGACGATCCCGACCGCGAGCGCGATGAGCACGGATGCCAGCGAGACGAGGTGGTAGCGGAAGTCGATCACGAGAAGACCCCCAGGACGGCGGCGACGAGGTCATCCCACCGGGCGGCGAACAGCTGGACGATGGTGCGGCCTCCGGGCGTCGAGAAGAGCGCGGCGCCGAGGACGAAGAGGGCGACGCCGAGCATGAGGAGCATCGACGCGGCCGAGATGCGTGAGCGGTAGAGGCGGCTCACGCCCTTGGCGTCGACGAGCTTGCCGCCGACGCGGAGCCGGGTGAGGAACGTGCTCGCCATCCCCGACCGGCCCTTGTCGAGGAACTCGACGAGGGTGACGTGGGTGCCCACGGCGACAATGAGGGAGGCGCCGCGGTCGTCGGCGAGGAGCATCGCGATGTCCTCGCTCGTCCCGGTCGCGGGGAAGACGACCGGCTCGATGCCGAGTCCGCGGACGCGCTCGACCCCGGGGGCGTTCCCGTCCCGGTAGGCGTGGACGACGATCTCGGCGCCGCAGCACAGCGTCGAGTCCGACACCGAGTCCATGTCGCCGACGATGAGGTCCGGGGTGTGCCCGGCCTCGACGAGGGCGTCCGCCCCGCCGTCGACCCCGATGAGGACCGGCCGGAACTCCCGGACGTAGTGGCGCAGCGTCTGGAGGTCCTCCTTGTAGTGGTACCCGCGAACGACGATGAGGGCGTGTCGGCCCTCGAGCGAGGTACGGATCTCGGGGACGCCGACCCCGTCGAGGAGGAGGTCACGCTCGCGCAGGAGGTAGTCCATCGTGTTCGCGGCGAACGCCTCGAGCTGGAGGGACAGACCTGTCCGGGCCTGCTCCATCTCGGCGTGGACGGCGTCGAGGTCGTACGCCCGTCCCGACGCGACGACGTCGCCGCCGACGACGAGGTCACCGCCCTCGACGACGCCGTGCTGACCCTCCTTGACGGCCCCCATGACGTCCTCGCCCACGGCGTCGACGAGGGGGATGCCCGCGGTGACGAGGATCTCCGGCCCGAGGTTGGGGTATCGCCCGGAGATCGAGGCGGCCGCGTTGACGACGGCGCTCGGCCGGCACGCGACGAGGGCCTCGGCGCTGACCTTGTCGATGTCGGTGTGGTTGATGACGGCGACGTCGCCGGGGCGGAGCCGCTTGGTGAGGTCCTTCGTCCGCCGGTCGACCCGGATCTCCCCGGCGGTGCCGGGGAGGTCGTGGCTGCGGAGCGCGTTCCTCAGGGACATCTGGCCTATCGTGCCACGCCGAGCCGGCCTCCTCGGCACGCGGCCCCGGCGCCGGGGGTCCGGGAGGAGGCCCTGTCAGCCCCGGTCGCGGGCGGCGGTCGCGAGGAGCTCCCGGGCGTGGTCGAGGGAGGTGTCCGAGTCGACCCCCGCCATCATCCGGGCGAGCTCGCCGAGCCGGTCGTCGCCGACGAGGGCGACGACGTCGCTCGCGGTGACGTGCCCGTCGCTTGCCTTGCGAACCGAGAGGTGCCGGTCGGCGTACGCGGCAACCTGCGCGAGGTGGGTGACGACGACGACCTGGGCGTGCTCGGCGAGACGGGCGAGCCGGGCGCCGACGTCGAGGGCGGTCCGTCCGCCGACGCCGGCGTCGACCTCGTCGAAGACGAACGTCGGGACCCCGGGCCGCTCCTCCGCGAGGACGACCTCGAGGGCGAGCATGACCCGGGAGAGCTCGCCGCCGGACGCGGCCCTCGCCACCGACCGCGGGGGGCTGCCGGGGTTCGCCGCGAGCTGGATCTCGACGTCGTCGACACCGTGCCGTCCGTAGCGGACCCGCTCGCCCCCGACGAGGAGGCCGTCGGGGTCGGGCCGCCGCTGGAGCTCGACGCCGAGGACGGCGTCGCCCATCGCGAGGTGCCCGAGCTCGTCGGTGACGCGCGCGCCGAGGTCCGTCGCGGCGGCCGCGCGCAGCTCGGAGAGCCGTTCGGCGGCGGCGGCGAGCTCGCCGGCGAGCTCGCCGGCCCGGGCGGTGAGGGCGTCGATCCGCTCGTCGGCCCCGAGGAGGGTGTCGAGCCGGGCGGCGGCGTCCTTGGCCCACGCGAGGACGTCGTCGGCCGAGTCGCCGTACGCGCGCAGGAGCGCGCCGAGGTCGGCGCGACGCTGCTGGACCCAGGCGAGCCGGCCGGGGTCGAGCTCGACCTCGGCCGCGTACCCGGCGAGGTCGCTCGCGACCTCGCCGGCGAGGATCCCGACCTCGCGCAGGCGGGACTCGAGGGCGCCGAGGTCGGGGTCCCGATCGGCGACGGCGCGGACGGCGGCGGTGGCCGCGGCCAGGGCGTCGACGATCCCCCCCGTCCCGGCGGTGTCGAGGTCGTCGCCGTGGAGGAGTGCCCGCGCGGTCTCGGCGGCCGTGCGGAGCTCCTCGGCGTGGCTCAGCCGCTCGTCCTCGACGCGGAGCCGGACGTCCTCTCCCGGCTCCGGGTCGACCGCCTCGACGCGTTCGAGCCCGAGCCGGAGGACCTCGGCCTCGCGGGCCCGCTCCCGGGCGCTCTCTCGCAGGCGCTCGATCTCGGCAGCGGTGGACCGGTGCTCGTCGTAGAGGCGCTCGTAGGCGTCGCGCGCGCCGCCGATCCCGGCTCCGGCGAAGCCGTCGAGGACGGCGCGGTGCTCGTCGGCGCTGCGGAGCCGCCACTGGTCGGCCTGGCCGTGGACGGCGACGAGGTGTTCCGCGAGCTCGGCGAGGAGGCCGACGGGGGCGGCGCGCCCCCCGACGTGCGCCCGGGAGCGCCCCTCGGCGGACACGGTCCGCAGGAGGACGAGGCCGGAGTCGACGTCGGCGCCGGCCTCGGCCGCCCGGACCGAGGCGGGGTGGCCCGGCGGGATGTCGAGGACGCCCTCGACGACCGCTCGGCCGGTGCCGGCCCGGACGAGGCCGGCGTCGGCCCGCACCCCGAGGAGGAGCCCGAGGCCGGAGACGACCATCGTCTTGCCGGCGCCGGTCTCGCCGCTGATGACGTTGAGCCCCGGGTGGAGCTCGAGGACGGCGTCGTCGATGACCCCGAGGTTCTGGATCCGGATCTCCTGGAGCACGCCGTCACCCGGTCGCGGTGTCGGGGACGGCGTGCTCGGCCTGGGACTCCACGTCCGCGGCGGCACGACGGGCGGCGCCCCGCCACCCGTGCACGGCGAGGTCGAACTTCGCGACGAGACGGTCCGTGAAGGGCGAGGAGGTGAGCCGGGCGAGGCGGACCGGGACGTCGGAGCGCTGGACCTCGATCCGGGCGCCCGGAGGGAGGTCGACCGCGCGACGGCCGTCGCACCAGAGGACGCCGGTGGCGGTCGTCACGCTGACGACCTCGACGGCGACGTGGCAGGCGGGGCCGACGACGAGAGGTCTCGCGAAGAGGGCGTGCGCGCTGATCGGGACGATGAGCACGGCCTCGACGTCGGGCCACACCACGGGCCCGCCGGCCGAGAACGCGTACGCCGTCGACCCGGTGGGCGTCGCGACGACGATGCCGTCGCACCCCCACGTCGACAGCGGGCGGCCGTCGATCTCGATGGTCAGCTCGAGCATCCGCTCGCGCGCGGCCTTCTCGACGGAGACCTCGTTGAGCGCCCAGCTGCGGCTGAGGACCTCGCCGTCGTGGCTGCTGACGACCTCGAGGGTCATCCGCTCCTCGACGGTGTAGTCGCGGGCGACGATCCGGTCGACGGTCGCGCCGAGGTCCTCGCGCTCGGACTCGGCGAGGAACCCGACGTGGCCGAGGTTGACGCCGAGCAGGGGCGCGTCCGTCCCACGGGACATCTCGGCGCCTCGGAGGATCGTCCCGTCGCCACCGAGGACGCAGACGAGCTCGCACCCCTCCGCGGGCGAGGCGGCACTGGCGGGGACGACACCCGGGTGGCCCCCGAGGTCCATCGCCTCGATCTCGCTCGGGAGGATCGCGACCGTCATCCCCTCGGCGTGGAGCCGCTCGGCCACGCCCGCGGCGAGGTCGTGGGCCTCCGTGCGCCGCGGGTGCGCGACGAGGAGGACGCGGCGGTCAGCGGAGCAGGTCATGGCGTCCTTCCGTGGTCAGCCGTTCTGCGCACATCCGAAGAGCCTGCCACGTCGTCGTCCGAGCGGGTCCGCGGCCCGCCCACAGGAGGTACTCGAGGTTGCCCTCGGCCCCACGGAGGGGGCTCGGGGCGAGCCCGCGGGGGGTGAGGCCGGCTCGTTCGGCGGCGTCGAGGACCCCGAGCAGGGCCTCCCGGCGGTGGACGGCGGACCGCACGACGCCGCGCTTGCCGAGGCCGGCCCGTCCGACCTCGAACTGGGGCTTGACGAGGAGGACGGCGTCCCCGTCCTCGGCGAGCAGCCCGGCGAGTGTCGCGAGGACGAGCCGGAGCGAGATGAAGCTGAGGTCGGCGACGAGGACGTCGGCCCGGCCCCCGACGGCCTCGGGGCCCAGGCCCCGGACCGTCGTCCCGGACCGGTCGAGGACCCGGGGGTCGGCGGCGACGGCGGGCGCGAGCTGGTCGGTCCCGACGTCGAGGGCGACGACCTCGGCGGCACCGTGGTGGAGGAGGACCTGGGTGAACCCCCCGGTGCTCGCCCCCGCGTCGAGGCAGCGTCGGCCGGCGACCTCGAGGCCGGGGAAGGCGGCGAGGGCGGCGAGGAGCTTGTCGGCGCCCCTGCTCACCCAGACCGGGCCGGCACGGTCGACGTCGACCGGGGTCCCGGCGTCGACGGGGACCGATGGCTTGGTCGCGACGACGCCGGTGACGCGCACCGCGCCGGCGCGCACGAGGTCCCGGGCCTGGCCCCGCGACCTCGCGAGCCCGCGCCGGACGAGCTCGGTGTCGAGGCGACCGGTGATCTCAGTCCTCCAGGTCGGTCAGCCGGGTCCGGAGGACTCGCTGGACGTCCTCCCCGGCCGCGACCACCGCGTCGAGGTCGTCCGGTGGCGCGCCGGCGAGCCGGCGGAGGGCGTCGTCCACACCGTCGTCGCCGGTGGAGGGAGGGGCAGTGTCGGGCCGGCTCATGCCTCGGGCCCCGCGTCCGGGGCACCCGGGCCCGAGGACGTCGTCGTGGGCGGGGCCTTCGTCGACCGAGCGCTCCTCTTCGACGCAGCAGCCTTCGTCGACGCGGCAGCCTTCGTCGACGCGGCAGCCTTCTTCGTGGGCGCGGCCTTCGTCGACGCGGCAGCCCTCTTCGAGGGCGCGGCCTTCGTCGACGCGGCAGCCCTCTTCGAGGGCGCGGCCTTCGTCGACCGAGCGCTCCTCGCCGTGGCGGCAGACCTCTTCGAGGCGGCAGCCTTCGTCGACGCGGCAGCCTTGGTCGACGCGACGGCCCTGGTCGACCGGTCCGCGTCCGCCGTGCCCACCGCCCCGACCGACCCGCGGGGACGGGAGGCGGCCGCGCGCCGGGTCCGGAGTGCGGCAGACGCGGCGCCGAGGTCCTGCTCCGGCTCGGGGTGCCATCGCTCGCGCCGAGGCACGGCCCCCTCCTCCCGGGTCGCTCGCGGGGGCGGGGCCCCGACGAGGGTCTCGGCGGCCCGGACGACGTCGAGCGTCCGTGACAGGACGGCGTCGGTCGTCCCGAGCGCGAGATGAGCGAGACTTCTCAGTGCGTCGAACGCCATGGGTCCTCCTCGTCGGTGCGGCACCGCCCCCACGTTACTGCCGGGGGCGGAGGACCTCGGCGAGGTCCCCCGCTGCGGCGTCGTCGACGTTGCCGGCGTCGAGAGCCCCCTGGACGGCGGCGACCATCGCCCGCCCGAGCCGCATCGCGGCCGGGTCCCCGGCCGCGTCGCCCACGTCCGCGGGTCCTGCGGATCCCCCCCGCTGCTCCCAGCCGCCCCGATCGATGCGGACGGTCGCATCCCCGCACGTCCACCAGCCGCCGTCGGTGCGGGCGGGCTCGTACTCCTCGCCGAGCGCCCGGAGGTCGCGTACGACGTACGTCGGGCGACGGTCCCGCGGCGCGAGCGCGGCGTCCCGGAGCCCGTGGACGCCGGTGAGGACGAGGACGCTGTCCATCCCCGCCGCGACGGCACCCGCGACGTCGGTCTCGAGCCGGTCGCCGACACCGAGTGTCGTCTCCGGGGCCGAGCCGAGGACCTCGCACCCGAGGAGGTACAGCGGGGGGTGTGGCTTCCCGACGACGGCGGGCGTCGCCCCGGTCGCGGCAGCGACCGCGCGGACGAGGGTGCCGTTCCCCGGGGCGACGCCCCGGTCCGTCGGGAGGGTGAGGTCGTCGTTCGTCACGACCCAGGCGGCCCCGGCCTCGACGGCGTAGGCGGCCTCGGCGAGGTCGCCGGCAGTGACGTCCCACCCGTACCCCTGGAGGACGGCGACGCAGCGCTCGGCCCGGTCGCGCGGCTCGACGACCGCCAACCCCGCGGATCTGAGGGCCGCGGCGACCCCCGGCCCTCCGACGGCAAGGACCCGCGCGCCCGCGCCGACGAGGCGCTCGACCTCCCTCGCGCCGGCCATCGAGCTCGTGAGGACCTGGTCGTCCCGGGCCTCGACGCCGAGCTCACGGAGGTGGGCGGCGACGTCCTCCGGGCGTCGGGAGGCGTTGTTCGTCGCGAAGACGACGGGGACGCGAAGTGCGGCGAGGATCTCCGGCGCGTGCGGGACGGCCTCGGGGCCGCGGTAGACGACACCGTCGAGGTCGCAGACGATCCCCGAGTATCCGTCAGCGAGGGCCGGCACCGTCACGCCTCTTCGGCCCGCTGTCGTCCGGGCGCTCGCCGCCGTCCGGACGCTCGCCGACACGTGCGGCGTCGGTGCCCGGGAGACCGGCGCCGACGCTCCCGTCGAGCTGGCCGGTGTCGTCGTCGGCCAGCGCGTCGGTCATCTCGACCCCGTCGAGCTCGTCGACCCGCTCGGCGGCATCGGTCTCGAGGTCGGAGTCCGCCTCGAGAGCGCGGGCGAACCACACGCGGGCGTCGTCGCGCTCGCCCCGGGCGAGGAGCGCCTCGGCGTAGGCGTAGGAGAGACGGGCGGAGTACGGCCGACGACGACCGGTGAGCTGGGGGATCTGGAGCGCCACGACGGCGGCGTCGAGCTGCCCGAGGTCGCGCCGCAGTCCGGAGAGGACGATGGTCAGCTCGACCCGGTCGGCCTCGGCGAGGGTCGCGGCCTCCTTGGAGGTCGCGAGCTCGAGGGCGCGCTCGTTCCGCCCGAGCCCGCGCTCACAGTCGACCATGAGCGGGAGGAGGTGGGAGGAGCCGCTGAGTCGGCGCACGGTGCGGAACTCACCGAGGGCGCGGGCGAAGTCGCCCTGACGGTAGGCGACCATGCCGAGTGCCTCCCGGGCCGCGGGGACGCGCCCGGCCCGGCGGACGGCGGTCTCGGCGTGGGCGAGGGCGCCGGTGAGGTCGCCGGCCTCGAGGAGGCCGGCGACCATGACGAGGTGCTGCGCGACCCCGTCCGCGTTCTCCTTGCTCAGGGTCCGCAGCTGCTGCCGCACCGACCGGTCGAGCTCCTTGCCGGTGACCCCCTCGGCGATCCTCGGGTCGGGCAGGCGGGGAGCCTTCGGCGCGAGCCGCTGCCCCCCACGGCGCTCGCTGTTGTCGAAGGTCCCGGCCGGCCGATCGGCGCGGGTCGCGTGCGGACCACGATCGGCGCTCCCGCGTCCGGCGTCGCCCCGAGCCGCGTCTCCCCGCGCCCCGCCGCGCCCCGCCGCGCCGCGTCCGCCCGAACCTCCGCCGGGACGTCCCCCCGAACCTCCGCCGGGCTGCCCGCCCGACCGTCCGCTCGACGGTCCGCGGCGTGGTGCGCTGTTCTGCGCCATGGTGGCTCTCCTCGTTCGGCTCCTGCACGTGCGCCCGCGCGCCTTCGCCCACCGGGCCCGACGCACGAAGGGGGCCCCGCGCGTGCAGGGCCCCCTTCATGGAATGTTTG